>NZ_CP162490.1:535000-1735537 GCF_041245805.1 Xanthomonas sp. DAR 34887
AACCCACTCCCGTTGCAAAGGTAGGGGATGAGGTGTGATTAGGAGTGAAAAGCTAATCGAACCCGGAGATAGCTGGTTCTCCTCGAAAGCTATTTAGGTAGCGCCTCGGACGAATACTGCTGGGGGTAGAGCACTGTTATGGCTAGGGGGTCATCGCGACTTACCAAACCATTGCAAACTCCGAATACCAGTACGTACTATCCGGGAGACACACGGCGGGTGCTAACGTCCGTCGTGAAAAGGGAAACAACCCAGACCCACAGCTAAGGTCCCAAATTCACTGCTAAGTGGAAAACGATGTGGAAAGGCATAGACAGCCAGGAGGTTGGCTTAGAAGCAGCCACCCTTTAAAGAAAGCGTAATAGCTCACTGGTCGAGTCGGTCTGCGCGGAAGATTTAACGGGGCTAAGCAGTGAACCGAAGCTTGGGGTGCATCGCGATAAGCGATGCGCGGTAGAGGAGCGTTCCGTAAGCCTGCGAAGGTGGATTGAGAAGTCTGCTGGAGGTATCGGAAGTGCGAATGCTGACATGAGTAACGATAATGCGGGTGAAAAACCCGCACGCCGAAAGCCCAAGGTTTCCTTGCGCAACGTTAATCGGCGCAGGGTGAGTCGGCCCCTAAGGCGAGGGCGAAAGCCGTAGTCGATGGGAAGCAGGTTAATATTCCTGCACCTCGCGTAAGTGCGATGGAGGGACGGAGAAGGTTAGGTGTACCGGGCGTTGGTTGTCCCGGGGAAAGGCGGTAGGTTTGGATCTTTGGCAAATCCGGGATCCTTTAAGACCGAGCACCGAGACGAGTCTTTTAGACGAAGTCACTGATACCACGCTTCCAGGAAAAGCTCCTAAGCTTCAGCTTACGCAGACCGTACCGTAAACCGACACAGGTGGGTAGGATGAGAATTCTCAGGCGCTTGAGAGAACTCGGGTGAAGGAACTAGGCAACATGGCACCGTAACTTCGGGAGAAGGTGCACCCTTTTTGGTGGCTCGTGCGAGCTATAGCTGAAGAGGGTCGCAGAAACCAGGCCGCTGCGACTGTTTATCAAAAACACAGCACTCTGCAAACACGAAAGTGGACGTATAGGGTGTGACGCCTGCCCGGTGCTGGAAGGTTAATTGATGGGGTCAGCCGCAAGGCGAAGCTCTTGATCGAAGCCCCAGTAAACGGCGGCCGTAACTATAACGGTCCTAAGGTAGCGAAATTCCTTGTCGGGTAAGTTCCGACCTGCACGAATGGCGTAACGACAGCGGCGCTGTCTCCACCCGAGACTCAGTGAAATTGAAATCGCTGTGAAGATGCAGCGTTCCCGTGGCAAGACGGAAAGACCCCGTGAACCTTTACTATAGCTTTACACTGAACGTTGAGTTCGTCTGTGTAGGATAGGTGGGAGGCTATGAAACTGTGGCGCTAGCTGCAGTGGAGCCATCCTTGAAATACCACCCTGTCGTGCTTGACGTTCTAACCTAGGTCCGTAATCCGGATCGGGGACCGTGTATGGTGGGTAGTTTGACTGGGGCGGTCTCCTCCTAAAGAGTAACGGAGGAGCACGAAGGTACGCTCAGCGCGGTCGGACATCGCGCACTGTGTGCAAAGGCATAAGCGTGCTTGACTGCAAGATCGACGGATCAAGCAGGTACGAAAGTAGGTCTTAGTGATCCGGTGGTTCTGTATGGAAGGGCCATCGCTCAACGGATAAAAGGTACTCCGGGGATAACAGGCTGATACCGCCCAAGAGTTCATATCGACGGCGGTGTTTGGCACCTCGATGTCGGCTCATCACATCCTGGGGCTGTAGTCGGTCCCAAGGGTATGGCTGTTCGCCATTTAAAGTGGTACGCGAGCTGGGTTCAGAACGTCGTGAGACAGTTCGGTCCCTATCTGCCATGGGCGTTGGAAGTTTGAGAGGGGCTGCTCCTAGTACGAGAGGACCGGAGTGGACGAACCTCTGGTGTTCCGGTTGTCACGCCAGTGGCATTGCCGGGTAGCTATGTTCGGAAGCGATAACCGCTGAAAGCATCTAAGCGGGAAGCGCGCCTCAAGATGAGACTTCCCGGGGCACAAGCCCCCTTAAGGAACCATGTAGACTACGTGGTTGATAGGTCAGGTGTGTAAGTGCAGCAATGCATTGAGCTAACTGATACTAATGATCCGTGCGGCTTGACCATATAACCTCAAGTTGCTTCCTCAAGAAGCAACCCTTAGCACGACACACGTCGATAGCTATCCAAACGCTCGCTACGTCACACCCTATGAGAGGCTGGCGCCCATGCCGTCCTTCCCACACCGCACACTCGTGCGCTGTTCGAAGACGCATCGCGGCGACACTCCAACCGTCTCCCTGGTGAAATTAGCGCTGTGGAACCACCCGATCCCATCCCGAACTCGGAAGTGAAACGCAGCTGCGCCGATGGTAGTGTGGCTCAAGCCATGCGAGAGTAGGTCATCGCCAGGGGCTTTACCCCGAATCCCCGTCCCCCAAGGACGGGGATTTTTTATTGCGCGTGAGAAAAGCTACAAATCAACGTGAAGCTCCATCCCGACCCGCCCGTTGGGTGGGCCGAAGTCGGGAAGGGCCATGACCGCCCGCCGATCTGACGCCCTTGCGACGCCTGATGGCCCGCGCTCGCATGGCGCTTGTTCGCAGCGCTTCAATCCTTGCCCCGGCGCCGATCTGCGCAATCCCGCGGCACTTCGTTCGTTGGTCAGCCCGCCACGATGGGCCGCTCCGTTCCATCGACGATGCGTGCTTTTAATGCATCGCGGCTTAGACTTTTTGTCTGCTAAGCCAGCCGACTTCGACCTGCACCGTCGGCTCCGATGACACCGGCGTCCGCAAGCCGCGACCTCCTCCCCGCCACAGAGAACTCTCCCATGAGCCAAGCCAATGGATACGCCGCACTGGCGTCCGATCAGCCGCTGACCCCTTACGCGTTCGAGCGCCGTGCGATCGGGCCGCAGGATATCAGCATCGAGATCCTCTACTGCGGTGTCTGCCACTCCGACCTGCATACGGCACGCAACGAGTGGCAGAACACCCAATACCCGTCCGTGCCGGGACACGAAATCGTCGGCCGCGTGACCGCGGTCGGCGATCAGGTCCAGTCCTTCAAGGTCGGCGACCTGGCCGGTGTCGGTTGCATGGTCGATAGCTGCCGGCATTGCGCGTCCTGCGCGGACGGCGAAGAGCAATATTGCGAAAACGGCTTCGTCGGCACCTATAATGGCCCGATGTTCGGTGGCGAGAACACCTATGGCGGTTACTCCGACCATATCGTGGTCGACCAGAAGTACGTGCTGCAGATCCGCCATGCCGAAAAGGACCTCGCCGCGGTGGCACCGCTGCTGTGCGCGGGTATCACCACCTATTCGCCGCTGAATCATTGGAAGGTGGGACCGGGCAAGAAGGTCGGCATCGTCGGCCTGGGCGGTCTCGGCCATATGGGCGTGAAGATCGCGCACGCGATGGGCGCGCATGTGGTGCTGTTCACGACCTCGGCGAACAAGAAGGAAGATGCCCTGCGTCTGGGCGCCGACGAAGTGGTGGTATCCAAGCTGCCGGAGGAAATGGCGGCGCACGCCAACAGCTTCGACTTCATCCTGAATACCGTCGCCGCCCCGCACGACCTGGACGCGTTCCTGACCTTGCTCAAGCGCGATGGCACGATGACCCTGGTCGGTGCGCCGGCCGAGCCGCATCCGTCGCCGACGGTGTTCAATCTGATCCTGAAGCGCCGGCAGCTGGCCGGCTCGTTGATCGGCGGCATTCGCGAGACCCAGGAGATGCTGGATTTCTGCGCGAAGCACGGCATCGTGTCCGACATCGAGACGATCGAGATGGCGCAGATCAACGAGGCCTACGAGCGCATGCTCAAGGGCGACGTGAAGTATCGCTTCGTCATCGACATGGCCAGCCTGGAGAAATCCAAGCAGGCCGCTTGACGCAGTGGCATGGCCGGCCGCGCAACGATGCGGTCGGCCATGCGCTTATCGATGCGCAGTGTTCGACGAAACGCCTGGACGCGAGCGCCAGGCGTTTTTTTATGCGGGTCATTTGCCATGACCTTGTGTTGGGGCGCTTTGCGTTTCCTTGGTGACGGGCAATGAAAAACGTCCAGGGGGCAACTCCGGAGCGTCCACTGCGATCCTTTACAACATGTCACATCGGGAATTCCTGTCGCGGCTGAAGCCGCTCCTACAGGAAGCGGCGTGACTGGCATCAGCTGCGGTAGCGAAAGCCGTGGAAAACCAGTGGAAACGACAACGGCGCCGCAGCGCCGTTGTCGTGACCATCGTCCAGGATGCGTCAGCCGGTCATTTGCCCGGCGTCGCCGCCGCCGGCTTGGCATTGCCCATCATGCTGTCGCGGGCGGCCTTGAACGGATTGTCCTGATACCAGTTGGGCCATGCGTCGCCCGCCGCCAGTCCCTTGCCGACGCCGTAAACGGCCTGCAGGTCGTCCATCACCCCGTCGAGCTTCCAGGTCGCCGGATCGTATTGGTCGGCGGGCGTGTGGTAGCGGTGCTTGCCGTAGTCATCGGCCGCGCGCTTGCCGGCATCGATGCCGCCGTCGACCAGGTCCTCGCCGCCATCGATGTACAGCGCGGGCACGCCGGCCTTGGCGAAGTTGAAGTGATCGGAGCGGAAATAGAAACCGCTCTGCGGCGAGGACTCGGCATGCAGCACGCGGCCCTGCGCGGCGGCGATCGGCTTGAGCAGGTCCTCCAGTTCGGAGCTGCCGAAACCATTGACCACCAGATCCTTGGCGCGGCCGGCGACCGGCATCGCATCGAGGTTGATGACGCCGGCGATCTTGTTCAACGGGAAGGTCGGGTGGGCGACATAGTATTTGGAACCGAGCAGGCCCGACTCTTCCAGCGTCACCGCCAGGAACACCACAGAGCGTTCCGGCTTGGGCTGCTGGTGCACGAACGCGTCGGCGATCTCGAGGATGCCGGCGACGCCGGTCGCATTGTCGACCGCACCGTTGTAGATGTTGTCGCCGCTCTCGCCCTCGTGCTTGCCCAGGTGGTCCCAGTGCGCCATGTACAGCACCGCTTCGTCGGCACGGCTGCTGCCGGGCAGCACGCCGACCACGTTGCGCGACTTCTTCTCGGAGATCGTGCTCTTCAGGTCCACCGACAGCTTGGCCCTCAGCGGCACCGGCTTGAAACCGCGCTTGCTCGCGTCCTTGTAGGCCTGGTCCAGATCCAGTCCGGCGTCGGCGAACAGCTGCTTGGCGGCCTGCGCGGTGATCCAGCCCTGCGCCGGGATGCGCGGTTCCGGGTCATCCTTGGCCGGCAGGTCGTACTGCGCGCCGGACCAGGAATTCTTCACCACGTCCCAGCCGTAGCTGGCGCCGGGGGTGTCGTGCACGATCAATGCGGCGGCCGCACCCTTGCGCGCGGCTTCCTCGAACTTGTAGGTCCAGCGCCCGTAGTAGGTCATGCGCTTGCCTTCGAACAGCGCGCCGTCCTCGGTGTGGAAGCCGGGGTCGTTGACGAACATCACCACCGTCTTGCCCTTCCAGTCCTGGTCGGCGTAGTCGTTCCACTTCTGCTCGGGCGCATCCACGCCGTAACCGACGAACACCATGTCGCTGGCGTCGATCTTGACCTCGGTCTGGCCGGTGCGGGTGCCGATCACCATGTCGGCACCGAACTTCAGTTCGCGCGGCTTGCCGTTCTGCTCCAGCTTCAGCGTGGTGTTCGGATCGGCGGTGGTCTCGGTCATCGCCACGTCCTGGAACCAGCTGTCGCCGTTGCCCGGCTGCAGGCCGATGCGCTGCATCTGGTCGCGGATATACGAGACCGTCTTCTCTTCGCCCGCGGTGCCGGGGCCGCGGCCTTCGAATTCGTCCGAGGACAGGGTCTTGACCAGCTCGCCGAAGTCGGCCGGCGTGATGTCGGGCGAGAAGGTATGGCCCGCGGCGGCCACCGGAGCGGGCGCGGACGGCGCGGCATCGGCGGCCGGGGCGGGCGCCTCGCGCTTGCACGCGGTCAACGCGGCCGCGGCGGCCAGGCACAGCACTAGCTTGCGGGACATGGGGGCTCCTGGGGGTGAGGAATCCCGATTCTATAGGCAAGTCCCGCGCGCGCGCCGCCGGCAGTGCGGACGATGCCGCCGGATCAGTTCTCCGGCGCGGTGTCGCCGTCGAACGGCTGCGCGGTGGCGCCGCTGATCGGGCCGGTCTTGGCGCTGCGGTGCACGTACAGGGTCACGTCGCGCTCGAAATGCAGCGGACCGTCGATCACCGCGCGCGGGCCGATGATGATGCGCGGCTTGCGCGTGGGCTTGAACGACATGCTGAAGCTGGGCTTCTTGATCTCGATGCCGCCGCCGAGGTGCGAGTCGTGGCCGACGGTGATGTCGCCGTTGACCGTTTCGATGCCGCCTTCCAGCTGCGTGGCGACCAGGCCGATGCTGCCGTTGACGCTCTCCACGCTGCCGCCGATGCGGCCGCCGCGGTCGACGAAGATGCCGCCATTGACCGTCTCGATGGATTCGGAAATCTGCACCTGCTGGCCCACACGGATGCCGCCGTTGACCGTGGACAAGCCGCCGGTCTGCGCGTTGTCGGCGATCTTGAGGCTGCCGTTGACGGTTTCCACGTCGCCGACGCTGGCGCCGGATTCGACGGTGATGCCGCCGTTCACGGTTTCCAGGTCGCCGTACTGCTTGCCGGATTCGGCGGTGATGCTGCCGTTGACCTTGCTGATGCCTTCTGCGGCCAGGGCAGGGCCGGCGGCCATGGCCAGCGCCAACAGGACCGATACATGCGTACGCTTCATCACCCACCTCCGGGACGCCGGCCAGTCGCGGCGCCTACTTGTGCGGCGATCACAACACGCTTCGTTACAATCCGCACCTGCCTGAAGTCATTGGACCGACCCTTGCCCGCAACCGCTTCCGCTTCGTTGCGCCCTGCCTCGCCCGCCGCGCCGGGGCGGCGCCTGCGCGCGCCTCGATACGCGGCAACGAAGTGGCTGGCAGGGGCGGTGTTGTTGCTCATTGCGACCCTGGCGCTGGCGCAGAACCCGCGCGACGCCGAGCGCCGCCTGGAGAAGGTGCGCGACGAGCTGAAGAGCGTGGCCGAGGAGCGGCGCCAGCTGGAAGGCAAGCGCGGCGATGCCGCGCGCCAGCTGCGCGAGGCCGACGAAAAAGTGGCCACCACCGGGCGCAGCCTGGCGCAGACCCAGCAGGCGCTGCAGCAGCACCAGCAGACCCTGGCCGAACTGGAGCGCAAGCGCGACACGCTGCGCAACGGCCTGGTACGGCAGCGTGCCGAACTGGCGCAGTTGCTGCGCGCGGCGTATGCGATCGGCGGCAATGCGCCGTTGAAGCTGCTGCTGGCGCAGGACCGGGTGGCCGACGCCAACCGCTTGCTGGCCTATCACCGCTATCTGCAGCGCGAGCGCGCGCAGCGTATCGCCACGCTGACCCATGAGTTGCAGGCGCTGGAACAGGTGCAACGCGAGGTCGCGGCAAAGCGGCAACAGCTCAGCGCAGCGCAGCGCCAGCAGCAGGAACAGGCGGCGGCGCTGCAGCGCGACCGCAAGCAGCGCGCCAGCCTGGTGTCCGAACTGGACGAGCGCTATCAGGACCGCAGCGAGCGCGAGAAGGCGCTGGGCCAGGACGCCAAGGCGCTGGAAACCTTGCTGGCCAATCTGCGTGCGGCCGCGGCGCGGGCCGAGGCCGAGCGCCGTGCGGCCGCCAAGCGCGCGGCGGCCGAGCAGGCCGCGCAGGCCAAGGCCGCGGCAAAGAATCCCTCGCGCGGCGGCAGCAAGGTGCCGCCCAAGGTGGCGGCCTCGGCGCCGGCGCTGAAGGTCGGCGGCCTGGGCTGGCCGCTGTCCGGCGATCTGATCGCGCGCTACGGCGGCAAGCTGCCCGATGGACGCACCAGCAACGGCGTACTGATCGCCGCGCCGGCCGGCAGCACGATCACTGCCGTGGCCGACGGCACCGTGGTGTTCTCCGACTGGATGACCGGCTACGGCATGATCCTCATCGTGGACCACGGCAACGGCTACATGAGCCTGTACGCGCACAACGACACGCTGCTGCGCGATCCCGGCGCGCGGGTCAAGCGCGGCGATGCGGTGGCCAAGGTCGGCAATTCCGGCGGTCAGGGGCGCCCGGCGCTGTATTTCGAATTGCGCCGCAACGGCCAGCCGGTGGATCCGTCGTCGTGGCTGCAGCGGCGCTGAGGACCGCGGCGGCAGGGCATTCAACGCGAATTTAGCCTGGTTTCGCGCATAATCCGGACAGCTGCGCCGTGCACGGCGCAGGCCACCCCCAAATCGGAGTGCTTCATGCGCGTAGTTCTGTCCGCTGCCCTGTTGCTTGCTCTGGCGCCGTTGCCGTCGATGGCGCAGAGCGCCGGCGAACAGACGCCCTCGGCGCCCGCCGCCAGCGCCGACGATCCGGACGCCACCGAATCGGCCACCTCGCGCGTGCCGCTGGACGAAATCCGCCGCTACGTGGCGGTGTACAACGCGGTGAAGGAAGCCTACGTCGATCCGGTCGACGACAAGAAACTGATGCAGTCGGCGATCCGCGGCCTGCTGCTGGACCTGGATCCGCACAGCACCTATTTCAGCAAGGAAGACGCCGAGGCCTTCGACGAACAGGCCACCGGCGCCTACGACGGCATCGGCGTGGAGCTGCTGCAGCTGCCGGACAACACGCTCAAGGTGGTGTCGCCGATCGACGACACGCCGGCGGCGCGCGCCGGCGTGCGCTCGGGCGACATCATCGTCGCCATCGACGGCAAGCCGATCAGCGCGGTCAAGGCGATGGAGCCGTTGCGCGGCGAGTCGGGCAGCAAGGTGGTGCTGACCATCGTCCGCGAGAAGGTGGACAAGCCGTTCGACGTGACCCTGACCCGGCAGACCATCCGCGTCGCCAGCGTGCGCAGCCGCATGCTCGAGCCGGGTTATGGTTATATTCGCATCAGCACCTTCCAGGCCGATACCGGCGCGGACTTCCACAAGCAGCTGCAGCAGTTGCAGACGCAGTCCGGCGGCAAGCTGCGCGGCCTGGTGCTGGACCTGCGCAGCAATCCCGGCGGGCTGTTGACCGCGGCGGTGCAGGTGGCCGACGACCTGCTCGACAAGGGCACCATCGTGACCACGCGCGGGCGCATTTCGGTCAGCGATTCCAAGTTCGACGCCACGCCCGGCGACCTGCTCAACGGCGCGCCGATGGTCGTGCTGGTCGACGCCGGATCGGCCAGCGCCTCGGAAGTGCTGGCCGGTGCGCTGCGCGACAACAAGCGCGCGCGCATCGTCGGCAGCCGCACCTTCGGCAAGGGCTCGGTGCAGACCGTGCTGCCGCTGGACAACGGCGATTCGGTCAAGCTGACCACGGCGCGCTACTACACGCCCAGCGGCAAGTCGATCCAGGCCAGCGGCATCGTGCCGGAGGTGGTGCTGCATCCGGAGGAGAGCAAGCAGGACGCGGACAAGCCGGCGGTGCTGGCCGACTACAGCGAAGCGACGCTGCCCGGCCACCTGCATGGCGACGACGAAGGCGCCGAGGGCTACAGCGCCGGCGACGTGCTGCCCGGCGACGCGCCGATCGCGCAGGCGCTGGCCGAGTTGAAGCAGCCTGGGTCGGTGGCCAGGGCCGCGGCGGCCAAGCCGGCCAAGGCCAAGCCGAAGGCGGCCGCGCCGAGCGCAGCGAAGCCGGAGGCGCTCGCGCCCAAGGGCGCGGCACCGAAGACCGAAGCGCCGAAGGCCGAGCCGGCCAAGAGCGATGCCCCCAAGAGCGACACGCCGGCGCCGCCGTCGGGCGAATGAGGTCGCGCGCGGCGGTCGCGCCGCGCGTTCCTTCGGAGGCTGCACCTCGTAGGCGCGGCTTCAGCCGCGACCGGGCATGACCGGCAACGCCCGGTAGCGGCCGAAGCCGCTCCTACGGGACTCGCAGCGCGGCGATCGCAGGCGCGCCATCCGCGCGCGATCGCCGCCTCGCCTCAGCGCGGTTTGCCCGGCAGCGGGAATGGCGTGATCACTTTCTCGCCGGTGGCCGCGTCGCGGATCGCGGACTGGCCCTTCTTTTCCACTTCCTCGATGCGCACGATGCTCTGCATCGGCAGGTGCAGCATCTTGGTGTCGCCGAATTCCTCGCGCAGGCGTTCTTCGGTGGGATCGATCACCAGGCCGTCGTGCAGGTCGAACACCAGCCCGCCGATCTCGTTGAAACCCCACAGGTGACTGCTGCCCACGTGCTGGGCGTACAGCTCGTACACCTTGCCGTGGTTGAGGAAGGTCACTTTGTACAGGGACTTGGCCATGCGCGAAGTATAGAGCGCGCTCGCGCCGCGGCGTGGCCGCTCAAAAACCCTTGCGCTTGCGCAGGCGCCGCGCGATCGCCGCGCGCACGTACAGCCCGTAGGCCATGCCGAGGGTGAAGCCGGTCAGGTGCGCGGACCAGGCGACCATGCCGAACGCCGGGCCGATATAGGCGAACACCACCTGCAGCGCCGCCCAGGTGCCGATCAGCAGCGAGGCCGGCGCGCGCACGAATTCCAGAAACAGCCCCAGCGGCAGCACCACGCCGAGCTTGGCGCGCGGAAACAGCGCCAGATACGTGCCGATCAGCGCCGAGACCGCGCCGCTGGCGCCGATGATGACCCGGTCCGGGGTACCGATCGCGAACACCGCGGCCAGATTGGAGAGGGCGCCGCCGCCGAGGAACAGCAGCAGGAAGCGCCACGGCCCGAGCACGCGCTCGGCGGGCAGGCCGAAGATCAGCAGGAACACCAGGTTGCCCAGCAGATGCGACCAGTCCGCATGCAGGAACAGCGCGGTGAACAGGCGCAGCACGCTGCCGTCCTGCACCGTCGCCAGCCAGTCGCGCGGGCTGGCGACGCCGGCCGACAGCGCGCCCCAGTCCAGCCACAACGTGGCGCGGGCCTGGTTGGGGCGGCTGATCGACCACAGGAACGCCAGCCACATCGCCGCGAACAGCAGCGGCGTGGCCCAGCGCAACGTGGTCCGGTCGCGGGAGGGAATGGAGACGAACATGCCTGTACCGTGGAACTCGGCCCGTAACGATACCGGCTCCCTCCGGCTGAACGCACGCCCACTCTGCGTGAAACTGAACGGGCGGTATTGTTATTGTTCGGTTAACGCAGACGGGTATACTGCATACGGCGTCGTATGTCGGGAGGGGACTCCGGCGCGCATTTCCGGCTTGCTCGGCGGGGAATGCGCAGACGCGAACACAGACATTTTCGTCTTCCGGAGGGTAACAAAGCCATGCAAAACGCAACCCAGTTCGTCCGCTTCACCGCCCTGGCCGTCGGCATCGTCGGCGCCCTGACCATCGGTCAGGCGCATGGCGCCGCGTTCCAGCTCAAGGAAAACAGCGCCAAGGGCCTGGGCCGCGCCTTCGCCGGCTCCGGCAGCGCCCCCGGCGACGCCTCGATCATCGCCAACAACCCGGCCGGCATGCGGCAGCTCGACGGCAAGGTGTTCCAGGCCGACGTCAGCGCGATCCAGTTCGCGGCCAAGTACGACGGCACCGGCACCTACGCCACCGGCTCGGCGATCTCCGGCGGCAACGGCGGCGACGCCGGCACCATCGCGCCGGTCCCGGCGGTGTACTTCCACCTGCCGTTCGGCGAGAACAACAACATGCACTTCGGCACCTCGCTGACCGTGCCGTACGGCTTCAAGACCGAATACGACCGCGACTGGAAGGGCCGCTACAACGGCGTCAAGACCGAGCTGCAGGCGATCGACCTCAACCTCGCCTTCTCCTACGACGTGAACCCGTACGTGTCGTTCGGCGCGTCGGTGTTCGCCGAGCGCCTGGACATCGACCTGTCCAACGCGATCGACCTGGGCAGCGTGCTGGCCGCGCGCCGGGTGCCGGGCTTCGCGCCGGGCAGCGCCGACGGCTACTCGCGCATCAAGGGCGACAGCACCGATATCGGCTACACCCTGGGCGGCCTGTTCAGCATCGACGAGAACACCCACATCGGCTTCAGCTACCGCTCGAAGGTCGAGCACAAGATCACCGACGGCACCGCCGACTTCACCACGCCGGCCAACGCCGCCACCGTGCTGGCCGTCGCCGCGCCGGGTACCTTCGTCGACACCAAGGGCAAGGCCACGGTCACGCTGCCGGCCAGCGCGACCGCCAGCTTCACCCACACCATCAACGAGCAGTGGACGGTGATGGCCGACGTCAGCCGCACCGCCTGGAGCAAGTTCGACCAGGTGACGGTGGACTTCGCCAACAACCAGCCCGACAGCGTGCTGAACTTCGCCTACAACGACACCACCTTCGTCTCGATCGGTGCCGACTACCGCATGAGCGACACGCTGACCCTGCGTGGCGGCCTGGCCTACGACGAAACCCCGACCAGCAACGAGCACCGCGACGTGCGCGTGCCCGACGCGAGCCGCAAGTGGGTCTCGCTGGGTCTGAGCTGGCGTCCGTCCGAGCAGGCCGAGTACAGCTTCGGCTATACCCACCTGTTCACCAGCGATCCGAGCATCAACTCGACCACGGCGACCGGCAACACCCTGATCGGCAGCTACGACGTGAGCGGCAACGTGCTGGCGGCGTCGGTCAACTACAAGTTCTGATCGATCGCTTGCGCGACCGTGTCGCGGCGCAGGCCGCGCGCAAGGAAAGTCCCGCTTCGGCGGGGCTTTTTTTATGCGGGTTTCCCTGGTTTGGATGCGGCTTTACGCATGCCGCGTCGAATGCTTGACAGCCATCCCACCCGGGCGTAGAAGGCTTGTGAAGCCGGTGGGGATCTGCCATCGGCATGCGGCCACGGCAGTCATGCCGTCGCCATCCGGCCTGCAGACGTCGAATGGGAGAGGTTGGCAATGCATCACCGCGAATCGACTCCTTCGTCCTGCGCTGCAACGCCGCGGTTTTCTTCCTGTAGCGCGTTTTCGGCACTGGCTGCCGTCCGCGTTTCCAAAGGCGCGCCGGCATGACCGTGCGCCATAAGCTGAGTGCTCTGCGCTCACGCGACAAGTGCGTCGCCGGCTACTCGCCGCCTCGACGCTGATCGTGCATCGCGGTCCGATCTGACCGACGCCTCGCGTTTGTTTTCCGTGTTCCGTTGCCCGTGCGCGCATCTTTGCGCGCAGCGCCGCAGCGTGCGCGCCATGCATCCGCCATGCGTCCGGTCGGTACCAACGACATCCGGGTTGCCGACACGCGTCGCGCCCGGTGCATGGCACTTTTGGCGAGGGGAAGCATCATGTGCAATGGCAAGCGTGCGAACGGCAAGATCCTGGTTGAGGCGATCCTGGCGGTACTGGGGGCGAGCGCCGCATTGACGGCGGTGGCGGGGACGGTGACCGGCGAGGTCAGCGTGCAAGGCGGCAAACCCGCCGCGAACGCGCGGGTCGGCATTGCCGGGACCGCGTATACGGCGGTGGCCGACGCCAATGGACATTTCGTGATCGCCGACGTGCCGGCGGGGCAGTACGCGCTGGAATCGAACTACCCGGGGTTCAGCGCGGCGCAGACCAGCTTCGAGGTGAGCGACAGCGGCACCACCGCGCTGACCATCGCGCTGGACGAGGTCAAGCAGCTGAAGAACATCACCGTCGTCGCCAATCGCTACGACGCCAGCAATCTGAAGATGAATGCGGTGAACACGGTGGACGTGCTGTCCGCCAACGATCTGCAGCACACCGCGGTGCACAACGTCGCCGAGGCGCTGGGGCTGATCTCGGGCATCAACATCACCACCACCGGCTCGGGTTATTTCGGCGGCGTGGATGGCGCGGCGCGCGGCGAGGGCATGTTCGCCTCGGTGCGCGGCTTGCCGTCGGAGTACAACGTCAACCTGATCGACGGGGTCACCGTCGCGCAGGGCATGCCCTACAGCCGCAGCGTGCAGCTCAGCCTGCTGCCACCCTCCGGGCTGCAGACCATCGTGGTCAACAAGACCTCCACCGCCGACATGGACGGCGACGCGATCGGCGGCACCATCGACTTCCGCACGCCCACCGCGTTCGATTTCAAGCAGACCACCAGCGGCAGCGTGACCGGCAGCGGCCGCCTGGAAAGCCGCGCGCGCGACTACGGCGGCGACGGTCTGGGCGGCGGCCTGGCCGGCGAGTTCCAGCACAAGTTCGGCGACCAGCAGCAGTTCGGTTTCTACGCCAGCGCCTATTACGACTACCGCACCTCGACCAACAGCGAGGTGGCCGCGGCGACCAGCGCGCTCAACGATGGGTCGTGGGAGTTCCTGCACACCGATGCCGACGGCGGCAACGCCGCCGGTTACGATCCGCAGCACAACCTGACCAGCACCGGCATGAACGTCGGCGTGGTCGCCGGCTGGGAACGCCGCTACGGCGGCAATGCGTCGTTCGACTGGCAGGTCGACGACAGCCTGTCGCTGTATGCGCGCGCCACCTACGCCTACGCCAAGACCGACCAGGGCACCACCTTCGTGCAGTTGCTGCCGCAGGACGTCAGCTATGTGCCCAGCGGTACCGCTGGCGTCTATACGCCCAACATCGGCCGCATCGCCTCGCGCTTCTGGTACGAGACCAATCCGGAAGTCGCCGACCTGGCGACCTTCCAGATCGGCGCGCGCAAGACCTCCGGCGGCTGGACCTTCCTGCCGAACCTGTTCTACAGCTTCGGCGACAACGACCGTCCGGATCACGTCGAGATCGACGGCCGCGAGGACAAGTTCTCGCAAACCAACTACGCCTATTCCGGCAGCTCGCTGGTGCGCTACGGCAGCGGCGCGTTCCCGTATCCGCAACTGACCCCGGCGCTGCTGGCGCAGGTCAACAATATCCCGTCGCTGTACGCCAGCAGCTACGGCGAACTGACCAAGATCTATTCCGGGCAGAAGAAGGGCGGCGCCAAGTTCGACGTGCGCTACGACTTCGAGGACGGCGCGCTGTCGGCGCTGCAGTTCGGGGTGAAGTACAGCAAGAGCTCGCGCAATTTCAGCAACCGCGACTGGTGGACCGGCGGCGTCGCCGACACCAGCACGCTGGGCGATCTGGGCATCTTCAACGGCAACTACAGCGCGATCTTCCCCGGCAAGTATCCCTGGGTCACGCCCAAGGTCAGCGAGAACGCGGTCGCCAACGTCATCGACAGCCATCTGCGCGACGACGACCTGGACAGCTGCGGCAAGACGTACTACGTCAACAACTGGAACTGCAACACGATGCGCGGCACCGAGGCGGTGGCCGCGGCCTACGCCATGGCCACCTTCTCGCTCGGCAATGTCGAAATCGTGCCGGGCATGCGCTTCGAGCACAGCAGCATCCACAACACGTACTGGGTGACGCCGCTGGACGCCGACGGCAACGAGGCGATCGGCTACTTCGACAGCAACCACACCAGCTACGACGAGCCGCTGCCGAGCGTGTTCCTGACCTGGCGTCCCGACGCGCGTACCGTCTATCGCGCCGGGCTGTGGACCAGCTATACCCGGCCCGCGTTCGTGCAGCTCGGCGGCGGCAGCAATATCAGCATCTCCTCCAATGGCGTGACCACGATCACCCAGGGCAATCCGGACCTGAAACCGATCGAATCGACCAACCTGGACCTGTCCGGCGAATGGTCGACCGAGCACGGCGGGTTCTTCTCGGTCGCCGGTTTCTACAAGCGCCTGCGCAACTACATCTACGACGCCGGTTCCGGCCAGGCCAATCCCGACACCAGCGGCAGCGGCACGGTGTTCTATTCGATGCCGACCAATGGCGGCGACGGCCGCGTCTACGGCCTGGAGGTCAGCGCGCGCCAGCGCTTCCAGGACCTGCCCGAACCGCTGAACGGCCTGGGCGTGAGCTTCAATGCCACCCGCCAGCATGCGCGCGCCGACCTGGGCATGGACGGTTTCGAGAACGAGCACATGCAGTCCGCGCCCAATGCCATGGCCAACGTCGAGCTGTTCTACGAACGCGAGCGCTTCTCGGTGAACCTGAGCTACCACTTCAGCAGCTCCTATCTGCTCGGCTACGACTATCTGCACCAGGGCGCGACCTGGGACGACCTGTGGGCGCGTCCCACCCGGCGCGTGGACCTGCATGCCGGCTACCACTTCGACAACGGGCTGAGCCTGGATCTGTCGATCTCCAACCTGACCAAGGAGTACAGCTACTGGGCGCACGTGGGCCGCAGCGACCTGGCGATCTCGGACATCGTCGATGCCGGCATGACCACGTTGCTGACCGCCAAGTACGCGTTCTAGCCAGCTCTCCGCAGGATCGGGGCGGTGCGCGTTGGCGCCGCCCCGATTGCGCGCCGCCTTCGGAGATCTCAATGAAACGTCGCACTTTTTGCCTGCTCAGCGTGCTCGCGCCGCTCGGGATGGCGGCCACGCCAGTGGCGGCGATCGCCACGGCGGCCGCGCCCGAGCCGGACGGGCGTCCGCACGCGTTCGACTTCGCGCAAGGCCGGTTCGTGCTGGACGGCCAGCCGTGGCAGATCCGCAGCGGCGAAATGCATCCGCTGCGTATTCCGCGCGAGTACTGGTTGCACCGGATCCGCATGGCCAAGGCGATGGGTTTGAACACCATCGCCCTGTATCTGATGTGGAACGCGCTGGAAACCGAGCCGGGCGTGTTCGACCTGGACAGCGATCGCCGCGACTTCGTCGCCTTCATCCGCCTGTGCGCGCAGGAAGGCATGTGGGTCTATCTGCGGCCCGGCCCGTATGTCTGCGCCGAGTGGACGCTCGGCGGCCTGCCCGCCTATCTGTTGCGCGAACCGGGCATGCGCCTGCGCGATGCCAGCGATGCGCGCTACATGGCGGCGGTGCGGCGCTACATCGCCGCGGTGGCGCCGCGGATCGCGCCGCTGCTGGCGTCGGCCGGCGGCCCGGTGCTGATGCTGCAGATCGAGAACGAGTATTCGATGTTCGGCGACGACGTCGCTTACCTGCAGGCGCTGCGCGCGCTGTGGCAGGAACACGGCATCGACGGGCCGTTCGCGGTGGCCGACGGCATGAAGGATCTGCGCCGGCGCAAGGCGTATCTGCCCGGCACCGCGCTGGGCCTGGATGGTGCCGACCTGGCCGATCTGCAGCACGGCCGTGCCTTCGCCGGCGACGCGCCGGTGTGGGTGGCCGAGGGCTATCCGGGCTGGTTGACGCATTGGGGCGAGGCCGATGTCGCGCACCGCGACTACTTGCCGACGCTGCGCCGGCTGCTGGCGCACGGCCATTCGTTCAACCTGTACGTGGTGCATGGCGGCAGCAATTTCGGCCTGAGTGCCGGCGCCAATGCCGACGACGACGGCTCCAACTTCCAGCCGGCGTTGACCAGTTACGACTACGGCGCACCGATCGACGAGCGCGGCGCGGCAACGCCGGCGTATTTCGCGATGCGCGATGCGATCGCCGCATCTGTGCCCGGCCGCTTGCCGCTGCCGCTGCCGCCGGCGCCGCCGCCGCGCACGCGCTTCGCGCCGACCCTGGCGCTGCCGTATGCGTCCTTGTGGGACAACCTGCCTGCAGCGCCGGTCGCGACCGTGGCGCCGGCCGGCAACGAGATCCTGTTCGGCCAGGACCAGGGACTGGTGCTGTATCGGCGCCGCATCGGCCCCGGCGCGCAGCTGCGCGTGGACGGCGTGCACGACTACGCGGTGGTGCACGTGGATGGCGAGGAAGTGGGGCACGTGTCGCGGGTGCGGCATCGCGCCCTGCGTTCGTCGCCGCAGCTGGCGCTGCCACGGGCGCAGCAGGCGGATCGCGCGCTGGAGATCCTGGTCGACAGCTTCGGTCACATCAATTTCGGTCCGGCGCTGGGCGATGCCAAGGGACTGGTCGGCGAGGTGCGGTTGCAAGATGCGCCGCTGCAGGAGTGGCAGGCGTATCCGATCGCGCTGGACCCCGCCTGGATCAAGACGCTGCAGCCGTTGCGCGCGCCGACATCGCGACCGGGGCTTTTCTTCCGTGCGGAGATCGCGGTCGAATCGCCCGGCGACGTCTATCTGGACATGCGCGAGTGGGACAAGGGCTATCTGTGGGTCAACGGCCAGTTGCTCGGCCGCTACTGGCGCATCGGGCCGCAGCAGGCCCTGTATTGCCCGGGCCCGTGGCTGCGGCCAGGCCGCAACGAGGTGCTGGTGCTGGATCTGCACCGCACCCGCGCCGCCGCGATCCATTGCGCGGACGCGTTGCAAGGAGCGCGCGCATGAGCCTGCGCCGCGCACACACCGACCGTCTTCATCCCACCCATTGCGTCGCGCCGGCGACAAGGGAATCTGCATGCTGCTGACCACGCCCGATGCCTCAGCGCGCCGCGATGCCGATCACGTGCCGCCGCGCGCGATCGGATTCTGGGGTGGGCTGTCCGCGAACCTGCTGAACATGGTCGGCATCGGCCCGTTCATCACTATTCCGTTGGCGTTGTCGGCGCTGGCCGGACCGATGGTGCTGCTGGGTTGGGTGGCCGGCGCGTTGCTGTGCCTGTGCGACGGCCTGGTCTGGGCCGAACTGGGCTCGGCGATTCCCAAATCCGGCGGGCCGTACCACTACCTGCGCGAGGCCTATGGCCGCGACGGCCTGGGCAGCCTGTTCGGCTTTCTCTACCTGTGGCAGACGTTGCTGACCGCGCCGTTGTCGATCGGTGCGGCGGCGGTCGGCTTCACCCAGTACCTGGCCTTCCTGGCGCCGGGCCTGGCGCCGTGGCAGCTGACCGCGATCGCCGCGGCGCTGTGCCTGGTCAACACCGCCTTGCTGTATCGCGAAGTGCGCTCGGTGCAGGTGTTGTCGCTGCTGGTCACCGCCGCGGTGGTCGCGGCGGTGGTGTGGATCGTGGCCAGCGGCCTGCTGCATTTCGACATGGCGACCGCGCAGCGTTTCCTGCACGCTGGCGCGGTCTCGCCGCACGGCTTCTGGCTCGGCTTCGGCGCGGTGGCGCTGATCGCGGTGTACGACTACGGCGGCTACAACAACGTGTGCATGCTCGGCGGCGAGATTCGCCAGCCGCGGCGCAACATCCCGCTGGCGGTGTTGTGCTCGATCCCGATCGTGGCAGCGCTGTACCTGGGCTTGAACGTGGCCATCCTCGGCGTGCTGCCGTGGCAGCAGGCGGCGCAGTCCAAGGCGGTGGTGGCCGACTTCATGCAGGCGATCTACGGGCATGTCGGCAGCACCATCGCGGTCGCGCTGATCATGCTCGCCAGTTGGGGTTCGGCGCTGGTGGTGCTGCTGGGCTATTCGCGGGTGCCATACGCGGCGGCGGCCGAGGGGCAGTTCTTCCGGGTATTCGCGCGGCTGCATCCGCGCGGCCATTTTCCGACGGTGTCGCTGCTGTTCGTCGGCGTGACGTCGGCGCTGGCGTGCATGCTGTCGCTGGACGATCTGATCGCCACGCTGATGGTCATCCAGATCATGTTCCAGTTCATGGCGCAGTGCCTGGCGGTGGTGCTGCTGCGGCGACAAGCGCAGCGTCCGCCGGACGCGTTCTCGATGCCGCTGTATCCGTGGCCGCTGTGGGTGAGCGTGGCCGGCTGGCTGTACATCCTGGCCACCAGCCAGGGCCGTCATCTGCTCGCGGCGGTGGTGGCGTTGTGCGTGGGCACGGCGCTGTTCTTGATCCAAGCCAGGAGGCAGGGCACATGGCCTTGGGCAGCGCGATGAGCGCGTGCGACGTCGCCGTGGTCGGCGAGATCTATGCCGATCACATCCTCAGCGGTTTCCAGCGCTGGCCGCAGCCGGGCGAGGAAGCCCTGGCGAGCGCCTATCTGCGCGAGCTCGGCGGCGGCGCGGTCAACACGGCGTGCGGGCTGGCGCGGCTGGGGCGCAGCACGCGCCTGATCGGCCTGATCGGCGAGAGCGACCGGCCCTGGTTCGAACAGCGGCTGGGCCAGTTCCAGGTGCGCAGCGATGGGTTGCGCGGCGACCCGGCCGGGACCGGGATCACGGTCAGCGTGTCGATGCCCGACGACCGCGCGTTCTTCACCTACCTGGGCGCCAACGCCAGGCTGGACGCGCTGCTCGCGCGCGCCGACGTGCTGGACGAACTGTGCGCGGCGCGCCACGTGCATTTCGCGATGCCGCTGTCGCGCGCGCTGGCGCAGACGCTGCTGCCGGCGCTGGCCGCGGCCGGCTGCACGACTTCGCTGGACGTGGGCTTCAGCCCGGACTGGCTGGCCGCGCCGCACAACCTCGCCACCTGCCGCGAGGTGGACTATTTCCTGCCCAACCAGAAAGAGGCCGCGCTGCTCGGCTGCGGCGACGGCGCCGAGGCATGCCGCCAGTGGGCGCAGACGCTGGGCCTGCGCCATGCGGCGATCAAGCTCGGCGGCGCCGGCGCGATGGCGGTCGACGCAACCGGTGCGCGCCGCGTCGCCGCGCCCGCGGTGCAGGTGCGCGACACCACCGGCGCCGGCGACGCCTTCGACGCCGGCTTCATCGATGCGCTGCTCGACGGCGCAGGACTCGACGAATGCCTGCGCCGCGCCTGCTTCTGCGGCGCGTGCTGCTGCGCCGCGCTCGGCGCGCTGGACGGCCTCCCCGATTTCGACCAACTGAGGAAACACAATGACAGCAACGAATCGTAAGGTCGCCCTGATCGGCGGCGGCGGGGTGCGCTCGCCACTGGTCGTGTACGGGGTCAACGAGGCGGCCACGGCACTGGGCGTGCAGGAGATGGTGCTGTACGACCCGGACCCGGCGCGGGTGCAACTGATGGTGGCGATGGGCCGTGCGGTGGTGGCGGAATTCGGCGGCGAGCTGCGCGTGCGCGCCGCCGCGTCGCTGGAAGACGCGATCGAGGGCGCGGACTTCGTGCTCAACAGCATCCGCATCGGCGGCATCGCGCAGCGCGCCGCCGACGAGCGGGTGAGCATCGACCAAGGCTATCCAGGGCAGGAAACCACCGGGCCGGCAGGCGTGGCCATGGCCTTGCGCACGGTGCCCGTGTCGATCGCGCAGGCGCGGCTGGTGGAGCAGTTGAGCCCGGATGCGTGGCTGGTTAACTTCACCAATCCGGCAGGGCTGATCACCCAGGCGGTGAGCACGCATACCCGCGCCAAGATCGTCGGCATCTGCGACACCCCGACCGAGCTGTTCCACAACATCGCGCAGGCGCTGGGCGCGCACCACGACGCGGTGGAATGCGATTACGTCGGCCTGAACCATCTGGGCTGGGTGCGTGGCGTGCGCCTGCACGGCGAGGACGTCATCGACCGGCTGCTGCAGGACGACGCGCTGCTGCGCCAGCTGTACCTGGCGCCGCTGTTCGACTTCGACATGATCCGCGCGCTGCGGCTGATTCCGACCGAGTACCTGTTCTTCTACTACGAGCGGCGCCGCGCGCTGGCCAACCAGCGCACCCAGGGCGGCAGCCGCGGCGCGGAGATCGAGACCTTGAACCACGCCTTGATCGCGACGCTGGGCAGCCGCCTGCAGGCCGGCGACGGCCACGGTGCGGTGCAGGCGTATGCGGCGTATCTGAACCAGCGTTCGGGGTCCTACATGAAGCTCGAGGCCGAAGGCGGTTCGGCGTTCGATGCCGGGGTCAGCCTGCAGGCCGATCCGTTCCGGGTCAGCACCGGCTATCACCGCATCGCCATCGACGTGATGAGCGCGCTGACCGGCGCGGTGCCGGCCAAGATCGTGGTCAACGTGCGCAACCAGGGCGCGATCGCCGATCTGCCCGACGACGACATCGTGGAGATTTCCTCGCACATCGACCGCAACCGCATCGTGCCGTGCCCGACCGCGCCGCTGCCGGACGCGGTGCATGGGCTGATCCGCGCGGTGAAGGCCTACGAGCGCGCGGCGATCGAGGCGGTGCTGTCGGGCAGCCGCCTGACGGCGCGCAAGGCGATGCTGATCCATCCGGCGATCGGCGAATGGACGCCGTCGCACGATCTGTTGGAAGGCCTGTTCGGCCACCTAAGCGACGATGGACAGTGCCTGTGCCAGGGGCCGATGCACTGGCATGGCTGATCGGCACGCGCGGCGATGTGTGTGAATCCGTCGCCGAGTATGCCGTTCGTTTTTGATTCTTCTGTAGGAGCGGCTTCAGCCGCGACAGGCACTCTCCGGTGAGTACCTGTCGCGGCTGAAGCCGCTCCTACAGAAATGCTAGTGCGCCGCTCAGTCGCCCAGGGTCAGCAGCGATGCGTTGCCGCCGGCCGCGGTGGTGTTGACCGTCACCACCTTCTCGGTGGCGAAGCGCAGCAGGTAGTGCGGGCCGCCGGCCTTGGGACCGGTGCCGGACAGGCCCTGGCCGCCGAACGGCTGCACGCCGACCACCGCGCCGATCTGGTTGCGGTTGACGTAGACGTTGCCGACCTGCACGCGTGCGGCGATGCGTTCGATGGTCTCGTCGATGCGCGAGTGCACGCCCAGGGTCAGGCCGTAGCCGGTGGCGTTGATCTGCTCGATCACCGCATCGAGCTGGTCGGCCTTCCAGCGGATCACGTGCAGCACCGGTCCGAAGATCTCGCGCTGCAGCTGCGCCAGCGACTGCAATTCGTAGGCGCGCGGGGCGAAGAAGCTGCCGTGCGCGGTGCTGTCGTCGCTGGCGGCCGCTGCGATCAGGCGCGCTTCGCGGTCCATGCGCGCGGCGTGGTCGGTGAGGATCTGCAGCGCGTCGGCGTCGATCACCGGGCCGACGTCGGTGGACAGCAGGCCCGGGTCTCCGATCTTCAGTTCGGCCATCGCGCCGGCGAGCATGGTCATCACCTTGTCGGCGATGTCGTCCTGCACGAACAGCACGCGCGCGGCCGAGCAGCGCTGGCCGGCGGAGATGAAGGCGCTGGAGATCGCGTCCTTGACCACCGCCTCGGGCAGCGACGAGGAGTCGGCGATGAACGCGTTCTGGCCGCCGGTCTCGGCGATCAGCACGCCGATCGCGGCGTCGCGCGCGGCCAGCGCGCGGTTGATCGCACGCGCGGTCTCGGTCGAACCGGTGAAGGCGACGCCGGCCACGCGCGGATCGCGGGTCAGCGCGGCGCCGACGGTGGCGCCGTCGCCGGGCAGGAACTGCACCGCCGCCGCCGGCACGCCGGCTTCGTGCAGCAGCTTCACCGCGGCATGGCCGACCAGGTTGGTCTGCTCGGCCGGCTTGGCGATGACGCTGTTGCCGGCGGCCAGCGCCGCGGCGACCTGGCCCAGGAAGATCGCCAGCGGGAAATTCCACGGGCTGATGCACACGAACACGCCGCGGCCTTGCAGCTGCAGTTCGTTGGACTCGCCGGTGGGCCCGGGCAGGCGCTCGGGCGCGCCGAACTGGGCGCGCGCCTGGCCGGCGTAGTAACGCAGGAAATCCACCGCTTCGCGCACTTCGGCGACGCCATCGGGCAGGGTCTTGCCGGCTTCCTTGACGCACAGCGCGATGAACTCGGGCATGCGCGCTTCCAGCAGGTCGGCGGCATGCTCGAGGATGGTGGCGCGGCTGGCGGCGGGGGTGCGGTTCCAGCCCGGCTGCGCGGCGACCGCGTTGGCCAGCGCCTTCTCCACGGTGGCCGCGTCGGCCGGCTGCCAGCGGCCCACTACCTCGCGGCGGTCGGCGGGGTTGGTCACCGGCAGCGCTTCGCTGGCGATCACGGCGCCCGGCACCAGCGGTGCGGCCTGCCAGGGCTTGATCGCGGCGTTGAGCTGGTCGGCCAGCGCGCGCAGGTCGTTGTCGTTGGCGAGGTTGGCGCCCATGGAATTTTTCCTGTTGTGGTTCTGGCTGCGCAGCAGATCGGCCGGCAGCGGAATCTTCGGATGCGGGATGGAAGCGAACGCGGACACGGCCTCGACCGGATCGCGGATCAGGTCCTCGATGGCCACGTCCTCGTCGGTGATGCGGTTGACGAAGCTGGAGTTGGCGCCGTTCTCGAGCAGGCGCCGCACCAGGTACGGCAGCAGGTCCTCGTGCGAGCCGACCGGCGCGTACACGCGACAGGGCACGCCCAGGCGGTCGGCGGGGATCACCTCGGCGTAGAGATCGTCGCCCATGCCGTGCAGCTTCTGGTGTTCGTAGTCCTTGCTGCCGGCGATGGCGCGCACCGCGGCGATGGTCTGCGCGTTGTGGGTGGCGAACATCGGGTACAGCGCGTCGCTGTGCGCGAACATGCGCTTGGCGCAGGCCAGGTAGGACACGTCGGTGTTCTGCTTGCGGGTGAACACCGGGTAGCCCGGATGGCCTTCGACCTGCGCGCGCTTGATCTCCGCGTCCCAGTACGCACCCTTGACCAGGCGCACCGGGATGCGGCGGCCGACGCGGCGCGCCAGGTCGGCGAGGAAGTCGATCGTGTACGGGGTGCGCTTCTGGTACGCCTGCACCGCCAGGCCGTAGCCTTCCCAGCCGTCCAGCGACGGGTCGGAGAAGGTGGCTTCGATGATGTCCAGCGACAGTTCCAGGCGGTCGGCCTCTTCGGCGTCCACGGTGTAGCCGATGCCGTAGGACCTGGCCAGCTGCGCCAGTTCCAGCACGCCCGGCACCAGCTCGGCCATCACCCGCGCGCGCTTGGCGTGTTCGTAACGCGGATACAGCGCCGACAGCTTGATCGAGATGCTGGGCGCGGCGAACACGTCGCTGCCGGTGTACGAGCCGTTGGGACCGCTGCGGCCGATCGCGTGGATCGCCTGGCGATAGGCGTCGAGATAGCGCTGCGCGTCCTTCATGGTCAGCGCGCCTTCGCCGAGCATGTCGAACGAATAGCGGTAATGCGCGTTGTCGCCCTTCTTCGAGCGCGACAGCGCCTCGCCGATGGTGCGGCCCATGACGAACTGGTGGCCCATGATCTTCATCGCCTGGCGCACCGCCAGGCGGATCACCGGCTCGCCGACGCGGCCGATCAGGCGCTTGAACGCGCCGGCCACGTCGGCGCGGGTCAGGTCGTTGATCTGCACCAGCTTGCCGGTGAGCATCAGGCCCCAGGTGGAGGCGTTGACCAGCACCGAGTCGCTCTCGCCCATGTGCTTCTTCCAGTCCGCGTCGCCGAGCTTGTCGCGGATCAGCTTGTCGGCGGTTTCCTGGTCGGGAATGCGCAGCAGCGCTTCGGCCACGCACATCAGCAGCACGCCTTCCTCGCTGCCCAGGTCGTACTGGCGCATGAAGGCTTCGATCGCGCCCTGGTCTTGGGCGCGGGCGCGCACGCGGGTGACCAGGTCGGCGGCCAGCGCCTGCACCTTGGCCTGGTCGGCGGCGGGCAGGCGCGCCTGCTCGAGCAGTTCGCGCACGTGGTCGGCCTCGTCCTTCAGCCACGCGGCGGTGATCGCGGCGCGCAGTGCGTGGGAGGCGGGGGGCAGTTCGGGGGCAAGCAACGGCGAGGGAGACGCGGACGGCATCGCCGGCGAGGAGCCGGCGCCAGACAGAGCGTTCATGCAGGGAGGACCAGGGAAGATGCACCATTTTATGCCAGCGCCCGCGCGTGCAGCGCGTCGGCGCGGTGCCCGGTTACGGATGCCGGCCCCGATGGCTGAACGTCCGTGGCAAGAATTTGGTTGCAATGCAGCATTTTTTATGATGAACGCGCGCTTGCCGGCGCGCAGGCCCGGGGCTACCATCGAATCGTTGCTCGCGGCTGGAACAGCGCGGCGGCTCGGAAGCGCGGTTCGACATGATCGAAATGTGTCCGTTTTCTGCGGAGGGAGCGGGTACGCAGCTGCGGCTGCGGCCGCCGCGGGCGCTCAGTGCCCGGCAATTCGTGATGTTGTTCGCGGCGCTGGCCGGGGCGATGTGGGCGGTGGCGGTGTTGGGGTGGTTCGCCGGCAACGTGTTCGCGCCGGCGTTCGCCTTGTTGCACAGCATCGTGGTGGCGCTCGCGCTGCGCTGGACATGGCGCAGCGGCGATCGCGAAGAGGACATCCGGGTGGGTCCGGGCTGCGTGGAAGTGACCCGCACGAATGCAGGAACGCCGGCGTTCCGCGCCCACCCGCATTGGGTGCGGTTGCGGATCGAAGGCGACGACAGGGTGGTGCTGGCGTGCAGCGGCAAGCAGGTCCGGGTTGGCGAGTTTCTCGGCCCGGACGAGCGCCGCGAGCTGGCGCAGACCCTGGAAGGCTTGCTGGCGGCCGCGACCGGCCGCAACCGATGACGCTCCAAGGGGTCTAGGCAATGAAGCAATGCGGCATGTGGAAGCAACAGGCGGTCAGGGGCGCGATGGCATTGGCGGCGGCGCTGGCCGCACCGATGGCGTGGGCACAATCGGCCGATCCGAAACCCTGGCAATTGAACATGGGCCGCGGCGTCACCCAGAGCGCGCGCAACGCCTACGATTCGAACATGCTGTCGCTGTGGATCTGCGCGGCCATCGGCGTGCTGGTGTTCGGCGCGATGGGCTATGCGATGTTCAAGTTCCGCAAGTCCAAGGGCGCGGTCGCGGCGCAGTTCAGCCATAACACCAAGGCCGAAGTGATCTGGACGGTGATCCCGGTGCTGATCCTGATCGCGATGGCGTGGCCGGCCACGGCCAAGCTGATCGCCATGTACGACACCCGCGATGCCGAGCTGACGATCAAGGTCACCGGCTACCAGTGGATGTGGCGCTACGAATACCTGGGCGAGAACGTGGCCTTCACCAGCCGCCTGGCGCGCGACTCGGACCGCATCCGCCAGAGCGGCCAGGTGCCGACCCTGGAGAGCAACCCGCACTACCTGCTCGACGTGGACAACCGGCTGGTGCTGCCGGTGAACACCAAGGTGCGGTTCGTGATCACTTCCGACGACGTGATCCACGCCTGGTGGGTGCCGGCGCTGGGCTGGAAGCAGGACGCCATCCCCGGGATCATCAACGAAGCCTGGACCGACATCGACACGCCCGGCGTGTACCGCGGCCAGTGCGCCGAACTGTGCGGCAAGGACCACGGCTTCATGCCGATCGTGGTCGAGGCGGTGTCCAAGCAGGACTTCCAGAAGTGGCTGGCGGCACGCAAGCCGGCACCGGCGGCGGCTCCGGCCGCGCCGGCCGCCGCACCTGCCGCAGCGCCCGCCACGCCGGCGGCGCCGGATGCGCCCGCGCCCGAGGCCACTGCGCCGGCCGCGCCGCCGCAGGCCCTGCTGCTCCGTCTTCGTTCCGGCTCGCACCTGACCGTGCAAGCCGCCTGATCTCCTGCATTTCTTTTTGAGGTAGCCGCCATGGCCCATTCCGCAGTCGATCACCACGACGAGCACGGGCATCAGCAGAGCTTCGTGGAACGGTGGTTGTTCTCCACCAACCACAAGGACATCGGCACGCTGTACCTGCTTTTCAGCTTCACGATGTTCATCGTCGGCGCGGCGATGAGCGTGGTGATCCGTGCGGAGCTGGCGCAACCGGGCCTGCAGTTCGTCAAGCCCGAGTTCTTCAACCAGATGACCACCGTGCACGCGCTGGTGATGATCTTCGGCGGGGTGATGCCGGCCTTCGTCGGCCTGGCCAACTGGATGATCCCGCTGCAGATCGGCGCGCCGGACATGGCGCTGCCGCGCATGAACAACTGGTCGTTCTGGCTGCTGCCGGTGGCCTTCACCTTGCTGCTGCTGACCTTCTTCCTGCCCGGCGGCGCGCCGGCCGGCGGCTGGACCCTGTACCCGCCGCTGTCGCTGCAGGGCGGCTACAACGTCGCCTTCAGCGTGTTCGCGATCCACGTCGCCGGCATCAGTTCGATCATGGGCGCGATCAACATCATCGCCACCGTGCTCAACATGCGCGCGCCCGGCATCGACCTGCTGAAGATGCCGATCTTCTGCTGGGCCTGGCTGATCACCGCGTTCCTGCTGATCGCGGTGATGCCGGTGTTGGCCGGCGCGGTGACCATGCTGCTGACCGACAAGTTCTTCGGCACCAGCTTCTTCAATGCGGCCGGCGGCGGCGACCCGGTGATGTACCAGCACATCTTCTGGTTCTTCGGGCATCCGGAGGTGTACATCATGATCCTGCCGGCGTTCGGCGTGGTCAGCGAGATCATCCCGACCTTCAGCCGCAAGCCGCTGTTCGGCTACCAGGCGATGGTGTACGCGATCGCCGCGATCGCGTTCCTGAGCTTCATCGTCTGGGCCCACCACATGTTCACCGTGGGCATGCCGCTGGGCGGCGAGATCTACTTCATGTTCGCCACCATGCTGATCTCCATCCCCACCGGGGTGAAGGTGTTCAACTGGGTCAGCACCATGTGGCAGGGCTCGCTGACCTTCGAATCGCCGATGCTGTGGGCGGTGGCGTTCGTCATCCTGTTCACCATCGGCGGCTTCTCCGGGCTGATGCTGGCGATCGTGCCGGCCGACTTCCAGTACCACGACACCTACTTCGTGGTCGCGCACTTCCACTACGTGCTGGTCACCGGCGCGGTGTTCGCGCTGATCGCGGCGGTGTACTACTGGTGGCCGAAGTGGACCGGGCGCATGTACAACGAGGGCTGGGCCAAGTTCCACTTCTGGTGGACGATGCTGTTCGTCAACCTGTTGTTCTTCCCGCAGCACTTCCTCGGCCTGGCCGGCATGCCGCGGCGCATCCCCGACTACAACGTGGTGTTCGCCGACTGGAACCTGGTCAGCTCGATCGGCGCGTTCGGCATGTTCGTCACCCCGTTCCTGATGGCCGGCATCCTGCTGGCGTCGCTGCGCAACGGTGCGCGCGCCGAGGCGCGTTCCTGGGAGGGCGCGCGCGGCCTGGAATGGACCGTGCCGTCGCCGGCGCCGGCGCACACCTTCACCCTGCCGCCGGTGCTCAAGCCCGGCGACCTGGCCCACGACGACATCAGCCACTGATGACCGCGCAGACCCCGCTCGACGATCTGGCCCTGCGCCGCAAGCGCGCCGTGCGCACCGCGTTGGTGGTGGGCGCGGTCGCGGTGCTGATCTATGTCGGCTTCATCCTGTCCGGGGTGATCGGCCGATGAGCGCGCCGGCGCCGCGGGTGCACAGCAGCGCCGGGCTGTTCAAGCTGGTCGGCGTGGCGCTGGCGGTGTTCGTGCTGACCTTCTCGCTGGTACCGCTGTACCGCATCGCCTGCGAGAAGGTGTTCGGCGTGCGCCTGGAGCGCGGCCCGGGCGAAGGCCCTCAGGCGGGCAAGCCGCTGCTCGGCAAGCGCACGGTCAAGGTCGAGTTCGACGGCGGGGTGAATTCCAAGCTGCCGTGGTCGTTCCATCCCGAGCAGCTGACCATGCAGGTGGTGCCCGGCGAGCTCAACGAGGCGCTGTACTACGCGCGCAACGACGGCGAACGCGCCATCGTCGGCAGCGCGGTGCCGTCGGTGGCGCCGGCGCGCGCCTCCGGCTACTTCACCAAGACCGAGTGTTTCTGCTTCACCGCGCAGACCTTGCAGGCCGGCGAGAAGCGCGACATGCCGGTGCGCTTCATCGTCGACCCGAACCTGCCCGCCGACGTCACCACCATCACCCTGTCGTACACCTTCTACAAGAACGATGCGCTGAGCGCGGAACTGGGATCGCCGAAACTGGCCGGTTCCGCGCGCGCGGCCCCTTGACCTCACCCGGAACGCCCGCCATGGCCCAGCCCAGCACCGACGCCACTGCCTATTACGTGCCCAGCCAGAGCCGCTGGCCGTTCATCGGCTCGATCGCGATGTTCGTGACCATGATCGGCGTGGCCAGTTGGCTCAACGACGCGGCCTGGGGCAAGTGGACCTTCTTCACCGGCATCGCGATGCTGGTGGCGACCTTGTTCATGTGGTTCGGCGACGTGATCCGCGAATCGATCGCCGGCCACTACAACCGCCAGGTCGATGTGTCCTTCCGCATGGGCATGGTCTGGTTCATCTTTTCCGAAGTGATGTTCTTCGGCGCGTTCTTCGGCGCGCTGTTCTACACCCGCACCTTCATCCTGCCGTGGCTGGGCGGCGCCGGCGACGGGGTGATGACCAACGCGCTGCTGTGGGACGGCTATTCGGCGGCGTGGCCGACCAATGGCCCGGGCGCGATCGGTGGCCAGTTCCAGACCATCCCGGCATGGGGCCTGCCGCTGATCAACACGCTGATCCTGCTCAGCTCCGGCGTGACCCTGACCATCGCCCACCATGCGCTCAAGGCCGGCCAGCGCACGCGGCTGATGGTGTTCCAGGCGCTGACTGTGGCGCTGGGCTGCACCTTCCTGTACTTCCAGGCCGAGGAGTACATGCACGCCTACAAGGAGCTCAACCTGACCCTGGGCTCGGGCATCTACGGTTCCACCTTCTTCATGCTCACCGGCTTCCACGGCGCGCACGTGCTGCTGGGCACGATCATGCTGCTGGTGATGCTGTTGCGGATCGCGCGCGGGCACTTCAGCCGCGACAACCACTTCGCCTTCGAAGCGGCGGCGTGGTACTGGCACTTCGTCGACGTGGTGTGGCTGGCGTTGTTCCTGTTCGTCTATGTGCTTTGACGGCGGGGATTGGGGAGTGGGGATTGGGGATTCGCAAAGGCAGGAGCGCGAGCATCCGCTTTTGCGAATCCCGATTCCCGAATCTCCAATCCCGGCACCTCAGCGACCTAGCCCGTGCGGCTTGATCACGCCGGTGTAAATGCCCAGGATCACCAGCAGGATCAGGCACACCGATAGGCCGATGCGCCAGGTCAGTGCGTTCACCGTGCGCTTGCTCTGGCCGCGGTCCACCAGCAGGTAGTACAGGCCGGCGCCGAGGTTCCACAGAATGACCAGCAGGAACGCGACGATCAGCAGGGTTTTCAGCGAGTCGTTCATGGGCGTCTCGGTGCACGGTATCGCCGCATTATGACTCTCGCCGCGTCTTCGCGCGTCGCCGCGCGCGCGCGCATGCCGCTGTGGCTCGGCTGGAGCATCGCGCTGGCGGTGGCGCTGGGATTCTGCGCGCTGGGCCGCTGGCAATTGCTGCGCATGCACGAGAAACAGGCCCTGCTCGCGCAGGCCGCGCACATCCGCGACCGCCCACAGACCCTGGCCGCTGCGCTTGCCGCGGCGCGGCCGACGCAACTGGCGTGGGTGCACGGCACTGGCCGTTTCCTGCCGGGGCAGATCCTGCTCGACAACCAACTGCGCGAGGGCCGCAGCGGGGTCAAGGTCTACCAGCCATTCCTGGCCGATGGCGCATCGGCGCCGTTGCTGGTCGAACTGGGCTGGCTGCCGCTGCCGGCCGACCGTGCGTTGCCCAGGCCAGTGCCGTTGCAGGGGCGGTCCACGCTGGTCGGCCTGCTCGGGCCGGCGCCTTCGCATGGGCTGACCCTGGGGCCGGCGCTGGTCGCCGCGCCGGCGCCGCAGCTGTGGCTGGCGATGCGCATCGAGCCGGCGGCGATCGGCCAGGCGCTCGGCCGCCGCGACATTTTGTCGCAGGTGCTGCGCCTGGATCCGGCGCTGCCGCTGGGCTATCCGCGCGATCTGGACATGCTGCCGAACACGCTGCCGCCCGAGCGCCACCTGGGTTACGCGGTGCAATGGTTCGGCCTGGCACTGGCCGTGCTGGTCACCGCCGGCCTGCTCAGTTGGCGCGCGCGCAAGGGGCGGGGCGGGCGCTGAGCGCGCGCCCATGAGAAAATCCCCGGCATGAATGCCTCCCCTACGGCTCCACGCCAGGCGACCGCGCGCGGCCGCTGGACGTTGATCGCGCTGTTCGCCCTGTTCTTCGGCTCGATGCTGGTCGCCGGCGCGCTGCGTTTTTCCGGCTGGCAACCGGCCAGCAGCCGCAACCACGGCGAGTTGCTGAAGCCGCCGGCCGACCTGCGCGCGCTGCAACCGCGGCTCGACGACGGCAGCGTCTACGCCTGGCAGCCGCAGCAGCGCCTGTGGCGCATCGCGCTGGCCCCGCCGTGCGACTGCGGCAGCGCCTGCGACGCGCTGGCGCGCGACCTGGACAAGGTCTGGCAGCTGTTCGGCCACGACGCCGACCACGTGCAGATCCTGTGGATCGGCACGCCGCCGGCGGCGGTGCGCGCGTTGCCGCAGGTGCGCGTGCTGCGCGCCGACGCCGCGCTGCTGAACGGCCTGCCGCGCGTGCACGACGCGGCCGGGGTGCCGGTCTACGTGATCGATCCGAACGGCTTCGTGGTGCTGCGCTATGCGCCGGGCTTCGATCCGGCCGGGTTGCGCGCGGACCTGTCGAAGCTGCTGAAACTCCTGTGAGCCGTCCCCCTATGAACCTGTTCGCGCCACCGGCGCTGTTTCGGCACTTCCATCGCATGGCCTGGCTGGCGGCGTTGTTCACCGCCAGCACGATCATGTTCGGTTCGTTCGTGCGCCTGTCCGATGCGGGCATGAGCTGCCCGGACTGGCCGACCTGCTACGGCCGGGTGACCTGGCCGCAGAGCAACGCCGAGGCCAACGCACATGCGGCCAGCAAGATCCGGCCGCTGGAGACGCACAAGGCCTGGCGCGAGCAGGTGCACCGCTTCCTGGCCGGTGCGCTGGGCGTGGAAGTGCTGGTGCTGTCGCTGCTGGCCGCGCGCCGGCGGCGCCTGGGCATCGTCCAGATCGTCGGCGCCGCGCTGCTGGTGGCGCTGTCGATTCCGCTGTACATGTCCGGCTGGCCGTCGCTGGCGATGGCGCTGGCCGCTGCCGGCGAAGCGATCCTGCTGCTGGCGGCGTTGCGCTGGTCCAACAGCGACCTGGCGCGCGCGGCGGTGCTGACCCTGGCGGTGGTGATCTTCCAGGCGCTGCTCGGCATGTGGACGGTGACCCTGCTGCTCAAGCCGATCGTGGTGATGGGGCATCTGCTCGGTGGCCTGCTGATGTTTTCGCTGCTGGTGTGGATGGCCTGGCGCGCCACCCACCTGCCGATCACCCTGGCCGACGCGTCGCGGCTGAAGTGGCTGCTGCGCATCGGCGTGGCGCTGCTGGCGCTGCAGATCGCGCTCGGCGGCTGGGTCAGCGCCAACTATGCCGCGCTGGCCTGCGGCGGCGGCAGCTGGTCGGCCGACAACTTCCCGCGCTGCGTCAGCCAGTGGTGGCCGCCGCACGATTTCCGCGAAGGCTTCACCCTGTGGCGTGGCATCGGCGTGGACTACGAAGGCGGCGTGCTCGACGGCGCGTCGCGCATCGCGATCCAGATGGCGCACCGGATGATGGCGCTGCTGGTGGCGGCCTATCTGCTGTGGCTGGGCTGGCGGCTGAGCCGCTCGCCGGGCATGCGCGGCTGGGCGGCGGCGCTGGCGCTGCTGCTGGTGGCGCAGGTCAGCCTGGGCATCCTCAACGTCAAGCTGGCGCTGCCGCTGCCGGTGGCGGTGCTGCACAACGCCGGCGCGGTGGCATTGCTGTTCGTGCTGGTGTCGCTGCTGGCGCGCCTGCGGGCGCCGCAATGAGCGCAACGGGCATCCACTGGCGCGACTACTGGGACCTGACCAAGCCCAAGGTGGTGGCGCTGATCGTGTTCACCGCGCTGGTCGGCATGTGCCTGGCGATTCCCGGCGTGCCGAGCTGGGCGCAGGTGCGCACCGGCCTGATCGGTTTCTTCGGCATCTGGCTGGCGGCATCGGCCGCGGCGGCGATCAACCAGTTGCTGGACGCGCGCATCGATGCGCAGATGGCGCGCACCTCGTGGCGGCCGCTGGTGGTGGGCAAGGTGCTGCCGTGGCAGGTGCTGCTGTTCGCCACGGCGTTGACCGCACTGTCGATGGCGATCCTGGTGATCTGGGTGAACACCATCACCGCGGTGCTGACCTTCGCCTCGCTGATCGGCTATGCGGTGATCTACACCGTGTTCCTCAAGCGCACCACGCCGCAGAACATCGTCATCGGCGGCCTGGCCGGCGCGGCGCCGCCGCTGCTGGGCTGGGCCGCGATCACCGGCATGCAGGGCCAGTGGGACTGGGCCTACGCGTCGCTGCTGGTGCTGATCATCTTCGTGTGGACGCCGCCGCATTTCTGGGCGCTGGCGATCTTCCGCCGCGCCGACTACGCCAAGGCCTCGATCCCGATGCTGCCGGTCACCCACGGCGTGGCGCATACGCGCAAGCAGATCCTGGTGTACACGTTGCTGCTGGTGATAGTGACGCTGCTGCCGGCCGCGGTGGGCATGAGCGGAGTGTTCTACCTCGGCGGCGCGCTGGTGCTGAACGCGGTGTTCGTCTGGTACGCCTGGCGCATGCTCGATCCGCCGGACGAGATGTTCTCGATGCGCATGTTCGGCTATTCGATCGTGTACCTGATGGCGCTGTTCGCGTTCCTGCTGGTCGATCACTGGATCGGCTGAACCGTCCATTCAGTTCTCCGCTCAAGTGCTGGCGGTTGCGGTCGCTACCGAACCACCGAGTTCGGCAAAGTCGCGGAGAAGCACATGTGGGGCAAGAGCAAGCAAGAAGCGGCGAAGCTGCAGGCAACGATCGAGCGCTTGCGCGAGGCTGAGGCCGAACGCGACCGCGCGCGCGCGCAGGCCGAAAGCGCCCGCGCCGATCTGGACTATCTGCGCGGCCGCTTCGATCTGGTCACTGCCGGCACCACCGACGGCTTGTGGGACATGAGCGTGATCGCCGGCGATCCGGTCAACCCCTCCAACGAGTTCTGGTGGTCGACGCAGTTCCGCGCGCTGCTCGGCTTCGCCTCCGAGGCCGAGTTCCCGAACGTGCTCGACAGCTGGGCCTCGCGCCTGCACCCGCAGGACAAGCAGGCCACGCTCGATGCGTTCGCCGCGCACCTGGCCGACCGCAGCGGCCAGACCCCGTACGACGTGGAATACCGGCTGCAGCTGAAGAACGGGCAGTACCGTTGGTTCCGCGCGCTCGGCACCACGCAGCGCGACGCCCACGGCGCGCCACTGCGGGTGGCCGGCTCGCTCACCGACATCTCCGAACGGCGCGAGCGCGATGCGTTCCTGGACGTGGTGCTGACCCGCTTCGAACTGGGCGCGGACATGCTCAACGACGGCCTGTGGGACATGAGCGTGATCGCCGGCGATCCGATCAACCCGGCCAACGAATTCTGGTGGTCGCCGCAGTTCCGCACGCTGCTCGGCTTCGCCTCGGAAGCCGAATTTCCGAACGTGCTCGACAGCTGGGCCTCGCGCCTGCATCCGGAGGACAAGCAGGGTGCGCTGAATGCCTTCGCCGCCCATCTCAACGACCGCAGCGGCCGCACCTCCTTCGACATCGAGTACCGGTTGCAGCAGAAGAGCGGCGAGTACCGCTGGTTCCGCGCGCGCGGCCTGACCAAGCGCGCCGCCGACGGCACCCCGCTGCGCGCGGTCGGCGCGTTGCTGGACATCCATGCCGCGCGCCAGCTCGGCGAGGCCGCGCGCACCCTGCAGTCGGCGGCCGCGGACATGGTCGAGGACAACAGCGACCTGGCCCGGCGCACAGAGCAGCAGGCGGCGGCGCTGGAAGAGGCGGCCAGCTCGATGGAAGAGATCACCAGCACCGTGCAGCGCAACGTCGAGCATGTCGGCCACGCCAACCGGCTGGTGGACGGCGCCAGCGACGTCGCCCAGCGCGGCGGCGAGGTGGTCCGCGACGTGGTCCAGACCATGGCCGGCATCGAGAGCGCGTCACGCAAGATCGCCGACATCATCAGCGTGATCGACGGCATCGCGTTCCAGACCAACATCCTCGCCCTGAACGCCGCGGTGGAAGCGGCGCGTGCCGGCGAGCAGGGTCGCGGCTTCGCCGTGGTCGCCACCGAAGTGCGCAGCCTGGCCCAGCGCTGCGCCGATGCGGCCAAGGAAGTGCGTGGGCTGATCGCCGGCTCCAGCGAGCAGGTCGATCGCGGCTCGGCGTTGGTCTCACGTGCCGGCGCCACCATGGAAGAATTGCTCGGCTCGGTGCGCGAGGTGCAGCGGATCATGACCGACATCGCCGGCGCCAGCCGCGAGCAGAGCGCCGGGATCGGCCAGGTCAACCAGATCGTGATGCAGATGGACACGGCCACGCAGCAGAACGCGGCACTGGTCGAAAAGATGGCCGATGCCGCGCGCGAGCTGGAAGGGCAGGCGCAAGGCTTGAACGCGCATACCGGCAGCGGACGCCGCCCTGGCAGCCATGGTGCCGGCCAGTCGATGACGTCGGCACGCGCGGCCTGACTGGCGTAGGCCGGCACCCGGCGCGGCCTGCGCGCGCCGGGCGGCGGCGCGAGCGGATCGAGTGCATGCGGCGCGGGACGACCGCGCCGTCGCGAGGTGGCCGGCCCGGTGCCGGGACTGCGGCGGATGCCGTACAGCGCTTGGCCGCTCCCGGTGGCGCTAGATGCTGTCGCGGTCGGTGGCGACAGCGCCTGGCGCGTTCACCCCAGCCAATGCTGGCAGCTGTCGCGGTCCTGGCTGCCGCAGCTCTGCTGCATCTTGTTCTGCAGGCGCGCGAGCACGGCACTGCCGCCATGGTCCTTGCTCCAGCCCTGCAGTGTCTTGGCCAGGGTGTCGAAACGCTGCTTGGTGCGTTGGTGGTAGCCGCCGGGCTGCCCGGCCAGTTCGCCGATGACCTGGCCGGCGGCGGCCTCGATCGCGTCCGCGTTGTCCGGTTGCAGCCGGATCAGGCCATCGACGTAGAGCACGCCCCACTGCACGCGGGTGGCCGGGCCTTCGGCGCTCTCGTAGGCTTTCTTCAGCCAGTACAGCGCGGTCTGCTTGTCGCCGCGCGCCTCGGCCAGGTCGGCCAGTTCCGGCATGTAGTAGTACGGCGTCTTGCTGCGCCCCAGCTCGGCCAGCAGCAGCTGTTCGGCGCCGGCGCTGTCGCCGGCGGCGTCGAGCAGGCTGGCGGCATTGCTGATCGTGGACTGGCGTTCGTAGTCGGTCTTGGCGGCCTGTTCGGCCCACTGCACGCGCTGCTGCACCTTGGCGACCACCGCGGCCGGCAGCGGCGGATGCGGCGGATGCGGCGCGTCGCCGGCGTCGGCCGGCTGCCCCTGCGCCAGCCGCGCCAGCTGGATGTCGGCGTACGCGGTATCCAGACGATCGCTGATCGGCAGGCTGCTGTCGGCGTAGACCTGGTCCAGCGCGCGGCTCAGCGCGCTCGACAGCGTGGCCCGTTCGCCGGCATCGGCGGCCGCGGCCTGGACCAGTTCGCGCGCCGAGTAGGTCAGGGTGCTGCGGTTGGCGCGGACCTCGGCCGGATCGGCCAGTACCGCCTGCAGCAGGCTGCGGTCGGCAGCGCGGCGCTTGGTGTCCCGGGTGCCGGCCTTGTCCGGTGGCTGCGCGGCCAGCGCCAGCAACGCGAAGCGGCGCTGCAGTGCCGGCTGCGGCGCGGTGGCGGCCAATTGCGCGAGCACACCGGCGGCCTGCTCCGGCTTCACCAGTTTGCTCGCATCCACCGCCCAGCCGTATTCGCCGAGCAGGGTCCAATCGTCGGCGCTGAGGGTGGCCGGCGCCTGCAGCGCCTTCTGCAGCAGCTGCGCCGACGTGGTGGTGCGCGTGGCGGCCACGCGCAAGGCCTCGGCCAGGCGCCCGGTGTCGCTGTCGCCGGCCAGGCGGGTGATCTCGCTGCGATCCGGGCGCAGCACGATGATGGTCGGATAGCCCTTGATGCCGAAACGTTCGCCCCAGGCCTGCGCGCCTTCCGAATCGCCGTCCAGATGCACCGCGACGAAGGCGCGGGTGCGTGCGATGAAGGCCGGGTCCTTGAACAGCGTGGCCTTGAGCCGGTTGCACGGCGGGCACCAGGCCGCGCCCCAGTACAGCAGCACCGGCTTGTTCTGCTCGCGCGCTTCGGCGAAGGCGTCGTCGACGTCGCCTTCGCGCCAGGCGATACCGGAGCTGTCGGGCGCCTTGGCCGGCGCGGCGGCCTGCGGCTTGGCGGGAGCGGGCGGTTTGTCGCAGCCGCCCAGCGCCAGCAGTGCGGCAAGGCTGGCGGAGGTCATGACGGAAAGGTGGAGCGTGCGGCGCATACGTCGGTCACCGGGCGAAGAGGGGAGGGCGGCAACGGCGGATGCCGTGCAGGCCATGGCGCCAATCGCGCACTCTACCTAGCCGATCGTGCCGCGGGTATCCGGCGGATATGCCGGTTGCGCATTTGCATATGCAGCGATTCAGCGGCGGCCAGTGCGGGCATGTAGCTCGGCACGGACGGCGGCGCGTGGCCGCCATCGCGCTGCGTTCTGTTTTCACCAGGCGCAGCGCATGCACCCGAGTGGCGGCCGCGCCTTCTCGAACAGGTGGCGCCGATCCGTCGCCGTCCCGCGCTCGCTAGTCCTTTGTCGCCGTCTGCGTTTCGCGGGCATAGCGTTGCGCGACGAAGGCGCAGACGATCAGCTGGATCTGGTGATAGATCATCACCGGCAGCACGATCGCGCCCAGGCTGCCGCCGGCGAACAGCACCTTGGCCATCGGCACGCCGGTGGCCAGGCTCTTCTTCGAGCCGCAGAACACGATCGGGATCTCGTCGCGGCGGTTGAAGCCTAGCCGCCGCGCGCCGAAGGTGATCAGCCCCATCGCCAGCGCCAGCAGCAGCGCGGCGACCGCGGCCACGCCGAGCAGCGCCGGCAGCGGCGTCTTGCGCCACAGGCCTTCGATCACCGCGGCGCTGAAGGCGGTGTACACCACCAGCAGGATCACCCCCTGGTCGGTGTAGCGCAGCACCGCGCGCCGGCGCTCGACCCAGGCGCCGACCCAGGGCCGCAGCAGGTGGCCGGCCACGAACGGCACCAGCAACTGCAGCATGATCTTGCCCATCGCCTCCAGCGGGTTGGCCATCGCGCTCTGCGCGCCGGCCAGCAGGCCCATCAGCAGCGGGGTCAGGAATACCCCGAGCAGGCTCGACAGCGAGGCGCTGCACACCGCCGCCGGCACGTTGCCGCCGGCCATCGAGGTGAACGCGATCGACGACTGCACGGTGGACGGCAGCGCGCACAGGAACAGCACGCCGATGTACAGCTCCGGGGTCAGCAGCCAGTGCGACAGCGGCTTGAGCAGCAGCCCCAGCAGCGGGAACAGCACGAAGGTGGCGGCGAGGATGGTCAGGTGCAGGCGCCAGTGCAGCGCGCCGGCGACGATCGCCTCGCGCGACAGGCGCGCGCCGTGCAGGAAGAACAGCGCGGCGATGGCGATGTCGGTGACGTCGTCCATGATCGCCGCGGCCTGCCCGTGCACCGGCAACAGCGAGGCCAGCAGCACCGTGCACAGCAGTGCCAGGGTGAACGGTTCGATGCGCAGGCGCGCGAGCCAGGACTTGAGCATTGAGGGGGAGAATCGAGCGGCGGGGAGTGGTGCATTCTAGGAAGCATGGCGCCCGCACGCGAATCCGGACGCACGGCGTAGACAACTCGCAGACATGTTACGGCGCCAGCGGTTTCGGTCGAATGCACGCATCAGCGGCTTGCTAGATTGCGGTGGCCCGTCCGATTGGGGGAGCGCGTCGGGCACGATGGCTCGCCGCGTGTGCGCCATCGCCTCCCGCTTCTCCAGGGATCAGGAGCACGCACATGCAATACGATCAATATCAGACCGTGTTTGCGCTTTCGAGCTTGGCCAATTGGGTCAGCAAGCGATTCGGCAAGACGGAACATCTGCAGATCGACTATCAGAAAACCATTCAGGCAACGCTGGCATCATCGCCAGCGCAGGCGGTGATCGGCAGCTGGGAGTTGGCATGGGGTCCGCAGGTCTGGCAGAAGGAGGGCACGTTCCGTTCGGGCAATGCCATGTTTGTGGCCAAGACGAGCACGCTTGGAGAACTGGTCGGAGAGGTCTATGTCGTGGCGATCGCCGCCACTGATCCATTCTCTCGCTACGACTGGGTGACGGAGGATTTTGACGTCACCAGCGTGGTCGACTTTTTGACCTACGATCCCACCGTAAGCGCCCCGCCAGTTGCATTGACGCAGCCCAGTGATGCCAATACTGCTATTTCGATGGGAACAGCGATTGGCGTCTGGCATCTGCTCAACATGGTGAGCCCGCTGTCGGCGGTATCGCCTGGCAATACGCTGACCGCATTCCTGAAAACTCTGCCAAGTGGGGCAAACGTGATCTTCGCCGGCCATAGCCTGGGTGGTGCGTTGTCACCCACCATGGCGACTTGGCTCAAGAGTAACAATAAGCTGGAAGGATGCAATGCGGTGTATTGCTATCCGACCGCTGGCGCGACATCAGGAAATGCGACTTTCTCCGACCTGTGCAATTCGACGTTGCCACCGACGACCGGCGATGGCTACAAGGTATGGAATCGCGATCTTTGGAACTCGCTCGACGTGGTGCCGCATGCTTGGAAGGCGGCCATGCTTGAGCAGATCAAGACGTTGTATGAAAACGAAGAGATCCCGGTGATCAGTAAGAACGTCAGCAAGGCCGAGAGCAATGCGGCGTCGTCAGGAGTCACCTACACACAGATCCCAAACCAGGAGCTGCCCGGAACGTTGCAGGGTGTTCCGAAGAACGCGTTCGAATTTATCTTGCAGGCGGCAAAACAGCACACGACCGCTTATTCCAGCCTGATTGCTCACAAGCTGAACCCGGTGCCGCCGCAACTCCATGAGCTTCTGACGACGGAACTCGATCAGGATGCAGAGCTGTATGGGTTGCTAGCGTGGCTCGAAGCGGAAGCGCGCGCAGCGACGTGAGCTCGGGCATCGGAACCAAGTGGGCGATCAGCGTATCCGCATCCGCTGCTTGAAAAGACATGGTGACCGCAGGGTGCGATCGCCATCGTCGCCCGACGCTTGGCAGCACCCGGCGGCGGGCTGCGTGTCTCGCTGATGAATCAATGCAGCGCTGCGCGCGCCTTGAACAGTTCGCGCAGTTCGTACTTGTCGGTCTCGTCCAGGCCTTGCGCGCGCTGCTTGGCCTGCAGTTCCTCCAGCCGTTGCTGCAGGGTCTGCCGTTCCAGCTGCACCACCACGTCGTGCAGTTCCTGGCGCCAGCTGGCGGTTTCGCCGGGAATCTCCTGCACCGCCAGCTTCTGCAGCGCGGGCAATTCCTCGCGTTCGTGGAAATGCTCGAGCAGGGCGCCGGTGGAGATGTCCGGGCGCGTGTGCACGATCTCCAGCAGCTCGATCATCAGCTCGATGCCGGGCAGGCGCAGGCCGGCGAACGGGTAGGGCGGAGGCAGGTCCAGCGCCAGCGCCGGCGTGTGCAGCAGGCGCACGATCGCCTCGCGCACCAGGCTGCGCTTTTGCGTCGGCCGTGCCATCGCGCGCGGCGGCGGCTTGACCGGCTGCGCGGCGGCGGCGGGCGCGGGACCGCCGATGCCGGTGATCTCGGCCAGGCGCTGGCGCATCAGGTCGCCGAACGCGCCATCGGGAATCTGCGCCAGCATCGGCCGCGCGCGTTCGGCCAGCCGCGCCTTGCCGTCGAGCGTGGTCAGGTTGACCTCGCGCGAGAGCTCGTCGAAGAAGAATTGCGACAGCGGCGTGGCCTGCTGCAGGCGCGCGGCGAAACCGTCGGCGCCTTCCTTGCGCACGATGCTGTCCGGGTCCTCGCCGTCGGGCAGGAACAGGAAGAACGCCTGGCGCCCGTCCTTCATCCGCGGCAGCACCGACTCCAGCGCCTTCCAGCCGGCGCGGCGGCCGGCGTTGTCGCCGTCGAAGCAGAAGAACACGTCCGGCGCGTTGCGGAACAGCAGTTCGGCGTGTTCGGAGGTGGTCGCGGTGCCCAGCGTCGCCACCGCCTGGGTCACGCCGAACTGGAACAGCGAGACCACGTCCATGTAGCCCTCGACCACGATCAGCCGTTCGATCTTCTGGTTGGCCTGGCGTACCTGCCACAGGCCGTACAGTTCGCGGCCCTTGTGGAACAGCGCGGTCTCCGGCGAGTTCAGGTACTTGGGGCCGTCGTCCTTGTCCATGACCCGGCCGCCGAAGGCGATGACCCGGCCGCGGCGGTCGAAGATCGGGAACATGACCCGGTCGCGGAACTTGTCGTAGACGTGGCCGCGCTCGTTCTTGGAGAACAGCCCGGCGCGCTCGAGCAGCTTGTGGCGGCGTTCGTCGGTGCCCAGCGCGTCCTTCAGCGCGCTGTAGCCGTCCGGCGCATAGCCGATCTGGAAGCGCGCGCGGTTGTCGGCGTCCACGCCGCGGCCATCGAGGTAGCTGCGCGCCTTGTCGCTGGCGTCGAGCTGGCGCTGGAAGAACTTGGTCGCCGCGTCCAGTGCCGAATACAGGTCGCGGTGGTCGTCGCCGGCAGCCTGCGCGGCGCCGCGTTGTTGCGCGTCGCGCGGCACTTCCATGCCGGCGCGCTTGGCCAGTTCGTCGACCGCGTCGAGGAACTCGAGGCGGTCGTAGTTCATCAGGAAGCTGATCGCGGTGCCGTGCGCGCCGCAGCCGAAGCAGTGGTAGAACTGCTTGGTCGGCGAGACCGTGAACGAGGCCGAGCGCTCGTCGTGGAACGGGCAGCGCGCCGCGTATTCCTTGCCCTGGCGCTTCAGCGGCACGCGCGTGCCGACCACCTCGACGATGTCGGTGCGGGCAAGCAGGTCGTCGATGAATGCGTCGGGGATGCGGGCCATGGACGATAGGATGCCACGCGTCCGCGCCACCGCCACGGATCGGGCCGCAAAGCCTGGCGGTGCGGCGCTACAGCTGCGGCGGAATCGCGGTGATCGCGCTGGCGTCGATCCCGGCCGCGGCGAGCTTGCGCCGCGAGCGCAGGCGTTCGTCGATCACCGCGGTGATCAGCGCGCCGACGAAGAACACCACGGTGGCGTAGTAGATCCACACCAGCAGGATCACCAGCGCGCCCATCGAGCCGTAGGCGCTGCCCGGCGCGGCCGTGGCGATGTACAGGCCGATCGCATAGCGCCCGGCCACGAACAGGCAGGCGGTGATGGCGCCGCCGATCACCGCCTGGCGCCACTCCACGCGCCGGTCCGGCAGATAGTGGTAGAGCACGGCGAAGGCCAGCACGTAGATCGCCAGCGTCGAGACGTAGCCCACCGCCGGCAGCAGCGACGGCATGCGCGCGAACAGCACCTGCACCACCGTGGTCAGGATCATCGAGATCAGCAGCAGAAAGCCCAGTCCCAGCACCACGCCGAAGGAGAACACGCGCTTCTTCAGCCACGCCATGACCCCTTCCAGGCGCTGCTTGTCGGTGCGGAAGATCAGGTTCAGCGCGTTCTGCAGCTGCGCGAACACCGCGGTGGCGCCGACGAACAGCAGCAGCGTGCTCCACAGCCCGGCCAGCGAACCGATGTTGGGCTGGTTCTTGGCGTTGTCGATGATGGTCTGCGCCACCTCGCGCGCGCCGTGCCCGGCCAGTTGCCCGATCTGTTCGATAAAGGCCTGCTGCGCCTGCGGGTACAGCGAGGCGGTCAGCCACAGCAGCAGCACCAGCAACGGCGCCAGCGACAGCAGCGCGTAGAACGACAGCGACGCGGCCTGGGTCATCACGTCGATTTCGATGAAACGCCGCACCAGCGCCGCCGGCAGGCTCTGCTGCAGGCGGTCGAGGTGTTTTTGCAGGCGGGTGGGCGACAGCGACAGGGACATGGGAGCGGCGACGGCCTTGCAGCGGGCGCGGCACGGTGATGCCGGGCCCGCGGATGCGCGTAGAAGGTGTCGCAGGCTCGCGTGCGTTGTATCAGCCCGGTGCCGAAAGGCGGGTGAAGCCCGCTGCCGCGATCAGCCGGCCAGTTGCTGCTTGACCAGCACCGAGACCTGGCCCATGTCGGCCTTGCCGGCCAGCGCCGGCTTCAGCACGGCCATCAGCTTGCCCATGTCGGCCGCGCTGCTGGCGCCGGTCTGCGCGATCGCGGTCTGGATCGCGGCGACGATCTCGGCCTCGCCGAGCTTGGCCGGCAGGTAGCGCTCGATCACCACGATCTCCTCGCGCTCGATCGCCGCCAGGTCCTCGCGGCCGGCCGCGGCGTACTGGTTCACCGAGTCCTTGCGCTGCTTGACCATCTTGTCCATCACCGCCAGCACCGCGGCGTCGTCCATTTCCACGCGCTCGTCCACTTCCTTCTGCTTGATCGCGGCGTTGATCAGCCGGATCACGCCCAGGCTGTGCTTGTCGCCGGACTTCATCGCGGCCTTCATGTCGTCGGTGAGCTGCTGCTTGAGGGTCATGAGGTGCTCCAGGGGAAAGGGAAGAAAGGGGAGGTCATTCTAGGCGCTGCGCCGCATCGGTCCGGGCAGGGTGCAGGTGGCTGCGCGCCGGAGCGGGGCAGGCGTGGCAGATGCGCCTGCGCATGCGCAGGCGGTGCGGGCCGATGCGCCGCCACATGGCCAGGCCGGGCCTGGCCCGCGGCCACACAAAAAGCCGGCGACGCTTGCGCGTGCCGGCTTCGTGGGCTTACCGTAGCGGATGCCGAAACCGGCATACCCCGCTACCGCAAACCGCGATCCTCAGTACAGACGCTGGCGCTTGGTGACGTCGCGAGACGTACGGCGCAGCTGGCGCTTCACCGCGGCTGCGGCCTTGCGCTTGCGTTCCTGGGTCGGCTTTTCGTAGAACTCGCGCTTGCGGGTTTCGGCCAGCACGCCGGCCTTTTCGCAGGTGCGCTTGAAGCGACGGAGCGCAAACTCGAAGGGCTCGTTCTCGCGGACTTTGACGCTGGGCATGGAATCTCCGGGACACAATGGTGACCGGGTCACGCCCGGCGAGCCGCACATTATAGCGACTGATTTCCTGGCTGCAAGCGGGGCGTTTGCCTGCCGCCGATTCGGCCCCACAATGGCAGCCATGAAAGTCCTCGGCATCGAATCCAGCTGCGACGAAACCGGCGTCGCCGTCTACGACACCGCCCTGTCCGGCGCGGCCGCGCTGCGCGCCCACGGGCTGTACAGCCAGATCGCGCTGCACGCCGAATATGGCGGCGTGGTGCCGGAACTGGCCAGCCGCGACCACGTGCGCAAGCTGCTGCCGCTGATCCGCCAGACGCTGGCCGAGGCCGGGCTGCGCGTGCGCGACCTGGACGGGGTGGCCTACACCGCCGGTCCGGGCCTGGTCGGCGCGCTGCTGGTCGGTGCCGGCGTGGCGCGCGCGCTGGCCTGGGCGCTGGAGGTGCCGGCGATCGGCGTCCACCATATGGAAGGGCACCTGCTGGCGCCGCTGATGGAGGATCCGGACCCGGTGCACGGCGTGCCGGCGCCGCCGTTCGTGGCGCTGCTGGTGTCCGGCGGGCACACCCAGCTGATCGCGGTGGAGGCGATCGGCCAGTACCGGCTGCTCGGCGAGACCCTGGACGATGCCGCCGGCGAGGCCTTCGACAAGACCGCCAAGATGATGGGCCTGCCGTATCCGGGCGGCCCGCAACTGGCCGCGCTGGCCGCGCAGGGCACGCCGGGCCGGTTCCGCTTCGCGCGGCCGATGACCGACCGGCCCGGGCTGGATTTCAGTTTCTCCGGACTCAAGACCCAGGTGCTGCTGGCCTGGCGCGGCAGCGATCAGAGCGAGAGCACGCGCGCGGACATCGCGCGCGGCTTCGAGGATGCGGTGGTGGACACGCTGGCGGTCAAGTGCGAGCGCGCGCTGCAGGCGGCGGGCAGCGACACCATCGTGGTCGCCGGCGGCGTCGGCGCCAATGTGCGCCTGCGCGCCAAGCTGCAGGCGATGGCGCAGGCGCGCGGCGGCCGCGCCTGCTTCCCGCGCCCGGCGCTGTGCACCGACAACGGCGCGATGATCGCCTTCGCCGGCGCGCTGCGCCTGCAGGCCGGCCAGTCCAGCGACGCGGCGGTGCGGGTGACGCCGCGCTGGGACATGGCGACGCTGCCGCCGTTGGCGGCGGCGCGGGATTCGGAATTCGGGATTGGGGATTCGTAAAAGCGGCTCTGCGCTCTTGCCTCTGCTTTTGCCTTTGCTCTTACCATTCCCGAATCCCCAATCCCCAATCCCCAATCCCGAATCCCGGCTCCCAATGGACAAAGTTTTCATCGAAGGTCTAGAGATCGACGCGCTGATCGGCATCTACGATTGGGAGCGGCGCATTCGGCAGACCTTGCGCTTCGATCTGGAGATGGGCTTCGACAACCGGGTGCCGGCGGCCAGCGACGACATCGCCGATACGCTCAACTACAAGGCGGTCAGCAAGCGCCTGGTGGAACTGGTCGAGCAGTCCGAGGACGGCCTGGTGGAGACGCTGGCCGAGCGCTGCGCGGCCGCGGTGCTGGACGAGTTCCAGGTGCGTTGGCTGCGGCTGAAGCTGAGCAAGCCGGGCGCGGTGCGCGGCGCGCAGGCGGTGGGCGTGATCATCGAACGCAGCCGCGACGCCGGCTGAGCGCGGCCCGATGCGGCGCCGCCGCCGCCGCTTGACGCTCATTCCGGTTCCGGGCATGTTGCTGTGCAACGCAACACTCGGCCGATCGCGCCCGGTGGCGTCTACCGACGGGGCACGATGGACTGGAGCAAGTACCGCACGGCCACCTACGACGAGCTGATCCAGGCAGATGGTCAGCCGCGTCCCGCCGCCCGCCGCGTCATCGAGTACCTGTCCAGCCTGTCCGGCCGCGAATTGTCCGAACGCCAGCTCGCCGCCGATGTCGCGGCGCGGGTCATGGGCATCACCTTCACCGTCTATTCCGACGGCCGCAACGTCGATCGCACGCTGCCGTTCGACCTGATCCCGCGGGTGATCCCGCTGCACGAATGGCAGCGCACCGAGGCCGGGCTGAAGCAGCGCATGCGCGCGCTCAACCTGTTCATCGGCGACGTCTACGGCGCGCAGCGCATCGTCAAGGACAAGGTGTTCCCGGCGATGCTGCTGGAGCATTCGGTGAACTTCCGCCCGCAGTGCGTGGGCATCGCGCCGGCGCTGGGGGTATGGGCGCATATCTGCGGCTCGGATCTGGTGCGCGACGCCGACGGCACGCTGTACGCGCTGGAAGACAACCTGCGCATTCCCAGCGGCGTGTCGTACATGCTGGAAAACCGCATGGTCGCCAAGCGGGTATTCCCCGAGCTGTTCGAGACCAGCGCGATCCTGCCGGTGGACGACTATCCGGCGCAGCTGTACGACACCCTGGCCGCGCTGTCGCCGCGCCCGGGCGACCAGCCGGTGATCGCGCTGCTGACGCCCGGCATCTTCAACAGCGCCTATTTCGAACACGCCTATCTGGCGCAGGCGATGGGCATCGAGCTGGTCGAGGGCGACGACCTGTTCGTCGCCGACGACGACTGCACCTACATGCGCACCATCTACGGGCCGCGCCGGGTCGACGTGATCTATCGCCGGGTCGACGATCTGTTCATCGACCCGGACGTGTTCCATCCCGATTCGGTGCTCGGCGTGCCCGGACTGATCCGCAGCTGGCGCGCCGGCAAGGTGGCGCTGGCCAATGCGCCCGGCGCCGGCGTGGCCGACGACAAGGTGGTGTTCGCCTACGTGCCGAAGATGATCCGCTACTACCTGGACGAAGAGCCGATCCTGCCCAACGTGCCCAGCTACCTGTGCCACGACGACAAGGACCGCCAGTACGTGCTCGAACACCTGGACGAACTGGTGGTGAAGCCGGCCAACGAATCCGGCGGCTACGGCATGCTGATCGGGCCGCGCTCGACCAAGCGCCAGCGCGAGGAGTTCCGCAAGCTGATCCAGGCCGATCCGCGCAACTACATGGCGCAGCCGACGCTGGGCCTGTCCACCGCGCCGATCGTGACCGAGACCGGCCCGGCGGCGCGGCATCTGGACCTGCGCCCGTTCATCCTGTCGCGCGAGGACGTCTACGTCACTACCGGCGGGTTGACCCGGGTGGCGATGGAAGAGGGCTCGCTGGTGGTCAATTCCTCGCAGGGCGGCGGCGCCAAGGACACCTGGGTGGTGGATCTGGACGAGGAGACCGACTGATGCTGTCGCGGGTCGCCGACAACCTCTACTGGTTCAGCCGCTACGTGCGCCGCGCCGAGACCACCGCGCGGCTGGTCGGCGTGGGCAGCCTGCTGCAGCTGGATCTGCCGCGCTCGGTGCGGTTCGCCTGGCGGCCGATGATCGACACGGTCGGCGCCGGCGAGATCTTCAACGTCTGGTTCCCCAATGCCGGCGACGATGTCGGCGATGCCGACGTGGTGCGCTTCCTGCTGCTGGACGAGCGCAATCCGTCCTCGCTGCGCAGCTCGGCGCGGCAGGCGCGCGAATTGTTGCGCGGCATCCGCGACACGCTGCCGCAGGAAGTGTGGGAAGCGGTCAACGACCTGCACCTGCATATCGACGCCAACGGCGAGCGCAGCGTCGGCCGCCGTTACCGGATGGAGTTCCTGACCCACGTCACCGATGCCTGCCTGAAGGTGTCCGGGCTGCTGACCGCCAACGTCAGCCGCGACATCGGTTTCCAGTTCCTGCGCCTGGGCACGGCGATCGAACAGGCCGACATGACCACGCGCATCATTGATGCCGGCGCCTCGGGGCTGATCACCCCGCGCAAGGCCGACGATCTGGAGGCCTACCAGAACATGCAGTGGATGAGCGTGCTGCGCTCGCTGGCCGCCTATCAGATGTATCGGCGGCATGTGCGCCAGCGCGTCACCGGCGAGCATGCGCTGCGCTTCCTGCTGCAGAACAACGATTTCCCGCGCAGCGTGCATTTCTGCCTGACCCGCGCCCAGCACATCCTGCCGACCATGCCGCCGCGGCCGAACGTGGAGCGCGCGCTGATGCGGATCAACGGGCTGGTGCGCAATGCCGACCCGTCGTACCTGGCGCGGCACAATCCGGCCGAGTTCATGGACGAGATCCAGACCCACTTGGGCTACCTGCACAGCGCGATCGCCGAGGCCTACTTCAGTTCGTGAGTGGGGCATGGCCGGCATGGCGCCGGCGGCCCCGGGTTGGCGGCGCGGCGCTGCGGGCGGTGCGTCGCAGGCTGGTTGAGACGCAATCCGGCGTATGCCGAGGCGCAGGATCGTTACGCTCGCAGCCGAGCTTGCCGGGGGCGCAAGGCGCCGGTGCCGGCCGGTGCGGTTGCGACGCGCGCGCCGCAAACGGTTCAATAGTGGGATGCGGGGGCGTATGGCGGCGCTCGTCGCCGGTGGCGGAGCGCCGTAGACAGTTCCCTGAATAGGCGAATACGGCGTCGGGATTTGCTCTTTCCTCTGGCCGGAGAGCTAGAATTGGCGGCTATGTAAACGTTTTCTCAAAGGACCCCATGGCTTCGGATCGTATCGAATCGCTCATCGCCCGCATGACCGTCGAAGAGAAGGTCGGCCAGCTCGGCGTCTTCGCCGACATGGTGCGCCCGTTCGCCCCTGACGTGAATCCGGAAGCCAACGTCAGCAATGCCGACGAGGTGCTGCAGCAGGTACGCGCGGGCCTGGTCGGCTCGCTGTTCAACGGCGTGGGCGCGGCACTGGGGCGGCGGATCCAGCAGACCGCGCTGGAAGAGAGCCGGCTGGGCGTCCCGGTGATCCTGGCCGCCGATGTGATCCACGGCATGCGCACGGTGTTCCCGATCCCGCTGGGCGAGGCGGCCAGTTTCGAGCCGGAGCTGGCCGAGCGCACCGCGCGCGCCACCGCGATCGAGGCCACCGCCGCCGGCATCCACTGGACCTATGCGCCGGCGGTGGACATCGCCCGCGACCAGCGCTGGGGCCGCGGCGCCGAAGGCGCCGGCGAGGACGTGGTGCTGGGCTGCGCGTTCGCCGCCGCGCGCGTGCGCGGCTTCCAGGGCCCGGACCTGCGCGCGCACGACGCGCTGCTGGCCACCCCCAAGCATTTCGCCGCCTACGGCGCGGTCGCCGCGGGCATGGAATACAACAGCGTGGACATCGCGCCGCAGACCCTGCGCGACGTGCACCTGCCGCCGTTCCAGGCCGCGTTCGGCGCCGGCGCGCTGAGCGTGATGACCTCGTTCAACGACATCAACGGCGTGCCGGCCAGCGCCAACCACGAACTGCTGACCGAGATCCTGCGTGGCGAGTGGAAGTTCCCCGGCGTGGTGATTTCCGACTACACCGCCGACATGGAGTTGATCGCGCACGGTTATGCCAGCGACGAGCGCGACGCGACCAAGAAGGCGTTCCTGGCCGGCATGGACATGAGCATGCAGAGCGGTTTCTACGCCGCGCACCTGCCGTCGCTGGTGGCCGACGGCGAAGTACCGATGGCCGCGCTGGACGAAGCGGTGCGACGGGTGCTGGCGCTGAAGGAAGCCATCGGCCTGTTCGACGATCCGTACCGCTCGCTGGACCCGCAACGCGAGGCCGACCAGTCGCACATCGCCGCGCACGATGCGTTGTCGCGCGATGCGGCGCGGCGCTCGATCGTGCTGTTGAAGAACGACGGCGACCTGCTGCCGCTGCGCAAGCGCGGACAGAAGATCGCGCTGATCGGGCCGTTCGTGCAGGACCGCGAGAACATCGAAGGCTGCTGGACCCTGTTCGGCGACAAGACCCGCTACGTGACCCTGGAAGCCGGCGTGCGCGCCGCGCTGGACGATGCGGATGCGCTGAGCGTGGTGCCAGGCTGCGACCTGGAAGCGCCGCTGGACGGCGGCATCGAGGCCGCGGTGGCCGCCGCCCGCGCCGCCGACGTGGCGGTGCTGGCGCTGGGCGAGCCGCAACGCTACAGCGGCGAGGCGCAGTCGCGCACGCAGATCGTGTTGCCGCCGGCGCAGCAGGCGCTGGCCGAGGCGGTCGCCGCCACCGGCACGCCGCTGGTGGTGCTGCTGCGCAACGGCCGCGCGCTGGCGCTGCAGGGCGCGGTGCGCGACGCGGCGGCGATCGCGGTGACCTGGTACCTGGGCACGCAGACCGGCCCGGCGGTGGCCGACGTGCTGTTCGGCGACTACAACCCCTCGGCGCGCCTGCCGGTCAGCTTCCCGCTCGACCCGGGCCAGCAGCCGTATTTCTACAACCACGCGCGCACCGGCCGGCCGGAACTGCCGACGATGAGCGAGTTCAAGGCGCGCTGGCGCGAGATCCCGAATGCGCCGCTGTATCCGTTCGGCCATGGCCTGAGCTACACCCGCTTCGCCTACGGGGCGCCGCAGCTGGATCGCGTGCAGCTGGGCTGGGACGACACCCTGACCGTGACCACCCGCATCGACAACGTCGGCGAGCGCGACGGCGAGGAAGTGGTGCAGCTGTACGTGCACGACCGCGTCGCCAGCCGGGTGCGCCCGGTGCGCGAACTGAAGGGCTTCCGCAAGGTGCGGCTGGCGCCGGGGCAGGGCATGGATGTGGTGTTCACGCTGGATCGTCGCACGCTGGCCTTCAGTGGCCGCGATGGCCATTGCGAAGCCGAGCCGGGGCTGTTCGACCTGTGGGTTTGCGCCTCGTCGGCCAGCGGCGAGCCGGTCGCCTTCGAGCTGCTGCCGCAGGCATGACAGCCGTGCGCAGGCGGCCCGTCACGGCCGTCTGCGCGCGCATCTGGCTGGCGGCCCGCGGCCGCGTCGCGCGCAGGTCGCTGTCTACCCCGCGCGAACGCGGCGCGTGATCGCGGCCACGGCTTGGCCATCGCATGCTTGCCGTCCACAGCCGCTTTGCTAGGTTCGGACCTTCGACCCCATTCGATAGGTGCGCGCCATGCAACGTTCTCCCCTGGGTCTGGCCTGTGCGTTGGTGCTGAGTCTGGCCGTGTCCGCCGCACACGCCGCACCGGCCGCCAAGCGTGCCGAGCGGCGCGACGACTGGCCGTTCTCGGCGACACCGTTCGCCACCTTCAACGAACCATGGGCGATGAGCTTCCTGCCCGACGGCAGCGCCCTGATCAGCGAGAAGCGCGGCACACTCAAGCGTTTCGACCCAGCCAGCGGCCGCACCGGCACGGTCAGCGGCGTACCCGCGGTCGCCTATGGCGGCCAGGGCGGTTTCGGCGACGTGCTGCCGCATCCGCGCTTCGCCGAGAACGGCTGGGTCTATCTGAGTTATGCCGAGGCCGTCAGCGGCGATACCCGCGGCGGCGCGGTGGCGCGCGCCAAGCTGAGCCTGGATGGTGATGGCGGCGGCACGCTGTCGCAGCTGAAGGTGATCTGGCGCCAGCAGCCCAAGGTCTCCGGCAACGGCCACTACGGGCATCGCCTGGCGTTCGGTCCCGACGGCAAGCTGTGGATCAGTTCCAGCGAGCGGCAGAAGTTCGATCCGGCGCAGGACATGAGCGGCAACCTGGGCAAGATCGTGCGCCTCGACGACGATGGCAGCGTGCCGGCCGACAACCCGTTCGCGCGCCGTGGTGGCGCGGCGGCGCAGGTCTGGTCGCTCGGCCACCGCAACGTGCTCGGCCTGGCCTTCGACGGCAGCGGCCAGCTGTGGGAACACGAGATGGGCCCGGCCGGCGGCGACGAGCTGAACCTGATCCAGCGCGGCGCCAACTACGGCTATCCGATCGTCTCCAACGGCGACCATTACGACGGCCGACCGATCCCCGACCATGCCACGCGCCCGGAATTCGCCGCGCCCAAGCTCAGCTGGTCGCCGGTGATTTCTCCGGCCGGTTTCGTGATCTACAGCGGCAGCGCGTTTCCGCAGTGGCGCGGCCACGGCTTCATCGGCGGGTTGTCGTCGCAGTCGCTGGTGCGGATCGAGTTCGATGGCGAGACCGCGCGCGAAGCGGCGCGTTACGACATGGGCAAGCGCATCCGCGAAGTGGAGCAGGGCCCGGACGGCGCGCTGTGGCTGCTGGAAGACGGCAGCGGCGGGCGCTTGCTGAAACTGCAGCCGGTGGAGAGCTGAGCCACGCGGCGAAGCCGACGGGCGCTATGTTGCCGCGCTGGGATCGGCGCGGCGGCGTGTTGGCGGGATGTGCCGGGTGTGCGCGCGAGATGTCCGCGTTGCGGCCTTTATCGGACGTTCGGTGGTCCCTGTCGCGGCTGAAGCCGCTCCTGCAAAGATCAGGGGCTGCAGGTTAGCGGAGACCCGTGTAGGAGCGGCTTCAGCCGCGACCAGAAACCATCCGTAAGCGGCTTACCGAGACGCCGGCCCATCGGATTGCGCATAAACCCAGGCCGCCCATGTCGATGGCTGCGAAGCGATCCGGAAAGGCTCACCCAGCAATCGACACGGTGGCATTTCCATCGCGGTCATCCGGTCAATCCTGGCCTGCCCGCTCCCACGCGCGGCGCACCGCATGGCGGGCCTTGCTCCAGCTCAGCGTCTGCGATCCCTTGGTGCTGTCCCAGTTGCGATGCAGTTCGGCCTCCACCTGTTCGTAGGCCAGATTGAGGTTGCGGACGCGCGCTTCGTGCCCAGCGTGGTAGGCCGGCTCATAGTCCTCGAAACGTTCGCCATCGCTGTAGTAAGGCTCTTCGGCGAAACGCTCGCGCCAGTACTGCGACACCAGGCTGCGATCGTCGTCGTTGGGCGCGCGGCCGGGAATCTGATAAGGAACGCTCATCGTCTGCTCCTGTGCGGATGTGGCGTCCGACGTTAGCGGCGGCGCCGTTAATGCGATTCCAGCATCGCGTGATCGAGGCATGAAGCGTGCGGGTGCGGCAGGTTGCGCACGCCGGTGCGGGCATCGGCTACGCGACGGGCCACGGATGGATTACGATCCGCCAACTCCGCTTCGCCTACCGCAGGATTCCATGGCCTCCACCGGCATCGCCTTGCTCACCCCGTACCTGGCGACCGCCGGCATCGGTTGGCTGTATTACCGGCGCATCCGCCGCTATTTCGGCCGCCAGCCCTGGCAACCGCGGCGGACCGTGGCGCGGTTGCTGCTGCTGTCGCTGGCGGCGGCAGGGCTGACCTACCTCGCGATGGTCGTGCCGCAGGTCCGTCTCGGCATGGTGATGGGGGTCCTGGCCGGCGCGGCGTTGGGCGCCTTCGCCTTGCATCACACCCGCATCGACGTGGTCGAGGGGCGACGCCATTACACCCCCAATCCCTGGATCGGCGCCGGACTCAGCGTGCTGCTGCTCGGACGCCTGGCGTGGCGCTGGGCCAGCGGTGCGTTTTCCGGGGGCGGTGCGCAGTCGCTGCAGAACGCCAGCCCGCTGACCTTGGCGATCGCTGCGGCGCTGATCGCGTACTCGTTGGTGCACACCGGCGGTTTGCTGTTGCGCATGCGCGCGCTGGCGCCAGCGCCCTAGCGAGGCAACGCTGCCCCCCCACGTGCAACGCGCAGGGTCACGTCACTGCGCGGCAGCGGCGGATTCGTAGGGCAGCGCTACAGTGCCGGCCGCACGCAGCGGGGCGTCGGCGGCAGCGAGTTGCGCCGCTTCGCCCTCGACCACCACCAGGATACGGCCGGCCTCGATTTCCTCTTCGAAGTTGCGCCGCACCGGATCCGGCACGGTGGCACCGACCAGTGCCGAGGACCAGCTGCCGACCAGCGCGCCGGCGATGGCCATCACCCCGGCACCGGCCAGGGTGATGCCCAGCGGCGGCACCGCGATCGCCACCAGTCCGGCGAGCAGCCCGGCCGCGCCGCCGCCCACCGCCCCGCGCGCGGCCGCGGGCAAGGTATCGGTCTTGACGTCCTTGCGCTCGTCGGGGATCGCGTCCAGTTCGATGTCGCTGCGGGCGATCAACGACAGGTCGTCGTTGTCGATGCCGGCGCTGCGCGCCGCTTGCAGGGCGCGGGTGGCGGTGGCCAGATCGGGGGCGCTGTAGACGTGGCGCAGTTTCATCGCGGACTCCATCGCTGAGGCTGGCACCCAGAGTCGAAGCGACCCGGTTACCTGCCCGTGACAGCGGCGCAAGGCGGCGTGAAGGCGCTATGCCGTCACCTTGCGCGGGAAGCGGTAGAACAGCGCACCCACCAGCAGCGCCACGCCCGCCGCGGCCAGGTTCTGCCAACTGGCGCTGAGCAGCAGCGCCAGGGCCAGCAGCAGCGCCGCCAGCGGAATCAGCGGGCCGCCCGGCAGGCGCAGCGCGCCCGGCCGGTCGCGGTAGCGCCGTGCCAGCACCAGCACCGCCGCGGCCGTGCCGATATAGGCGAACAGGCGGGTGACCATCGACAGCAGCGCCAGCTGCACGAACGAGCCGGACAGCGCCAGCGCCAGCGACAGCACGCCCTGCAGCAGGATCGCCGCGGCGGGCGTGCGGAAGCGCGGATGCACCCGCGCCAGGAACGCCGGGCCGTACCCGTCCTGGGCCAGCGCGAACAGGAAGCGCGGCCCCAGCATCACCGTGTTGCTGGTGGTGCCGAGGATGGAGACGGTGGCACCGACGGTGAGGATCAGCGCCAGCGTCTCGCCGCCGAACCCGCTGGCGGCATCGGCCAGCGGCGTCGCCGACTGCGCCACGTTCGCCAGCGTGCCCTGCGCGACGACCTGCACGGCGGCGTAGATCAGGGTGACGGTGACGATCATCGTGATCAGCGCGAACGGGACGTCGCGGCGCGGATTGCGGTATTCGCCGGCGGCGGCGGGGATGTTCTCGAAACCGGCGTAGGCGAACAGCAACAGCAACGCCGCTTCGCCCATGTTGCCGAAGTCGCGCGGGTCCGGCGCCTTGCCGGAGAACGCCCACGACCAGTCCACATAGAACAGGCCGATGGCCACGAACAGCAGCAGCGGCACCAGCTTGCCGATCACCAGCGCCACGCCGGTGCGCGCGGCCGATTTCACCCCGATCACGTTGATCGCGGTGAGCAGGCCGAGCGAGCCGACCACGATCGCCAGGCGCGCGCCGCCGGCGGCCGCGGCCGGCCAGAAGCGCACCACTGCGTCGGCCAAGCCGTTGCCGAGCGCGGCGGCGGAACTGATCCGGGTCAGCCAGATCATCCAGCCGATCTCGAAGCCGGCGAAGCGGCCGAACGCCTCGCGGGCGTACAGGTAGCTGCCGCCGGGTTCGTCGAAATAGCTGGCCGCCTGGGCGTAGCACAGCACCAGCAATCCCACCGCCAGCCCGGCCAGCAACACCGCCCACAGGCTCATCGGTCCGAGCAGCGCGGCGGTGGCGGCCGGCAGCAGATAGATGCCGCTGCCGATGACGTCGTTGATCGACAGGCCGACGATCTGCCAGCGGCTGACCGCGCGGACCAGGCTCGGTTCGGGTGCGTGGTTCATGGCGCCGGCTCCACGGCCGGCAACGCCCAGGCGCGGCGCAGGCGGTCGTAGTCGTTGCGCGGCAGCAGCACGAACAGCGGCGCGGCGTCCGGCCGCAGCCAGGCCAGCAGGCGCTGCATGTCGGCCGGCTCCATCGCGGTGCAGCCGGCGGTGGCCTCGCCTGCGGCACGCCACAGGTGCGCGAAGATGCAGCTGCCGGCGCCGGGCCGCGCCTGCGGGTTATGGCCGATCACGAAGCCTTCCTGGTAGCGGCGATCGCCGTCGTGGTGCAGGTCCAGGCGCATCGGCTCGGTCGAACCGGCCACCGCGTCGGCACCGACCTGCTCGGCATCGACGATGCGGTTGTACAGCGGCGAATCGGGCACGTCGATGCAATAGCTGCTCTGCTGCATCGGCTGGTACGGCAGTGCGCTGTCGATGCGTTGCGCATAACCGAACGCCTCGCCGATGGTGAAGACGCCGGCCGGGCTGCGGCCATCGCCTTCGCGCTTCTGCGGGCCATCGGTCTGCGCCGGATGCAGGCCCAGCCCCCAGGCGCTGCCGTTGCGGCCGAGCGCGACATCGAAGCGCTGGCCGTGCGCGCGCCAGCCGTGCGCGGTGCGTTCGAACGCCTGCAGTTGCCCGCGCGGGCTGTCCCAGTCCGGCGCCACGACCAGCACGATCTGGTTTGCCTGCCGCAGTGCCTGTGGCGTGGTGCCGCCGGTGGCGGCCAGGCATGGGCCGGTCACGGCGGCGCATAGCAGTGCCATGGCGGCCAGGCAGCTGCGGCGAACGCGGCCGCTCTGCGTCAAGGCGGACAACCATGGGAATTTCGGCATGCGCTTCTCCGGTCGCGATCGGGCATCGAACGGGCGCTGGACCCGCTGCAGGTTCACCGCCAGCTGCCGCCTGCGGTCGGGGTAGATTGGGCGCATCGGCCCGGCCGCGAAGTCGAGCAGATGCTGCAAGGTTGCAAGGTACAACAGTTGTCGGATCTGCGGCGCGGGATCATGCACCTAGACCGTCTTTGCGGTGTGGACAGGCGGGGTGGATTGGGGTGCCGATGGTGTGTCGTGTTGGAGGCGTCGTCGGCAGTGCACGACACGGCAAGCTCGACCGGTTCGCTGCGTAGTTCGATCGTGTGGTGGAGTTGGGGCTACTGCTACTACTGTGTCTGTTATTGCCATTGCCATTGCCATTGCCATTGCCGTCGCTGTTGCTGTTGCTGTTGCTTTTTTGCTTTTGATCTTGATTTACCGGGTCCCTTACGCAGCGGCGAATAGGGCGGGAAAAACCCCGCAGGGGCGGCGCACATGGATGTGCGCCGTTCGCGGTAGGGGCAGGATGCCCCTTCCGCGAATCCCGTCCTATTCGCGGACCCGGAGCGCGCAGCGCGGAGGGCGCGGAGTAGGGTGTGCTTTCTTTTGGTTACTTTTCTTTGCACAAGCAAAGAAAAGTAACTCGCCGCAGGCGAAAGCTTTGCCTTTGCTTTTGCCTTGCGATGGCGATGGAGTAATCATTGTAGGAGCGGCTTCAGCCGCGACCGATTCTGTCAGGAAAGTGTCGCGGCTGAAGCCGCTCCTACAAAAAGCAAACTCGCAAGCAAAAAAAGCAACAGCAAAAGCTTCCGCCTAGGGCGGGTCACTTTTCTTTGCTCGTGCAAAGAAAAGTAACCAAAAGAAAGCACGCCCTGCCTACGCGCCCTCCGCGCTGCGCGCTACGGGTGCGCGGATGCACCGGGGATTCGCGGAAGGGGCATCCTGCCCCTGCCGCGAACGGCGCACATCCATGTGCGCCGCCCTTCGGGTTTTTCCCCGGTCCATCCGCCGCTGCGGAAGGGAACCCGGTAAAAGCAACAGCAGAGCAAAGCAAAGCAAAGCAAATCAAAGCAAATCAAATCAAAGCAGAGCAAAGCAGAGCAGAGCAGGGCAGGGCAGGGCAGGGCAGGGCAGGGCAGGCCGGGCCGGGCCGGGCCGGGCAGCAACCGGGATCCGTTTGGTGCTCCAGGTGAAGTGTGCCGAAGTCGTGGTAGTTGTCCGCCCCGACGCGCACCGGCGTCGCCACCCTACGTGGTGATGGCACGCGCAATCGGTGGAAGCTGTCGTATGCGTCGCCGTGCGCAGTGCAGCGCATGCGCCAACGCGCCCAGATCACCCGCGCGCAGGAAGCAGTTCCAGGCCGCGGATCTCGCGGATGCCCAGGCCGGGCGCGTCGGTGATGGTGATCTGCGAGTCGTTGAAGAGCACGCCACCCTCCACCGGGTCGAACAGGCCCAGCGACGGGCCGTCCAGGTCCACCTTGGTGATGACGTCCGCCTTGGCCACCGCCAGGTGCACCGCCGCCGCCACGCTGATGCTCGACTCCAGCATGCAGCCGATCATGCACTCCACCCCGTACAGCGCCGCGATGTCGGCGATGCGGATCGCGTTGGACAGCCCGCCGGTCTTCATCAGCTTGATGTTGACGATGTCCGCGGCGCGGCGCTGGATCAGGTCGAACACCTGCGCTGGCGCGAACACGCTTTCGTCCGCCATCACCGGCGTGTTCACGCGCTCGGTCACGTACTTCAGCCCGTCGATGTCCCAGGCTTTGACCGGCTGCTCCAGCAACTCCAGCGCCACGCCGGCGTCTTCCAGCGCGCGCATCGCATATACCGACTGCTTCGGTGTCCAGCCCTGGTTGGCGTCCAGGCGCAGCGAGGCGCGGCCTTCCACCGCGGCATGGATCGCCTTGACCCGCGCGATGTCCACGTTGATGTCCTTGCCGACCTTGATCTTCAGCGCCGTGAAGCCGCGCGCGAGCGCCGACCGCGTATCGGCCACCATCTTGTCGATGGCGTCCACGCTGATGGTGATGTCGGTGGCGATGGCCGGCGTGCCGCCGCCGAGCATCTTGTACAGCGGCGCGCCATACAGCTGCGCCCACAGGTCGTAGACCGCGATCTCCACCGCGGCCTTGGCGCTGCCGTTGCGCTCCAGCGCGCCCTGGATCTGCCCGGTGATCCGGTTGAGGTCGGCCACGTCCTCGCCGATCAGGCGTGGCTTGATGAAGTGGTCGATCGCCGCGACGATCGAACCATGCGTGTCGCCGGTGATCGGCGCCGTGGCCGGCGCTTCGCCATAGCCGATGTGGCCGCTGTCGGTGTGCACCAGCACCACCACGTCTTCGATCGTCTCCACGGTCCGTAGCGCGGTCTTGAACGGGGTCTTCAGCGGCACGCGCAGCATGCCCAATTGGATATCGGTGATCTTCATTCGACAGGCAGCGGACGGACGCGTTGGATGCGGGTGATGCGGTCGATGAAAGGGGTGCCGTCGCCCAGCAGCATCGGCTCCAGCGGCGTCACCGAGACGCCGTTGAGGCGCGCGCGCTGCAACTGTCCGGACGCGTCGCGGTAGCCGGCGCCGGCCACATCGTGGATCACCCAGGTGTGGCCGTGGTCGTGGCCGATCACCATCATCACGTGGCCGGGGATGTACACCAGATCGCCGACCTGCAGCCGCGCCAGCGTTTGCTGCCGTTGCGCCAGCGGCGCGGCAGCGACGTAGGGCACGCTGGCGAGACTGGGGCTGCGCGCCTGGTCGCCGGTATTGCGCGGCAATGCGATACCCAGGCTGCGGTAGACGTCGGAGACGAAGCCGCTGCAGTCGCGCGCGTCGTAGTCGTTGCCCCAGCCGTAGCGCTCGCCGAGGAACTTGAACGCCTGGCGCAGCAGGGTGTGGTGCGTCGCCGCCAACGGTGCGGTGGCGACGTCGGCGCCGCGCGGCATCAGCGCAGGCGCCAGCCGCAGTCGGCCAGCATCGTCGCGCAAGGGCAGTTGCACCACGTAGGCGGCCAGCGGCGACTGGCCGTTGACCGGCTGTTGCGCCGGCCAGTCCTGCAGCAGCGGCAGGCTGCTGCCCATGTCCAGCGGCAGTTGCGAGGCCGCAGGCAGTTCCGGGGTGAACGCGGTCAGCGCGCGTGCGCCGGTCACCACCAGCCGCGGCGTGCGCTGTGCGTAGTCCAGCACCGCGGCGCGCTCGCCCTCGGCCACGCGGTCGCGTTCGATCCACGCCGCGTAGTTCGGCGCCAGCACGAACAACCACTGGCCGTCGCGGCTGGCGTGCAGGATCGCCACCGCGGTGCCGGGATACAGCGCCGATTCCTGGAAGCGGTCGATGTCGTGGTCGTCGCGGCTGCTGAAAACGCGTTGCCGGGTCGGGAAGGTACGCAGGTCGGCGCGGCGCACCACCAGTGCGTAACGCGGCGCGACCTGCGCGGGTATCGTGTCCAGGGCGAGTACGGACTGCAGGGCGGCCAGCTGCGCGGCATCGAGCGCGGCGCCGTGCGCGTCGTAGAGCATTCGCGTCGGCGGCGCCGACAGCGCCAGCACCTGCTCGCGCACCTGCGCTGCGCTGTAGCGCTCGGGCAGCGCCTGCAGATCGTGCATCGACGCATCGTGGCGCAGCAGGTGCGCGTTGAACGCCTGCACTTGCGCCGCGTCGAGCAGCGGGCGCGACGCATGGGGCAGGCGCGCGATCCAGTAGTCCGCCTGCAATTGGCTGGACTGCAGCTGGAACGGCGCCTCTTCGGCGACGCTGGCCGTGGCGAGGGACGCGCTGAATGCGGCGGCCAGCAACAGGCACAGGCCACGCATCGTATTCATCGGTCCCCAGGCAGTGGAAAGAAATGGCAGGCGGCTGCGCGCCGGCTTCCGAATAGTCTTTTTCTCGATGGGGCTTGTCAAGAATGCGCGATTGACACGCGATTTCGCGGCGTGCTACACCAAAAACACAGGGCGAGGAAGCGGTGGCGACAGGCGCCGTTCCCGTCAGCAGCGAGGCGGTAGCCATGGAGCATGCGCACGCCGCAGGGGGCGCTGTTGGGCATCCGCACCTGGGGGAAAGTAGCGATTACAGAGAATGGCGCCGTGCCACGCGGCCGTGCGCCATGTCGTCCGCGTGGGTGCCCAGGGAAGGCGGCCGGCTGTTGGCCTCGTCGACTTGGGGGCGCCGTCGTCAGCGTCCGTCGATTGCAGGAGAGAGCCGCATGTCCACCCGAGTCCAGCAGACCCGTTGCCACCTCCGACCGTCCCGCCTCGCGCTCGCGTTGCTGGCCGGATGCGCAGTGCCGCCGCTCGCCGCGGCACAGGACGCCGCCGTCGCCACGCGCGACCTGGACAAGGTCACCGTCACCGGTTCGCGCATCGCGCGCTCGCAGGTGGAAGGACCGGCGCCGGTGACCGTCATCACCGCGCAGGATATCCAGAAGCAAGGCTTCAGCACGGTGTGGGAATCGCTCGGCACGCTGACCCAGTTCAGCGGCAGCGCCTTCAACGAAAGCGACCAGACCGGCAGTTCGCCCAATGGCCAGTACCTCAACCTGCGCGGTCTGGGTCCCGGGTATCAGTTGATCCTGCTCAACGGCAAGCGCATGGCCGACTATCCGCAGTCCTACAACGCCAACGGCACCGCGGTGAGCCTGGGCAGCATTCCCGCGGCGGCGGTGGAACGTATCGAAGTGATGAGCGGCGGCGCCTCGGCGATCTATGGGTCCGACGCGGTGGCCGGCGTGGTCAACATCATCACCAAGCGCGATTTCAGCGGCGACACGCTGCGCCTGCGCGGGGGCACCACCACGCGCGGCGGCGGCGACAGCGGCCAGCTGCAATGGAGCGGCGGCCGCACCGGCGACCGCACCGGCGACCGCTGGAGCCTGACCTACGCATTCGAACGGCTGGACCGCGAAGCCATCGTCGCCAGCCAGCGCGACTTCCTGGATTCGTACGACGACCATCCCGGCAACAGGGCCGATCCGTCCAGCCCCAACGCCTCGATTTCCGGCGTCTACCTGCGCCGCGGCACCACCTATCTGTGGCCCAGCGGCGGCGCGCTGTCCACGTCGGCCGCGGCGCTGGACGCGGCGTGCGCGGCGACCAACCCGTCGTTCAGGCCGTACAAGACCGCCGACAGCCTGGCCGCGCCCAACCGCTGCGGCGCGTTCGGCTACTACGAAGGCCGCTCGGTGCAGAACGGCTACGGCAAGACGTCCGCGTATCTGTCGGGCAGTTTCGATTTCAGCGACGACGTCACCGGCTATGCGCAGATCCTGGCCAACCGCTCCAAGGACGAAAGCTCCAGCCAGACCCACTACTACATCGGCGAAGGCGCGTTCACCGTCTACGATCCCGACCTGGGCCTGGTCACCGCGCAGCGCATCTTCCTGCCCTCGGAAGTGGGCGGGATCAAGAACATCGAGTACGACGAGAAATCCTGGAACCTCAACGCCGGCGTGCGCGGCAAGCTGTTCGACGGCCGTTTCGACTGGGACGCGAGCGTGTCGCTGTCGCGCTACGACATCACCACGCGGCGCCCGCGTTTTCTCACCAATGCGGTGCGCGACTACTACATGGGGCCGATACTCGGCTATCGGCCGGACGGCACCGAGATCCGCGAGTTCTACGCCGACAGGCTGTTCGCGCCGGGCAGCGCGGCGCTGTACGACCAGCTCACCACCGAGGTGGTGAGCCGCGGCGAGTCCAGCACGGATCAGGCCCAGTTCGTGTTCAGCGGCGACCTGTTCGCACTGCCGGCAGGCATGGTGCAGATCGCCACCGTGCTGGAGGCGGCGCGGCAGAAGTACGACCTGGCACCGGATCCGCGCACCACCGTGGACTACACCGGCAGCGAGCGCATCTACAACCTGACCCAGACTCCGGGCGGCGGCCCGCGCGACCGCTACGCCGCGGGCCTGGAACTGCGCGTGCCGATCTTCAGCCGGCTCAGCGCGACGCTGGCCGCGCGTTATGACAAGTACGACGACATCACCTCGGTCGACGACGCCGCCACCTGGCAGGCGGGAGTGGAGTGGCGGCCGTTCGACAGCCTGCTGCTGCGCGGCAGCCATGCCACCAGTTTCCGCGCGCCGGACCTGCTGTGGATCTACGCCGGCACCAGCGCCAACAATCCCACCGTCACCGACGAGTACCTGTGCCGCCGCGACGGCCTGGACCCGTTGTCCGCCGCCTGTTCGGCCGCGCACGAGTACCAGACCTTCTCCACCCAGTCGTCCAATCCGCTGCTGGAGGAGGAGAAGGGCAAGTCGACCACGCTGGGTTTCGTCTGGGATGTGCTGCCGACGCTGTCGCTGAGCGCGGACTATTACCGCATCGAACTGGAAGGCCGGGTGGAGTCGATCTCCAGCGAGACCTTGCTGGAGAACAACGCCAACTGCCTGCTCGGCCGCGACCGCGCCGGCAATGCGGTCGATACCGCCTCGGCGGCCTGCCAGTTCTACATCCAGTCGGTGACCCGCAGCCCGGGTACCGACCTCACCGCCGAAGGCCAGATCACCGCGTTCGAGACCTTCCCGATCAACCAGTCGTTGATGCGGACCGATGGCCTGGACGCCAACCTGCGCTACAACTTCGAGCTCGGCGACTGGGGCGCGTTCGGGCTGCAGGCCGGCTATACCCGCGTGCTGAAGATGGAAGTGGCGCAGTTCGCCGGCGCCAAGCCGGTGGATGTGATGAACGACGTCGATTACCTGGCGTTCCGCACCCGCACCAACTGGCGTGCGAACTGGAGCGTCGGCGACTGGTCGACCAGCCTGTACGGCTACCGCTACGGCTCGCGCCCCAACTACGCCGAGAGCGGACGCGTGGCGCCATACGTGATCTGGAATGCGGACATCGCCAAGCGCATCACCGACAAGGCCACGCTCGGCATCAGCGTGCTCAACGTGTTCGACAAGATCCATCCGCGCGACGACACCTACACCGCCTGGCCGTACTTCCCGCGCGTGTACAGTGCGATCGGGCGGCAGCTGTACGCCAACTTCACCTATACCTTTTGAGGACGCGCGTGCGAGGCGACGCCGCCACGCTGGAGAAAACCAGGCGCGGGACGCCATCACGCAGTGCCGCAAGCGCGGGGCGGATGCGCAGGTGCTTGCTCGCCGTGTGCCTGGCTTGGCCGGCAGTCGCGGCGGCCGCGCCCGGCGCTGGCGACACTTCGCCGCCGCGCGCCGCGTTCGACCGCCTGTTCGAGCAGGCCATGACGCGCTACCGGCTGCCGGGGCTGGCGGTCGGCGTGATCGAGAACGGCGAGGTGGTCTATGCGCGCAGCGCCGGCGAACTGCGCGCCGGAAGCGGCGAGCGCATCGATGGCGCGACGCTGTTCAAGATCGCCTCCAACAGCAAGGCGATGACCACCGCTTTGCTGGCGCGGCTGGTCGATGCGGGCAAGCTGCGCTGGGACGATCCGGTGACCCGGTACGTGCCGGAATTCCGCATGTACGACCCGTGGGTCACGCGCAACATCCAGGTGCGCGATCTGCTGATCCACAACAGCGGGCTGGGCCTGGGCGCCGGCGATCTGATGCTGTGGCCCGAACCCAATGCCTTCAGCCGCGCCGACATCATCGCCGGGTTGGCCTACCTCAAGCCGACCCACAGCTTTCGCGCGCACTACGCCTACGACAACCTGCTGTACGTGGTCGCCGGCGAAGTGGCCGCGCGTGCCGGCGGCAAGCCCTACGAGCAGCTGCTGCGCGAACAGGTGTTCGCACCGCTGGGCATGCATCGTTGCCAGGTCGGCGCCTGGGACCGCAATGCGGTCGGCAACGTCGCCCAGCCGCATATGCGCCAGGGCGAGGCCAACGTGGTGGTGCGCGCGGATCCGGCGCGGATCGCGGAGATGCCGTCGATGGCGGCCGGCGGCGTGCGCTGCAGTCTCGACGACATGCTGGCCTGGATGCACGCGTGGCTTTCGCCCGACAGCGATGCTGCGCCCTGGCTGTCGCCGGCGCAGCGTCAGGCGTTGTGGACGCTGCACACGCCGATGCCGGTCTCCGCGCAGATGCGCGAGTGGGACGGCACGCGACTGTACGGCTATGGCTACGGCTGGCGCCTGTCCGACGTGGACGGGCAGTGGCAGGTCGCGCATACCGGTACCCTGATGGGCATGTATTCGGCGCTGGTGTTGCTGCCGGATCGGCGCAGCGGTTTTGTGATTCTCAGCAACGGCGAGGGCGGCGAGATGCGCACCGTGTTGAGCGAGGCGCTGCTCAAGCGTTTCACCCGTCCCGGCGAACCTGCGCTGGATGTGGCGCACTACGCCACGCTGCTCGAGCGCGCGCGTGCGCAGGCCGGCAAGGCGGCGCCTGCCGCGGTCGATACGTCTGCGCGCGTGCCGGTCGCCGGCGCGGCGTCGCGCGATCGGCAGGGCGTGTGGCGCGATCCGTGGTTCGGCGAGGTCGTGCTATGCCCGCAGCAGAATGTGTTGCGCTTCCAGGCGCGCAAATCGCCGCTGCTGCGCGGCCGGGTCATGCAGGCCGGCGCGCGCTGGCTGGTGGACTGGGACGACGCCAGCGTCGATGCCGAGCCGTGGCTGGACTTCGCTGTCGCCGCCGACGGCACGCAACGCATGCGACTTGCGCCTGTCGATCCGAACGCGGATTTCAGCTACGACTATGCCGACCTGGAATTCATGCGGGTAGCAGCTTGCCCCGATCCTGTGGGAGAGAGTTCAGTGCCGACGCTTCGACGGTAAAGCCCGTCGGGACTGACGTCCCTCCCACAACAACCATCCCGTTCACCGTGTTGGCTGATACTGCTGTTGCTTGCTTCGTCGCTCACTGTCAGATCCCCCGGAATCTTTCCTCATGGCCCGACTCCTTACCGCACCCGCATCGCCGCGCATCCGCTGGCTGGCACCGATGGCGCTGGTCGCCCTGCTCGGCGCCTGCGCGCACGCGCCGCAGCGCAATCCGCTGGCCGAGTGGGTGCCGTCGCCGAACCAGGATCTGCGCCGGCCGATCCTGATCGTGATCCATTACACCGACCAGGACTCGGTGCAGCGCAGCCTGGATACGCTGCGTTCGCGCAACAGCAAGGGCAAGGTCAGCGCGCACTACCTGATCGGTCGCGACGGCAAGCGCTACCAGTTGGTCAGCGACGAACGCCGCGCCTGGCATGGCGGCGCCGGGCGCTGGGGCACGATCACCGACATCAATTCCGCCTCGATCGGCATCGAACTGGACAACGACGGCAAGACCCCGTTCGCCGCCGCGCAGATCGACAGCCTGCTGCTGTTGCTGGAGGACCTGTGCACGCGGCTGCGCATCCCGCGCACGCAGGTGGTCGGGCACGAGGACTTCGCACCCACGCGCAAGGTCGATCCGGGTCCGCTGTTTCCGTGGAAGCGCCTGGCGGAGGCCGGTTTCGGCCGCTGGCCCGCCGCGGACACGCCGCCGGCGCCGCCCGGCTTCGACCCGTGGCAGGCGCTGGCGCTGATCGGCTATCCGGTCGACGACCGCGCGGCCACGCTACGCGCCTTCCACCACCATTACCGTGGCAACGACGCCACCGCGTTCGATGCCGAGGACTTGCGCATCCTCTATGCCCTGACCCAGCCGGCGCAGGCGCGACCGCAGCCGCAGCCGGTACCGGAGCAGGACGTGCCGTAGCGCTGCCGGGGCGTCCGGCACGACATGCAGGCGACCGCGCCTGTTCCGCCGCGTCGGCTTGGCCATCCATTGAATCCAACGCGTTCTTGGTAGCATGAGCGCGCCAAGAACTTCAAAGGACGCAGTGATGAGGCTCGCAAAGACAGCCCTGTGGGCGGTGACGCTCCTGTCGATCGGCGGTTGCACGGACAAGCAGCCCGCCGCCGCCCCGGCCGCGGCGCAGGCGGCCCCTGCCGCGAGCGCCGCGCCCGCCGCCCCCGCCGCGCAGCCCGATCCGGTCGCGGTCGAGGTGCCGGCGCCCGGCCGCGTGCTCGCCGACATCTACGGGCAGAAGGGCGACGGCTCGGCGTCCTACACGATCGACAACAACGCGCTGGCCAGCTTCTGGTACGGCTACCGCTTCGACCTGGGCGGCAAGCATTACTACACCGGTTTCGCCAATGCCGGTCCGGAGAAGTACGGCAAGTCGGAGGAAGAGACCACGCCGGATCCCGCCGTCGGCGTGAGCATCAGCCAGGCCACCTACGTGCTCGACGCTGCGGACGGCAAGCCGACCTGGGCGCTGTTCCATGCCCAGCAATGGGCCGGCGATTTCGGCAGCGACGAGAAGGCCGACACGCTGGACCAGAAGCGCAAGCCGCAGAGCACCGAAACCAAGGATGGCCACCTGCTGCTGGCGCTGCCGACCACCCGCTTCGCCGACGGCATCACCAGCTCCGGCTTCGCCGTGTTCACCTTCGACCCGAACAAGAACGACCAGGGCGACTACAAGGGCTGGGTCTACCTGGGCACCGTGGCCACCGGCGAAGACAACGGCGCGGCCTGCGACGACCAGGGCACCATGAAGTGCGCATCCAGCACCGGCACGCTGAGCTTCGAACCCGGCACCGGGCCGGTGCCGAACCTGCGCGTGGCCATGAGCGGCACCGCCATCGCCGGCCCCGGCAAGGTCCGCACCCTCGGCCCCGCCGACGTGGCGACCTATACCTACGACCAGGCCAAGGGCAAATTCACGCCGCCGTTGGATCGCTGAACCGCCGCCGACCGGCCCGCGCCAGGGCCGGTCGGAGGTCGGCGCGGAGGGCGTACGCCCGCTGGTCGCCGGCAATGGAACTGGGTAAGATGCCGGCCACGGGGCCTGATGATCAGGCGAGTCATTCGCGAGCGGCAATGGACGCTGCACTCGCCCGAAATGCCGGAGTGGATCGCCGGCTTGCGTTTCGCCATGCGCGAACGTCATCACCGCCCCTGCTTTGGGGCCGGATTGCAATCCACCGTTTTCTGTCCGAAGCCGCGCCTGCGAGGAGTTCTTCGTCCGCGTAGGTCGCGCTGTGTCTGCGATGCGCAAGAGGGCGGCATCCGGACGCGGCGGCGTGGCGTGTCGGGATTTTCAGGAATGTTTTTCGGCTTCTCCAACGAATACAGGATGTTCTGCACATGTCCAATGACAACAAGCTCGCCGTCGCCACCGAAGCGCCGCCCTACCCGGGCAGCGTGCTGTACCTGATCTACGGGATCGACGGCGATGGCGCCCTCTCGTACGAAATCGACAACGGCGCCGTGGCTAGCTTCTGGCACGGCCAGCACTTCGATCTGGGCGGCAAGCACTATTACACCGGCTTCGCCTATGCCACGCCGAACAAGTACGGCAACGACGACGCCGAGACGGTTGCGGGTCCGGGCGAAGGCGTGTCGATCAGCCAGGCCACGTTCCTGCTGACCGCGCCGGGCAGCGAGCGGCCGTGGATGCTGTTGCATGCGCAGCAATACGTGGGCAGCTTCGGCGGCTACGAGCGCGCCGACGAGGTCGATGAAACGCGCAAGCCGCAGCATCACGTCCTGGACAACGGCCACTTGCTGCTGGCGGTGCCGACGTCGAGCTTCGGCAATGGCGTCACCAGCGCCGGCTTCGCGTTGTTCACGTTCGATCCGGACAAGAGCGACCTGGGCGACTACCAGGGCTGGGTGTACCGCGGAACGGTCGCGGCCGGCGAGGACAACGAAGCCAGCAGCGACGAAGACGGCGTCGTGCCGCATGTCTCCAGCGTCGGCACGCTGAGCTTCGAGACGGTACCGGGCGAAGCGATGCCTGCTCTGCGCGTGACGCTGAGCGGCACCGCGATCGCCGGTCCCGGCAGGGCGCGCATGCTCGATGCATCCGACGCGGTGGTCTATGCGTACGACCAGGCGAGTGGGCAGTACCTGCCGAAAGAGGGCGCATGAATCCGCCGGTGCGCCGATCCGCGGATCGGCGCACCGGCAGCAGCAAGAACGCACTACCCGCAGTACCCGAATTGTTTTGTTGACCGCGCACTAACAAGCTCACGGACGAGCTCGGTTGACCTTGTCGGCGCACGCCGCCGTATATCAACCTCAAGGAGTAACACGAGATGGCACGCGATTACACGAAGGCCGAGAACCTCGACATCATCGAGCGTGAGGCCAAGGAACGCCACATTCCGGTCGACGATTTCATGCGTTTCGCCTATATCGAAACCGGTGGCAAGTTCGACGAGCAGGCCAGCCGCGGCCCGAACAGCGCCAAGGGCCTGTTCCAGTTCACCCCCGGCACGGCCTCGGCCTACGGCATCCGCGGCCGCGAGCTGGATGCGGTTGCCAATACCGATGCCGCCGCACGCCTGTACTTGGACAACCAGCATTCGCTGACCCGGCAGCACGACAAGGACCACCGTCCGTACCTGTCCGGCAAGCCGCAGCCCGATGGTCTGGACATGTACATGGCGCACCAGCAGGGCGCCGGCGGCTACCGCTCGATCCAGGCCGCGGTCGCCACCGGCAGCTTCGCGCGCGACGACACCCGCTCGAACATCCTCAACAACGTGCCACGCGAGAAGGATGCGGCCGGGGCGAAGCAGTTCGAGGCTTACACCGGGTCTTCGCTGGCCGAGTTCAAGAAGATGTCCGACCAGGACATGGCCAAGACCTTCCTGAAGTACTGGGACACCAAGTTCGACCACATCGCGATCCCGGAAAAGGGCATCAAGCCGGTTGCCGAAGGCCAGGCCCAGGCGCCGTCGGCCCAGCACGCCGAACAGCGCGCGCAGGCGTCGCAGGCTGCCGCGCAGGCCACGCCCGCCGCCGCCAAGCAGCAGGGCGAGCACGCCGGCATCCAGCTCACCGCCGCGCACGCGATGGGCGTCAAGTACGACGACGTGCAGTACGCGATCAACATCAAGGGCCACAAGCTCTATCACCCCGGCGTGGACGGCAAGCATCTGGAGCAGGGCTACATCGATTGCTCCGGCTGGGTGTCGGAACTGCAGAACGCCACCATGCGCGAAATCAACCAGAAGGCCGGGCACACCGTCTTCGGCCGCCAGGACATGCTCGCGCAAGGCCAGAACGGCTCCGGCGGCATCGTCAAGAAGGCGTTCGACAGTTCCGGCGTGTTGCTGCAGGGCCAGGACGTGTTCAAGCCCGGCGCGCTGAAGGAAGGCATGGTGATCGGCGTGGACGCCGGCAACACCAAGCACGAGCACTGGAAGGGCATCGACCACATCCTGATGGTGGTGCGCGATCCCAAGAGCGGCGAGCTGCTGGTCAGCCAGTCCAGCGGCAGCAAGGGCGTGAACACCTTGCCGCTGGACGATTACCTGGCCAGCCACAAGAACGCCAAGCTGTTCGCGTCCGATCCGCTGGCCAAGGCGCGCGACCTGCTGCAGGACAGGCAGCAGACGCAGTCGCAGACTCAAGGCCAGGGCCATGACGCACGCACGTCGCTGAAGCCGGGCGAGCAGGGCCCCGACGTGAAGGCGATGCAGCAGAGCCTGATCGAGCTCGGCATCAAGGACAACAGCGGCAAGTTGCTGACCGGCACCGGCTACTACGGCGACAAGACCAAGGAAGTGGTGGCCAACCTGCAGCGCGAGAAGGGCATCGAGCCGACCGGCATCGCCGACAAGGTCACCCTCGAGGCGCTGAGCAAGCTGCAGACGCAGAGCAAGGCCGAGACCAAGCCCAGCCCGGCTGCCGCCGAAGCCCAGCGTGCCGACAATCCGCTGTTCACCCAGGCGCTGGAGAAGCTGCAGAAGCAGGGGCCGAACGGCGGCTTCGCCAGCCGCGAGGAAATGCAGCGCGCGGCCGGGCAGGTGGCGTTCGAGGCCAAGGTCGGCGGCATGTCGCGCATCGACGATGTGGTCCACAGCACCGACGGCAAGGGCTTGATCGCGGTGGAGCGCAACCCGAACAACCCGCACGACGTGAACCGCGCCTACGTGGACAAGCAGCATGCCGCGACGGTGCCGCTGGAACAGAGCCAGCAGCAGCTGGCAGCGGAAACCCAGCGGCAGGCGCAGGAGCAGCAGACCCAGGATCAGCGCACCCAGACGCAGTCGCAGATACCGGGGCGCTGATGCGTGTTGCCGGCTCGGCTGCCGCCGCCCGCGTGGCGGATGGCAGCCGATGCCGGTTCGCTCGTCGACTTGGCCGGCGTCCATGCGCTCGCGGGTCCATGGCTTTTCTGCTTGCGACGCGCGCGGCATCGAGCTGATCTCGCCTGCGTCGCCACTGCGCTGCCCGTAATGCGGATGTTGCGGACGCTAGGGGCTTTGCGGCGTGTCGAGACGTCGCCGGCTTGTCGGCAGCCTGTCTGCGTCGTTCGAACGGCCGGGTAGCTGTCGCGCCGCACTCCGGCGACCCGACGAGTGCGGTTCGGCGAGCGTTTTTGGACTTGCTCTCCCTGCACGCATCCCCACAAGGCGAATTCCAACCGTGGCCATCGTCAAGCTTCTTCCTGTTTCCTGCCTGCTCGCACTCTGCGGTCTGACCGCGGCGTGCAAGGGCGGGTCTTCCGCGCCGGCGCCGACTGCGCCATCCGCCGCCTTTGCGCCAGCGACCGCGCCTGCGCCGAATCCGCAAGCATCGAGCACGCCGTCCACCGAGGCCGATGCGGCCGCCGTACCGTCGAAACCTTCAAGTGACAACGTCGTCCTGCGGCCGTCCTATGACGCATGCATCAGCGCCGCTGCGGGCGTGACCCCGGCGATGCAGGACTGCATCGACACCGAATACGCCTACCAGGATGGCCGCTTGAACACGGTCTACAAGGCGTTGATGGCCAAGCTGGAGGACGCGGAAAGGAGCGCGCTGCGCGAACGGCAACGCAAGTGGATCGCCGATCGCGACGAGAAGTGCTTCTACGATCCCGACAGCGGCCAGGCCGGGCGCGTGGATGCCGCCGAGTGCCGTCTCGACATGACCGACAAGCGCGCGGACGCACTGGAAGCGCGCTGATTCCTGCTGGTGCAGGCGCAGATCAAGGGCCAGCAGCTACCTGGACGCAATCGGCAGCGTCGCAAGGGCGTTCCCCATGCGTCCGCGCCGCTGGCGCCATCGCGCTGCGAAGGCGCCAGTTCGGGCCTTGCGATGGGGTCTGCGGGGGGCGGGGGCACGCCGTGGTTGGCGAAGTACCGCGGCGAGCGTACGCGCCTGGCGACCAAAGCCGAGCGAGGAGATGGTCCGTCGTGCGGGCGATGGCCTATGCTGGGTCCATGGCGTATTTCTTCTCCGACGTGCTGCATCCTGTGCTGCCTCACCTGCGTCGGGCAGTGCATGCATGCCGGCTCGTGCTCGTGCTGTTCGCCGCATGCGCCATCACTTGGCCGGGCAGCGCGTTGGGCGCGGCGGCCACGCCGGCCGTGTCGCCGGCGACCACGCCCGCGCAAGCCGGGCTGGTGGACGTGCACGACGTCGCGCCGGAGATCGCGCTGGACATCCGCTACGCCGGCCACGACAACTTCACTGGCCGCCCGGTGCCCGGTTACGACGCGCCGAAGTGCTATCTGCTGGCCCCGACCGCGCAGGCGCTGGCGCGCGTGCAGCGCGCGTTGCGCACCGAGGGCTATGGCCTGCAGGTGTTCGATTGCTACCGGCCGCAGCGCTCGGTGCGTGCCTTCGTGGCCTGGGCGGGCGACCTCGGCGACCAGGTCGCCAAGGCGCGCTACTACCCGCATCTGGACAAGCGCGTGCTGCTCGGCGACTACATCGCCGAAACCTCCGGCCACAGCCGCGGCGCGACGCTGGACCTTGGCCTGCTCGACTGCCGCAGCGGCCGTTGCGCGCCGCTGGACATGGGCACCGGCTTCGACTTCTTCGATCCCTTGGCGCACACCGACGCGGAAGGGATCGATGCGGCCCAGCGCGCGAACCGTCAGCGCCTGATGCGCGCGATGGCGGCGCAGGGCTTCGTCAACTATTCGTTGGAGTGGTGGCACTACACCTTCCAACCCGAACCCAGCCCCGACACCGCCTACGATGTGCCGGTACGCTAGGCGTTCGCCTCGCTTCCCAGGTCAAGCCCATGTCCGGCATGCAACAACACTTCATCGACCTGCAGTGCCCGTATTGCGGCGAATGGATCGACCTGGCGCTGGACCCGTCGGTGGAGGCGCAACAATACGTGGAGGATTGCCAGGTCTGCTGCCGGCCGATGCTGGTGACGGTGCGCTGGGACGAAGACGGCGCACCGGTGGTGAGCGCCAGTGCCGAGAACGATGGCTGACGTGGTTCCTGGCTGTCGCTTGCCGGTGTGAGCGCGGCTTTCGCGGGCCTCGCGCAATAGCGACGGTGAAGCGCCGACATTGCCCTTGCCACGAGCCTCCACACGCGTTTTCGGAATGGCAGTGCTCAGGACCGCACGCAGGCAGCCACACCGCCTAGACTGGCGCTTCTCCTCGCATCAGGAAGCACCGCAATGAACCTCCCGCTGCACTTCGGCCTGCTGGGCTCGCTCGAAGCCGGGCTGATCGCGTTCGCGGTCGGGTTCCTGGTGTACGCGGTGTGGCACCGCCTGTGCCGCTGGCTGCACTGGTCCGAGGGGCATGCGCTAGGCTGGTCGTGCGTGATCGCGGTCGCCGCGTCGGCCGGGATCGATTGCTGGAACCTGTTCTACACCGGCATCGTGCGCCTGGAATCGCCGTTGTACGCGCGGTTGGCGCTGGCCAGCATCCACGATCCGAACGAGCTGGGCTCGCGGGTGGTGCTGGAAGTGTCAGGGGCGCTCGCCGGCGTCGCGGCGGCCTGGGTCGCGTTCAGTTCGCGTTCAAGCGAAAAATCCACCCACGAGGAACGCGAAATCGGGTGAAACACACGCTTTTTTTCCAAGTTCCGAACGGCTCGAACGAAGGCCTTACCGCGCGCTCACCAATCACTAACCAGGCCGGTAGCGCGTGTTTTGACCGCGGTGGTTAACGAAGTGTTGGATGCGTTTTTTTGCAGGGGAATGGATTCAGCCTGGCGCGGGCACGGTGTAGCTATGCACCGGATCGAACCGGGCATGCCACAACCGAGAGAGCAAAGGAGACCACCCATGAACATTCGCAACCGCACGCCGCTGATCGGGACCGCCGCCATTCTCGCCGCCGCACTGGCCATGCCGGCCTTCGCCCAGGATGCGCAGAGCGATGCCGCTACCCAGGCGCAGTCGCCCACCAGCGCGACCGGACAGCCCGCACAATCCGGCGCGTCCGGCGGCGGCCAGACCTGGGCCGATGTCGACACCGACAGCGACGGCGCCATCAGCAAGCAGGAAGCGCAGGTCAATGCCGGCCTCAGCCAGATCTTTGCGCAGGCCGATGCCGATCACGACGGCAAGCTGACCCCGGACGAATACAAGGCGTATGTCGCCAAACAGCAGGGCGGCGCCGCCGGCAGCAACGGTCAGTAACGCCGACGACGGCAAGGCGCCGCGGCCGGTATGCGCACAGACGAGGGCGTATGCCGTTCGCGGCGCGGAGACGACGTGACTGGCTTGATCGAACGTGAAAGAGACTGTGAGGAAGGGCGGCCTGGTGCCGCCCTTCCGCGTTTTGCAGTGAAACCGCAGCGTCGATGCGGTCTGACATCGGTGCGGCCATAGGCACGCCGCAAGGAGTAGGGTGTCCATTCGCCTTGGATGGGACCACCCATGCGTTCTACCCGCTATTCGCTGCGCCTGTGCCTGGCATCGTCATTGGCGGCTGTTGCCGCCATCGGCGCGGCCGCGCCGCAGCAGAATCCTGCCGCACCCGTCTTGCCCCTTCCTGCGCCGACACCCGCGCCCACCCCGGCGCCGGCGCCGCTGCCGCCATTGCCCGCGCCGCCGGCATCGACCCTGCCGGTACCGGCCGCACCTGCCAGCGACGCCGGCGCCATGGCTGGCGCGCGCAGTTTCGCCGCCCTGGACCTGGACCGCGACGGCCGCATCGACCGTACGGAGGCCGCCGCCGACCCGGTCCTGCGCGAAACCTTCGACACGTTCGACGCCGATGCCGACGGCGCGTTGTCGCGCGAGGAGTACGCGCACTATCAGCCCGGCCCCGGCGATCCTGCAGCGCAATAAGCGGCACTGCTATGCTTGCGCGATGCCTACTTCTACCGCTCTGCGTTCCTCCGCCATCGCGCTGGTCGGCTTCGACGGCGACGATACGCTGTGGAAAAGCGAGGACTATTACCGCGACGCCGAAGCCGCGTTCGAGGCCATCCTCGGCCAGTACCTGGATCTGCGCGACGTCGGCACCCAGCAGCATCTGCTGACGGTGGAGCGGCGCAATCTGAAAGTGTTCGGCTACGGCGCCAAGGGCATGACCCTGTCGATGATCGAGGCGGCGATCGAGCTGACCGATGCGCGCATTTCCGCGCGCGATGTGCAGCGCATCGTCGAGATCGGTCGCGCCACGCTGCAGCATCCGGTGGACGTGATCGACGGCGTGCGCGAGGCGGTGGCGGCGATCGCCGCCGATTTCGAGGTGGTGCTGATCACCAAGGGCGATCTGTTCCACCAGGAAGCGAAGATCGCGCAATCCGGGCTCGGCGCGCTGTTCCCGCGCATCGAGATCGTGTCGGAGAAGGACCCCAGGACCTACGCCAAGGTGCTGGCCGAATTCGGCATCGGCGCCGAGCGCTTCGTGATGATCGGCAACTCGCTGCGCTCGGACGTGGAGCCGGTGCTCGCGCTCGGCGGCTGGGGCATCCATACGCCCTATGCCACCACCTGGGCACACGAGGCCGAGCATGGCGTGGCTGCCGACGAGCCGCGTTTGCGCGAGGTGGCCACGGCGGCCGACTGGCCGCAGGCGGTGGCCGATCTGGACCGGCATGCGGCGGAGCAGGGTGTCTTGCCGCTGGGGTGATAACGCTTGCGGGTGCCCGTCCCCTAGGCCTCGATCACCGCGCCGCCGGTGTGGGCAGCGATTAAGGCAGCAGGCGTTGGTAGCGGCAGCACGTGAGCGCGCGCTTCGTGTTGACCGGTGTGCTGTAGGAGCGCCGGAGCGGAGTGGCTGCGTCCCATTGGTGCCGATGCTTCCCATCCGGGCACCCGGCGCCAGGAAAAGCCGAGCGCATCGGCCATGGCGGGGAGTGCGCGCCTTGCGGGCCTTCCTTGACGGGCGCACCGGCCGCGCCAGCCTGACAGCGATGCCGGCATCCGGCAGAATCGACGCATGCCGTCCTGCCTGCGCTCCGTCTGCCTGATCCTGCCGCTGGCGCTAGGCGTGGCGAGCGTCGCAATGGCTCAGGAGGCGGCGCCGAGCGCGGCTGCGGCGGACGCGGCCGTGCCCGGCAGCGGCGACGCCTGGGTGGACCGCCAGCTGCTGGATATCGACCGCTATGCCGCGCGCTATCCGGACAGCTTCCTGGATGAGGTGGCGCGCTATGCGCAGGTGCCGCGCGGCTATGCCGAGGCGCTGCTGCGCGAGCGGCGCTGGCCGCCGCGCGACATCTACTTCGCCTGCTTCCTGGCCGAGGCGGCGGGGCTGCCGTACCGCGAGGTGGTGCGGGCGCGGGCCGGCGCCGGCCCGGCCGCGAGCTGGGCGGACGTGGCGACCGCGTTGCAGGTCGAGCCGGGTTCGCTGACCTACCGCGCGCTGCGCCACGCCATCGTCGCCAGTTACGATCACTGGGACCGTCCGATCGCGCTGGATGCGCTGTTGCGCCGCCAACTCGGCGACCGCGCGCAGCGCGACGAGGCGGCGGCGCAGTAAGCGGCCGACGCCGTACAGGACGCAGTCGGCGGTGCGCGGCTGATCGGGACTTCGCTCGGACGCACGCCGTCCCGCGCCAATGCGGCTCAGCCCTTGTGGGAGCGACTTCAGGGCACCTCTAATAACTCCATTCCGGAAGCTGCACGCTGCGCGTGCGATGGCGTGTTCCTTTTTCCTGTCGCGGCTGAAGCCGCTCCTACACAAGCGCGCCGCTCTTGTAGGAGCGGCTTCAGCCGCGACAGGAGAACGGAGTGGCCGTGATGCCGAGGCGTCCATGAATAACGCGGCCGCAACGCCACCGAGTCTACGGCCAATGCGTCTTTACCCATCGCATCTCGTCCGTATCGATGCCGGAACCTGCGGCCTGGGCGTGTCGGCGTCTCGCAAGTGCATCGACATGCTTTTTTGGGGGGTATTAGAGGTGCCTTGAAGTCGCGACGCGTCATACTTTTCGCACTTGTCGGGCGGCTTCCGCTGAAACCGGGAAGCGCCGCTGGCGCTCACCCCATGGCAGCAATCCGCCCGCACGACTGGCCGCGCCGTCGCCGCGGCGCGAGAATAGGCGTTCTGCCGGACCTGGTGCCCGGCGCTACCGCCGCTCCGGACCGTCCGATGACCACTGCTTTCGTTTCGCCCGATGCCATCCGCAGCCTGTTCGCGCAGGCCATGTCCGACATGTACCGCACCGAGGTGCCGCTGTACGGCACGCTGATGGAGCTGGTGGCGCAGGTCAACGCGGCGACCCTGGCCGCCGATCCTGCCCTGGACGCGCAGCTCCAGCGCAACGACGAGCGCGCGCGGCTGGACCAGGAGCGGCATGGCGCGATCCGCGTCGGCAGCGCCAAGGAACTGGCCACGCTGCGGCGCCTGTTCGCGGTGATGGGCATGCATCCGGTCGGTTACTACGACCTGTCGGTGGCCGGGGTGCCGGTGCATTCCACCGCGTTCCGCCCGCTCGATGCGGCGGCGCTGGCGCGTAATCCGTTCCGCGTGTTCACCTCGTTGCTGCGGCTGGAACTGATCGAGGACCCGGCGCTGCGCGCGCAGGCCGCACAGATCCTCGCGCAGCGGCGCATCTTCACCGAAGGCGCGTTGCAGTTGATCGAACGCTGCGAGCGCGACGGAGGCCTGGCCGAGGCCGACGCGCAGCGCTTCGTTGCCGAGGCACTGGAGACCTTCCGCTGGCACAGCGACGCCACGGTGACGCTGCCGACCTATCGCGCGTTGAGCGATGCGCACAAGCTGATCGCCGACGTGGTCAGTTTCCACGGCCCGCATATCAACCACCTGACCCCGCGCACGCTGGACATCGATGCGGCGCAGGCGGAAATGCTGCGCCGGGGCATCGACGCCAAGGCGGTGATCGAAGGCCCGCCACGCCGGCGCTGCCCGATCCTGTTGCGCCAGACCAGCTTCAAGGCGCTGGAGGAAACGGTGCGCTTTCCGGCCGGCGATGGCGCTGCCGAGGCCGGTACCCACACCGCGCGCTTCGGCGAGATCGAGCAGCGCGGTCTGGCGCTGACGCCGAAGGGGCGCGCGCTGTACGACGCCCTGCTGGAGCGCGCGCGCGCCGCCGAGGGCAGCGCCGGCGGCGACTACGCCGCGCGCCTGCAGGCCGCGTTCGCCGAGTTCCCCGACGATTACGCCACGCTGCGCCGCGAAGGCCTGGGCTATTTCCGCTACGCGCTGACCGAGGCCGGCCGTGGCGCGGGTGCGGCTGCGCTGGGCGGGCGGCCCGCCGAGTCGTTGATCGCCGACGGCCTGGCCAGCGCCGATCCGATCGTCTACGAGGATTTTCTGCCGGTCAGCGCCGCGGGCATCTTCCAGTCCAATCTGGGCGGCGGCGAACAACGCGCCTATGCCGCGCATGCCAATCGCGCCGCGTTCGAGCAGGCGCTGGGCGCGGCGGTGCACGACGAATTCGCGATCTACGCCGGTATTGAGCGAGCCTCACTGGAAGCGCTGCAGGGCTGAGCCACCAAAAGCCGCTCTCCCGGTGGGAGAGGGGGTGGGGTGAGGGTAAGGCGCGAAGCGGCTCGCTGAGTTTGGGTCCGCGAGGCTGCGCCCGTACCCTCATCCGCCCCTTCGGGGCACCTTCTCCCGAGGGGAGAAGGGAACAGCCGCGAGCCCCTCTCCCGTCGGGAGAGGGGTTGGGGTGAGGGTCCGGCGCGAAGCGACTCGCGGAGTTTGGGTGCACGAGGCTGCGCCCGTACCCTCATCCGCCCCTGCGGGGCACCTTCTCCCGATGGGAGAAGGAACAGCCGAGCCCCTCTCCCCCCGGGAGAGGGGTTGGGGTGAGGGTACGGCGCGAAAGCGACTCGCGGCGTTTGGGTGCATGAGCTGCGCCCGTACCCTCATCCGCCCTTCGGGCACCTTCCCCCCGAAAAGGGGGCCATGGTCCCGATGGGAGAAGGGGAACAGCCAGGACACCAGACGCCGCGCGAGCACGGCGACCTCGACTAATGCGATGCAGCCGGCTGTTGCGGCGCCCTGCGCGCCAGGCGCCGCTCGCGCCTGCGTGCCCGCCGCGCGCGCCAACGCTCGCGCAGGCACGAGAAGATCACATACAGCGCCGGGGTGCTGAGCAGGGTCAGGCTCTGCGAGATCAGCAGGCCGCCGATCATCGCGATGCCCAGCGGGCGGCGCAGCTCCGAGCCTTCGCCCAGGCCCACCGCCAGCGGCACCGCCGCCAGGATCGCCACCATCGTGGTCATCATGATCGGGCGGAAACGCACCACGCAGGCTTCGCGCACCGCCTCCAGCGGCGACTTGCCGTGCTGGCGCTCGGCGACCAGCGCGAAGTCGATCATCATGATCGCGTTCTTCTTGACGATGCCGATCAGCAGCACCAGCGCGATCATCGAGATCACCGACAGTTCGGTACCGGTGAGCCACAGCGCCAGCAGCGCGCCCATGCCCGCGGCCGGCAGTGTGGACAGGATCGTCACCGGGTGCACCAGGCTCTCGTACAGCATGCCCAGCACGATGTAGACCACCACGATCGCCGCCAGCACCAGGATCAGCATCGAATTGGGCTGCAGCGCCACGCCGAAGCCGCCGCCGTCGGCGATGCGGATGTCGCCAGGCATGCGCAGGCCGGCCACGGTGGCGGCGATGATCGCATCGCCCTCGCCGGTGCTGACGCCGGGCGCCAGGTTGTAGCTCAGGTCCATCGTCGTGTACTGGTTCTGATGGGTGATCTGCGGCGGCGCCAGGCCTGGTACCTGGTGCGCCACCGCGGTGAGCGGCACCATCGTGCCGCTGCGCGTGGGCACGTAGATCCGGTCCAGCGCCGCCGGCGTGGCGGTCTGCTCGGGCAGTGCGTTGACCACCACGCTGTACTGGTTGAGGTCCGAATAGATCGTGGAGATCTGGCGCTGGCCGAACGCGCCGTACAGCGCGCCGTCGATCGCGCCGATCGACACGCCCAGGCGCGCGGCCAGGGCGCGGTCGATGACGATGTTCTGGCGCAGGCCGGCGGTGTCCACGTCGGTGCCGACGTCGCGCAGCTTCGGATTCTTTTTCAGCGCCGCCTGCAGTTTGGGCAGCCATTCCTGCAACTGGGTGTTGTCGTTGCCCTGCAGCGAGACGCGGTATTGCGCGCCCTGGCTGGTGCCGCCGCCGCCGTCGCTGGGCAGGTCCTGGATCGCGCGCAGGCGCAGTTGCAGGTCCGGGTAGCGGTCTGCCTTGGCGCTGAGCCGCGTCAGCACTTCCGCGGTGGTCTCGGTGCGGCCCTCGTCGCGGCGCTTGAGCTCGATGTTGAAGCTGGCGCTGGAGCCCTGGCGGCTGCTGCCCAGGCGCGCGCCGACGATCTTCACCGCCGGATCGGACATCAGCATGTCGGTGATGCGGCGCTGGCGCTTGACCATGTCGGCGAAGGACACGGTGGCGCTGGAGCTGGCGCGGCCCCAGATCAGGCCGGTGTCCTGCGCCGGGAACGAGCCCTTCTTCACCGCGCCGGCCAGGAACACGGTGGCGGCGATCAGCAGCAGCGGGGTCAGCGCCAGCAGCAGCGCGTGGCGCAGCGAGAAATCCAGCGCCGCGGTGTACACGCGCAGCATGCCGGCGTGCACGCGTTCCAGCCAGGCGCCGACGCGGCCCGGCTGTTCCGGCTCGGCATGCGCGGAGAGGAAGCGGCTGCACAGCGCCGGGGTCAGGGTCAGCGAGACCACCGCCGAGACGCAGATCGCCGCGACCAGGGTCACGGTGAACTCGCGGAAGAAGACGCCGATCATGCCGCTGGCGAACAGGATCGGAATGAACACCGCCACCAGCGAGGCGGTGATCGAGACGATGGTGAAGCCGATCTCGCGCGCGCCCGCCAGCGCCGCGTCCAGCCGCGACATGCCTTCGTCGAGGTGGCGCATGATGTTCTCGATCACCACGATCGCATCGTCCACGACGAAGCCGATCGCGATCACCAGCGCCAGCAGGCTCAGGTTGTTCAGGGTGAAGCCCATGACGTACATCGCCAGCGCCGCGCCGGCCAGCGACAGCGGCACGGTGGCCGCGGCGATCAGCGTCGGCGCCAGCCGGCGCAGGAACAGCGCCATGGTCAGCACCACCATCGCCAGGCTGATCAGCAGCGTGGCCTGGACTTCGTTCAACGAGGCGCGGATGGTCGGCGTGCGGTCGAAGTAGGCGGACATCTTGGTGCCCGGCTGCAGGTAGCCGCGCAGCAGCGGGATCTGCGCCTTGACCCGGTCCACCGTCTCCACGATGTTGGCGCCGGCGCGGGTGAACACGTACATCACCACCGCCGGCTTGCCGCCGAACCAGGCGGCCTGGTAGGCGTCCTGCTGGCCGTCGTAGACGTTGGCGATGTCGCGCAGGCGCACGGTGCGGCCCTGCTGCTGGCTGATCACCACCTGGCCGAAATCGGCGGCCTTGGCCACCGAATCGTTGGCCACGATCGCGATGGTGGAGTTGCCGTCGCTGAGGAAGCCGGTGGGCGAGGTGACGTTGGCCGCGCGCACCGCGTTGCGCAGGTCGTCCGGGGTCAGCCCCATCGCGTTGAGCGCGCGCAGGTTCACGTCCACCCGCACCGCCGGGGTAGAGGCGCCGCCGATGTCGACCGAGGCCACGCCGCTGATCTGGCGCAGGCGCTGCGCCAGCAGCGAGTCGGCGACGTTGTACAGCTCGTCGGCCGATTGCGTGTCGGAGGTCAGCGCGATGGCGATGACCGGATCGTCGTTCGGATTGGCCTTCTGGTAGCGCGGCGTGGACAGGCCCGAGGGCAGGTCCGCCTGCGCGGAATTGATCGCGGTCTGCACGTCCTGCGCCGCCGAATCGATGTTGCGGTCGCTCTGGAACATCATGAACACCTGGCTGTTCCCTTCCGAACTGGAGGAACGCATGGTGTCGATGCCGGGGATCTGGCCCAGGTGCCGTTCCAGCGGCGCGGTGACCGTGGACGCCATCGTCGAGGCATCGGCGCCGGCCTGGCTGGCCTGCACGAAGATCACCGGGATCGAGATGTTCGGCAGCGCCGCCACGCCCAGGCGCAGGTAGCACATCATGCCGATCACGAACAGGCCGATGGCCAGCAGCGTGGTGCCGATCGGGCGGCGGATGAAGGGGCCGGAGATGTTCATGGGGCCGGGATTAGGGATTGGGGATTGGGGATTCGGAAAGCGGCGCGCTTGCACGCTTCTTGCTCGCGCAAGTCGTCAGGCGTTCGTGGGGACCGCAGGCCGCAGACGCCGTGTGATTCCCGATTCCCGATTCCCCACTCCCGGCACCTCATGCCGGCCGCTCCGTCGCAATGGCCGACTCGCGCCGCGCGGCGCGGCGTTCGCGCCAGGCGCGCATCCGCTCGGAAGCGCGCTCCATGTACAGGTAGATCACCGGGGTGGTGTACAGGGTGACCAGCTGCGACAGCAGCAGGCCGCCGACGATGGCGATGCCCAGCGGGCGCCGCAGTTCCGAGCCGATGCCGTCGCCCAGCGCCAGCGGCAGCGCGCCGAGCATCGCCGCGGCAGTGGTCATCATGATCGGGCGGAAGCGCAGCAGGCAGGCGCGGCGGATCGCATCGTGCGCGTTGGCGCCCTCGCGGCGCGCATCGATCGCGAAGTCGATCATCATGATCGCGTTCTTCTTGACGATGCCGATCAGCAGCACGATGCCGACGATGCCGTCCACCGACAGGCTCAGTCCGCACAGCATCAGCGCCAGCAGCGCGCCGACGCCGGCCGGCGGCAGCGTGGAGATGATCGTCAGCGGATGGATGTAGCTCTCGTAGAGCACGCCCAGCACGATGTAGATCAGCACCACCGAAGCCAGCAGCAGCCACACGATGTCGGTCTGGCTGCCGGTGTATTCGGCGGCCTTGCCGATGAATTCGGCATGCAGCTGCGGCGGCAGTTGCAGTTGTTCGTTGGTCTCCTCGATCGCCGCCACCGCCTGCGACAGCGAGTAGCCCGGCGCCAGGTTGAACGAGACGGTGATCGCCGGCAGCTGCTGCTGGTGGCTGACCACCAGCGGCGTGGTCGCGATCCTGGCGTCGGCCACCGCGGCCAGTGGCACGGTGCCGCCGCTGCCGACGGTGATGCCGGTGTTCTGGTTGCCGATACCGGTGGCGGTGGACGAGTTGCTGGAGGTGGTCTGGCCGAAGCTGGTGGCGTTGCTGGCGGTCAGCGCGCCGCTGCCGTTGCTGGTCACCGCCAGCTGGTGCAGCAGCGCGGTGCTGTTGCGGAACTGCGGCGCCACTTCCAGCACCACGCGGTACTGGTTGAGCTGGGTGAAGATGGTGGAGATCTGGCGCTGGCCGAAGGCGTCGTACAGGGTGTCGTCGATGGTCTGCATCGGCACGCCCAGCGCGCTGGCCTTGTCGCGGTCGACGCTCAGCTCCAGCGCGCGGCCCTGGTTGGCCAGGTTGTTGTCCACATCGGCCAGTTCCGGGCGCTTGCGCAGCGCCTCGGTCAGGCGCGCGGCCTGGGTCGCCAGTTCGGCGCTGTCCACGTCCGACAGCGAGTACTGGTATTCGGTCGCCGCCACGCGCGTGTCCAGGGTCACGTCCTGCACCGGCTTCAGGTACAGCGCCACGCCGGGTAGGCCGGCCACCGCCTTCTGCAGCCGCGGCAGCACCTCCTCCAGGCTGTCGCGGTCGCCGCGGGTCTTCAGCACGATGCTCAGCTGGCCCTGGTTGAGGGTGGGGTTCATCGAGCCGGCACCGATGAAGGCGGCCACGCCGGTCACCGCCGGATCCTTGCGCAGCGCCTCGGCCACCGCCTGGGTGCGCTGCTGCATCTGCGGGAACGCCACGTTCTGGTCGGCCTGGACCACGCCGGTGATCAGCCCGGTGTCCTGCTCGGGCAACAGGCCCTTGGGGATCACCACGTACAGCACCACGGTCAGCACCATCGTCGCCAGCGCGATCGCCAGGGTCAGCGGCTGGTGCGCGAGCACCCAGTCCAGCGAGCGCTCGTACAGCGCCACGGTGCGCGTCCACACCGTGGTCTTGCCGGCCGCGGCCGCGCGCTCGTGGGCGTCTTCGCCTTCGGGCAGCGCGTCGGGCTTGAGCAGGTAGGCGCACATCATCGGCGTCAGCGTCAGCGACACCAGCATCGAGATCACCACCGCGATCGACAGCACCCAGGCGAACTCGTGGAACAGGCGCCCGGTGACGCCCGGCATCAGCAGCAGTGGCAGGAACACCGCCACCAGCGACACGGTCAGCGACAGCACGGTGAAGCCGATCTGCTTGGCGCCGATCTCCGCCGCCTCCGGTCCGCTCTTGCCCTGTTCGATGTAGCGCACGATGTTCTCGATCATCACGATCGCATCGTCGACCACGAAGCCGGTGGCCACCACCAACGCCATCAGCGACAGGTTGTCCAGCGACATGCCGGCGAAGGCCATCACCGCGAAAGTGCCGGCCAGCGACAGCGGCACCGCCACCGACGGGATGATCGTGGCCCACAGCCGGCGCAGGAACACGAAGATCACCGCCACCACCAGGCCGATGGTCAGGATCAGGGTGAACTTGACCTCGTGCACCGAGGCGCGGATGGTCTCGGTGCGGTCGGAGAACACGTCCAGGTGCACGCCGCTGGGCAGCACCGCCTGCAATTGCGGCAGGATCGTGCGGATCTGTTCCACCGTCTGCACGATGTTGGCGCCGGGCTGGCGGCGGATCTCCAGCAGCACCGCCGGCTTGCCATCGGCCCAGGCCGCGAGCTGGTCGTTTTCCACCCCGTCCACCACCTGCGCTACGTCCGACAGCCGCACCGGCGCGCCGTTCTTGTAGCTGATGATGGTGTCGCGGTAGTCGGCGGCGCTGGACAGCTGGTCGTTGGTGCCGATGCTGTAGGACTGGGTCTTGCCGTTGAGCGAGCCCTTCGGCGCATTGACGTTGGTTTCGGTCAGCGCGCTGCGCAGCGCCTCCATGGTCAGGCCCATGTTCGACAGCTGCGCCGGATTGACCTGGATGCGCACGGCCGGGCGCACGTTGCCGGCGATCGACACCAGGCCCACGCCGGGCACCTGCGACAGGCGCTGCGCCAGGATCGAGTCGGCGTAGTTGTTGACGTCGCGCAGCGGCAGCGTCTCGGAGCTGAGCTTGAGGGTGATGATCGCCGCGTCGGCCGGGTTCACCCGGTTGTAGACCGGCTGGTAGGGCAGCGACGAGGGCAGGGTGGATTGGCGGATCGCCGCCTGCACGTCCTGCGCGGCGATGTCGATGTCGCGGTCCATCGCGAACTGCAGGATGATCGTGGACAGGCCCGCCGACGAATCGGAGGTCATCATCTGCAGCCCGGAGATCTGTCCCAGCTGCCGTTCCAGCGGCGTGGTCACCAGCGAGGCCATGGTGCTGGCGTTGGCGCCGGGGTACTGGGTGGTCACCACCAGGCTGGGCGAGTCGATCTCCGGCAGCGCCGACACCGGCAGCTGCCGGTAGCCGAGGATGCCGAGCAACAGCACGCCTGCCATCAGCAAGGTGGTGGCGATCGGGCGGCGGATGAAGATCGTCGAAAAGCCCACAGGAATATCCTTGCTGGTGAGGTCCCGGACCCGGACGGGCCGGGGCCGGGGAAAACCGTTGCGTCAGGCGTCGAGTGACATCTGGTCGAACAGGTTGGTCAGATCGCTGTTCGGCGCGACCGTGATGAAGTTGCCCTGGAACGCATAGCCTTGCGGCCCCCATTGCCCGTAGACGTCGGTGGTCGACGCGATGACCGTGCGGCTCAACGCATTGGCGATGCGCTCTGCCGGCGTCAGCAGGTCGCTGCCGAAGGTCAGGCTGCCGGCGCTGCACACGATCAGCACCACCTCGAATGCGACGTCCATCGGAAAGTCGGTGTTCTGCAGCAGCGCTTGCAGGAATGCGCTGCCGTCGCCCAGTTCGTTGTCGTGGGCGACGATCCACAGCTGGTTGCCGTTCTGCAGCGCGTCGAGCGGCGGACCGGCGACGAAGCCCTGCTGGTCGAGCAGAAACGTCTTCAGGCTTTGCGCAAGCGGGTCTTGGGAGGCGATGACGACATTGGTCATGATGTGATTCCTCTTGAGGGTGACGGGCGAAGCGCGAGTGCTCCGCCCGCCATCCAAACGCGCCGCCACCGCCGGTGTGAGCCGCGTAGCGCGCGTGCCGATGCCGGCCTGCTCAGCGCGGCCCGCCGCCACGGCGGCCGCCGCCACCGCCGTCCTTGCGCTGCTGCTTGCTCTCGGCCGCTTTCAGTTCGGCTTCGGTCGGCTGCGGCGGGGCCTCGCCCGGCTTCAATGGAGCCACCTTGCTGCCCGGCTTGAGCCGGAACTGGCCTTCGGTCACCACCCGCTCGCCGGCCTTCAGGCCCTGCTCCAGCTGCACCTGGCTGTCGCCCACTTCGGCGCCCTGCCTGACCGTCTGCATCTTGACCGTGTTGTCGCCCTGCACCACGTACACGTAGTCGCCGTCGGGGCCACGCTGCACCGCCTGGCTCGGCACCACCACGCCGTTGTCCAGCGTGCGCAGGGTCAGCCGCACGTTGACGAACTGGCCCGGCCACAGCGCATTGCCGGGGTTGGGGAACACCGCGCGGACCTTGAAGGTGCCGGTGTCGCTGCTGATCTGGTTGTCGACCACGTCGACCTGGCCGTCGTCGGCGATCACGTGCGCGTCGCTGCGGTCCAGCGCCGCCACTTTCAGCGGTCCGGCCGCCTGCGCCTCGCGCACATCCTGCAGCTGGCGCTCGGGCAGGTTGAAGACGACGTAGATCGGATGGATCTGGGTGATGGTGACGATGCTGCTGCTGGTGCTGACGATGTTGCCCACGTCCACGCCGCGGATGCCGGTGATGCCGTCGATCGGGGCGAGGATGCGGGTGTACTGCAGTTGCACCTGCGCCGCGCGCATCGACGCGTCGTTGGCGGCCACTGCGGCCTCGTACTGCGCCACCTGGTTGCGCTGCGTGTCCAGGTCGGTCTTGGCCACGTACTGGCGGTAGGCCGGCGAGTCGGAACGCTGGAAGGTGGAGCGCGCGGTGGCCAGCAACGCCTGGTTCTGGCGCTTGCTGGCGGCCGCCTCGTCGTAGCTGGCCTGCAGCGAGCGCGGGTCGATCTGCGCCAGCACCTCGCCCTTCTTCACTTCCTGGCCTTCGCGGAAGTTCAGGCTCATCAGTTGCCCGCCGACCTGCGGGTTGACCGTGACCGTGGCCAGCGCGTTCACCGTGCCGGTGGCGGTGGCGTAGATCGGCACCGCCTGGCTGCTGGCGGCGACCACCGTCACCGGGATCGGCGTGCTGTCGTCGCCATCGCCGCCTGCGGCCGCGCCACCGCGGCCATGGCCGTGCCCGCCGCGCAGGAAGTGTGCGCCCACCAGCACCACGACCACCGCTGCGACGATCAGCAGCGCAATCTTCCAGAAACGCGACATCCGGGGGGAACTCCTGTGGCGAGGCGGGGTAGGGGACCCTCCCGCAATGGCTGGTGCGACAAGCGGTGAAGCATATCGCCAGCGCGTTGCGATTGGACCATGACTTAAGGGAGGGGGAGCTGCGCCTGCGGCCATTGGCGCCGGTAGCGGCAACGCACCGGCGGCGGATCGGTTGACACGGATTTCTAAGGGGTTTTTTCGCCGCGGCGGAGCGGCGGCCAGTGCCGGCCTGCCGCGAATGCAATACATTGACTGAACGCCATGCAAAAACCGATCGGAGATTCCCCAATGCCGCGCCTGTCCCGTCTGCTGTCCGCCATGCTGCTCGCCGTCCCCGCGCTGGCCTGCGCCCAGTCCGCCGAACGCCCGGAAGTGGCGGCCGCCGCGTCCGAGCTGCAGGCCAAGGTGGTCGAATGGCGGCGCGACTTCCACCAGCACCCGGAGCTGTCCAATCGCGAGGAGCGCACCGCGGCCAAGGTCGCCGAGCGGCTGCGCGCGCTGGGCCTGAAACCGCAGACCGGGATCGCCCATCACGGCGTGGTGGCGATCATCAAGGGCGCGCTGCCGGGGCCGAAGATCGCCCTGCGCGCGGACATGGACGCGCTGCCGGTGACCGAGCAGACCGGCCTGGCGTTCGCCTCCAAGGCCACCGGCCAGTACCGCGGCGAGACCGTCGGGGTCATGCATGCCTGCGGTCACGACGCCCACACCAGCATCCTGCTGGGCGTGGCCGAGGCGCTGGTGGCGATGCGCGCGCAGCTGCCGGGCGAGGTGATGCTGGTGTTCCAGCCCTCCGAGGAGGGCGCGCCGGGCAACGAAGAGGGTGGCGCCTCGCTGATGCTCAAGGAAGGCCTGTTCCGCGACTTCAAGCCCGACGCGATGTTCGGCCTGCACGTGTTCTCCAGCGTGCAGGCGGGCAAGATCGCGGTGCGCGGCGGTCCGCTGATGGCCGCCTCGGACCGCTTCAGCATCAAGGTGATCGGCCGCCAGACCCACGGCTCGGCGCCCTGGAACGGGATCGACCCGATCGTGGCCAGCGCCGACCTGATCGGCGCGGCGCAGACCGTGGTCAGCCGCCGCGCCAATATTTCCAGGCAGCCGGCGGTGCTCAGCTTCGGCGCGATCAAGGGCGGCATCCGCTACAACATCATTCCCGACGACGTGGAGATGGTCGGCACCATCCGCACCTTCGACGAAGGCATGCGCCAGCAGATCTTCGCCGACCTGAAGACCGTCGCCGAGCACACCGCGGCCGCGCACGGCGCCAAGGCAGAAGCGCACGTGCCCGACCAGGACGGCAACCCGGCCACGGTCAACGACCCGGCGCTGACCGCGAAGATGCTGCCCAGCCTGCAGGCGGTGGTCGGTGCCGATAACGTCTACGAGCCGCCGCTGCAGATGGGCGCGGAAGATTTCTCGTTCTACGCGCAGCAGGTGCCGTCGATGTTCTTCTTCGTCGGCGCCACCGGCCCCGGCATCGATCCGGCGACCGCGCCGAGCAACCACTCCCCGCAGTTCCTGCTCGACGAATCGGCGCTGGATGTGGGCCTGCGCGCGCTGCTGCAGGTATCGCTGGACTATCTGGGTGTGAAGCGGTGATTGGGGATTGGGGATTGGGGATTCGTAAAAGCGGTTGCCCGGCGCGGAGATAGCGCCGCGCTCCCTGGCACTTCCGGAACCGATGGATTGGTCACGCCGCAGTTCGCGCGGTGCGCTTTTGCCAATCCCGAATCCCGACTCCCCAATCCCGGCCGTCCATACACCTGCCAGCCAGATCGCCCCCGTTAAACTGGCGGCCATGAACACCCCCCAGGATTCCAGTCTCGGCCGCGAGGTCGCGTATCCCTCGCAGTACGATCCCGCGCTGCTGTTCCCGATTCCCCGCGCCGGCGGTCGGGCCGAGATCGGCCTGGACGCCGCGCCGCTGCCGTTTTTCGGCCTCGACCGCTGGCATGCCTACGAATTGAGCTGGCTGGACGCACGGGGCAAGCCCTGCGTGGCCACCGCCACCTTGCAGGTGCCGTGCACCTCGCCGCAGCTGATCGAATCCAAGTCGCTCAAGCTCTACCTCAACTCGCTCAACGCGATGCGCTTCAACAGCGCCGAAGCGGTGCGCGCCTGCATCGTCACCGACCTGTCGGCGCGCGCCGGCGCCGACGTGACCATGGAGTTCGGCCTGCCGCCGGTGGACCCGCTGGGCGAGGGCGAGTCGCTGGATGTGCTGGACATCGCCATCGACTGCTACGGACCGCCACGCCCGCAGTTCCTGCTCGCCGCGGCCGACGACATCGTCGAGGAAACGTTGAGCAGCGCATTGCTCAAGTCCAATTGCCCGGTCACCGGCCAGCCGGACTGGGCCACGTTGTGCGTGCGCTATCGCGGCGGCCGCATCGACCGCGAGGGCCTGCTGCGCTACCTGATCAGCTTCCGCGAACATGCCGGCTTCCACGAACAGTGCGTGGAACAGATCTTCCACGACCTGCTGACCCATTGCCGCCCGCAGTCGCTGCAGGTGGAGGCGCGCTATACGCGCCGCGGCGGCCTGGACATCAATCCCTGGCGCGCCACGCCCGACGTGGCCGAACCGATCGCCTTCCACCGCGATCCGCGCCAGTAGCGTGCGGCTGAATCGGGTCGAGGCCGTTCACGGCTGCGCGATCCGCTTTTAACAAATCCTGTGCAACCGTGGCGGCATCCCATCCACGCACGGAGCCGCATGCGATGAACAGCGACAAGCGTGCCGATTTTTCGGCAGTCACCGCCAAGGTGGACACCACCGCGGACATCACGCCGAAGGCGGATTTCTCCGCAGTGCAGGCGCAGGTGGACACCACCGCCGAACAGGTGCAGCAGGTGTACGTGGTCAAGTCGGGCGACTCGTTGTCCAAGATCGCCAAGCTGCATTACGGCGACGGCAATGCCTGGACCCGCATCTTCGAAGCCAACCGCGACGTGCTCGACGACCCGGACAAGATCTATCCGGGGCAGACGCTGAAGCTGCCTGCTCGCGCTTGATACGCGCCTCGCAACACGACGTGCGCGATCCAACATTCCATCCAAGGAGCACCACCTCATGAAGATCCATTCGAAGTCGCTGGCCTCTCCGCTGCTGCTGGCGCTGGTCGGCACGCTGGCCCTGGCCGGTTGCAAGAAGCAGGAGCAGAGCCAGAACACCACGCCGGATCCCACCTCCTCCGCCCCGACCGAGGCGATGCCGGGTCCGGCAGAGACGGCGCCCGCCGCGGCGAAGGCCGGTGAGGTCACGGTCGCCTCGGTGAGCGTGGGCAACACCGCCGGCGCCGACAAGGCGGTGGCGCCGCTGACCACGCTGAGCAGCAAGGACACCATCATCGTTTCGGTGAAGACCGAGGGTTCCTCCACCAACACCAACATCGGCGCCAAGCTGCTGTTCCAGGACGGCCAGACCGCCGGCGAGCAGAGCGCGACGCTGACCACCGCCGGTACTGAAACCACCAATGTGTCGTTTACCAACCCCAAGGGCTGGCCGGCCGGCAAGTACAAGGCCGAGGTCACCGTGAACGGCCAGCCGGCCGGCACGCCGCAGGAATTCGAAGTCAAGTGATGCGCACCGCCTCCCGCTAGGAATACCGCAGTCACGGACCGCGCCAGCCGACTCTCTCCCGGCCGGCGCGGCACGCTGGGCGCAGTCGCGAGACTGCGCCCTTTTTTATGCGCCGACCTGCACGCTGGCGCACGCCAGGCGCATATCGCCGATGCATGGATCGCGCAGGGCACGCAAGCCGCGCCGTGCGCGCTGGCGCTCACCATGCGCTGGCGCATGGCATGTCTTGGGTCGCTCCACTTCCGATGGGCACGCGCTGCAGCGATGTGGGGTTGCGACCAGATCCATACGCATGCGCAGGGAAGGCGTGTCGCCTTGTGGCTCAAGCGCTGGCGGAATTTGTCCTGCGAGCCAATGCAGGCCATCGCCGCTGCATCCTGTCGCACGCAGCGCGAGCGTATGCACCGGCGTGGCGGCGGCGATCTCCACCGTTCCATGCAAGCGCTTTCTCCGGCCCGCAGAAAACGCGACAATCGGCGGCCGTCATGCCATCGCCGTCGCAGGGTTTCCCTTCGTCGCAAGCGCTGCACGCCGCACGCCGTCCGCGCCGTGCCGTCCGCAGTCTTGTTCGCGGCAACGTGTCCTTCCCCGAATCGCAAGAGAGCCTACGTCACTCATGTCGAATACGCCCAAGATCCTGTACACGCTCACCGACGAAGCCCCGTACCTGGCGACGCAGTCACTGCTGCCGATCGTCTCCGCCTTCGCCGGCACCGCCGGCATCGCCGTGGAAACCCGCGACATCTCGCTGGCCGGCCGCCTGATCTCGCAGTTCCCCGAATACCTGCGCGAGGACCAGCGCATCGCCGACGACCTGGCCGAGTTGGGCCAGCTGGCGACCACGCCGGAAGCCAACATCATTAAGCTGCCCAACATCAGCGCCTCGGTGCCGCAGCTCAAGGCCGCGATCAAGGAACTGCAGCAGCAGGGCTACGCGTTGCCGGATTACCTGGACGAGCCGCAGGACGACAAGCAGAAAGAAGCCAAGGCGCGCTACGACCGGGTCAAGGGCAGCGCGGTCAATCCGGTGCTGCGCGAAGGCAATTCCGATCGGCGTGCGCCGCTGTCGGTGAAGAACTACGCGCGCAAGCATCCGCACCGCATGGGCGCGTGGAGCGCCGATTCCAAGTCGCACGTGGCGCACATGGACGCCGGTGATTTCTACGGCAGCGAGCGCTCGGCGCTGATCGCGCAGGCCGGCAGCGTCAAGATCGAACTGGTCGGCAAGGACGGCACCGTCACCGTGCTGAAGGAAAAGACCGCGGTGCAGGCCGGCGAGATCATCGACGCGGCAGTGATGAGCAAGCGCGCGCTGGCCAGCTTCGTGCAGGCGCAGATCGCCGATGCCAAGCAGCAGGGCGTGCTGTTCTCGCTGCACCTGAAGGCGACGATGATGAAGGTCTCCGACCCGATCATGTTCGGCGTGGTGGTCGGCGCGTTCTACCAGGACGTGCTGGACAAGCACGCCGAAGCGCTGAAGCAGGTCGGCTTCGATCCGAACAACGGCATCGGCGACCTGTACGCGCGCATCGGCACCTTGCCCGACGCGCAACGCGCGCAGATCGAAGCCGATCTGCAGGCGGTGTATGCGCAGCGCCCGGCGCTGGCGATGGTCAATTCCGACAAGGGCATCACCAATCTGCACGTGCCCAGCGACGTGATCGTCGATGCGTCGATGCCGGCGATGATCCGCGACTCCGGCAAGATGTGGAACGCCGAGGGCAAGCTGCAGGACACCAAGGCGCTGATCCCGGACCGCTGCTACGCCGGCGTGTACCAGGCGGTGATCGAGGACTGCAAGCGGCATGGCGCGTTCGATCCGGCGACGATGGGCAGCGTGCCCAACGTCGGCCTGATGGCGCAGAAGGCCGAGGAATACGGTTCGCACGACAAGACCTTCCAGATCGCCGCCGACGGCACGGTGCGGGTCACCGACGCCGGCGGCACCGTGTTGCTGGAGCATGCGGTCGAAGCCGGCGACATCTGGCGCATGTGCCAGGTCAAGGACGCGCCGATCCAGGATTGGGTCAAGCTGGCGGTCAGCCGCGCGCGCCTGAGCGACACCCCGGCGGTGTTCTGGCTGGACCCGCAGCGCGCGCACGATGCGCTGATGATCCAGAAGGTGGAGCGCTACCTGCAGGACCACGACACCAAGGGCCTGGACATCCGCATCCTGTCGCCGGTGGAAGCGACCGCGTTCTCGCTGCAGCGCATCCGCAAGGGCGAGGACACCATCTCGGTCACCGGCAACGTGCTGCGCGACTACCTCACCGACCTGTTCCCGATCATGGAACTGGGCACCAGCGCCAAGATGCTGTCGATCGTGCCGCTGATGGCTGGCGGTGGCCTGTTCGAGACCGGCGCCGGCGGCTCGGCGCCCAAGCACGTGCAGCAGTTCGTCGAAGAGAACTATCTGCGCTGGGATTCGCTGGGCGAGTTCCTGGCCCTGGCCGCGTCGCTGGAGCATCTGGGCCAGCGTCACCGCAACGCGACGATCGGCGTGCTAGCCAGGACCCTGGACCAGGCCAACGGCCAGTTCCTGGACAACGACAAATCGCCCTCGCGCAAGGTCGGCGAACTCGACAACCGCGGCAGCCATTTCTACCTGGCCCTGTACTGGGCGCAGGCGCTGGCCGCGCAGGACGAGGACGCCGCGCTGAAGGCGCGCTTCGCGCCGCTGGCCAAGCAACTGGCCGAGCACGAGGCGACCATCGTCGCCGAGCTCAACGGCGCGCAGGGCAAGCCGGTCGATATCCAGGGCTACTACCGCCCGAACCTGGAGCGGGTCAGCCAGGCGATGCGGCCGAGCGCGACGTTCAACGCCGCGCTGGCGACGCTGACGGCGCAGTAGTTCGCTGCCGCGTCACGACGAACCCGGCCGATGCGTTTGCATCGGCCGGGTTTTTTTGTGCCTGCTCGGCCACGCCTGGGCTACTGCATTCGATCATCGGCCAGCATCCGCCGCCCGGCCATCGGGCAGCGTCGGCGCGTACCGCAGATCGGCGACAACGGCGTAGATGCGGCGCCCTTCGCTGTACAGCGCGCCGCGCTCGCTTGGGTGCAGGCAAGCGCCGTGCTGCCAGCCGCAGGTCAACGAAATGGCGACAGTGCGGTCATCGTGCGGCGCATCAACGCCAGTGCGCGATGCTGCCTCTCCGCCACCTCCGCATCCGTTGCCGGAATGTGGACCGTCGTCTCCGGCGCATCGGCTGGCGGCGTCGCAGTGTTCGGCCTGGCGGCCAGCGAGCGCGCCAGCGCCACGTCGGCGATATGTCCCTGGTGGAACAGCAAGTCGCTGTAGATGCTCATCGTCGTGCTCCTGGCTTGAGTGGAATTGACGATAGGCGCAAGCTGAAGCCCGAAAAAGCGACCATTCCGCAAGCCAGACTTGAACAGGATTCAACATGGCGCGACCTCCGCTGCATGCACTGCAAGGCTTCGTCAGCGTCGCCAGGCTCGGCAATCTGTCGCGCGCGGCGGCCGCGATGCACCTCACCGTCAGCGCGCTGAGCCACCAGATGCGCACGCTGGAACAGCGCCTGGGCTATCGACTGCTCGACCGGCACGCGCGCGGAGTGAGCCTGACCGCGGACGGGCGCCGCCTGCTCGAGCGCATTGGCCCGCACCTCGACGCGATCGGCGAGGCGCTGCAGCCATTCGGCGCGCGCCCCGACGACGTGCTGACGATCACCCTCACTCCGTCGATGGCCTCGGCCTGGCTGGTGCCGCGGCTGGGCGATTTCCTGGCGCGGCATCCGCAGATCGAGATCAACCTGCTGTCCGACCTGCGCCTGGTCGATTTCGAGCGCCAGCCGCAGTTCGATGCGGCGTTGCGGATCGGCAGCGGGCAGTGGCCCGGCCTGGAGGTCGAGACGTTGTTCGACGAATGGCTGGTGCCGATGGCCAGCCCGGCACTGATCGCGCGGATGGATAAGCGCAAGCGCACGCCGCTGGCGCAGTGGCCGCTGATCGGCGATCCGGATGGCGAATGGGAGCGTTGGTTCGCCGCCGTCGGCGAAGCACCGCCCGCGCGCTACGTGGCGGTGTTCGACGATGCCGAATCGCACCATCGCGCGGCGCTGGATGGCGTCGGCGTGGCGCTGGGACGCATCACCCGCGCGCGGCTGATGCTCGACGCCGGCCAATTGGTGGCGCTGTCGCCGCACCGGTTGAAGGCGGCCTGGTCGCATTATCTGGTGTATCCGCAGCGCTCGGCCGGGCATCGCGGTTTCCTGGCCTTCCGCGACTGGCTGCGCGTTCAGGCCGACGAGCACCACCGGCACACGCAGGCGCAGGCGCAACCGCCGACCAGCAAGCGTCGCCGCGGTCGCGGGTAGACTGCGGCCATGACCGACACGCCCGTGCCGCCCATTCCCGCCGAACCCCGCGCCGATGCCGTGGCGCGGACCATCCGCGACGCGTTCGAGGACTACCACGCGCGCTTCGCGCAGATCAGCCGTCGCGCCCGCCGCCGCTTCGAGACCCGCGACTGGAACGCCGCGCGCAACGACGCGGTCGAGCGCATCGCGCTGTACGACCAGTGCATCGGCGAATGCATGCTGCGCCTGCGCACCCTGCTGCTCGGCCAGACCCACGACCGCATCCTGTGGGCGCAGGTGCGCGACAGTTTCGCCGCGCAATTGCACGGGCTGATCGACCAGGAGTTGTACAAGACCTTCTACAACACGCTGACCCGGCGCTTCTTCCGCACCCAGGGCGTGGATACGCGGATCGAGTTCGTGGCGCTGGACATCGAGCCCACCGACGCGATCACCCATCCGGTGGCCCGGCACAACTACGCGGTGTCCGAGACGCGGCCGGTGGATGCGTTCATGCGCGTGCTCGGCGATTACCCGTTCGACGTGCCGTACGCGCACCGCACGCGCTGCGCCGCGGCCATCGCGGTGCGCCTGCAGGACGACCTGGCGCATTGGGGCGAGCATCCGGTGCGCGGCATCGAGCTGCTGGAGACGGTGTTCTACCGCGAGCGCCGCGCCTATCTGGTCGGCCGCGTGTTCGGCGAGCACCGCTTCTCGCCCTGCGTGATCGCGCTGGTCAACGACGATGCCGGCCTGCGCGCCGAAGCGGTGCTGACCAAGCGCAACGACGTGGCGCAGCTGTTCGGCATCTCGCGCAGCTATTTCCAGGCCGACCTGCCCACCGTCGGCGATGCGGTGGTGTTCCTGCGCAGCCTGCTGCCGCACAAGCCGATCGACGAGCTGTACACCATGCTCGGCCGCGCCAAGCAGGGCAAGACCGAGCGCTTCCGCACCTTCTTCCGCCACTTCCAGGCACAGCCCAACGAACAGCTGGTGCACGCCGACGGCACCCCGGGCATGGTCATGGCGGTGTTTACCCTGCCCAGCTATCCGCTGGTGTTCAAGCTGATCCGCGACCGCTTCGCCTATCCGAAGACGATGAGCCGCGAGCAGGTCGAGGACAAGTACGCGCTGGTGTTCAACCTCGATCGGGTCGGCCGCCTGCTCGACGCGCAGCCCTACCGTTCGCTGCGCTTCCCGCGCGCGCGCTTCGCCCCGGCGCTGCTCGCCGAACTGCTGCAAGGGTGCGCGCGCAGCCTGCGCGAGGATGGCGACGACCTGATCTTCGAGCTGTGCTACGTGCAGCGGCGGCTGCGCCCGCTGAACCTGTACCTGCGCGAGCAGACCGCCGAAGCGGCGCGCGAGGCGGCGCTGGACTACGCGCAGGCGATCAAGGACATGGCGCGCAACAACATCTTCCCCGGCGACATGCTGCTGAAGAACTTCGGCGTATCGCGGCAGGGACGCGCGGTGTTCTACGACTACGACGAACTGTGCCTGGTCACCGACTGCACCTTCCGCGACTGGCCGCAGCCGCGCAACGACGAGGAAGCGATGTCCGCCGAACCGTGGTTCCACGTCGATGCGCGCGACGTCTTCCCGGAGCGTTTCGGCATGTTCATGGGATTGCCCGCCGCCTCGCTGGAGGCGGTCAAGCGCGCGCATGCCGAGCTGTTCGACCCGCAGTGGTGGCGCGAACTGCAGGCGCGGCTGCGCGAGGACGACTACCCGGACGCGCCGCCGTATCCGGAGTCGCTGCGCCTGGCCTGACCTGCGGCCTTGTATGCGTAAGCCGGCTGCGTTGTAATCGGCGCCTTATCCAAGCAAGGAAGCGCGATGCACCGCAATTCAGGAATCTCGATATGGCGTTGGAGCGGTCTGCTGCTGGCGTTGCTCGCCGCCACCGCATTCGCCACCGCCGCCGGGCCGGGCGCGGTGCGCAAGCAGGTCGAAAGCAGTCTGCTGGTGACCGGCAAGATCGACATCGAAGCCGACGGCGCCGTCTCGGCGCTGGCGATCGATCAGCAGGACAAGCTGCCCGAAGGGGTGGTCCGTTTCGTGCGCGATTCGGTCAAGCAATGGAAATTCGAGCCGGCGCTGCGCGACGGCAAGGCAGTGCCGGCGCGCGCGCCGATGACGCTGCGTATCGTGGCCAAGCGCCAGCAGGGCGACAGCTACCAGGTGGAGATCCGCCACGCCAGCTTCGCCACCTACGACCCCAAGGATCCGCGCACGGTGACCTCGCTGAAGATGGCGCCGCCGTCCTATCCGGAAGCGGCGTACCGGGTGGGCGCGTCGGGTTCGGCGTACCTGGTGCTCAAGGTGGCGCGCGACGGCAGCGTCGCCGATGCCGCGGTCGAGCAGGTCAACCTGCGCATCGTCGGCTCGGAGGGCGAGATGAAGAAGCTGCGCGAGATCCTCGCCAAGAGCGCACTGGCGGCAGCGCGCAGGTGGACGTTCCGCCCGCCGACCGAGGGCGAGGACGCGTCGGCGCCTTACTGGGCGGTACGCGTTCCGGTCAACTATTCGCTTCGCAATGAGCCCAACGAAGGCATGGACGACAGCTACGGGCACTGGGTCAGCTATGTCCCCGGTCCGCGCACGCGTGCACCCTGGGACACCGGCAAGGACGCATCGGGTTTCTCGCCCGATACCCTGTCGGCCGGCGGCGTGTACATGGTCGACAACAATGGCCCGCGCCTGCTGACGCCGTTGCAGCAGGGCAGCTGAACGCCGCCGGTCGGCGCCCCGGCTCGACGTTCGGTTTCGGTGGAAGACGCCCCGCGTCGAGGCGTTTCCTGCAGCGGCGAGGATTACCTGGTCGTCGCTGCGATCGCGCGATGGCGCGTGCTGGCATACAGCACCGCGACCAGGATCCCCGCCAGCACCAGTGAGGCGCCGGCGGTCCCCAGATCCAGTCCGCCCCTGGCGGTCGGTTTGGTCAGCAGGTCGCCGAACGTGGCGCCGAACGGCCGGGTCAGCACGAAGGCGGCCCAGAACAGCACGACGCGGTCGATGCGGGTGAGCGCGTAGGCGAGGGCGAGCGCGGCCAGGAGCGTCCCGATCAGCGCCGCACCGCCGAGGAAGCCGAGCCCCGAATCGTCGGCGAGGTAATCGCCCAGCGCGGTGCCGAGCGTGTTGGAGAACAGGATCGCCACCCAGTAGAAGAGTTCCGCACGGCCGCCCTCGATGCGGTCGACCGACAGGCTGCGTTCGCTCAGCCACCAGGCGCCCAGGGTCAAAGCCAGGCCGCTGCTCAGGATCAACGCGCCCTGCGCGTAGCCCAGTCCCAGGCTGCGGTCCATGTAGTCCGACAGCGTGGTGCCGGCCGTGCTGGTGCTCAGGATCACCCACCAGTACAGCCACGGCCGGAAACGCCGCGCGCGCAACTGCGCCCACAGCGAGACCAGGAACACGCCGAACAGCAGGGCGCTGCTCAGCGCATAGCCGACGTCCAGGGTCATCGACAGCAGGTCGCCGCCGGTCTCGCCCAGCGTGGTGGCGCAGATCTTCATCACCCAGAAGCCCAGGGTGACCGGTGCGACCTTGGCGACAGTGGCGTTCATCGATGCAGCACAGGTGGCGGGACCGGACCAGCATCGCCAGCGGCATGTCGAAGACCGGTCGGATCGCGCGATCCCGTAAGACCGCGCCCGCCGCTCGCGTCACTCTGGCGCGCCGGAGCGCTCCGCAGACGGTGGCCGCACGATTGCAGGGATAGGACCGACACACCGCCAGTCCCGTTTTGTCTACCGTCCGCGCCGGCGCAGCGGCGGGTGGCGCCCCATCCGTCGCGGCGGGGACTTGCCCGCCATGGCAGACTCTTGATCGCGCACCTGGGGACGCGGCATGTGGGGAGTGACGCCGCAGCGATGGTCGCGCGCAGCTGGAAAAAAGAGGTCGGTGACGTCGATCGGCTGGCAACGTCCATTCCGCTCCATCGGCCGCGTCGCCCGCTCGCCGCCCACGAAACACATCCGTTCGACTCGCAACCTTTGGATCACATCACCAAGGAGTTTGGCATGAGCGCAATACGGAACTATGCAAATGCAGTCAACCGCGATCTGGCGGGCTTCCTGCCCGCACAGCCGTTCGGAAGCAGCGCACGGATCGGCGATCTGTACACGATCAGTTGGTTCAACAAGTCGCGCGTGGACAAGGTCGGCACGATCTTCAACTTCGGCGCGCCACAGCCGGCCCTTGTCTCCACCCAGGACAAAGAGAAGATTTCCTTGCAGAGCGAAACGGGCGTCAAGGTCACCGGCAAGTTGAAAGGCACGCCTCCGCAGCCGGGCAGCGGCTTGGAGATCGGGCAGGCGGGACTGACCATCGAATTCACGTCCGACTCCTCGTTCCTGTTCGAGGGTGTCCGGCTTCGCTATACCGATCCGCAGGATATCCCCGCGTTTCGCGCCAGTGCGGTCAAGGCGCTGTCGGCCGTCCCCAAGGATGCGCTCGCATCGTCGTCCTCGCTGTGGTTGGTGACGCGTATCGCCGAGGTGGACCGGTACACCCTCGCCCTGGCCAGCAGTTCCGGTGCGGTGTTCGAAGTGGCGGCGAGCGCATCGGCCAGCCTCGGTGCGCAGGACCTCGCCTCGGCGGAGCTGGACTTGTCCATCGCCCGCAGCGAAAAGCTGCAATACCACGTTCTCGGTGCCGCAGGCGCCGGTGTGTTCTTTCATGCGATGAAGATCGCCGTGGAATTCCAGGACGCGCTCCGGACCAAGGCATTCGCCCCGCCGCCCGCCGCCGGCGGGGCGGAACTGCAAGCGTTGGGTGCGTCCGATGTGGACTTGTTCGTCGGCTACCTGGAGCACGCGGTGGGCGGCGCGAACTAGCCGGTGGCAGCCGTGTTGGCGAGCCGAAACGCAGAACGCCCCGCCGAAGCGGGGCGTTCTGGTCGAGCCGGCGCCGGGCTCAGCGCTTCATCGAACCGAAGAACTCGTCGTTGGACTTGGTGTTCTTCATCTTGTCCAGCAGGAACTCCATCGCCGCGATCTCGTCCATCGGATGCAGCAGCTTGCGCAGGATCCAGATCTTCTGCAGCAGCTCCGGCTCGATCAGCAGGTCTTCGCGACGGGTGCCGGAGCGGTTGATGTCGATCGCCGGGTACACGCGCTTCTCGGCGATACGGCGGTTCAGGTGCACTTCGCTGTTGCCGGTGCCCTTGAACTCTTCGTAGATCACCTCGTCCATCTTGCTGCCGGTTTCCACCAGCGCGGTGGCGATGATGGTCAGCGAGCCGCCTTCCTCGACGTTGCGCGCCGCGCCGAAGAAACGCTTCGGGCGATGCAGCGCATTGGCGTCCACGCCGCCGCTGAGCACCTTGCCGGAGGACGGCACCACGTTGTTGTAGGCGCGGGCCAGGCGGGTGATCGAGTCGAGCATGATCACCACGTCCTTCTTGTGCTCGACCAGGCGCTTGGCCCGCTCGATCACCATCTCGGCGACCTGCACGTGGCGCGCGGCCGGCTCGTCGAAGGTGGAAGAGATGACCTCGCCGCGCACGGTGCGCTGCATTTCGGTCACTTCTTCCGGCCGCTCGTCGATCAGCAGCACGATCAGGTGCACGTCGGGATGATTGGTGGTGATGGCGGTGGCCACCTGCTGCATCATCATCGTCTTGCCGGCCTTGGGCGGGGAGACGATCAGCGCGCGCTGGCCCTTGCCCTGCGGCGCCATCAGATCGAGGATGCGCCCGGAGATGTCTTCCGAGGAACCGTTGCCGCGTTCCAGGGTGAAGCGCTTGCGCGGGAACAGGGCGGTCAGGTTCTCGAACAGCACCTTGTTCTTGCTCGCTTCCAGCGGCTCGCCGTTGATCGTGTCGACGATCGACAGCGCGAAGTAGCGTTCGCCGTCCTTCGGGAAGCGGATGCGGCCGGACAGGTGGTCGCCGGTGCGCAGGTTGAAGCGGCGGATCTGGCTGGGCGAGATGTAGGTGTCGTCCGGGCCGGCCAGGTAGCTGGCCTCGGCCGCGCGCAGGAAGCCGAAGCCGTCCGGCAGGATTTCCAGCACGCCGTCGGCGGCGACGCCTTCGCCGTGGCGGGTCAGCACCTTCAGCAGCGCGAAGATCACGTCCTGCTTGCGCGCGCGGGCCACGCCGTCCTGGATGTTGAGCTGCTCGGCGATGTCCAGCAGCTTCTGCGCCGGCATCCGCTTCAGGTCGCTCAGCGAATAGATCGGGAAGCCTTCCGGCACGTTGGCGTGCGGGCGCGGCACGAACACTTCGTTGGCGCCGTTGTCGTTGGGCAGGCCGTTGTCCTGGTAGCGCTCGCGGCCACCGCCATTGCCACCACCACCACCACCGCCGCCGCCGCCACGATCACGGCGATTGCGGAAGCGGTCGCGGCGATTGCCTTGCTGGTTGTTCTGGTTCTGGTTGTTCTGGTGCTGCTGATTCTGGTTGTTGAAGCGCGGGTTGCCGCCGCCTTCGCGCGGCTCGCCGCCATCGTTCTGGTTGCCGCCGGCCTGGCCCTGGGCATCGCCGCCGGAGGCGGGAGCGGGCTGCGACTGGGGCTGCTGCTGCGACGGGGCCTGCGCGGGTTCCTGCGCTGCGGCGCGTTCCTGGCGTTCCTGGCGCTCTTGCGGGGCCGGACGCGGCGCGTCGGGCTGGGCCGGCGCCTGGTTCAACGGCAGGTTCGGCTGCGCCGGGGCGCCGTGCTCGGCTCCGCCGTCAGCGCCGGCGACGGCCTTGCTGACCCGCGGCTTGCGCGCGCGCTTCTCGGCGGGGGCGTCGACGCTCCCGGATTCGGTAGTGGTGTTATCGGACAAGTGGTGATTCCTCGCTATGAGTGCGAGCGCCCAGCGTGGGGGCAAACGGGTTGGGAAGGGGTCTAGAAGAGAATCTTCCAGAGGGGGTGCGGTGCGCGAATGCCACCGGATGCGCCGACACTATCATCGCCGCGCAACCACGGCAAGCAGGCGTTACCGGGCGATTCAGCCGGCCGGCAGCGACGCTGCAGGCCGGTACGACAGCGGCCGCTCCGATCCGGAACGGCCGGCGACAGACTCAGGCCGCGGCGCCGCCCAGGGTCTTGTCGATCATCTGGGTCAGCTGGCCCTTGCCGACCGCGCCGATCTGGGTGGCCTGGATCTTGCCGTCCTTGAACAGCAGCAGCATCGGGATCGAGCGTACGTGGTACTTGATCGCGGTGGCGCGGTTCTCGTCCACGTTGACCTTGGCCACCTTGAGCTTGCCGTCGTAGGTGTCGGCCAGGTCGTCCAGCACCGGGGCGATCATCTTGCACGGGCCGCACCATTCCGCCCAGAAGTCCACCAGGACCGGCTCGCCGGACTGCAGCACGGCGGTATCGAAATCGGCGTCGCCGACGTGTAGGACCTTATCGCTCACTTGGGGTATCTCCTGGGCCAATGCGACCGGCCGGACCGGGTGGCCGCCGCATTGCGGTAAACTGGGGCATTGCGCGGCGAAATCAAGGGATTCCCCCTGTCGCGCGACCCGGCATGGAAGTAGCCAGTGTGCGACGCTGCCGGGGCCGATGCAAGCCGCGACCTTACGCTTCGGGCGGGGTGGCCTGACGAAGATGGAATGATGAGCGACAAACCGCTGACCGATGTGACCTTTTCCGCGTTCGAGCTGCAACCGGCCCTGCTGGCCGGCCTCGAAGGCGCCGGCTTCACCCGCTGCACGCCGATCCAGGCGCTGACCCTGCCGGTGGCCCTGCCGGGCCGCGACGTGGCCGGTCAGGCCCAGACCGGTACCGGCAAGACCCTGGCGTTCCTGGTGGCGGTGATGAACCGCCTGCTCAGCCGCCCGGCGCTGGCCGACCGCAAGCCCGAGGATCCGCGTGCGCTGATCCTGGCCCCGACCCGCGAGCTGGCGATCCAGATCCACAAGGACGCGGTCAAGTTCGGCGCCGACCTCGGCCTGCGCTTCGCGCTGGTCTACGGCGGCGTGGACTACGACAAGCAGCGCGAACTGCTGCAGCAGGGCGTGGACGTGATCATCGCCACTCCCGGCCGGCTGATCGACTACGTCAAGCAGCACAAAGTGGTGTCGTTGCACGCCTGCGAAATCTGCGTGCTCGACGAAGCCGACCGCATGTTCGACCTGGGCTTCATCAAGGACATCCGCTTCCTGCTGCGGCGCATGCCCGAGCGTGGCACCCGGCAGACCCTGCTGTTCTCGGCCACGCTCAGCCACCGCGTGCTGGAGCTGGCCTACGAGCACATGAACGAGCCGGAAAAGCTCGTGGTCGAGACCGAGAGCATCACCGCCGCGCGCGTGCGCCAGCGCATCTACTTCCCCTCCGACGAGGAGAAGTTGACCCTGCTGCTGGGCCTGCTGTCGCGCAGCGAGGGCGCGCGCACCATGGTGTTCGTCAACACCAAGGCCTTCGTCGAACGCGTGGCGCGGTCGCTGGAGCGCAACGGCTACCGGGTCGGCGTACTGTCCGGCGACGTGCCGCAGAAGAAGCGCGAGACCCTGCTCAACCGCTTCCAGAAAGGCCAGCTGGAGATCCTGGTCGCCACCGACGTGGCCGCGCGCGGCCTGCACATCGATGGCGTCAAGTACGTCTACAACTACGACCTGCCGTTCGACGCCGAGGACTACGTGCACCGCATCGGTCGCACCGCGCGGCTGGGCGAGGAAGGCGACGCGATCAGCTTCGCCTGCGAGCGCTATGCGATGAGCCTGCCGGACATCGAGGCCTACATCGAGCAGAAGATTCCGGTCGAGCCGGTCACCGCCGAACTGCTGGTGGCGCTGCCGCGCACCCCGCGCGCGCCGGTCGAAGGCGAAGCGGCCGAGGTCGACGCGGATGCCGACGAAAGCATTGGCGACATCTTCCGCGAGGCGCGCGCGCAGCGCGAGGCCGACGAGCAGCGGCGCGGCGGCGGCCGCGGCAAGCCCGGCGGCGGCCGCGGCGGTCCTGGCGGTGCCGGCGGCCGTGGCGAATCGCGCGGCGCCGACGGCAAGCCGCGGCGTCCGCGCACCCCGCGCCCGGCCGATGCCGGTGCGGCGCCAGGGGCCGTCGCGGAAGCGCCGGCTGCGGCCGCCAACGCAGCGACGGCAGCGGTCGCGGCGCCCACGCCCAAGCCGGCCCGTCCCGCCGTCGATGGTGCGCCTGCGCCGGATGGCGAGCGTGCGCCGCGCAAGCGCCGGCGTCGTCGCGGTGGCCGTCCGCTGGAAGGCGCCGAGGGTGCGGCCACTGCCGCCGTCGCGAGCGGCGACGCGCCGGCCAAGCCGGTGCAGGTCAAGGCCGCGCGCCAGGGCGAGCGCGCCGCGGCGCCGGCTGCCGCGGCCAACGATTCGTTCCTGACCCGGCTCGGCCGCAAGCTGCGTTCGCTGGTCTCCAGTTCCTGATGCGCCCGTTCCCCACCGTTCGCGGCGTGCGCACGGTGGACGAACACCCGGGCCGCTCCGGCATAATCGCCGGATGAGCGTTCTGCGGTTCGACAATGTCAGCAAACAGTACGCCGGTGGCCACGAGGCGCTGGTGGACGTCAGCTTCGAGGTCGAGGAGGGCGAGATGCTGTTCGTCACCGGCCATTCCGGGGCGGGCAAGAGCACCTTGCTCAAGTTGATCCATCTCAGCGAGCGCCCGTCGCGCGGTGCGGTGCTGTTCGGCGAGCGCAACCTGCTGAAGGTGCGCGGGCGGCGCGTGCCGCTGCACCGGCGCGAGGTCGGTGTCGTGTATCAGGACCACCGCCTGCTGATGGACCGCAGCATCGCCGAGAACGTGGCGCTGCCGCTGATCCTGCGCGGCACCCGCCGCGCCGAGATCGGCAAGCGCGTGCGCTCGGTGTTGGAGCGGATGGGCCTGGGCCATCGCGAGAAGGCGCTGCCCTCGCAGCTGTCGGCCGGCGAGCAGCAACGCGTGGGCATCGCCCGGGCGATGGTCGCCGAGCCGCGCCTGCTGGTCGCCGACGAACCCACCGGCAACCTCGACCCGACCCTGGCAGCCGAGATCATGCAGCTGTTCGCCGAATTGCCGGCGCGCGGCACCAGCGTGCTGGTGGTCAGCCACGACCTGGCGCTGCTCAAGCAGATGCGCAAGCGCGTGCTGATCCTGGACCACGGCCGCCTGGCCGACGACATTTCCCCGCAGGACTTGGCCGAATGAGCGCACGCAATGCCGCCGGCGGCGCCGCGCCCTCGCGCCTGGGCGTGTGGTGGGACCACCACCTGCACAGCATCGTCTACAGCCTCGGCCGGGCCATGCGCAAGCCGTGGGCGACGCTGCTGACGATGGCGGTGATGGCATTGGCGCTGGCGTTGCCGCTGGGGCTGTCGATCGCGCTGGACAACCTCAAGCAGTTCGCCGGCAGCGTGCAGCAGTCGCGCGACATCAACGTGTTCCTGAAGACCGACGTCGATGCCGCCGCGGCCACTGCGCTGGCCGCGACCCTGCGTGGCCGTGCCGACGTCGCCGCGGTGGCGCTGCGCACGCCCGAACAGGGCATGGCCGAGCTGCGCGACAGCGCCGGGCTCGGCGAGGCGCTGGACGCGCTCGACGACAACCCGCTGCCGACGCTGCTGATCGTCACCCCGGCCGCGGCCGACGATGCGCAACTCGCCGCCTCGCTGAGCGCGCTGCCGCAGGCCGACCTGGTGCAGCACGACGCGCTGTGGCGCAAGCGCCTGGACGGCTGGCTGCGCTTCGGCGAGCGCCTGGTGCAGGTGCTGTCGGTGCTGCTCGGCGCCGGCGCGGCGCTGGTGGTCGGCAACACCGTGCGCCTGGATATCCAGTCGCGGCGCGAGGAAATCGGCGTGCTGCAATTGCTCGGTGCCAGCGACGGCTTCATCCGCCGCCCGTTCCTTTACCTGGGTGCCTGGTACGGCTTCGGCGCCGGGGTGCTGGCGCTGGGCCTGCTCGCCGCCTCGCGGCTGGCGCTGGGGCCGCCGCTGGCGGAACTGGCCGACAGCTACGGCAGCCATTTCGCGTTGCACGGGCTGGACGCCTTGCACTCGGCGTTCGTGTTGCTCGGCACCCTGTTGCTGGGCTGGCTCGGCGCCTGGTTGGTGACCGGCCACTTCCTGCGCCAGACGCGTCCCACCGATACCTGAGGCGCGCATGTCCCGGCACGAGCTCAAGCACCTGATCAGCGACGCCCCGCGGGTGATGGTCGTGGACGGCTCCAAGCTGGTGCGCAAGCTGATCGCCGATGTGCTGCACCGCGAACTGCCGGACGTGGAAGTGGTCGGCTGCGCCAGCATCGCCGAGGCGCGCGCCGCGCTGGAGGCCGGTCCGGTGAACCTGGTCACCACCTCGCTGGCGTTGCCCGACGGCGACGGCCTGGCCCTGGCGCGGAGCGTGCGCGAGGCCGCCGGCCAGGCCTACGTGCCGGTGATCGTGGTCTCCGGCGATGCGCAGCAGCATCTGGTCGAACGCCGCTTCACCGAATACGTCACCGACTATTTCGACAAGGCGCTGGGCCACGAGGCGCTGGCGACCTTCATCCGCGGCTACGTGCAGCCGCAGCCGGTGGCCGGCGCCACCATCCTCTATGTCGAGGACAGCCGCGTGGTGGCCGAGGCGACCAAGCGCATGCTCGAGCGCCAGGAACTGCACGTGGTGCACGTGCTGACCGCCGAGGACGCGTTCGCGCTGCTGACCGCCGAATCGCTGGGCCGCACCACCCGCCGCATCGACCTGGTGCTGACCGACGTCACCCTCAAGGGCGAACTCAACGGTCGCGACGTGGTGCAGCGCATCCGCATCGATTTCGCCTACGGCAAGCGGCGCATGCCGGTGCTGGTGATGACCGGCGACAGCAATCCGCACAACCAGTCCGAGCTGTTGCGCGCCGGCGCCAACGACCTGGTGCAAAAGCCGATCGAGGAGCGCCTGCTGGTCACCAAGGTGTTGTTCCAGTTGCGCCTGGCCAAGCTCAACGACACCGCCGTGACCTTCTGACCGATCGATCCGCCGGACCCGCATGAGCAACGAAGACGACGCCCGCATTCAACTGGAACCCTCGTGGAAAGCGCAGGTCGGCGACTGGCTGCTGCGCCCGGAGATGCGCGAACTGGCCGCCTTCCTGCGCAAGCGCAAGGCCGCCGGCGCCCGCGTGTTCCCGCCCGGGCGGCAGATCTTCGCCGCATTCGACGCGACCCCGTTCGACCAGGTGGAGGTGGTGATCCTCGGCCAGGATCCGTACCACGGCTATGGCCAGGCGCATGGGCTGTGCTTCTCGGTGTTGCCCGGGGTGCCGGTGCCGCCGTCGCTGCTGAACATCTACAAGGAGATCGAGGACGACCTGGGCATCCGCCGTCCCGATCACGGCTGCCTGTTGCCGTGGGCGCAGCGCGGCGTGCTGCTGCTCAACGCGGTGCTGACGGTGGAGGAAGGCCGCGCCGGCGCGCACCAGGGCAAGGGCTGGGAGGGCTTCACCGACCATGTGGTGGAAACCTTGAACCGCGAGCGCGAAGGCCTGGTGTTCCTGCTGTGGGGCAGTTATGCCCAGGCCAAGGGCAAGGTCATCGACACCCGCCGCCACCGCGTGCTGAAGGCGCCGCATCCCTCGCCGTTGTCGGCGCACCGCGGCTTCCTGGGCTGCAAGCATTTCTCCGCGGCCAACGACTACCTGCGCCGCCGCGGCGCCGCGCCGATCGACTGGAGCCTGCCGCCGCGCGCGGCGCTGGACGCGGCCTTGGCCGGCGCCTGAACCGCGGTTCGACGGCGTCGCCCGGGCGCGCCGCGTGTACGCAAATTTCGCGGTCCGGGTGCTAGGTTAGGCGCTCGTAACCGGTTACGCCCGCCTTCCCCAGCGTTCCAGTGGCTTCTGTCACAGTTCGTTTCCTGATTCGAATGTTCTACAAACAGAACGCAGGAACTTTTTACTGTACCCAGCAGTCTAGTTAGTTGACTGCTAAGATGAGCCCTATGAGCCAGACCATACCTGCCACCGCGCTGGTGGCCAACAACCTCCCGATCCCCAGTCCGCTCGGTTCGCTGGATGCCTATATCGGCGCCGTGCACCAGATTCCGGTGCTGACGTCCGAAGAGGAACGCGCGCTGGCGGTGCGTTACCGTGACCAGGAAGACCTGGATGCGGCGCGCGAACTGGTCCATTCCCACCTGCGCTTCGTGGTCCATGTGGCCCGCGGCTACAACGGCTACGGCCTGCCGCTGGGCGACCTGATCCAGGAAGGCAACATCGGCCTGATGAAGGCGGTCAAGCGCTTCGACCCGGAAATGGGCGTACGCCTGGTCAGCTTCGCGGTGCACTGGATCCGTGCCGAGATGCACGAGTACATCCTGAAGAACTGGCGCATCGTCAAGGTCGCCACGACCAAGGCGCAGCGCAAGCTGTTCTTCAACCTGCGCAAGTCCAAGACCCGCCTGGGCTGGATGAACGCGGCGGAAGTGACCGCAGTCGCCAAGGACCTCAACGTGTCCGAGCGCGAGGTGCTGGAGATGGAGTCGCGCCTGTCCGGTCGCGATATCGGCTTCGATGCGCCGTCCGACGAGGACGACGACCACGCGCCGCCGTCGCCGGCCGCGTATCTGATGGCCGCCGAGGAAGATCCCTCGCAGGCCTACGAGCGCGCCGACAGCGAGGACAACCAGCTGCAGCTGCTGCGCGAAGGCCTGGCCGAACTGGATGCGCGTTCGCGCGACATCATCAAGCGCCGCTGGCTGGATGCCGACAGCAAGATCACGCTGCAGGAGCTGGCCGACGAGTACGGCGTATCCGCCGAGCGCATCCGCCAGATCGAAGCCAACGCGCTGAAGAAGATGAAGGCGTTGTTCGTGGCGTGAGTGCGGCGCGCAGTTGCGGATGATCGATCCGCCAAGCAAAAAGGCCCGGTTTTCCGGGCCTTTTTCGTTGCGTCTAGGCGTGCGGAGACCGGCCGTGCCGACGCACGGCGCGCAGTACCGGTCACGGCTCCGGCGGCGGCCGCGCCACCGGCAGGTGCCAGCCGTAGCGGATCGCCATGAAGCGCAGGCCGAAGCACAGCGTGGCGCCGATCGCCAATCCCCACGGCTGCGGCAGGTGCAGGACGTGCGCCGCGGCGACCACGCCGCCGCCGAGCAAGGCCGCCACCGCGTACAGCTCGGCCTGCAGCACCACCGGCGTGCGCGCCACCAGCAGGTCGCGGACGATGCCGCCGCCGATGCCGCTGAGCATGCCGAGCAGGGTCGCGCTGAGCGGCCCCAGGCCGAACGCCAGCGCCTTGCTGGTGCCGTACACCGCGAACAGCGCCAGGCCGAGCGCATCGAAGAGTTGCACCGGGTTGCGCAGGCGCTCGACCGTGTTGTGGCTGTAGAAGGTCAGCAAGCCGGCCAGGCAGGCGACGCCGAGATAGCGCGCATCGCCGAGCGCGGCCGGCGGCGTGGCGCCGATCAGTACGTCGCGGGCGATGCCGCCGGAGACCGCGGCCGCGCACGACAGCACCAGCACGCCGAACAGGTCCAGCCGATGGCGCACGCCGACGGTGGCGCCGCTGATCGCGAACACGAAGGTGCCGAGCAGGTCGAGCAGGAACAGGAAGGTCGCCAAGACGGCACTGCGCAGCGGCAAAGGGCGGCTAGGATCGCAGCCCCGCCGCAGGGTGTCACGCGGCCGGGGGCGGCTCCGGCGCGGCCGGTGCGGACTCGGCCGTGCGTGCGTCGTCGCCGAGGATGATGCGCGCCGCGCGCTGGTAGCTCCAGTACGCCCAGGCCCAGTTGAGCAGCACCACCAGGCGATTGCGGAAGCCGATCAGGAAGAACACGTGCGCGGCCAGCCAGAACCACCAGGCGAGCAGGCCCGACAGCTGCAGGCGGCCCAGGTGCACGATCGCGGCCATGCGCCCGATGGTGGCCAGGTTGCCGTAGTCGGCGTAGCGGAACGGCGCGTCGCCGGGTTCGCCGCGCAGCCGTTTCAGCAGGTTCTCCGCGACGTGCCGGCCCATCTGCTTGGCCGCCGGCGCCACGCCCGGTACCGGCTTGCCGTCGGCCTGCTGCAACGCGGCCAGGTCGCCGGCGACGAACACCTCCGGATGCCCGGGGATGCTCAGGTCCGGTTGCACCTGCACGCGGCCGCTGCGGTCCAGCGGCACGTCCAGGGTCCGCGCCAGCGGCGAGGCGGCCACGCCGGCGGCCCAGACCACGGTGCGCGCGGGCACGAAGGCGCTGCCCAGCCGGTAGCCGCTGGCGTCGATGTCGGCCACCGGCACGCCGGTCAGCACTTCCACGCCGAGCTTCTCCAGTTGCCGTTGCGCCTTGGCCGACAGCCGCTCCGGGAACGAGGCGAGCACGCGCGGGCCGGCTTCGATCAGCCGCACCTTGGCTTCGGCGGGATCGATGCGGCGGAATTCGTGCTTGAGCGTATGCCGCGCGATCTCGGCCAGGGTGCCGGCCAGTTCCACCCCGGTCGGGCCGCCGCCGACGATGGCGAAGCTGAGCCAGGCCGCGCGCGCGGCGGGGTCGCGCTCGGCTTCGGCGCGCTCGAACGCCAGCAACAGGTGGCGGCGCAGGTGCAGCGCGTCGTCCAGGGTCTTCAGGCCGGGCGCGTGCCTGGCCCATTCGTCGTGGCCGAAGTAGGCATGGGTGGCGCCGGTGGCGACCAGCAGGTAGTCGTAGTCCAGCGTCTCGCCGCCGGCGAGTTGCACTTGCCGCGCCTGCTTGTCCAGGCGCACGACGTCGCCCAGGCGCACTTCCACGTTGTCCTGCTTGCGCAGGATCTGGCGCAGCGGCGCGGCGATGTCCGGCGACGACAGGCCGGCGGTGGCGACCTGGTACAGCAGCGGCTGGAACAGATGGTGGTTGCGGCGGTCGATCAGGGTGATGCGCAACGGCGCCTTGGCCAGCGCGCGCGTGGCCCACAGCCCGGCGAAACCGCCGCCGACCACGATCAGGTGCGGTACGGGGGCGCTAGCCATACGGGGCTCCAGGCAGACACGAGGCGCAAGCGGTGGTCGCGACGCTGGCGACGGCCGCGGACGTTGCGTCCGCGTGGTGCGGCGCAGCGCCTTGGTGCACATGGCGGTCGAGGCGCCGTGCAGGAACTGGGGGCTGGAACGGCATGGCCCTATAGTAACGCGATGGCAGGCGCAGTCAGGGACGCAGAGGGCGCATGGTAATGCGAGCGACAGCAACGGATCGGCCTGTGGTTGCGCCTGTCGCGGCGACGCCGTCGCGGCTGGGCGGCCTGCTGTTCGCGCTGAAGACCCGCGTGCTGCAGCTGCGCCGCGCGCTGCGCGATCTGCGCGGCGGACCGCGCCGGCATCGCCGCGATGCGGGACTGCCGATCGTCGCTGCGACGGTGTCCGAATCGGTGACGCCGTTATGGCCCGAGTCAGAAGAAACGTCGCCGCTGCTGGTCGCCGGCAAGATCCATAACCTGCGCGTGGCCGCGCGCAAATTGCACGGAATCGAAGTGCCAGCGGGTGCGACCTTCAGCTTCTGGCGGCAACTGGCCCGGGCCACGCGCCGGCGCGGCTTCGCCGCCGGGCGCGAATTGCGCGAAGGCTGCCTGGTGCCGTCGATCGGCGGCGGCCTGTGCCAGCTGTCCAATGCGATCTACGACGCGGCGTTGCGCCAGGGCCTGCAGATCGTCGAGCGGCATCGGCATACGCAGGTGATCGCCGGTTCGCTGGCCGAGCGCGATCGCGATGCGGTGGTGTTCTGGAACTACGTGGATCTGCGCCTGCGCGCGGATTCGGCGTGGCGCCTGGAAGTGTGGCTGGATGGCGATGACCTGCACGTGCGCATCCTCGGCGGCGCGCCGGCCGTCGCCGCGTTGCCGCTGCTGCCGCTGCGGCGCACGCCGGCAGCGGCCGCGGCGAACGACTGCACGCGCTGCGGCCGCGAGGCCTGCCATCGGCATGTGCCGGCCAGCGCGCAAGGCCTCCGCCGCACCTGGCTGGTGGACGAGGACTGGCCGGAATTCGCCGACGACCGCCGGCGGCGCATGCAGCCGGGCGACCGGGTGCTGGCGCTGCGCCGGAGCAGCTTCGCCGCGCTGCAGGCGGCCTTGCTGCAACGCTGGTGGCTGCGCCGCGGGCTGCCGTTGCCGCAGGTGCGGCAGCGTGCGCAACGCATCCGCCTGCGTGCGCTGCAACGGCAGCTCGGCGCGCAGGACGTCGAATTGGTGGTGCCGCAGAGCCTGTTGCCTGGTCTGTGGCTGGCCGGCGAACTGCAGGGCCGGCGTTGGGACGTGTGCATGACCGCCTTGCCGATGCAGGTGCTGCAGGCGCGCCTGGACGCGGCCGCGCAACGCCATCCCGACAGCGCCACGCTGCGCGATTTCCGCGCCGATCCGCTGCTGGTGGAGGCCGAGCGCGCGGCGCTGGCGCAGGCGCGGCACTGGATCACCCCGCATCGCGAACTGCTCGCCCTGGCCGGCAGCCGCGGCATCGCCCTGCAATGGCGGCAGCCGTTGCCGCCCGCTGCGGCACCGCCCGGCGGCGACGGCGATGGAGCTGGCGCTGGCGCTGCCGCGCAGGTGCTGCTGGCCACGTCGGCGCTGGCGCGCAAGGGCGCGTTCGAACTGCGCGAGGCGTTGCGCGGTTTGCCGGTGCAGTTGCTGTTGCCGCCGGGCGCGCAGGAAACGCCGCAGTTCTGGAGCGGTTTCGATGTGCGCCGGGTCGCGTCGATGGCCGCGGGCGTGCAGGCGGCCGCGGTGGTGGTGCTGCCGGCCTGGATCGAGCAACAGCCGCGTGGCGCACTGCTGGCCCTGGCGCTGGGCAAGCCGGTGATCGCCACCGCGGCCTGCGGTCTCGGCGCGGACGACGGTGCCTGGCGCTGCGTGGAAGCTGGCGATGCGGTCGCGTTGCGCGCTCAGTTGCTGGACGCGCTGGCCACACGCAGCTGAGCGATCGCGGCGCCGCGGCCAGGCTCAGTACAGATCCTGCGGATCCACATCCAGCGACCAGCGCACGCGCCGCGCCTGCGGCAGCGCGTAGATCGCCGGCACCGCGGCGTCCAGCACCGCATGCAGCGCGCGTCGGGTCGGTGCCGACAGCAGCAGCTGGGTGCGCTGGAAGCCGGCGCGGCGCGGCATCGGCGCCGGCATCGGCCCGAAGCGTTGCACCTCGGCCTGCTCCGGCAGCAGCGCGCGCACCGTGCTGAGGAAGGCGTTGGCGTGTTCGACCTGCTTGGCCTCGGCGCGCAGCAGCGCCAGGTAGGCGAACGGCGGGAAGCCGGCCGCTTCGCGCTGCGCCAGTTCGGCTGCGGCGAAGGCATGGTAGCCGCCGTGCACCAGGGTTTCCAGCAGCGCATGGCCGGGATGGTGGGTCTGCAGCCATACGTCGCCCGGGCGCGCCGCGCGGCCGGCGCGCCCGGCGACCTGGATCAACTGCTGCGCCAGTTTCTCGCTGGCGCGGAAGTCGGCCGAGAACAGGCCTTCGTCGATGCCGACCACCACCACCCGGGTCAGCTGCGGCAGGTCGTGGCCCTTGGCAAGGATCTGCGTGCCGACCAGGATCCCGGGCTGCGTGCCGAGCGTGGCCAGCTGCGTCTCCAGCGCGTCGCGGCGCTGGGTGGTGCCGCGGTCGATGCGCAGCACCGGCACGTCGGGGAAGGCCTGCACCAGGCGTTCTTCCAGGCGCTCGGTGCCGATGCCCTGCGGTTGCAGCGCCAGGCTGCCGCAATCCGGGCAGGCCAGCGGCGCCGGCTGGCGCGCGCCGCAGTGGTGGCATTGCAGGCGTCGGCCGCCGGCATGCACGGTCATTGGCGTGGCGTGCAGCGGAGTGCTGCAGCGCTGGCACGGCGCGGTCCAGCCGCAGTCGTGGCACAGCAGCACCGGCGCATAGCCGCGGCGGTTCTTGAACACCAGTACCTGGCCGCCGTCGGCCAGCGCGCTGCCGATGCCGGCCAGCACCTCCGGCGACAGGCCGTCCTGCAGCGGCCGCTTGCGCACGTCGAGCACGCGCACCGTCGGCGGCCGCGCATCGCCGGCGCGGCGGGTCAGGCGCAGGTGCGCGTAGCGGCCGCTGGCGGCGTTGTGCAGGCTTTCCAGCGACGGCGTGGCGCTGCCCAGCAGCACCGGCACGTCCAGCGCCTTGCCGCGCACCAGGGCGAAGTCGCGGGCGTGGTAGCGGATGCCATCCTGCTGCTTGTAGCTGCCGTCGTGTTCCTCGTCGATCACGATCAGCCCGGCCTGCGGCAGCGGCACGAACACCGCCGAGCGGGTGCCGACCACGACCCGCGCCTCGCCGCGCCAAGCCGCGGCCCAGACCCGCGCGCGCTCGTTGTCGGTGAGTCCGGAATGCAGCGCATGCACCGGCACGCCCAGGCGCGCGCGAAACCGCGCCAGGGTCTGCGGGGTCAGGCCGATCTCCGGCACCAGCACCAGCGCCTGACGGCCGCGCGCCAGACAGGCGGCGATGGCCTGCAGATAGACCTCGGTCTTGCCGCTGCCGGTGACCCCGTCCAGCAGGAACGGGGCGAAGCCCGGCGCAGCGACGACGGCGTCGATCGCGGCCTGCTGTTCGTCGTTCGGGGTGGGGCCGGGCTGCGGCTGCGGCGCCGCGGCGCTGGCCGGGACCGCGATGCGTTCGGCGAACGCACGCTTGGCCAGGCTGCGCGCGGCGCTGCGCCAGTCGTCCATGGCCTGGTCCAGGCGGTCCTCGTCCAGCGGCCCGGCGCGCAGCAACTCGGCGAAGCGGTGCGGGCGGGTGCCGGCACGGGCGCGGTGGCTGGCGCCGGCCTCGGTCAGGCGCCAGGCCCAGGCGTGGGTGTCGGGCAGCGCCTCGCCGCGGCGCAGGGTCACCGGCAGCGCGGTCGCCAGCACTTCGCCCAGCGGCGCATGGCTGTAGCGCGCCAGCCAGTGCAGCGAATCGGCCAGCTCGCCCTGCAGCAGCGGCATCGGGTCCAGCCAGGCCAACGCCGCGCGCAGGCCCGCGCTGTCCTCGATCTGGCCGAGTGCGGCGACCACCCCGCTCAGCTCGCGATTGCCGAACGGGACCCGCAGCCGGCGCCCGATGTCGCCAGCGCCGACCGGCTCGCCAGGCGGCGCCAGGTAGTCGAACAACTGCGGCAGCGGCAGCGGCAGGGCGACGCGGAGGGTGGTGGCTGGGGACGGCATCGGTCCTAGTTTAGCGGGCGCGGAACCGGGGCCAGCGCTGCCTCGGCGGTGGCCCGCAAGGGGCGCCAGTTGCACGCGATAGCTGCTCGCAAAGTGATAAACAAGTCGTAAATAGCTGCCCCGCTTGGAGAATCGATTTTATCCACACCCGCTGTGGATAAAGCTGTGCATGAAGGGGATGCTCCACGCCGTGAAGACGGACTCACAAGCCTCTGCCACAAGTTGGACAAAAAAGCGCCAATCAGATTAACCCTATAAATAACAACAACTTGGCCGTGAAACATGGCTGCAACATGATTTGGCGGGGGCTTGACAGGAGGCGCCGTTCGCATCCTCTGGGCGCTGTGCACAACCCGCCGTTGCGATCCGCCCGGCTGGCGCCTGAAGCAGCCGATCGGCGCGCCGTTGTCAAGCGCGCGGCGCGGCGGCGGCATCGCTATCATCGCGCCGATGATGGAGTTCCGATGACCGCCGCGCCCCCCTCCGACGGCGCGGTCGCACCGCCCGCCCTGGCCGCCTTCCTGCGCGGCATCGAACGCCGTGCCGCGGTGCTGGCCGAGTTGCAGAGCGGCAGCGCCGAACGCGGCGCGCCGGCGTTGGCCGCGGCGATGCGCGCGTTCCGCAGCCACGCCGCGACCCTGCCGATGGCCGACTGGCCGCTGCGCTTCTGGAAGCTGCTCGCCGCGGTGCCGTCGCTGCGCCAGGTCGCCACCGCCGCCGGCAGCGGCTGGCCCGCGCCACTGGCGCACCTGGGCGAGCTGGGCGCCGCCGATCGCCTGGCGTTGCTGCTGCGGATCGTGGCCGGGCTGGACGAGCCGACCGCCGCGCAGGTCCTGAACCAATCCACGGAGGAGTACCAGCTGGCGCTGGCGCGGGCCTGCCCGCGCGATGCCAGCGGGCGACCGGACGCCGCCGGCTGGCGCGCGCTGGCCGACGCCGCCCAGCAGCATCTGCGCGACCTGCCGCCGCAGCGGCTGCAGGCGCTGGCGCAACTGCGTGATGCGGCCATCGCCGGTGCGGCGCCTGCGTCCGCGGCCACGCCGTCCGCGCCAGCCGCGGCCGGTCCGCGCCGTGCTGGCGGTCGCGGGCGCGGCGGGCTGACCCGGCCACGGCTGGCGGCCGCGGTGGTCGTGCTGGTGGCCCTGGCCCTGCTGGGGACGCTGTGGTGGGGGCGGGCGCCGTCGCGGCCTGCGACGAAGGATCCCGACGCGAGCCTGGCGCTGGGCGACACCGGCCCGGTGCAGGTGGAGGAACTGCCGGCCGAGTCGGATGCGGCCACCGCGCCGCCATTGCCGGCCGCAGCGCCGGCGCCGCTGCCGGAACCGGCGGTCTACGACCTGGACTTCTTCGCGTGGTACGCGGCCGGCGCGCCGCCGGCACGCATCGAGCGCAGCGCGCCCAGCGCGGAGGAGCTCGCCGAAGCCGTCGCCCAGTCCGCTGCCGGCAACGCCGCTCCGGCTACGCCAGCCGCCACCGACCCGCCGCCGGCGCTGACCCCGGCGCAGTTGCGCGAGCGCCAGGCCGCCTGGGACGCGCTGGAGGCCCCGGTACAGGCACGGCTGCGCCAGGTGGCCAGCGCCTTCGCCGGCCTGCCGGTGGAGCAGCAGCACACGCTGCGCGCGCAATTCGCCACACTGGATGCGTTGGAGCGGCACGGCTGGCTGTTGGGGCCGGAACTGGGCAGCGAGTACTGGGCGTTGCAGCCGCTGTTCGGCTATGTGCCCGACGCGCAGCGCACGGCGCTGCTGGGCCTGCTGCGCACGCTGCCGGCCGAGCAGCGCGAGCACCTGGCGCTGTTGTCGCAGCGCACCCCGCCGCAGGAGCGCGCCACGCTGCGCCGCGAGTTGCTGGCGCAGGGCGCGGACACGCGCGCGGCGTGGCTGCGCCAGCGCGCTGCGCGCTAAGCGCAGTCCGCCGGTCTCCGGTTTCCGAATCCCGAATCCCGAATCCCGAATCCCCGACGCCTGCGCCAAACGGTCGGCCAAGGTAAACTGCCGCCCCTCCGCCACCCGGTGCCGGCGCTTTCCTGCGCGGCCGCAGTCGGCGGGATCGCCAGAGTCTTGCAATGTCTTCGTCCTCCACCCCGGCGTCGGTCCGGGGCCGCGAACTGCGCACCACCGCGCAGCTCGCCTTGCCGCTGGTCCTGGGGCATATCTCCGCCGGCCTGATCAGCTTCGTCGACAACGTGATCGCCGGGCACCACGGCACCCGCACGCTGGCCTCGGTGACGGTCGGCACCGCGCTGCTGTGGCTGCCGATGATGATTCCGATCGGCACCCTGATCGCGTTGACCGCGTCGGTGTCGCAGCTCGACGGCGGCAAGCGCCACGCGCAGATCGGGCCGATGTTCCGCCAGGCGCTGTGGCTGTCGCTGGGCCTGGGCGTGCTGATGTTCGCGTTCCTCAGCGTGATGCCGATGGCGCTGCCGCAACTGGGCATCGCTGCGGAAATCGTGCCCGGCGCGCGCGATTTCCTGCACGCGATCCGCTGGGGCGTGCCGGCGATGGTGCTGTACTTCTGCATGCGCTATCTCAGCGAAGGCATGCACTGGACGCTGCCGACGATGCTGCTCGGCTTCGGCGGGCTGCTGGTGCTGGCGCCGCTGGGCTATGTGCTGACCTTCGGCCTGTTCGGGCTGCGCGAGCGCGGCGCCGGCGGGCTGGGCATGGCCTCGGCGATCATGATGTGGCTGCAGGCGCTGTGTTTCGCCATCTATCTGGCGCGCTCTAGGCGCTTCGCGCCGCTGCGCCTGTTCGCGACCTTCGAGGCGCCGGACCTGCGCGCGATCGGCGGCTTGCTGAAGACCGGGCTGCCGATCGGCATCACCATCCTGATGGAAGGCGGACTGTTCATCGTCACCGCGCTGCTGATCGCGCGGCTGGGCGAAGTGCCGGCGGCCGCGCACCAGATCGCGATCAACGTGGCGCAGTTGTGCTTCATGGTGCCGATGGGCGTGGCCGAGGCGACCACGGTGCGGGTCGGGCGCGCGGCGGGCGCCGGCGATGCGGTCGGCGTGCGCGGCGCGGCCTGGGCCGGCTATACGATCGTGCTCGGCACCCAGGCGCTGTCGGCGCTGGTGCTGCTGTTCGGCCACGACGCCATCGTCGGCGTCTACACCCGCGACATCGCGGTGGCCGGGCTGGCGTCCACGCTGTTGCTGTACGCGGCCGCGTTCCAGTTCCCCGACGGGGTGCAGGTGCTGTCGGCCGGCGCGCTGCGCGGGCTCAAGGACACCCGCGTGCCGATGCTGCTGGCGCTGTGTTCCTACTGGGGCCTGGGCATGCCGCTGGGCGCCGGGCTCGGCCTGTGGCTGGGCTGGGGGCCGCAGGGCATGTGGATCGGGCTGATTCTGGGCCTGACCGCGGCGGCGGTGATGATGGCGGCGCGCTTCCGGCTCAGCAGCGGGCGTCTGCTCGCCGCCGCGGCGTCGTGACCCCCTGACTTCAGGCGCATGTGCGGCGCCGGCACAGCCGGTATGCTGCACGCGCGCAAGACGCCTTCCTTCCGGAGTTTTCCATGAACCAACCCGTGCGTCGCAGCCCCATCGCCAGCTTCTTCGTTGGCCTATGGGATGTGATGAACTTTACCCGCCGGCTGATCCTGAACCTGGTGTTCTTCGGCTTCCTGCTGGTGGTCCTGCTGGCGATCGTGTTCGCGATGGCGCGTGGCGATGGCGCCAAGACCCTGCGCGACCGCACCACGCTGCTGATCGCGCCCGAAGGCACTCTGGTCGAGCAGTTCAGCGCCGATCCGGTCAGCCGCGCGCTGGCCAAGGCGATGGGCGACAAGGGCGCCGAGGAGATCCAGCTGCGCGATCTGATCCGCGCGCTGGAAGCGGCCAAGACCGATCCGAAGATCGAGCGCGTGGCGCTGCGCCTGGACAAGTTGCAGCCCAGCGGCTTCGCCTCGATGCGCGAAGTGTCCGCGGCGCTGCAGGACCTGCGCGCCTCCGGCAAGCAGGTGGTGGCCTACAGCGACAGCCTGAGCCAGGCGCAGTACCTGCTGGCCGCGCAGGCCAACGAGGTCTACCTGGACCCGATGGGTTCGGTGGTGCTGGAAGGCCTGGGCCGCTACCGCCAGTACTTCCGCGAAGGCCTGCAGGACAAGCTCGGCGTGGACGTGCACCTGTTCAAGGTCGGCGAGTTCAAGTCCGCGGCCGAGCCGTACGTGCTCGACGCGGCGTCGCCGGCATCGAAGGAAGCCGATCTGTTCTGGATGAACGACGTGTGGCAGCGCTACGTGGCCGACATCGCCAAGGCGCGCAAGCTGGCGCCCGAGCAGATCTCCGCCGGCATCGACACGATGCCCGAAGGCATCGCCGCGGCCGGCGGCGACATGGCCAAGTTCGCGCTGCAGCAGAAGCTGGTGGACGGCCTGAAGACCCGCGAGGAGGTCGAGGAGCTGCTGACCAAGCGCGGCGTCGCCGACGACGATGCCGACACGGGCTTCCGCAACGTCAACCTGGATGCCTACCTGCAGCAGCTGGACCTGCGCCGTTCGCCGGTGGATTCGCGGCCGCAGGTGGCGGTGGTGGTCGCCGCGGGCGAGATCAGCGGCGGCGAGCAGCCGGCCGGACGCATCGGCGGCGAGTCGACGGCGGCGCTGCTGCGCGACGCGCGCGACGACGATGCGGTCAAGGCGGTGGTGCTGCGCGTGGATTCGCCGGGCGGCGAAGTGTTCGCCTCCGAGCAGATCCGCCGCGAGGTGGTGGCGCTGAAGGCGGCCGGCAAGCCGGTGGTGGTGTCGATGGGCGATCTGGCCGCGTCCGGCGGTTACTGGATCAGCATGAACGCCGACCGCATCTACGCCGATCCGTCGACGATCACCGGCTCGATCGGCATCTTCGGCATGATCCCGAACCTGACCCGCAGCCTGGACAAGATCGGCGTGCATACCGACGGCGTCGGCACCACCCGTTTCGCCGGTGCGTTCGACGTCACCCGGCCGATGGATCCGGTGGTCGGGCAGGTGATCCAGTCGGTGATCAACAAGGGCTATGCCGATTTCACCGGCAAGGTCGCGCAGGCGCGCAACAAGCCGGTCGAGGCGGTCGACCAGGTCGCGCGCGGCCGCGTGTGGAGCGGTGCGCAGGCCAAGGAGCGCGGCCTGGTGGACGCGTTCGGCGGCTTCAAGGATGCGGTGGCCGATGCCGCCGCGCGCGCCAAGCTGGGCGATCGCGACAAGTACCGCGTGCGCTACATCGAAAAGCCGGCCACGCCGTTCGCGCAGTTCGTCAGCGGGTTCGCCGGCAGCCGCATTGGCGCGTGGATGCTGGGCGACTCGGCGCTGGCGCACGCGCTGCTGGCGCGCAGCATGCCGGAGCTGGATACCCAGCTGCGCTTCGTGCAGGACGCGACCGACAAGCGCGACGGGACCCCGGTCAAGGCGCTGGCCTACTGCTTCTGCGGTTTCTGACGCGGGCCTGATGCAGGCGCGTCCGCCACGGGCGGGCGCGCTGCAGGCAACGACGAACGCCGGCCGATGCCGGCGTTTTTCATTGCCCGGTGGCGGCGTCGATCGCGGCGTTCTGCGCGGTTGCGGCCTGTTCGGTACCGGCGGCCGCCTGCTTGGCGCGATCCAGCGGCTGGGCGATCGCCGCGCGCAGCGCGCCGGCCTTCGGTTCGGGCGGTTTGTCCGGCGGTTTCGGCGGCGCCGGCTTGCACGCGGCGAGCGCGACCAGCAGCGAGAGTGCCAACGTCATCAAGCGCAGTGAACCCGTCATGGCAGCGACCTCGTGGAGCGTGGGCGTTATCCTACGCCCACCCCGATGCAGACAGGCAAGGCGATGCAGCAACGTTGGCGGCTGGACGGACAGACCGCATTGATCACCGGCGCCAGCGCCGGCATCGGCCTGGCTATCGCGCGCGAGTTGCTCGGCTTCGGCGCCGAGCTGATGCTGGTGGCGCGCGACATCGATGCGCTGGAAGCGGCGCGCGACGAACTGGCCGATGCCTTTCCGGAGCGGCGCATCCTGGCGCTGGCTGCGGACGTGGCCGACGACGAGGACCGGCGCGAGATCCTGGACTGGGTCGAGGACCACGCCGACGGCCTGCACCTGCTGATCAACAATGCCGGCGGCAACGTCAGCAAGGCCGCGGTGGACTACACCGAGGACGAGTGGCGCGGCATCTTCGAGACCAACCTGTTTTCGGCATTCGAACTGTCGCGCTATGCGCATCCGTTGCTGGCGCAGCATGCGTCCGCGGCGATCGTCAACGTCGGCAGCGTGTCCGGGCTGACCCACGTGCGCAGCGGCGCGCCCTACGGCATGACCAAGGCCGCGCTGCACCAGCTGACCCGGAACCTGGCCGCCGAATGGGCCGAGGATGGGATCCGGGTCAATGCGGTGGCGCCGTGGTACATCCGCACCCGCCGCACCTCCGGGCCGTTGTCGGATCCGGACTACTACGAGCAGGTGATCGAGCGCACGCCGATGCGCCGGATCGGCGAGCCGGAGGAAGTGGCCGCCGCGGTGGGCTTCCTGTGCCTGCCGGCGGCCAGCTACATCACCGGCGAATGCATCGCGGTGGACGGCGGGTTTCTGCGGTACGGGTTCTAGGGCGTCTTTTCCCAATGCCGGCAGACGAGCGCCGGCCAAGCCTTTGTAGGAGCGGCTTCAGCCGCGACGCTTTGCTGACAGTGCCTGTCGCGGCTGAAGCCGCTCCTACAGGGGCATTGTCGGCGCGGGCACGCCCTGGTCCGGCGCGTTGCAGCTGCTCGCCTGCAGCAGTTGCTGGCGGCGCAGGAATTCCTGCCGCAGTTGCTCGGCATGGTCGGGTGTGGCGAAACGCCAATGCGTTTCGGCTTCGGCCACGTAGGTTTCCCAGGTGTCGCAGGCGCCGGCCTCGGGCAGCGCCTCGCAGCGGTCGCGCAGCACTTCGCAGGCGCTGCCGCCGGTCCGGTCGGGGCTGCCGTCCAGGCCCGTGGTGCGCAACGGCACGCAGCGCGGGGGCGGCTCGGCGGTCTCGCCGACGTAGCGTTGCTGCTCGTAGGTGGTGCAGGCATACAGCGTGGGCGGCGGCAGGCGCGGCGCAGTTTCTGCCGGCGCTGGCGGCGCTGGATCGGGCGGGGCGGCGACCGCGGCCGCTGCGGGGGCGGGCGGTAGCGGCGCGGGCGGCGCGGGCGACGCGGCCGCCGGTACCTGCGCACGGCCGACGCCCTGCATGAGTTTCTTTTCCTGGCGCATGCCCTTCGGACATGGCTGGTTCTGCACGGTCAGGTTGTCGTGCGCATCGGTGCAGCGATAGAACACCACTTGTTCGGCCTGCGCGGCGCCGGCGCAGGCCAGCAGCGCGGCAAGGCAGACGCCGCGCCGCATCTCAGCTGCTGCCGCAGTCGCGGTCGAGCCGCGCATCGATGCCGCGCTGCTCGGTTTCCAGCGCGCGGCGCTCGCTCTGCAGCGCGCTGTTGTAGCGGCGGATCAGTTCCCAGCGGCGGTCGGTCAGGCGTGCGCACACTTCCTGCGGCGGCAATGCGTTGCAGGTGTCGCGGATCAGGGTGCTGCCGGCCGGCACCACCACGCCGGCGCCGGGATACACCGGCTGCGGGTGGCCGCCGCCATTGCCGCCACCGCCACCATGATGGTGGCCGTCGCCATAGCCGCGGGCATAACCGATGGTCCACAGCGGCACCCAGCGCGGGTTGCCTTCGTTGTCGTCGCTGGTATAGCGCTGGCCCTCGCTGGTCACGCATTCGTACATCGGCTGCGGCGGTTGCACGGTGACGATGCGGATCTCGCGCTGCGGCAGCGGTGCCGGCGCTGCGGCGTCGCGCGCCGGATCGGTGCTGAGCGTGGTGGTCGGGCGCGGTGGCGGATCGCGCGGGCGCTGCATGTCCAGGACCTGCTGCTGGCGCGCGTTCTCGCAAGGGGCGTTCTGCAGGCTGACCGCGCCGGTGCTGCCGATGCAGCGATAGATGCGCACCGACCCCTGCGCGCCATCGCTGCTGATGGTTCGCGTGCTTTGCGCCCAGGCGGCGCCGGCCAACGGCAACAGCGCGGTCAGGAGCAGGGCAGGGCGGACGAGGCTGGGCATGCGCGCATCTTGCGCGCCTTCGCCGGCCAGGGAAAGTGAAGGCGGGCGGGGCTGCACGACGCGCTCAGGCGCGCAGGATCTCGCCGCTGACGGCATCGCGGATCGGGGTGGGCTGGGCCAGGCCGCCGGTCTCGCCGCCGACCACGCCGTCGAGCGCCGCCAGCAGCTGCGGATCCAGTTCGGCGCGTTGCCGCGCCGGCGGCTCGCCGCCACGGTTGGCGCTGGTCGAGACCAGCGCACCGCCCCAGGCGCGGCACAGTGCGGCCACCTGCGGATGCGCGCTGATCCGCACCGCGATGCTGCGGTGCGCGCCGGTAACCCAGGGCGGCGCCTGCGCTGCGGCCGGGAGCACCCAGGTATGCGCGCCGGGCCAGCTGGCCAGCACTGCGGCCAGCCGCTCCGGCGCCAGCGCGGTCAGGTCCAGCAGCGGGCGCAGCGGTTCCAGTTCGGCGGCGACCACGATCAGGCCTTTCTCCACCGGGCGCTGCTTGATCTGCAGCAGGCGCGTCACCGCCGCCTGGTCGTACGGATCGCAACCCAGGCCCCAGACCGCCTCGGTCGGGTAGGCGATGACACCGCCCTGATGCAGGACGGCAACGGCTTGGCTGAGCGACAGATCGGTCATGCGCGCATGATGCGGCAGGCTGTCGCTGTGGGGCAACGGCTTGGGGCTGGGAGTCGGGATTGGGGATTCGGGATTGGCAAGAGCCGTGCGCTTGCTGCCGGTTTCCGGTTGATTCCCGGCTGCCGCGAGCGGTGCGCGGCGATGGCTGGTGCGCAGATGCGGCGCCTGCGGGTGTTCAGCCGCTGTGGTGCGGTTGCCGCAGGGCCGGTAGGTTGGATTGCGGCAGCGCGATCGGATCGCTGGCGCGATGGATGGCGCAACTGCGGCCGTCCGGCACCGCTCCTGCGGATGGCGCATCCGCGGGAGCGGGTGGTGGATCAGGCGGGCTTGGCCGCGGCCTTCTTGACCACCTTCTTTACCGCCTTCTTGGCCGCTTTCTTCGCGGTCTTCTTCGCGGTCTTCTTCGCGGCTTTCTTGACCGCCTTCTTCGCCGCGGGCTTGGCCGGGGCGTCGGCCGCGGCCTTCTTGGCTGCGCTCTTCTTCGGCGCCGCTTCCTTCTTCGCCGCGGCCTTCTTCGCGCCGAAGCCGCGCCGTGCCGGCTTGCCGGTTTCTTCCAGCAGCTTCTGCACTTCTTCCAGGGTCAGCGTGGCCGGCTCGCGGTCCTTGGGGATCTTGCCGTTGAGCTTGCCGTCGCTGATGTACGGGCCGAAGCGGCCGTTGAGTACCTGGATGTCGCTGCCTTCGTATTCCTTGATGATGCGGTTGCGCGCGATCTCTTCCTTCTCTTCGATCAGGAACACCGCGCGCGCCAGGTCGATGGTGTACGGATCATCTTCCTTCTTCAGCGAGGCGTAGACGCTGCCGCGCTTGGCGAACGGCCCGAAACGGCCGATGCCGACGCTGACGTCCTCGCCCTTGTCCTCGCCCAGGGCGCGCGGCATCAGGAACAGCTCCAGCGCGTCTTCCAGGGTGATGGTGTGCATGCTCTGGCCCGGCCGCAGCGAGGCGAACTTGGGCTTGTCCTCGGCATCCTCGGCGGTGCTGCCGATCGCCGCGTACGGCCCGAACCGGCCCAGGCGCACGCTGACCGGCTTGCCGGTCTTGGGGTCGGTGCCGAGTTCGCGCGCGCCGGTGGCCTCGGAGCGGTCCACCGATTCCTTCTTCTCCTCGACCAGTTCCTTGAACGGGCCCCAGAACTTCTCCATCAACGGCCGCCATTCCTCCTCGCCGCGCGACACCGCATCCAGCTCGTCCTCGAGCTTGGCGGTGAAGTCGTAATCGACGTAGCGGGTGAAGTGGCCGGACAGGAATTTGCTGACCGCGCGGCCCACGTCAGAGGGACGGAAGCGGCGCGCGTCCAGTTCCACGTACTTGCGGAACAGCAGGGTCTGGATGATGGAGGCATAGGTCGACGGACGGCCGATGCCGTATTCCTCCAGCGTCTTGACCAGCGAGGCTTCCGAGTAGCGCGGCGGCGGCTCGGTGAAATGCTGGTCGGCATGGATGCGGTCGAGCGGGATGCGGTCGCCGGGCTTCATCGGCGGCAGCTTGCGGCCCTCGTCCTCGTCCTCGGCGGCCTTCTGGTCCTTGCCTTCCTCGTACACGGCCAGAAAGCCCGGATCGATCACCGTGGTGCCGCTGGCGCGGAAGCTGTGTTCGTTGCCGGCGGCCAGTTCCACGGTGACGGTGTTCATCGTCGCCGGCACCATCTGGCACGCCACCGCGCGCTTCCAGATCAGTTCGTACAGGCGGCGGCCATCGTCGTCCAGATACTTGGCCATCTGCGCCGGGGTGCGCAGCGCGCTGGTCGGGCGGATCGCCTCGTGCGCTTCCTGCGCGTTCTTGGACTTGGTCTGGTACATGTTCGGCTTGTCCGGCAGCGCGCCGGTGCCGAAGTCGCGCGCGATCACGTCGCGGATCTCGGCCAGCGCGTCCTGCGACAGGTTCACCGAGTCGGTACGCATGTAGCTGATCAGGCCGACCGTGCCTTCGTCGCCCAGGGTCACGCCTTCGTACAGCTTCTGCGCCACGCGCATGGTGCGGCTGGTGGTGAAGCCGAGCTTGCGCGAGGCCTCCTGCTGCAGCGTGGAGGTGGTGAACGGTGGCGCCGGGCGGCGCTTGCGCTCCTTGCTGGCCACGTCGGTGACGTGCAGCGCGCCCTGCGCAGCCTTCTGCAGGCGCATCCGCGCGTCTTCGGCGGTGGCGCCGTCGGTGATGGTGAACTGCTCGAACTTCTGCCCGTCGAGCTTGACCAGCTTGGCCGCGAACGGCTGCGAGGGGTGGGCGCACTCGGCGCCGATGCTCCAGTATTCGCGGGCGACGAAGGCTTCGATCTCCTCCTCGCGCTCCACGATCATGCGCAGCGCCGGCGACTGCACGCGGCCGGCGGACAGGCCGCGCTGCACCTTGCGCCACAGTACCGGCGACAAGTTGAAGCCGACCAGGTAGTCCAGCGCGCGCCGCGCCTGCTGCGCATCGACCAGGTCCACGGCGATCTGGCGCGGGTTGGCCATCGCTTCCTTGATCGCGCGCGGGGTGATCTCGGTGAACACCACCCGGTGCAGCGGTTTGTCCTTGAGCAGCCCGCGCTCCTTCAGGATCTCGGCGATGTGCCAGCTGATCGCCTCGCCCTCGCGGTCCGGGTCGGTCGCCAGATAGATATCGTCGGCGGCCTTGGCGGCCTTGGCGATGGCTTCGACGTGTTTCTCGTTCTTGTCGATCAGCGCGTAGCGCATCGCGAAGCCGTCGTCCGGGTCCACCGCGCCCTCTTTCGGGATCAGGTCGCGCACGTGCCCATACGAGGCCAGGACGTGGAAGTCCTTGCCGAGGTATTTGTTGATCGTCTTGGCCTTGGCGGGCGATTCGACGATGAGCAGGTGCTTGGACATGATGAGGTGGGCTTCGAATGGGCGGGGCGGGCGCCCTGGGGGCGGTAGGGTGGCGCAATTGCTCCGGTTAGTGAAGCGTTGCGGCGTTCAGAGAGGCCGACGCCCGAGGCGGGTACCCCGGGCGTTCAGCTGCGTCTCTTTTTATTAGTGGACATGTCCGGCGGCGGCTGTCAAGCGCCGGCGCCCGGCCAAACCTCCGGCGTGGGACTCGCTGCCTTCCTTTCCTCGGGTCCCCGGTCCCGCGTTCCGGCCGTCAGTGCCAGTTGCCGCTGGCCGCCACGCCGATCACCAGGATGACCAGCAGCAGGATCCCGACCATCAGCACGCCGAACAGCGACAGGATCACGATGGTGACCGTGCCCAGCTTGCGCTGCTGCCACTCCGGGTGGTCGGTGTAGGCCCATTTGTCCACCACCAGGGTGTCGCAGATCATGTCGTGCAGGGCCTGCTTGCGCTCGGTGAAGGCGGCCATCAGGAAGCCGATGAAGATGGTCAGGCTGCTCAGCAGGAAGCCGAAATAGCGGCCGATGCCGCGGCCGACGCTGATCCGGCTGCCGTCGGTGCGCACCACCTTGATGCCGACCGCCATCTTGCCCAGCGTGGCCTGCTTGGCCGAGGCGTGGAACAAGCCGAAGTACAGCGCCGACATTCCCAGCGGCACCAGGTACACCATCACCAGCATGACGATGCCGCCGGGCGTGCTGAAGTCGGGGCTGCCGCCCAGGCTGCTGAAGCCGAAGAAGCTCAGCATGATCACGAACTGGATCACCTGCGCGACCATGCCGACCAGCATGCCGTCGATCAGATAGGCGGCGGTGCGTTTCCAGAAGCCGGCCTGCACCACTTCGCCACCGGCGACGAAGCGTGGCTCCTCGCTGAGCGAGGCGGCAGGGGCGGCGTAGGGCGAATGCGCCGTGGTGTCGGATGCCGGTGCGGCCCAGGCGGCCGGCAATGCCTGCGCAGGCGCCGGGGCGGGCTCGGCGGCATCGCTCGGCGCGGACGCGGCCGGCGCCTGGGTCAGGCCCAGTTCGTCGACGAAGTCGGCCAGCGGATGCCATTCGCTGAGGCCGTCGCGCCACACCAGCGTGGTCAGGCCGACATCACCGCGCTGGAAGCGCTGCTGCAGTTCGTCGGCCGGCATCGGTCCATGACGCTGCTGCGCGGCGTCGGCGTAGTACCACTCACTCATTCCTGTTCCCCGGGGGTTGCGATCGAAAAATCCGTTTCCGCTCAACCGCCGCGGCAATGCGCGGGCAGGTAGCGGTCGTCCAGCTCGGAACTGCATTTCCAGACCGAAGCCCGCTCATCGTAGTCCAGCCACAGCGCCTTGCCATCCAACTGGCGCTTCCCGGGCGCGTGCAGGGTGGCTTCCAGGCCGCAATGGCCGTTGTCGAAGCGGCCGATGCGGACCTGGCGGACGAACACGCTGGTGTATTGCTGCGCGGGCTCGAAGCCGGGATCGCCGTTCACCGGGCAACGCCCCTGTTGCGCGGCGAACGCGGCGATGTCGCTCTTCAGCTGGTCCATGCCGTCGATCGCCGCGTTGGCATGCTTGCGCAGCGTGTAGTCGCGATACGCCGGCACGGCGATGGCGGCGAGGATGCCGAGCATCGCCACCAGCACCAGGCCCAGCACGATCGCGACGATCGCGCCGATGCCGCAGCCGGACAGGCCGGCGCGTGGCGCGGCGACGGGAGCGGCGGCCGCGCCGGGAGATGATGGCGCAGGCGGCGGCAACGGCGGCGGCATGGCCGCCGCTGGCAGGCCCAGTGCGTCGGCGAGCGCATGCAGCGGCTGCCATTCCGGCATGCCGTCGCGCCACAGCAGGGTGCTGCGCTCCAGCTGGCCGTCGCGCACCATGTCGCGCAACGCCTGCGTGCTCAACGGCCCGTGCCGTTGCCTGGCTGCGTCGGCGTAGTACCACGCGCTCTGGGTCGGGTCCTCGTGCATCCGTGCGTGGTCCGTCAGCGGCTCAGTGCACCGGCTCCGGCTCGTCGACGAACATCTGCGTTTCCATCCACGCGTAGGCCGCCTCGGCGCCGGGCTGGTTGAACAGCACCATCAGCACCACCCATTTCAGGTCGTCCAGGTCCAGTTCGTCCTGGTCCAGCGCCATCGCCCGGTCCAGCACCAGCTCGCGCTGGTCGCTGTCGAGGATGCCATGCTGTTCCAGGAACAGCAGGAAGCCACGGCATTCCACGTCGAGCTTGTCCAGCTCCGGGCCGTGGTAGACGCGGATCGGGCCGTCGATGCGCGGCTGCGGCACGGCCGGCCGCTGGTCGGCCAGGGCATCGAGCCAGTCGAACGCTTTGCTGATTTCGGTGGGGCTGAAGCCAGCCTGGATCAGGCCATTCTGGAGGGAGTCGCGATCGCGGACCGGGTCCGCATCCTCGCTGAAATAATGTTCGAACAGGTACAGCAGGACATCCAGAATGCTCTCTTTCATTGCCCCTCGGCCTGCGTCGCTAGACGCTGTGGAGGTGAAGAAACTAGGGTTTGCGGGTGTAACGACCTCGTTCGACCGCCACGTAGCCATCCAGTTCCATGGCCAGCAGCATGGAGGAGGCCGCCGCGGCCGTCAATCCGGTGCGTGCGATCACTGAATCCATACAGATTGGGTCGTGGCCTAGCGCGTGCCACAAGCGCTGGTAGTTGGGATCGGGGAAGGACGGCATGGCGCCGGAGTCGTCGGCGATTCTCTCAGTGGGGGCGCGCAGGCGCCCGCGCAAGGCGTCGGCCAGTTCCGCGGCCAGCGGTGCGACCCCGGCCAGCACTTCCTCGGCGCTCTCGACCAACCCGGCGCCGTCGCGGATCAGACGATGGCAGCCGCGCGCCAGCGGGTTGTGGATCGAGCCGGGCAGCGCGAACACCTCGCGCCCGGCCTCGGCGGCCAGGCGCGCGGTGATCAGCGCGCCGGAGCGGGTGGCGGCCTCGATCACCAGGGTGGCCAGGCTCAGTCCGGCAATGATCCGGTTGCGGGCCGGGAAGTGGCTGGGCCGTGCCGGGGTGCCGGGCGGATGCTCGCTGACCACGGCGCCGCGCGCGGCGATGCGCTCGCGCAGGGCAGCGTGCTGGCGGGGGTAGGCCAGGTCGGCGCCGGTGCCGACCACCGCCACGGTCAGCCCATCCTGGCGCGACAGCGCCGCCGCGTGCGCGGCGGCATCGACCCCGGCGGCCATGCCGCTGGTCACCGCCAGCCCGGACGTGGCCAGCGCCAGGGCGAAGCGGGACGCATTGTCGCGGCCACCGGCGCTGGGCGCGCGGCTGCCGACCACCGCCACCGCCGGATGCCACAGCGCCGCCGGATCGCCTTCCAGGTACAGCGCCAGCGGCGGGTTGGGGCTGCGCAGCAGCAGCGCCGGGTAGTCGGGATCGTGGCAGCCGAGCAGATGCCGGCGCGGCCCCGCCAGCCAGGCCAGTGCGGCGTCCATGACGGCGCGGTCGGGCTGCCGCAATGCCGCGCTCTGCGCCGGATCCAGCCCCGCCGCCTGCCAGGCGGCGGGACCGGCGGCCAGGGCGGCGGCAGGACTGCCGTGCCGCTCGAGCAGGCGCCTGCGCGGGGCGCTGGCGCCGCCGGCCAGCGACAGCGCCAGCAAGGCGGGGTCGGCGCAGGGGGAGGGTGCGTGGGCGGTGGGCAGGGCGGACATGGGCCCCAGGCTAGGCCGCAAACGCAGACGGCGCCCTCGGGCGCCGTCTGTCGCGGATGTAGGACTTGCCCGCGTGCGCGGGTCAGCGCGCGTCCGGGTGCTTCACGTCGTAGCCGATCCGGGTCGGCTTGACGCCGTCCATCACCAGCGCGTAGCTGACCTTGTCGAAGGTGCGGAACACCATCGCGTGCGCGGCGTACTCGTCGGGCAAGGCCACCGAGCCGCGGCCGCCGGTGAAGCCGTCGTCGGCGCGCGAGGTGTTCGGGCGATGCACGCGGTCGTTGACCCGGGTGCCATGACGCCACAGCGACACCACGGTGCCGTTGTCGATGCCCTCGCGGCTGCCGCCGGAGATGGCGATCACGTCGCGCGGACCGGCGGCGCTGAACGCGTCGGCCACCGCCAGCACCCGCAGCCCGGCCTCGAGCGCCTGCGCCGCGGGCGGGTGCGGCACGAACTGCAGGTCGTAGGGCTGCGCCTGGACCGCGATCAGGCGGTCGCCGGCGCGCACTTCGCGGGCGCTGTCCTGCAGCAGCAGGGTGGTGGCCTGGCTGCCGTCGGCGGAAACGCGGGTGACGGTGCCGATATTGACCTGGGCCAGTTCGTAGCCCAGCGTTTCGCGGCGCTTGTTGTCCGGCGCCACGAAGGTCTGCCACAGGTTGCCGGTGCCCGGGGTGCTGCGGCCTTCCCTGTCCAGGTCGTCGCTGAGCCTGGGCAGTTCGTAGCGCACGGTCGGCCGCACCACTGCGTAGCGCTGCCCGACCTGCGCTTCGTCGAGCCCGGTCGCGTAGGCCACCTGGCCGACGGTGGCGCGCAGCCGGTTGTCCTCGAAGCCCACCACATAGGGCAGCCCGTCGATGCTGTCGGCCACGCGCAGGTTCTTCAGGAACGGCTCGACGTCGGACAGCGGGATCGCGTCGATCGGCGCGTCTTGGCGCGGGCCCGGCTTGACCGTGGCGCGCGCCACGCGGTCCAGGTAGGCCAGGCTGAGCACGTCGCCGGGGTAGATCAGATGCGGGTTCTGCACCTGGGGGTTGGCCTGCCAGATTTCCGGCCACAGCCACGGCTTGCCGAGAAAACGTCCGGCGATGTCCCACAGCGTGTCGCCCTTGCGCACCACGTAGGTGTCAGGGTGTTCGGCAGCCATGCTCGCGGAAGCGGCATAGGTCGCCACGGTGAGCATCGCCACGGCGACGACCGTACGGAGTCGATTGAACATGAGTGCGAAGCCTGATTCCCCAACAGGTCCGCGCACTATAGTCCAGAACCCTGGGCGCGGCGCAAGCGTTGCCGCCAGAACGGGGTAGAATCGTCAGGTCTTGCCGAATTATCCGGCGCCCCCAACTGGGTACCGCTATGGCCCTGCTTCCCATCCTCGAATTCCCCGATCCCCGCCTGCGCACCAAGGCGGTGCCGGTCGACCCTGCCGAAGTCTCCATGCCGGCGTTCCAGCGCCTGCTCGACGACATGTTCGAGACCATGTACGAGGCCCCCGGCATCGGCCTGGCCGCGAGCCAGGTGGACGTGCACAAGCGCTTCATGGTCATCGACGTCAGCGAGGAGAAGAACGCCCCGCAGGTGTTCATCAATCCGCAGATCGTGCAGCGCGACGGCGAGCAGGTGTACCAGGAAGGCTGTCTGTCGGTGCCCGGCATCTATGCCGACGTGACCCGCGCCGACACCATCACCGTGCGCTACCTGGACCGCCACGGCCAGCCGCAGGAACTGTCCAGCGGCGGTGTGCTGGCGGTGTGCGTGCAGCACGAGATGGACCATCTGGACGGCAAGCTGTTCGTCGACTACCTCTCGCCGCTCAAGCGCGAGATGGTGCGCAAGAAGCTGGCCAAGGCGCGCAAGCACGTGGCCTGACGGCCGGGATTCGGGATTCGGGAGTGGGGATTCGTAAGCGCGAGCCGGATTCCCTTCCGGTCGCCGAGTCCTGCCGTTGCGAATCCCTAATCCCCAATCCCGAATCCCCGCCCAATGAAAATCGTCTTCGCCGGTACGCCGGACTTCGCCGTGCCGTCGTTGCGCGCGGCTGCGCAGCGCCATGAAGTGGTCGCGGTCTATACCCAGCCGGACCGGCCGGCCGGGCGCGGCCGTGGGCTGACCCCGTCGCCGGTGAAGCTGGAGGCGGTCGCGCGCGGCATTCCGGTGCTGCAGCCGGAGACCCTGCGTTCGCCGGAAGCGCTGCAGACCCTGCGCGCGCTGCAGCCGGACCTGATGGTGGTGGTGGCCTACGGCCTGATCCTGCCCAAGGCGGTGCTGGCGATCCCGACCCATGGCTGCTGGAACGTGCACGCCTCGTTGCTGCCGCGCTGGCGCGGCGCCGCGCCGATCCAGCGCGCGATCGAGGCCGGCGACAGCGAAACCGGGGTGTGTCTGATGCAGATGGAAGCGGGCCTGGACACCGGCCCGGTGCTGATGTCGCAGCGCACTCCGATCGGCGACAGCGAGACCGGCGGGCAGTTGCACGACCGGCTGGCCGCGCTTGGCGCGCAGGTGCTGGCCGACGGCCTGGGCCTGCTGCGCGCCGGCATCCGCCCGGTGCCGCAGCCGCAGCCCGAGGCCGGCGTCACCTATGCGCACAAGCTGGACAAGGCGCAGGCGCGGCTGGACTGGCAGCAGCCGGCGGCGCAGCTGGCGCTGCGGGTACGCGCGTTCAATCCGTGGCCGATCACCGAAGCGGTGCTGGCCGGCGAGCGCGTGCGCGTGCATGGCGCGGTAGCGCTGGAGCTGGCGCATGCGCAGCCGCCGGGCACGGTGCTGGCCGCCTCCAAGCAAGGCATCGACATCGCCTGCGGCCAGGGCGCGTTGCGCCTGCGCGTGCTGCAGCGCGAAGGCGGCAAGGCGATCACCGCCGCCGACTACCTCAACGCCCGGCGCGATCTGCCGGTGCTGGCCTGAGCCGGCGCGACCGCCCATGACCCAGCCGCCTGCCGCCGCGTTGTCGCCGGGCGTCGCGCCGCGCGTCGCCGCCGCCCGCGTGCTGAGCGCGGTGATCGACCGCGGCCGTTCGCTGAAGGCCGAGTTGGCCGCCGCGCTGCCGGCGCTGCCCGATCCGCGCGACCGCGCCCTGGTCGAGGCGATCTGCTTCGCGGTGCTGCGCCGGCGTCCGGCCTACGAGGCGGCGCTGCGGCTGTGGCTGCAGAAGCAGCTGCCGCAACGCGACGCCGAACTGCGCACGCTGCTGATGGCCGGCTTCGCCCAGCTCGACGTGCTCGGCCTGGCGCCGCACGCCGCGCTGTCGGCGACGGTGGAGGCGGCGCGTGCGCTGGACCGGCCGCGCCAGGCGGGCATGGTCAATGCCCTGTTGCGCCGCGCGCTGCGCGATGGCTTGCCGGCGGTGGCCGCCGATGCCGGTTGGCCGCTGTGGTTGCGCGATGCGCTGCATGCCGACTGGCCGGAACAGGCCGAGGCGATCTTCGCCGCCAGCCAGCAGGCGGCGCCGTTGTGGCTGCGGGTAAACCGCCAGCGCAGCACGCGCGACGCCTATCTGCAGTTGCTGGCCGACGCCGGCATCGCCGCGCAGGCGGCGCCGGACCTGGCCGATGCGATCCGCCTGGCCGAGTCGGTGGCGATGAGCGCCTTGCCCGGCTTCGCCGATGGCTGGGTTTCGGTGCAGGACGGCTCGGCGCAGCAGGTCGCCGACGTGCTGGCGCCGGCGCCGGGCGCACGCGTGCTCGATGCGTGCGCCGCGCCCGGCGGCAAGTCCGCGCACCTGCTCGAGCGCGACCCGACGCTGCGCCTGACCGCGCTGGACGTGGACGCGCGGCGCCTGGCGCGGGTGCGCGAGACCTTCGAGCGCACCGGCGCCGGCGCGCAGGCGCTGCTGCAGGCGGCCGATGCGGCGCAGCCGGACAGCTGGTGGGACGGCGAGGCGTTCGATGCGGTGCTGCTCGACGCGCCGTGCTCGGCCACCGGCATCGTGCGCCGCCAGCCGGACGTGCTGCTGCACCGGCGGCGCGAGGACGTGGTCGCGCTGCAGGCGCTGCAGGCGCGGCTGCTGGATGCCGGCTGGCAGGTGCTGCGCCCGGGCGGGGTGCTGGTCTATGCCACCTGTTCGCTGCTGCAGGACGAGAACGCGCGCCAGCTGCAGGCGTTTCTGGCGCGGACCAGCGATGCCGTCGCCGAAGACCCCGGTGCTGCCTGCGGTCATGCGTCCGGCGGCGGCCGCCAGCGCCTGCCCGGTGAGCAGGAGCGCGACGGATTCTTCTATGCGCGGCTGCGCAAGACGGCGTGAAGCCGCCCCGGTATCATCCCGTCCCATGCTGAAGACCCGCGCGTCCCGAGAATTCTGGTTGCTGGCCCTGCTTGCGCTGCTGGTGCTGGGCGCCGGCCTGGGCCTGCGCGATCCGCACCCGGCCGACGAGCCGCGCTTCGCGCTGGTCGCCAAGCAGATGGTGGACAGCGGCAACTGGCTGTTCCCGCACCGCGGCACCGAGCTGTACTCGGACAAGCCGCCGATGCTGATGTGGCTGCAGGCCTCGTTCTATACCGTGTTCGGCAACTGGCGGGTGGCGTTCCTGCTGCCGTCGCTGCTGGCCGGGCTGGGCACGCTGGCCTGCGTCTACGACCTGGGCCGGCGCCTGTGGACGCGCCGGGTCGGCATGTATGCGGCGTATGCGCTGCTGTTCGCGTTCCACTTCACCTACCAGGCGAAGAAGGCGCAGATCGATCCGCTGGTGGTGTTCTACATCACCCTGGCCAACTACGGCCTGTTGCGCCACGTGCTGCGCGGACCCGACTGGCGGATGTGGGCGCTGGGCTGGTTCGCCGCCGGTCTGGGCACGATCACCAAGGGCGTGGGCGCGCTGGCGCTGCTGATGCTGCTGCCGGCCGCGGCGGCCTCGCTGGCGCAGTGGCGCGGGGTCAGGATCGGCGTGCGCAATCCGCGCTTCTGGCTGGGGCCGCTGGCGTTCCTGGCGGCGGTGTCGATCTGGCTGGTGCCGATGGTGACCACGGCGCTGTCGGCGCACGAGCCCGAGTACCGCGCCTACCTCAACGACATCCTGTTCCGGCAGACCGCCGGGCGCTACGCCAGGTCCTGGGACCATCCGCACGGCCCGCTGTATTTCTTCGGGGTGATGCCGAGCATGTGGCTGCCGCTGCTGCTGGGCTTGCCGTGGGCGATCCCGGCCTGGGCGCGGCGCCTGCGCCGACGCGATCCGCGCTACCTGCTGCTGCTGGCGTGGTGGGCGTTGATCCTGCTGTTCTTCTCCATTCCCACCGGCAAGCGCGACGTGTACATCCTGCCGGCGCTGCCGATGCTGTGCCTGGCGATGGCCCCGCTGATGCCGGGGTTGTTGCGCAAGGCGGGGGTCAAGCGGCTGCTGCTGGCGTTCGCCGTGGTGCTGACCGTGGCGCTGGGCGGTGTCGGCGCGGCGATCCTGGCCGGGCATGGGTTCCGCGTGCGGATGATGGAAGAGCGCGGGGTCGATCTGCAGACCATTCAGACCCTGGCCTGGATCCTGCTGGCGATCGGCCTGTGGGGCGTGGCCAGCCTGGCCGTGTTCGCGCGGCGACGGCCGGAACTCGCCTTGGCATCGACGCTGACCATGCTGTGGGTACTGACCGGGCTGCTGGTGTATCCGCTGATCAACATGTCCAGTTCCGCGCGCGGCGTGATGGAAGCGGTCGGACGCCGCATCGGGCCGGATGCGGAACTGGGCCTGGTGGCGTGGAAGGAACAGAACCTGTTGATGGCCGACCGCGCCGCGACCACCTTCGGTTTCGTGGTGCCGTGGGACGAGCAGCTGCGCCGTGGCGTGGCCTGGCAGGCGCAGGCGCCGCAGCGGCGCTGGCTGCTGGTGCAGGAGGCGGCGATGTTGGGTTGCATCGATCGCCGCGCCAGCACCCTGGCCGGGGTATCCAACCGCCGCAACTGGTGGCTGGTGCCGGCCGCCGCCGTGCACGGCCAGTGCGTGGTCACCGCGCACGACCGCGATCAGCTGCGCGAGCAGGACAAGGACCGCTTCGAGTGAACCGCGGCCGCGCCTGTTCCGGTCTCGTCCTCGGTGCCGTGCGGGCGGGAGATGCGGCATGCCGATGCGTTTGATCCGGGTGATCAGCCGCGACAATGGCGGCGGCCTGAGCCGCGACCTGCAGGTGGTCGCCGAGGCGCTGCGCAACAGCGGCCGCTATCGGGTGGAGGTGCTCGGCTTCGGCACCGTGCGCTTGGCCAATCACCTGCGCGAACTGCGCCTGGCCCTGCGCAGCCTGGTGCGCGGCCGCGCCGACCTGCAGATTTTCCTGGAGCGGGTCTATCCGCGCTGCCTCGGTGCCGGCAGGCGCAACGCCCTGGTGCCGAATCCGGAATGGTTTCGCCGCAAGTGGCTGCGTTGGTTGCCGCGGTTCCAGCGGGTGCTGTGCAAGACCTGGCAGGCCGAACAGCGCTTCGCCGCGCTGGGTCCGGCCACCTCATTCATCGGCTTCTGCAGCGACGACTGCTACCGCCCGGAGGTGCCGCGCGAGCGCGCCTGCCTGCACGTGGCCGGGCGCAGCTCGGCGAAGGGTACCGCGGTGCTGCTGCAGACCTGGGCGCGGCACCCGGAATGGCCGCGGCTGACGGTGGTGCAGAGCGCGAAGAAATCGCGCCCGATCAAGGCCGAGAACATCGACTACCTGACCGGCTACCTGGACCAGCATGAGCTGCGCCGGCTGCAGAACGCGCACCGCTTCCACCTGTGCCCGTCCGAGGTCGAGGGCTTCGGCCACTACATCATGGAAGCGTTGAGCGTCGGCGCAGTGGTGATCACCACCAACGGCGCGCCGATGAACGAGCTGGTCACCGCCGAGCGCGGCGTGCTGATCGAGCCAGTCGGGGAGCGCGAGGACAACTTCGGCGTGCGCTACCGGATCGACGCGGCCGGCATCGAGCGGGCCATGGCCCAGGCGCTGGCCCTGGCGCCGATGCAATGCGATGCGCTGGGCACTGCCGCGCGCAGCTTCTTCGAATCGCGCCAGCATGAGTTCGGCGAGCGCCTGCAGGCGGTGGTCGCCGAGCTGCTGGGCGATGCGCCGCCGCCGGCGGTGCCTGCGCTCGCAGGCAATGGCCGCGAGCAGGTCAGGTCGGGTTAGGGGTCGTACTTGGATCATCGGCCCCCCACCGTTTTCTCCCCCGTGCCCTTCTAGATGACCGAAGAAGCTTCGCCGCCCCGCGCCGCCCCGCCGCTGGCCGCGTTTCCGTCCAATCGCCACACGCTGGCCGAGTGGGGCGCCGCGCTGGGCGTGCTGTGCCTGCCGGCGCTGGTGGTCAGCATGCCGGGAGGCCTGTTGCCGTTCGGTCTGCTGCTGCTGGCGAGCAGCCTGCTGGCGCTGGACCGCATGCGCCGTGCGGCGTCCGGGCTGCAGCCGTCGCTGCGCTTGCTGTGGATGCTGGCGCTGCTGGTGATCGGGCTGTCGCTGTTCTCGTTGCTGTACTTCGGCCAGGCGCTGAAGGACATCGACAACCGCACCCGGTTCCTGGTGCTGCCCTGGGCCGCGCTGTGGGCCTACACGCTGCGCCCGCCGCGCCAACTGCTGTGGTGGGGCGCGCTGCTGGGGATCTTCGTCACCCTGGTGCTGGCGATCGTGCAGGTGCTGCAGGGCCAGCCGCGTGCCGAGGGCTGGACCAACGCGATCGTGCTCGCCGACGTGGTGCTGGTGCTGATGGTGGTGGCGGTGTTCTGCCGCCCGCCCGGGCGCTGGCCGTGGACGCTGGTTGCGCTCGCCGCCGGGTGCGCCACCATCCTGCTCAGCGGTAGCCGCGGCGTTTGGCTGGGCATGGTGCTGCTGCTGGTCGCCACCGCGCTGTGCGCGCGCTGGCGCAGCGGCGCCGAGCGCCTGGCGATCCTGGGCGTGCTCACGGTGCTGGCGGCGGCCCTGGTGCTGAGCGTGCCGGCGCTGACCCGGCAGACCCGCCTGGCCGAACTGCATCACGACGTGCAGCGCTACGAGCGCGGCGACAGCGATTCCTCGGCCGGCGCGCGCATCGAGCGGCTGCAGGTGGCGGCGGCGACCTTCGTCGAGCATCCGCTGGTCGGGGTCGGCGTGGGTCGCTTCGACAATGCGATGCTGCGCCTGCCCGATTGCCGCAGCAAGACCTGGGTGGAGCGTTGCCACCTGGGCCACGCGCACAACGATTTCGCCGAATGGAGCGCGACCCAGGGCCTGCCCGGTACCGTGCTGATCGTGCTGGTCTACGGCGTGCCGATGTGGCTGCTGCTGCGCCTGTACCGGCGCCGTCCACACCCCGAATTCCATGGCCCGGCCGCGACCGGGATCATGGTGGTGGCCGGCTACATCCTATGCGGCATGACCCAGTCGATGTTCGCGCATCAGGTCACCACCGGCTTCTACGTGTCCCTGGTCGGCGTGCTGATCGGGTTGGCGGCCTGCGATGCGCAGGCGCCGCGGGTGCGTGCCGACGCCGCTGAAGGCGCTGCCGGAAGCCGGTAGACTGCCGATCCCGCACCGCCGAGCGGCGCCGCGCCGACCGCGCCGCGCCCGCAGGTGCACCGCTGCCCCGGATACCGAGCGCCATGGCCGACGCCGCCGCGACCACCTTGCCGCTCAGCCTGGTGGTGATGACCTACAACGAAGCCGCCAACATCGCGCGCTGCCTGGACAGCGTGCCGTTCGCCGCCGACAAGCTGGTGGTGGACTGCGGCAGCACCGACGACACCGCGGCGATCGCCCGCGCGCACGGTGCGCGCGTGGTCGAGCAGGCCTGGCTGGGCTTCGGCGCGCAGCGCAACTTCGCCTCCACCCAGGCCGCGCACGACTGGATCCTGGTGCTGGACGCGGACGAATTCCTGTCCGACGCGCTGCGCGCCGAATGCCTGGCGCGGCTGCCGCAGATCCTGGCCGAGGACCGGCTGGATGCGGTGTGGCTGCGCCGCAGCACCTGGTACATGGGCGCGCCGATGCGCTGGTACCGGCCGATGGTCGGCGAGCGCCTGGCGCGGCTGTACCACCGCGGCCGCGCGCGCTGGAGCGATGCGCGGGTGCACGAATCGCTGCGCTTCGACGGCGCCAGCGCCGAGTTCGCGCCGCCGTTCAATCACCTGCACAACCCGACCCTGGTGCACAAGCAGCTCAAGGTGCTGCGCTACGCCGAACTGAAGGCGCTCGGCTGGCGCGACAAGCGCAAGCCGGTGAGAATGTGGCAGAGCCCGTTCGTGTTCGCCGGCGCCTTCCTCAAGGACTACCTGCTGCGCCTGGCGGTGCTCGATGGCTGGCGCGGCTTCGTGGTGGCGCAGACCGCGGCCAGCTACGCGCTGTACAAGCGCATGCGCTACTACGAGATGCAGGTCAACCCGGCCTCGGTGGAACAGGCGCGGGCGCAGCTGCAACGGCACGATCTGGAGCACTGATGAGCAAGCACTATCTGCTGTACGGGTCCGAACGCTATGCGCTGGCGATCCTGCGCCCGCTGCAGGCGGCGATCCGCGCGCGCGGCGACGAGGCGGCTTGGTTCTTCGACGGCCCCGGCGCCTCGGATCTGACGGCCGACGAGCGCCACCTGGCCACGGTCGAAGACGTGCTGGCGTGGAATCCGTACGCGGTGATCACCTCGAGCAACGCGGTGCCGCATTTCTTTCCCGGGGTGAAGGTCGAGACCTTCCACGGCTTCGATGCCGGCAAGCCGCGGCACATCTACGTGCGCGGCTTCTTCGACCTGTACTGCACCACCGGCCCGCGCGACACCGCCGCGTTCGGCGCGCTGGCGCGTAAGCTCGGCCACTTCGCGGTCAAGGAAACCGGCTTCCCCAAGATCGACCCGTTCATGCGCGAAATCGGCGCCGAGCTGGCGCCGGTGCGGCAGCCGCCGGTGATCCTGTACCACTCCACGTTCTCGCCGTCGTGGAGCGCGGCCGGCATCCTCTACGACGAGGTCAAGCGGCTGTCGCGCAGCGGCGAATGGCGCTGGGTCGTGACCTTCCATCCGAAGATGGATCCGGAGATGGTGGCGCGCTACCGCGCGCTCGAGAACGAGTACCTGCGTTTCGCCGACAACGACAACATCCTGGAGCTGTTCCCGCAGGTGGACCTGATGTGCTCGGACACCTCGTCCGCGCTCAACGAGTTCCTGCTCACCTACAAGCCGGTGGTGACGTTCAAGAACCGGCGCCCGGGCCCGCAGCTGATCGACATCGACGACCCGGCGCAGTTCGAGCCGGCGATCCGCCGCGCGCTGGCGCGGCCGCCGGAGCTGATGGCGGCGATCCGCGACTTCGCCGACGGCCTGCATCCCTACCGCGATGGGCAGTCCAGCGAGCGCGTGCTGCGCGCGATCGACGATTTCGTCGCCGAGGGCGGCCGCAATCCGCGGCGCAAGCCATGGAATTTCTGGCGCAAGCTGAAGATCCGCCGGCGCATCGGCTACTGGGGTCGCGGCGCGGGTTGATCCGGCGCGTGGCCGGGTGCGGCGCGCGCCGCCGCTACCAGCGCAGCCGGCGCCGCGCCAGCGCGCGGCTCAGTTGCAGATAGACGGCCTGCGCCTCGGCTTCCGGCAGCAGCCGCACCCGCAACGGCGGCTCGCCGTGACGCGCGCCTGCGGTATCCAGCCACAGCGTCGCGGTGCCGCAAGCGCGGTCCAGCGGCGAACGGGTCAGCTGCAGCGCCTGCAGCTTGTCGATCTCGGCCAGTCGCCACCAGCGCGTCCACCAGCCGCCGCGCACCGCCACGTAGCGCGCGTCCACGGCGTAGCCCATGCGGTGCGCCTGGCGCCAGGCCTTGAACGCCGACCACGGCAGCCACAGCAGCGACAGCGCGGCCCAGGCGCCCAACGGCCGCCACAGGCCGGCGCACAGCAGCGGCACCAGGCATAGCGCCGGCAGGCATAACCGCCACCAGCAGCGCGTGACGATCCCCTGCCAGTGCGCTGGCGGCCAGGCGATCTGCGGCAGCAGTCGATGCAGCAGCGCATCGACCGCAGCCGGCGTCGCCAGCGGCGCCAATTCCTTCAGCGCGCGGCCCTGCTCGCCGTGCCCATCCATCACGGCCGTATCGATGTGCAGGCTGCGTCGCCGCAGCAGGCGTTGCAGCACGCTCTCGTGCAGCGTCCAGGCCTGGATCCGGCGCCGCGCCACGCTGCTGCGCAGCCGGGTCAGCAGGCCGCGTTCCACGGTCAGCCGGCGCTCGCTCTCGCTGAGCCGGAAACCGTGGTACTGCAGCAGCGCAAGCGCCATCGACAGGACGCGCATGATCATCAGCAGCGTGACCAGCATCAGCGTCACGGTGACGGCGCCGGCCACCCACCCCAGGTGCAGCGTGCTGGCGTAACCGAACAGCTGCTGCCCGTAGCGTTCGATCGCGTTGGCGACCATGCGCTCGGGGAACAGGTGGTAGGTGGCACCGAACGCGGTGACCACCACCACCATGCCGCGGTTGGAAATCAGGCCCTGGCGCAGCACTTCCGAGGTGGGCAGCGCCAACAGCACGTCGCTGGCCGGCGCTGCGTCCGCCGCCGCGGGCGCGGTCTCGGTGGCGTGCGCGCGATGGCGGATCTGCCGCTCCAGCGCCAACGCCTGGTCCAGCCGCAGCACCCGCATCTGCGCTTCCGGCTTGGTGCCGCCGGCCGATTCCAGCCGCACCTCGGCCACCCCGAACAATCGGTGCAACAGCGACTGGTGCACGACCACGTTGTGGATGCGCGCGAACGGGATCTCGCGCAGGCTGCGTTCCAGCCAGCCGCTGCGGATGCTCAGGCTGTCGCGGCCGATCCGGTACTGGTAGGTGAGGTAGCGCAGCAGCGACACCGCGATCAGCGCACTGCCCACCAGCAACATGATCACCTGGTCGACATGGTCGTTATGGCCGTCGCGGCTTCCGAACAACAGCAGCGCCAGCAGCGGCAGCACGAAATGCCGCAGGTGCTGCAGCAGCACGAACAGCCACGACCACGGATGCAGGCGCCGGACCGCGGTGTCCTCGGCGTCCAGGGCAGCGCTCACAGCGCGTCGTCGTCGTGGTCGAGCTGGTGCGCCAGGCGTTCGCGCAGGCGCTCGGCGTCGGCCTGGTCCAGCCCGGGCACGGCGACCGCGGTGTGCCGGGTGCCGGCGGTGTGCACCACCAGGGTGGCCAGGCGCGCGGCGCGCTCCAGCGGGCCGCGGCGCAGGTCCAGGTGCTGCACGCGCGACATCGGAACATGCACCTCGCTCTGCCACAGCCGCCCGCGGCGCAGGTCCAGGCCTTGCGCGTTCAGCCGCCAACGGATCCGGCGATGGCGCACGAAGCCGACGCAGGCGCCGAACAGCGCGCCGAGCGCGGCGGCGCCGGCACCGATGAACAACGCCTGGTGGCTATGCAGCGAGAAACCGAAGATGGCCGCGCCGATCAGCACGCCCAGACCCAGCATGCAGCCGCCGCTGAGCGCGGCCAACCAGGCGCCGCGCAGCGGCAGCGGCAGCCAGTCGTCCCCAGGCGCGAACGCGATGGCGGCCGGTGGGGCGGCGCCAAGCGGGACGGCGGAGGGGTCCAGGGACGGCGGTGCGGTCACGGCGGGCTCTCGAAGCGATGGGCGGGCGCTGCGCACGCGCGCCGCGCAGGTCCCCGATCGTAACGCGGGCGGCACCCAGCGCGCTCGCATGCGGGCGCGAGGCGTCTGTAGACCCTGTCCGCAGCACGCCCTGTCGTTCGGCGTGCGCCGGCGCGGCTCAGCGCGCAGCGTGGATCAGCGCGTCCACATCCAGCGCATGGCCGGCACGGGCGGCCTTGGTGCGCAGATAGCCCTCGTTCTCGGCGGTGATCGCGCCGGTGATCGGGATGCGTTCGACCACGTCGATGCCGGCCGCGCGCAGGCGCTCGGCCTTGGAGGGGTTGTTGGTCAGCAGGCGCACGCGGCCGATGCCGAGCCCGCGCAACATCGCCACCGCGCCGCCGTAGCGGCGCTCGTCGGCGCCGAACCCCAGCTGCGCATCGGCGTCGATGGTGTCCAGCCCGTCGTGCTGGTAGCCATAGGCGCGCATCTTGGTGGCGATGCCGGTGCCGCGGCCTTCCTGGTCCAGGTACAGCAGCACGCCGCCGCCGAGGTCCTTGAGCTTGGCCAGGCCATGCCGCAGCTGGTCGCCGCAGTCGCACTTCAGCGAGCCGAACAGGTCGCCGGTGAGGCAGGAAGAGTGCACCCGCACCGGCACCGGTGCCGACAGGTCGGGCTGGCCGATCACGATCGCCACCTGGTCGCGCTGCGCCACGCCGCCGCGGAACACCACGAATTCGCTGCTGCCCAGATCGCGCAGCGGCACCTGGGTGCGGGTCACCAGTTCGTAGCTGCCGGCGGTGGTGGTCGCGCAGCCGTGTTCCAGGTCGTCCAGCTGCAACGACTGGCAGCCCTGGAAGGCGCTGCTGTCCGCGCCCAGGTCCACCGCGATCATCGCCGGCAGCAGCAGGCCCAGGCGCGCGATTTCGACCGCGCCGGCATCCAGTGCATCGCCCGGTTGCCACTGCGCCGGCAGCGTGCCGTCGCGCAGATAGGCCAGCGCCGCCAGCGCGTCGTAGGACTGCCCGGCCAGGGCGATGCGCGCGCCCTGCGGCGCGACCAGGCCCAGCACCTGCGCGCGGGTCGGGGTGAGGAACAGGTAATGCCGCTGCGCCGCCGCCTGGGCGAAGCTCAGGTAGGACTGCGCGGTGCTGCTGTCCAGCGCCAGCACCGCGCGCACCTGACCGTGGGGGCCTTCGATGACCACCGGGCGGCCGGCACGCAACTCCGAGGCCGCGCGCTCGCTGCGGATCGCGGCGGGATCGCCGAAGGCGTGCACGGAGGTGGGGGCGGGGCTGGTCATGCACGACTCCAAATGGGGATCTCCGGCGCCGCTTCAAGGCGTGTCGGCGCCGCCGCGCCCGGCTTGCGCCGCTCGTGGCGGGCGCAGCGGCGGTCCGGTGCGCCATTGTCGCGTGGTTTGGCCGCGTCGCCAGCATCTGCAGGATGGAACGCACTGTGCGCCGCGCCGGCAGGCAGCGCATGCAACCGCTGGCCGGTATGCGGCCACTCACCGGATCGTGGGCGCGATCGCATGGCGGGCGCGGGCGGGCATGTTCAAGCGCGGTCGATTGATTTCTACTACGCCGGACCCGTTTTCCAGGACCGCCTGCACATGCACCTCGTCGACTGCACCGAACAGCGCCATGCCGGCGCGATCCTGGAGATCTTCAACGAGGCCATCGTCCATTCCACCGCCCTGTACGACTACCGGCCGCGCCCGCCGGAGAGCATGGCCGGCTGGTTCGCGGTCAAGCGTGCCGGGAACTTCCCGGTGATCGGGATCGAGGACGCGGCCGGCACCCTGCTCGGCTTCGCCAGCTACGGCACGTTCCGCGCCTGGCCGGCGTTCAAGTACAGCGTCGAGCATTCGGTCTACGTGCACCGCGACCATCGCGGCAAGCGCCTGGGGCGGCGCCTGCTGCTGGCGCTGATCGAGGCGGCGCAGGCGCGCGGGGTGCACGTGCTGGTCGGCGGCATCGACGCCAGCAACAGCGGCAGCATCGCGCTGCACGAGCAACTGGGCTTCGTGCATGCTGGCACCGTGCGCGAGGCCGGTTTCAAGTTCGGGCGTTGGCTGGATCTGGCCTTCTACCAGCGCATCCTCGCCACGCCGGCGGACCCGCACGACGACTAGCCGCCGCACGGGGATGGGCGACGCCGCTAGTGCGGGTGCCTGGCCGTGGCGTAGGGATTGGCCTCGGCCGGATCCGGGCGCAGCGTGTAGCGCTTGTAGGTCCACTGGTACTGCGCCGGGTCGCGGCGCGCCACCCGCTCCACGCCTTCGTTCAGCGCGGTCGCGGCGCGCAGCGGGTCCGGGTCGGCGATCGCCTCCGGCGCCGGCTGCACGTGCAGCGCGAATTCCAGGTCGTTGCCGGCCCGTTCGCACCAGGCGAACAGCACGATCGCGCCGGTGCGCTCGGCCAACCGGTTGACCAGGGTCATGGTCAGCGCCGGCACGCCGAAGAACGGCGCGAACACGCCGTCGCCGGCCTTGGGTTGCTGGTCCGGAAGAATGCCGACTGCCCCGCCGTCCTTGAGCACCTTGAACAGCTGCCGCACCGCCGGGCCTTCGGCGCGCACCTGGCGCACGTTGTCGCCGCTGCGCACCAGTTGCAGGAAGGCATCGCCGACGTCGGAGGCGGGCGCGCGGTAGACGATGGCGATGTCGCCGCGCGAGGCCAGCCACTGGTTCAGCAGTTCCCAGTTGCCGAAGTGCGGCGCGGCCACGATCACCCCGCGGCCCGACGCCAGCGCGGCGTCGTACAGCTCCTGGCCGTAGCGCTGGCGCAGCCGTGCGAGGTTGTGCGCCGGCGGCCGGGTCCACAGCACCAGGGTCTCGAACGCCTGCCGCGCGGTGGAGCGCAGCACGTCGCGGTGCAGCGCGACGCGTTCGCTCGGCAGCAGCTCCGGATAGGCCAGCTCCAGGTTGCGGCGGGTGACCCGGCTCTCGCGCGCGTCCAGGCGCAGCCACAGCCAGGCCAGGCTGTCGGCCAGGCGCCGCAGCCACGGCCAGGGCAGGCGCGCCACGGCGGCGGCGCAGCGATACAGAACGGTTGCGAGCGTTGCGGGTTTCATCGCGCCAGTTTATCCGCTGCGCCGGCCGTGCCAGGCCGGGCGCGGCCCGGGGGAGGGCGGATCGGCGTCACGGATTGGCCGATCGCCGGGCCGACCCGGCTTCCCGCATCGGCGCGTGGTCGGCGATGATGCGGGCGGGATGACAGTGCTGCGCCGAACCCGGATGCTTCCGAGTCCCGAGTCCCGAGTCCCGAGTCCCGCCCATGCTTTCCCTGATCCAGCGCGTCAGCCAGGCCGAGGTCCGCGTCGACGACGCGGTGGTCGGCCGCATCGGCCCCGGCCTGCTGGCGCTGGTGGCGGTGGAGCCGGGCGATACCGAGGCCAAGTTCCAGCGCATGGCCGAGCGCCTGCTCGGCTACCGCGTGTTCGCCGACGCCAGCGGGCGCATGAACCGCTCGCTGCGCGACACCGCAGGCGGCCTGCTGCTGGTCAGCCAGTTCACCCTCGCGGCCGATACCGATTCGGGCATGCGCCCCAGCTTCACCACCGCGGCGCCGCCGCCCGAGGCTGAACGCGGCTTCAACCGATTGCTGGAAATCTGCCGGGAGCGGCACGCGCCGGGGGTGGAAAGCGGGCGCTTCGGTGCCCATATGATCGTCAGCCTGGTCAACGACGGCCCGGTCACTTTCCTGCTTCGGCCCTAGGCCGGGGCGCTCCTGGCGGAGCGATTCAGCTCCTTGTCCGGCAAGCGGCGGTCCGGGCTGTTATAATGCTAGGTTCACTCATTCATCTACCTGCCGGTGGCGCGAGCACTCATGGCCAACGAACGTCCTGCCCAGCAATCCGACATCAAGCTACTGATCAGCAAGGGCCTGGAACAGGGCTATCTGACCTACGCCGAAGTCAATGACCATCTGCCCGACGACCTGGTCGATCCGGAGCAGATCGAAGACATCATCAGCATGATCAACGGCATGGGCATCGATGTCCATGAAGTCGCCCCCGACGCCGAGACCCTGCTGCTCAACGACGGCAACACCGGCAACCGCGAAGTCGACGACACCGCGGCCGAAGAAGCCGCCGCGGCGCTGACCGCGCTCGACACCGAAGGTGGCCGTACCACCGACCCGGTGCGCATGTACATGCGCGAGATGGGCACGGTCGAGCTGCTGACCCGCGAAGGCGAAATCGCCATCGCCAAGCGCATCGAGGAAGGCCTCAGCCAGGTCCAGGCCGCGCTGGGCGCGTTCCCGCTGGCCGTGGAAACCCTGCTCGAAGACTACGAACAGCACAAGGAAGGCAAGAAGCGCCTGGCCGAGATCGTGGTCGGCTTCAACGACCTGATCGAGGAAGAGCCGGCGCCGGTCGTGGTCGCCAGCGACGACGATAGCGCCGCCGATGCCGACAGCGACGACGACGACGAGGAAGTCGAAGCCGCCGAGGAAGAAGCCGGCCCGACCGGTCCGGATCCGGCCGAGGTCGCGCGGCGCATGGAAGTGCTGGCCACCGAATACGCCAAGTTCAAGAAGGCGCACGCCAAGAACGGCGCCGAGCACAAGCTGGTCACCAAGCTGCGCACCGACATCGCCGAGGTGTTCGTCACCCTGAAGCTGCCGCTGCCGCTGACCGACGTGCTGGTGCGCAAGCTGCGCGACACCATGGCCCAGGTCAAGGACCACGAGCGTCGCGTGCTGCACCTGGCCACGCACGTGGCGCGCATGCCGCGCAAGGACTTCATCCGTTCCTGGGAAGGCAACCAGACCAACGTGGCCTGGGTCGACGACGCACTGAAGCGCAAGCAGAAGTGGTCCTCGGCGCTGCGCGACGTCAAGGACCAGATCGTCGCCGAGCAGGAAGCCACCGTGGCGGTGGAGCAGGCGACCTACCTGAGCCTGACCGAGCTGAAGGAAATCAGCCGCGCGATGGCCTATGGCGAAGCCAAGGCGCGCAAGGCCAAGAAGGAAATGGTCGAGGCCAACCTGCGCCTGGTGATCTCGATCGCCAAGAAGTACACCAACCGCGGCCTGCAGTTCCTCGACCTGATCCAGGAAGGCAACATCGGCCTGATGAAGGCGGTGGACAAGTTCGAATACCGCCGCGGCTACAAGTTCTCCACGTATGCGACCTGGTGGATCCGCCAGGCCATCACCCGTTCGATCGCCGATCAGGCGCGCACCATCCGTATTCCGGTGCACATGATCGAGACGATCAACAAGTTGAACCGCATTTCCCGGCAGATGCTCCAGCAGTACGGTCGCGAGGCCACGCCGGAGGAGCTGGCCAAGGAAATGGACATGCCGGAGGACAAGATCCGCAAGGTGATGAAGATCGCCAAGGAGCCGATCTCGATGGAAACCCCGATCGGCGACGACGAGGATTCGCATCTGGGCGACTTCATCGAGGACACCAACGTGGAGTCCCCGATCGAGAACACCACCAACATCAACCTGTCCGAGACCGTGCGCGACGTGCTGGCCGGCCTCACCCCGAGGGAAGCCAAGGTGCTGCGCATGCGCTTCGGCATCGACATGAACACTGACCACACCCTCGAGGAAGTCGGCAAGCAGTTCGACGTCACCCGCGAGCGCATCCGCCAGATAGAGGCCAAGGCGCTGCGCAAGCTGCGTCATCCGAGCCGCTCCGAACAGCTGCGCAGCTTCCTCGATATCGACTGATCGAGCGCGGTTCGCGGCAAAGAAAAAGCCCCGCCATGTGCGGGGCTTTTTTGTGTATGCAGCGTCCCTGTAGGAGCGGCTTCAGCCGCGACAGGATGTTACCGGTGAGACCCGGTCGCGGCTGAAGCCGCTCCTACAGGAAGCGGATGCCCCGTGCGCATGAAACAGAGGCGCCGGATCGCCGGTGTCTCTGTTTCATGCCGCCTCCGCGTTACACGAACGCGCGGCTGCTGCGCATCACCGCCAGCACGTCGTGGCAGGCGCCCATGGTGTGGTAATCGGTCTTGCCGGCCGGGCTCTTCTCGTCGCTGTAGCTGCGGTTGTCGCGGCTGAGGATGCGGAACCAGGCGCCGTAGCGATGGTCGACCAGATGCTCCCACGAATACGCCCACAGCCTGTCGTAGGCGGCGCGATACGTGGCATCGCCGCTGGCGGCCAGCAGCCGCGCGGCGGCGGCGATCGATTCGGCCTGCACCCAGAAATACTTGTCGTCGTCGCAGAAATAGGTCGGATGCTGCGCCACGTCGGGCACGCCGACCACCGGCTCAGCCTCGCTGCCGGAGGCGAACCCGTAGACGATGCCGCCGTGCTGCGCGTCCCAGCCGTGCGCCAGCGCGGTGTCGAACAGGTGGCGGGCGGTCGGCAGCAGCCAGTCCGGCGCGCTGCCCCCGGCGGCCTGCAAGTGCCCGTGCAGCAGCACCAGCAGCTTCGACCATTCGACCTGGTGGCCGGGCTGGAAACCCCATGGCCGGAACAGGTGCTTGGGATTGTCGCGGTTGTAGTCCCAGTCCACCTGCCAGTTCGCGTCGTAGTGTTCCCATACCAGGCCGCCGGCCAGCGCCGCCTGGCGGCGGGTGATGTGGTCGGCGAGCAGCAGCGCGCGCTGCAGGTAACGCGGCTGCGCGCTGGCCTCGTAGGCGGCGATCAACGCCTCGCACAGGTGCATGTTGGCGTTCTGCCCGCGGTAGCTGGAGAACTGCCAGTCCGGCGTGGCTTCGTCGCGGTACAGGCCGGCGGCGGCGTCCCAGTAGCGGGTTTCCAGCAACTGCCAGGTTTCGTCCATCCACGCGTCGGTGTCCAGGCCGGCCTTCTTCGCGGTGGAATAGGCCAGCAGCACGAAGGCGGCGCCGTAGGCGTGCTGGGTGCGGTCCTCGGCGACGCCGTCGCGCAGGGTCCACACGTAGCCGCCGCTGGCGGTGTCGCGGTGCACCTCGCGCAGGTAGCGCAGGCCGTGGCGCGCGGCGTCCAGGTACTCGGCGGCCAGCGGCGAATCGGCGAACTCGATGGCCGCCATCGCGTAGTTGAAGACGAAGCGGGTGCTGCTGACCAGGTGGCGGTGGCCGGCGTCGTACACGCTGCCGTCGTCGCGGAAATAGTGGAAGAAGCCGCCGGCCGGATCGATCGCGCGCGGATGGTAGAAGGCCATGGTGTCGGCGATATGCGCGCGCAACACGGCGGCATCGGCGAAGTCGGGCAGGGGCGTGGCAGGCAGGTTCATGCGGTCGCTGGGAGCCATGTGAGTGGGGAAGGAGGGAGCAGCAGCCAGATGCGGGCACGGCGGCGGCGCGCCGCCGTACCCGCCTCGCGCATCAATGCATCGCGCGCGCCACCGGCTTGGCGCCGGGCGCCTCGGCCGGCAGGTTGGCCGACAGCCGCGAGCCGCGCAGGCCGTACCAGAGGATGTAGGCGTAGCACAGCAGCGGGATCACGAAGGCGTGCTGGATGCCGACCGAATCGGCCAGCGCGCCCTGCACCAGCGGCACGATGGCGCCGCCGACGATGCCCATGATCAGCAGGCTCGAGGCCTTGCTGGTCAGCGGGCCGAGGCGCTCGATGGCCACGGTGAAGATGGTCGGGAACATGATCGAGTTGAACAAGCCGATCGCGATCACGCTCCACATCGCCACGTGGCCGGTACTGATCATGGTCACGATCAGCAGCAGCGAGGCGACGCCGGCGAAGGCGGCCAGCAGCTTGCGCGCCGGGATCACCTGCAGCAGCGCGGCACCGGCGAAGCGGCCGACCATCGCGCCGCCCCAGTAGAACGCCAGGTAGCGGCTGGCGGTGGCTTCGGTCAGGCCGCCGGTGGTCGGGCCGGAGATGTAGTTGATCAGGAAGCTGCCGATCGACACTTCCGCGCCGACATACATGAAGATCGCCACCACGCCCCACAGCAGGTGCGATTGGCGCAGCGCGTCGCCGAAGCTGTGATGCGACTCGGTGTTGCCGGCGTCGTCCTCGCGCAGCGAGGGAATCCGCATCACCAGCACGAACACCGCCAGCAGCAACAGGCCGCCGGCCAGAAGCAGATACGGCACCTGCACCGATTGCGCCTGCGCGCTGCGGTAGGCGGCTTGTTCGAGCGTGCTCATCGCCGCGATCTTGTCGGCCGACAGCACCGCGGTGGCCAGGATCAGCGGGCCGATCAGCAGCGGAAACACGGTGGTGCCCAGCGAGTTCAGCGCCTGCGCGAAGTTCAACCGGCTCGGCGCCTTCTCCGGCGCGCCGATCAGGCTGATGTACGGGTTGGCCGCCACCTGCAGCAAGGTGATGCCGCTGGCCAGCACGAACAGCGCGGTCAGGAACAGCGGGTAGGAGGGCAAGCGCGCCGCCGGGTAGAACATCGCCGCGCCGATCGCCGCGACCACCAGACCGATCACGATGCTGGCCTTGTAGCCGACGCGCGATACCACCGCGCCGGCCGGCAGCGACATCAGGAAGTACGCGCCGAAGAAGGTGAACTGGATCAGCATCGACTGCGCGTAGTTCATCTGGAACACGGCTTTCAGATGCGGGATCAGCACATCGTTGAGGCTGGTCAGGCCGCCCCAGGTGAAGAAGATCATGCTGACCACCGCGATGGCGGCAGTGTTGGACAGCGGACGACGGCTCATGCAGCGACTCCGGGGACGGGCGATAGGGCGACCTGGCTGCTGGCGCGCAGGCACAGCCGGGAAGGGGCGATGGTAAGCGCAGGCAGCGGCCGTTGCTGGCGCAGCGCGTCCAGCACCAACTGCGCGGCCTGCATGCCGCGTTCGCGCGGGGCGACCGCGACGGTGGACAGCGGCGGGGTGGCGACCGCGGCCTCGGCGATATCGTCGAAGCCGATCAGCGCGTAGTCGCGGCCGGCGTGGCGGCCGCGTTCGGCCAGGCCGCTGGCCAGGCCCAGCGCGACCACGTCGTTGTAGCAGACCAGCGCGGTCGGCAGCGGGTCGCGCGCGCACAGCGCGCCGGCCTGGCGCGCGGCTTCCAGCCGGGTCGGCGCGCATTCGATCAGCCACGCCGGGTCGGCGGCGATGCCGGCGGCGGCCAGCGCGTCGCGGTAGCCGGCGCGGCGTTCGGCGCAGGAGCTGGACTGGCGGTGGCCGCCGAAGAAGGCGATCGCGCGATGGCCCAGCGCCAGCAGGTGCTCGGTGGCCAGGCGTGCGCCGCGGCGGTTGTCCAGTGCCAGCAGCGGCCAGTCGCCGTCCAGCGCGCGGTTGAACAGCAGCACCGGCAGCCGCGTGCCGAGCAACTGGCGCAGCCGCGCCGCGTCGGTGTTCTCGGTCGGCGACAGGATCAGCGCCGCCGGCTGGTGTTCGATCAGCGAAGCCAGCACGCTGTGCTGGCGCTCCGGCGATTCGCCGGTGCTGCCGATCAGCATCACGTAGCCGGCCTCGGCCAAGACGGCGTCCACGCCGCCGGCGAACTCGGCGAAGAACGGATTGGACAGATCGTTGACCACCAGCGCCACCGCATTGGAGGCGCGCCCGCGCAGGCTGGCCGCGCCGCGGTGGTAGACATAGCCCTGACGGGCGATTTCCGCCGCCACCCGGGCGCGCGTATCCGCGTGCACCAGCGGGCTGTTGCGCAGCACCAGCGACACGGTCGCCCGCGACACGCCGCAGGCAGCGGCGATGTCGGACACGGTGACGCGTTTGTCGGCGGGGGACGACGGCACGGCGATTAGACCGGTTCAAAAGGCCGCCCATCCTGCGCCGTCGTGACGTGCCGCGCATTTTGCAGTGCAGCAAAATGCGCGGCGGCTTTGTGGTATCCGTTTATTGGACCGATTCGACCGGGGAACGACACCATGCACAGCATCTGGATCAAGCGCGCGGCCGCCGCGCTGCTGTTGGCCGCCGCCTGGCCGGCGGCGCACGCCGCCCCCGATTCCGCCGCCGCCAGCCCCGGCGAGCGCGCCGTCGCCGCGGTGGACCCGTTCATCGGCACAGGCGGCGAAGGCCATACCTACCCCGGCGCCACGGTGCCGTTCGGCATGGTCCAGCTGAGCCCGGACACGCGCATCCAGCCGCGCAAGGACGCCTACGGCTGGGCCGCCGGCTACCGCTACGACGACCGCAGCCTGGTCGGCTTCTCGCACACGCACTTCTCCGGCACCGGCCATTCCGACCTGGGCGACGTGCTGCTGATGCCGATCAGCGGCGCGGTACGCCTGGAACGCGGCGACCCGGACAAGCCCGGCAGCGGCTACGGCTCGCGCTTCCGCCACGACGATGAACGCGCCGAGCCCGGCTACTACGCGGTGACCCTGGACGACTACAAGGTGCGCGCCGAGTTGACCGCCAGCGCGCGCGCCGGCGTGCACCGCTACACCTTCCCCAGGGGCCAGCCGGCGCACGTGCTGCTGGACCTGCGCACCAGCATGTACGACTACCCCGGCAAGATCAGCTGGTCGCGGCTGCGCGTGCGCGCCGACGGCACCGTCACCGGCTTCCGCGAAACCCGCGGCTGGGCGCCGGGCCGGCAGCTGTACTTCGCGCTGCGCTTCTCGCAGCCGCTGCGCGGCCACGCCCTGCACAACACCGAGCAGGACATTCCCTACAAGGGCTTCCCGCCGCCGGGCGACAACGACCCCGCCCAGCGCGCGCAGATCGAAGGCCGCCAGCTGGTGGCCAGCTTCGACTTCGGCCAGGCCACGCGCGAACCGCTGCTGGTGAAGGTGTCGATCTCGCCGGTCAGCGAGGACAGCGCCATCGCCAACCTCGATGCCGAGGTGCCGGGCTGGGACTTCGACGGCGTGCGCCGCGCCGCTCGCGCGCAGTGGGCGCAGGCGCTCGGCGCGGTGGAGGTGGACGCAGCGCCGCAGCAGCGCACCCAGTTCTATACCGCGCTGTACCACAGCCTGCTCGGCCCCACGCTGTTCATGGACAGCGACGGCCGCTACCGCGGGCCGGACAACGCGGTGCACCAGGCGCAGGGCTACACCAACTATTCGACGTTCTCGCTGTGGGACACCTACCGCGCGCTGCATCCGCTGTTGACCCTGGTGCAACCGCCGCAACGCACCAACGACATCGTCAACTCGCTGCTCGCGCACCGCAAGAACAGCCCGTACGGCGTGCTGCCGGTGTGGTCGTTCCAGGGCCTGGAGACCTGGTGCATGATCGGCTACCACGCCGTGCCGGTGATCGCCGATGCCTACATGAAAGGCATCCGCGGCTACGACACCAACGCGGCGCTGGAGGCGATGGTGGCCAGCGCCAACTACGGCCCGTACGACGGCATCGCCCAGTACCGCGAACTGGGCTACGTGCCGATCGACGAGGAAGGCGAGGCCGCATCCAAGACCCTGGAATACGCGTTCGACGACTGGACCATCGCGCGTATGGCGCAGGCGATGGGCCGCAGCGAGGTGGCCAGCGCATTCGAAAAGCGCGCCGGCAACTGGCGTCATGCCTTCGATGCGAAGACGGGCTTCATGCGCGCGCGCAAGCGCGACGGCAGCTTCCGTACCCCCTTCGATCCGGACGCCAGCGGCTACGGCACCGACTACACCGAGGGCAACGCCTGGCAATACTCCTGGTACGTGCCGCAGGACGTGGCCGGCCTGGCCCGCGCGCACGGCGGCGAGGACAAGCTGCTGGCGCGGCTGGACCAGGTGTTCGACGCCAAGGTCGATCCCAAGGTGTTTGAACACATGGAAGACATCACCGGGCTGATCGGCTGGTACGCGCACGGCAACGAACCCAGCCACCACGTCGCCTATCTGTACGCCTACGCCGGCCAGCCCTGGCGCACCCAGGCGCGGCTGCAGCAGATCATGCGCAGCCAGTACGCGGCGCGTCCCGACGGCCTGGCCGGCAACGACGATCTGGGGCAGATGTCGGCCTGGTATGTGTTCACCGCGCTCGGCTTCTATCCGGTGGCGCCGGCCAGCAACCAATACATCATCGGCCGCCCGTTCCTGCCGCACGCCACCCTGGCGCTGCCCAACGGCAAGCGCTTCAGCGTCGTCGCCGACGGCCTGGACGACGCGCATCCCTACATCGGCAGCGTCACCCTCAACGGCCGCCCGCTGGATCGCGCCTTCCTGCGGCATGAGGAAATCATGGCCGGCGGCGAATTGCGTTTCACCCTGCAGGCCGAGCCGAACACCGCCTGGGCCGCGGGCAAGGGCGCGGAGCGCGCGTATTCGATGAGCGAGTGAGTGGCGTGGGCGTCGCGATGTCGGCGCCCGGGAGCCGCAAGGTTGTGTCACGCTGTCGTCGTCTGCTGCCGAAGGCGACGCCGCGCGTGTTTTATCGTCCCCCAAGCGCTCCCTCCAGGTGTGGCCGTCGTCAGCGCGTGAAAGCGTGACCGTGCGATGACGTTAAGGCGTTCGCGACCCAATACGCCTAGCCCGAAACCAACGCGGATCGCCGTGTAGCAAGACTCTCCGTATGTAAGCCGGGCGCCGTTGCGCAGAGCGCAGGGCTGGCCGCGTATGCGCGCATTTAATGCCATGAACACATTTCATTGGCATCCGCTGTGGTCTCGTTGCACCTGGCCTCGCATCGTCTCGAGCGGCGTCGGTGCCCCGCATCGAATCCGACTGCAGGATGCGGCGCATTGTGCAGATGCCCTTCCGCTTCCGTCTTGTGCGACGGCCGATCCGGCTGCCGATGGCAAGCGACGTTGTCCGGATCGTGCACTCCCCATCACGCGAACGGGATCTTCGAATGCATGTCTGCCTGCTGTCCCCCTTGACCCATCACGATACGGCCGCAGTGGAGGCCGTGATGGCGGCCGCGCGCGCCAACGGTTGCGACCATGTGGTGTTGCCCACGCCATTCGCGCAGGACCCGCAGGGGCGATTGGCGGATCCGGCGGCCGACGATGCCGCCGGCGACGCGCAGCTGCAGCAGTGGCTGTCGCTGGCGCAGACACACGGCCTGAAGCTGCTGGTGGACCTGCGCATCGACGAGATCGGCGGCGGCAGCCGGCTGCTGCAGGACCATCCGCACTGGTTCCGCGCGCGCAGCTCCGCGCTGCCGGATCCACGCGCACAGCGCGGCACGCCCGACATCGCCCAGGGCCGTTTCGCCTACGCCGAGGAAGGCGCGGGTCTGGCGCAGTGGTGGGCGGGGCGGCTGCGCGACTGGCTGCGCGGCGGCCTGACCGGTTTCCGCGTGCTGCAGCCGCAACGCGTGCCGGCCACCTTGTGGCGCAACCTGATCGCCGACGTGCAGGCGGACATGCCCGATGCGCGCTTCCTGGCCTGGACTCCCGGCCTGGGCTTGGAGTCCTTGCGCGAGTTGCGTGGCGCCGGCTTCGATGCGGCGTTCTCCTCGCTGGCCTGGTGGGACGGACGCGGCAGCTGGTTCTTCGACGAGGACGTGGCGCTGCGCAGCCTGGCGCGCAGCGTCATCGCCACGATCGACCCCGATGCGCCGTCGGATGCGCAGCCGCCGTTGCAGCGCGCGCAACGCGTCCGCTTGGCGTCGGCGTTCGGCGATGCCTGGGCGATCGCCGAACCCACCGCATTGCCGACACCGGCCAATACCGACTCCGACGACGCACCGGCCATCGCAGTCGATGCCACGCGCGATCTGCGCCTGCGCCCGCTGCTGCGCGATGGTGCGCTGACCGCGGTCGCCGTGGAGCCGCTGGGCGCCGCGCCGTGGCTGGTGCTGCTCAACAGCGACCGCGACCACCTGCTGCCGGTGCCGGGGTCGGCGCTGCTGCGCCTGCTCGGCGACAGCGAAGCGCTGCTCAGCGACCAGGGCGAGCCGATCCAGGGCGACCAGGGCGGCACCCTGGAAGCGGGCGAAGTGCGCGTCTATCGCAGCGTGCCGGCGCGTCCGGTGCTGGCCGCCGCGCGTGCGCGCACGCCGGCCGATGTCGCCGCCGCTGCGCCGCGGATCTGCATCGAGACGGTGACGCCGTCGGTGGACGATGGCCGTTTCCCGGTCAAGCGCACAATCGGCGACCGCATCTGCGTGGAAGCCGACGCGTTCTGCGACGGCCACGACCGCATCGCCGTTGCCTTGCTGTGGCGAGCCGCCGACGCACGCACCTGGTCCACCGCGCCGATGCGCGCGCTGGGCAACGACCGCTGGCGCGGTGAATTTCCGCTGGAACGGCTGGGCCGCTACGAATTCCGCATCGAGGCCTGGCGCGACGTCTTCGCCACCACCCATGCCGACCTGGAAAAGAAGCGCGCCGCCGGCACGCTGCTGCCGGTGGACGTGCAGGAAGCGCTGGCCCAGGTCGAGGCGGCGCGCGCGCGCAGCCGCGGCGCATTGGCGGCGCGGCTGAAGGCGATCGTCGCCCGCATCACGCGCAGCGACGATCCTGCGGCACGCGCCGAAATCCTGCTGGAACCCGGCACCGCCGAGGCCATGGCGCGCGCCGACGACAAGCCGTTCCGCACCGAATACCCGATGACCTTCCGCGTCGAGGCCGAGCGCCGCGGCGCGCATTTCTCCAGCTGGTACGAACTGTTCCCGCGTTCGCAGAGCGGCGACCCCGCGCGCCATGGCACCTTCGACGACGTCATCGCGCGGCTGCCGCACATCCGTGCGATGGGCTTCGACGTGCTGTACATGCCGCCGATCCATCCGATCGGCGAAAAGAACCGCAAGGGCCGCAACAACGCGGTGACCGCGCAGCCCGGCGAGCCCGGCAGCCCGTACGCGATCGGCTCGGCCGAAGGCGGGCACACCGAGGTGCATTCCGAACTTGGCGGGCTCGAAGGCTTCCGCCGGCTGCGTGCCGCCGCGGCGGCGCAGGGCCTGGAACTGGCGCTGGATTTCGCGATCCAGTGCGCGCCGGACCATCCCTGGCTGCGCGAGCATCCGGATTGGTTCACCTGGCGCGCCGACGGCTCGATCCCGTACGCGGAGAACCCGCCGAAGAAGTACCAGGACATCGTCAACGTCGATTTCTACGCCAGCGGCGCGGTGCCCGAGCTATGGAACGCGTTGCGCGACGCGGTGCTGTTCTGGGTCAACGAAGGCGTGCACCTGTTCCGCGTCGACAACCCGCACACCAAGCCGTTCCCGTTCTGGGAATGGCTGATCGCCGAGGTGCGCGGGCGCCATCCGCAGGTGGTGTTCCTGTCCGAAGCCTTCACCCGGCCCAAGCCGATGTACCGGCTGGCCAAGGTCGGTTTCTCGCAGTCCTACACCTACTTCACCTGGCGCCAGCACAAGGCCGAGCTGCGGGCCTACATCGAAGAACTCAACAGCGGCACGCCGCGCGAATGCTTCCGCCCGCACTTCTTCGTCAACACGCCGGACATCAACCCGGTGTTCCTGCAACAGAGCGGCCGCGGCGGCCACCTGATCCGCGCCGCGCTGGCCACCACGCTGTCCGGCCTGTGGGGCATGTACCAGGGCTTCGAACTGTGCGAAGCCACGCCGCTGGCGCCGGGCAAGGAGGAATACCTGGACTCGGAGAAATACCAGCTGCGCGCCTGGCCCGAGCGCGCGCCCGGCGACATCGTCGACGAGATCACCCGCCTCAACCTGCTGCGCCGCCAGCATCCGGAACTGCAGTCGCACCTTGGCACGCGCTTCTACGTGGCGCACAACGACCAGGTGCTGTACTTCGGCAAGTTCCTCGATGAGGCACACCTGGCGCGCAGCCGCAGCCTGGTGCTGGTGGCGGTCAGCCTGGATCCGCATGCCGCGCAGGACGCGCAGATCGAAGTGCCGCTGTGGGAGCTGGGCCTGCCCGACCACGCCAGCGTCGCGGTGCAGGACCTGTGGGACGGCCATGAATTCGCCTGGCACGGCAAGCAGCAGACCATTCGCCTCGATCCTTCGCGGCCGTTTTCCCTATGGCGCATCCGCGTCGGAGCAAGTGCATGAACCTCGAAGTCGCAGTGTCCGCCGACAGCCAGGCGCGCCCGCTCGTGCGCGACGCGCTCTGGTACAAGGACGCGATCATCTACCAAGTGCACGTCAAGTCGTTCTTCGACTCCAACGACGACGGCATCGGCGATTTCCCCGGCCTGATCTCCAAGCTCGACTACATCGCCGACCTCGGCGTGGACACCATCTGGCTGTTGCCGTTCTATCCCAGTCCGCGCCGCGACGACGGCTACGACATCGCCGAGTACATGGCGGTGCATCCGGACTACGGCAGCATCGCCGACTTCGAACGTTTCGTGGCGCAAGCGCACGCGCGCGGCATCCGCATCGTCACCGAGCTGGTCATCAACCACACCTCCGACCAGCACCCCTGGTTCCAGCGCGCACGCAACGCGCCGGCCGGCTCGCCGGAGCGCGACTTCTACGTGTGGTCCGACAGCGACCAGGACTACGCCGGCACCCGCATCATCTTCTGCGACACCGAGAACTCCAACTGGACCTGGGACCCGGTCGCCGGCCAATACTTCTGGCACCGTTTCTATTCGCACCAGCCGGACCTGAACTTCGACAACCCGGCAGTGTTGGAAGCGGTGCTGGAAGTGATGCGCTTCTGGCTCGACCTGGGCGTGGACGGCCTGCGCCTGGATGCGGTGCCGTACCTGATCGAACGCGACGGCACCTCCAACGAGAACCTGCCCGAGACCCACGCCATCCTGCGCCGCATCCGCGCCACGCTGGATGCCGAATACCCCGACCGCATGCTGTTGGCCGAAGCCAACATGTGGCCGGAAGACACCCAGCAGTATTTCGGCGAGAACGCCGACGAATGCCACATGGCGTTCCACTTCCCGCTGATGCCGCGCATGTACATGGCCATCGCGCGCGAAGACCGTTTCCCGATCACCGACATCATGCGCCAGACCCCGGAAATCCCGGAGAGCTGCCAGTGGGCGATCTTCCTGCGCAACCACGACGAACTGACCCTGGAGATGGTCACCGATTCGGAGCGCGACTACCTGTGGCAGACCTACGCCGCCGACCGCCGCGCGCGCATCAACCTCGGCATCCGCCGGCGCCTGGCGCCGCTGCTGGAGCGCGACCGCCGCCGCATCGAGCTGATGACCTCGCTGCTGCTGACCATGCCCGGCACGCCGGTGCTGTACTACGGCGACGAGATCGGCATGGGCGACAACATCCACCTCGGCGACCGCGACGGCGTGCGTACGCCGATGCAGTGGTCGATCGATCGCAATGGCGGCTTCTCGCGCGCCGACCCGGCCGCGCTGGTGCTGCCGCCGATCATGGATCCGCTGTACGGCTTCCAGGCGGTCAACGTCGAGGCGCAGCAGCGCGACCAGCATTCGCTGCTGACCTGGACCCGGCGCATCCTCTCCGTGCGCAAGCGCTACCGCGCCTTCGGCCGCGGCCAGCTGCGCTTCCTGTATCCGGGCAACCGCCGCCTGCTCGCCTACCTGCGCTGCCACGAGGACGAGACCGTGCTGTGCGTGGCCAACCTGTCGCACACGCTGCAGGCGGTGGAACTGGACCTGTCCGAATTCGAAGGCCGCGTGCCGGTGGACATCATCGGCGGCGGCAGCTTCCCGCCGATCGGGCGCCTGACCTACCTGCTCACCGTGCCGGCGTTCGGCTTCTACGCCTTCCAGTTGGTCGGCAACGCCACGCTGCCGGACTGGCACGTGCCCGCGCCGATGCCGCTGCCGGATTACCAGACCCTGGTGCTGCGCGGCACGGTCGATGCCGACGCGCTGCTGCCGCACCTGGGCACGCTGGAGCGCGACGTGCTGCCGACCTGGCTGTCCACGCGGCGCTGGTTCGCGGCCAAGGACCGCGCGCTGCGCAGCGTGCGCATCGCGCGGCGCACGCCGCTGCCGGGCGCCGACGCATTGACCATGCTGGAGATCGAGGCAGAACTGGAGCATGGCGAATACGAGCGCTACATGCTGCCGCTGGGCATCGTCTGGGATCGTGAGCAACCCAGCGTGCTCGCCGAGCAGTTGGCGCTGGCGCGGGTGCGGCACGGCCGCGAAGTGGGGTATCTCACCGACGGCTTCGCGCTCAAGTCGCTGACCCACACCACGCTGGCCGCCCTGCGCGCCGGCGCGGTGCTGTCGGTCGATGGCGAAACCCACGCCGGGGCCGATGCCGCGCCCGAACAGATCCGCTTCTGCCCCACGCCGGCGCTGGCCGCGGTCGACATCGCCGACGATGCTGAGATCCGCTGGCTGTCGGCCGAACAAAGCAACAGCTCGCTGATCGTCGGCGACAAGGCGGTGTTCAAACTGCTGCGCCGCGTCTCCGCCGGCGCCAACCCCGAGATCGAACTCGGCGAGCGCTTGACCGCGATTGGCTACGCCAACGCCGCGCCCCTGTTCGGCCACGTCACCCGCGTCGATGCGCACGGCGTGGAGACCACGCTGGCATTGCTGCAGGGCTTCGTGCGCAACCAGGGCGACGCCTGGCGCTGGACCCTGGACCACCTGGCGCGCGGCGCCGAGGAATATGCCGCCGCGCAGGACGACACCGCACGCGAGGAGAGCGTCGCCGGCTACGACGCCTTCGCCGCCGTGGTCGGCAAGCGCCTGGCCGAACTGCACGACGTGCTGGCCCAACCCACCGACGCCGCCGCGTTCGCGCCGCAGCCGGTGGATGCCGCGGCCGCGCGGCAGGTGGTCGCCGGCGTGGAGCACGAGGTGCAGGCGATGTGGGAGACCCTGTCCGCGCATCGCGACAGCAGCGAGGACGGCGCCGAGCGCGCCGCGGTGGACGCCTTGTTCGCGCAACGCCCGCGTCTGGACGCCTGGCTGCAACAGGCGCCGGCCCTGCTCGACGGCGCGCTGCTGACCCGCGTGCACGGCGATTTCCACCTCGGCCAGATTCTCGTCGCGTTCGACGACGTGGTGCTGATCGACTTCGAAGGCGAGCCGGCCAAGTCGCTGGACGAACGCCGCGCCAAGGCCAGCCCGCTGCACGACGTGGCCGGTTTCCTGCGCTCGCTCGACTACGCCAGCGAAGTCTCCGCACGCGGCGAAGAGGGCACCGCCGCGCGCGTCGGGGTCGGCCTGGACAGCGCGCTGGATGCGTTCCTGTCCGCGTTCCGCAGCCGCGCCAGCGCCACCTTCCTGTCCGCCTACCGCGCGGTCCTGGACGCCAGCCCGCACCCGTGGGTGGCGCCGGCCGCGTTCGAGGCCACCACGTTGTTGTTCCTGATCGAAAAGGCCAGCTATGAAATTCGCTACGAAGCCGCCAACCGCCCGGCCTGGATCATGGTGCCCATACAGGGACTGTTGCGCATACTCGAGCGCTTTCCCGCGCCGCAGGAGGCGATTCGATGAGTGATGCCGGCCACGCCTGGGACGAAGCGACACTGCGCGCCTTCGCCAACGCCCGCCATGGCGACCCGTTCGCCGTGCTCGGCGCGCACCGCATCGGCGAGGCGCGCGTATTGCGCAGCTACCAGCCCGGCGCCGACGCGGTGAGCGCGGTGCTCGACGACGGCCGCGAGGTGCCGCTGCAGGAAGGCCCCAGCCCGGGCTTCTTCGCCGCCACGCTGCCCGACGACGGCCGTTACCGCCTGCGCATCCGCTGGCCCGGCGGCGAGCAAGAGACCGAGGACGCCTACGCCTTCGGCCCGCAGCTCAGCGACTTCGACCTGCACCTGATCGCCGAAGGCCACCACCTGCAACTGGCCGACGCGCTGGGCGCCAACGTGGTCGAGGTGGACGGCGTGCGCGGCACCCGCTTCGCCGTGTGGGCGCCCAACGCCACCCGCGTGGCGGTGATCGGCGACTTCAACACCTGGGACGCGCGCCGCCACCCGATGCGCCTGCGCCACCAGGCCGGCGTGTGGGAACTGTTCGTGCCCGGCGTCGCTGCCGGCGCGCACTACAAATACGCCCTGCGCGGCCCGCGCGGCGAAGACCTGCCGGCCAAGGCCGACCCGGTCGCGCGCCGCGCCGAACTGGCGCCCGGCACCGCCTCCATCGTGCCCGATCCCGCCCCGTTCCAATGGCGCGACGACGCCTGGATGGCGTCGCGCGCGCGCCGCCACAGCCCGAACGCGCCGCTGAGCGTGTACGAGATCCACGCCGGCTCGTGGATGCACGGCGACGACGGCAGCATGCTCGACTGGGACGCCCTGGCCGACCGCCTGATTCCCTACGTCGCCGACATGGGCTTCACCCATATCGAACTGATGCCGGTCACCGAACATCCGTTCGGCGGCTCCTGGGGCTACCAGCCGCTGGGCCTGTTCGCGCCCACCGCGCGCTTCGGCAGCCCGGAAGGCTTCGCCCGCTTCGTTGACCGCTGCCACCGCGAGGACATCGGCGTCATCGTCGACTGGGTGCCGGCGCATTTCCCCACCGACGCGCACGGCCTGGCGCATTTCGATGGCACCTCGCTGTACGAACACGCCGACCCGCGCGAAGGCTTCCACCGCGACTGGAACACCCTCATCTACAACCACGGCCGGCGCGAAGTCTCCGGCTTCCTGATCGCCAGCGCCCTGGAATTCCTGCAGCGCTATCACGTCGACGGCTTGCGCGTGGACGCGGTCGCCTCCATGCTTTACCGCGACTACAGCCGCAACGCCGGCGAGTGGGTGCCCAACATCCATGGCGGCCGCGAGAACTACGAAACCATCGCCTTCCTGCGCCGGCTCAACCAGGTCGTGGCCGAACACGCCCCGGGCGCCATCACCATCGCCGAGGAATCCACCGCCTGGCCGGGCGTCACCGCCGACCTGGCGCACGGCGGCCTGGGCTTCGACTACAAGTGGAATATGGGCTGGATGCACGACAGCCTGCACTACATCGAACTGGACCCCATCTACCGCCGCTACCACCACGGCGAACTGACCTTCAGCATGGTCTACGCGTATTCCGAGCGCTTCATGCTGCCCATCTCCCACGACGAAGTGGTGCACGGCAAGCGCTCCCTGCTCGGGCGCATGCCCGGCGACGACTGGCAGCGCTTCGCCAACCTGCGCGCCTACCTCGGCTACATGTACACCCACCCCGGGCGCAAGTTGCTGTTCATGGGCTGCGAAATCGCCCAGCCCACCGAGTGGAACCACGACGCCGCGCTGCCCTGGCACCTGCTCGACGACCCGCGCCACCGCGGCATCCAGCGCCTGGTCCGCGACCTCAACCGCCTGTACGCCGAACACCCCGCGCTGCACGCCCTCGACGACGACCCCGACGGCTTCGCCTGGGTCATCGGCGACGACGCCAACAACAGCCTGTTCGCCTACCTGCGCAAGCCCAAGGGCAACGACGCCCCGCTGCTGGTGGTGACCAACCTCACCCCGCTGGTGCACCACGGCTACCGCATCGGCGTGCCCCGCGGCGGCCGCTGGCGCGAACTGCTGAACTCCGACGCCGAGATCTACGGCGGCAGCAACACCGGCAACGGCGGCAGCGTGCGCACCGAGAACGTCGGCGCGCATGGGCATGCGGCGTCGCTGTCGCTGACCATCCCGCCGCTGGGGGTGCTGGTGTTGGGGTTGGAGGATTGAGGGGAGGGCGGTTGAGCGGATAGCGGCGCCGCATCGGCCACCGATGCGGCGCTGTTGCGGCAAAGCAGGCTGTTGTGGGAGGGACTTCAGTCCCGACGGGCTTTCCCAGCCCACTATCAGAGCTGACGCTCTTCCATCGCGGATTGCCGGTGGCGTCCCAATCAGGCGCAGTCCTGCCTTTTGCCCTGGGTAGCCAACACGCATGCGAGTCAGCGGCTGCACGCGCATCGGACAGCCCAGGAAGACACGACACCACCGCGGACGCTAAACTCACGCCCGCCTCGGCGCCTTCCTCTGCATGCACGCCAGAGGCGCCAAGCCGGCGGCCACGCATCGGCCCGCCCGCTCCGGACGCGTCCGGGCCTATAGCTCAACGGTTAGAGCAGAGGACTCATAATCCTTTGGTTCCAGGTTCGAATCCTGGTGGGCCCACCATCAGCATGCAAAGGCAATAGCATGTGGGCTGCCGTTGGATGGGGCGACAGATGAAACTCCAACCGATCCCGTTCTCACCTGTCGGCTTAAGATGATACGGACGCTCGCAGGCTAGAACTGGGCGCGCAGCGGCGGCGACGCATGAGGGTCATCGGAACACAGTTTAACTGAGGGGTAGCCCTAGAAGATCGCTGCAACTTCCGTGGTAGCAGCTAAAGGCTCGACGACAAAGGCCACGAGCGCAATTTGATGCAAGCTCAACGTTTTTCAGATAAATTCCAAGCAGACGGTCGAAGCCGTCGGGGAGCTTGACCATTACGTCTGTTCGCTGCATCGCCGCGAGCACGCCGTTATTCCAACTGGAAGGAACCATGCAATGAAGAGAGGGAACGTTCTCGGCCTAGTCATAGGCACCATCCTAGTGACCGGAACCACTGCGGCGACATTGGCTTACGCAGGTGGGTGGTGTACGCCCACCAATTGCTATGTCTGGGAGTCCGTCCCGCCCGGCTGGGGAAGCGGAGGAAGCGGCTCCGGCAGCTACGACAATACCCAGACGTATGGGCAACCGGATCCCCAAGCGGTATGTGAAGACCTCACCGCCAACCCAGAACCGAACTGCAATGTGAATAATCCGCCGCCGCTGATCCAGAACGGATGTGGATCGGCCTCTGTGGACGTACCAGACTTTCTCGTTTCCTTTACGATCCCGTGGCCGCGGCATCGTATGGCGGAATCTTTACAGCGGCTTGCAACAAACACGATGTTTGCTATGGAACCTCGTGGCAGACAAAAGCCTGGTGCGATGCTGATCTTAAGAATGACATGATCGCCGGCGCTAAGGCCGCCATTCCAGCAAGTGTTTACCCAATCTTCCAGGCTGATGTTGAGGGGCAGGCGAATGCATACTCAGCTGGACTTCAGTGGGGAGCCATTGAAACATTCGTCGCAATACCTGTCTGGATGGATGCGCAAGTTGACGCTCGTTGCCGGACGTGGTCGTATGCCATGAAGTACTACTGTCACTAAGAAAAAGGACTTCATCATGAAACATAAGGCAGTTGTACTTGGTGTCTTGGCTCTCGTGCTAATCGCTGGAGTAGCGGCATATAGCTATAAGCACGTCGCTCCTGAATCCTCGGGAGGTCACGTAGACGGTGCACCAAGGCAATTGGGAGAGTACACCGCTGCAGAGAAAGAACTCCGGCAAGCGGCCACCAAGAAGCAGTCATTCGCGCCAAGGAAAGTTGCGGTCGGCGACATTCTTGCGGGGGACACCAGGGTGGTGGCCCTGTCGGAGGACGAACGGGCTTGGTTGGAAAACCACCACTTCTTAACCAGAGCGGAAATAGAGGCAGCGAAGTCTATTCCGGATGAAACGCTAAAAAAGTCTCGCACAGACGCACTTTCGCAAACTCTGTGGGGACTGCGGCTGCTGGATAGAGGCGACACGACTTCCGCTGCCTCAGTTCTAGAAAATGCAGCTTCGCACGGCTCTATCTATGCGTATGAAGAAGCAGCTGTCGCGCAGCTCAAGCAGCAGATTCAAAACAACAGGGGCGATGTGGATCAAAGTACGCAGAATGCGTTTCGCGCTCGTATGGAGGTGGCGAAGATTATGGGGGATCACAGAGCGGATGCACTGTTCTCCGAGTATTTCCCAAGTTATGATAGCCAAGCTAATGCACAAGCTGTACAGACTCAGACGACGGAGTTTTTGCGCCAGCTGGGGGCCAATACGCAGGCCCAGGGAACAACATCCGCAGGTCCCGATCCGCGACCTAATGCCGATCTCTGGGCGAACCTGCAAAAGCTGCAAGCTACAGGGGGATCGGCAGACCTGATCTCCGTATATGGACCATGATTCTAGACAGGAAAATTCCACAGTTCTCAGCAAGCGCCGGATGGATTCAGTCAGCATTCGCTGACCTTGGCGATCTTGTCTGTGAGCAACAATATCCCTCGCTCAATGGCGCGGCGCCCGGATGGGTCGCCGCGCTTTTGATGCACGGTAGTACGGAAGGTCTGCCAAACTACTTGGAGAATCACGCGAAGCTAATGGAGAAGTTTGAAAGCTTCGGAATTTTGAAGCGAGGCTTATGGTCATTACGCAGTGCGGGAACGCTGGAAACATGTATATTTAGGGCGAGCCCGTTAACAGCGTATAAGGCGAAAATTCGCACAACGGCAAATCGAGTTCTAACGCCTAACGCATATAGCCGAGATTACTTGCCCCCCAATCCTGTATCGGCTCGTGAAGCATGCCGACAGATTTTTCGAATCCGAGCTGCGTGGATTGCGAAAGCGGATCGAAACAATGCGCTCGCTCTTTCAACTTACATAACACTGCTAACAGTTCATCCATTAGAGGATGGTAATGGCCGAACGTGTAGAATGTTACTGGCAGCGGATACAATGGGTGGCGACAGATGCGATCCCGTTGGTGCGCTAGCCGGCTTGCTTCTTAAGAGCCAGCAATCTATGCCATTTCATCTCTCTGCGCGGTGCGCGAGGGCGGGTGACTTCCACATGCTTGCAGAATGTCACCGTTCCGCCATGGCCTTTGCCAGCGTCAACTTGACTCCAATTCTTCTCGCTTTGGATAAAGTGCCTAGCGATGATTGTGAAAAACAGATTTTCTGGGCAGAGCAGCTATTCATGGGTATATCCAAAGCGCTCCATCAAGGAAACTCGGGCCTGGGTGCTATTTCATTGTGAGGCATTGCGGGGTGTTAGGGGCGCTGTGGTAGCGCTTGGAGTTCATGCGCCTCGATTACTCTCGATGGATGCGTACTCGCCGCAGCGCCTGATAAGCCGCTGCGCATGGACAACCCAGGGAAGATCCATCGCGGACGTTAAACTCATGCGCGCCTCGGCTCCTTCCTCTGCATGCACGCCAGAGGCGCCAAGCCGGCGGCTGACGCATCGCCCGCCCGCTCCGGACGCGTCCGGGCCTATAGCTCAACGGTTAGAACAGAGGGCTCATAATCCTTTGGTTCCAGGTTCGAATCCTGGTGGGCCCACCACAAAATGTGCAAAGGCGATTTCATTCTGTCTGCTCCTCAAGATGAGCGGACGTTGGAAGTGAGACTGACTCCGTTCTTGTGTTGGTGAGGCCATTGTCTTAGAGGCGCGCCATGTACATGGTTGCCTCAAGATGGCAATGAGAAGCTATGGCGCCGGGGAGATCGAATAGGCGTGGTTTTGCGCGGAAGTCGAAGAGACGATAGAGGCGGTATTTGTCAGCATCGGCTTCCGAGCGCGCCAGTTCGTTGCGGCTGACATGGAATGGAGTCAGGATGCCGAACGCGGTGGTCTTTACCTCGATGAGTCGTTCTCGGCCATCGATCTCGTAGGAGAGTACGTCGTAGCCTAGGCCGTCGCCTTGAGAAGCGGCTATGTGTTCGACGCGATTGGCCAGGCGTTTTTGGCCGGCTGCATGAAGGCGGCGGGTTTCCAGCTCTATTACGAACAACTCGCCGGCCCGGCCCAACGATTGATTCCGCGCTTCTTGTGCCAGGTAGTCGCGTTGGACAGGCGAGAATCGGTGCAGGTAGATAGGTGGTGTCTCTCTTACCCGTGCCGCTGTCGGTGCTGGAACCCATACGGCATCCGTATCCTCTGGGGCGATCATGACGGCAGGCCGTAGCACCGCGGATTGAGCGGCGGCGTGTAGTGCATCGTTCGACTGCGCCTGCCCTCCCACCACGTCGACCAACAGCGTCTGATAGTTGCCACGCGGCTTGTAGCCATCAATGTAGGGGTAGCCGAGTGCGAGAAGGACTGTGCTGATGTTGCAGTGCTTGAACTCGATGGCGGCCCGGTTTCGCCCGTCAAGCCGCTCGGCCAGCGCACGTGCATGGACGGTCTTGCTATACCGCTGGCCGTTCAGTTCGAGCGTGAGCATGTGCAAGTAGTCGGCGACGCAGGCCTCCACTTCTTCATGCGACCAATCTGTGCCTCGTGCCATATAGCTCCTCTCGCGTGTCACAAGGTTAACTGGCAGAGGTGTAGGGAGCCAGTCCTGGCAGCGATAGCTGCATTTGCGATGTGATGCGGGTGGTAGCGATTGCTGGTGGGCTACCAGCAGCATGCAACGGCGATTGCATGTTGTCCGCTCTTGAAAATAAGCGGATGTTAGGAATGAACCTGGCCCGTTCTCGACAGGAAGGGCTGCCTGGCTGAAGGCACTCGTCGCCGTGTTGATTGGTCATTTGCCCCTCGATCGTCATTGTAGTAACGTAACTACATAGAGCTGATCTAGGAGGTGCCTTATGACCATCACAACCCTATCAAGTCGAGAACTGAATCAGGACGTGACTCGGGCAAAGAAGGCCACCAAGAGCGGCCCGGTGTTCATCACGGACCGCGGCAAGCCTGCGCACGTGCTGTTGAGCTTCGAGGACTACCAACGGCTGACCAGGCAGCGGCGCAACATTGCCGACGCGCTGGCGATGCCGGGCGTTGCAGACATCGAGTTCGAGCCGCCGCGCGTGACGATTGGAGCCCGGTCGGCTGATCTTTCGTGATGTACGTGCTCGACACCAACGTGCTGTCTGAGTTGCGCAAGGTGCGGCTCGGCAAAGCGGATGCGAATGTGGCGGCGTGGGCGGAAAGCGTCGATGCCGCCGATCTCTTCATCTCGGCCATCACCGTCATGGAACTGGAGCTTGGCGTTCTGTCGATCGAACGCAAGGACGCTACCCAGGGCGCCATGCTGCGCTCGTGGCTAGAGCAGCACGTACTGCCCGAGTTCTCCGGGCGCACATTGCCGATCGACACCGCTGTAGCGCAACGCTGCGCCCGGTTGCATGTACCCGACAAGCGTGGCGAGCGCGATGCACTCATCGCGGCGACGGCGCTGGTGCATGGTATGGCGGTGGTTACGCGCAACGTCCCTGATTTCCAGCCCACGGGAGTTCCCATCGTCAATCCATGGGGGGCGTTGCCATGATCGCGTACGAGCTTATGCGCAAAGTTATTGAAGTTGTCTGCTATGGAAAGAAGTGAGGATTAGAAGTTAGCCTAACCTCGTTCATTTGATCAAGCTACGCGGGTCTCGAACAAACTTGCAGGGAATGCTATGCCCATCACCGGCGTTAAAATAAAAGGTCTAAGCTGCTTCACGGATGAATATTGCGGTTTTGATGAATTCAAGTTGATCAATGTGATTATAGGTCGGAACAATACCGGCAAGTCGCAGCTGTTGAAAGTCGTTCAGAGTCTTTGCTCGCCGGATCGAGCAAAGTCACGCCTTCCTGCTTCGTATCAGTTCAGTGGGACGTTTGATAAGACGACTCTGCAAGGGATCTTTTCCGGCGCACAGCGATCCAGCGTTCTTGGCGTCCCGCACCAGGAGACAAATTGGTCATTCCACGGAGAGCGGTTTGTCGACACTCCGGTGAGCTGGATCGAGAACGCTCACGTGCTTGTCGAAGAGCTCGCGCATCACGCCAGAGAGAATGATGCTCGTGGCCACGTTATTCGCCATGAAGTTAACGAGGCAGTGGAAATGGAGCTAAATAAGGCGGCTAGCCGGCTCAGAGCTCCGTTTGTAGACAAAGTCTTCCGTCACATTCTGGCCGATCGCGACATCAGGAACGAGCCAGCAGGCACAAAGCTTGAGCTTCGATCAGATGGGCAAGGAGCGACCAACATCATCCGCGACCATCTCATCCGAGCCGACAACATAATGGTGACACGTCAGATCATACAAGCTGATTTGCGGGGCGCACTCAACCACATATTTGGCCCCGACGGTTCATTCTCTTCAATCTCGGTGCAGCAGCATGGCGATGGTGAGTGGGAAATATTCTTAGAAGAATCTTCCAAAGGACTTATTCCGCTGAGCAACTCGGGGAGCGGCTTGAAGACTGTCATCCTCGTGCTGCTCAGTCTCTTGGTACTTCCTACGCTTGAGAGGAAAAGCGCAGACGAGTATGTATTTGCTTTCGAAGAATTAGAAAACAACCTCCACCCCGCATTGCTGCGCCGTCTGTTAAAGTTTATCGATACGTTCGCAGTTGCGAATCAATGCCCGATCTTTCTGACAACCCATTCAAGCGCAGCGCTAGACCAGTTCAGTCGCTCGGACCACGCACAGTTTGTTCGGGTATCTCATGATGGAATAGCCGCAATGACACAGACGATCTCGGCACATTTTGATCACTCGCAGGTGGTCGGTGACTTGGGTGCACGCGCGTCGGACATCTTGCAAGCGAACGGTATCATCTGGGTTGAAGGGCCGTCAGATGCCATCTATGTCAACCATTGGATCCAACTGGTCTCCGAAGGCACGCTGCTGGAAGGCCGAGACTATGCTTGTGCCTTCTATGGTGGCTCACTCTTAGCTCGGACAACCTTCGGCGACCCAACAGGACCTAATCCCGAGAAACTCATTCAGCTGATTCGGCTCAATCGTAATGCTGTGTTGATATGTGATAGCGATAAATCATCAAAGGGTAGCGCGCTCAAGCCGCGCGTGCTGAAAGCTCAAGAAGAAGTGGCAAAGCTCCGAGATGGATACATGTGGGTAACGGCTGGCAAAGAGATCGAGACCTACCTTCCTGGCTCAGTCATTGGATCAGCGCTCCGGCTGAGTGCTGATCCTGACGATCCCGCGCAGTTTGAGATCTTTTTCCCCAGCGCATCAAAGTCAAAAAAGGGCACTTCCTACGTAGAAGCCAAGCTCAATCGAACCAACATCGATAAGGTTGAGCTTGCCCTCGCCTCTCGCGAGCACACCACGACAGCCATCATGCGTGGGCGCTTTGATTGGATCGTACGCATGCAAGAGCTCACCGACACCGTTCGAAAATGGAACGACTAGTCCTGGTCGGTTGTCGTGTCAAATGCTAAAACATCCGCGCTGGGCTGACTTAGTCCGCACCGGCAGGGTTTCGCAGGTGCCTACGTATGCCGACCGGCCAGGACCAGGACCGCGACGGACCTCAAGCCAGGTGCGATTCCGTCATGACTTCTGCTGAGACTACACATGACCTTCGCCAGGCCTGAGTACACACGAGGAGAAGTCCAGAGGGCTGGGGCGCTACTCGCCCGAACCCCAGACGAGGAGCAGGCGCCCGTCGAGCGAACACAGGCTCTGGCGGTGGTGAACAACTGGCGGGCCGCGCATGCTTACCCGCTGAATACCTTCCAGGCAACACTCCGCGACAAATTGCGACGATTGGGTGTTGATGCTGTCGTGGGCGAGCGGTTGAAACGACTTCCCTCGATCCTGAGTAAACTGCAGCGCCAGCCGAATATGAACCTGCAGCAGATGCAAGACATCGCAGGTCTGCGGGCAGTCGTACATGACGCGCGCGCTATCGCCACCATTCGCGAGAACTACGAAAGCTCGCGATTTCAGCATGAGCTTCGCGGGGTCGATGACTACATCGCTGATCCGAAAATTGACGGCTATAGAAGCCTTCACCTAAATATAGATACCGGTCGTCGAACGCATCTGCCTACAACGGCCTCCACGTCGAGCTGCAGATCCGGACGAAGCTCCAGCACGTCTGGGCCACTGCGGTCGAAACGGTGGATACATTCATGCAACAGGCGATCAAGGCTGGCCGGCCGCAGGCAGGCTGGGGGGAGTTCTTTGCACTCGCCAGTGCATATTTCGCGCATGAGGAAGGTCACGCGTCGCCCAGCGTATACTTGGGGGTCAGTCGCCGCGCGATTATGGAGGCTTTGTACGACGCGGAGCGGGCACTGGGTGTTCGTGCTCGGCTTCGTGGATACACGGTCGCGGCAGACCAGATCCATACTACCGGACGCGCGGCCGCAGCTTGGCACGTTGTGGTGCTGAATACCGCCGAGCGAAGGCTCAATACCTATTCGTTTTCTGACTCCGAGCAGAGCCGGGTAAATGCGCTATATGCATACTACGAGACACGAGCTACAGCGGGAGAGCCGCTCGATACGGTCGTTGTTCGCGGCGGTGACGTACGGTCACTCAGAACTGCCTATCCAAACTACTTTCTAGACGCGACAGCTTTTCGAGTGAAGCTTGATCGCCTCTGCATTGAGGTTGGACGCTGGCGGACCCGGGTGCGACTTCGCCAAGCGTTAGGTAGCGATGATGATTGAATCCACAGTGCGAGAGGAGATTGGCTGAGTGCATCGATAGCGGTGTCAGATTGACTTTCTCCGCTCCCGCAGGATGTCCCGCAAATGTCTACGGGTGTCCTGCTTTAAGCGTTGACAGCCTCTTTTGGTCGAGCAACTATCTGTCTGCTGCGGCAAATTCCGCAACCGGGTTTGGTCTCCCGAAATCACTTGGCGACTCCCACTCAAATGGAGGACGTCATGTCCGGTAGCGCTTCCGCTCGTTCAAAGACCAAATCTCCTCGCCGCGCCGCCAAGGTGCCGCCCTGCTGGCTCAAGCTCGAATCGCCCGACCCCTTGGATGCGATTGCCGCCGAACCGCTGCCCGGTGCAACGTCGGCACTGCCGGTGTGCCCCGAGGCCGACGAGGTCGCCGCGCCCAGGCGCTCGGTCCCGCGCCGACCCACACAATGCACCATCGGCTATCGCTACTACGATGTGGACCGCAATGGCATGCGGGTCGGGCGGCAGGTGCCCAGTCTGCGCTTGCATGGCCTGTGGCTGGAAGGCCTCGGCTTCGCGGTGGGCGGCAAGGTGCGCATCACGATGGCCAATGGCGCCCTGCTGATCACGGTCGCGCCGGTGGCGCCGCCGCCGGCGACGAAGACGCGACGCAGGTTCAAGTTGGCGCCTTAGCCGCTCGGTTTTGGCGGTGGTGTTGCTGGGGCGGCTGGGAGCCGAGTCGCTCGAGCGGTGGAGGCGGCGCGGCGCTGGCCGCGTCGTCACCACGGGCCGGCCCTTGGACGAAGTCGCCTCCGTACGACGGTAGATCGCCGTCCCCTGCGGGCAATACGGATGTTATGCGGCGATTGGCCGCCCCAATCACCGCAGAAGGTGCGGCGATTGTGCCTGCGGCGAATTGCTCAATCGTCACCGCTTCACGCGGGGCGAAACGTCCGTATCCAGCAAGTAAGGACTAGCCGGTAGCGGGCGGGCTACCTGAATATCAACTATTTGAACTTTATTCGCTTTGCGGGTATTTGCGGTTAGCTGGATAACGGCTACTGCTCCAATGCCAAAGCGCCACGTTCTGGTCGCCGCGACGCAGTTTGGCGCGACGCAGCAGTTCGCACGCAAGGCGCAAGGACTGACCCAGTCTGCACTGGCCGGCCGTCTCCGCCTGAGCCAGTCGCGGGTTTCCCTTCTAAGGCGCAAGGACTGACCCAGTCTGCACTGGCCGGCCGTCTCCGCCTGAGCCAGTCGCGGGTTTCCCTTCTGAAGTTGAACGCCCATGCCTTGAGCGTGGAGCAGCTCCTGGCGTGGTGCGCGGCGCTGGGGTTGGAGTTGACCATCGGCACCCGCGGCGACCCTGCCGCGTCCTCCAGCACGCAAGCGGAGTGGTGAGATGGGGCGTCGATCGCACGGCCGCAGCCTCTCCATCTGGACCAATGGCGTGCGCGTGGCGCGCTGGACGCTTCCTGCGCGGGGGGACGTGGAACTGCACTACGACGCGGACTGGGTCGGCGCCGACCTGGGCCGGCCGCTGTCGCTGCCGCTGCCCTTCAATCGAGCAGTAGCAATCCGTTGCGGCCTCTGCGCTTGAGTGGGTGGCAAGGTGCGCATCACGATGGCCATTGGCGCCTTGCTGATCGCGGCCGCTGGCGGTGTCGCCTGCGGCGAAGGCACGGCGCCGCGCCACGTCGGGCTGTCGCCGCCGGGCCCTGGCGCGGCAACTGCCGGGGAGCACTGTGAGGCCCGGCAGGCGACCACCGCTACCTGCCGACCCCGCAAGCCTTTGGCCTTCAGCGATGTCGTTGGCCACCAGCAGCATGTCGACGACACCATTGCAGGTTTTCCAGCAAAAGCCGGAACCGCCAGGCGTGTCACGCGGACGCGCTTGGCACGATCGCCAACTCAGCCCGCCGCCCCCGCCGCCCACTGCACCGCATCCGCCCCGGCCGGCAGATACATCGGCGCCGACGGATCGGTCGCCGCGCGCCAGACGGCTTCGGCAACGTCCTGCATGCGCGTGCCCGGGCCGGTGGATTCGGCCATGCGCGCGAGGGTCTGGCGCATGAAGTCGCCATAGATCGGGTCGTCCATGCCGCGTAGGCCGGTACGGGCGGTGTCGCGAAAACGCGTCTCGCCGGAGGACCCCGGCAGCACGAGGCGCACGCGCACGCCGAATGGTTCGACTTCGCTCGCCAGCGACTCGGTGAAGGCATTCACCGCCGCCTTGGCCGCCCGGTACACGCCGACCAGCGGCAGCGGCCTGTAGGTGACGCTGGAGGTGACGTTCACCACGACGCCGGCACCGCGTGCGCGCATCTGCGGCAACACCGCCTGGGTGAGCGCCATGGCGCCGAAGGTGTTGGTGTCGAACAGGGCGCGCACGGTGTCCATGTCCATCAGCTCGAACGGCGCAGGCGCGCCGAAGCCGGCGTTGTTGACCAGCACGTCGATCGGGCCGGCCGCCGCGACGGCAGCGCGGATGCTCTGCGCGTCGGTGACGTCCAACGGCAGCACGCGCAGGCGCTCGGATGGCGGCAGCAGGTCTTCGCGCGGGGTGCGCATGGTGGCGATTACCTGCCAGTCGCGGGCGAGGAAGTAGCGGGCGGTTTCCAGGCCGAAGCCGGAGGAGCAGCCGGTGATCAGGACGGTCTTCAAGGGAATTCCTTTGCGCGTGGACGAGAAGCCACGATAGATTGCGGTCGCCGTACTCGCTACGATCCGGAGTCCTTGATTCGTTTGCGAGCGTCCAGCGATGGTGGATCCCCTTGCCGAGGTGGTGACGCTGCTGCAGCCGACCGCCCGGTTCTCCAAGCACGTGGTCGGTGCCGGTGCCTGGCGCATCCGGCGTTCCGACGCCGGGCAGCCCTTCTACTGCGCGGTGCTGGAAGGCGGTTGCTACATGGCGCTCGATGGCGGCGCGCCGATCCTGCTGCAGGTCGGCGATTTCGTGCTCGTGCCCGCGGCTTACCGCATCACGATGTCCAGCCTTGCGCCGCACGCGGACGTGGCCGAGACCATGCCGACCGCGCTGGGCAGCGGCGAGTTCCGGATCGGCACGCAGGAGGGCCCGACCGACTTGCGCATCCTGGCCGGCCACTGCAGCTTCGGCTCGCCGGATGCGGCGCTGCTGGTCTCGCTGCTGCCGCAGATGGTCTATGTGCACGGCGAGCAACGGCTCGCCACGTTGGTGCAGTTGGTGAGCGAAGAGTCGCGCGAGGCGCGGCCCGCACGCGAGGTCGTGCTTTCGCGTTTGCTGGAAGTGCTGCTCATCGAAGCGCTGCGTTCGGCCGCCGGCACGGCGGCGTCGCCGGGCCTGGCGCGCGGGCTGGCCGATGCGCGCCTGGCCGCGGCGATCCGCGCGATGCACGCGCAGCCCACGCGCGCATGGACGGTGGCGGCGTTGGCGAAGGAAGCCGCGTTGTCGCGCTCGGCGTTCTTCGAGCGCTTCGGCCGCACGGTGGGCATGGCGCCGATGGAATATCTGCTGGCCTGGCGCATGGCCTTGGCCAAGGACCTGCTGCGCCGCGATGAGTTCGGCATCGCCGAGATCGCCGAGCGCGTCGGCTACAGCTCCGCAAGTACCTTCAGCGTCGCGTTCGCCCGCCACGTCGGACAGCCGCCGACGCAGTACGCGCGCGCGAGCGGCCGCGACGCTGCGCGCGGCGAGCCGTTGGTTTCCGAAGAAGTCGAGGGCGTGGAGTAGGCAGGCGGCGCGGCCTACCGCTTCCGGGCCGGTGACTTGGTTGGAGGCGGTGCGGGCTGCGCGAGGACCGCGCCGGTCACGAGTTCGAACAGGCGCTCGGAGCGCTTGGCATGCGACGGCTGTTCGCGCAGCCAGGCCAGCGCGGCGATCAGGTCGAACAGCTCGTCGCCGTCCATGTCGGTGCGGGCCTTGCCATCCGCCTGCGCACGCGCCAGCAAGGTCGCGCCCGCGGAGCGCAGCCGCACGCAGGAGGCGTGCAGCGCGGAGGAGTCGTCTTCGATGGCGGACATCATCGGCGCGATGACGCCGCGCTGGCGATGGGTGAAGGCGATGGTCTCCTGCAGCCAGGCCAGCAGCGCCTGGTCCGAGGTCTTGGCCGTGCGCAAGGCATCGGCCTTCGCCGCCAGCGCCTCGAAGTCGTTGCGCAGCAGCGCCTCGAGCAGCGCTTCGCGGGTGGGGAAGTGGCGATACAAGGTGCCCAGGCCGACTTCGGCACGGCGCGCGATGTCGCGCAGCGAGGCGTCGGCGCCGGTGTCGGCCAGCGCCTCGCGGGCCACGTCCAGCAGGCGTTGATAGTTTTTTTGAGCGTCGGCGCGCATGTTGTCCTTTGCAAATGGAGCAGTGCTCCGTATATTCGGAGCACTGTTCCGATCAGGATACGCCATGCACAGTCCCAACGACACACAGCACACCATGAAAGCCGTCCGCCAGCGGGCGTTCGGCGGCCCCGACGTGCTCCATTACGAGGACGCGCCCATGCCCGTGCTGCGGCCGGGCGAGGTGCTCATCCGGGTCAGCGCCATCGGGCTGAACCCTCCCGACCTGTACCTGCGTGAGGGCTACAGCCGCCTGCCGCCGGAATGGCGCCCGCCGGTGGCGTTCCCACTGATCCTGGGCACGGACGTTTCGGGGGTGATCGCGGCGGTGGCGGAGGACGTGGACGGGCTGTCGCCAGGCGACGCCGTGTACGCGATGGTGCGCTTTCCGAGCGGCCTGGCCGGCGGCAGCCAGGCGTATGCGCAATACATCGCCGCGCCGCCAGCGAGGTGGCGCTCAAGCCGGCCGGGATCGATCACGTGCACGCCGCGGGCGCGCCGATGTCGTTGCTGACGGCGTGGCAGTTCCTGATCGCGCAGGGCCACGACGTCGCCAATCCATTGCAGCCCATGCCGCATAAGCCGGTGCCGCTGCAGGGCAGGACCGTGGTGGTCAACGGGGCGGCCGGCGGCGTCGGCCATTTCGCGCTGCAGTTGGCCAGGTGGCAGGGCGCGCGCGTGATCGCGGTGGCCTCCGGCAAGCACGAAGCCTTCGTGCGCGCGCTGGGGGCCGAGACGTTCCTCGACTACACCAAGGTGGCGGCGGAGGACGTGTTGCGCGACGTGGATCTGGTCGTGGATGCCGTCGGCGGCCCCGGCGCCGGCAGGTTCCTGCGCACGCTCAAGCGCGGCGGCGCGCTGTTCCCCATCTTCCCGCTCGGCTTCGATGGGCACGACGCAGCGGCGGCACTGGGCGTGACGGTGTCCACCACCCAGGTGCGCTCCAGCGGCGCGCAACTCGGCGAACTCGCGGCACTGCTGGATGCGGGCACCGTGCGCGTGGCCATCGACAGCACCTTCGCGCTGTCGCAGGCGCGGCAGGCGCACGAGCGCGCGGAGCAAGGGCACATCCAGGGCAAGATCGTGATGACGGTCGAATGAGGGACGAGGATCGCGTCATGGTCGCCACGCGTCCCGTCCAGGCCGCGGTCGAGGATCTCCTCAACAACCGCGAACTCAGTGTTGCGGAGGCCATGGACCGCCATTTCAGCGTGGCGTTTCGTCAATGCACCGATGGGAAATGGGAAGATCGGGCGGCGGTGATTCAGCGTATCGCGCAGCTGCGCGATACGCTGGAGCATGCGACGTTCACCGTTCACGAGGAGCTGTCGTGCGGGACGCGCTACGCGGAACGGCACACCATCGGCCTGGCGTTGTGCGACGGAAGCGCTATCGCATTCGAGGTCCATGTCTTCGCAGAACGCGATCGTGCGGGGCGCTTCCTGCGGATTGAAGAAGCCACGCGGCGGATCCCGGATGACGTCAGGGGATAGACAGGCAAGGCCGCTCTATGGCCATCGGTTGCTGCGTGCTGCGTGAAAGATGGGCGCCATGCACCTTCCGTAATCAACGGAGAAGCAGCGACGTTAGGTTCCAGTGTCGATACGCGCGCGAACTGTTGCGCAGCAGCATGCCACTCCACGACGGACGTGTTACATCTAGTTCCGTTGGATCGATCCAAAACCGTTGATGCAGTGCATCCGGGGGAAGACGGTAGGTAGGGATCGCGTGCTACGAGTTTGCCGGCGCTTGTTGTTGGATCCGCATGCACATGCGGTCCAGGCACCGCAGCGGAGGCGGGCTTGAGCGGCGATCGAACGGGTCGATCCGGTCCACGTTGCGCGGTCACTGCGCGCCGTTGCATACGGAATTCCGTGACGTCATGCGCGTCACGGGCAACCGACCGACTGAGTTTGGGAGCCTGTCATGCCGTTTCGCCCGCGCTTTGCGCACTTGCCTGAATCTTCGCGCCGGTGGTTGGCATGCGTCGCTGCTTCGGCATTGCTGCTCGCAGGCACATGTGCGGCAGCTGTGGTCGATACCGAATTCGCGTCTTCGTTCGAACATGGCGAAACTGTGCCGGCACTGGATGCGCAGTCCAGTCAAAAGGGCGTGCAGGTCGCCATCGGCAACGGTCCCGAACATCCCTACGCGGCCAAGGCCGGCGTGGGCTACACCGGCCTGCACGCGCTGCGCTATCGCGCCACCGCGGCTGGGCGCGCGCAGCTGTTCGCTGTCGATCTGCCGGCGGAGCCGGACACTGTGCTGTCGTGGATGGTGCTGCCGGAGATCGTCGATGGCGAGACGGTGGCGTCCACGGGCGTGGCGGTGGATCTGCTGTTCGACGATGGACGCCGTTTGTCCGAGTTGGACGTGGAGGATCAGCACGGTGCGCCGGTCAGTGCGGCGGCGCAGGCGGCGTCGAAGACGCTGTATCCGCAGCAATGGGCGTTGAAGCAGGTGCGTTTGGGCGACGTGGTGGCCCTGCGCGGCAGGCGCATCCGCGCGATCGAGCTGCAGGTGCAGCCAGGCACAGGCAAGGTGGCGTCGGGCTGGATCGACGATGTCGCGGTGCGCCGAGAGCCAGCATCGCCAGCGGCGCGGCGCCCCAGCGACGAGGTGGTGACCACGCGTGGCACGCAGTCCAACGGCACGTTCTCGCGCGGCAACAACATCCCCGCGACGGCGATGCCGCATGGGTTCAATTTTTTCGTACCGGCCACCGATGCGAGCTCGCTCGGCTGGCTCTACCGTTGGAACGAGCAGAACGGTGCCGACAACCGTCCGCGGTTGCAGGCGCTGTCGATCAGTCACGAGCCCAGTCCGTGGATGGGCGATCGCCAGACCTTCCAGGTGATGCCCTCGTCCACGCGCGGGGTGCCGGAGGCGGATCGCGCGAAGCGCGCGTTGTCGTTCAGTCACGACCACGAGGAGGCGCGTCCACATCTGTACCGGGTGGACTTCGACAACGGCATCCGCGCCGAGCTGGCGCCGAGCGAGCGGGCGGCGATCTTCCGCTTCCGTTTCCCCGAGGGTGGCGACGCCAATCTGCTGTTCGACAACGTCGATGCGCGCGGCGGGCTGACGCTGGACGCGGCGACGCAGACGTTGCGCGGCTACTCGGATACGCGCAGCGGGCTGTCCAACGGTGCCACGCGGCTGTTCGTGTATGCGCGCTTCGACCGCCCATGGATCGCCAGCGGCAAGATCGACACCGGCCGCCCGACCGGCTACGTGAAGTTCGCGCCGGGCGCGGAACGCACGGTGGTGATGCGCATCGCCACCTCGCTGATCTCGGTGGAGCAGGCGCAGCGCAATCTGCAGCAGGAGATCGGCGATGCCGGGTTCGAGGTGGTGCAGTCGCGTGCACAGGACGCGTGGGACGCGCTGCTCGGCCGGGTGCAGGTGCAGGGCGCCAGCCACGACCAGCGGGTCACGGTGTATTCCAACCTGTATCGATTGTTCCTGTATCCCAACATCGCCCACGAGAACGTAGGCGATGCGGCGCATCCCGATTGGCGGCATGCCGACCAGAACAGCTGGTCCAAGGACAACACCGGCGGCGATGCCGAACGCACCTCGGCGCCGGTGCTCCCGGGCAAGGTCTTCGTCAACAACGGCTTCTGGGATACCTTCCGTACGACTTGGCCGGCGTATGCGCTGTTCGCGCCGGAGCAGGCCGGGGCGATGATCGATGGCTTTCTGCAGCAGTACCGCGACGGCGGTTGGGTGGCGCGCTGGTCGTCGCCGGGCTATGCGGACCTGATGGTCGGTACCAGTTCCGACGTGGCCTTCGCCGATGCCTGGCTGAAGGGCGTGCGCGGGTTCGATGCGCACGTCGCCTATGCGGCGGCGCTGCGCAATGCCACGGTGGTGCCGCCGGTGTCGAACGTCGGCCGCAAGGGCCTGGCGCGCTCGATGTACCGCGGCTACGCCGCCAACGACGTGCACGAAGGGCTATCGTGGACGCTGGAGGGCGCGCTCAACGATTTCGGCCTTGCGCAGATGGCGCAGGCGCTGGCGGAACAGGAACAGGAGCCGCAGCAGGCGCAGCGCTACCGCGAGGAAGCCGAGTACTTCCAGGCGCGCGCCACCGATTACGTCTACCTGTTCGATCCCGCCACCCGCTTCTTCCGCGGGCGTACGCCTGCAGGCCACTGGAATGTGCCGGCCTCGCGCTTCGATCCGCGCGTATGGGGCGGCGACTACACCGAGGCCAATGCCTGGACCTTCGCCTTCACCACGCCGCACGACGCCGCCGGCCTGGCCGGGCTGCTGGGCGGCGAGGACGCCATGGCGGCGCGATTGGACGAACTCTTCGCCACGCCGGAGACCGCGGACCAGCGCTTCGCAGGCAGCTACCGCGGCGTCATCCACGAGATGACCGAGGCGCGCGACGTGCGCATGGGCATGTACGCGCACAGCAACCAGCCCTCGCACCATCTGCCGTGGATGTACGTGGCGGCGGGGCAACCGTGGAAGACCCAGCGCATCACCCGCGAGGTGCTGCGCCGGCTGTACCTGGGCAGCGAGATCGGCCAGGGCTATGCGGGCGACGAGGACAACGGCGAGATGTCGGCGTGGTACCTGTTCGCCATGCTGGGATTGTATCCGCTGCGCATGGGCGCACCGGAATACGTGATCGGCTCGCCGGCGTTCCCGCGCGCCGAGGTCGATCTGGGCCAGGGCCGCAAGCTGGTGGTGATCGCGCGCAACAACAGTGCGCGCAACGTATACGTGCAGTCGCTCGCGCTCAACGGCAAGCCGTGGAACAAGGCTTGGTTGCGCCACCAGGACATCGCCGACGGCGCCACGCTGGAGTTCGTGATGGGCGCGACGCCATCGCGCTGGGGCACGGGCGCGAACGCGCTGCCGCCGTCGCTGACCGCGCCGGGCAGCGCGCCGCGCGGCCTGGAGGACGTGGCGTCGCAGGCCGTTGCGGTGTCGCTGGAAGGACAGCCCAAGGCCGCGGTCCTGATCGACGACGATGCGACGACGGCGTTGCCGCTGCCGCAAGGCGCCACGGTCGACCTTCGTTTCGCCAAGCCGCAACGCGCCACGCACTACACGCTGACCAGTGCCGATGCTGCGTTGTCCGGCGTTGCGTGGACGCTGGAAGGGCGCAACGGCGACGGCGCATGGACCGCGCTGGACCAGCGGCGCGCGCAGCGCTTTGCCTGGGCGCGGCAATTGCGTCCGTTCCGCATCGCCAAGCCCGGCGCCTACAGCGCGTACCGCCTGCGCCTGGAGGCAGGCGAGGGCGTGGCGCTGGCGGAGATCGAACTGCTGCAGCCGGTAAGCCGGCAGGCCGTCCCATGACCGGGTGCGAACGCGGCGCGCGCGTCGTGCCAGCCGCTCATCGCGGACGCCGCACAACTCAGTAGGCCCCTGCGCGGCGGCGAGCGCTGCTGCATGGGCTGTATTTTTTAGTGCATTAGAACGATCTAACCGCAGCTGCGCAGAGGAGAAGGAAGTAGGGAAACCGGATCGCCGTAATTGGGAACCGGACGTTTTCGTGTCACACCGCGCGGAGCTCTTGCCCGATCTTTGGATCGATAGAAATCCGCCGCAGCCGATCAATCTTTGGGAGAGGATGATTGAAATGAACTGCATGCCATTCGCACGCAACCGCAGCACGCTGTCCGCCGGCATCGCCATCGCCTTGTTCGCGACCGCCGCCTCCACCACCGCGTTCGCCCAGCAGGCCGACGGCACCCCGGCGCCCCCGGGCCAGGCCGAATTGCAGGCCAAGGACCTGGATGCGGTGATGGTGACCGGCTACCGCTACGCGATCGAGAAGAGCCTGGAGCAGAAGCGCAACGCCAACGCCGTGGTCGATGTGATCACCGCCGAGGACGTCGGCAAGTTCCCCGACAAGAACGTGGCCGATGCGCTGCAACGCGTGCCCGGCGTGGTCATCACCCGCGACGGCGGCGAGGGCAAGAACGTCAGCGTGCGTGGCCTGTCCTCGGAGCTGGTGCTGACCGAATTGAACGGCAACTACATCGCCACCGCCGAATCCAATGGCGACCCGACGCGCTCGTTCAACTACACGCTGCTGCCGTCGAACCTGTTGGGCAGCGCGGAGCTGTACAAGACGCCGGAAGCGCGCATCGACGAAGGCGGCATCGGCGGCACGGTGATCCTGCAGACGCGGCGCCCGCTGGAACTGGAGCCCCATTCCGGCTTCGTCTCCGCCGAGGGCGTGTGGTCGGATACCAGCAAGAAGACCGACGGCCAGTTCTCCGGCTCGTACTCGTGGCACGACAAGGACAACCGCTTCGGCGTGTTCGTCGGCTATACGCAGCAAAAGCGCACCGCGCGCACGCTGAATTCCAGCACCGAGAGCTGGCAGTGGTATGGCCGCGACGAGGGCGGCGCAGCGGTCGACGTGAACGGCAATCCGTCGGACTTCAACGCCAACTGGTGGGGCGGCACCGGCTTCTGGGATCAGAACGGCAAGTACTACACCCGTTTCATGATGCCGACGTCTGTCAGCCTGGACGTCAAACGCGAGGAGCGCGAACGCAAGGGCGGGCAGCTGACTTTCCAGTTCAAGCCGACCGACGACCTGACCCTGACCGCGAACTACTTCCGCTTCGACCTGTCGCAGAACTCGCAGACCAATACCGTCAAGATTCCCGAGTGGAACATCGCGCGCTATTACGGCGACGGCAACTGGCGCGGCGGCCGCCTGCTCGACGGACTGCAGTTCGATCCCAGCGGCACCGTCGTCACCGGCGCCGCCTACAGCCTGCATCCGGGCAAGACCTACTACTGCAGCGAGGCCCAGGCCGCCGCGGCCGGACTGTCGCCGGGCGGCTGGGGCTCGGACGACTGCACGGTGCCGACGCCGCAGATCACCGGCAGCTACAACATCGAAAAATCGCAGTCGCAGACGGTGGACCTGGGCGGCGAATGGCGTGGCGAGAAGGTGGACGTGTCGTTCAAGGCCGGCCGCACCTGGGCCAAGGGCGGGCCGGAGCTGCAGTTCTCCCTGCCGATCAAGCCGCGCCGCCAGAACGCCGACGGCAGCTGGAGCAACGGCAACTTCGCCAGCGCCTGGGACCTGACCGGCACGCCGACCATGACCTTCTCGCCGGAGCTGATGCAGAACCTGCGCGACGGCATCCTGCAGGTCGACCTGGGCTCGACCGGCTCGTCCTGGACCCGCAACACCAACCAGCAGCAGTACGCGCAGATCGATACCACCTGGCATTTCGATGGAGATTTCTTCGACTCGCTGCAGTTCGGCCTCAAGCGCCGCGACGGCGGCATCCACCGCAACACCGGCAACAATTACTGGGTGTGCCCGGGTACCGATCCGGGCGACTACGACAACCGCTACTGGAATGGACGCTGCAACGCGATCGCCACGCAGTTTTCGCCGGATCTGCTGTCTGCGATGGACAACTTCCCCGGCGGGGTCAAGGCCAGCGCGTTTCCGGCGATCAACTTCCCCGGCTACATCGGCTACTTGAACAGCACCTATGGGGCGATGCAGACGCGCAACGAAGACAACTTCGTCTACAACGTCGACGAGGAGATCTATTCCACCTACCTGCAACTCAACTTCCACACCGAGCGGCTGCGCGGCAACGTCGGCGTGCGGGTGGCGCGCACCGGCCAGCATGCCGATTCCACCGATAAGGTGACCGCCTACAACGATTACTTCTTCGATGGCGCCGACGGCAATCCGCTGGCCTGCCAGCAGGGCGCCGCCATGCCTGGCGGCGCCCCGGCCGACACCTACTGCGGCACCGAAGGCTACTGGCGCCTGTCGGATACCGAGCAACGCACCGAGTCGTTCGTGGTCAGCGGGCTGGACCGCAACTACACCGACGTGTTGCCGAGTTTCAACCTGGCTTACGACCTGAGCGAGAACCTGCTGCTGCGCGCGGCGGCCTCCAAGGTGATCGCACGGCCCAGCTACAACGACATCGCCGCGCCCGGCAGCCTGGAGTACTACAGCCCCGAGTACGTGGCCGACCGGCGCCTGACCGGCGGCGCGAGCGAGCAGGGCTGGTACGGCTCGGGCAGCAACAAGAACCTGGAGCCGTACAAGGCCACCCAGTTCGACCTGGGGCTGGAGTGGTATTTCCAGCCGGGTTCGGTGGCCGGTGTGGGGCTGTTCCGCAAGAACGTGCAGAACTTCGCGGTCGACGTGATCAGCGACGTGAACACGATGATCGACGGGCAGATGGTCACCGTGCAGAACTACAGCACCCAGGCCGGCGGCCAGGATGCGGTGTCGCAGGGCGTGGAGCTGTACGCGCAGCACACGCTGCCGTTCGGCCTCGGCGTGCAGTTCAACTACACCTACAACGACGCCAGCAAGGCGGCGGTGCGGCTGGAGGACGGCACCGAGGTCGGCAAGACCTCCATGCCGGGCAGCGCCAAAAACCAGACCAACCTCACCGTGTTCTACGAGACCGACCGCTTGCTGCTGCGCGCCTCGTACAACCGCCGCGGCGAGCTGGTGCAGGGCCTGGTCAACGGGCTGAACATCTACGAGGAGCCGTATTACCAGATCGATCTGAACGCGGCGTACAACATCACCCCGGCGCTCAGCCTCACCGCCTCGGTGCTGAACCTGACCAGGCAGGCGTCGCGCCAGCACCTGGGCGACGACACCCGCGCTCGCTTCTACACCGGCGGCTACGCCGGCCGGCTGGCGTATTTTGGGCTGACCTACAAGTTCTAGACCCAAGCGTCGTGCCCATGCCACCTTCCGTCGCACGGCAGGCTGGTATGGGCGCGGTGGCCTGGCGACGACCGGGCCACCGTTTCTGCCGTCCACGGCCGCTCGTTGCGCTTGCCGCGGTCGTTCACCACAGGACCCATTGCATGAAGCCTTCCCCACTGCCTTCCCTGCTGCGCACGCTCACCCTGTCCCTGTTGCTTGCCGCGCCTGCGCTGGCCGCCGCGCCGCGGCCCAGTGCCGAGGTCAACACCTTCATCGGCAGCAAGGACGACGGCAACACCTTTCCCGGTGCGTCGGCGCCGTTCGGGATGATCCAGGTCAGCCCGATCGGCGCGCACTACGCGGGCTGGCGCTACGACGATCCGCAGATCCGCGGCTTCGGCCATTCCTTCCTGTCCGGCGCCGGCTGCTGGGAACAGGGCGGGCAGGTCTCGGTGCTGCCGGTGACCGGGCGCATCGGACCCGGCGGCGAGTTCGACACGGCCGATCCCAAGGCGTTCGACCACACGCGCTACGGCGCGCGCTATCGGCACGACGGCGAGCGCGGCCAGGCCGGCTACTACAAGGTGCGGCTGACCGATTACGGCGGCATCGACGCCGAAGCCACTGCGCTGACCCACGCCGCGGCCGAGCGCTACACGTTTTCCGCCTCGGGCGAAGGCCATGTGCTGGTCAACATCGGCCAGGCCAACGCCCGCCACGTCGTGACCGGCAGCGCCCTGAGCGTGGTCGGCGACCGTGTGGTGGAAGGCAAGCTGGTGACCCAGAGCTTCTGCGGCGGCCACCAGTACACCACCTGGTTCCGCCTGGAGTTCGATCGCCCGTTCAAGGCCTTCGGCACCTGGGGCGAAGCTGGCGGCGTGCCGGGATCGCGGCATGGCATGGAGGGCGAGGGCAAGCCCAGCGGCGCGTGGCTCAGCTTCGACCTGGGCAAGGGCCGTGCGGTCACCGCCATCTCGGCGATCTCGCACGTGGACGCCGAGGGCGCGCGCAACAACCTGCGCAGCGAGGGCATGGCCAATGGCCGCCTGCTCGGCTTCGATGCCATGCGCGCCCGCGCGCAGCAGGCCTGGGACAAGGAACTGGCCAGCGTGCGCGTGCGCGGCGGCAGCGGCGACGACCGCACGGTGTTCTACACCGCGCTGTACCACGCGCTGCTGCAACCGCTGACCGGCAGCGATGCCGATGGCCGCTACCGCGGCTACGACGACGGGATCCACCGCGCCGACGGCTGGACCTATCACGAGTTCTTCTCGCTGTGGGACACCTACCGTTCGCAGAACCAGTTGCTGGCGCTGTTGCGGCCGCAGCGCGCCGCCGACATCGCCCGCTCGATCCTGGCGATCGACGCGCAGGGCGGCTGGCTGCCGCGCTGGGGCTACGCCAACTTCGAGAGCAACGTGATGACCGGCGATCCGGTCACGCCGTTCCTGGTCGACCTGTGGCGTTTCGGCGCGCTGCAGGGGCGCGAGGCCGAGGCCTACGCCGCGCTGCGCCGCAACGCCTTCGAGATGCCGCCGTTGAACTCGCGGCTCGCCGGCCGTTCCGGCAACGCCAACTACCTGGCGCAGGGCTTCGTGCAGTACGACCGCGCATTCCCGTCCAAGGGCATGGATGTCGATCCGCACCACGGCGGCTCGGCGACGCTGGAGTACGCGCTGGCCGACTGCGCGCTGTCGACCATGGCCGGCGCGTTGGGGCATGCCGAGGATGCGGCGGTACTGCATCGTCGTGGCCGCAATTGGCGGACGGTGTGGGATCCGACGGTGCGCGATACTGAAACCGGCTTCACCGGTTTCCCGCGGCCGCGCACCGAGGACGGTGCGTGGTACACGCCGTCGGATGGCCATTACACCCCGCGCTCGCAGCACGGCTTCCATGAAGGCACCGCCTGGCAGTACCAGTGGCTGGCGCAGCAGGACGTGCCCGGCCTGGTGCAGGCGATGCACGGGACAGAGCAGGCCGCGCGACGCCTGGATGCCTTTTTCGCCTACGACGCGCTGCTGGCCGATCCGGCCGGCGCCGCGCGCAAGGAATGGGTGGTGGGGCCGTACAGCTACTACAGCCAGTTCCGCTACAACCCCAACAACGAACCCGACCTGCACGCGCCATGGATGTACACGCTGATCGGCCAGCCGTGGAAGACCAGCACCGTGCTGCATGCGGCGCAGACGCTGTTCACCAATGCGCCGAACGGCGTCACCGGCAACGACGACCTGGGCACGATGTCGGCGTGGTACCTGTTCAGCGCCATGGGCCTGTATCCGGCGGTGCCCGGCACCGGCCAGTTCCTGCTGCATGCGCCGCGCTTCTCGCGCATCGAACTGGACGTGGGACCGGGCCGCACGCTGCGCATCGACGCGCCGCAGGCCGGCGACGGCAAGCTGCGTTACGTCGGTGGCGTGTCGCTGGATGGCCACGCGCACGCGCCGGTGTGGCTGGACTGGGCGCAGTTGCAGCGGGGCGGCCGGCTGCGGTTCGCGCTGAGCGATGCGCCGCAGCCGCAGGGCTGGGGCACGCGGCCGCAGGATCTGCCGCTGTCGCCCTGCGCCGACCCCGCCGCGACGCAGGTGAGCTGGCGTTGAGCCCGCGCACGCGGCGGGACGTCTCGCGCAGCCAATGGTTTACGCTGCGCGTCTGGCCAGAAGGGAAGCGATCCGATGCGTCAAAAGCGTCCACCCCGTGCCCCGTCTGCACGCGCGTCCAAGGTCGTTTCGCCCAAGGCGGGGCAGGTGGCGACGGGCGCGGATAGCCCGGGGAAGGCCGCGCCGGCCGCCGCAGTGCGCGACCGGCAACGCGTGGTCACCGTCACCGACATCGCCGATGCGGTCGGCGTCTCCCGCGCGACCGTCTCGCTGGTGCTGCGCGGCAGCCCATTGGTCCACGCCGATACCCGCGCGCGGGTGGAAGCGGAACTGAAGCGGCAGCGCTACGTCTACAACCGTGGCGCTGCCAATCTGCGCCGGCGCACCTCCACCTGCGTGGCCTTGGTGATCAACGACCTGGCCAATCCGTTCTTCGCCGAGTTCGCGGCCGGCGTGGACGAGGCATTGGGGGAGAAGGGCTACGTGACCCTGCTCGGCAGTACCGGCGAGTCGCCCGAACGGCAGCAGGCCATCCTGGGTTCGCTGATGGAGCACATGCCGGCGGGGGTGATCCTGTCGCCGGCCGAGGGCAGCGACGCCGCACAACTGCGCAAGGTGCTGGGTGTGCGCGCGAACCTGCTGCTTTTCAATCGCGAACTCAGCGGAGCCGACGACTGGGGATTCCTGGGGCTGGACAACCAGCGCGGGGCGCAACTGGCCACCGAGCACCTGATCGCGCTGGGCCATCGCCGCATCGCCTTCTACGGCGGGCATGCCGATTCCAGTTCGTGCCGCCAACGCCGTGCCGGCCACGCGCAGGCGATGGCGCAGGCGGGGTTGCCCGTCGATCCGGCCTGTTTGATCGAGTCGGCGCCCAATCGCGTGGACGCGGCGGCGCGCCTTGGCGAACTGTTCGGCATGCAGGCGCCGCCGACCGCCGCGGTCTGCTACAACGACATGGTCGCGCTGGGCCTGATGCTGGGCCTGCTGGCGCGCGGCATCCGGCCGGGCCAGGACTTCGCCGTCACCGGCTTCGACGACATCGCCGAAGCGGCGATGAGCGTGCCGCCGCTGACCACGCTCGCCGTCCATCCGCGCGCGTGCGGCCGCCAGGCGGCGCAGTTGGTGCTGGACCAGCTGAACGAAGGCGCCGCGCCGCGCAGGACGATCGCGCCGGTGAGTCTGTCGGTGCGCGAGAGCAGCGGCGCATCGCCCGTTTCCGCCCGCGCGTAGCGCTGCGATCATCGGTTCGGCGAGAGTCGACAGTGGCCGTCGCCCTCCGATGCACCTCACGCGACATGGGGAACGCGTCCGGTCGTGCGTCCGCCACCTAATCTGTATACCCTCATGCCACCATGGGATCGCCGTGGCGACGCGAAGGGAGAGGACACATGTCAGAACACGAAGAAACATCGACCGCGGCACTGGATACCGATGCGCTGCTCGCCGCGGCGCATCATCCCGACTACCTGCTGCAGGACCTGGTGGCGATCGCCAACCTGGGCGTGCAGATCGGGCTGACGCTGACGGTGGGCGGCAGCACCATCTCCGGCATGCTGATCGGCGGCAAGGAATTCATGCAGCGGCTGACCGAGTCGATCACCGAGGTGGCGCCCGACGAACTGGTCGCGCCGCTGCAGGAACGCTTCCAGCCCTACCGCGACATCTACGAACAGAGCGAGCTGAAGCCGGCCACCTTCGTGCACCTCGCCGATGCACGGGTGGTGGCCACGGGCGGCGAGTTTCCGGTCAACGGTTGTCTTTGGCGCGGGCGGATCAGCCAGGTGTCCGGCTTCAGCATCGGCCTGATGTCCAGCGTCTGACCGGTTGCAGCAACAGCGCATGACCCCGCTTCGGCGGGGTTTTTTGTGCGGCTAGGTGGAGACGCGATCCCGGCCCGCCTGCTTGGCCCGGTACAGCGCGGCGTCGGCCATGCCGACCAGTTCGGCGGCCGACCACGGTTGGTCCTGCATGCTCACGCAGGCGATGCCGACGCTCACCGTCACCTGCGGGGCGGTCGGGCTGGACGCGTGCGGAAGGTCCAATGCGCGCACCGCCGAGCGCACCTGCTCCGCCAGTTTTTCCGCGCCGGCGTGGTCGGTGAACGGCAGCACGATCGCGAATTCCTCGCCGCCGTAGCGCGCGGCGGCGTCGTGCAGCCGCGATGCGCAGGCCGCCAGCGCTTGTCCCACCTGGCGCAGGCAGGCGTCGCCGTTCACGTGGCCATAGGTGTCGTTGTAGAGCTTGAAATGGTCGATGTCGATCATCAGCAGCGAGACGGGGGAGTGCACGGCTTCGCTCTGCTGCAGCGCGCGCCGCAGTTTGTGGTCGAAGCCGCGCCGGTTGTAGATGCCGGTGAGCGTGTCGATCCAGGCCTCTGTGCTCAGCCTGGTCTCGCTTGCGTGCATCCGCCGCAGTTGCTGGTCCAGCCAGATGCCGAGGCCGACGAACAGGGCGCAGCCGATGAGGGTGACGATCGAGCGGCGCAGCACCAGTTTCCGCCATGGCCCCAGCACTTCGCGCGAGGACACGCCGGCCAGCACCGACAGCGGATAGGGCCGGGCCTGGGCGAAGCCGGAAATCCGCTCCACGCCGTCGAGCGGCGAAACGTAGGTGACCCAGCCGCGGTGCAGCCGCTGCATGGTCCGGTGGATCGGCGAGCCGGCGATGCTGGTGCCGCTCAGGCTCTCGTCGCCCGGGTAGCGGGAGATGATGGTGCCGTCGTCGTGGATGATGGCGATCGATCCGTGGTGACCGACGTCGAAGGTGCTGTGGAAGCGCCTGAAATAGTCCAGGCGGATGCTGGCCAGCACGACGCCACCGAAGGAGCCGTCGGGATTGTTGATGCGCCGGGTCAGGGTGACGATCCACGAGCCGTCGGAGCGGCTCTGGATCGGGTGGCCGACGAACGGCAGGCTGTCGTGTTGGTTCTTGTGGTGCTTGAAGTAGTCCCGGTCGGCATTGTTGTGGTGGCGCGGCCCTCCCGGCAGCGAGGAATTCACCCATTGCCCGCTGGCGTCGTAGACGAAGATGGCGTGCACCCGGTCCGAACGGTTGGCTTCTTCGACCAGGAAGGTATGCAGCGCCTTGGGTTCCTTGTCGCCGGTTTCCACACGCGCCACGATGCCCGACAGCAAGGTCTCGGCGATCGCGAACGAGTCGCTGGTGTGCTGGGCCAGGGAACTGGCCAGGTTCAGCGAACTGGTCTGCGCGGTACGCAACGCCGTGCTCCTGGCGTCGCGCAGGGACGAGTATTCCGACGCGGCCAGCATCGCCCACGCCGCGGTGACGAACAGGTACAGCGCCACGCGCTGGGCCAGGTGCCGTCGGTGTTTGTCTGCGCTCACGTCCGCCTTCCGCCAGGGGGCCAATGGGCTCTTCCTGCAATCCCCGTGCCGCAGTTGGCGGCGGCCGGCCGGCATGCGCCAGCACGCAGGCGGCGCAGCGCTTGGTCGCGGTGCCGCGGACGTGCGGCAGCGACGGCGCAGTGGCCGCAGGAGCGGTCGAGCGCCGCCGGACGCCGCGCCAACAATGCCGGCAGCGATTTGCCCGGGCATATGCGAAACGTATATGATCCATATAACGTCTTGGCCGGGGGAACTCACATGGGTATCGTCAACATCGACGACGACCTGCACGACCAGCTGCGCCGCGCCTGCACGGTGACCAGCCGCTCGATCAATGCGCAGGCCAACTTCTGGATCAAGATCGGCATGCTGTGCGAGATGCATCCGGAGCTGTCGTTCCAGGATCTGGTGGCGCGCGAGTTGCGCGCGGCCGGAGTGCAGCCGCAGGCGTTGAAATCGGGACGGGCGTGATCAAGCGGCCGGAGGAGATCGCGCTGATGGCCGAGTCCGGCCGGCTGCTGGCGCAGGTGTTCCATGCGCTGGACCGGTTGCCGCTGCAAGGCCGCAGCACGCTGGAACTCAACGCCTTCGTCGAACGCATGATCGTCGAGGACCTGGACGCGCGGCCGGCCAGCAAAGGCCAGTACGGCTTCCCGTTCGTGCTCAATGCCTCGATCGACGATGTGGTCTGCCACGGCGTGCCGTCGGCCGAGGACGTGCTGCGCAGCGGCCAGATCGTCAACCTGGACATCACGCTGGAGAAGAACGGCTACCTCGCCGATTCCAGCACCACCTACCTGGTCGGCGAGGTCGCCTATCCGGCGCGGCGGCTGGTGCAGGCGACCTACCAGGCGATGTGGAAGGGCATCGCCGCGGTGCGCCCGGGCGCGCGCCTGGGCGACATCGGCCAGGCCATCGCCCGCCATGCGCGCGAGCACGGCTACAGCGTGGTGAAGGAGTATTGCGGACACGGCATCGGCCGCGAGATGCACGAAGACCCGCAGATCCTGCACTACGGACACGCCGGCACCGGTCTGGAATTGCAGGAAGGCATGGTGTTCACCATCGAGCCGATGCTCAACCAGGGCCGCGCGGCGATCCGCTCCGAGCCGGAGCAATGGCCGGTGCACACGCGCGACGGCAAGCTGTCGGCGCAGTTCGAGCACACCGTGGCGGTGACGCGCAGCGGAGTGCGCGTGTTGACGTTGCGGCCCGGCGAGAAGCCGCTTTGCCGGATCGACTGAAGCGAACGGCAGGCGCGCGGCGCTACGCCGCCGGAGCGGCGAAGTCGAAGACCTGTCCAGGTTCGGCGGCGACGAATCTGGCGGCGTCGATGCCTGCCAGGCGCAGCGCGTCCGCGAGCGCCTCGCGCGGCGCCTCGCGGCCTTCGTCGGTGAGCTGGAAGGTGCCCCAGTGGATGCCCAGCGCATGCCGGGCGCCAGTGTCCTGGAAGATGTGCACCGCTTCGGTGGGGTCGATGTGCTGCGGCGCCATGAACCAGCGCGGCGCGTAGGCGCCGATGGGGATCAAGGCCACGTCGGGCGCGCCGTACCTGCTGCGGATCTCGCGAAAGATGGCGCCATCGCCGTAGCCGGTGTCCCCTGCGAACCAGAGGGAACCCTGTGCCGTTTCGAGGAAGAAGCCGCTCCACAACGCCATCCTGCGGTCGCGCACGCCGCGGCTGGACCAGTGGTTGGCGCGGGTGAGGGTCACGCTTGCGCCCTCGCCGATCGGGAGCCGGTCGTGCCAGTCGCCGGTGCCGATTCGCGCATCGGGAACGCTGTTGCGCAGCAGGCGATCGTTGCCCAGCGGCATCACGAACAGCGGGCGATGCGCCCGATGCAGCTTGCGCAAGGTGTGGAGATCGAAGTGATCATAGTGGTTGTGGCTCAGCAGGACCGCATCGATCGGCGGCAGGTCCGCGAAGCGCACGCCCGGGGCCGTGACCCGCTTCGGACCGGCGATCTGCGAGGGGCTGGCGCGTTGCGACCAGACCGGATCGGTGAGGAGGTTGAGGCCCGCCACCTGGATCAGCAACGTGGCATGGCCGACCATGGTGACGTGCAGGCGCTGGTGCCGCGGCGCAGGCACGGCGGGCGTGACCGGCACGTGCCTGGGCCAGCGCACGGTGTCCATGGCGGCTTTCCAGCGCAGCACCTTTGCCAGCGAGTTGTCGATGGTCGGTTGGCCGGGATTGAAGAAGCGCACGCCATCGAAGTGGTCGCTGACCGGGCCGTTGTAGTAGGGGTTTTTCATTGGAAGTGCGTCGATGGAGGGGGGATGGCGCAAGTCGCGCAGTGACGAACGGGCAAGTTCCGGTTTCGGCTCATCCGTCGGCCGATCGCGGTTCGATCCCGTGCAGCAACAGCCGGCCATGCTGCTCAGCCAGTGCATGCAGGTCCGGCACGTGCGCGCTGTCGTTGCCGAACACCTGCTGGAACAGCATCGCCATCAGCATCGGTCCCATGATCGACAGCACGTAGAGCTTGGGGTCGCCGGCGGGGGCCGTGCCGCGCGCCTGGGCGGTTTCGATGAGGCCGGCGATGGTGGACATTACCCGGTCGATGGCTTCGGCGTGCCAGATGCGGGCCAGCTCCGGAAACGCACGGCTTTCGCCGATCACCATGCGCATGATCGCGGGCAGACGCTGGTCGCCCATGCGCTCGGCGGCGCGCGCCAGCAACAGGGTGGCGAGTTCGGCGAGGCCGCCTTCGAAGGTGGCGGCGGCTTCCTCGATCGGGGCGAGGTTGGTCAGCAGCGCGTGGCGCACCACCGCGGCGAACAGGTCTTGCTTGTTGTCGAAATACAGGTAGAGCGTGCCTTTCGCCACGCCTGCGCGTTTGGCCACGTCCGCCAGTTTGGTCTCGGCAAAGCCGTTCTCGGCGAAGGCGTCGAGCGCGGCGCTCAGGATTTCCGCAGGGCGTTCGTCCTTGCGGCGTTTCCATTTGGGCGTGGTCGCTTGCGTCATGCGGTCTCGATGCTCAGTGCGGGCTGTACCCGTGGGACACACGATACGTATCCAGCGCCGCGAGGGATGCATCGGCCACGGCGCAGGCGACATAGCCGTCGGGACGCACGAGATAGGCCGCGTCCTGCGCGAAACCGGCAGCGTGATGTTCGGGCTGCCATGCGAAGACGCGCAGGGCGATGCCGCGGGCGTTGCACCACGCGTCCAACCCGGGCCGCGCGCTGCCGTAGACGTGCAACTGCCAGCCAATCTGCGGCAACGCTGCATAGTTGTCCGCGTCCGCGGCCTGCACCCACGGCAGGCGATCGCCGCCGGCGACGGCGCCGGCCTTGCCGGCGCTCAGCGGGCTGTCGCGATAGTGCAGCATCGTCTGCGACACGGTGCGGAAGATCAGCTCGCTTACATTGCGCAGCCGGTAAGCCAGGCTGGCCACGGTCGGAGCGATGTAGGTTCTGACGAAACCGGCGACGCTGCCTTCGGCGGTGACCAGGGTGAAGGCGCGGTCGGTGGTGGCGACCAGGGTGCGCGCGAACGCCTGCCGCTCGGCGGCGTAGCTGTCGAGCACGGCATCGGACGTGCGGCCCTTGAGCACATCGGCGAGCTTCCAAGACAGGTTGATGGCGTCGAGGATACCGGTGTTCATGCCCTGTCCGCCGACCGGACTGTGGACGTGCGCTGCATCGCCGAGCAGGAACACGTTGCCGCGGCGGAATGCGTCGGCGACGCGATGGTGCACGCGGTAGGTCGAGAACCAGTTGACCCGTTCGATGCGCACGCCGAGGTTGCGGATGGCGTCCTGGCCGACGTCGGCGAAGGTCAGGCTCTCGGCGCGGTCGGCACGCTCATCGCGCACGGTGCCGATCAACCGATAGTGTCCGCGCTTGCTGTAGGCCAGGACCAGGATGAAGTCGCCGTCGCCCAGGGCGATATGCGCTTCGTCCATCGACTGCAGGCCGCCAAGTTCGACATCAGCGACGTAGAACACCTGCCTGTAGGTGCCGCCCTCGAAGCCGATGCCGAGCTGGTGGCGCAGCGGCGAGCGCGCGCCGTCGCATGCGGCCAGGTAGCGCGCCTCCGCGGCCTGTTCGCTGCCGTCGGGCAGGCGCAGGCGCGCGACGACGCGATCACCGTGGTCCGCGAAGGAGAGCAGTTCGGTCGTGCGTTCGACCGCGACGCCGAGCGTGTGCAGCTGCGCGATCAGTAGGCGCTCATGCTGGTCCTGCGGATAGATCAGCATGAACGGGTAGGGCGAGATGCCCACCGCGGAATCGCGCAGTGCGATCCGCGCGCGACGCTTGCCGCGTGCCCACAGGTTCATGGCCGGGGTGCGATGGCCGGCGGCGACGACCGCATCGGCGATGCCCACCTGCCGGTACAGCTCGAGGGTGCGCGCCTGCACCGCCATGGCCCGCGAGGTCTCGCCCGGGCCGCCGCTCTTGTCGATGAGACGCACGCTTACGCCCTGCCGCACCAGCCATAGCGCCAGGGTCAGCCCGGTGGGGCCCGCGCCTGCGATCAGAACGTCGGTCATGCCACGCCTCGTTTAAATGACCAATGGGTCATTTATTGGCGCGAATGGCCTCGCCGTCAAGGGCGCACCCCTCTTGGAAGCCATTTGTCGCCAACGCGTTCAGCAATGAAATGGGATCGCTTCCTCAGGTTTGGATTGGCGATGCCGTTACCTCTCCAGCGACATTGCCCCAATTCCACCTCGGCGGAATTGGATGCCGCCGGCAGCCTTCAAGGGCCGGACACTCTCTGACGGAGTTGCAACCATGAAGTGGTTTCAAGATCTGCCCATCGCCCGCAAACTGACAGTGGGGTTCACCCTGACGACCCTGATGACGGTGATGCTGGGTACCTTCGCCCTGATCCGCCTGGGCGACGCGCACGCCGAACTGGCGGCGATGGCCGGCAACGAGATTCCGTCGGTGCAGCACCTGGGCGAGGTGCGCGCGCAGCTCGGCGAGTTCCGCACCTTCGAGCTGTCGCTGCTGACCATGCTGGCCAAGCCCGACAAGGTCGCCGACTACAACAAGCGCATGGACGCGACCACCAAGCTGGTGCGCGAAGAGTTGACCGCCTATGCGGCGCTGCCCGCCGACGCCAGGGAACAGGCGCTGTACCGGAAGGTCGAGGCGGACGTGAACGGGTACTTCGGCGCCAACGCCGAGATGCGCGCGGCCGTCGCCGCCGGCGACGGCGCGCTGGCGCAGCAGATCTCCGACGACAAGTCGCGTCCGGCGCGGCGCAAGCTCTTCGAGTCGCTCAAGGAACTGGGCGCCTACAGCGCCGAGCAGATGCAGGCGAAGATCGACAAGGCCAATGCTACGCATCGTGCCAGCGTCATCGCCATCGTCGCCTGCATGCTGCTGCTGTCGCTGATCGCCGCCGCGCTGGCGGTGGTGATCTCGCGTGCGGTCACCGGCCCACTGGGCAAGGCGGTGCATGCGATCCAGTCGGTCGCGCGCGGCGACCTGTCGGTGAACATCCAGGCCACCAGCGCCGACGAGGCAGGCAAGATGCTGGCCGCCACCCGCGACATGACGGTGATGCTGCGCCGCTTCTCCGGCGAAACCCAGCAGATGATGCAGATGCATGCCGGCCCGGACATCGGCCACCGCATTCCGGAGGATTTCCCGGGCGTGTACGGCCAACTCGCGGCCGGCATCAACACGGTGATCTTCGAACACCTGGACGCGATCAAGGACGCCATCGCCGTGCTCAACCGGTATGCGGCCGGCGATCTGTCGCAGGACGCGCGGCGCCTGCCCGGCAGCCGCGCGATCCTGCATGAATCGATGGACGCGGCCAAGGCCAGCCTGTTGGCGATCAATACCCAAATCCAGTCGCTGGCGCAGGCCGCGGCGATCGGCGATTTCAGCCAGCGCGGCGACGCGCTGCGCTTCGACCATGATTTCCGCTCGATGATCGAGCACCTCAATACCATGATGCAGGTCGCCGACGACAACCTCGCCCAGGTCTCGCAGCTGCTGCGGGCGATCGCCAACGGCGACCTGACCGTGCGCATGCACGGGCAGTTCCATGGCGTGTTCGCCGGCATGCGCGACGATGCCAACAGCACCGTCGCGCAGCTGACCCAGATCGTCGGCCGCATCCAGCAGGCGTCTTCCAGCATCAGCACCGCGGCCGGCGAGATCGCCTCGGGCAACGACGACCTGTCGCGGCGCACCGAGCAGCAGGCAGCGAACCTGGAAGAGACCGCCGCATCGATGGAGGAACTGACCTCGACGGTGAAGCAGAACGCCGAGCACGCGCGCCAGGCCAACCAGCTGGCGATCGGCGCGGCGTCGGTCGCCTCGCAGGGCGGCGAGGTGGTCGGCCGCGTGGTCGCCACCATGCACGAGATCGACGCGTCCTCGCGGCGCATCGCCGACATCATCACGGTGATCGACGGCATCGCCTTCCAGACCAACATCCTGGCCTTGAACGCGGCGGTGGAAGCGGCGCGCGCCGGCGAACAGGGCCGCGGCTTCGCCGTGGTCGCCTCGGAAGTGCGCACCCTGGCGCAGCGCTCGGCCAGCGCCGCCAAGGAGATCAAGGGGCTGATCGACGAGTCGGTCGGCAAGGTCGCGGTGGGGTCGCAGTTGGTCAACCAAGCCGGCGACACCATGGGCGAGATCGTCGCCTCGGTGCGGCGCGTGACCGACATCATGGCCGAGATCGCCGCCGCGTCGCAGGAACAGTCGGCCGGCATCGAGCAGGTCAACCAGACCGTGACCCAGATGGACGAGGCGACCCAGCAGAATGCGGCGCTGGTGGAGGAAGCCACCGCGGCGGCACGTTCGATGGAGGAGCAGACCGGTCACCTCAACGATGCCGTGGCGCTGTTCACGCTGGACCCGCATGCCGCCGCGTCGGCAACGGTCGCCGCGCCGCGCGCGGCCGCCGCTGCGGTGGCGGTGCGTGCGCCGGCCAAGGTGGCGGCCAAGGCGGTGGCCCCGGCGCGGCGCGCGGTGGCGCGCGCGCCAGCTCGCGAAGTGGTGGCGGCCGACGGCGGCGACTGGCAAGAGTTCTGAGTTCCGCCGGCGCCGCCAGCGCAGCGGCGCCGCCCTGCCGCGCTGCGGGGCGTGCCACGCAGGACGGACGAGGCGCGAGGTCTGTGCCTAGCGCCGCGACAAGAACGCCAACAGTTCCGTCAACACCTCTTGCGACGATTGCTCCGGCTGCAGATGCCCGCCGGAGATCGCCTTGCCGCTGACGTCGTCGGCCCAGCGCCGCCACAGCTGCAGCGGCGAGGCCGTGCCCGCTTGCGCCTGCGGCCACAGCACCAGTACCGGGCAGCGCAGGGTGGCGCCCGCGGCCCGGTCTGCGGCGTCGTGCTCCAGGTCTTCGTGCACCGCGGCGCGGTAGTCTTCGCAGATCGCGTGGCGCACCGCGGGATCGCGGAACGCCGCCTTGTACGCCGCGACCGAGGCGGCGTCGAGGCGGTCCAGGCCGCCGGCCATCCGTGCCAGCGCCGCTTCGATGAAGGCGTCGGGATCGGCCGACAGCAGCCGCTCCGGCAGGTCGAACGGTTGCGCGAGCAGGAACCAGTGGTAGCTGGCCAGGCCGCGGCGCATGTCCATCGCGTCCCATGCGTCCTGTGTGGGGACCACGGTCAGCGACGCATAGTGCGTGACCCGGTCCGGATGATCGAGCGCCAGCCGATACCCGGCGCGCGCGCCGCGGTCGTGGCCGACGACGGCGAAGCGTGCGTGCCCGAGTTGCGCCATCAACGCGGCCAGCGCCTCGCCGACGCGGCGCTTGCTCCAGCGCGGCTGGTCGCGGTGGGTGCGGCTGGCGCCATAGCCGGGCAGGTCCGGCGCGATCACCGTGAACGCCTGCGCGAGCCGCGGCGCCACCCGCCGCCACGCCAGGTGCGTCTGCGGGAAGCCGTGCAACAACAGCAACGGCGGGCCGGCACCGCCGATCACGCCGGCGAACGCGACCCCGCCGGCATCGACCTGCAGGCGGGTGAAGCCGGGAAACGCGCTGGATGCTTGAGAAGAGTGAATCGACATGACGGCCTCCTGCGCTTGCGCGCTCACTGCGCGGTGGCGGCGTCGAGGAAGCCGGCCAGGTCGCGGTCGAACCGGTCCGGTTCTTCCAGGAACGGCGCATGCCCGGACTGTGCGTAGAGCGTGCTGCGGATGCGCGGATTGATCGCCTTGGCGCGGGCGATCGCCGGCCTGGCCTGCACCAGCGCGTCGCGCTCGCCGTACAGCAGCAGCACCGGCACCTGCGCCTTGCCCAGCCCTTGTTCGGCCTGCACCGTCATCGACTGGACCGCGCGCTGCATGTCCCAGGAGGCCATCGCGGCATTGGCGAACAGGCGCTGGAAAGTGGCCTGATCCGGCTGGGTATGGAAGCACAGGCTGAGGAATGCGCGCACCGTGTCCAGGTGGGTCTTCAGGTCCGGCGAATTCAGGTCGCGGTAGACCTGCGGATGCGCCACGATCTGCTCGGGCTTCAGCTCGATCACGCCATCCACATAGACCGCGCCGGCGATGCCGCTGTCGCCGAACTTGGCCAGATAGTTGGAGATTACCGCGCCGCCCAGCGACCAGCCCACCAGCACCGGCTTGCGTGCGTGGCTGGCGGCGATGACGGCCTGCAGGTCGTCGGCCCAGCGCGTGCCGTCGGCGTAGGCATTCGCGTCGGTCGGCTTGCCGGACAGGCCGTGGCCGCGCAGGTCGTAGGTGATCATGCGGTAGCGCTGCAGTTGCGGGCTGTTGACCTGCGCGTCCCAGTTGAGGTGGCTGCCGAGCAGCCCGTGCACGAAGACGATGCTGGGACCGTCGGGGTTCCCGGCTTCCTGCACGGCCAGGGTGACGCCGTCGGCCGCGGTGACGGTGTAGCGCTTGGTTTCGGCGTGTGCGGCCAGCGGCGCCAGGCAGAGCGCCGCGACGAAGGCGAGGGCGAACAGGATGTGCTGCAAAGGTCGGATGGACATTGGGGAACTCCGTGGGTTGGGCGAGTCCCGCTAGCCTCCGCCCTCACACTGGTGTGAGGGTCAACGATCATGGGTGGTATGCTTTTTTCCATGGGCACCCCGACTTCGCAGCGCACGCTGAGCATCGGCGAACTGGCACGCGACACCGGCGCGAGCGTGCGTTCGCTCCGCCATTACGACGCGCATGGCCTGCTGACCTCGTTCCGCAGCGACAACGGCTATCGTGCGTTTCCGCAGGCGGCGGTCACCCAGGTGCGGCAGATCCAGCGCATGATCGCGACCGGGTTCAGCCTGGCCGAGATCCGCGCCTTTCCCGACTGCATGCGCATGATCGAGGGCGCCAGCGCCTGCCCCGAAACCAGCGCGGCGCAGCGCAAGCGGCTGGCCTCCATTGAGCGGCAGATCGCCGATCTGGAGCGCCGCCGCGCACGCCTGCTGAAGACGCTGGCCGAAGGCGTCGTTCCTCCGCTGGAATAGAGCTGCCACGCGGTCGGGATGCGCCTTGCGCCCTCCCTGCGGGCGCCTGCGGCCAGCAAGTGCTCGCCGAGGGCGTCAGCCGCGCCGCGCGGCCTCGATCGCGGCGATGTCGATCCTGGTCATCTGCATCATCGCCTCGAAGGCGCGCTTGGCCGCCGCCGGATCGGGATCGGCGATCGCCTCGGTCAGCGCGCGCGGGGTGATCTGCCACGACAGTCCCCACTTGTCCTTGCACCAGCCGCAGGCGCTTTCCTGGCCGCCGTTGCCGACGATCGCGTTCCACAGGCGATCGGTCTCCGCCTGGTCGTCGGTGGCCACCTGGAACGAGAACGCCTCGCTGTGCCGGAACGCCGGACCGCCGTTGAGGCCGAGGCAGGGAATGCCGAGGACGCTGAATTCGACCGTCAGCACATCGCCCTGCTTGCCCGCAGGATAGTCGCCGGGTGCGCGATGCACGGCCTTCACCGCGCTGTCGGCAAAGGTGGCGGCGTAGAACGTGGCGGCCTCCAGCGCAGTGCCGTCGAACCACAGGCAAACGGTGTTCTTGCTGATCATCTGGACTCTCCTGAGTGGACGCGGATCGTGCAATGGAGGCGTCGCCGCCGTGCGGCCTGGGAATCGCCGAGCCGTCTGCGATGCAACGCGGATCGCTGACGCGCAAGCCTGCCGCACGGCGGATTCTAAGGGCGTGGACCGCGGCTGCGCCTCGAGCGACAAGGCCTGTCGCACAACGCCCTGACGCATTCAGGCCGCGGCGATCGCGGTCGATGCGTCTGTCGGGATAGCAAGCCCTTCACCTGCAGTGTGGTGTTTTAGAGGGCGCACAACCATATGGAGCTTTGCATGGACACCACATTGATGCCCTGGGTCGCCGGACTGTTCCTCCTGTTCGTCGGCTCGGCCTTCTATCTGGTCACCCGGGCCAAGAAGAATCGCAACCGTCCGGCCAAGGACGCGGCCGCGACCAAGTCCGGCGACGATGCCTCGTTGAAGAAGTAGCGTTGCCTCCGCGGCCTGCGCGTGGCGCGCTGCCGCGCGCGTCCTGGCCGTCCTCGCCGCTACGAGAAAATATCCGCCACGTAGCGGCCATGTTCGCGTTCGATCCGATCGGCCCAGGCGTTGGCCGCCTCGGCGCTGACGCCCATGCTGTCGCGATAGATGCGCACGAAGGTGTCGCGCACCGCCGGCGCCATGTGCTCGCCGTCGCCGCAGACGAACACAGTGGCGCCTTGCTGGAACAGCGCCGACACGCGCGCGCGGTCCTGCCACATGCGGTGCTGCACATAGGCGACGCCGTCCTGCGGCGCTTGCGAGCAGGCCAGGCGCACGTCGACCACGCCCATGTCCTGCCAGCGGCGCAATTCGTCCTTGTACAGGTAGTCGACGTCGGGATGGTCGATGCCGAAGAACAACAAGGCCTCGCCGACGTCGCGGCCGCCCGCCTTCTGGATCGCCCGCTCCTGCAGGAAGCCATGGAACGGCGCGATGCCGCTGCCGGCGCAGACCAGGATGATCGGCGTGGCCGGATCTTCCGGCGGATGGAAGCTCGCCTGCGAGGGCCGCACCGCGACCGACACCAGCGCGCCTGCGTCCAGGCCGGCCAGATAGGTGGAGGCCACGCCGCGGCGTCGCCCCATTCCCGACAGCGCCGGTGCGTCGAGCACGGCCACGGTCAGCGAACACTGCGCCGGGTCGCGCAGCGGCGAGGAGGAAATGGAGTATTGCCGCGCGCGCATGGGCGGAAGCGCGCCGAGGAACGCGCCCAGCGCCAGGTCGCAGGCGGGGAAGCGCTCCAGCAGGTCGAGCAGGCTGGTTTTCTTGGCGAGCACCTCGTCGGTATAGACCGGCTCGGTGGCCAGCGCTTCCAGCGCGTCGCGATCGGGCGGGCAGCGCGTGGCGGCGGCCAGCTGCGCGACCTGCGCGCGCGTCGCCGGTTGCGCCAGTTCCACGTAGTCGGCGAGCACCTGCGCCAGCGCGACCGGATAGCCGCTGGGCGGGCCGGAGGCGGCACCGGGACGCTGGCCGATGACGACCTGCGTATCGCTGGCCAGACCGAAACGCCGCAGCACCCGCTCGACCTGCGCGGCGGGGTTGCGCGGCAGCACCGCGAGATAGTCGCCGGTGCGGTAACGCATGCCGTCGGGCAAGGCGATCTCGATGTGGCGCTTGGAGCGCGCGAACGGGGCGGACATGTCGACCAGTTCGCGATTGTCGACGATGCGTCCGTGGTCGAGTTCGGTCAGCCGCAGCGCGCCGAGCCGCGCGGAGGGGACGATGTCCACCTGCAGCGCCTGCGTGGTCTGCTCCAGCGCCGCCTTTCCCAGCGCCTGGCCCAGGTCCGGCCACAGTCCCGCGTACCAGGCATCGAAGCCGCCGAAGAAATCGCCGCCGGCGTCGGTTTCGCCGCGCGGTCTGAAGCGCGTGGCGCCCGCCGCCTCCAGCGCGGCATCGACCCGTTTCGGAATCGCCTGGTAGGTGCGCGCCCATTGCCGGTTGCCGGATCCGAACACGGCGTAGCGCAGCCCGGCCAGATCGCCGGCCGCCAGGGTTTCGATCCAGTCCACGAAGCGGCGCGCGTTGTCCGGCGGCTGGCCTTCGTAGGAGGAGGTGACCACCACCACCGCGCCGTCGCGCGGCAGGCGGCCGACATGCTCGTCCAGCGGCGCGACCACCGGCGCGTAGCCTTGCGCGGCCGCATCGCCGCCGATGCGCTGCGCGAACGCTTCGCACGAGCCGGAATTGCCGCCGTACAGCACCAGCAGCGGCGTGCCTGGCGCGGTGCCGGCCGCGGCCGTCGCCGCCGCTGGCGCCAGCGGTTTCTGCGGAGCCGTCGGCAGCGCACTGCGCGAGCGCACCGCGACATCGGCGCGGCGCCGCGCGCGGATGCGAAAGCCATCCGGCTTCAGGGTCAGGGTTTCCGCGACCTCGAGCTGGTAGTTCGGATCGACCTGGTCCAGGTCGAACCGTTGCAGGATCATCGTCAGCACCAGCTGCGCTTCCTGCATCGCGAAGCCGCGTCCGATGCAGGCGCGCGCGCCGTTGCCGAACGGTTTCCAGGCATTGGGCGGCAGCCGCTCGGCCGCGTCGGGATCGAAGCGCTCCGGGCGGAACGCTTCCGGCTCCTCCCACACTTTCGGATCCCGATGCAGGGTGGGAATCAGCACCAGCAGCGTGTCCTGCGGCGCCACCGCATAGCGGCCGGCCAGCGTGGTCGCGGTACGGGCCGCGACCGCGAACGCCGGCGCGGTCGGCCACAGCCGCAGGGTTTCCTGCAGGATCTGTTCGATGTAGCGCAGTCTGGCCAGATCCTCGACCTGCGGCGGCCGCGTGCCCAGCGCGGCGTCCACCGCCTGGCGCGCCTGCGCCATCGCCGCCGGATGGCGCAGCAGCAGATACAGCGCGAACGACAGCAGGCCGCTGGTCGTCTCGTGGCCGGCGATCAGGAAGGTCACCATCTGGTAGCGGATGTTCTCGTCCGACAGCGCTTCGCCGGTGGCCTGGTCGCGTCCGTACAGCATCAGGTTGAGCAGGTCGTCGCGCGACGCGGCGTTGGGGTCGGCCCTGCGTTCGGCGATCAAGGTGTCGGCGACGCTGCGGATCATCGCCAGGTCGGCCTCGTAGCGGCGCCGGCCGGGCGCCAGCAGGCGGTTGGCGAGGTCCGGCCGGCGCGCGCGCGCGCCGGCTTCGGCCAGGGCGCCGACCATCGCCGCGACGAAGGGATGCATCTCGTTCTGATAGAAACTGTTGAAGCGGTAGTCGAACGCGCACAACGCGATCGTGTCGAGCGTCAGCCGGGTCATGTTGTCGGCCACGTCGATCACCGCGTCCGGGCCGAACCGCTCCCAGCGCTGCAGCATCTGTTCGGCGATGTCCTCCATGCGCCCGAACATCGCGCGCACGCCGATCGGACCGAACGCGGGCATCAGCAGTCGGTGCGCCTTGGCCCAGTTGGGTTCGTCGTTGTAGGCGGTGAACAGGCCGTCGCCGCCGAGGTCGCGCAAGGTCTGCAGCGGACGGTGCAGCTTCTTCTCGAAGCGGGTTTCGTCGCAAACCTCGTCCACCAGCTCCTGTCCGCTCAGCACGGTCAGCGACAGCGGGCCGCTGTTCAGGCGAAAGATCGGGCCGTGCGTTTGGGCGAGCCGCATCAGGCTCTGCACCGGCGCATCGCCATCGAGATGGTGGAAATTGCCGAGCAGCGGCAGCGAACGCGGTTGTGGGATTGCCTGCGTCATGGGGTGCCTTCCGGGGGAGTGTGCGGTGCGGCGACCGGTGCGGGACCGGTGCCGGGCTGCGGGGAATGCAGCAGGGTGGCGAGCACGGTCTCGACCAGCCGCGTGCGCGCCGCGCCGGCCCCGATCTCCGGGGCCAGCCGTGCCAGCAGCTGCGGGAATTCCGGAGGCTGGCTCAGCATGCTGTTGAGCAGCACGAAGAACAGCGCCGGGTGCGTCGCCTTGACGATGCCGGCCTCGATCCCGGCACGGATCAGCGCATGGCCGGCCTCGTAGGAAGGACGCAGCAACCGTTCGGCGAGGATGGTGGCGCGCTCCGGGCTTTCCGATACCACGCGCGCGACGAAGTCGCGGACCGCGGGGTTGGCCTCGTAGAAGGCGGCCATGATCAGGATCGCGTCCGTCAGCCGTTCGTGCAGCGGGCGCTGGTCGTGGCGCGTCAGCTGCGCCATGGCCGCAAGGCGCGGGACGACGTCCTGCGCGAGCTGGTCCACGCAGGCGTTCCACAGTTCGGCCTTGCTGCCGAAATGCACCCGCACCAGGCTCGGGCTCACCCCCGCGGCGGCGGCGATGGTGCGGATATCGGCCCGCTCGAAGCCGTGTCGGGCGAAGCCGTCGGTGGCCGCCGCCAGCAGCGCCTGGCGGCCGTCGGCCTGGTCCTTGCTCGGGCGGCCGCGCGGACGCGGGGGTGGTTTTGCCGCCATGTCCGGTGTTCCTGCATAAATGTTCAGATGTACATTTAATGGCAGTGGACGGCCTTTGCAACTCGGTCGTTCAGCGGGGAGCGCGTTTGTGTGGCCGATGGCGCAGGCACGACATCGCCGCGGTCCTGCTCCGGAAGCGGGCGGTGCGCCCTGCCGCGAAGCGTGCGGTGCGCTGCGTTGTCCGTCGGCGTTGCCCGATCGGCAAGCAGTGCAGGCGCGCGGCCGAGCAAGCCGCAGCGCTCGCCGTTATCGCGGTACGGCCCGCATGCGCTTCATTTCGGGTTGCCCAGCCCGCCGATGTTGACCATCACCCGTAAGCCGATCACCAGCGCGTTGTCCGGCGCGCGGCGCGCGGCGGTATTGCCCAGGATGTCGGGATTGACGATGTACTGCACGTTGGGCACCAGCGACAGCGGCAACCGGCCGACGCGATAGCTGTAGTTGAGTTCGAAGATGGTCTCGTTGCGCGAGATGTCCGGTGCGGCGCCGCGCTTGCGCAGCAGGTCGTTCATGTAGCCCTGCTGGTCGGCGCTGAAACGGTAGTAGTTCGCCATGACGCCGAGTCCGTCGGCCGGACGCGATGCGAACGGGCCGCTGTAGTACAGGCCGGCGGTGACCTGCAGGTCGTACATCTGGCGCGCGTCCAGCGGCGCGGCGATGTTGCCGAACGCGACCAGCATGCGTTTGCCGGCCATGCCCTGCGGCCGGTAGAGCGCGCGTTCGCCCATCGCATAGACGCCCCAGCGGCCACCGTCGTACATGCGCGCCTGCCCGCCGACCAGGCCGCGCAATCCGCCGCTGCGGTTGTAGCGCAGGTCGGCGTAGTCGGCCGAGTTGTACCAGACGCCGGCCACGTAGCGCGGCGCGCCGCGGCCGAGCGCGGGGTCGGGTTCGTAGCCGACTTCCAGGGTGCTCAGTACGCCGCTGCTGTCGGCGGTGCTCCAATCGAAGCCGTCATTGTTCTTGCGTTGCGGATTGAGTTCGAACGCGCCCACCGACACATAGGTCGCGCCCGGTTTGTAGCGCAGCTTCGCGCCCCAGTTCACGTACGGAAAGCCGACGAAGCCGCCATCGGCCTGGCTCAGCTGGAACGGGCAATCCGATGCGCCGACGAAGCGGCAGCCGTAGCGGCTGCGCGCGAATTGCCAGGTGGTGTTCATGCGTCCGGCGACCAGCTGCCAGCGGCCGTCGTCGAACACCTGTTCCCAGGTCAGCTGCGCCAGTTGCGCCTGTTGTTGCGGATACCAGTAGCCCTGCACCTTGACGTTGTTGCCGATCTGGCGCTGCGACAGGCTGTCGCCGTAGTACCAGGCGCCGGTCGCGTGCACGGTGGCGCCGGGGATGCCGAACAGGCGCTGCAGATCCAGGTCGGCACCGGCGACCACGCCGCCGGCATCGCGATCGCCGCGCGCCAGGCCGCCGTCGGCATTGCGCGCGTAGTCGTTGGACCAGACGAAGCGCGGCGCGATGCCGTGTTCGTCCAGCCAGCCCGCGCTGTCGGCGGCAACGGCGGTGACGGGCAGCGCGGCGGCGGCCGCCAGCAACGAGACGAAACAACGCGATCGGGACATGGGACGCTCCACGGACGAGGCGAGGCACTCGCTGGACCGCGCGATAGGCAGGCGGCGTCGCGGCAGTGCGCGAAGGGAAGACACTTTCCGGTCGTGAGCCACGGCACGGCATCGCGGCCGTCGGCGACGGGCACGGCCTGTGCGCAGACCTGTAGGGGACAGCTGAAAAATGCGACGACAGAACAGAACGCGTTGCGCGGCGCCGAGGCGGCAGCCATCGACGCAGCGGATGGGCCGCGCAGCTGCGCGGCCCATCGAACGGGATGCGACCCTCGGGTCAGGCCACCTTGCCGAGGCCGGCGGCGGCCATCGCGTCGGCGATTTCCTTGTCGGCGCCTTCGGCCAACGGCAGAAGCGGCGACCGCACCGTGGCGTGATCGAGCAGGCCGCGCGCGGCCAGCGCCCACTTCAGCGCGACCGAGCCTTCCATGTGCGAGCCGCGGTGGTAGACGCTCTTGGTCACCGGCAGCAGGCGGTCGTGCAGTTCGCGCGCCTTGGCATAGTCCTTGGCCTTGCCGGCGGCGATCATCTCGATCAGCGGTTCCGGCGCGATGCAGCCGTAGCCCACCAGCGCGCCGTCCACGTCGAACATGGTGTGCAGCAGGTACTCGTCGTGGCAGGTCAGCACCGGCACGTTCGGGCGCTCCTTGCGGAACACCGGGATCTCGGTGTCCCAGCGCTTCATGTTGCGCACGCCGTTCTTCATCGCGATCACGCCCGGCAGCGCGGCGATCTCCAGCAGCGTCTCCAGGTTGTAGGTGGCCTTGGTCACGTCCGGATACTGGAACAGGATCATCGGCAGGCCGCTGGCCTCGTGGATGGCCTTGTAGCGGTCCTGCGGCGCGCCCTTCTGGTAGCCGAAACGCAGCCAGCCGTGCGAGGGATAGATCAGGCCCGCCGAGGCGCCGGCGGCGACCGCGCGCTTGGCTTCGTCGGCCGCCACGCGGGTGCCTTCCAGGGTGATGCCGGCGATGATCGGAATGCGGGCGTCGACCGCATCGCGGAACGCCTCGATCACCTTGGCCTGTTCGTCGCGCTCCAGGAACGTGCCTTCGCCGGCGTGGCCGAGCACGGTCAGGCCCTTGACGCCGTCGATGCTGCCCAGCCACTTGCCGATGCGCTTGATCGCGGGATAGTCGACGGCGCCGTCGCGGGTGAACGGGGTGACGGGCGCGGGAACCAGGCCTTTCAGGTCGATGTTGCTCATGGGGTGTTTCCTCTTCTTCGGGTCAACGGGGGATGGAGTCGAACGCGGGGCTCGACGTGGGGTGGTACGAATCGGTGGCGCGCGGCGGCGTGCGCGGCCGCGGCATCAGCGGGCCGCTGGACTCAGGGCGAGAGTTCTTCCAGCGATTTGCCCTTGGTCTCCAGCGCGCACAGCAGCGTCACCGCAGCGCCGGCCAGCAGCACCGCGGCGAAGGCGACGAACACGTAGCGCAGGCCGATGCCGGCGATGACCGCGCCGACCACCAGCGGCCCGCTGGCCGAGCCCAGGCGCAGCCAGGCGCTGCCCAGGCCGGTGCCGATGGCGCGGATGCGGGTGGGATAGAGTTCGGCCGAATACAGGTACAGCGAGAAGGTGATGGTCTGCACCGCGGCATAGCCCAGCGCCGCGAACACCAGCACCTGCAGTGCCGAGGTACCGCCCAGCATCGCCAGCGCCAGCAACGGGATGCTGCCGGCGGCGAAGGCGAGCACGTACCAGCGCTTGCGCCCGACCCGGTCGATCGACAGCGCGCACGCCACCGCGGCGGCGACGCCGGCCAGCGAGGTGAGAAAGCCGTAGGCGATGCTCTGCTGCAGGGACAAGCCGAAATGCTGGCGATACAGCGTCGGCAACCAGGTGATGAGGCCGTTGGCCACCAGGTAGGAGCAGAACCACAGGCACCAGATCACCAGCGTGCGCTTGAGATAGACGCTGCCGAACAGTTCGCGCCAGTCCGAGCGCTGCGCCTTGGGCAGCGCGTTGCGGTCGAACACCGGCGCCGGCAGCGGGCCATGGCGGCGCTCGGCGCTGCGCTCGAGCTCGGACACGATCGCGTCGGCCTTGTCGTAACGGCCCTTGGAGGCCAGCCAGCGCGGCGATTCGAACATGAAAAAGCGCAGCGGGATCATGATCGCCGCGGGCACCAGCCCGACCATGAACATCGCCTTCCAGCCGTAGGCCGGCACCAGGAAGTAGCCGATGCCGCCGGCGGCGACCAGGCCCAGCAGGAACATCACCTCGTACAGCAGGAAGAAGCGGCCGCGTTTCTTCGAGCCGATCAGTTCGTTGATGTAGGCGCTGGCCACCGGCACTTCGCCGCCGGTGCCGATGCCCTGAATGAAGCGGAACGCCATCATCGCCGCGGCGCCGCCGGCGAACAGGCAGGCGACGTCCATCGACACGAACAGCAGGATGGTGAACAGCAGCACGTGCAGGCGGCCGACGCGTTCGGCCAGCCAGCCGAAGAACACCGAGCCCAGCAACTGGCCCAGGTAGCCGGCCGACAGGATCATGCCGATCTGCGCCGGCGACAGGTTCCACTCCTTGGCCAGCACCGGCATCGCGTAGGCGATGGCGATCACCGTGTAGCCGTCGAAGAAGGTGGCGGCGCCGACGATGTTGCGCGCCCACCAGACCTGGCGGGTGATGGGCAGGCGTTCGAGCCGCGCGCCAATCTCCGCCTGCGCCTCGGCGGGCGGCAGCGAACGGGCAGTGGCGGCGGTGGCGGGGGTAGTGGGCATGAGCATCGTTGCTGCCTCTGGCAGGACAAGAAGAACCCGGCGCGGGCGCCGGAGCGTCCACGAAGCGGTCGAATTGCAGGGGACCGGGCGGGCGCCCGGACGGTCAGGTGCTGGGTGCGGTCACGGCGACGCTCCCGCTGGCCTGGATCGCGAAGGCGATGTCCTTGGCCGCGAGCAGAGTGGGTTGGAGGGCGGTGTTGAGCAGTTCGTCGTGGCTGGTGCGCACCGACGGCGCGGCGACGCTGATCGCGCCGAGCGGATAGTCGTCGGCATCCAGCACCGGCACCGCCAGCACGCGCAGGCCTTCGGTCAGCATCGAATCGAGGATCACGTAGTTGTCGCGGCGGATGCGCTCGAAGGTGCCGAGCATGGCGACGATCTCCGGCGCGTGCGGCGCGTGCACGTTGACCCCGGTCACCCGCGTCACTTCCGCCGGCGACAGGTGCGCGAGCATCGCCAGGCCGATCGCGGTGCGGGTGCTGGGCACGGTGGTGCCGATGCGGATGTCCACGCCCAGCCGAGTGATGCCGGCGCGCACCCGTTCGATGTAGAGCACGTCCGGACCCTGCAGCACCGCGAAGCTGGCCGCTTCGTTGACGTCGCTGACCAGCGCGCGCAGCAACGGCCGCACCACGCTGCGCAGGTCGCGGCGGGCGATGGCGTGGAAGCCGAGGTCGAGCACCTTCAGGGTCAGGCGGAAACGGCGGCTGTCGGGAATGCGATGCACGTAGCCCAGCTCGACCAGGGTGTTGAGCATGCGGAAGGTGGTCCCCGGATCGAGCCTGGCCAGCGTGGCGATCTGGCTCAGCGACAGTTCCTCCTGTTCGGAGGAAAACGCCTCGAGCACGCGAAAGCCCTTCGCCAGCGACTGCACGGTGCTGCGCAGCTTCTTGTCCGCCGCGTCGCCGCTGTCTTCGGCGGTGGCGTCCAGCGCGCCTGGGGAGATGGTCTTAGTCATCGGCAGTTCCTGGTGGCTGTCGTGCGTCGCCAGCTTGCCGAACCGGCTGGCTGGTGTCGCTTGACAAGCGTGTTTCGGATTGCGAAAATTATTTCGAAAGTACGTGCCAAGATTCCGCCGGCGCAGTCGCTGCGTCAAGTTGCGGCGCAGCATGCGTTGCGGCCTGGCATCGCGGGTGTTGGCGGCGGTGCGATCGCGGCATGCGATGACGATGGCCAAAGGCCATGCCGACGACGATTGCGCCATGCCCGATCGAGCGGCTTCGCCGTGCCGTGTCGGCCATCGATCCTCGGCCGATCGCGCCATCCTTCGACCGATGCGTGCGGCGACGGCGGAGCGCTGTGTAGACGGAAGCTTCCGCGGATCCGCGGTGCAAGCTGTGCTAACAGACAAGCATGCGCGACGCCGATAGCGTGGCGTGCATGGCCCGAGCGAACCGTCAGCCGCCGCAACCGCCTGCGCAGAAATGGTGGCAGACGCTGTCGTTCAAACGCGCCGCCGCCGAGGTGTCGGCGGTGCTGGTAGTGGTCGGCGGCACCTACGGCTTCGTGCAGTACGTGGAGGTCCAGCCGCTGCAGCGGCAACTGGCCGAAGCGCAGGCCGCCGCGTGCAAGCCCGCGCCCAGCTCGCCATTGATCGAGTTCAGCCTGCTGCCGGGCGACAGCCGCGTGCTGTGGGACGGCACGCTGACGGTGACCAATGCGACGCGCGGCGAGGACGGCGCGAAGACGCGCCTGCGGGCGACGCCGCGCGATGCTGCGCCGGTCGAACGGGCAGGGCTATCGCCAGGGGACAGCTTCGATGTGCCGGTCTCTGGACAGGGCACTTATCGGGTCTACCTGAAAAGGAGCACGGCGGACTTCATAGAAGGGTCCGTGCTGCATCGGCGGTGAGGGCTATCTGCCGAGTTCGGTCGCGCTACGTCCGACTAGTCTGGTTCATTGCTGTCCTGAGCTTCAGTACGTATTCGCTCCAGAATAACTGCCCGGACTGCCTGACCCACCACAGCGCCCGCCAATGCCAGTCCCCACAATACAGGGGAGTACATCAGAGACAAACCGAACATCCACAACAGGGTGTCGTCCTTCTGGAAAGACGCATAGAAAAGTCCTGCGACCTGGCCGGAAAAAATCAGGAGCGCTAGCCAGATGAGATGCCTTCGGCTGAGTAGTACGGCCGCAATGAAACCAATGATGGCAACGATGACTACGCTAGTTATGTCCATCTTTTCTTCCTTGGGCAGATTGGTGGCCAGGGTTACTTTCCGAGAACAGACAAATTTTATAGGAGGCGACAACGGCTAGGTGCTCGGTAAAGTCGTGTGTAGCCACCGCTCACGGAGCCTGCGCGGTCTCGACGACGCTGCCGTTCTCGTACACGCTCAGTTGGCGCGCGCTTGTGTCCGTTGCGGGCGCGAACACGAAGCGCAGGTCGCGTTCCTCGGCGAAGAAGCGCGTCGGCGATTCGGCGCGCAGGGTGACGACCAAGGTGCCGGCGGTGAGCTGCAGATGGTCGCCGTCCACGGCGACGCGGATGTCGCCGACCTTGTTGCCGCGATAGGTGCCGGCGTAGCCGGCCAGCACGTCGGGCGCCAAGGTCAGGCGTGTGGCGGGCGGCACGTACGCCACTGCACCGTGCGCATAGCTGTAGATGCGGCGCATGCGCCAGTGGCCATCGACCGATTGCCAGAGCGTGGTGAATTCGGCCTGGCCGTCCAGGTGTTCGGGCGTGCCGTCGCGCCGCACGTAGAAGCGGTGCGTGCCCGACAGCAGCGCGAAGCCGCCGGCCAGCGGATGGAACTGCAGGCTGTCGGCGACCGCTTCACGGCGCAGGTGCAGCGTTGGATCTGCACAGGGGCCGTTGCGCAAGGATTGCAGCACCGCTGGCCTGGACGCGGTCAGGCCGGTCTTGTCGTGATAGAACTCCACGTCGTCGGTGAGCAGTTCGCCCATCGCGCGCATGTCGCAGGCGTTGTAGGCCAGCCAGTAGCGCGCATCGGCGGCGCGCACCGCGGCTGCGTCGTCGTTGGCCGCCGCTGCGGCGCCGCTCAGGCACAGCAGGGCGCACAGTCCGAGGTGACGAAAGCGCATGGCGGGCTCCTGCAGCGGAGCCGCGATTGCAGCGCACTTTGGCGGCGGTGGCGCGTGCAGTACGTCATGCGCACGAATGGGACGGTGAGGCCAGCGCGGGCCTTACGTCTTCACACGCGCATGAAGGATGCGGATGAGATGCAATCGTCGCATACTGGCCGCGCAGGGGTGCCAGTGGAGGAGCGGTTGTCGGTGCTGACGCGGGGAGAGGGGACATTCAATCGGTTGTTGCGCGGCCCGGTTAGATGGTTGCGTGCGGTGCCGATCGCCGATCCGGTGGATCTGCGCAACGCGCCGATGTTCCAGGTGGTGCTGCTGCTGTTCGGGACCTTGCCCGTCGCTGCGTGGCTGTATCGCGCGATCGCGGTGCCGGTCGCGTGGCGCCCCGGCGAATTGACCAGCCTTGCGTTGAGCGCACTGTTCAGCGCGGTCGCGTTGCTGAGCGTGGTGCTGATCCGCTTCGGCCGGTTCCGCTGGGCCGCTTACCAGATGCTGTGCGTGTTCGCGATCTCGGTCTTGGCGAGCTACGCTGCCAGCGGTTTCGGCGGGCAACGCTTCGAGCAGCCGGTGCTGGTGGTGCCGATGGCGATCGCCGCGCTGGCGGTGGGGCGACCGGCGCTGTGGACGATGTTCGCCATCGTCGCGCTGTCGTTCGCGCTCGGAACGTACGTGGACATCGGCAACGGCGAACCGGGGGATTTCATCGGCGATGCGGTGATCAGCGGCGTCATCTTCCTGCTGATCGCCATCGTGCTGGACCGCACCTCGGCCGCGCTGCGGCAGAGTTTGCGCGACGTGCAGGCGAGGGCCGAGCAGCTCGGCCTCGCGCACGGCACCTTGCAGCGCGAAGTGGCGGAGCGGCAGCGGGTCGAAGAGCAACTGGTGAACGCCAAGAAGGTGGAGGCCGTGGCGCGCCTGGCCGCCGGCCTCAACCACGATTTCAACCATCTGCTGAGCCTGGTGCTGGGCCATGTGCGGCAGGGGCGCCGCGCCGGCGATGCGCAGGCGGTCGCTGCCGCGTTCGACGGCGTCGAATCGGCGGCCAGGCGTGCCACCGCGGTGAGCGGCAAATTGCTCAGCTTCAGCCGCCAGGACGAGCCGCAGACCGAAATGCTGGATCTCGGCGACGTGGTGGCGACGCTGCAGCCGTTATTGAAGCAGTCGCTCAAGCCCGGCATCGCGCTTGAGGTGCAGGTACCGTCCGGGCTGCAGGTGCAGTTCGACCGGCATCAGCTGGAGCTGATTCTGCTCAACCTGGTCGCCAACGCCGACGATGCGATGGAGCACGGCGGCACGGTGACGCTGCAGGGCCAGCGCGTGGGCGGCGAAGCCTGGCTGCAATGCCGCGATACGGGCCCGGGCATTCCCGCGGATCTGCACGACAGGATCTTCGAGCCGTTCTTCACCACCAAGCCGCCCGGCCAAGGCACCGGGCTCGGCCTGGCGATGGCGAACGGGCTGATGCAGCGCCACGGCGCGCGGATCTGGGTGGATGCCCAGACCGGGACCGGCGCCGCGTTCGTGCTGAGCTTCCCGCACGACCATGCGCAGCCGCCTGCGCTGGCTGGCACGAATGGCGGGGAGGGCTAGCCGCGTGGCGTGCGCTTCCCCGATGCCTTGCGCAACGTCCAGGGCGTTGTCGCCGTTCGGAACTTGTCGGCGATGAGTGCTTCGCAAGGCCTGGTGCTGGACGGTGTGCGAATCGCAGTGGTCGAGGACGACGCCGAACTGTGCGCGATCATCGTCGACGAGCTGGGCCACGAGGGCGCGCAGGTGCTCGGCTTCGGCAGTGCCGAACTGCTGTACCGGCATCTGCTCGGCCATGTGTGCGACCTGGTGGTGCTGGATGTCGGGCTGCCGGGCGAAGACGGCTATTCGGTGGCGCGCTATCTGCGGCAGATCGCGCCGCAGGCGGGCATCGTGATGCTCACCGGCCGCGGCGCCAATACCGACATGACCCGCGGCTTGCTGCAGGGCGCGGATATCTACCTGGTCAAGCCGCTGGATGTGGAACTGCTGATCGCCGCGTTGGCCAATCTGCGTCGACGCCTGCAGCCTGCCGCGCCGCCGGAGGCGTTGCCGGCCCAGGAGTGGCGCTTGAGCGACGACGGCTGGACGCTGTCCTCGCCGGCGCAGCGCACGCTGGCGCTGACCGAGGCCGAACGCGGCCTGCTCAAGGCGCTGTTCGCGCAACGCGGCGCGCCGGTGGATCGCGACACGCTGATCGCCGCGGTCACCGATGCGCCGTGGGATTTCGATCCGCACCGGCTGGAGGTGCTGGTGCACCGCCTGCGTACGCGGGTGACCGCGGCCACCGCAGCCGCGCTGCCGCTGCGCGCGGTGCGCGGGCAGGGCTACCTGCTGGGCGACGGCGCCTAGTCGTCGACGCATTCGCGCCCGCATCCGCGCCGCGCACCGGGCCGATGCCACCCGATCGGTAGACAGATCGCCGCGTTTCGTCCCCCATGCCGGCGTCAATCCTTCCGTCACAGTGCGACCAGGAGCCGCATCTCATTGCCATTGCGGCATGCGTCGCGCTGTGCGTGTGAGGAAGTGAGAGCGAGCGCGAACTGCTGCTACTGACTGCCTGCGCGCCCCTGCGCAGAATCCGCGCCACCACACCGGCAGGCCTCGCCTGCGCGTTCGGAGTGGGTACCGATCCCGATCGTCAGCGCGCCCCGCACGGCCTAGGCCTGGGGCGCCGGTTCGTGGGTCCGGCTTGGATGCTTGGGGAGAGAGAGGCACATGGATCATCTGATGCGCGGCAGCCGTGCGGCTGCACTGCGGGCGTGGGCGCGTGCCGCCTGCGAACACCACCGGACCACGGCGTCGTCGGGGCGACGCCTGCGGTTGCTGATGGCCGTCCTGCTGTCGGCCGCGCCTGCGCTGGCCGCGGCCGCGGATCTGCAGATCACCAACCTGTCCGACACCGGCTACGATCCGACGCCGGCCGGCGGCAGCGTGGTCTACAGCGTCACCGTCGAGAACAGTGCCGCCGATACGGTCAACAACGCGGTGGTGGTGTTCGACCTGCCCACAGGCGCGCGGGCAGGCTCGCCGTTGCCGTCCTACTGCAGCGTTGCCGCCGGCAACCCGCAGCGCATCGAATGCCGGGTCGGCACGCTGGTCGGCACCTTCTCTTCCAACGGCGCGCCGGTGACCTTCCAGTTGCCGGTGAGCACGGTCGGCCTGGCCCCGGGCACGATCGAGATCCGCGGCGCGATCGGCGTGGAAAGCGGCCTGCCCGCGGCGAGCACGCCGATCGCATCGCTGGCCGATGCCGATCCGTTCTTCGCCGGCGACACCAACGCGGCCAACAACCGCCGCCTGGAAGCGACCACGCTGGAATCGGCGGGCGACCTGAGCGTGGAGAAGACCGCCACGCCGAACCCGGTCGTCGCCGGCGCCGAGGTCACCTATACCGTCACCGTGCGCAACGCCGGGCCCAGCGCCTCGGCCGGCTTCACGGTGGTCGACACCTTGCCGGCCGCGGTGCAGTACGTGGCCAACAGCTTCAGCGGCAGCGGCTGGACCTTCAACAGCGGCAGCATGACCGCCACCCATGCCGGCGCGCTGGCCAACGGCGGCAGCAGCAGCTTCACCTTCCGCGCGCGCGTCACCGCGGCCAGCGGCAACATCGTCAACACCGCGCGGGTGGAGGCCGGCAGCACGCCTGATCCGTTGCCCGACAACAACACCGGCAGCGTGACCACCACGGTCACCGCCGGCGCCGACCTGGCGCTGAGCAAGAGCGTCACCCCCTCGCCGGCGATCTCCGGTCAGCCGGTCACCTTCAACATCCAGGTGCGCAACCAGGGTCCCAGCGCCGCGCTCAACCCGCGCTTCGTGGACAACCTGCCCACCGGCTTCCTGGTCACCGGCGGCACCGTGCCGGCCGGCTGGACCTGCACCAACAGCAACGGCAACGCCACCCGCACCTGCGCGTTGAACGGCAGTCTGGCGGTCGGCGCCGTGGCCGATTTCACCATCGAGAGTACGGTGCCGGCGTCCGGCACCAACAGCAGCGGCGACGTCACCAACAGCGCCACCGCCAGCTCCGATACGCCCGATGCCAACAACGTCGACAACACCGGCAGCACCACCTTCACCGTGCTCGCCGACGGCGCCGACCTGTCGCTGCAGAAGACCAAGACCCCGGCGCTGGTACCGGTGTGGAGCGGCATCGGCAGCGATCTGGACAGCCGCATGACCAGCACCATCGTGGTGCGCAACATGGGCCCGCGCCCGGCCACCGGCCAGGTGCAGGTGGTGGACACGCTGGCCAGCGGCGAAGAACTGCTGCAGCCGGACGGCAGCGTGGCGCAGCCTGGCGTGCCCTTCGCCAGCGGCGCGTGGACCTGTGCCGTGGACCAGGCCTACAGCGGTGGCGGCGTGCAGCACGTGACCTGCGACCTCGGCGCGGGCTCGCTGCCGTTGGCGGTGGGTGCGCAGGCGCCCAACCTGCAGTTGTTGACGCGCGCACGCAGCTCGTCGGCCAACCTGCTCAACAACGCCTGTACCGGTGGCTCGGGCGGCTCGATCGAACCGCTGACCGGCAACGGCATCGACCGCGACCCGGTCACCAGCAACGACTGCTCCGGCGCGGGCACCCGCACCACCGACGAGCGCGCCGACCTGTCCATCGCCAAGCAGACCAATGGCGTCGGCACCGCCGACAACGTGCTGGCGGCCAACCAGGACACGCTCAGCTACACCCTGACCGTGACCAACAACGGCCCGGACAGCACCACCGGCGTGGTGGTCAACGACACCGTGCCCGGCTTCGTCAGCGGCCGCACCCAGATCAGCGTGACCACCACCCCGGCCGGCTGGAATTGCGCCATCAACGGCGCCTCGGTGGTGTGCCGCTCCGGCACCACCGCGCTGGCCAACGGCGCCACCGCGCAGATCGTCATCCAGGTCAAGCGCGCGCTGTTCGACAGCTTCAACCAGCCCGCCGGCACCTGCGGCGGCACCGCCATCAGCGGCGCGTTCTGCAATACCGCCGGGGTCGGCATCGATGCGGCCGTGGCCGGGTCGGTGGGCGAGCTCAACGGCAACAACAACCAGGCCTCGGACTGGATCCGCATCGCGCGCGTGGCCAACGTCGCCACCACCGCCAAGACCATTTCCTCGGGCACGCCCGGCCGCGCCGGCGTCAACACCACCTACGTGATGTCCTACCTCAACCAGGGCCCGTCGACGGTGCCCGGGGTGATCTTCCGCGACGTGTTCACCCTGCCGGCCAACGACACCGGCTTCGTGCTGGTGTCCGCGCAGCGCACCGGCGCCGGCACCCGCACCTGCACCGCGACCCCCGGCGCCGGGGTCACCGTGACCGCCACCGCCGGCGGCAACTCCTACGCCAACCCGACCGGGTCGCCGGCGCAGGTCACCGTGCAGTGCCCGGCGCTGCCCTCGATGACCAACCAGCAGACCGAAACCCTGCAGGTGGTGATCCGGCCCAACGTCAACAGCGGCAACACCGGCCGCCAGTTCGACAACGTCGCCGACTTCGTGATCGATCTCGATGGCGACGGCGTCGGCGATGCCACTGCCGGCACCGACAGCGACGGCAACACCTACGACTTCAACACCGACACCAGCGACGACAGCAAGAGCGCGCAGCTGCCGTTCGAGGCCGGCCAGGTCGACCTGATCACCAACAAGGTGGACACCGGCTTCACCGGCGGCGTGGATCCGCTCGGCTTCGACGCGACCAATGCCGCGGCGAACCTGATCACCTACCGCGTCACCATCCGCAACAACGGCCCGTCGGTCGCCACCGACGTGCGCCTGGCCGACACCTTCACCCCGCCGGCCGGCCGCACCGTCACCTTCATCGGCGCCTCGGCCACCCCCACCGGCAGCTTCGATCCGGCCGCCTGTGCGGTGACGTCCGGCAGCAACCCGACGGTGGGCGCGGTGCAGGTGCTGAACTGCCTGATGCCCGGCATCGGCTTCAGCAACAACGTCGCCGGCGTGATCGCGTCCGGCCAGACCAGCACGCTGTACCTGCGCTACCGCTACGACACCCCGCCCGGCGCGGCCGGCGACACGGTCAGCAACCTGGCCCAGGCCACGTCCGCCGAAACCGACAGCAATACCGCCAACAACGGCGCCAGCCAGGAGACCACGATCCGCGCCTCCGCCGACGTGGGCGTGAGCAAGCACGTGGTCACCACCACGCCCGATGCCGATCCGGATGCGGCGCTGCCGGCCAATGCCACCTCGGTGGGCCTGCGCCAGCCGTTCTTCTACGTGATCGACGGCATCAACAACGGTCCGGGCGCCAGCCTGTCGCGCGACCGCAGCGGCAGCAGCCCGCTCAACGGCACCGGCACCGTGGTCAGCGACACGCTGCCCGCCGGACTGGTGGTCGTGGGCCAGGTGACCTGGCAGAAGAAGGGCCCGATTCCGGGCGGCGGTGGCGGCGAAGTGCCCAACGGCACCGGCACCTGCACCCAGGCCTCGGCCACGCTGACCTGCAACCTCGGCGACGTCACCGTCAGCGGCAAGCTGCGCATCGTGGTGCCGGTGCGCTGGGACACCTATCCGGGCGCGTCGGCGATCAACAACACCGCGACCATCGCCACCGAGCAGGTCGATCGCGTTCCCGCCAACAACACCTCTACCGTGCCGATCCTGGTCACCCGCGCGTCGCTGGCCGGTGCCGTGTTCGAAGACCGCGACCGTGCCGGCGGCAACGGCGGCGTGCGCCAGAACGGCGAACCCGGCATCGCCGGCGTGACCATCGTGCTGAGCGGCACCGATGCCTACGGCAACGCGGTCAACCGCAGCACCACCACCGCGGCCGACGGCAGCTACAGCTTCGACAACCTGGCCGCGGCCGGCGCGGGCGGCTACACGCTGACCCAGACCCAGCCCAGCGGCTACCGCAATGGCCCGGTGGATCCGCCGGCCGCCGGCGCCAGCGCGCCGTCGCTGGGCGGCACCTATGCCGCCGGCAGCCCCAACTCCAGCTACACCACGATCCCGGTCGGCGCGAACGACACGGCCGTGCGCTACGACTTCCCGGAAGTGCGTCGTCCCAGCCTGTCCGGCCGGGTCTACGTGGACCTGAATTTCAACAACGTGCGCGACGGCGGCGATCCGGCGATCGCCGGCGCCACCGTGGAACTGCTCGATGCCGTCACCGGCGCGGTGCTGGCCACCACCAGCACCGACGGCAACGGCGCCTATCGCTTCGACGACCTGGATCCGACGCTCACCTACAGCGTGCGCGAGCCGCTGCCGAGCGGGCAGTACAGCAATCGTCCCAGCGCGATCAATCCCGGCCAGATCGGCGGCGCCGCGTGCGCGGCAGGCGGCTGCGTGGCCGGCACCGCGGTGGCCGCGCCCGGCGGCCCGGATGCGGCGAGCACCGACCGCATCTCGCAGATCCAGCTGGGCGCGGGCCTGGACGGCACCGAGTTCAACTTCGGCGAAAACCCCAGCGGCAGCGCGATCCAGGGACGGGTGTGGCGCGACGACGACAACGACGGCGTGATCGACCCGGCCGAGACCGGCCTGGCCGACGTGGAGCTGGTGCTGACCGGCACCGACCAGAACGGCCAGGCGGTCAACCTGACCACCAAGACCGATGCGACCGGCAACTACAGCTTCCTCGGCCTGCTGCCGGGCACCTACACGGTGACCGAGCCGACCCAGCCGACCGGCACCCTCAACGGCAAGACCGTGCCCGGCGACAAGGGCGGCACCGCCACCGGCGTGACCACCGCGCCGTCGGCGATCGCCACCATCGTGCTCGGCGCCAACCAGCAGGGCCAGCACTACGACTTCGGCGAAGTGGCGGCGGCGTCGCTGTCCGGCCGCGTGTACTACGACAACGACGACAACGGCGTGGTCGGCAGCGACGAATCGGGCATCGCCAACGTGCGCGTGGTGCTGACCGGCACCGACGATCTCGGCGCCGCGGTGCAGCTGAGCGTGCAGACCGATGCGCAAGGCAACTACCGTTTCGAGAACCTGCGTCCGGGCACCTACACGGTGACCGAACCCGATCAGCCCGCCGATACCCGCAACGGCATCACCACCGCCGGCACCGTCGGCGGCGCCATGCGCGGCGTGGCGACTCCGCGCGAGACCGTGCCGTCGGCGATTTCCGCGGTGGTCCTGGCCCCGGGTGCGCAGTCGATCGACAACAACTTCGGCGAGATCGCCAACACTCCGGACCTGGTCGTCAGCAAGCTCGCCGACCCGGTCAAGTTCACCGTCAACAACATCGCCCGCTACACCATCAGCGTGCGCAACATCGGCCCGCGCCCGACCGCCGGCGTATACCAGGTGCAGGACCGCCTGCCGCCGGGCGTGACCCTGGCGGCGCTGCCCACCGGCAGCGGCTGGACCTGCAGTGGCGCGATCGGTGCCGACCGCTTCAGCTGCGATGCCAGCGCGGTGATCGCGCCCGGGCAGACCGCCAGCGAGCGCATCCAGGTGCAGGTCGCGGTCGGCGCGGCGGCGGCGACCGGCAACCCGGTCAACAACGCGGTGCTGGTGCAGGGCGGCGGCGAAGACGCCACCCACAGCCCGACCCCGGCCGAACGCGGCGCGTTCGATGGCGACGTGACCCAGCTGCCGGTCTGCGATCCGGCAATCACCCAGAACGCCTGCCGCCTGCCGACGCAGGTGCAGTTGGCGGCCTCGGTGTCGGGCACGGTGTGGTTCGACGTGGGCAGCGACGACACCCTGCTCGACGGCGGCGATCGCCGCCTGCAGAACTGGATCGTCGAACTGGTCGATCCGAGCAGCGGTCAGGTGGTCAAGACCACGCTCAGCGCCGCCGATGGCAGCTACCGCTTCGGCGACGTGATCCCCGGGCAGAAGTGGCGCATCCGCTTCCGCGATCCGAGTTCCGGAGTGATCTGGGCGTTCCCGGTCAGCGGCGAGACCGCTTCCGGTGCCGTGGCCCCGTGCGCGGCCGACGCGGCGATCGGCAACGGCACTACCAGCTCGTGCCGGATCAGCGACGGCGGCGTCAGCCAGCTGGAAGTGGTGCTCAAGGCCGGCGAGAACCTGCCGCAGCAGAGCCTGCCGGTGGATCCGTCGGGCGTGGTCTACGACGCGGTCACCCGCGACCCGGTGCCCGGTGCGATCGTCACCCTGGCCCCGGTGGGCGTCTGCGCCGGCTACGACCCGGCCACCAGCCTGCTCAACACCGCGGCCGGCGGCTACCGCATCGACGGCAACGCGGTGTCGATGACCGTGGGCAACGATGGCTACTACCAGTTCCTGTTCGGTCCTGCGGCGCCGGCGCGTTGCGAGTTCGCGCTGACGGTGACCCCGCCGGGCGGCTACGTCTTCGTCTCCACGCTGATTCCGGCCGAAGACGGTTCGCTGTCGCCGCCCGGCGCGGTGGGCAGCAGCTATCAGGTGCAGTCCAACGCGCTGGCGCCGACCGGTCCGGTCGGCACCGCGACCCAGTACTACCTGCGGCTGTTCGCCGGGTCGGCCACCGCCGGCATCGTGCACAACCACATTCCGCTGGATACCGCGGTGGCCACCGGCCTGGCCATCACCAAGACCGGCGACCGCCAGACCGCCGAAGTGGGCGATACCGTGCAATACACCATCACCATCCGCCAGACCGCCGGCAGCCCGCTGCAGACGGTGAACGTGGTCGATCGCCTGCCGCGCGGCTTCACCTACATCGAAGGCACCGCGCGCGCCAACGGCGTGGCCGTGGCCGAGCCGCTGGGCAAGCCGGGCCCGACCCTGGGCTTCAGCGCCGGTCCGATCCAGGTCGGCCAGCAGATCGCGCTGACCTACCGCGTGCGCATCGGCGTCGGTGCGCAGCAGGGCGACGGCATCAACCGCGCGCAGGCGCACGGCTGCTCGATCGCCGGCGGCTGCATCGATCCGGTCTCGCTGCAACCGCGTTCCGGTTCGCTGCCGTCCAACCAGGCGCAGTACCGCGTGCGGGTCAGCGGCGGCGTGTTCACCGAGGAAGGCTGCGTGCTCGGCAAGGTGTTCGTGGACTGCAACGTCAACCATGTGCAGGACCGCGAAGAGCTCGGTATTCCCGGCGTGCGCCTGTACTTCGAGGACGGCACCTGGGTGATCAGCGATTCGGAAGGCAAGTACAGCTACTGCGGCCTGCCGCCGCGCAGCCACACGCTGAAGGTCGATGCGTCCACGCTGCCGGTCGGCGCGCGCCTGACCACCAGCAGCAACCGCAACCTCGGCGATGCCGACAGCCTGTTCATCGATCTCAAGAACGGCGAGCTGCATCGCGCCGACTTCGTCGAGGGCAGCTGTTCCAACCCGGTGATCGAGCAGGTCAAGGCACGCCGCACGCAAGGCGAAGTGCGCGCGCCGGAAACCGAAACCGGCCATGCGCCGCTGCGCTTCAGCAGCAAGCCGTTGCGCGCGCCGCAGCAGGCCACCGACAGCGCGGCGCAAGCGCCGATCGTCAAGCCACGCGGCACGCCACCGCCCGATGTCGCCGTTCCCGCGGAGGTGCAGCCATGAGCCGGCCCGTCACGACGCGCCGCCTGCCGCGGCTGACCCTGCTCGCCTGCGCCCTGGCCGCGTTGCCTGCGCTGGCCCAGCAGACCGTCGGCAGCAGCCGCTTCACCCCGGTGCTGGGCGAGGCCGGCACGCTGTACCCGCGCACGCCGAGCAGCGCCGATGCCGCCGCGCAGACGCTGGCGCCGCGCGGCGCGCTCGACGCGCACGCCGCGCAGGGCATGGACCAGGTGCAGGTGGAGGTCGACCGCGATGGCGCGCCGGCCGACGGCCAGACGCCGGTGCACGTGACCGTGCGCCTGCTCGACGACGCCGGCAAGCCGTTGCAGGGCGAGCACTTCGCCACCGTCGAACACACCGGCGGCCGCATCCTGCTGCCGGGCTCGCGCACCGACGAACTGGGGCCGGGCGCGGCCGATGCCGATAAGGTCACCCCTGGCGTGCAGCTGCCGGTGCGCGACGGCGTGGCCGAGTTCGACCTGCTCGCGCCGGACCAGCCGCAGGACGTGGTGCTGCGGGTCACCGCCGGCGGCCACAGCGCCGAAGGCACGATCGGCTTCGTGCCGGAAATGCGCGAGATGATCGCCACCGGCCTGATCGAGGGCGTGGTCAATTTCGGCCGCCGCGACAACAGCGGGCTGATCGCGCCGGTCGACCACGACGACGTGTTCGAACGCGACATCCGCCGCTGGGAAAAGCAGTTCAACAACGGCAAGGCCAACGCCGCCGCGCGCACCGCGTTCTTCGTCAAGGGCCGGATCAAGGGCGAGTACCTGCTCACCGCCGCCTACGATTCGGACAAGGACGTGCGCGCCCGCCTGCTGCGCGACATCCAGCCGGAAGAGTTCTACCCGGTGTACGGCGACTCCTCGCTGCGCGGCTTCGACGCGCGCTCGGCCGAACGCCTGTACGTGCGCGTGGACAACCGCCGCAGCTATCTGCTGTACGGCGATTTCCAGACCGGCGACACGCTGGCCACCGCGACCGGCGTGGGCGCGCGCAGCAGCATGCCGCAGCGCAGCCTCGGCACCTACAACCGGACCGCGACCGGCCTGGGCTGGCACTACGAGAACGCACGCGTGCGCTCCAACGTGTTCGCCATCCAGGACTCGCTGCGCCAGGTGATCGAAGAATTCGCCAGCCAGGGCAGCGGCCCGTACGCACTGCGCAACAACGCGGTGCTGGAAGGCAGCGAGCGGGTGGAAGTGGTCGTGCGCGACCGCAACCAGCCCTCGCGCATCGTCTCGGTGCAGCCGCTGGCGCGGTTGGTGGACTACAGCTTCGAGCCGTTCTCGGGGCGCATCCTGCTCAACCAGTTCCTGGCCGCGTTCGACAGCGACCTCAATCCGGTGTCGCTGCGCATCACCTACGAGCTCGACCAGGGCACCGAGCGCTTCTGGGTCTATGGCGCCGACGGCCAGCTGCGGCTGACCGACGCGCTGGAAGTCGGTGGCGCGGTGGTGGACGACCGCAACCCGTTCGCCGAATTCCGCATGGGCAGCGTCAACGCCGGCTACCGGTTCGGCCCGAACACCGCGATGGCGGTGGAGTTCGCGCGCACCCAGAGCGAGATCAACACCAACTCGATCAACCAGGTCGCCACCCCGGGCCTGCAGGATCTCAGCGGCCGCGTCGAAGGCGATGCGTGGCGCGTGGAATTCGGCCACGACGGCGACAAGCTCGACGCCAACCTGTTCGCCGCGCGCACCGATCCGGCATTCAACAACCCGGCTTCGCCGCTGTTCGGCGGGCGCGGCGAATACAACGCCAAGGTCGACTATCACCTGACCGAGCGGGTGGAGCTGTATGCCGAAGGCCTGCGCAGCGAGGACCGCAATCCGGACGGCGGCAAGCGCGATGCCGGCGGTGCCGGCGTGCGCGTCGGCGCCACCGAGAAGCTCACCCTGGACTTCGGCGTGCGTTCGATCCGCGAGACCGTCGGCGCGTACTCGCCGTGGTCCTCGGGCCTGGGCTACGGCAACGCCGGCGGCCTGACCGGCGGCTTCGCCACCGGCGCCGGCGGCGGCGCGCTCGGCTACGGCCAGCAGCCGCTGGATCCGCTGACCGGCCTGCCGGTGATCGGCTCCAGCAGCGCCGTCACCGGTACCGCCAGCGATTTGCCGATCGGCACCCGCCTGGAATCGGACAGCGCGCGCATCGGCGCCGGCTACCGCGTCGGTACGAAACTGTCGCTGGGCGCCGAGTACGAGCAGAGCGTCTCCGGCGAAGACCGCAACCGCATCGCCGCCGGCGTCGATTACCAGGTGCTGGAACGCAGCCGCCTGTACGGCCGCTACGAGAAGCAGACCGGCCTGACCAGCGCCTACGGCATCACCACCACTGACCGCGAGGCCGATGCGCTGGTGTTCGGTATCGACAGCAGCTACGTGCGCGACACCCAGGCGTTCTCCGAGTACCGCATGCGCGATGCGATCAGCGGCCGCGACGTGCAGGCCGCCTCCGGCATCCGCAACACCTGGGACGTGCGCGAGGGCGTGCGCCTGAGCAGCTCGGCCGAACACGTGAAGGTGTACGACGGCAACACCGGCGATGCCACCGGCCTGGCGCTGGCGCTGGACTATGGCGTCAACCCGCTGTGGCGCGGCTCGGTGCGGGTGGAATACCGCATCAGCGGCGACGTCGCCCAGACCGCGACCGACGAGGCGTTCGACACCACGCTGGTGCAGTTCATGCTGGCGCGCAAGCTCAGCCGCGACTGGACCCTGCTCGGCCGCAACTACCTGCTGCAGACCAACTACGCCGCGCGCGGCGACGTGCTGCAGAACCGTTTCCAGCTGGGCGTGGCCTACCGCGATACCGACACCAACCGGATCAACGCGCTGGCCCGCTACGAGTACAAGCTGGAGCGCGACGAGAGTGGGTTGACCCTGCTCGACGGGCAGGCGGTGGACGGCAGCAGCCAGGACATCAGCAGCCGCGCGCACATCGTCTCGACCCATGCCGACTGGCATCCGTCGCGGCCGTGGTGGCTGACCGCGCATGTGGCCGGCAAGTGGCAGCAGGACCGTTTCGCCTATGCCGACGGCGGCCGCGTGGACAGCCGCTTCCACGCGGTGCTGGTGTCCGGGCGCGTGGTCTACGACATCACTGAGAACTGGGACATCGGCGTGCTCGGCTCCACCTTCCGTGGCCAGAGCGGGTCCAACCAATACGCCTACGGCGTGGAGGTGGGCAGGCTGCTGCGCCAGAATCTGTGGCTGTCGGCCGGCTACAACTGGTCGGGCTACGCCGCCGACCGCGACCTGTCCGGTTACGAGTACACCCAGCAGGGCGTGTTCCTGCGCCTGCGCTTCAAATTCGACGAAGACCTGTTCCGCCGGGATCCGGTCCGTTACCGCGACCCGGCGCGCTGAGGAATCCATGATGACCACGACCCACTCCCGCTTCGTCCTGTCCCGCACTGTCGCCGCCGCCCTGTTGCTCGGCGCCTGTGGCGCCGGCACCGCGCAGACCCAGTTGCTGCCGCAGCAGCACCGCATCAGCGACGAAGCCATCGCCGCCGACCTGCACGGCTACCAATCCGTGCAGGACCGCATCCAGGCGCTCAACGACGGCGGCCGGCCGGTGCGCGACTACGCCCTGTCCAAGGCGCAATGCTGGCTCGACGTGTCCTTCCACGAATACACCCGCAACGACCGCAGCGCGTTCCCGCAAGGGGCGCTGAGCGAGTCGGAGAAACTGGTGCAACTGATGGAGCAGGGCGCCGCGACGATCCCGACCGAGACGCCGCTGGTCAACGACGCCAAGTACCTGCGCGACGACCTGTGGCAGCGCCTGCGCGCGCTGCACGGCACTGCCGGCTTCAGCTGCGCGCAGCAGGCGGCGGCCTGCGGCGAGGTCGAGCTGGTGCATGCCGGCAACGAATTCAACCAGCAGCAATGGCGGCACTCCAAGCCCTACATCCAGATCGCCGAGGACCTGGTCAACGACGCCGAGGCGCTGGCACGGCAGTGCGACGGGCCGAAGCAGGCGGACACGCCGGCGGCGGCGCCGATTCCGCTGGTGGCGAATGTGCTGTTCGAGTTCGACCGCGACGGCTACAAGGACATCCGCACCTATTCGCTGGAAAGCCTGGATCGCGCGCTGGCCCGCATCGCCGAAGAGAAGCTGACCCTGCAGAACGTGGAACTGGTCGGCCATGCCGATCGCATGGACGGCCGCGGCCACGACTACAACCAGGGCCTGTCCGAGCGCCGCGCGCGCACCGTGCGCGAACTGCTGATCGGCCGCGGCGTCGCCGCCGACCGCATCCGCTACGAATACCGCGGCGACAGCCAGCAGGTGCAGCAGTGCGCCGGCGTGACGCCGCGTGCGGCCTTGCTGGAATGCCTGCTGCCGAACCGCCGCGTCGAAGTGCGCCTGGTGGTCGGCCGCGGCGACTAGAGCCCCTCTCCCCCCGGAGGGGGGTTGGGGTGAGGGTACGGCGCGAAAGCGACTCGCGGAGTTGGGGGCGCGAGGCTTCGCCCGTACCTCATCCGCCTCCTTCGGGGCACCTTCTCCCCGATGAGAGAAGGAACAGCCGCTAGCCCCTCTCCCCCCGGGAGAGGGGTTGGGGTGAGGGTACGGCGCGAAAGCGACTCGCGGAGTTGGGGGGGGGGCGCGAGGCTTCACCCGTACCCTCATCCGCCCCTGCGGGGCACTTCCCCCAAAAAGGGGGCCATGGTCCCAACGGGAGAAGGGAACAGCCGAGCCCCTCTCCCGTCGGGAAAGGGGTTGGATGAGGGTACGGCGCGAAAGCGACTCGCGGAGTTGGGGGCGCGAGGCTTCGCCCGTACCCTCATCCGCCCCTTCGGGGCACCTTCCCCCAAAAAGGGGGCCATGGTCCCAACGGGAGAAGGTAACAGCCGAGCCCCTCTCCCACCGGGAGAGGGGTTGGGGTGAGGGTACGGCGCGGAAGCGACTCGCGGAGTTGGAGGGGGGACGCGAGGCTTCACCCGTACCCTCATCCCCCCCTGCGGGGCACTTCCCCCAAAAAGAGGGCCATGGTCCCGTGGGGGAGAAGCGAGCATTCGCACAGGGAGGAGGCACTGCCGGCCTACATCGCTCAAGAATTCCCCCTCAGCGCCGCCATCATGGAGAAGCGAAGCCGCTTTTCGCCGCCCGGATCGGGCCGTCCATGAGGGAACGCGCATGCTGTCCTTGCCCCGCCTGCTGGGTCGTCACCTGGCCAAGTTCCTGTCCAAGCCGCGCCGGCACCGCTCGGAACTGCCGACCAGCCCGCCGCAGCTGCTGCAGGCGGCCTTGCGCAAGGGCGACGTACTGCTGGTCGAGGGCAACAGCCGCTTCTCCACCGCGATCAAGTACCTGAGCCAGTCCACCTGGTCGCACGCCGCGCTGTACATCGGCGATCACCTCGGAACGACAGCCGACGCAGACGCGCCGACGTTCTGCGATGTGGACATCAACGTCGGTGTGCGCCTGGTCGGCCTGAGCGAATTCGCCGGCCTGCACACGCGCATCTGCCGCCCTGTGGGGCTGGGCGCCGACGAGATCGACGCGGTGGTCGACTACATGGTCAGCCGCGTCGGCAACAGCTACGACCTGAAGAACATCCTCGACCTGGCGCGCTATCTGATCCGCACGCCGCCGCTGCCGTCGTCGGTGAAGCGCCGCTTCCTGGAACTGGGCAGCGGCGAGCCGACCAAGGCGATCTGCTCGACGCTGCTGGCGCAGGCCTTCGGCTCCATCCGCTACCCGATCCTGCCGGAGATCGGCAGCGTGCCGGTGCCCGACGCGCAGGATGCGGAAGTGCTGCACAACCGCCATCACAGCCTTTATCTGCCGCGCGACTTCGATGTGTCGCCCTACTTCAACGTGGTGAAGCCGCGCCTGCAATCCGGCTTCGATTTCCATCGCCTGGTCTGGCAGGGCGATGCCGGCCACGACGCGCTGCAGCGCCAGCACGACGTCGCACGGGTTGCATGAAAGCGGCCGCGGCGCTGCGCCGCGGCGACACAGAGGTGGATCCTCACGGCGGCACGGCGCAAATCGCGAATTCCATCACAACGTATTCAGTCCGCGGTGTCGCCAGGCGTCAAGTTCGAAGCGGCTGCGGCCGCTATCAGCAGACATACATCAACGGCATCGCCCCAGGATCGCTATGAATCCCGTCCATTTCCTGCGTCGTCGCATCGCCAACTTGCCGATGACCCGCAAGTTCGTCGTGCTGTGCACCCTGCTCGCCATCGGCGTGATCCTGCTCGCGGTCGCCGCCGCGCGCCTGCAGTATCTGGACTTGGTGGATGCGCGCAAGCAGACCGTGAAGACCCAGATCGACATGGGCATGAGCGTCATCGAGCACTATGCCGACAAGGCCAAGCGCGGCGAACTCACCGAGGCGCAGGCCCAGGAAGCGGCCAAGTCGGCGCTGGCCGACATGAAGACCAACGGCGGCGTGGACTACTTCTTCATGCTCGACCCGCAGATGCGCATCCTGATGCATCCCAAGCGCAAGGTCGGCACCGACATGAGCGACTACAAGAGCGATGCCGGCGAATACGTGTACCGCGACATCCGCACCGCGGTGACCAGCGGCGACGGCTTCAGCTACTACAGCGCGCCCAAGCCGGGCAAGAAGGAACAGCTGCCGAAGATCAGTTACGCCAAGCTGTACCCGCAGTGGAACTGGGTGCTGGTGATGGGCGTGTACGCCGAGGACATCCAGGTCGAGGCGCTGGGCTTCACCAAGATCCTGACCGTGATCGGCGCCGCGCTGGTCGCCCTGGTGGTCGGGCTGTGCTGGCTGATCGCCAGCGCTATCGTCACCCCGCTGCGCGCGGCCACGCGCACCGCCGAGGCCATTGCCGGGGGCCGTTTCGACAACGCCATCAAGGTGGAGTCGCGCGACGAGACCGGGCAGCTGATGACCAGCATGCAGCAGATGCAGACCCAGTTGCAGCGCTTCAACGGCGAGATGCAGACCCTGGTGCAGTTGCAGCAGGGCGACGACATCAGCCACCGCATGCCGGAGGATTTCCCCGGCGATTACGGCACGCTGGCGCGCGGCATGAACACCGCGCTGTTCGAACACCTGGACGCGATCATCGAGGCGATGGCGATCATGGGCGAGTACGGCCGCGGCGATCTGCGTCGCGACATGCGCCGCCTGCCGGGCCAGCGCGCCGCGCTGCATGAAGCGCTGGATGCGGTGAAGGGCAATCTGTCGGCGATCAACGGCGACATCGCGCGCCTGGCCGATGCGGCGGCACGCGGCGATTTCTCCGCACGCGGCGACGAAGCGCGCTACCAGTTCGCGTTCAAGGAAATGGTGGAAGCGCTGAACCGGCTGATGCGGCAGGCCGAAAGCGGCCTGGCCGACGTCGGCCGGATCATGGGCGCGATCGCCGACGGCGATCTGTCGCAGCGCGTGGACGTGCGCTACGAAGGCGCCTTCGGTCACCTGGCCGATGCCGCCAACCGTACCGCCGAGCAGCTGACCACGATCGTGCAAGGCATCCAGCGTTCGGCCGAGTCGATCAACACCGCAGCCGGCGAGATCGCCAGCGGCAACAGCGACCTGTCGGTACGCACCGAGCAGCAGGCGGCGAGCCTGGAGGAAACCGCCGCGTCGATGGAAGAGCTGACCTCCACGGTCAAGCAGAACGCCGACAGCGCACGCCAGGCCAACCAGCTGGTGCTGGGCGCCGGCGAAGTGGCCGAGAGCGGCGGCCGCGTGGTCGAGGACGTGGTCACTACGATGGCCTCGATCAGCGCCGCCTCCGCGCGCATCGCCGACATCATCGGCGTCATCGACGGCATCGCCTTCCAGACCAATATCCTGGCGTTGAACGCCGCGGTGGAAGCGGCGCGCGCCGGCGAGCAGGGCCGCGGCTTCGCCGTGGTCGCCTCGGAAGTGCGCTCGCTGGCGCAGCGCTCGGCGGCGGCGGCCAAGGAGATCAAGACCCTGATCTCCGACTCGGTGCAGGAAGTGGAGCAGGGCTCGACCCTGGTCGCGCGCGCCGGCACCACCATGGCCGAGGTGGTGACCTCGGTGAAGCGGGTCACCGACATCATGGCCGAGATCTCCGCGGCCAGCGCCGAGCAGAGTTCGGGCATCGAGCAGGTCAGCAAGACGGTGATGCAGCTGGACGAGACCACGCAGCAGAACGCGGCGTTGGTGGAGGAAGCCACCGCGGCGGCGAAGAGCCTGGAAGACCAGGCCTCGGACCTGACCCGTGCGGTGGCGGTGTTCCGCCTTGCCGGCGCCGCCAGGCCGGTGGCCGCATCGCCCAGGCCGGTCGCGGCCCAGGCCGCGGTCCGTCCGATCGCCGCCGCACGCGCGCCGATCAAGAAAGCGCCGGCACCGGCTGCACGCCCGCTGGCGCGGAGCAAGCCCGGCGGCGCGCTGGTGGAAAGTTCGGAGTGGGAAGAGTTCTGAGCCAGCGCCGCGGCGCCCGCAACGGGCGCGATCGCCGATGACGACGCCGATGCCTCCGTGCATCGGCGTCTTCGTTTCTGCGTTGGCCGCTATCGGCGGGCGCGGCATCGCGGTGCGCTCGCGGCGATGTCATGCCACGCCGCGAGCGAGGCGAGGCGAGGCGCTACAGCGCAACCCGATCAAGGCCAGGCCACCAGGTGTGGGAGCGACTTCAGGGCATCTCTAATAACTCCATCCCTGACGCTGCACGCTGCGCGTGGCGATGGCGTGTTCCTTTTTCCTGTCGCGGCTGAAGCCGCTCCTACACAAGCGCGCCGTGCTCCTGTAGGAGCGGCTTCAGCCGCGACAGGAGAACGAAGTGGCCGTGATGCCAAGGCGTCCATGAAAAACACGGCCGCAACCCTACCGAGTCTACGACCAATGCGTCTTTACCCATCGCATCTCGTCCGTCTCGATGCCGGAACCTGCGGGCGCGTCGGCGTCTCGCAAGTGCATCGACATGCTCTTGGGGGGTATTAGAGGTCCCCTTCAGTCGCGACGCGGCGTTGTCGAGGGAGTCTGTCGCGGCTGAAGCCGCTCCTACATGGGGGTTTGCGCCATGCCGGTCCGAGCGCATTGCAGGAAGGGCGGCAGCGGTGCTCATGCGGCCTACGCGTTGCGTTGTGCCATCCAGCTTCAATCGCGGCAGCCGCATCGTACTGATCGAGCACGTCGGCCCGGATCCGCGATCGCCGCTGCGCGGCAGCGTGGGGCCGGAGTGCATCCGCGAGGCGCGGGCCGTGCGCGAGATCGGCGGCACGCTGGAGGCCGGCCATGTGATCGCCTCGGCCGGCTGCGATCGCGGCCCGACCGACCAGAAGCTGTTCGTCGCCGGTTTCGCCTGGTGACGTTCGCGCGCGCGGCGCGAACGCGCCGATGGGCGTGTCACTCGCGGTCTTCGTCCTCTTCCTCGTCCTCCGCATCGCCAAGCCCGGGTGCATCGGCATCCACCGGCTCCAGCAAGGTGTAGTCGTTGCGATCGCGGCGCTGGTAGGCCGACGACACCGGATAGGCCAATAGCGGCGGTTGCGGCGCGCGTGCCAGGAATGCGGCAGGGAACAACCGTGGTCCGCGCAGCCAGCTGCGCCAGCGGTCGCCGCTCAGGAAAATCGGTCCGTCCGCGGTCAGCGGCGCCGGAATCGCGGCGTTGGCATGGGTCAGCACGCTGAAGCTGAGCAGCGCCGGTTCGTCGCGATCCCAGCGTTCCCACAGCCCGGCCGCCAGCAGCACCTCGCCCTGCGCATGGTGGATGTAATAGGGCTGTGCCGGTTTGCGGCTGCGATCCCACTTGTAGTACCCGGACAGCGGGATCACACAATGCTGGCTCTTCCACGGCGCGGCGAAGATGCGGCTGCGCGCGGCGCGCTCCAGCCGTGCGGTGACGGTGGTGTAGGGCGTGTCCGGGGTCTTCGACCAGCGCGGCACGATGCCCCACTGCATGCGCTCCACCTGCGCGACGCCATCGCGACAGACGATGGTGCTGGCGACATCGCCCTTGCCCAGGTTGTAGTGGTCCGGCTGCGCAGCCAGCGCGGCGCGCAGCGTCTCGTCCAACTGCGCGGGCAGGGTGTCCTCGATGCCGAAGGCCTGTACGAACCGTCTCATGGGTCTCTCGCGTTGCGTGTCGGCAGCTTAGTGCGCACGACGGGAAAGCGCGGGTGAAGGAATGATCGGACATGCCGCGCGACGCGTGTGGCGCGCCCCCCGGTTGCACGTTCGCCGATTCTTCATCCGTTCTTCCCGCGCGCGCTCGCATATTTCTCGCCGCATCTCCACGATCGCACAGCGCGCGTGGCACAGGAAAAGGAGACGATCGCTCATGTTCTGGAAACGCAATGGCCTGTCGCTGGTGTTGTTGGGACTGACGCTGCTGTTCATGGCCGGCCAGGCGCTCAGCGGCCACCTGGCCTACAACGACGAACTGCGCCAGCAGGGCCTGGCGCCGCTGATGTTCTGGGAGTATCTGCACAGCGGGCATTTCATCGGTGCGTTGTTCGAGAACTGGGAAAGCGAATTCCTGCAGATGGGCATGTATGTGGTGCTGACGGTGAAGCTGCGGCAATGGGGCTCGGCCGAATCGCGGCCGTTGTCGCCCGAGCAGGAAGACGACAGCGTCGCGCCCGGCCCGCCGCCATGGCCGGTGCGCGCCGGGGGCATCTGGCTGCAGCTGTACGAACGCTCGCTGGCTCTGGCGTTCGGCCTGCTGTTTTTGACCAGTTTCGTGCTGCATGCGCTGGGCAGTTGGCGGCACGAGCTGGCCGAACGGGCGATGCAACGGCTACCGGCCATTTCGTTTTTCGAGCACGTGACCGGCGCGCAGTTCTGGTTCGAATCGATGCAGAACTGGCAGAGCGAGTTCCTGGCCGTGTTCGCCCTGGTGGTGCTGACCATCTGGCTGCGGCAGAAGGATTCGCCGCAGTCCAAGCCGGTGCATGCGCCGCACTCGCAGACCGGCGACTGACTGGACCGCTGCCCAGGAGCGGGTCATGCCGACAATCGCGCCCTTCGCCTATCTCGCCTATCTGCTGTGGCTCGGCGCCGGCCTGGGCGATTTCCTGCTGCACCGGCGCAGCCATCTGCCTGTCACGTCCGGCTTGCGCGAATCGCTGCTGCATCATCTGCAGTTGCTGTGCATCGGCCTGGCCACGCTGGGGTGGCTGAGCCTGCAGCCGAGCCTGGCGCAGCTTTGCGTGCTGGCGCTGCTGGTGGTCGTGCACGCCTTGGTCGGCTACTGGGATACCCGCGCGGCCTATGGCGTGCGCGCAATCGGGCCGCTGGAGCAGCACGTGCACAGCGTGCTGGACATGGCGCCATGGATAGGATTGGGCTGGGTCGCCAGCCACGATGCGAGTACTGCCACGCAGGCCGGGTGGGTGTTGGCGTGGCGCGTGCCGTCACTGCCGTTGCCGCTCTGGGTGGCGGTGCTGGTGCCCGCCGCGGCGATGACCGTACTGCCGGCGCTTGCGGAAACGCTGGCCTGCCTGCGGGTGCGGGCGCAGCGCAAGAATCCGCGTCGCGCCTGAAAAAGATTGCAGCGGCGAAGGTATTCGCCGCTGCGGATCTTGCCGTTACAGGGCAATGTTGCCCTTGGTGGAACCGGCGCCCGGACCGGCGCCGAGATCGGCGCCAGTGGTCGGATCGCTGTCCTGCTGCGACATGGTGCGTGCCGCCAACGCCTGCAGCGCGCCTTCTTCGGCCGGGCTTAGGCCGACGCTCGGCACGCCGCTGCCGCCATCCACCGCCACCTGGCGGTTGCGGTCGGATACCTTCTGCCACTGGCTGCCGCTGTTCCACGGGCCGTTGATGTCGCCATCGCCCTGCGACATGTCGTAGAACGTGTCGGTGAACATCGGATCGCCCGGCAGCTTGCCCGGCGGGAAGTTCGGCTCGATCGCGTACAAGGCCTTCTCGAACGACTTCTGGTGCGCCACCTCGCGGGTCATCAGGAACTTCAAGGCATCGACGATGCCCGGATCGTCGGTGACGTTGATCAGGCGCTCGTAGACGATCTTGGCGCGCGCCTCGGCCGCGATGTTGGAGCGCAGGTCAGCGGTGGGTTCGCCGATGGAATCCACATAGGCCGCGCTCCACGGCACACCGCTGGAATTCACCAGGGCCGGGCCGCCGCCGTACAGAATCTGCTGGGTCTGGCTGGTGTTGTTGTTCCTGGTCAGGTTGCGCATCTCCTCGGCCTCGACCATGCCTTCGGACAACACCGCCTTGGGACCCTGGTTGAGCATGGCGATGATTGAGCCGATGATTTCCAGGTGGCTCAGCTCTTCGGTGGCGATGTCGTAGAGCAGGTCCTTGCGTCCCGGATCGACCTCGCCGATGGCCTGGGTGAAATAGCGCATGGCCGCAGCCAGCTCGCCCTGCGGGCCGCCGAATTGCTCCAGCATCAGCGAGGCCAGCGCCGGATCCGGTTGCGCGACGCGCACCGTGTACATCAGCCGTTTGTTGTGCATGAACATCGAATGTCTCCTGGAGTACCGCCCACGGCAAAGCCACGACGGCGAACGATCGGGCGTCGTGGCCAGTGGGGGTGTCTGGGGTATAAAAGCCGCGGCGCCGGCATCGGCGCCGCGGTCGTGCGGTCAGGCCGCCTTGCGCTTCTGCGCGGCCTCTTGGTTGCCGCCCTGTTCGGCGAGCATGGTCAGCTTCTCGTCGGTGGACTTTTCCTCTTCCAGCGTTTCCAGCAGCAGCTCGAGCGCCTCGGTCTTGCCGAGTTGCTTGGCCATAGCGGCGAGCGTGCCGTAGGACGCGATCTCGTAGTGTTCGACCTTTTGCGCGCCGCCGATCAGCGCGGCATCGCGCACCGGGCCGGCCTCGATCGATTCGATCACTTCCTTGCCTTCCTCGACCAGCCCTTCCATCGCCGCGCACTTGATGCGCTTCAGGCGCAGATCGAGTTTTTCCACGATCTGGTCGATGCGTTCGATCTGGCCCTGGGTTTCTTCCAGATGCGCTTCGAACGCCGCACGCAGGGCCGGATTGGTGGAGGCGCGGGCCAGTTTCGGCAGCGCCTTGGTCAGTTGCTTCTCCGCGCTGTAGATATCGGAAAGTTCGTGCAGGAACAGTTCGTCGATGGTCTTGATCGCCATGGCGATGGTCTCCGTAGTTGGGTCATGGGATGTTGCAGGTGAAGCGTGCGGACTAGCGCTTGGCGGTCTGGCCCTCGGTCCGCTCGCGTTTCAGGAAGGCCAGGATCGTGGCCTCCTGGTGTTCGATCAGCCACTCGGCCATGGCGATTTCCTGGTCGAGAATGGCCGCGCAGATCTCGGCGATCTGGGTCTGGCCGGCCTCCTTGGCGGCAATGACCAGCGCGCGATAGCTGGCGATCTCCATGTGCTCGAAGGCGTAGCTGACACCGAGGCTCTTGGCCACTTCGTCGCTCATCATCGAATTGCCGGCGGCATGCACCGTGGCCATCGCGCTGGCGACGGCGCCCTTGATGGTCGGCAGCGAACCGTCGAGCAGCTCGATGCAGCGCTTCACCTGGTCGGATTGGTCGCGGGTCTCGGCGATGTGCTGCTCGATCCGCGCCTTCAGTTCTGGATAGTGCTCCAGGCGCCCGGCGGTGGCGGTCAGCATCGTGTTCGCCTCCTGCTCCATCGCATAGGCGTCCTGCAGCCATTTCAGCAAACGCTCGGGATTGCTACGCGTCATGAACTTCCTCCATAAAATGTGGATCTCGATAGCGCACTTGTAGGGTGCGCCGCGTACTGCTGTTTTTCCCCTTGGAAGCCAAGGTAGACAGCTGCCTGTTAGGAGGGATGCAATGAAGGGTGAAAGCCGTGCGACGAATGTTCGCGTTTACGCTGCTTTGAAGACGCTGAATGCGGCAACGTGTTGCGCGTTGCTCGGACAAGTGGCGACCGCGCGTTCACGGCAACCGCGCGAGGCTCGTGCACGCCATCCCGACAGGAGACCCACGTGCCGAAATTCGATCACGCCGACTGGCCGCAACGTCTATGGCTGGTGCGGCATGGACAGAGCGCGGGCAACGTCGCCCGCGATATCGCCGAAGCGTCCGGGCAGGACCTGATCGACATCGCCACTCGCGATGCGGACACGCCGCTGTCCGCGCTGGGTCTGCAGCAATCGCAGCAACTCGGACAATGGTTCGCTGCGTTGCCGGCCACGGCGCGGCCTGACGTTTTGCTGACCTCGCCGTTCCTGCGCGCGCAGCAGACCTGCGCGGAAATCGGCACGGCGCTGCAGATCCCGCCGACGGCGCAGCTGCTGGACGAGCGCCTGCGCGAGAAGGAGTTCGGCATCCTGGACCGCTATACCCGGCATGGCATCGTCAGCCGTTTTCCGGAACTGGCCGAACAGCGCGCGTCGGTCGGCAAGTTCTATTTCCGCCCGCCGGGCGGCGAAAGCTGGTGCGACGTGATCCTGCGCCTGCGCAGCGTGGTCGAGGAATTGCGCCGCGATCACGCCGGCGAGCGCGTGGTGATCGTCGCGCATCAGGTCATCGTCAACTGCATGCGCTATCTGCTCGAGCATTTCGACGAGGCGGCGATCCTGGAGATCGACCGGCGCGGCGACGTCCCCAACTGCAGCGTCACCGAATACGGCTTCGGCGACGTCGAGGGCGCGCCGCGCTTCGGCCTGATCCAGGCCAACGCGGTGCCGTTCGAGGTGCCGGTGACCACTGCGGCCGACCAGCCGGGAGGGCCGCGGTGACCCAGGCGCGCGCGATCCCGGTGACCGCGACGCTGCTGCGTCGCTGGCCGTTGCCCAGCGCGGCGGGCGTCGCCGGCAAGGAGCAACGCGGGCGCGTGCTGGTGATCGGCGGCAGCTGCGAAATTCCTGGCGCGGCGTTGCTGGCGGCGGAAGCGGCATTGCGCGCCGGCGCCGGCAAGCTGCAGGTGGCCACCGCGCGCCCCGTGGCCACGGCGATGGCGATCGCCCTGCCCGAGGCGCGCGTAGTGGCGCTGCCGGTCGGCGCCGATGGCGAATTGCGCATCGGCGGGCAGCCGCTGCAGCGCGATGCCGCGCGCGCCGACGCAGTGCTGATCGGACCCGGCATGCGCGCGCGGCCTGCGCTGCGCAAACAGATCGCGCGCGTGCTGGCGTCCACGCGTTGCGGCGTGGTGCTCGATGCCGGTGCCTTGGTCGATACCCGCGGCATGACCGATCCGGGGCGCGTCGTGCTGACCCCGCACCATGGCGAGATGGCGGCGTTGAGCGGCATGCCGATCGAACGCATCGCCGCAGACCCTGCGGCCATCGCGCTGCGTCACGCGCGCCACAGCGGCGCGGTGGTGGTGCTGAAGTCGGCGACCACGGTGATCGCCGCGCCCGACGGCGCGCACTGGGTGCATCGCGGCGGCAGCGCCAGCCTGGGCACCTCCGGTTCCGGCGATGTGCTGGCCGGCATCATCTGCGGCCTGCAGGCGCGCGGCGCCAGCAGCACGCAGGCCGCGGTGTGGGGCGTGCATCTGCACGCGCGCGCCGGCGCACTGCTGGCGCGCCAGATCGGTCCGCTGGGACCGCTGGCGCGCGAGATCGCGGCGCAGATTCCCGGCCTGCTCGCGGCCAACTGAGCCAACCGCAGCGCGACCCACGACAAACGGCGCCGAGAGAAACCTCAGCGCCGCCGCAACCTCACCGCGTTCGGATTCGGGGTTGCGAATCCCCAATCCCGAATTCCAAATCCCGGCCTACAACGTCACCGCACCGCCGGCGATGGTCAGCAACGTCCCGGAGGTATAGCTGGACGTATCGGATGCCAGCAGCACATAGGCCGAGGCCAGTTCCACCGGCTGCCCGGGGCGGCCGAACGGCGTCTGCGTGCCGAACTCCTTCAGCGATTCTTCGTCCATGCCGGCAGGAATGAACGGCGTCCAGATCGGACCGGGCAACACCGCGTTGACCCGGATCTTCTTGTCCGCGAGCAGCCCGGCCAGGCCGATGGTCATGTTCGCCACCGCACCCTTGGTGGTGGAGTAGGGCAGGATGTTGGGCGTCGGCTTCTTCGAATTGACCGACGCGGTGTTGATGATCGAACCGCCCTCCGGCATGTGCGGCACCGCCAGGCGCACCAGGTTGAAGGTCGCATGCACGTTGGTGGCGAAGGTCTTTTCCCACTCGTCCAGGGTGATCTCGTCGAAGCTGTGGAAATAGCGCTGGTAAGCGGCGTTGTTGACCAGCACGTCGAGCCCGCCGAAGGCGCCGGTCACGGTCTCGATCAAGGCTTGCGCCTGCGCGCGGTCGCTGATGTCGCAGGGCTGCAGCAACACGCGTACGCCGGCCGCCTCGAGCAACTTGCCGATGCGTTCGGCGTCGTGCTGTTCGCTGGGCAGGTAGGCGATGGCCACGTCGGCGCCTTCGCGGGCGTAGGCGATCGCCACCGCCGCACCGATGCCGCTGTCGCCGCCGGTGATCAGCGTGCGTTTGCCCTGCAGCAGCCCGTGGCCGACATAGCTGTCCTCGCCATGGTCCGGCTTCGGGTCCATCTTGTCGGTCAGTCCGGGAAACGACTGCTGCTGCGGCTTGAATGGAGGGAAGGGATAGTTCGGAACGGCCATGGGGCGTGCCTCGTAGTGGGGTGACCCTGCGAGGGTGCGCAAACGCTGGTAAACGTACGGCCAAGATCCTGTTGGCGGCGTGTGAGCCGCAGGCGCGATCCAGTTCATGCACGCGCACTCGCACGACGGCGAACAGGTGCGCCGTTACGTATCGCGGAAATCGGTGCCTGGAGCCGCCAGCGCGGCGGCCGCGTGTCGGCGTGCCGGCAACCGGCGCGCCGCTCAGCCGGCGGCGATGGTGCGCGAACCGAGGATGATCATGCGCAGCATCGCGCTGATCTGGCGGATCAGTTCCGGATCCTTTTCCGGCGGCAGGTCCATCGCGGTGGCGCCCATCGCGAACACCAGCCGGGTGATCGCCTTGGACACCAGCGCCGGTTCGTGCAGCGGCGCGCCGTCGCGCGCGGCCAGGCGGATCAGGTCCACGCGCAGCTCTTCCTCGAAGTAATTCAGCTCGCGGTCCACCGCGTGCTTGAACGCGTCCGAACCCACCGTGCCTTCGCGCAGCAGCACGTGCAGCAGCTTGTCGTCGGCGCGCAGCTGCTCCATGAAGGTTTCCACCGAACTGAGGATGACGCTGCGGTGGCTGCCGGCCGCGCGCTGTCGCGCCTGGCCGATGATGGTGCGCAGCGAACTGCCGGCCAGGTCGATCAGCGCCACCGCCAGTTCGTCCATGTCGCGGAACTGGCGATAGAAGCTGTTCGGGGCGATGCCGGCTTCGCGGGTCACTTCGCGCAGGCTCAGCGTAGACACGCTGCGGTGCGGCCCGATCAGCTTCAACGCCGCCGCCAGCAGGTCTTCGCGCGAGATCGCGCTCTTGCGCGCGGGCAGCGCGTCCTCGGACAGGGGCAGGGGAACGATGGAAGTCATGGGCGCACGGGGCGGGACAAGGCCGCGATCATACGCCCTTGGTGAATATACAACTGTATAGACATCTGTATCTGCGCCTGTATAGTGGTCGCCATGAACGCTGCCCGCCGTCCTGCCTCCGCCCGCTCCGCCACCCGCGCCCTGCGCGCCTGGGTACAGCCGGAGGTGTTCGATTTCTGGTCCACCCGGATCCATCCGCTGTGGACCTGGCAGCGCCCGCGCGCGCGCCTGCTGCAGCGCGAGCGCGCCAGCAGCGACGCGGTCACCCTGATCCTCAAGGCCAACCGCCATTGGCGCGGCCTGCGCGCCGGCCAGCACGTGCAGCTGGGCGTGGAGATCGACGGACGCCGCCTGACCCGCAGCTACAGCCCCACGCCGTTGCCGGACGGGCGCCTGGCGATCACGGTCAAGACGATCGACGGCGGCCGCGTCAGCCAGTACCTGGCCACCACCGCGCGGGTCGGCGAGGTGTTCGAACTGGGCCAGGCGTTCGGCGACATGGTGCTGCCCGTCGCGCCGCAGGGCCGCTGGCTGCTGCTGGCCGCCGGCAGCGGCATCACCCCGATGCGCGCGCTGCTGCGGCAGCTGGCCGACGCCGGCATGCCCGCCGACGTGGACCTGATCTATTGGGCGCGGCGCAGCGACCAGCTGTGCTTCGTCGAGGAACTGCAGGCGCTGGCCGCCGCGCACCCGCGGTTCCGCCTGCAGCTGGCGGTCACCGGCGAAGGCGCCGCGCCGGCGCCGCGCGTGGACACGCTGCCGCTGGCGCACCTGGCCGGGCTGGACCAGGCGCAGGTGCTGGCCTGCGGCCCCGGCGGTTTCGTGCAGGCCGCGCGTGCCCGCCTGGAGGGCACTGTCGCGCGCTTCCAGGCCGAGGCGTTCAGCACGCCGCTGCTGGCCGACGCCGAACACGGCACCGTCGCGGTGACGCTGGCGCGCAGCGGCCGGGTGCTGCAGCTGCCGCGCGGGCAATCGCTGCTCACCGCGCTGGAAGCCGAAGGCCTGCGCCCGAAGCACGGTTGCCGCATGGGCATCTGCAACAGCTGCGCCTGCGGCAAGCAATCCGGCGCGACCCGCGACCTGCTCACCGGCGCGCACGCCACCGAACCGGGTGCGATGCTGAAGCTGTGCATCAACAGCGCCAGCAGCGACCTGATCCTGGACCTTTGAAGGACTTTCCCATGGCTGCTCCCCGCAACCGCGCACTGACCCCGGCCGAACTGCAGGCTTTCGGCGACGAACTCGACGCGCTGCGCGTGCGCACCGTCGCCACCCTGGGCGCGGCCGACGCGCGCTACATCCGCCGCATCGTCGCCGCGGTGCGCTACACCGGGCTGGCCGGGCGCGCGCTGCTGTTCCTGGGCGCGTTCGTGCACAGCGTGCTGTGGCCGGCGTGGATCGCCGGCGTGGCGCTGCTGACCCTGTCCAAGATCCTGGAGAACATGGAGCTGGGCCACAACGTGATGCATGGCCAGTACGACTGGATGGGCGATGCGCAGCTCAACGGTAACACCTACGAGTGGGACATCGTCGCCACCGGCGACAACTGGCGCAAGACCCACAACTTCAAGCACCACACCTACACCAACGTGCGCGGCATGGACGACGACATCGGCTACGGCCTGCTGCGCATCTTCCCCGAGCAGCGCTGGCGCCCGTTCTACCTGATGCAGCCGTTCATCGCGGTGGTGTTCGCACTGCTGTTCGAATGGGGCGTGGCGATCCAGGACCTGCGCCTGGGCCGCTGGTTCGCCGGCAAGATGAAGCGCGGCGAGCTGCGCCGCACGTTCCTGCCGGTCGGCCGCAAGATGGGCCGGCAGATCCTGAAGGATTACGTGATCTTCCCGGCGCTGGCCGGTCCGTTCTTCCTGACCGTGCTGCTGGGCAACCTCGCCGCCAACGTGCTGCGCAGCATCTGGACCTTCGTCATCATCTTCTGCGGCCACTTCACCGCCGATGCGGAGACGTTCCCGAAGGAATCGATCAAGGGCGAGTCGCGCGGGCACTGGTATCTGCGCCAGCTGCGCGGTTCTTCCAACCTGGCCGGCGGCAAGCTGTTGAACGTGCTGTCGGGCAACCTGAGCCACCAGATCGAGCACCACTTCTTCCCGGACGTGCCGGCCAACCGCTACGCGGCGCTGGCGGTGGAAGTGAAGCAGATCTGCGCGCGCTACGGCCAGCACTACAACACCGGCTCGCTGCCGCGCCAGTTCGGCCAGGTGATGTGGCGGATCGTGCGCCACGCCTTCCCGAGCCGGCCGCGTCCGGTGCGCCAGCTGCAACCGCAGGCGGCGCAGCAGATGGGCTGAGCGCCGGCCGAGATCCAGCGACGCGAACACAACGACAGGCGGGTTTCCCGCCTGTTTTTTTATGCGCTGCACCATGGTCGCGCCTTCCACGCATTGCTCACGCGCCGCCGCCGATCATCCGCGGTGCCCGCGCATCACGCCTGGTGCGCAGGTCCATCGACTGCGCGAGGTATGCGATGAAAGCTGCAAACCTGTTCAATGCCGTCGCCAAGAAAGCGTCGTACGCGGCCGGCACGCCGTGGACGTTCTGCATCGCGCTCGGCATCGTGGTGCTGTGGGGCGCCAGCGGCCCGGTATTCGGTTTCAACGACACCTGGCAATTGGTGATCAACACCGGCACCACCATCATCACCTTCCTGATGGTGTTCCTGATCCAGCACACCCAGAACGCCGACACCGCGGCGATGCAGATCAAGCTCGACGAGCTGATCCGGGTGACCGCCAAGGCCAACGACGAGCTGCTCAATCTGGAGGAAATGGACGAGAAGCGACTGGAGCAGATCCGCAAGCAATACGAAGCGCTGGCGAGCAAGGCCAGCGAAGCGCTGCGCGCGCGCAATGCGCGGCGCGGCGGCCCGGATGCCCAGGACGACGCGCCCAGGATTGGCGGTGGTGACGACGAGGATCAGTGACGCAGCCGCCGCCGGTGGCCTTCCTGCATGAACGGCGACGCGGCGACGCGGCGGCCGCGACAGTTGCGGCCACTGACCGGCGAGGCACACGTGCATTCCGTGTGGCCTGCAATCGCTGGCGCGCGGAAGGTCCGGTTTGCTAGAAGCGAGGCAACCGGCGCCTCAGGTCGCCGCCGGACCAGCACGCAACCCGGCGACGTTCTCGCCGCGCGGTGCATCGGTGACCGACACCACGTCGCCGTGGGGAGGCGTGAATGCGCCATCGTCCGGTTCGGCGCGGAACGCGCGATCCTGCGAAAACACTGCGGTACGCGGCTGCTGCGCTCCGCGGCGACGATAGGCGGTGACGACCGCGACCGCGGTCCCGGCGACCGCCAATTTCCAGAGTAATCCGCTCATGTTCGGCTCCCGTGCGTTAGGAGCCCAGATCGTCGGCAACGGCCGGTTAGCGTTGCGTGGATGCCGGGCGAGGGCAGCGTGCACCCGCCTCGTGTGTCTGAAGGCGATGCACCAGCCGGACCGGCATCCAAGCGGGCGTCGCTCGGATCGGGACTCGGCCCCTGATGCGTCGGCGCCGCGCTGCGCCGCTCGCATCGCCTTCATCGCCCCTTGTAGCGACGCTAACGCACGCCGGCCCAGGCTGGGTCGCAAGCCGTGTCGCGGCACGGCATCCGATCATCGAGGAGATTTCTCATGCGCGATCACGATTCCCGCCGCCCTTCCGTTCCCCTGGGCGACCACGACATCCGTCAGGCAGGCTATCGCGGCGATACCGCCGATGTTTCCGAGGACACGGGCGTGCCCCGCGGGCGCGAACGCGATATCCCGTCGCGGACCGCATCGCGGCAGGATGCGGGTCTGCCGGACGCGGCCGACGCCGATCCAGGCGCCGATCGCAGCGGCCGGACCCAGCCCAACTTCGGCCAGGCCGGCACCTATGCCGCCACCGGCGAGCACGCCGGCGGCGCGCACGGCAGGGCCGCGACCGGTGGCTACCATGAGGACGCTAGCGGCGAGGATGGCGGGCGCAACGGTGGCAATGCGGATCGCGGCAAGAGCTGAGTGGCGCGGCGTCCGGTCCGAAGCCAGTCCACAGTGTCGAACTGGCATCGCGGCAGCACGCTCGTGTAACGGATCGCGTGCCAGCATCGGCGCTTCTTTTTACGGAGCCGCCCATGTCCAAGCCGACCATCGCCCGTCTGCTCGCCGAGACCCTGCACAGCGCCGGCGTCGAGCGCATCTGGGGCGTCACCGGCGACAGCCTCAATGGGCTGACCGACGCGCTGCGGCAGATGGACAGCATCGAGTGGATGCATGTGCGCCACGAAGAGGTGGCCGCGTTCGCCGCGGGTGCCGAGGCCGCGCTGACCGGCAAGCTTGCGGTCTGCGCCGGCAGCTGCGGGCCAGGCAACCTGCACCTGATCAACGGCCTTTTCGATTGCCACCGCAGCCATCAGCCGGTGCTGGCGATCGCCGCGCATATCCCTTCTTCAGAGATCGGCCTGGGCTACTTCCAGGAAACCCATCCGCAGGAACTGTTCCGCGAGTGCAGCCACTACGTCGAACTGGTTACCAATCCGGCGCAGATGCCGGAGGTGCTGCACCGGGCGATGCGTACCGCGATCCTGAAACAGGGCGTGGCGGTGGTGGTGATTCCCGGCGACGTGGCGCTGCAGGAGCTGCCCAAGGGGACGTCGAGCGCCTGGCCGGCGCTGGCGCCGCCGCGGATCCTGCCGGCCGACGCCGACGTGGAACGCCTGGCCGAGCTGCTGCGGGCGAGTGAGGCCACCACCCTGCTGTGCGGCAGTGGCTGCGCCGGCGCGCACGACGAACTGGTGGCGCTGGCCGACCTGCTCGGCGCGCCGATCGTGCACGCGCTGCGCGGCAAGGAACACGTGGAATGGGACAACCCGTTCGACGTCGGCATGACCGGCCTGATCGGTTTCAGTTCCGGCTATCAGGCCATGCTCAACTGCGACACGCTGCTGATGCTCGGCACCGATTTCCCGTACCGCCAGTTCTATCCGAAGGACGCGGCGATCGTGCAGGTCGATCGCGACCCGGCTGCGCTGGGCCGGCGCACGCCGCTGCAGCTGGGCATCGCCGCCGACGTGCGCGAGACCATCGCCGCTTTGCTGCCGAAACTGCAGCGGCGCGAGCAGCGCGGCTTCCTTGAAAAATCGCTGGCGCACTACCGCAAGGCGCGCGAAGGCCTCGACGACCTGGCGGTGGCCGCAGCGCCCGGCGAGCCGCTGCACCCGCAGTTCGTGACCCGGATGATCGATGCGCTGGCCGACGAGGACGCGATCTTCAGTTGCGACGTCGGCACGCCCACGGTGTGGGCGGCGCGCTACCTGACCATGAACGGCAAGCGCCGCCTGCTCGGCTCGTTCAACCATGGCTCGATGGCCAACGCGATGCCACAGGCGCTGGGCGCGCAGGCGCAGTTCCCGCGGCGGCAGGTGATCTCGCTGTCCGGCGACGGCGGCTTCACCATGCTGATGGGCGACTTCATTTCCCTGGCGCAGCTCGGCCTGCCGGTGAAGGTGGTGGTCTACAACAACGCCTCGCTCGGTTTCGTGGCGATGGAGATGAAGTCGGCGGGATACCTGGACACCGGCACCGACCTGAGCAATCCGGACTTCGCGGCGATGAGCAACGCGATGGGCATCCTCGGATTGCGCGTGGAGGAGTCGGCGCAACTGGAGCCGGCGCTGCGGCAGGCTTTCGCGCACCCGGGGCCGGCGCTGGTCGATGTGCGCGTGGCCACCCAGGAACTGGTGATCCCACCGGCGATCAAGCTGGAGCAGGCCAAGGGCATGGGCCTGTACCTGTTGCGCGCGGTGATGAGCGGGCGCGGCGACGAGGTGGTCGAACTGGTCAAGACCAACCTGCGCTGAGCGATGAACGGCAATAGCGCGCCACGCCGTTGCGGCGCGGCGCGCTGCTACATTTTTATCTTTCGCGTGCCCGGTGGACCATGCCCCGTTCGCTGTTGCGGCAACTGCTGCTGATCTGGATCGTCATCCTTGCCGCGTGCGTGGGCATGGCGGCGGTGCTGTTCGGCCTGTACCGGCACAGCGAGGGCGTGCGCGTCGGCGAAGCGCAGGCGCGCCTGCAGGGCGAATGCACGCGCATCGTGCAGCGCTACAACGGTGCCAGCGCCGCCGCGCGCGGCAGCGACGGCGCCGGCCTGGCCGCGGTGGTGCTGCAGCTGGTACTGGCCGACGCCGCGGGCGTGGAGGGCGGAGTCTGGGAACGGCAGCGCGGCTTCGTCGCCTACGCCTATCCCACCTACGACGGCAGCGACCACAAGACCGACGTGCCGACCGCCGAACGCAACGTCATCGTCGCCACCGCGCAACGCGGCGTCGCCAACCAGCAGGCGGTGCATTACCGCCGCGATGGCCAGCGCGAAACGCTGCTGATCGCGGCCTGCCCGCTGGATCGCAGCACCGCGGCGTGGACGATGACCCGAGTCGCGGCCACCGGCGAGGCCTCGGCCAGTCGCCCGCTGGCGGTGGGGGTGGCGTTGATCCTGGCGCTGGTGGTGGTGTCGGCGGTGGTGCTGGGCTGGGTGGTGCGGCGTTGGAGCCAGCGCTTGCACGGCATCCAGCAGGCCCTGGCGACGCCGGCGGAGGTGCCGGCGATTCCGGCGACCGGCGCGCCGGAACTGGACCGCCTCGGCGCGGCGGTCACCGACTATGCGCAGCGCAGCGCGCAGGCCCTGGCCGAGGCGCGCCGCCTCGGCCAGGAACTGTCGCGGCACGAACGGCTGGCCGCGCTCGGGCGCATGACCGCGACCGTGGCCCACGAGATCCGCAACCCGATCGCGACCTTGCGCCTGGCCCTGGAAAACCAGATCGCCGCCGGCCAGGGCGGTTTCGACGAAGCGCAGGCGCAACTGATGCTGGCGCAGATCCAGCGCCTGGACGGCGTGGTCGAAAGCCTGCTGGGCATGGTCCAGCCGATCCGCCTGCAACGCGAGACGGTGGCATTGCAGCCGTGGTTGCAGGCGCTGCTGGATCCGGCCGACGGGGAGTCGCTGGCGCCACCGATTGCACTGCAGCTGGCGCAGGCGCCGCGCGCATGGACGCTGGATCCGCAGCAGGCGGCGCGGGCCTTGCACAACCTGCTGCGCAACGCGCAGCAGCACGCCACGCCCGGCACCGCGGTGACGCTGACGGTCGAGGCCGGCGCCGATCTGCTGCGGCTGACCGTGGCCAACCAAGGGCCGCCGGTGCCCGCGCCGGTGGCCGCGCACCTGTTCGAACCGTTCGCCAGCGGCCGCAGCGACGGCAATGGCCTGGGCCTGGCGCTGGTGCGCGAGATCGCCCGCGCGCACGGCGGCGAGGTGCGCTATCTGCACCACGATGGCATCACCTCCTTCATCCTGGAATTGCCATGGCGCGCATCCTGATCGTCGACGACGACACCGCCTTCCTGAGCACGCTGCAGGCCACGCTGCGCTCGTTCGGCCACGAGGTGATCGCCGCCGCCGATGGGCAGGCCGGACTGGAACGCTTGCGCGCCGGCGGCATCGACCTGGCCTTCGTCGATTTCCGCATGCCCGGCATGGACGGTATCGCCTTGATGCGCGCGCGCCAGGACGATGCGCAGGCCGCCGCGGTGCCGCTGGTGATGCTCACCGCCTACGCCTCCAGCAGCAACACCATCGAGGCGATGAAACTCGGTGCGTTCGATCACCTGGTCAAGCCGGTGGGCCGCGCCGACATCGTCGCGGTGGTGGAGCGCGCGCTGCAGGCGCATGCCGGCGGCGCTGGCAGTGCGGCACCGCCGCCGGCGCCGGCCGAAGAAGCCGGCGCGTTGCTCGGCCACAGCGCGGCGATGCGCACCGTGCACAAGCGCATCGGCCTGGCCGCGGCCTCGGACCTGCCGGTGCTGGTCAGCGGCGAGACCGGCACCGGCAAGGAATTGGTGGCGCGCGCGCTGCATCGCGCCAGCGCGCGTGCCGGTGCGGCGTTCGTGGCGGTCAACTGCGCGGCGATCCCGACCGAGCTGATGGAAAGCGAACTGTTCGGCTACCGCAAGGGCGCGTTTTCCGGCGCCGTCGCCGATCGTCCAGGACTGATCCGCGAAGCCGACGGCGGCACCCTGTTCCTGGACGAGATCGGCGACATGCCGTTGCCCATGCAGGCCAAGCTGCTGCGGTTCCTGCAGGAGGGCGAGGTGTCGCCGCTAGGCGGGCGCGGCGCGCAGAAGGTGGACGTGCGCGTGGTCGCCGCCACCCATCGCGAACTGGCGCAGCTGGTCGCCGACGGCCGCTTCCGCAGCGACCTGCGCTACCGCCTCAACGTGGTGCCGATCGAACTGCCGCCACTGCGCGAGCGCGGCGACGACATCGTGCTGCTGGCCCAGCATTTCCTCGAGGAGGGCGCCACTACGGCGCGCACGCTGTCGGCGGCGGCGCAGGCGCGGCTGCGCGCCTATCCTTGGCCGGGCAACGTGCGCGAGCTGCGCAATGCGATGCAGCGGTGCCAGGTGCTGGTGCGCACGCCGACGATCGAGGCGCACGACCTGGACGAGCTGTTGGCCGGCGATGCCGCGACGGCACCCGCCGAGGCGCCGGCGCTGACCCTGCCCGAGGCGATCGCGCAACTGGAGCAACAGATGATCCAGGCGGCACTGACCCAGGCGCAGGGCAATCGCGCCGAGGCCGCCCGCCGGCTCGGCATCCATCGCCAGCTGCTGTATCGCAAGCTCGACGATTACGGGCTGGGCTAGGGCGTGCCCCGCCGTTGGATCGCGCCGCGCTTGCGCAGACACCGGACAACGAAAACGCGGCGAAGGCGCGCCTGCCCCACGCGCCGCCGCTGGACCAGGCTCATCCAAGCGCCAGACGCAGCGCCACCGCCACCAACGGATAAAAAGACCGCACCAGCAACGCCGCCGTTGTAGGAGCGGCTTCAGCCGCGACACACACTACCCGTAGCCCTACAAGCCAACGGCCGAGCACACCAGCGCGTCCCATTTACGCAGCGATAGGCAGGCGAACGAAGAGCCAGGTGTCCCGCTGCCGACACCGCAACTGTCCGCAAAGCGGACGACAGTGGATGAAGCGCAGACACCCGTCGTGGCTCCCTCCAAGCATTACTTGTTTTAAATCAAGTAGTTGAAAGTTGGCACGGATACTGCGGTGACCTCTGCACAGGCGGACCCCTTGCCGCCCTGGAGAACTTCCGATGATCCGTCGCAGCGCACTCGCTTTCTCGCTGGCCATCGCCACCGCCACTGCTGCCGCGCAGGTGCCGGCGCCTCCCGCGGCCCCGCCTGCCGCGGCGGCCGGCATCGCGCCGCCGCCCGCACCGCCGGCGCCCCCTGCGCCTCCCGCGCCTCCCGCGGCGATCGCCGCCGCGCCGGTCACTGTCGAAGGCACGATCGACCGCTTCATGCTCAATCCCAACGGCGAGGTCGACGGGCTGTGGCTGCGCGACGGCACCCAGGTCGGCTTCCCGCCGCACCTGTCGGCCGAACTGCAGGCCGCGGTGCGCCGCGGCGATGCGGTGACCGTGCAGGGCTATCGCCTGGGCACGCTGCCGCTGCTGCAGGCCAGCACGATCAGCGCGCGCCGCAGCGGCAAGCAGGTGGTGGACCGCCCGCCGAACCCGCTGGCCGGTCCGCCCGCACCGCCGGCCCCGCCTGCGTTGAATCAGATGCAGGCCGAAGGCCGCATCGAACGCCTGGTCTATGGTCCGCGCGGCGACACCGCCGGCGTGTTGCTCAGCGACGGCACTGTGGTGCGGATGCCGCCGCATGTGGCCGTGCAGTACGGCACGCTGTTGCGCGTCGGCGCGCCGCTGAGCGTCAGCGGTTTCGGCGTGGCGACCGCGGCCGGCCGCTCGCTCGAGGCGACCCAGCTCGGCCGCGACCGTGCCTCGCAGCGCACCCTGTTCGCGCCGCCCGCACCGCCGGCCGCACCGGCCGCGCCGCCGCCGCCGGGCGGTCCCGCTACGCCTGCCGCACCGCCGGTGCCGCCGCCGGCGCCGCGCTGATCCGCCTGCCCGTGTGACCCCGGCGCCCGCTGCCTGCCGCGGCGGGCGCCGCGACCGGCGCTGCCGGTTCCCCCCACCTTCATTGGAGTAACGCCATGCATTGGGTCGATCCCGATTACCTGCCGGAAACCCGCGGCACGCTCGCCCGCTTCCTGCTCAATCCCAAGGCCGAGGTCGATGGCCTGCTGCTCGACGACGGCACCGAGGTGCACACCGCGCCGCATCTGTCGGCGCAATTGCTGAAAACGCTCAAGCCGGGCATCGCGCTCGGCGTGCGCGGACTCAAGCCCTACGGCGTGGACATGCTGGTCGCGCTGGCGATCGATCCCGACGGCGGCAAACGCATCGCCGATCGCGGGCCGCATGGACCGCACGCCGAGCACAAGCCGGGCAAGAAGCCGGAGAAATCCGCGAAACCCGAGAAGCACGAAAAGCCCGAAAAACCGGCCAGAATCCAGCACAGCGGGGTCGTCGCGCGGCTGTTGCACGGACCGCACGGGCAGGTGCACGGCGCGCTGCTCGAAGACGACAGCACCGTGCGCTTCCCGCCGCACGCCGCCGCGCCCCTGGCCAAATGGCTGACGGTGGGCAAGCCGCTGGCGGTGGAGGGCCACGCGCTGGTCTCGCCGTACGGCACGGTGATCCATGCGCAGGCGCTGGGCGCGAAAGCGTCGGCGTTGCAGCCGATCGCGCCCAAGCCGCATCCGCCCAAGCCGCACGACGCCGACAAGCCCAAGCCGAAGCCCAAACCCAAGCACTGAACCGGGCGAGAGGCGGTCGCGGTGACGCGGCCGCCCCTGCGCCGCGTATCGTTTCGCGTCCGTCGCGGTGTCTGCGATGGCGCTCTCAGGATCCCGCCATGTCGTTCTTTCGCTGTGCGCCTCGCTATGGCTTTCCGTTTCCGTCCGCCCGCCTGGCGGTGCGGCGATGAGCGCGCGGCCGGCCGCCGCGCCTGGCGCCCGTCCGCGCGGCACGCGCGCGCTGGAAGCGCTGAACTTCACCCTGGCCGATGTGCAGGACGGGCTCGGTCCGTTCCTGAGCGTGTTCCTGCAATCCAAGGGCTGGTCGCTGGGGGCGATCGGCTCGGTGATGAGCATCGGCGGCATCGCCGGCATGCTCGCCACCACGCCGGGCGGCGCGCTGGTCGATGCGACCAAACGCAAGCGCAGCATCGTGGTGGTCGGCTGCACGCTGATCCTGCTGGCCTCGGCACTGCTGTGGTGGTCGCCGAACTTCGCCGGCGTGGTGACCGCGCAGGTGATGACCGCGCTCGCTGCCGCGGCGCTGGGTCCGGCATTGTCGGGCATCACCCTGGGGCTGGTGCGGCAGGCAGGGTTCGATCACCAGATCGCACGCAACCAGGTCGGCAGCCACGCCGGCAACGTGGTCGCGGCGGCGCTGGCCGGCCTGCTAGGCTGGAAATTCGGCTTCGGCGCGGTGTTCGTGCTGACCGGGTGCTTCGGCGTGCTGGCGATCGCCTCGGTGCTGCTGATTCCGCGCGATGCGATCGACCATCGCGCCGCGCGCGGCTTGGCCGAGAGCGGCGCGCACGGTGCCGACCACGCCAGTGGCTGGTCCGTCCTGCTGACCTGCAAGCCGTTGCTGGTGTTGGCCCTGGCGCTGGCGCTGTTCCACCTGGGCAACGCGGCGATGCTGCCGCTGTACGGCATGGCCGTGGTCGCCGCGCACCAGGGCGATCCCAGTGCGCTGACCGCGACCACGATCATCGTCGCGCAGGCGACGATGGTGGTGGCCTCGCTGCTGGCGATGCGCCTGATCCGCGTGCGCGGGCATTGGTGGGTGATGCTGCTGACCTTCCTCGCGCTGCCGCTGCGCGGCCTGATCGCGGCCAGCCTGATCCACGCCTGGGGCGTGTTTCCGGTACAGATCCTCGACGGCGTCGGTGCCGGCCTGCAGAGCGTGGTAGTGCCGGCGTTGGTGGCGCGGTTGCTGCAGGGCACCGGCCGGGTCAACGTCGGCCAGGGCGCGGTGATGACGGTGCAGGGCATCGGCGCGGCGCTGAGTCCGGCGCTGGGTGGCTGGATCGCGCAGGACTTCGGTTACCGCACCGCGTTCCTGCTGCTCGGCGGCATCTCGCTGCTGTCGCTGGCGCTGTGGGTGGGGTTCCGCAAGCAGTTGCTGCAGGTGGCCGGCGGGCCGGCGACCGCGGCCGCCGTGGCGCCAGTGCCGGCGTGACGCGCGGCCGCGATCGCGCTGCGCCGATCAGTCCAATGCCACACCCGCGACCACGTCGCAGGCGATGCCGGCAGCGGCCAGTTGCGTGGCCAGCTGCGCATGCGGCAACTGGCGGAACGCATCGCCCGGCTTCAGGCTGACCACGCGCTGCCCCGCCTGCACCTGTTCGATCAGCAAGGCCAGATGCGCATCGGCGTCGGCCGGCAGCGGCTGGCGCGTCGCATCGCGGCGCGCCAGGCTCAGCACCGCGGCGTCCACGGCCGGATCGCACAGCAGCAGATCGGCCTGGTTCAACGCACGCAGCGCCTTCAGCGTTAGCGCGCCGGGATCGCCGTTGCCGGTGCCGACCAGCCACACGCTGCCGCGGCGCGGCACCTCCTGCTCGCTGCGCTGCAGGGCGTCGTGGAACGCCTGTTCGGCCGCCTGCGTCTGCCCGCTCTGCAGCAGCACCTGCACCGGCCCTTCCAGCACCTGTTCGAACCAGCGCCGGCGCTGCGCCAGTTGCGGCAGGCGCGCGCGGATCGCCTCGCGGTGGCGCGCGAACAGCTGCGCCAGCTGCGCATAGGAATGGTCCAGCTCGCTCTCCCAGCGTTCGCGCAGGCGCCGCGCCAGCATCGGCGCCGCGCCGCTGGAGGAGATCGCCACCAGCAGCGGATCGCGGTCGATGATTGCCGGCACCTGGAACGTGGACAGCTCGGCATCGTCGACCACGTTGACCAGCTTGCGGCGCTGCCCGGCCTGCGCGGCGAGCTCGCGGTTGAAGGCGTTGTCGTCGGTGGCCGCGACCACCAGCCAGGCCTCGTCCAGCCATTGCGGATCGAACGCGCCATCGACCCGCTGCAGCCGGCCCTGCGCCAGCCACTGCGCCACTGTGGCGTTGAGCGCATGCGCGTACACCAGCACCTGCGCGCTGGCATGCAGCAGCGCCTCGATCTTGCGCATCGCCACCTCGCCGCCGCCGACCACCAGCACGCGGCGCCCGCCCAGATCGGCGAACAAGGGATACAGCGGCATGCGGACTCCTGCGGGGTGGGGACGGCTCGCGGCGGACGCGTGTTGCATGGCACCATGCGGCTCAGCCAACTTCCGTTAGCCAGGCCTGAATGCTGCGCGTCCTGCTGGTCAACGATACCGAAAAGCCGATCGGGCAGCTGCGCCAGGCGCTGCTCGACGCCGGCTACGAGGTGTTGGACGAGGTCGCGGCGGCTCCGGCGCTGCTCAAGGCGGTGTCCACCCAGCAGCCGGACGTGGTCATCATCGACGTCGATTCGCCTTCGCGCGACACGCTCGAGCAACTGGCGCTGATCCACCGCCAGGCGCCGCGCCCGGTGGTGATGTTCTCCGCCGACGGCGACGACCAACTGATCCGCGCCGCGGTGAGCGCCGGGGTCACCACCTACGTGGTCGACGGCCTGGCGCCGGCGCGGCTGGCGCCGATCGTGCAGGTGGCGCTGGCGCGCTTCGAACAGGAGGCGGGCATGCGCCGGCAACTGGACGAAGTGCAGGGCAAGCTGCGCGACCGCGAGCAGATCGACCGCGCCAAGCGCCTGCTGATGGACAAGCGCGGCATGAGCGAGAACGAGGCCTACGCCGCGCTGCGGCAGCAGGCGATGAAGCAAGGACTGAAGCTGGCCGAGGTCGCCCAGCGCATCCTCGCCATGGCCGACCTGCTGGGATGAGGAAGCGATGAGCGCACCACTGCACCCCGAACCGCGCACGCTGCGCCTGGGCTACCTGCCGCTGATCGACTGCGCGCCGCTGATCGCCGCGGTACGGCTGGGGCTGGACCGCCGCCACGGCCTGCGCCTGGACCTGCAGCGGCAGGCGTCGTGGGCGGCGGTACGCGACAAGTTGCTGTCCGGCGAACTGGACGCGGCGCACGCACTGGCCGGCCTGGTCTACGGCGTGGAATGCGGCATCGGCGGACCGCAGGCGGACATGGCGATCCTGCTCACCCTCAACCAGAACGGCCAGGCCATCACCCTGGCGCCGGCGCTGGCCGACGCACTGGCGCAAGGCACGCCGCTGCGCAGCGCACTGGCCGCGCTCGGGCGCCCGCCGGTGTTCGCGCAGACCTTCCCCACCGGCACCCACGCGATGTGGCTGTACTACTGGCTGGCGGCGCAGGGCGTGGACCCGATCGGCGATCTCCAGGTGGTGACCCTGCCGCCGCCGCAGATGCCCGACGCGCTGGCGCGCGGCGAACTGGACGGCTACTGCGCCGGCGAACCGTGGGCGGCGCAGGCCGAGGCGATGGGCGTGGGCCGGCGCGCGATCCGCAGCGGCGCACTGTGGCCTGGTCATCCGGAGAAAGTGTTGGCCTGCCGCCGCGCTTTCGCCGCACTGCAGCCGGAGCTGGCGACCGCGCTGACCGCCACGCTGCTCGAAGCCTGCCGCTGGCTCGACGATGCCGCGCATCGTCGCGAAGCGGTGGCGTGGCTGGCCGATCCCGACGTGATCGGCTTGCCGGACGAGCGCATCGCAGCGTGCCTGCTGCCGGGCGGCGCCGCCGATGACGGCGCCGATCCGCAGGGTCTGCGCTTCCATGCGGGCGGGATGGCGAACATGCCGTGGCTGTCGGACGGACGCTGGTTCCTGCAGCAGTTCCGGCGCTGGGGATGGTTGCCGGCGAGCGAAGCGGGGGCCGCGCAGGATGCGGCGCACGATGCGCAGATCGTGGCGCGGGTGCATCGGTTGGAGACGTACCGTGCGGCGGCTTCGCAGCTGGGGATCGCAGTGCCGGGGCGCGACGAGCGCGAGGATGGGTTGCCGGATTGGCAGGCTGGACGTGCGCCTGCTTAGTCACTGCGCTGGTCGGAGCGACGTAGCGTCGGCAGTCTCGGCGTAGGCACGTTCGACTTTTCAGAGGCGCTGGAGCAACCGCAGCGCTTCAAGGCGCTGCTCAAGACCGCCCGGGGACCACTGCAGCGGTCCATCGCCTGGTGACGAGCCCGGCGCCTTGGGGAACGCCGAACCTTGCCGCCGGCTGCTTCTGGTCCGCTAGGCGATTGCATCGGCTGGACGACCGCGTACGCAATGCCGAACCGACGGGCTGGTTTCTGGAGCGAGCGGGTCGGAATCCGCAGTCCGGCGCGGCATACTCCGTCGACGTCGCTTCGCCGCGCGACCGAACGCATGCTCGCCCATGGATGACGAATGGCCAATGCACTCATTGCCCTGATACTGATCGAGGGCGCTCTGCTGGTGGTATGGAACCGGACCTACTGGTCGTGGGGACTCCCGTTGTTCAGTCGGCGCATCGCGGTGCCGACCTCGGCGCTGCTGCATTTCCCTTTCGAGCGGCTGCAAGGCGAAGTCGCGGCGGAGAAGTGGCCCGCACTGGTGTTCCGTCCGCTGTCCAGGCGTGCATGGGCATTCCGCGAAAGCTTCGGTCTCCACTTCGGCTGGCGATACCCGCCGGTCATGCGCGGGCTGATCGTGATCGACTGCCAGCGCAGCGAACTCCGTGTGGTCGGCTTGTGCAGTTGGTCGGTGCTGTTCGCCATGGCGACCTCGTTCCTGGTCGTGGCGGTGAAGCCCGCTGCGGTGCTGACCGTCGCAGTGCTGCTCGGTGGGAGTTATCTCGTGCAGCGGCACAGATTCATGGCCGTCGAGTCGGCGGTGCGCAGGTTGATGATGCAGTCCCAGCCGCAACGTCTGTTCGCTCGCAGTGCTGGCGGGTCTGCGCAACGCTATTAGGCGCATTTGGAAGCGACTTCCGGCGGGGAGCGAACTTGCAAGCGTCGGGAGCGGCAGGGCGCAGTGTGTGTATGTCGGTCCATCCTGCAGTGCTACCGCGACGTGCGTTCCTTCTTCAGCCTCGCCTGCGACGTTTCGTCCCCCAGCGCTGCGGCGCGTTCCAGCAGCGCCAGCGCAATGGTGCGGTCGGCGTCGCCGCCGCGTTCCAAACGCATGAGCGCGGCGTTGTAGGCGGCGATGGCGCTGCCCTTGGCAGCGGCGCGTTCGAAGCCGGCCAGGGCCTTGTCCGGACACAGGAACATCACATTCCAGCCAGCCGCCGCCTGCGTCATCAGTTTGAGATCGGTGTCGGCGATATCGCCCTCCACGAACGTGGGCCAGCCCGCCACCAAGGGAACGAACAGGTCTGCGCCAGCGGGCAGGAAATAGGAGCCGGCACCTTCGCGCACGGTGTAGGCCTGCTGCGTGGTGCGGCGGGTGCCATTCTTGGAAAGCCACAGAAAGCCGTCTTCGCCCTGCACCGGTAGACCGTCCAACGCCTTGGATACGCGATCGGCCAGCGAAAGCACACCGGATCCGGGCGACACGCCGGTCCATGAAGCCACCAGTTCGACGCGCTGCACGTTTCCGTCGCGTTGCGCACGCACGACTGTGGCGACGTCCTCCGGGGTGAGAATGCGCCACTCGCCGTCGTACATGCGCCACGGACTGGCCTGCAGGCCAATGGTGAAAATCGCATCGGTATCCGGCACGGCTTCCATATAGTCGTAAAGCGCTTTGCCGGAATAGACGCAGTCGGTGGAGTTCTCCCTCGGCGAACAGGTGGTCACGCTGACTGCGCCCGACAGCGGCAGGTGGCTATCGCACGCCAACGCGGCGGGGCTGAGCAGGCACAGGGCGAACACGGCGCGTTTCATCTGAGTGCGAAGGATTGCGATGGGAAAAGGCAGCCTGCGGCTTCCTTCGCTTTCCGGCAAGCGGGATGTCCCGTGCGTCGTCTGCCTCACAGAGTTGCTTGCGCCGGAGCGAAGCACTCGGTGCGCCATGGTTGTCGCGGCGCACAATAACGGTGCACGGCGCACCACTTGTGTTCGTAGCGCTGGAGGTGGCGGCCTCGCAACAAAGGCCGCACCTCGCCGATGGATTCCTCAGTCCATTGAATTTTATGGCGATTTTCCGCCGCATCGCTGCCCCGAGCATTTGGCACGCCAATTGCGATAGTGCAATCGCGGACGCAACGGGGTGTCCGCACCAACTCGATTCGGCAGGCGGGCCAACGGCGGTCGGTCTGCCCAGACAACGGCGTCTTCCGGTGCGAACCGGACGGCGCCGTTTTCGTTTTTCCCTCCCCTCGACTACCGCGCGCTGCGGGTGGTGTGCAGCGCTGCGGCCCAACGTTTCTCGGAGATGGCGCGGATGAACCGATCGTTCTGGCAAGCCGGACACACACCTACGCTGTTGTCGGCGTTCCTGTATTTCGATCTGAGCTTCATGGTCTGGTACCTGCTCGGTCCGCTGCAGGTGCAGATCGCCGCGGCGCTGCAGCTGGACACCCAGCAACGCGCGCTGATGGTGGCGGTGCCGATCCTGTGCGGGGCGGTGCTGCGCCTGTTCCTGGGCATGCTCGCCGACGTGATCGGTGCCAAGCGCGCCGGCGTGCTGGCGCAGGTGTTGGTAATCGTGGCGCTGGCGGTGGCGTGGCAGCTGGGCGTGCGCAGTTTCGCGCAGGTGCTGCTGTTGGGGCTGATGCTGGGCGTGGCCGGGGCCTCGTTCGCGGTGGCGCTGCCGCTGGCCTCGCGCTGGTATCCGCCGCAGCATCAGGGCACGGCGATGGGCATCGCCGGCGCGGGCAATTCCGGCACGGTGTTCGCGGCGCTGTTCGCTCCGGTGCTGGCCACGGCGTTCGGCTACCAGGCGGTGTTCGGGCTGGCCTGCATCCCGCTGCTGCTGACCTTGCTGGTGTTCGCGGCGTGCGCCAAGGACGCGCCGGTGGACGTGCCGCGCAAGCGCCTGGGCGATTACGCGCGGGTGCTGGTCGGCAATCGCGATTCGTGGTGGTTCATGCTGTTCTACGCGATCACCTTCGGCGGTTTCGCCGGGTTCGCCAGCGCCTTGCCCGGCTACTTCCACGATCAGTTCGACTTCTCGCCGAAGCTCGCCGGCTGGGCCACCGCGGCGTGCGTGCTGGCCGGTTCGGTGATGCGCCCGCTGGGCGGCGCGTTGGCCGATCGCGTCGGCGGCACCCGCACGCTGCTGTCGATCTATCTGCTGGTGGCGTTGCTGGTGGCGGCCGCGGCGATCGGCGTCGGCGGCCCGGCGGCGACGGTGGCGCTGTTCGTGCTGACCCTGCTGTGCCTGGGCACCGGCAACGGCGCGGTGTTCCAGCTGGTGCCGCAGCGCTTCGGCCGCGACATCGGGCTGATGACCGGGCTGATCGGCATGGCCGGCGGTATCGGCGGCTTCCTGCTCGCCGCGGGGCTGGGCATCGTCAAGCAGCACACCGGCAGCTATGCGTTGGGGCTGTGGCTGTTCGCCGGCTGCGCGCTGCTGGCCTGGGGCCTGCTGTCCAACGTCAAGCAGCACTGGCGCAGCCAATGGGCCGCGGCCGGCGCGGCGCGCGTCTGATCCTCTCCACCGAAGCGAGACTCGCATGAACAAGCCAAGACTGGTGGTGGTGGGCAACGGCATGGCCGGCATCCGCACCGTGGAAGAACTGCTCAAGCTGATGCCGGGGATGTACGACATCACCGTGTTCGGCGCCGAGCCGCATCCGAACTACAACCGCATCCTGCTGTCGCCGGTGCTCGCCGGCGAACAACGGTTCGACGAGATCGTGCTCAATCCGCTGGCCTGGTATGCGGAAAACGGTATCCGGCTGCATGTGGGCAAGGAAGTCACCCGCATCGACCGGATCAGGCGCAAGGTGATCGCCGCCGACGGCACCGAGGCGGCGTACGACCGCCTGCTGCTGGCCACCGGCTCGCTGCCGATCGTGTTGCCGGTGCCGGGCAAGGACCTGAAGGGCGTGATCGGCTACCGCGACATGCACGACACGCAGACCATGATCGACACCGCCACGCGCAAGCGCCATGCGGTGGTGATCGGCGGCGGCCTGCTCGGCCTGGAGGCGGCCAACGGGCTCAAGCAGCGCGGCATGCAGGTGACCGTGGTGCACCTGGCCGACTGGTTGCTGGAGCGCCAGCTCGACCCGGTCGCCGGGCAACTGCTGCAACGCTCGCTCAGCGAACGCGGTCTGGACTTCCGCCTCGGCACCTCGACCACCGAACTGGTCGGCAACGCCGATGGCGAGGTGGTGGCGGTGAGGTTCTCCGACGGCAGCGAAGTGCCGGCCGACCTGGTGGTGATGGCCGCCGGCATCCGCCCCAACATCGCGCTGGCGCAGGCCGCCGGCATCCACTGCACGCGCGGCATCGTGGTCAACGACACGCTGCAGACCTTCGACCCGCGCGTGTACGCGGTCGGCGAATGCGCCAGCCACCGCGGCATCGCCTACGGCCTGGTCGCGCCGCTGTTCGAGCAGGCCAAGATCTGCGCCAATCACTTGGCCGGGTTCGGCATCGGCATCTACCGCGGCTCGGTGGCCTCGACCAAGCTCAAGGTCACCGGCATCGACCTGTTCTCGGCCGGCGATTTCATGGGCGGGGAGGGCAGCGAGGAGATCGTGCTGTCCGATCCGGCCGGCGGCGTCTACAAGAAGCTGGTACTGAAGGACGACAGGCTGGTCGGCGCCTGCCTGTACGGCGATACCAACGACGGCGCCTGGTATTTCCAACTGCTGAAGGACGCCAGCCCGATCGGCGAGCGCCGCGAACGGCTGATGTTCGGCGAAAGCGCGCTCGGCGACGCCGGCACCGCCGGCCAGGACCGCGCCAGCGCGATGCGCGACAGCGACGAGGTGTGCGGCTGCAACGGCGTGTGCAAGGGCACCATCGTCAAGGCGATCAACGCGCAGGGCCTGTTCACCGTGGACGAGGTCAAGAAGCAGACCAAGGCGGCCAGTTCCTGCGGCTCGTGCACCGGCCTGGTCGAGCAGATCCTGATGAATTGCCTGGGTTCCAACTTCCAGCAGACGCCCAAGACCAAGGCGGTGTGCGGCTGCACCGACCTCAGCCACGGCGAGGTGCGCCAGGCGATCCGCGAGGGCAGGCTGCTCACCCATGGCGCGGTGTATGCGCAGCTGCAGTGGCGCAGTCCCAACGGCTGCGCGACCTGCCGCCCGGCGATCAACTACTACCTGCTGTCGACCTGGCCGCGCGAGGCGGTGGACGATCCGCAGTCGCGCTTCATCAACGAACGCGCCCACGCCAACATCCAGAAGGACGGCACCTTCTCGGTGATCCCGCAGATGAAGGGCGGGGTGACCAACGCCTCGGAACTGCGCCGCATCGCCGATGTGGCCGACAAGTACGCGGTGCCGATGGTCAAGGTCACCGGCGGCCAGCGCATCGACCTGCTCGGGGTGAAGAAGGAAGACCTGATCGGCGTGTGGAAGGACCTGGGCATGAACTCCGGCCACGCCTACGGCAAGTCGATCCGCACGGTGAAGACCTGCGTGGGCAGCGAGTTCTGCCGCTTCGGCACGCAGAACAGCACGCAGATGGGCATCGATCTGGAAACCATGCTGGCCAACATGTGGAGCCCGCACAAGGTGAAGCTGGCGGTGTCCGGCTGCCCGCGCAACTGCGCCGAGTCCGGCATCAAGGACGTGGGCATCATCGCGGTGGAATCGGGCTGGGAGCTGCACATCGGCGGCAACGGCGGCATGAAGACCGAGGTCGCCAAGTTCCTGGTCAAGGTCAGGACCGCCGAGGAGGTGAAGGAGTACACCGGCGCGTTCCTGCAGCTGTACCGCGAGGAGGCCTATTACCTGGACCGCACCGTGCACTACATCGAGCGCGTGGGCATGGACTACATTCGCCAGCGCGTGATCGAGGACGCAGCCAATCGCCGCGCGCTGTACGAGCGCCTGCTGTATGCGCTGGAAGGCCTGCCCGATCCATGGGCCGAGCGCATCGCCGGAGCCAGGCAACGCGAGTTCCAGCCGTTGCGCGTGGCTGCGCCGCTGGCGCTGGTGGAGGACTGAGCGATGCACGCAACCGCTTCCGACCTCCCCGCGTCCGACCGCAGCACCGCCGACGCCGGCGCCCGGCACTGGATCCGCATCTGCCGGCTCGACGACATCCCGGCGCTCGGCGCGCGCGTGCTGGAGATCGCCGGTGTGGATCCGATCGCGCTGTTCCGTACCGCGGGCGACCGCGTGTTCGCGCTGGCCGATCGTTGCCCGCACAAGGGCGGGCCGCTGTCGCAAGGTATCGTCGCCGGCGACAGCGTCACCTGCCCGCTGCACAGCTGGAACATCGCCCTGGACAGCGGCCAGGCCTGCGCGCCGGACGTGGGCTGCGCCCGCCGCTATCCGGTGCGCGTGGACGACGGCGATGTGTGGCTGTCGTTGCAGGTCGCCGGCTGATGGACGGCGCGCACGTGCCCGCAGCGTACGCGGTCGCGGACACCGCGGCGCGGCGCACGCTGACCCGGTCGACCTGCTGCTACTGCGGCGTCGGCTGCGGCGTGCTGATCGAGACCGAGCATGCTGCCGACGGCACCGCGCGCATCGTCGGCATCGAAGGCGATCCCGAGCACCCGGCCAACTACGGCCGGCTGTGCAGCAAGGGCCGCACCTTGCCGGACACCGTGCGCAGCCTGCAGGGCCGCGCGCTGCAGCCGGAACTGCGCACGCATCGCGATGCGCCGCGGCGCGCGGTGGACTGGGCGGTGGCGCTGGACAGCGTGGCCGAGCGCCTGGCCGGCATCGTCGAACGGCATGGGCCGGATGCGGTGGCGTTCTACCTGTCCGGGCAACTGCTGACCGAGGACTACTACGTCTTCAACAAGCTGGCCAAGGGCCTGCTCGGCACCAACAACATCGACACCAATTCGCGGCTGTGCATGTCCAGCGCAGTCAGCGGCTACAAGCTGGCGCTGGGCGCGGACGGCCCGCCGACCTGCTACGAAGATCTGGAACTGGCAAGAACCGTGCTGCTCGCCGGCAGCAACATGGCCTACGCGCATCCGGTGCTGTTCCGTCGGCTGGAGGACGCGCGCGCGCGCGATCCGGACGTGCGCTGGATCGTGGTCGATCCGCGCCGCACCGACACCGCGGCGATGGCCGACCTGCATCTGCCGATCCAGCCCGGAACCGATGTGGCGCTGTTCAACGGCATGCTGCATCACCTGATCTGGGAAGACCGCATCGATCGCGCGTTCATCGCCGCGCACACGCAGGGCTTCGCCGAACTGCGGCAGACATTGCGCGAATACACACCGGCGATGGCCGCCGACATCTGCGGCATCCCGGTCGCCGACCTGGTGCAGGCGGCGGAATGGTTCGGCCGCGATGCGCCGGCACTGTCGCTGTACTGCATGGGCCTGAACCAGTCCGCGCACGGCACCGACAAGAACCTGGCGCTGATCCACCTGCACCTGGCCACCGCGCAGATCGGCAAGCCGGGTGCCGGCCCGTTCTCGCTGACCGGACAACCGAACGCGATGGGCGGGCGCGAGGTCGGCGGCATGGCGACGATGCTGGCCGCACACCGCGAGATCGCCAGCGCCAGCGATCGTGCCGAGCTCGAACGGCTGTGGCAGCTGCCGGCCGAACGCCTGTCGGCGCGTCCCGGCCTGCCGGCGGTGGCGCTGTTCGATGCGTTGCGCCGCGGCCAGGTCAAGGCGGTGTGGATCGCCTGTACCAATCCCGTGCATTCGATGCCGGACATCGCACAGGTGCGCGACGCGCTGCGCCAGGCCGAGCTGGTGATCGTGCAGGACGCGTTCGTGCACACCGACACCGTGCCCTACGCCGACGTGCTGCTGCCGGCGGCGAGTTGGGGCGAGAAGGAGGGGACGGTGACCAACTCCGAACGCCGCGTCTCGCGCGTGCGCAAGGCGCTGCCGGTGGCGGGCGCGGCCAGGCCGGACTGGTGGATCGCCAACGAAGTGGCGCGGCGGCTGGAAGCGCGGCTGGACGCGCCGGCGACCGGCTCGCGCTTCGGCTTCGCCGATACCGCGGCGGTGTTCGACGAGCACCGTGCATTGACGCTCGGCCGCGACCTGGATATCGGCGGGCTCGACTATGCGCGGCTGGACGCGCAGGGCTCGCAGCAATGGCCGCTGCCGGCCGGCGCCGCGCACGGCCAGGCGCGGCGCTATGCCGACGGCGTGTTTGCCACCGCCGACGGCCGCGCGCGTTTCCATCCCACGCCGTACAAGCCGGTCGCCGAACCGACCTCCGCGCGCTTTCCGCTGCGCCTGCTGAGCGGGCGCCTGCGCGACCAGTGGCACGGCATGTCGCGCAGCGGGCGGGTGCCGGCGTTGTTCGCGCACAGCCCGCAGCCGGGCCTGCGCATGCATCCGCAGGATGCGGCGCGGCGCGGACTGTGCGATGGCGACCTGGTGCGCGTCGTCAGCAAGCGCGGCAGCCTGGTGCTGCCGCTGCAAGCGTGCGAGGAGATGCGCTCGGGCGACGTGTTCGCGGCGATGCACTGGAACGCGCAGTTCCTCGACAGCGGCGGCGTCAACGAACTCAGCCTGGGCACGGTGGATGCGCGCTCGCAGCAGCCCGAGCTCAAGCACGCCGCGGTGCGCGTGGAGAAGGCCGGATTCGGCTGGCATCTGCTGCTGGCGCGGCGCGGCGACGCGCTCGCGTTGCAGGCGGCGGCGCAACCCTGGTTGCGCGACTTCGGCTATGCCGCGTTGAGCCTGCAGGCCGAGGCCGGCGAACAGGAACAGGCGTGGCTGGTGCTGCGCGCCGCCGCCGAGCAGGCGCCGGCGCCGGCGCAGCTGGAAGCGCTGGCGCAGGCGTTGGCGTTGGCCGGCGGCGACGCCGATACCCTCGAATACCGCGACGCGCGCCGCGGCCTGCTCAAGCGCGTGGCCTGGCGCGGTGCCGCGCCGACCAGCTATCTCGATGGCCTGCTGCTGGCCGGTGAGCAGCGCGATGCAACGGGCGAAGCCTTGCTCGAGCGCGCATTGAGCGGCGAGGCCTGGTACGGCGCGCGGTTGGCGGCTTTCGCGCTGGCTGGCGGCGTGGCGCGCGATCCGGTGGTGTGCCAGTGCACGCAGGTGCGCGAATCGGCGATCCGCGCCGAAGCCGCGCGCGGTGCGGCGCCCGCCGAGATCCGCGCCCGGCTGGGCTGCGGCAGCGTCTGCGGCTCGTGCATGCCGCAGGTGTTGCGGCTGTGCGCCACGGCCGCAAGCGCATGACGGCGCCTCGGTCTTCCGCGCGGCGCCTACGCCGCTGTCGCGGTAAACGCGGCATTCCTGTTCGCATCGGCCACATTGGCGAAGATGCGCGGCAGTGCGTGCAGCGCGAGCGGGTCGTCGCTACTGCGCAAATCTACCAGGGCGATGCGTCTATGAGTACGGCGTCCTGCGACGTGTCCCTTCTTGCCGCTGCGGCGCCAGCGACGAACGCTGCGCGCGTGTCCTGCGCGTACTGCGGTGGCGGCGAAGTAACGCACCAGCGCGCGCGGCGATTGCATGCCGCAGGTGCATGGATGCGCGGCGTCCCTGGTGTTTCCCTTTTCGCCGCGGGGTCCGCAATGAACGCCCCATCTGTGTCATGCGTTCGCGGCGCGACGGCGACGTGGCGCGGCGGCGCGGGCGGCGAGTGCGTGCCGCGGGTGTACCAATGAGCGCGGGATCTTCTGTTGTGTTTCCTCTTTCCTTGCGGAGTCTGCAATGAGCGATACGGATGTGCCTGGCATGCGCCGCGGTGGCGGCGAAGTGGTGCTGCTGTCGGCCGGACCCGGCGACCTGGAACTGCTGACGCTGAAGGCGGTCAAGGCGCTGGCCGCGGCGCAGGTGCTGTTGCTCGACGATCTGGTCAATCCCGATATCGTGCAGTTCGCGCCGCAGGCGCGGGTGATCCGCGTCGGCAAGCGCGGCGGCTGCCGTTCCACGCCGCAGGATTTCATCTGCCGGCTGATGCGGCGTTATGCGCTGCAGGGCGCCAGGGTGGTGCGCGCCAAGGGCGGCGAAGCGCTGCTGTTCGGCCGTGCCGGCGAGGAGATCGCATTCCTGCGCGCATCGGGCGTGGAGGTGAGCATCGTCAACGGCGTCAGCGCCGGCTTCGCCGCGGCGGCCGGGCTGGGGATGTCGCTGACCCATCGCGACCATTGCCACGGCATCACCTTCGTCACCGCGCATACCCAGGACCATGGCGAGCCGGACTGGGCGGCGCTGTGCGCCACGCGCACCACGCTGGCGATCTACATGGGCATGGGCCGCATCGCGGCGCTGACGGCGGCCTTGCTGAGACACCTGCCCGGCGCTACGCCGGCGGCGGTGGTGCAATCGGCGAGCCTGCCGCAGCAAGCGCAGTTGCTGACGACCTTGGAGCGCCTGACGGCCGATGTGCAGGGCCTTGGCACCGGCGCACCCGGGGTGATCCTGATCGGCGGCGCGGTGGGCGAAGCGCAGGTGCAGCTGGCGCAACTGCACGCGATGCAAGCGACGGCCTGATCGTTGTGGGAGCGACTTCAGGGGACCTCTAATACCCCCAAAAAGCATGTCGATGCACTTGCGAGACGCCGACACGCCGGCACGCCCAACCTGCAGGTTCCGGCATCGAGACGTTCGAGATGCCATGGAGTGGCAAAGGCGCATTGGCGGTAGACGGTGGTGTTGCGGCCGCGGTTTTCATGGACGCCTTGGCATCACGGCCACTTCGTCTTCCTGTCGCGGCTGAAGCCGCTCCTACAGGAGCACGGCGCGCATGTGTAGGAGCGGCTTCAGCCGCGACAGAAAAAAGAAACACGCCATCGCCACACGCAGCGTGCAGCTTCCGGAATGGAGTTATTAGAGGTGCCCTTCAGTCGCGACGGGATTTACCGCTGAAGCCCGTCGCGACTGAAGTCGCTCCCACAAACGGCGGCATCGACAGCGAACATTCGCCAGCGCTCCCTGTAGGAGCGGCTTCAGCCGCGACGAAAGAAGTTGGAATCTCCCAGCGTTGCATAACGCCCTGAAGCCGGCGACCTCGAGCGTCGCGACATCTCGCACTCGGATTGGTCGCTGGCTGCAGATACAGTCGCGGCTGAAGCCGCTCCTACATAAGCGTGGGTTTGTCTGTGCGGAGAGCGGCCCGGCATTGGATCCGGGCCGCTCTCCGCCGACCGCTACGCTTACGCCGCCGTTGCCGGCGGCGGCGCCGCGTTCTGGTGCTGGGCGGCGGCGGCCTTGCCGTCGCGCTCCGCCGCCAGCAGGGTCAGCGAGCGGCAGATGCCATGCCATTGCGAGCCGCCGGGCAGGCCGCGTTCGTGGTCGCGTTCGGCGGTGTCGATCAGCACGCGCCAGTGCTCGCCTTCGACCATCGGCAAGGTGAAGGTCACGTCCTCGGTGGCGCCGTTGACGATCATCAGCAAGGTCACGTTCGATGCCGCCTGGCGCAGGCCGCTGGACGGCGCTTTGCCGTCCAGGCGCATCATCAGTGCGCGTGCGTGCGGATCGTGCCAGGACGCCTCGGTCATCTCCTCGCCATCCGGCGCTAGCCAGGTCACGTCCTTGATGCCCAGTTCTTCATCGTAGACGCCGTCGAAGAAGCGTGCGCGGTGCAGCAGCGGGTAATGCGCGCGCAGATGGGTCAGGCGCGTCACGAACGCGGTCAGGCGCTGCGCGCGCTCGCCGCTTTCCCAGTTCAGCCAGGTCAGCTCGTTGTCCTGGCAGTAGGTGTTGTTGTTGCCGCCCTTGCTGCGTCCGAACTCGTCGCCGGCCAGCAGCATCGGCGTGCCCTGCGACAGCAGCAGGGTGGCCAGCATGTTGCGCATCTGCCGCAGGCGCAGGGCGTTGATCTCCGGGTCGTCGCTCTCGCCCTCGACCCCGTAGTTGGCCGAGATGTTGTTGTCCGAACCGTCGCGGTTGTCTTCGCCGTTGGCCTCGTTGTGCTTGTGCGCGTAGCTGACCAGGTCGTGCAGGGTGAAGCCGTCGTGGGCGGTGACGAAGTTGACCGAGGCGGTGGGGCGGCGGCCGCGGTGGTTGAACAGGTCGGCCGAGCCCGTCAGGCGCGTGGCCAGTTCCGCCAGCTGGCCTTCGTCCCCGCGCCAGAACGCGCGCACGTTGTCGCGGAACTTGTCGTTCCATTCCGACCAGCCCGGCGGGAAGCCGCCGACCTGGTAGCCGCCCGGGCCCACGTCCCACGGCTCGGCGATCAGCTTGACCTGGCTCAGCAGCGGGTCCTGGCGACAGGCGTCGAGGAAGCCGCCCTTGGGATCGAAACCGTGGTGCTCGCGGCCTAGGATGGTGGCCAGGTCGAAGCGGAACCCGTCCACGTGCATTTCCGACACCCAGTAGCGCAGCGAGTCGTTGACCATGCGCAGCGCGCCGGCATTGGTCAGGTCGAAGGTGTTGCCGGTGCCGGTGTCGTTGATATAGAAGCGGCGGTTTTCGGCGAGGCGGTAGTAGCTGGCGTTGTCGATGCCCTTGAACGACAGCGTCGGCCCCAGCTCGTTGCCTTCGGCGGTGTGGTTGTAGACCACGTCCAGGATCACCTCCAGCCCGGCGTGGTGCAGGCGCGCCACCATCTGCTTGAACTCGGCCACGGTGCGCGTGGCCATGTAGCGCGGTTGCGGCGCGAAGAAGCCGATGGTGTTGTAGCCCCAGTAGTTGCGCAGGCCCTGCTTGAGCAGGTATTCGTCGTCGACGAAGGCGTGCACCGGCAGCAATTCCACCGCGGTCATGCCGAGCCGCTTGATGTGCTCCACCACCTCGTCCACCTTCAGCCCGGAGAAGGTGCCGCGCCAGGCCTCGGGCACCGACGGATGGCGCATGGTGGTGCCGCGCACGTGGGTCTCGTAGATCACCGTGCGGTCCCAGGGCGTCTGCAGGCGCTGGTCCTTGCCCCAGGTGAAGGCCGGATCGATCACCGCGCACTTGGGCACGTAGGCGGCGCTGTCGCGACGGTCGAAACTCAGGTCCGCGTCCTTGTGGCCGATGGTGTAGCCGAACAGCGCCGGCGCCCATTTCAACTCGCCGACCAATTGCTTGGCGTAGGGGTCGAGCAGCAGCTTGTTGGGATTGAAGCGGTGCCCGGCATCGGGCGCGTACGGGCCGTACACGCGGTAACCGTAGAGCTGGCCGGGGCGCGCGTCGGGCAGGTAGCCGTGCCAGATCTCGTCGGTGTATTCGGGCAGCACGATGCGCTCGACCTCGCGGCCGCGCTCGTCGAACAGGCACAGCTCGACCTTGGTGGCGTTGCTCGAGTACAGCGCGAAGTTGACGCCCAGGCCATCCCAGGTGGCGCCGAGCGGAAACGAACGGCCTTCGCGGATGCGGGAGCGGCGGGCGAGCTTGCGAAGCGGCATGCGAAATCCTTACGACGTGGCGGGGCCGTTATTGGCCGGGGAAAGCGAGTGGTCTTGCGGATCGGCGCGGGCTTCGGCGTCGACCAGGCGTTCGGCCATGGCCCAGTGGCGGGCGGCGCGGCCGTCGGGCCGGCCTTCGGCTTCCCAGATTTCGTGTGCGAGTTGTTCGATGCGGCGCTGGCGTGTTTCTGCGTCCATGGCGGTCTTGTCAGGGGAAGGTGGCCAGCACGGCCACCGGCATGTCAGGGAACGGCGACCAACACGGCCACCGGGAACTCGGCGAGCAGGTCCGCCACCGGCATCGAGGCCGATGCCGCGAGGTCGCGCCCGCTCAGCACGTCCCTGTACTGTGCCGCGGGCAGCGTCAGAAAGGTGTTATGCCAATCGAACTGCGCACGCAGCGGCGCCGCCGCATCGAGCGCCCGCGCCGCGGCGGCCAGGCGCGGCACCACCACCAGCAGGGTCTTGCCGGCGTGTTCGCGCGCGAAGCCGAGCACGTGTTGCGCGTGCGGACCTTGCGCCTGCAGCGGGCGATAGTCGCCATGCGCGAACAGCGCCGGATGCGCGCCGCGCAGCTGCAACAGCTGCGCGGTCAACCAGGCCTTGATGTGGCCGCTGTGCCAGTCGCGCAGCAGCGCCGACGGTGCGGTGTCGTCGTGCAGCCAGGCCTGGCGCAGCGCGTAGTCCACCGGGCGGCGGTTGTCCGGATCGACCAGCGACAGGTCCCAGCCTTCGCTGCCCTGGTACAGGTCGGGCACGCCGGGCACGCTCAGCCGCAGCGTGGTCTGCACCAGGCTGTTGAGCGCGCCGGCGGGGGCCAGCGCGGCCGCGGCCTGCGCCAGCGCCTCGCGCAGCGGCGCGCCGGCCGGCGCCAGCAGGGCGGCGTCCAGCAGTGCGCGCGCGCCGCGTTCGTAGGCCTCGTCCGGCCAGGTCCAGTAGGTGCGCAGCTTGGCCTCGCGTGCGGCCTTCAGCTGCCACGCGCCGATGCGCTCGGCGTAGTCGGCCAGGCCGGCGTCGTCGTCGCTGGCCAGTTCCAGCGGCCAGGCGGCGACCAGCATCTGCCACAGCATCTGCACGTCGCCGGGGAGCGGCATGGCGCTGCCGGCCGGCAGCAGGTCGGCGGACAAGGCCTGGAAGCGCGCGACCTGTTCGGCCCACCACGGCGCCTGCGCGCTGAGCGCGGCCAGGCGCATGCGCACATCCTCGCCGCGCTTGTGATCGTGGGTGGCGGTGGCCAGCAGCGCACGCGGGTGGCGCTGCGCGCGCGCGGCGTTGGCGGCGTGGAAATCTTCCGGCGCCCACGCGAACACGTCCGGGTCGCTGCCGACCTCGTTGCGCGACAGCAGCACGCCGTGGCGGTAGAACGCGGTGTCCTCGACCGACTTGGCGTTGAGCGGTGCCGACAGCTGTTCGATGCGCCGGCGCACGATGCGGCGCAGCGCGATCTGCGCCTTGCCGGTGCCGCGGCCGTCGCGGCTCCAGCGCTCGATCGCGTCGATCGCCGCGCACACCCGCGGCTCGGCACCGGCGCGCGCGCGCTGCGCGGCCTGCGCCAGGCGCGCCGCATCCGCTTCGTCCAGGCCATCGGGACCGGCGTAGGTGCGATACACCTCGAAGTGCCGCAACAGCGCCATCAGGCCGTGCGCCAGCATCTGCGGGCTGAACTCGCGGGTGAGCGGATCCAGGTGCGCGGCGGCGGCCAGCGCCTGTACGGTGCGGACGAACTCGGTCTGCAGCGAGCCCTGCAGGATCTCGTCGCGCGCGGCGCGCTGTTCCTGGCCGAAGTCGCCGCTGCGGCCGGTCTCGCGGCGCCACAGCGCGGTCAGCGGGGCGGCGCCGGCCGGATCGTGCAGCACGCCGGCGACCTGGTCCATGAAGTCGTAGCCGGTGCTGCCATCGCATGGCCAGTCGCTGCGCAGGGTTTCCTGCGGCGCCAGGATTTTCTCGATGTACAGCGCGATGCCGCCGGCCGCGATGCCGCGGCGGCGCCCGGCGCGGTCCAGCTGCGCGCGCAGCCGCTGCACATAGCCGGTGGGATCGGCCAGACCATCGACGTGGTCCACGCGCACGCCGTCCAGGTGGCCTTCGGCGACCAGCCGCAGCGGCAGTTCGTGCACCGCGGCGAACACCTCGTTCTGCTCCACGCGCAGCGCCGCCAACGAGGTGATGTCGAAGAAGCGGCGGTAGTTGAGCATGTCGTTGCCGACCCGCCACCAGGCGAGCCGGTAGCACTGGCGCTCGATCAGCCGATGCAGGGCGTCGTCGCCCAGCCGGGCGGCGTCGTTGAGCCGCGCCGCCCAGGCCTGGCGCGCGGCCGGCGAATCCTGGGCCACGGCGCCTTCCAGACGGATCGGGAAGCGTTGGTCGTGGTGCTCCAGCTGCACTTCGCCGTCTTCGGCCACGCGCAGCTGCAGCGCGCCTTCGCTCAGCGCCTGCGCATAGTTGCGGTCCAGCACCGGCAGCCACAGCTTGCCGTCGCGCCCGGGCGCGCGCCAGTCGATGTCGAACCAGCCGGCATGGCGGCTGCGCCGGCCATGCTTGAGCACGTCCCACCACCATGGATTGGCCGCGTGGGCGGCCATGTGGTTGGGCACGATGTCCAGGATCAGGCCCATGCCGTGCGCGCGCGCGCGCTCGGACAGGTGCAGCAGCGCCGGCTCGCCGCCGAGTTCGGGATTGACCTGGCGCGGATCGGTGACGTCGTAGCCGTGGGTGGAGCCGGGCACGGCGCTGCCGATCGGCGACAGGTACAGGTGGCTGATGCCCAGGCCGGCGTAGTAGGGCACCTGCGCGGCGGCGTCGAGCAGGGTGAATCCGGCGTGCAATTGCAGGCGCGCGGTGGCGCGCAGCGGGGTGAAGCTCATGCGTCGGTTCCTTGCGCGGGGGAGGCGGTGCGACGCGCGTGCGCGAACGCCTCCAGGCGGGTGTCGAGCGGCGTGGCGGCGGCCACCGCGTCCGCCGCCGGCAAGCGCCGGCGCCAGTTCGGGTGGCCATCGACGGTGCCGGGCAGATTGGGTTGCTGGTCCAGGCCCAGCGCGTCCTCGGCCGGCAGCAGCGCCAGCGGCGAGGGCGTGGCGGCGACGAAGCGCAGCGCGTCCAGTTCCGGGTCGTGCGCCTGCGGCAGCGCTGCGGCGACCGCGGCGTCCATGTGCGCCACGTCGGCGCTGCGGGTCTGGTGGTCGGCGCGCTGCTGCGCGGCATCGGACAGCTGCAGGCGGCGGCGCCAGTCGATGTCCTCGCCGCGGCGCCAGCCGCGCAGCGTCGGCAGGTCGTGGGTGGTGGTGGTGGCGATCGCGTCGCCGCGCCACTGCGCCGGCGGCAGGAACGCGCCCTTGGCGTCGCGGGTGAACAGCAGCACGTCGATGCCCATCACTCCGCGCTGCGACAGTTCGGCGCGGATGCCGTCCGGCACCACGCCCAGATCTTCGCCGATCACGATCGCGCGGTGCCGCCACGATTCCAGCGCCAGCAGGCGCAGCAGGTCGTGCAGCGGGTACCGCAGGTACACGCCGTCGGCCGAACTGGCGCCGCGCGGAATCGTCCACAGCCGCAGCAGGCCGAGGATGTGGTCGATGCGCACGCCGCCGCGGTCGCGCATCACCGCACGCAGCAGATCGATGAAGGGCGCGAAGCCGCTGGCGCGCAGCCCGGTCGGCGAATAGCCGCCGATGCCCCAGGCCTGACCGTCGCCGTTGAATGCATCCGGTGGCGCGCCCAGTTCCAGCCCGGCCAGCACCGCCTGCGGCCAGGCCGCGGCCTCGGCGCCGCCGGAATCGAAGCCCACCGCCAGGTCGGCGATCAGGCCGATGCCCATGCCGGCATCGCGCGCCTGCCGCTGCACGGCGGCCCAACTGCGCGTGGCCAGCCACTGCGCGAAGCTGTGCAGGGCCGGATCGGCATCGCCGAAGTCGCGCGCGGCGAACGCGGCGTAGTCGCGCAGCGCGCTGCCGCGCTCGTGCTGGAATGCGGCGAAATCCGCGTGCAGCGCGGGGTCGGCCTGGGCGAAATCGGCATGCAGCTGACGCAGCCACTGCCACTTGGTCGCCGCCGAGGCCGGCCAGTCGATCAGCGCGCGCGTCCGCGCGTCGGCGAAGGCCTGTTCCAGCCCGGCCGCCTGCATGGCGCGCTGCGCCGCGGCGGTGCCGAGCACGCGCGCCGGGGCGGCCTGCAACGGATCCAGGAAACGGCGGTCGCCCGGCGAATACGGGCTGTAGTGCGTGCCGATCGGCCGCGCCGCATGCACCGGGCTCAGGGCGATCGCATCGCCGCCGGCACGCGCGATGCGCTCGGCCCAGCTGGCCACGCCATCGGCATCGCCGATGCCGGCGTCGTGCGGGCCTTGCGCCGAATACACCTGCAGCGACAGGCCCCAGCGCCGTGGCGCGTCCTCGCCGACCGCGTCGGCCACGCCGTAGCAACGCGGCGGCGCCACCGCCAGCGTGGTGCTGCGGTCGCCGTGCTGCAGGGTCCAGTAGCCGTGGCGATCGACCGCGGCGACGCGGCCCTGCGCGTCGAAGCGGCCATCGTGGCGGCTGCCGTCCTCGTGCTCGAGCCGGTACGCCGCGTCCGGCGTGCCGCCCGCGTCGATCGGCGTGCCGACGTCGGCGGTCAGCAGCGGCGCGGCGCTGCCGCCGCTGGCCTGCAGCCGGCGCAGGCTGTCGCGGCAGGCGGCGTCGTCGTGCGCGTCCAGGCCAAGCGCGCCAAGCACGCTGCGCAGCGTGTCGGTGCCGACCGTACGCGGCGTATCGGAGGCGTCGATCCAGTCGACCAGCAGGCCGGCGGCGGACGCCAAGGTGTGCAGGGAGCTATCGGTCATGGGCGAGTCGGGGCCGCGGCAAGGGGAAAGAAGGGATGCACAGCCGTTGTCGCGCGCGCGGCGCACCCGTCAGGCAGGCGCACGGTCGCGGGCAACGAACGGAATGGGCAGCTTGCCGGAAGCGCTGTCGCGATGGCGTCGCGACAGCCCGCGCTCACGTGGCGGAACCGGGTCGGTAGCGGGCGACGAAGGCATTCGGCGGCAGCAGCGCCGGATCGTCGCCGGGGTTCTCGGCATGCACCGTCTCGCCGGGCAGATCCAGCGCCACCGGCGCATCGCCGAAATTCGCGGCCACGTGCCACTCGCCGATGCCCAGGCTCCAGCCCGCGGCCACCGCCTTTGGTCCCAGCGTGCGCGCGCCTAACGCGCGTGCCTGCATCAGCGCCGGCGCCAGGTGCTGGCGGCGCAGCGCCATCAGCGCCACGAACCAGTCGCGCCAGCGCGCGCCGTCGCCATGGGTGGCATCGCTGATGTCGGCGATGGACGCCTGGAACGTGCTCGGCGCGTTCGGGTCGGGAATGGTCGCGCGCTGTTCGGGATCGGCGAACGCGGCGAAATGCGCGAACTCGCGGCGCCGGCCTTCGCGCACCGCCTCGTCCAGCGGCGGCGCGAAGTCGGTGAAGAACAGGAACGGGGTGCGGCTGCCCCACGGCTCGCCCATGAAGAACAGCGGGATCATCGGGGTCAGCGCGGTCAACGCCAGCGCCGCGCGCAGCGCCGGCTCGGACACCTGCGTGATCAGCCGGTCGCCGCGCGCGCGGTTGCCGATCTGGTCGTGGTTCTGCGCGAAGATCACGAACTTGTGCGGCGGCAGATGGCCGCTGGGTTCGCCGCGCGCATGCCCGCGGTGGTCGGCCTGGCCCTGGTAGGCGAAGCCTTCGCCCAGCACCCGCGCCAGGTGCTGCGCCGGCGCATCGGCGAAGCCGGCGTAGTAGCCCTCGTGTTCGCCGGTGAGCAGCACATGCAGGCTGTTGTGGAAGTCATCGTCCCACTGCGCGCTGTAGCCGCGCTCCAGCACACCGGCCTGGTTGGCCTCGTTTTCCAGCACCAGGTGCACATGGCGACCATCCGGCACGCTGGCCGCGATCGCCTCGCGCAGGGTGTCCAGGAACGCGTTCGGCACGATCGCGTGCACCGCGTCCAGGCGCAGGCCGTCGAAGCGGTATTCGTGCAGCCACATCAGCGCGTTGTCGATGAAGTAACGCTGCACCGGCGCCAGCCGGAAGTCGATCGCCGCGCCCCACGGGGTCGGCGCGTCCTCGCGGAAGAACGTCGAAGCGTACTGGCCGAGGTAATTGCCGTCCGGGCCGAAGTGGTTGTAGACCACGTCCAGGAACACGCTCAGGCCCAGGCCGTGGGCCTCGTCGATCAGCGCCTTCAGTTCGTCGGGATGGCCGTAGGCCGCGGCCGGCGCGTACGGCAGTACGCCGTCGTAGCCCCAGTTGTGGCGGCCGGGGAACGCCGCCAGCGGCATCAGTTCGATCGCGGTGACGCCCAGCGCCGCCAGCGTGCGCAACTGCGCGCGCAGCCCGGCGTAGCCGCCGCAGGCGCCCACGTGCAGTTCGTAGAACACCGTTTCCGCCCACGGCCGGCCGCGCCAGGCGTCGTGCTGCCAGCGATAGCCATCGCTGGCCAGCACCGCGCTGGCGCCGTGCACGCCGTCGGGCTGCCAGCGCGAGGCCGGATCGGGCACCGGTTCGCCGCCGTCGATCGCGTAGCGGTAGCGGGTGCCGGCGGCGCAGGCGAGGGTGGCGGCGAAATAGCCGTCCGCGGCCGCGGCCAGCGGCTGCCGGCTGCCGTCGTCGAACACCAGCTCGACGCTGGCGGCATCCGGCGCCCACAACACGAAGGCGACCGTGCCATCGGCCATGGGCCAGGCGCCCTGACGCAGCGCGGCGGACGAAGCGGTTGCCGCGTCGCCGGTTGGCGTCGCGTTCGTTGCGATATTCACGTCAATGCTCCGCTTGCAACCAGAGGGTGGACAGTGGCGGCAGGGTCAGCGCCAGCGATTGCGCGTGCCCGTGCATCGGCTGCGCGATGCTGCGCAAGGCGCCGCCGTTGCCCTGGTTGGAGCCGCCGTAATGGCCGCTGTCGGTGTTGAGGATTTCGCGCCACAGCCCGCCGCGCGGGACGCCCAGACGGTAGTCGTGGTGCACGTTCGGGGTGAAGTTGCTCACCGCCAGCAGCGGCGGCGCGCCGCCGGCGCGGTCGTGGCGCACGAAGGCGAACACGCTGTTGCGGTGGTCGTCGGCCACGCTCCATTCGAAGCCTTCCGCCACGCGGTCGCTGCGGTACAGCGCCGGCAGCGCGCGCAGCTGGCGGTTGAGATCGCCGACCAGCCGCGCCACGCCGCGGTGCTCCGGGCGCTGCGCCTGCGCCCAGTCCAGCGCGCGGTCGTGGTCCCATTCCTGCCACTGCCCGAACTCGCCGCCCATGAACAGCAGCTTGCGTCCCGGGTGCGCCCACATGAAGGCCAGATAGGCGCGCAGGTTGGCGAAGCGCTGCCAGGTGTCGCCGGGCATCTTCGCCAGCAGCGACCCCTTGCCGTGCACCACTTCGTCGTGCGACAGCGGCAGCACGAACTGCTCGGAGAACGCGTACACCAGGCCGAAGCTCATCTCGCTGTGGTGGTGCTGGCGGTGGATCGGGTCGCGCCGCATGTAGCTCAGCGTGTCGTGCATCCAGCCCATGTTCCACTTGTGGCTGAAGCCCAGCCCGCCCTGCTCCGGCGGGGCGGTCACGCCCGGCCAGGCGGTGGATTCCTCGGCGATCACCCGCACCCCGGGGAAACGTTGCGCGATCTCCGCGTTGAGCCGGCGCAGGAAGGCGATCGCTTCCAGGTTCTCGCGCCCGCCCTGGGCGTTGGGGACCCATTCGCCCTCGTTGCGGCCGTAATCGCGGTACAGCATCGCCGCCACCGCATCCACGCGCAGGCCGTCGACGTGGAAGCGCTCGATCCACTCCAGCGCACTGCCGATCAGGTAGGCGACCACTTCGGCGCGGCCGTAGTTGTAGATCAGCGTGTTCCACTCGCGGTGCACGCCTTCGCGCGGATCGGCGTGTTCGTACAGCGCGGTGCCGTCGAAGCGCTGCAGGCCGTGCGCGTCGTCGGGAAAGTGCGCGCCGACCCAATCCAGGATCACGCCGATCCCGGCCTGGTGGCAGGCGTCGACGAAGCGCGCGAAACCGTCCGCGTCGCCATGCCGCGCGGTCGGCGTGTACAGGCCCAGCGGCTGGTAGCCCCAGGAGCCGCCGAACGGATATTCGGTGATCGGCAGCAGTTCGATATGGGTGAAGCCCAGCTCCCGCACGTACGGGATCAGCTGCGCGGCCAGCGCATCCCACTGCAGCGGCTGGCCGTGCGCGTCGTGGCGCCAGGAGCCGGCGTGCAGCTCGTAGATGCTCATCGGCTGCGCGGCGCCGGCGCGCGTTTCGCGCTGCGCCAGCCAGGCCGAGTCGTGCCAGGCGAAGTCGGTGGCGCTCGGCACCACCGACGCGGTGTCCGGCGCGCGCGTGCTGTGGCGAGCGACCGGGTCGGCCTTGCGCGGCAGCGGCGTGCCGTCGGCGTCGAGGATCTCGTATTGGTAGTGCTCGCCGCCGCGCAGTCCCGGCACGAACAGTTCCCAGACACCGGCCTGGCGATGCAGGCGCAGCGGATGGCGGCGGCCGTCCCAGCCGTTGAAGTCGCCGACCAGCGCGACCCGCCGCGCATGCGGCGCCCACACCGCGAAGCGCACCCCGTCGACCGTGCCGACACGGCTGTGGTGCGCGCCCAACGCGGTGCGCAGCGCGGCGCCGTCGCCTTCGGCCATGCCCTGCAGCCAGGCCTCGTCCAGCACCGGGCCGAAGGCGTAGGGGTCGTCGAGTTCCTGCACCGCGTCCGGCCACACGATGCGCAGCCGATAGGCGGTGCCAGTCTTCAGTTCGCCTTCGAACACGCCCTCGGCGTCCGGGTGCGCGCGCATCCGCGCCACCAGTTTGCCGTTGCCGTCGAGCAGGCCCAGCGCGTCGGCGCCCGGCACCAGCGCGCGTACCCGGACCACGCCATTGCCGTCGCTGTGCGGACCCAGCCAGGCGAACGCGTCCACCGCGTCGCCGCGCGCCAGTGCCTGCAGGGCGAGGCGTTCGCGCTCGTCGTTCGCCGCTTCCAGCGGCGCGTCCCACACCGGGCTTGGGTCCGGCGCCTGTTCCCGTTCGCTCATGCCACCGCCGGCGACAGCGGGGCAGTGCGGTCGTACAGGGCCATGTACTTGCGCCCGGCCAGGTCCCAGCCGCTGGGCCGCAGCATCGCCGCACGGCGCATCGCCTGCAGCAGGCCGGGCCGGCGGAAGGTGCGGAACACCCGCTGCAGGCAGCGGCGCAGGCCGTCGGCGGACGGCTCGTCGAACAGGAAGCCGGTCACGCCGTCGTCCACGGTGTCGATCAGGCCGCCGGTGGCGTGCGCGATCGGCAGGCTGCCGAACCGCTGCGCGTACATCTGGCTCAGCCCGCAGGGTTCGAAGCGCGACGGCATCAGCAGGAAGTCCGAGCCGGCGAACATGCGCCGCGCCAGGCGCTCCTCGAATCCGATGTGCGCGCCGACATGGCCGGGGAAGCGCCGCGCCAGCGCCGCCACCGCCTGCTCGATCTGCGGCTCGCCGCCGCCGATCACCACGATCTGGCCGCCGGCGGCGACGATCTGCGGCGCCACCTCGCAGATCATGTCCAGGCCTTTCTGGTGCACCAGCCGCGACACCACCGCGAACAGGGGGCCGTCGCTGTCGATCAGGCCGAACGCGCGGCGCACCTGGGCCGCGTTCTCGCGCTTGCCCTGCACCTGGTCGATGCCGAAATGGGCATGCAGGTGATCGTCGGTCCGCGGGTCCCAGCTGGCGTCGATGCCGTTGACGATGCCGCTGAGGCGGCCGCTGGCGGCATGCCGGGCCAGCAGCGTGTCCAGGCCACAGCCCTGCGCCGGTCCGGTGATCTGCGCGGCGTAGCTGACGCTGACCGTATTGACGTGGTCGGCGTGGACGATGCCGGCGCGCAGGAACGACATCTGCCCGTAGAACTCCAGGTCCTGCAGGCCCTCGTTCGGGATGCCCAGCGCACCCGCCATCGCGTACGGGAACAGGCCCTGGTAGGCGAGGTTGTGGATGGTCAGCAGGCACGGCGTGCGCCCGCCGGACCAGCGCACGTAGGCGGCGGCCAGCGCGCACGGCCAGTCGTTGAGATGCAGCAGGTCCGGATTCCAGTCCAGCCCGGCGCGGCCGCCGGCGATCTGCGCGGCGGCGTGCGACAGCGTGGCGAAGCGCAGCGCGTTGTCTTCCCAGTCGCGGCCTTCGCTGGACACGTAGGGCGAGCCCTGCCGTTCGAACAGCTGCGGGCACAGCAACACGTACACGCACAGGCCGTCCGGGCGTTCCGCGCGGCCCAGCGCGCAGGCCGGCAATCCGGCATGCGCGGCGATGTGGCCGACGATCTCCAGCGGACCGGTCTTGCGCAGCACCGCGGGGTAGCCGGGGATCAGCACGCGGATGTCGCAGCTGCCGCGCAGCGCGCGCGGCAGCGCCGCGGCGACGTCGCCCAGGCCGCCGGCCTTGATGAAATCGGCCATTTCCGAGGTCACGAACAGGCTGGCGCGGCGCGGTGCCGGCTGCAGCTTGACGGTGACTTCGGCGTTGCGGATGAAGCGTCCGCGCGCATCGCGGTGGCGGCGGCGGGGCGCGTGCAGGACCGGGTGGGTGTCGCGTTGTCTATCGGGCAGATCGGCGGGCGGTGGAGGCGACATGGCGATTCCGTCGGGGAGGGGGAAGACGGGCACACGGAAAAACGACTGCCGTCGCGTGTCCGCAGCGGGCACGCGACGTGAAACTATAAAAACAAAAGGGGTGAAACTGAACGGCGCATCGGCGCCTTTTCACTAATGTACGAACGGACCGATAAAAGGGGCGTGAAACGATTGCCTTGTCTACATTGCGCCCGTGTCGTTACCGCATAGTGATTTGGCCGAAACCCAGGCAGCGCGACGCAGTAGCCACCCATGAATCGTTTAGCTTCGTTTCCGACGTGGTCGTCTCCCGCGCCCGATCCCGTGAGCGCGAAGGTTGTGCTGTCTTCATCGGACCTGTGCTGCAATGCCGCCATGGATCAATCCGCACAACGCATGCGACGCGAGCTGGACGGTTTCGTGCTGGACGCTGTCCTAGCTGCGGCGGACGACGGCATGCTGTTGCCGCAGATCCGCATCTCCGACAGCGCTGGCGCGTTGTTGGGACGGCACGCGTTCGACGGCGTGTATTTCGGCGATGTCCGCGCCGGCGAGCATTTCGTCGCCACGCGCCTGGCGGCGATCCGTTCGGTGCAGTACGGAAAATTGGTGTTCGGTTGAGCCGCGGCCTGCCGCAGCGCGCGTTGCGTGTGGAAGCGATGCGCCTGGCTGCGTTGCCCGGTGCTTACGCCGCGGCCTGCAGGCGTTCCAGCGCGGCCAGCAGGCCGGCATGACTATAGGGTTTGGGCAGAAAGCCGGTACGCAGCGGCAGCGTTGCGCTATCTGGATTTTCCATGCCGGACGTGAGCAAGGCCGGGATCGTGACGGCACGCCGGCGCAGCTCTCGGACCATGGTCACGCCATCGCAGCCGGGCATCTGCACGTCGCTGAAGATCAGGTCCACGTCGGGGTGCTGCCCGAGCAGGGCCAGCGCCTCCCGGGCGGTGCCGGCGGCAAACACGCGGAAGCCGTCGGCGTCGAGCATCATTCGGGCCAGTTCGCGGATCGTCTGGTCGTCCTCCACCAAAAGAATGGTGGTGAAAGCGCACGTGTCACGCATAATACGGATACCGCCTCGTTTCCAGTGGTGGCAGCTTCACGATTCAGCGGTGAAGCGCTGGTGACGCTGGGTTGATGCCGATATCCTCGAATCACTCATCGCGAGACGCAGCTTGTCCACCCACGCCCGCTATCGGCAGATCGTCGAACTCTCGCACGACTGCATCAAGGAGATCGGCCGCGACGGTGTCGTGCGATCGATCAACACGCACGGCCTGAGCCTGCTCGGCGCGGCCGAACCCAGGCATGTCGTCGGTCGCGTGTGGCAGGAACTGTGGCCGGAGGAGATGCGGCCGCTGGCGGAAGCGGCGTTCGACGCCGCCTTGCGCAACGAGCAATACGAATTCTGGGCGCAGCGCGAAACCTTCGATGGCCGGCCGCGCTGGTGGCATGTGCTGGCCAGCCCGCTGACCAACGCCGATGCGCAAGTGGAAAGCGTGCTGGTGATCAGCCGCGACGTCACCCAGCATCGCCAGGTCGAGGCGGCCCTGCGCACGCTCGGCGATCTGCCGCCCCCCGGCGACGCCGCTCCGCCGTCGACCGATGCGGCCGCGCTGGGCCGGCGGTGGCAGGCCGAACACGTGGAGCTGCGCGGGCAGTTGGACATCGCCCTGGCCGCGCAGCGCGTCGCCGAGCGGGCCATGACCCAGGCCCAGAAAGGCGAGGCGATCGGGCAGATGCTGGCCGGCATCGTCCACGACTTCAACAACATGCTGCAGACCGCGATGACCTCGGTGAGCATGGTTGCCGAGCATCCGCAGCGCCTGCAGCCGGACCAGCGCAAGCTGCTCGGCATCGCCGGCGAAGCGCTGCAACACGGCGCGCGCATGACCCGGCGCCTGCTCGGCTTCGCCCGCGCGCACCCGGTCAAGCCGCAGTGGCTGGACCTGTGCGAGGTGGTCGCGCACATGCAGCCGCTGCTGGCGCAGGCGTTGGGCGGCGAGATGAAGTTGCAGTTGACCAGCTTGGCCGGGGGCGCCACCACCTATGCCGACCGCAGCTCGGTCGAGCAGGCGGTGCTGAACCTGGCCCTGAACGCACGCGACGCCTGCCAATCCGGCGACGTGGTATCGATCCGCTGCGGCAGCCTGCAGGTGCCGCCGGGGCAGGCTGCGGCGATGCGCCAGCCGGGCCGCTATGTGACTCTGTCGGTCAGCGACCAGGGCGAGGGCATGTCCGAGGACACCAAGTCGCGGCTGTTCGAGGCCTATTTCACCACCAAGCCCGAGGGCAAGGGCACCGGCCTGGGCCTGGCCCAGGTCTATGGCCTGGTGCGCCAGGCCGGCGGGTTCGTCGATGTGGATTCCGAACTGGGGCGCGGCACCACCATCACCCTGGCGTTTCCGTACGTCGCCCAGCCGCCGCCAGGCGAGGGTGAGGACGAGGGCGACGCGGCGGTGCCGGCGGCGGCCTGAGCCAGCGGCTCAGCGCGCCGGCAGGCGCTCGCTCAGGCTGACCGCGAACGCCTCGTGCAGCAGCCGCAATGCGCGCTGCTGCCGCGCCGCGCCGAAGGTGGCGCAACACGATGGCGGTACCTGCACCTGGAAATCGCGCATCCGCGCATCGATCGCCGTTGCCAGCAGGCAGGCGTCGGTCGCCACGCCGGTGACCACCAGACGGGTGACGCGCAACTGCGCCAGCAAGGTCTGCAGCGCCGAGTCCAGGAACGCCGAGTGCTTGGGCTTGAGCACGTAATAGTCCTGCGGCTGCGGCGCCAGCAGTTCGGCGATCCGCGCGCCGCGTTGCGCCGGATCGGCGCACAGCCGCCACAAGCCTTCGAAATCGGTCTGCCAGTCGGCGAAGTTGTCGTTGGCGAACAGCACCGGCCAGTCGCGGCGATGGAATCGCGCGCGCAGCGCCGCGATGCGCCCGGCCACCGGCAGCGCCGCCCTGGCCAGCCGCGCGCCGTCTGGGAAATCGAAGCGGCTGATCATGTCCACGATCAGCAGGGCCGGCCGGTTCATGGCGCCTGCTCGCGCTGCAGGCGCCGCCGCTTCAGCGTCTGCAGCAGTTGCCCGGCCACGGCAGTCAGCAGGACCAGCGTATTGGTGGTCACGAACACGTAGTTGCGCAGCGCCAGGCTGTAGACGACGAACAGCACCGAGGCGCCGATCTGGCCGGCGAACAGCCAGGCCGACACCGCCTGCAGGTCGGGCGCGCGCCACTGCGTGTGGATCTGCCGCAGCAGCGTCGCCACCAGCAGCAGGGTCGCCGCCCAGCCGATCAGGTCCATCGGGTTCATGTGGGCCTCCTGTGCGGGCATGGCGCGGCGCCTGGCCGCGGCGGTCGCGACTGCACCGGCATGGCGCCGCGACCGCTGCGCGGCCAGGCGGCCGGCACCGCTGTCTGGAATGGTGGACGCATCTGCATTGCCTCCTGCGGACCGCCACCCATGTTCTGCGCGCGCGGTGAAACGCCGGTGAGCGGGATTTGTGCGTGCGGTGAAACGCGTATCGCTGCCGGATGGCTGAACGAAACCGCCGGCGGCAGCGGCCCCTCGCGCTTGGCCATCTTCGCGAAAGCTTACTATTTAAGGTTTACAGTGGCGGCCGTATTTTGCCCGCCGACAGGAGAGAACGTGGGTACGAGTGGCAATCACAGCAAGATGGCGCCAGTAGTGGCGCCAGCATCCGCCGCGTCGCGCGCTCGCGCGGACGCGGCGCCGCGTCGCGGCGCTGTCCGACGAGGCCTGCGGAACGCATGAGCATGGTCGCCCCCACACCGACCCTGCCCGATTCCGTTGCGCTCGATGCCGGCCACGCGGTGCTGCCGCCCGAGGCGCCCCTGCCGATGCCGGTGCAATCGCTGCGCCAGGGCAAATTGCGCAACAGGCGCCTGCCCAGCACCCCGCCGGGCATGTTCTGGCGGCGCCTGTACGTGTTCGGCACGACCGCACTGATGACCGCCTACGCCAGCGTGCTGATCGGCAAGGTACTGCTGATCGGCGGCGTCAGCGTGCTCGAAGCCTGCCTGATGGTCCTGTTCGTTCCGCTGTTCGCGTGGATCGCGTTCTCGTTCGTCAGCGCGCTGGCCGGATTCGTGACCCTGGTGTTCGGCGGCGGGCGCAAGCTCGGCATCGATCCGGACGCGCCGCTGCCGCTGGTGCGTAGCCGCACCGCCTTGCTGATGCCCACCTACAACGAGGATCCGCACCGGTTGATGGCCGGACTGCAGGCGATCTACGAATCGGTCGAGGCCACCGGGCAGATCGCGCACTTCGATTTCTTCATCCTCAGCGATACCACGCGCGCCGCGGTCGGTGCCGAGGAAGAGCAGGTCTACGCCGAGCTGGTCGAACGCACCGGCGGCCAGGGCCGCATCTACTACCGGCGCCGCGCCGACAACGCCGAGCGCAAGGCCGGCAACATCGCCGACTGGGTGCGCCGTTTCGGCGGCGCCTATCCGCAGATGCTGATCCTGGACGCGGACAGCCTGATGACCGGCGAGACCATCGTGCGCCTGGTCGCGGGCATGGAAAACAATCCCGACGTGGGCCTGATCCAGACCCTGCCGGAAGTGGTCAACGGCAACAGCCTGTTCGCGCGCATGCAGCAGTTCGGCGGCCGCGTGTACGGTCCGGTGATCGCCTACGGCGTGGCCTGGTGGCACGGTTCGGAAAGCAACTACTGGGGCCACAACGCGGTGATGCGCACCCAGGCCTTCGCCGAACAGGCCGGCCTGCCGGCCTTGCCCGGGCGCAAGCCGTTCGGCGGGCACGTGCTCAGCCACGATTTCGTCGAGGCCGCGCTGATGCGCCGGGGCGGCTGGGCCACGCACATGGTGCCGTACCTGCAGGGCAGCTACGAGGAAGGCCCGCCGACGCTGACCGACCTGCTGGTGCGCGACCGCCGCTGGTGCCAGGGCAACCTGCAGCATTCCAAGGTGGTCTTCGCGCGCGGCCTGCACTGGATCAGCCGCATGCACATGATGATCGGCATCGGCCATTACTTCACCGCGCCGATGTGGGGCCTGCTGATGCTGATCGGCATCGCGATCCCGCTGCAGAGCGGCGGCTTCGACCTGGTCGCCACGGTGGTGTCGCCGTTCTCGCCGGCGCGTTACTGGCACCAGCAGGACTCGACCCGGGTGTTCTGGGTGTTCGCAGTGACCATGTTCGTGTTGCTGGCGCCGAAGGTGCTGGGCTATTTCGCCATGCTGCTGAAACCCGAGGAGCGGCGCGGCTGCGGCGGTGGCCTGCGCGCGCTGCTGAGCATGCTGCTGGAGACCGTGCTGGCGGCGCTGATGGCGCCGGTGGTGATGTACGTGCAATCGCGCGGCGTGGCCGAGGTGCTGGCCGGCAAGGACTCGGGCTGGGACGCGCAGCAGCGCGACGACGGCCGCCTGTCGTGGCTGGCGTTGGCACGCAGCTACGGCGGACTCAGCGCGTTCGGGCTGATGATGGGCGGAATGGCCTACGTGGTGTCGCCGTCGCTGGCGGCGTGGATGGCGCCGGTGGTGATCGGCATGGCGCTGGCGATTCCGGTGGTCGCGGTGAGTTCCTCGCGCGCGGCCGGGCTGTGGCTGCGCCAGCTGCGCATCCTGGCCATTCCCGAAGAGCAGAAGCCGCCGGCAGTCCTGCTGCGCGCGGGCGAATTGCGCCGCGCTGCCGCCGCCCGCCGCGCCGCCGGCTGAGCCGGCGGCGGACGCGGCAGGCATAATGCGCCCCATCTCGATGGGGACCGCACGCATGCTGGAAACAGTGGAACACGAAACTGCCGCTTCGCCGGCGTGGACCGTCCTGTGGTTGCACGGACTCGGCGCCGACGGCCACGACTTCGCGCCGCTGGTGCCGGAACTGCTGCAACCGGGCTGGCCGGCGTTGCGCTTCGTGTTTCCGCATGCGCCGGTGCGCCCGGTGACGATCAACAACGGCGTGCGCATGCGCGCCTGGTACGACATCGTCAGCCCGGACTTCTCCAATCGCGCCGACAGCGCCGGCGTCGCCGCCTCGGTCGCCCAGGTCGAGGAACTGATCGCGCGCGAAGAGACCCGCGGGGTGCCCGCCGAGCGCCTGCTGCTGGCCGGTTTCTCGCAGGGCGGGGCGATCACGCTGGCGACGGGGCTGCGCCGCCAGCGGCCGCTGGCCGGCTTGATCGCGCTGTCCACCTATCTGCCGGAAGTGGCCGACGTGGCCCGCTGGCATGCGCCGGCGGCGCTGTCGCAGCCGCTGTTCATGGCCCACGGCCAGGGCGACCCGGTGATTCCGCAGCCCTATGCCGAGCAGACCGCGCAGGTGCTGCAGGCGCTGGGCATGCCGGTGCAGTGGCAGCGCTATCCGATGGCGCACCAGGTTTGCGCCGAGGAAATCGCCGATCTGCGCGCCTGGATGAGCGCGCGCTTCGCCGCCGGCTGAGGCGAGGCCGCGGTGCCGGGCCGTGCGCCAGTCCGGCCACACAGGCGCTGCGGCGCGGATGACGGCCCGCCGGCAGCGGGGCTACTATGCGGCGAGACCGCGCTCCAGCCCACTGAGGTGACGTACGTGAAGGTGGTGATCGCCGACGACGAACCCCTGGCACGCGAGCGCTTGCGCGCACTGCTGGACGAGCATGCCGGCGTCGAGGTGGTGGCCGAGGCAGGCAATGGCCTGGAAACGCTGCGCGCCTGCGCCGAGTTGCGCCCGGATCTGGTGTTGCTGGATATCGCCATGCCCGGCGTCGACGGGTTGGAGACCGCGCGCCACCTGGCCAGCTTCGAGCCGCGCCCGGCGGTGGTGTTCTGCACCGCCTACGATGCGCACGCGCTGTCCGCGTTCGAGGCCGCGGCGATCGACTACCTGATGAAACCGGTGCGCGCCGAGCGGCTGGCGGCGGCACTGGAGCGCGCGCGCACCTTCATGGCCGGCCGCGGCGGCGCTGCGGCGATGCCGTCGGCGCAGCGCCGCAGCCATCTGTGCGCGCGGCTGCGCGGCAGCCTTCGGCTGATCCCGGTCGACGACATCCACTATCTGCAGGCCGAGGAAAAGTACGTGGTGGTGCATCACGCGCGCGGCGAGGACCTGATCGAGGAGTCGCTGAAGTCCCTGGAAGAGGAGTTCGCCGAGCGCTTCGTGCGCATCCATCGCAATTGCCTGGTCGCGCGCCACGAACTGGTCGAGCTGCGGCGCCTGGGCGAGGGCCAGGTGCATGCGGTGCTGCGCCATGGCAAGCAGCCGCTGGAAGTGAGCCGGCGCTGCGTGGCGCAGCTGCGGCAGGAGATCCGGCAACGTTGAGGGGCCGGGATTCGGGCTGGGGGATGACCCGCCGTTCGGCGGTGGAAAGCCGGATCGGGAAGCGCCGAGATGGACGGCGGCGCTTTCCGCGATAATGGGCGGATGAAGATCCTGCGCATCGCTACCCGCAAGAGTCCGCTCGCCCTGTGGCAGAGCGAACATGTCGCCGAACGCCTGCGCCAGGCGCACCCGCAGCTGGACGTGGTGCTGGTGCCGATGAGCACCCGCGGCGACGAGGTGCTGGACCGCTCGCTGGCGGCGATCGGCGGCAAGGGCCTGTTCCTGAAGGAGCTGGAGCTGGCGATGCTGCGCGGCGAGGCCGACTGCGCGGTGCATTCGCTGAAGGACGTGCCGATGGAACTGGACCCGCCGTTCGCGTTGCCGGCGATCCTGGCCCGCGCCGATCCGGCCGACGCGCTGATCTCCAACCTCTACGCGTCGCTGGACGCGCTGCCGCTGGGCGCGCGCGTGGGCACCTCGTCGCTGCGCCGGCAGGCGCAACTGCGCGCGCGGCGCCCGGACCTGCAGTTGCTGGACCTGCGCGGCAACGTCAACACGCGCCTGGCCAAGCTCGACAACGGCGGCTACGACGGCATCGTACTGGCCTGCGCCGGCTTGCAGCGGCTGGGCCTGGAGGCGCGCATCACCCAGCGCCTGCAGCCGCCGGACTGGCTGCCGGCGCCGGCGCAGGGCGCCATCGCGGTGGAATGCCGTGGCGACGACGCGGCCGCACTGGGCCTGTTCGCCGCGATCGACGACGCGGCCACGCGCAGCTGCGTGGAGGCCGAGCGGGCGATGAACCGCGCGCTGCACGGCAGTTGCCACGTGCCGGTGGCCGCGTTCGCGCACTGGCGGGGCGAAGACCTGCTGCTGCAGGGCATGGTCGGCGGCGTCGCCGACGGGCGCCTGGTGCGCGCCGACCTGCAGCGCAGCGCCCAGGACCCGCAGGCGCTGGGCGAGGCGGTGGCCGAGGCGCTGCTAGGCGCCGGCGCACGCGAACTGCTGGACGCCGTGCTGCCGTGAACGCAGGCCGGCCAAATCCGGCAGCCACCCTGTAGGAGCGGCTTCAGCTGCGACAGGCCTAAAGAGACAGATAGTGCCTGTCGCGGCTGAAGCCGCTCCTACAGAAGCTCCGTCAGCTGAAACACCCGAAGTCCTAGCGGCTGGAAGACCACGCATCGGCCCGATCGCCGCGCCGCCCGGCTTTTGCGAATCCCCAATCCCGACTCCCGAATCCCGGCCTCACTTGAACTTATAGACCACGTTCATCGTCGCCAAGGTATCGGTCTTCTTCTTGTCGTCGCTGACATCGCTGTTGTGGCGCGCCTGCCAGCCGGCCTTCAGCGCCAGCCGCGAGTTCATGCTGACCGAGATGCCCAGGTCGTTCTGCGCGAAGGTGTTGTAGGAGCCGGATTCGACCAGCAGGGTATTGGCCAGTTCGGTGTTCTCGGTCAGGCCGTACTTGAAGTCGACCAGGCCGCGGCCGATCAGCCCGGTCTCGGTGCGGTCTTCTTCCACGTCGTGGGCGCGGCGCACGCCGGGACCGATCTGCACGTCGAGGCTCCTGTGGTCGCCATCCATGATCCGCGTGCCGTAGCCGATGCCGATCGTGGCCAGGCGGTCGTAGGTGGCGAAATCGTCGCGCTCGTAGCGCAGCGAGGCGGTCAGCTGGCGGTGCTCGCCGAGCTGCAGCGCGCTGCCGGCGCTGCCGGTGTAGCGGTTGGACGTCGTCTGGCGCACGCGTTCGGTGGTGCCGTCGTCGTTGGTGTTGGTGTACTCGGCGCTGGCGCGCAAGGCGAACAGATCGATGCTGTGGATCCAGTCGCCGTCCAGGTACTGGCCCTTGAGCCGGCCATTGAAGCTTTCGTTGGAACTGTTGCCGCGCGAGGAGGACAGTCCCAGCTCGCCGGAGCCGCTCCACGGTGAACTGCCCGGTTCCGCCGGCGGGGTGGGCACATCGGCGGCCAGGGCCGTGGAGGTGCACAGCAGCAACGAGGTGATGGCGGATACTACGGTGGCGCAGCGGGGCATGGCTTTACTCTCCGGTTGAGGACGCAGCCTTCGGCTAACGAAATGGAAACGATTTCATCATACCGGATCTACATGACGCCCCGGCCGCCACCGGACCCCGGCTTCATCGCCGGTTCGGTCGTGTCGCCGCGGTTCGGGCGCGCGGCCGGCCGCAATGCGTTCTTCCGCCACGCACTTCGGACATAATCGGGACCATGGACCGCTACGAACGCATCAACGCACTGCACCGGCTGCTCAAGTCCGCCCGCTATCCGGTGACGGTGGCGCGGCTGCAGGACGAATTGAGCTGCTCCCGCGCCACCGTCTATCGCGACCTGGCGTTCCTGCGCGATGCGCTGATGGCCCCGGTCGAGGGCGACGGCGAGGCCGGGTTCCGCTACGAGTCCGGCGAGAGCGACCGCTTCGAACTGCCCGGGTTGTGGCTCAGTTCCGAGGAACTGCACGCGCTGCTGGCCTCGCAGCAATTGCTGGCGCGGACCGGCGGGGGGGTGCTGTCCTCGGTGCTGGCGCCGCTGCAGCAGCGCATCGAGAGCCTGCTGGCGGCGCAGGCCGGGGCCACCCACTGGCCGGTGGAGCGGGTGCGGGTGATCCCGCATCGCGGCCGCAAGCTCGACGAGGCCAGTTTCCGCACCGTCGCCTCGGCGGTGCTGGAGCGCAAGCGGCTGTCGTTCGACTACCGTGCGCGCTCCACCGACGAATCGACCAAGCGCACGGTGTCGCCGCAGCGCATCACCCACTACCGCGACAACTGGTACCTGGACGCCTGGGACCACGGCCGCGACGCGGTGCGCAGCTTCGCGGTGGACCGCATCAACCAGGCGCGGCTGCTCGACCAGCCGGCGCAGGACATGGCCGACGCGGAGCTGGACTCGCAGCTGGCGGCCAGCTACGGGATCTTCTCCGGCGCGCCCAAGGGCTGGGCGACGATCGTGTTCAGCCCCAAGGCCGCGCGCTGGGTCGCCGACGAGCACTGGCATTCCAAGCAGCAGGGGCGGTTCCTGGCCGACGGCCGCTACGAACTGAAGGTGCCGTACAGCGTCTCGCGCGAGCTGCTGATGGACGTGCTGCACTACGGCTCGGACGCGGAAATCGTCGAGCCGCGCTCGCTGCGCGAACAGGCCAAGGCGCTGCTGTCGCTGGCGCTGAGCAACTATAGCGACGACTGAGGCGTTCGCATCGGGCGTGCTGCTGCCGTTGTAGGAGCGGCTTCAGCCGCGACAGGCATTATCGATGGCCGACATCGCCTGTCGCGGCTGAAGCCGCTCCTACAGGGCGTCCGGCGGCGGGTTGCCGCTGCTCAGGATCGCGCCGATGTTGTTCTCGATCCAGTCCACCAGCGCCTGCACATGCGTGGCCGCGTCTTCGCCCAGCGCGGTCAGCGCGTATTCCACGTGCGGCGGGACCACCGGATAGGCGGTGCGCTGCACCAGGCCATCGGCTTCCAGCGCCTGCAGGGTCTGCGACAGCATCTTCTCGCTGACCCCTTCGAGCTTGCGGCGCAGGTCGCCGAACCGATGCGTGCCCTTGCGCAGCGCGACCAGCACCAGCACGCCCCAGCGGCTGGTCACATGGCTGAGGACGGCGCGCGAAGGACAATGCTGCGCGAACACCTGGCCGCGCGTGGGCTCCGCGGCGGGGGCGTGCGGCGCAGTGCAGGGGAGGTCGGAAGGAACGCTGGCCAAGCGGTGCACCTGTCTGGGGGACGGACCGGCCCGATCATACGGGGGCCGGCTGGCGCCTCGCTGAGCGGCAGGCGATGGCGGTGCAACCTATTCGGGGATCGGCGACACGCCTCAGGGCTTGCTCGGCACTTCGAAGCCCAGCTTGCCGACCTGGTCGCGGCGCTGCGCCACGCGCTTGAGCTTGTCCACCTTAATCCCGTAATCGTGGTCCAGCTTGCCGACCAGCTCGCGGTACTGCTTGTAGTCCATGTCCGGCGAGCGCGAGAACACCCAGGCCAGGTCGCGGCCGGGGTAGTCGATCAGCGCCCAGGAATAGTCCGGCGCCACTTCGAGGATGCGGTACTTGGTCGGCACCACGGCGAAGAACCAGGTGGTCCAGCGGCGGTTGCCGCTGTCGTCCTTGACCGTGGCGCGCGAGGTGACCTCCTTGATCGGCTCGTCGAAGCCTTCGCGGTACTGGTAGCGCACGGCGATCTTGCCGTCTTCCTTGAGCGTGTACTCGTCGCTGCTGGCGACATGCCCGCGTTCGGCGAAATACGGCACGTGCGCGATCACGTACCAGCGGCCCATGAAGCGCTGCAGGTCGATCGGCGGCTGCTGCGAGGGTTCTTGCTCCGGGGATTTCGCCCGCGCCGCCGGCAGGGGAACGGCCATGCCGAGCAGCAGCACGGAGGCGAACAGGGAAAGCAGGCGCATAGGGCAGGGTCCGGGGCTTGAAGAGATACGCTACCCAGTATCGGGCGAAAGTGATGTCAATAGTGGGTCGCAGCCACTGAGATGGCCGCGCGGCAGGCTGCACGCCTCAGCCCTGCTCCGGAGTCGCCGCCATGCCGATCGCCCGTTCGTCCCGCCCCGTCCATGCCCCGCACCCCGCGCTGCGCCGCCTGGTGCGACAGGCGCTGCTCGCCGGCCTGGCCCTGGTCCTGGTATGGCCGGCGGCGCGCGGCTACAGCGAATGGCTGGGCTGGCGGCCGTTGTGGCTGCTGGGCATGCCGCTGAGCGCGTGGTGGGCGCTGCACCGCTTCCCGTTGCCGCTGCGGGCGTTGCGCCGGGTCCGGGCGCGGGTGCGGCCACGGGTGCAGGCACGGCGCCGGCGGGCGCCGGCCTGGCGGACCAGTCGCGCGGCCTGACCTTCGGCAGGGGAGGGCTGCGGCCCTGCATGCTACGGTTCCGGGCTGTTCTCCCGGACCCGACCCATGCCCTCTCTTGCCCATGCCTGCCTGCTCGCCGGACTGATCGTCTCCGGCACCGCCGCGGCGAAGGAAACCGCGATGCCCCAAGATCCCTATGCCTGGCTGGAAGACGTCACCGGCGCCAAGCCGCTGGACTGGGTCAAGGCGCAGAACGCCAAGACCGAGGCGCGGCTGACCGCGCAGCCGGGCTTCCAGGCGCGCGAGGCCGGCATCCGCGAAGTGCTGGATTCCGACGCGAAGATTCCGGCGGTGCAGAAGATCGGCCCGTACTACTACAACCTGTGGAAGGACCGCGAGCACGAGCGCGGCCTGTGGCGGCGCACCACCCTGGACGAGTACCGCAAGCCCGAGCCGAAGTGGGAGACGGTGCTGGACCTGGATGCGCTGAACAAGGCCGAGGGCGAGAACTGGGTCTGGCATGGCGCCGACTGCCTGCGCCCGGAGTACCGCCGCTGCCTGATCGCGCTGTCGCGCGGCGGCGCCGATGCCGACGTCACCCGCGAGTTCGATCTGGGGACCAAGCAATGGGTGAAGGACGGCTTCTTCCGTCCCGAGGCCAAGGGCGGCCTGGGCTGGATCGACGCCGATACCGTCTACCTGTACACCGATTTCGGCGCCGGTTCGATGACCAGCTCGGGCTATCCGCGCGTGGTCAAGCAGTGGAAGCGCGGCACCCCGCTGCAGAGCGCGAGCCTGGTCTACGAAGGCAAGCCGGAAGACATGTATATCGCCGCGATGCACGACGACACGCCCGGCTACGAGCGCGATTTCGTCAGCCGCACGCTGGCGTTCTACAACGACGAGATGTACGTGCGCGGCGCCGATGGCCGCCTGAGCAAGATCGAGGCGCCCAACTCGGCCAACAAGCGCGTGCACCGGCAGTGGCTGACCCTGGAACTGCGCGATCCGTGGACGGTGGACGGCAAGACCTACCCGGCCGGCGCGCTGCTGGCGGCCAAGTTCGACGACTTCATGGCCGGCAAGCGTGCGTTCCAGGTGCTGTTCACCCCGACCGAGACCGCGTCGCTGGCCTCGTTCGTATGGACCAAGTCGCACCTGGTGTTGAACGTGCTCGACAACGTCAAGAGCCGGCTGTGGGTGCTGACCCCGGGCGAGGGCGAGTGGGCGCGCACGCCGTTCCCGGTCGGCGACCTGGCCTTCGGCAGCACCAGCGTGGATGCGGTCGATGCCGACGAGAACGATCAGGTGTGGCTGACCTCCACCGATTTCCTGACCCCGACCACGCTGATGCTGGCCGACGTGCAGCGCGGCCCGCAGAGCATCGAGACGCTGAAGGCGATGCCGAGCTTCTTCGATGCGTCCAAGGACGCGATCGAGCAGCATTTCGCGGTGTCCAAGGACGGCACCAAGGTGCCGTACTTCCTGGTCCGGCCGAAGCAGCTCAAGCTCGACGGCAGCAATCCGACCCTGCTGTACGCCTACGGCGGTTTCGAGATCTCGATGACCCCGTTCTATTCCGGCGGCCTGGGCCGTGCCTGGCTCGACCAGGGCGGCGTGTACGCGCTGGCCAATATCCGCGGCGGCGGCGAGTACGGTCCGCGCTGGCACCAGGCGGCGCTGAAGCAGAACCGGCACAAGGCCTACGAGGACATGGCGGCGGTGGCGCAGGATCTGGCCGCACGCAAGATCACCTCGGCCAAGCACCTGGGCGTGCAGGGCGGCAGCAACGGCGGGCTGATGGCCGGCAACATGCTGGTGCAGTACCCGCAGCTGTTCGGTGCGGTGGTGGTGCAGGTACCGCTGCTGGACATGAAGCGCTACAGCCATCTGTTGGCCGGCGCTTCGTGGATGGCCGAGTACGGCAACCCGGACACCGACGACTGGAAGTACATCCAGACCTTCTCGCCGTACCACCTGTTCGACCCGAAGAAGACCTATCCGCCGGTGATCTTCCTGACCTCGACCCGCGACGACCGGGTGCATCCGGGCCATGCGCGCAAGATGGCGGCGAAGATGATCGATGCCGGCAAGGACGTGAGCTACTACGAGAACACCGAAGGCGGCCACGGCGGCGCGGCCAATAATGCGCAGGCGGCGCATATGCAGGCGCTGGCGTACGGGTTCCTGTGGGAGCGGCTGGCCAAGTGACCGCTGCGGTCCGCTTCCGGGCAGGGAAGCGGACCTGCGTCTTGTCGTGGCACGAAGGGAAACCGCGATGCTGCTGAACCTGGCGCTGGCCCTCGTGGCTGGCCATTGCACTGTGGACCGCGCACGCTATGCGTTGCGCGGCGATCCCGCGCTCACCGCGCGCTTCGTCGTGGTGGAATCCGGCGCGGCGTGGCCAACGCATCTGGCATTGCGCCTGCAATCGGCGCGCAGCGGTCGCGCGCACTGGTTCCTGCCTGCCGACGGCGGCAGCGACGGGCGCCAACTGCTGGCCTCGATTACCGACCCGACCGTGTCGGGTTGGCGGCCGCCGGACCCCGACGGTGGGCCACGCCCGCTCGGCGATGCCGAATACATCGGTGCCGATGCCGATTACACCTTGCTGGATCGCGCGCCGCGGCGCGGCGACGAGGCGCCTGTGCACTTCCTGCTGCCGGAATTGCGCGAACTGCTCTGGTATCGCACGCCGGCGGATCAACGCGAACGCAGTGCGAGGCAGTTCTTCGACAAGGTGGGATGCAGCGACTGAGTGATTCGCGTCAGCGCGCCCAACGTTCCAGCCCGCGCGCGATGCGCGCCACCGCTTCCTGCAGCCGCGGCAGGCTCTGCGTGTAGGCGATGCGCACGTGCTGGCGCGCGCGGTGGTGGCCGAAGTCCACGCCCGGGGTGAACGCCACGTGCTCGGTTTCCAGGAAATGCGCGCAGAAGGCCTGCGCGTCGTCGGTGAAGGCGCTGACGTCGGCATACAAGTAGAACGCGCCCTGCGGTTCGACTTCGATGCGGAAGCCGAGCGCGCGCAATGCAGGCAATAGATAGTCGCGGCGCTGGCCGAATTCGGCGCGGCGCGCTTCCAGCAGCTGCAGGGTTTCCGGCAGGAAACAGGCCAGCGCCGCATGCTGGGCGATGCTGGAGGCGCTGATGTACAGGTTCTGCGCCAGCTTCTCCAGCGACGGCACCGCCGCGCGTGGCGCCACCAGCCAGCCCAGCCGCCAGCCGGTCATGCCGAAGTACTTGGAGAAGCTGTTGAGCACGTAGGCGCCGTCGTCGACCTCGAGCACGCTGGGCGCGTCGATGCCGTAGCTGAGGCCGTGGTAGATCTCGTCGACCACCAGGTGGCCGCCGCGCGCCTGCAGCGCCTGCGCCAGCGCGGCCAGTTCGGCGCGGTCCAGCAGAGTGCCGGTCGGGTTGGCCGGCGAGGCCACCAGCGCGCCGACGCTGTCGGCATTCCAGTGCGCGTCCAGCAAGGCCGGGGTCAGCTGGTAGCGGCTGTCCGGGCCGACCGGCACCAGCTGCGCCGCGCCTTCGACCAGGCGCAGGAAATGCCGGTTGCACGGATAGCCGGGGTCGGCCATCAGCCAGCGCTTGCCCGGATCCACCAGCAACGCGCTGGCCAGCAGCAGCGCGCCGGACCCGCCGGGGGTGATCATGATCCGTGCCGGGTCCAGGTCCACGTCGTGGCGTTGCCGGTAGAACCCGGCCAGCGCCTCGCGCAGCGCCGGCAGCCCGCGCGCGGCGGTGTAGCGGGTGTGGCCGGCGGCGAGCGCGGCCTGGCCGGCGGCGACGATCGGCGCGGCGGTGGTGAAATCCGGTTCGCCGATCTCCAGGTGGATCACGTCGTGGCCGGCGTGTTCCAGTTCGTTGGCGCGGGCCAGCAGCGCCATTACGTGAAACGGTTCGATGTCGCGGCTGCGTTGGCTGTACGCGGGCAGCGCCTGCGGCGTGGTACGGGGGGCGGTCGGATGCGGGTTCATGGCCCGATGATAGAGGAGCGCGGGCAGGACATCGTTGCGCGCTTGCCAGGATGCGGCGTTGCGCGGAGACTCGGCCGGCACCGTGCGGCGCCGCGCCGCACGCCTGCCGTCTCCCGGCCCGGGCGGCGTGTCCCGTTGCGTTACTGCCGCCGGAGCCCCATTAGATGCATCACCGTTCCCTGCTAGCGAGTTTTCTGCTGCTCATGACCGCGCCCTTCGCTTCCGCCCTCGCCACCGACGCCACCCCGCCGCATCCGGCCAAGCAGCCGCACACGGTGAAGGCACCGTTCGGCGCTACCCGCCAGGACGATTACTACTGGCTGCGCGACGACAAACGCGAAAACCCGCAGATGCTGGCGTATCTCAATGCCGAGAACGCCTACGCCGACCAGGTGCTGAAGCCGCTCAAGCCGCTGGAAGACACGCTGTACAAGGAAATCGTCGGCCGCATCAAGCAGGACGACAGCAGCGTGCCGTACCGCGAGCGCGGCTACTGGTACTACACCCGCTTCGAGAGCGGCAAGGACTATCCGGTGCATGCGCGGCGCAAGGGCAGCATGGACGCGGCGGAAGAGGTCCTGCTCGACGTCAATGCCATGGCTGCGGACAAGGGCTATTTCAGCGTCGGCGATGCGGTGGTCAGCCAGGACAACCGCCTGCTGGCCTGGACCGAGGACGACGTCGGCCGTCGCCAGTACGTGGTGCGCTTCAAGAATCTGGACACCGGCGAGATCTACGCCGACCGCGTGCCTGGCGTATCGCCGGACGTGGTCTGGGCCGACGACAACAAGACCTTGTTCTACGTCGAGAACGACCCGGAAACTCTGCTCACCGTGCGCGTCAAGAAGCATGTGCTGGGCACGCCGGCGGCGCAGGACGTGCTGGTCTACGAGGAGAAGGACGACAGCTTCTACATGGGCCTGGGCCGCACCCGCGACGACAAGTACATCCTCATCGGCGTGGAAAGCACGGTGTCCTCCGAACAGCGCTACGCGCCGGCCGCCGATCCGCAGCACTTCACGGTGCTGGCACCGCGCGAGCGCGATGTGGAATACAGCGCCGACCATTTCGACGGGCGCTGGGTGATCCGCACCAACTGGAAGGCCAAGAACTACGCGCTGATGACCGCGCCCGACGGCGCCACCAAGCGCGCGCAATGGCAGGCCTGGCTGCCCTACGACGAAAAGGTGTTCATCGACGGCTTCGAACTGTTCGACGGCTTCACCGCCATCGCCGAGCGTTCCGAGGGCCTGGAGCGGATCCGCCTGCACTTCGCCGACGGCAAGGAGGAGTACGTCAAGGCCGACGAGTCGGCGTATTCGATGGGCCTGTCGGTCAATCCCGAGCCGGACACGCCGTGGCTGCGCTACAGCTACACCTCGCTGACCACGCCGGCCACCACCTACGAACTGAACACCCGCACCGGCGAGCGCAAGCTGCTCAAGCAGCAGCCGGTGATCGGCTACGACGCCGACAAGTACCAGACCGAGCGGGTGTGGGTGACCGCGCGCGACGGGGTCAAGGTGCCGGTGTCGCTGGTGTACAAGAAGGGCTTCAAGAAGGACGGCACGGCGGCGCTGTACCAGTACGCCTACGGCAGCTATGGCATGTCCACCGATCCGAACTTCAACCTGCCGGTGGTCAGCCTGCTCGACCGCGGCGTGGTCTACGCCATCGCGCATATCCGCGGCGGCCAGGAGATGGGCCGCGACTGGTACGACCAGGGCAAGCTGCTGCACAAGAAGAATACCTTCACCGATTTCATCGACGTCACCCGCGGCCTGGTCAAGCTGGGCTACGCGGCGCCGGACCGCGTGGCCGCGGCCGGCGGCAGCGCCGGCGGGCTGCTGATGGGCGCGATCGCGAACATGGCGCCGCAGGACTACCGGGTGCTGGTGGCGCAGGTGCCGTTCGTCGACGTGGTCACCACCATGCTCGACCCGAGCATTCCGCTGACCACCAACGAATACGACGAGTGGGGCAACCCGGAACAGAAGCAGTACTACGACTACATGCTCGGCTATTCGCCGTACGACAACGTCACCCGCCAGGCGTATCCGGCGCTGTTCGTCGGTACCGGCCTGTGGGATTCGCAGGTGCAGTACTGGGAGCCGGCCAAGTGGGTGGCCAAGTTGCGCGAGGACAACACCGGCACCCGCCCGATCGTGTTCCGGGTCAACATGGAAGCCGGACACGGCGGCAAGTCCGGGCGCTTCCGCCGCTACCGCGAGCAGGCCGAGTCGTACGCGTTCATGCTCGACCAGTTGGGCGTGGAGCAGGCGGCGAAGTAAGAAGACGGGCCGGGGCGGCGTTCTGTCGCGGCTGAAGCCGCTCCTACAGTGCAACCGGCCAGCAAGCGCACGCCCTGTAGGAGCGGCTTCAGCCGCGACAGAACGGTTCCGGAGCCGGCCGGCTTTCCGGCTTCGTTCGTCGCGACTGAAGTCGCTCCCACAAGGATGGCGCGCCGAGCGCTGGCCGGGGTGCACTGTGGGAGGGGCTTCAGCCCCGACTGCATCATGCCCGGCAAGCGTGCCATCCCGCTCCTCGCGTCTGAATTCGCCCGCGCAGGAGGCGGGCGCCGAGGGCGCATATCGCCCGCATCGCCGCCCGGCCGCGGCTTTATCATGCGTCGATGGAACCCCCTTCCCGTTTCCGCTGGGCCTGGTGGCTGCTGGCCTACGTCAGCCTGGCCACGGGCATCGTCGGCATTTTCGTGCCAGGGTTGCCGACGACGGTGTTCGTGCTGATTTCGGCCTATGCCGCCTCGCGCGGCTCCGAGCGCCTGCGCCGGCGGTTGCTGGAGGATCCGCGGTTCGGCGCCAGCATCCGCGATTGGGAGGCGCACGGCGCGGTCAGCCGCCGCGGCAAGTGGATGGCCACGCTGACCATGGCGGTGTGCGCGCTGGTGCTGCTGCTGTTCGTGCACAAGCCGTGGGTGCAGGTCGTGGCGATCGGCTGCATGAGTTGCGTGGCGCTGTGGCTGTGGCTGCGCCCGGAGCCGCCGCCGCGCGCGTGAAGCGGGATCGCGCATCCGCATCGGCCGGACATGGCGGCGCTGGCCGCAGCGTGGCCGGCGGCACAGCCGGTTCATGCCCTTCTGGCTATACTCGGCGCATGAGCACATCGTTCCGTCATTTGATCCGTATCGCCCTGTGCGGCGCCGCCCTGCTGGCGCTGTCCGGTTGCGGCAACAAGGGCCCGTTGGTGATGCCGCAGAAGCCGGTACCGGTGGAGGCCGCACCGGCCGCCGCGCCCGACGCGACGCCGCCCGCCACCACCGATCCGGCCGGCCAGGCGCAGCCGGTCGATGGTCAGCAGCAGCCGACCGACGCCACCAGCCCCACGCCCACCGATGGGAATGAGTGAGGCCAGCGTCGCGGCGCGCCTGCGCTTTTCCAAGATGCAGGGCGCGGGCAACGATTTCGTGGTGCTCGATCTGCGCGACGGCACCCCGCCGCCGGACGCCGCGCTGGCGGTGCGCCTGGCCGACCGCCATTTCGGCGTCGGCTGCGACCAACTGCTGACCATCGAGGCGCCGCGCAGCGCCGACGCGGTGGCCAGCTACCGCATCTGGAATACCGACGGCAGCCTGGCCGGGCAGTGCGGCAACGGTGCGCGCTGCGTCGCCGCCTGGCTGGTGCGCGACGGCGCCGCCGGCAACGATCCGTTCGTCATCGACAGTCCGTTCGCCTCGCACCGCATCGAACGCAACGCCGACGGCCAGTTCGCGGTGGCGATGGGCGTGCCGCGCTTCGCCCCGGAGAACGTGCCGCTGATCGGCTTCCCGCGCATGCGCGAGGAATATGTGCTGCCGCTGCAGGGCGGCAGCGTGCGCTTCGGCGCGGTGTCGATGGGCAATCCGCATGCGGTGCTGGAAGTGGGCCTGGTCGATGCCGCCCCGGTCGAGCGGCTGGGGCCGCTCCTGCAGCAGCACGCGTCGTTTCCCGATTCGGTCAACGTCGGCTTCGCCCAGGTGATCGACCGCGGCCATGTGCGCCTGCGCGTGTACGAGCGCGGCGTCGGCGAGACCCTGGCCTGCGGCAGCGGCGCCTGCGCGGCCGCGGCGGTGCTGATCCAGCGCGGCCGCGTGGACCGCGACGTGCGCGTGGTGCTGCCTGGCGGCGAACTGCGGATCCACTGGCCGCACGACGATGCGCCGGTGGTGATGTCCGGGCCGGCCGCATTCGTTTTCGATGGGGAGTGGATCCGATGAGCGAGACCCAGGACAAGATCGGCGCGCACGAAATCGCCGCATGGCTGCGCCGGCATCCGGCGTTCCTGAAACAGTTCCCCGACCTGGCGCTGACCCTGGTGGTGCCGCGCGACGACGGCCCGACCGCGTCGCTGGCCAGCTACCAGCTGGAAGTGCTGCGCGACAAGAACCGCGAGCTGTCGCGGCGCCTGTCCGAGCTGGCCGGCAATGCCCAGGTCAACGAGCGGTTGGCGGTGCGGACCCATCAGCTGACCCTGGCGCTGATGCGCCAGACCAGCGCCGCCGACAGCGTGCGCGCGATGGCCGCGTCGCTGCAGGAGGATTTCCAGGGCGACCTGGTCAGCATCGTGCTGCTGCGGCCGCTGCCCGGGCTGGAGCAGGCGCCGTGGCTGCAGATCCTGGCGCAGGACGACCCGCGGCTGGCGCCGTTCCGCGACTGCCTGAAGGACGGCGAGCCGATCTGCGGCCGCCTGCAGCCGGAAAAGCAGGCGCTGCTGTACGGCGAGCGCCTCGAGGAAGTGCAGTCCACCGCGCTGCTGCCGCTGCCGGGCGTGGGCCTGCTTGCGGTCGGCAGCCACGATCCGAATCGCTTCTACCCCGGCATGGGCACCTTGTTCCTGCGCATGATGGGCGAGTCGCTGACGGTGGCGCTGCAGCGCTTCGCATGAGCGCCGGGACGCGGGACTCGGGACTCGGGACTAGGAAAAAGCGCGCCGACGCGCGCACCGATGCGTCGGCTGTCGATGCCGAATCCCCAATCCCGAATCCCCAATCCCGGTTCCTCAGCTATCTGCACGTCGAACGGCGCATGTCCGCGCACACGCTGGATGCCTACCGCCGCGACCTGGCCGCGTTGGCGGCGTGGGCGGCGGACAATGCCGGTGGCGACCTCGCCGCGCTCGATGCCGAGCAGCTGCGCCATTTCATCGCCGCCGAGCACCGTCGCGGGCTGTCGCCCAAAAGCCTGCAGCGCCGCCTGTCGGCGTGCCGCAGTTTCTATGCGTGGTTGCTCAAGCATGGCCAGATCGCCGCCAGCCCGGCCGCCGCGCTACGCGCGCCGAAGGCGCCGCGCAAGCTGCCGCAGGTGCTGGACGCGGACGAGGCGGTGCGCCTGGTCGAAGTGCCGACCGATGCGCCGCTGGGCCTGCGCGATCGCGCGCTGCTGGAACTGTTCTATTCCTCGGGGCTGCGCCTGAGCGAGCTGTGCGCGCTGCGCTGGCGCGACCTGGATTTCGCCGGCGGCCTGGTCCGCGTGCTCGGCAAGGGCAACAAGCAGCGGCTGGTGCCGGTCGGCTCGCACGCGCGCAAGGCGCTGCTGGAATGGCAGGCGGAGACTAAGGCGGCGGCCGAGGCGCCGGTGTTCCCGGGCCGCGGCGGCGCGCCGATCGGGGCGCGCGCGGTGCAGATCCGGATCAAGCAGCTGGCCGGGCGCCAGGGCCTGTTCAAGCACGTGCACCCGCACATGCTGCGGCACAGCTTCGCCAGCCACATCCTCGAATCCTCCGGCGACCTGCGCGGCGTGCAGGAACTGCTCGGCCACGCCGACATCGCCACCACGCAGATCTACACCCACCTGGATTTCCAGCACCTGGCCAAGGTCTACGACGCCGCGCATCCGCGCGCCAAGCGCAAATCCTGACGGCCGAACGCAGCCGTACCGTCGCGCGTTCGCACGCGTTTGTTCTGGATCAAGGCGCGCGCCGCTGCGAGCGCAGAGAGTGTCCGCCGAACGTGCAGCGAGGCAGGTCGATGGCGAAACCCTTTCCGTTGAAACCCGCGCATCCCGAGCGGATCTGCTGGGGCTGCGACCGCTATTGCGCGGCGGACGATCTGGCCTGCGGCAACGGCAGCGGACGCGTCATGCACCCGCTGGAGCTGCAGGGTGAGGACTGGTACCTGCTGTGGGGCGTCGAACCGGAGTCCGAGCACCCGGGCCGCGCGAAGATCGGCGGCGATCGGCAAGCGGATGCTTGAACGGGCGGCGGCATGCCCCCACACCTGAAGAACCGCTCAGGAGGCCGCATGGACCCCAGTCAAAATCCCAATGTTTTCCACGCCACCACGATCCTGTCGGTGCGCCGCAACGGCCATGTCGCCGTGGCCGGCGATGGTCAGGTCACGCTGGGCCATACCGTGATGAAGGGCAATGCGCGCAAGGTGCGCCGGCTCGGCCGCGACGGCCAGGTGCTGGCCGGTTTCGCCGGCGCCGCCGCCGATGCGTTCACCCTGTTCGAACTGTTCGAGGCCAAGCTCGAGAAGCACGGCCAGCTGACCCGCGCGGCGGTGGAACTGGCCAAGGACTGGCGCACCGAACGCCGCCTGGGCAAGCTCGAGGCATTGCTGGCGGTGGCCGACAAGGAAACCTCGCTGATCATCAGCGGCACCGGCGACGTGATCGAGCCGGAGGACGGCATCATCGCCATCGGTTCCGGCGGTTCCTACGCGCTGTCGGCGGCGCGCGCGCTGCTCGGCCACACCGAGCTCGACGCGAAGACCATCGCGGTCGAAGCGCTGAATATCGCCGGCGACATCTGCATCTATACCAATCGCAACGTGGTGGTCGAGGAGCTGTGATTCGGGAGTGGGGATTGGGGATTCGCAGAAGCGCTCCTTTCCCTGTGCCCCGACACGCATCGATCGTTCCCATTCCGCTTCTACGAATCCCCAATCCCCAATGCCAAATCCCGATACCTCAACCATGACCCCGCGCGAAATCGTGCAGGAGCTGGACCGCCACATCGTCGGCCAGCACGACGCCAAGCGCGCGGTGGCGATCGCGCTGCGCAACCGTTGGCGGCGCATGCAGCTGCCCGATGCGCTGCGCAACGAAGTGATGCCCAAGAACATCCTGATGATCGGTCCCACCGGCGTCGGCAAGACCGAGATCGCGCGGCGCCTGGCGACGCTGGCCAACGCGCCGTTCGTCAAGGTCGAGGCCACCCGCTTCACCGAGGTCGGCTACGTCGGCAAGGACGTGGAGCAGATCGTGCGCGACCTGGCCGACACCGCGGTCAAGCTGTATCGCGAACAGGCCAAGACCCGCGTGCGCACCCAGGCCGAGGAACGCGCCGAAGACCGCATCCTCGACGCGTTGCTGCCGCGGCGCAGCGCCGGCATCGGCTTCGATCCGGAGGCCGCGCGCAACGAGCCTTCGGCGCAGGACAACGATACACGCAGCAAGTTCCGGCGCATGCTGCGCGCCGGCGAACTGGACGAGCGCGAGATCGAACTGGACGTGGCGGTCAACGTCAGCATGGACATCATGACCCCGCCGGGCATGGAGGAAATGGGCCAGCAGCTGCGGCAGATGTTCTCGAATCTGGGCGGCAGCAAGTCGCAGTCGCGCAAGCTGACGATCAAGGCGGCGCGGCCGCTGCTGATCGAGGAAGAGGCCGGCAAGCTGGTCAACGAGGAAGACGTGCGCGCCGCGGCGATCGAAGCCTGCGAGCAGCACGGCATCGTGTTCATCGACGAGATCGACAAGGTCGCCAAGCGCGGCGAGGCCGGGGCGTCCGGTGGTGACGTGTCGCGCGAAGGCGTGCAGCGCGACCTGTTGCCGCTGGTCGAAGGCTCCAACGTCAGCACCAAGTACGGCACGGTCAAGACCGACCACATCCTGTTCATCGCCTCCGGCGCGTTCCACCTGGCCAAGCCCAGCGACCTGATCCCCGAGCTGCAGGGCCGCTTCCCGATCCGGGTCGAGTTGTCGGCGCTGTCCAAGGAAGACTTCATCCGCATCCTCACCGAGCCGAAGGCGGCGTTGAGCAAGCAGTACGAAGCGCTGCTGCTGACCGAAGGCGTGACCCTGAGCTTCACCGACGATGCGATCGAGCGCCTTGCCGAGATCGCGTTCCTGGTCAACGAGCGCCAGGAGAACATCGGCGCACGGCGCCTGCACACGGTGCTCGAGCGCCTGCTCGATACGCTGAGCTTCGAGGCGCCGGATCGCGACGGGCAGAGCGTCACCGTCGATGCGGTCTACGTCGATGCGCACCTGGGCGAACTGGTGCAGGATCCGGACTTGAGCCGCTACATCCTGTAGTCGTGGCGGCCGGCTGGGCGCAGGTGAGCCGGCGCCACAGTGCTGCAAATAATCGCTTGCGGCCAATAAAGTTGTGGGAGCGACTTCAGTCGCGACGGGCTTTCCCGGGAAAGCTTCGTCGCGACTGAAGTCGCTCCCACAGAAGGTCTATCGGCAAACCGGAGCCGGAACAAAGTGCGCCTGCGCAGCGCGCAGCACAGCGGCGCTTCCGGCTGCGTGCGGCCACACGAAAGCCTGCCAGGCGTCGGTCCCCCGGAACCCTGTAGGCGTCTGCAGGCGGAGGTCCCCCGGAACCCTGTAGGAGCGGCTTCAGCCGCGACGCTTTACCGACAGTGCCTGTCGCGGCTGACGCCGCTCCTACAGGGTTTCCTCTGCGGTGACCGCCGCGCTCAGTACAGCGGCGTTCCGGCCTGGTACGCGGCTACGAATCCCTGCCAGTCCAGCTGCACTTGCGCGGCGTAGTCGAACGCGAATTGGCGCAGCTCCGATTTCAGTCCGCTCTTGCTGCTGGCGGCCGCGTCGATCTGCTTGTCGATGCTGTAGCCGACCACGGCCGGGTCGTAGTCCTGGTCGGACAGCGCGTGCGCCGAGGCCAGCGCCTGGCCCAGGTAGGTGGCGGCGGTGGCCAGCTTGCCGGCGCTGCCCAGCGCGGTCGGGTCCAGGTCTTCCTGGAACGGCGATTTCTCGTGCACGTAGAACGGCACGCCGGCGACGCTGGCGTAGCCGATCAGCACGTCGGCATCCAGGGTCTGCGCCTTGGCGGTGCGCGCCACGCGTTCGCCTTCGTGGTTGTCGTAGCTGGAGGCGGGCATCTGCGACGGCGCGGCGACGGCGACCACGCTGGCCCCTTCCTGCTTCCATTCCAGGATCACGTCGTCGATGGTCGCGCTGCTCGCACCTTCGATCAGCACGTACAGCCGCTGCCGGCCGAGGCTGCCGGTGCCCGAACCGAGTTTCTGGCGCACGTCCTTGATCGTGTAGTAACTGGACGCATGGCGCTTGGATGCCGCGATCGAGGCCACATAGCCGTTCATCGCCGCGGCGACCGCCGAGGCGGTGGCGCTGTCCACCGCGACCAGGTTGTCCAGGCTCTGGAAGCTGCGCTTGCCACCGCTGACCACCGTGTATTTGGCCAGCAGGCTGCTGCGGCTCTTGCCGTCGGCGCTGTCGATGGCCTTGGCCACCACGCCGCTGGTGTTGCTCGTGGACAGCTTGAAGCTCTTCTCGGCGTCGCTGCCCTTGAAGTCGCCGATCTTGTCCAGGTACGCGCCGACCATGGTGTCGATCGCGCTGCCGATGTCGCTGTCGGACAGGCCGTTGTCGCGCCCGGCCAGGACCATGCTCGCCGCCAGCCGGCGCAGGTCCCACACGTACTGGCCGAGGTGGCCTTCGTCGAAGTCGGCGACCTGGAACACCGCCTTGCCGCTGCTGTCGCGCGCGGCGTCGAAGTTGCCGATGTGGGTGTCGCCGCCGAGCCAGGTGTAGCCGGTCTGCGGGCTGGTCCACAGCGACGCCGGCAAGGTCGTCATGTCCTGGTAGAACAGGTGGTCGGTGCCGCGATAGAACGCGTAGGCGCTGCCGGCCATCGTCGCCATCTTGGTGTCCAGCTCGGCCTGCTGCGCCGCGTAGGGGTGGTTGTAGTCGTGGATCTGCTGCACCACCCAGGCATCGCGCTGGTTCGCGGCGGTGGCGCAGCCGGCGGCGGCGGCGAGGATCAGGCCGAGCAGCCGCAGGCGCGGCAGGCGGGTGGACATGGCGGGTCTCCAGGCGCGGACAGGGCGACCAGTCCAGCACGCCGGCATTGCACGGCGATGAATCCGGGCCCGGCCCGATCCGGCGCAGGCTTCGCTACAAATAGCGCAGGCAGGCCGACTCCCCGGGGTTGGATGACCGCGGCGCGCGCTCAGTCCTCGCCGATGTCCTCGTTCCACACGTCCGGATGGGCCGCGATGTAGCCGCCGAGCAGGTCGATGCACTCCTGGCTGTGCAGGTCGATCACGGTGACGCCGTTCTCGCGCAGCCAGTCGATGCCGCCCTGGAAGGTCACCGATTCGCCGACCACCACGGTGCCGATGTTGAACTGCCGCACCAGGCCGCTGCAGTACCAGCACGGCGCCAGCGTGGTGACCATGATGGTGTCCTTGTAGCGGCGCTGGCGGCCGGCCTTGCGGAACGCATCGGTCTCGCCGTGCACCGACGGGTCGCCTTCCTGCACGCGGCGGTTGTGGCCGCAGCCGAGCAGGCGGCCGTCGTTGTGGTACAGCGCCGCGCCGATCGGGATGCCGCCCTCGGCCAGGCCCTGGCGGGCCTCGGCGATGGCGGTGTCGAGCAGGGCGCGGTAGTCGGGCGTGGTCAGCATCGCAGGCGGTTCCGAGGTGGGAGAGGGCCATAGTGCGCACGGCCGCGCTGGCTGTCACCTGCGCCGCGGCAGCACAGGGAGGCGCGTGCGATCGTCGCTGTGCCGTCCTGGCGCGCGCAGCGTCGATGCCGGCGCAGGTCGGTGCCCGGCGGGGCCGCTTTACTTGCCGCCCGAATAGGGCTATGAACGCTCTACCCCACCCCCCACATCGCCGGCTCGGCGTACGCCCTGCTGCATAGACGTTGTTGTCCGTTCTACGGGAGACACGCGATGCGCAATACGATGTGGAAAGGAGTTGTGGGCGTGGCCATGGCCATCGCAGGGGCGGGCGGCGCGGCGCAGGCACTGGCGCAGGAGCCGCAGGCGCAGGGGTTGCACTGGGACGACGGTAAAGCCAGCGTCAGCCTGTACGGCACGCTGGACGTGGGCTATGTCGGTCGCCGCGGCGGCAATGGCGCGGTGCCCGACATGGGCAGCGAGCACGACGTGCAGAGTGCGGCTGGGCCCGATGGCAGCAATGTCGGCGTCAAGCTCGGCTACGACCTCGGCAACGGCACCCGCCTCATCGGCGAAGCCGAGTTCGGGTTCAACCTGGCTGGGCAGAAGGAGGACGGCAGCGGCGGCAAGACCTTCTACAACCGGCATTCGTGGCTGGGCGCGACCGGCCAATGGGGCACGTTGCTCGCCGGCACCGTGGACGGCGGCCGCGCGTCGCTGCTCAAGCAATACGACCCGTTCAAGGGCCGCTCGGTCGCCAGCGCGGGGTCGGTGCAGCTGGTGCTCACCCGCGCCAAGGAAGCGGTGGTGTACGTCACGCCCACCTGGCAAGGACTCAACGCCACCTTCGCCTATACGCCCAACATCAACAGCGTCAGCGACCACGACAGCCGCAGCCCGTTGTACGCGGTAATCCTGGGCTATAGCCACGGACCGCTGAGCCTGGGTTACGACCATGAGGAAGAATGGTGGAACGCGGTGCCCGGGCTGACCCGGCTCAGGATCAACCTGTTCGGCGCCAGCTACGATTTCGGCCCGCTCAAGCTGCACGGGTTCTACGAGCGTATCGACATCGAACAGCCCTTCGACGTTGCCGCGCTGGGCTACTTTCACGAGCACAAGGGCTACCTGCTGGGCGCTACCGTGCCGATGGGCAGTAAGGGGTTGTGGAAGGCCGCCTGGAGCCGCCGCGACTCCGCATACGTGGACAACACCTGTTCCAAGTGGGGCGTCGGCTACCAGCACACGTTGGCCGAAAAAGCCTACCTCTATGCCGACTATGCGCGAATCAGCAATGGCGCCAACGGCACCTGTACCATCGCCTACAGCAACGAGCAGACCTCCTCCGACCTGGGCCGGGGCGATGCCGGCGGCTACGGCATCGAGGGGGTGGATTTCGGCGTGGTGCTGAAGTTCTGAGTGCGGAAACGTTCGACCGCGTCGCGTGGCCGGCCGGGGACCGGGCGCGCGGCGCGGCGGCAAGCGCGCGAGGCCGCTACGCCAGGCTGGCAGCGGCCCGCATCCGTGGCCTCGGGCGTGGTCGGCACCGGCTTGGCGGCCCAGGTCGGGTGCGACCACCCGCCGCAAGCCACGACCGCGCCAGCAGTGCGATAATCCCCGCCATGAGCGAATCCCCCTACAAGTCCGGCACTACCCATTTCGGCTTCCGCGACGTCGCCGCCAAGGACAAGCAGAAGCTGGTCGGCGAGGTGTTCACCTCGGTCGCCGGCAACTACGACCTGATGAACGACCTGATGAGCCTGGGCATCCACCGGGCCTGGAAGCGCTACTTCGTGGCCACCGCGCAGGTCAAGCCGGGCGACCGCGTGCTCGACCTGGCCGGCGGTACCGGCGATATCGCCGCGCTGCTGAAGGAGCGGGTCGGCGACGAGGGCGCGGTGGTGCTGGGCGACATCAACGCCGGCATGCTGTCGGTGGGCCGCGACCGGCTGACCAACCGCGGCCTGGTCGCGGGCCTGGACTATGTGCAGTGCAACGCCGAGGCGCTGCCGTTCCCGGACCAGAGCTTCGACCTGGTCACCATTGCCTTCGGCCTGCGCAACGTCACCGACAAGGACGCGGCGCTGCGCGAGATGTACCGGGTGCTGAAGGTCGGCGGGCAGGCGCGGGTGCTGGAGTTTTCCGAGGTCACCGCCGACTGGTTCAAGCCGATCTACGACTTCCATTCGTTCAAGATCCTGCCGCGCCTGGGCAAGCTGTTCGCCAAGGATGCCGACAGCTACCAGTACCTGGCCGAGAGCATCCGCAAGCATCCGCCGCAGGACGCGCTGAAGGGCATGATGGCCGAGGCCGGCTTCGCCCGCAGCCACTACAAGAACCTGACCGGCGGCATCGTGGCGATCCATTCCGGTTACAAGATTTAAAAAGCGGGATTTGGGATTGGAGATTCGGGATTGGTGAAGCGCGGACTGCTCCGCTTTACGAATCCCCACTCCCGAATCCCCGCTTTTCCACAGCCGAATGGCTGGTCATCCCAGCCTTCAAGGTAAACTGCGGGTTTCCCCGAACCGGTGCTGTCCGCCATGCGTTCCCCGTTCCTGTTGTTGTCCCTGGCCGCGGTGATCGCGTCCGGGTGTTCCCGTGAAGCGCCCGCGCCCGATGCGGCCGCTCCCGCCGCCAAGCCCGCGTCCACCGCCGTGAAACCCGCCGACCGCAGCCACGACGAAAGCTCCTACGCCGAGCCGGGCAAGGTCGTGATCAAGGATCTGGCGCTGGACCTGAAGCTGGACTTCGACAGCAAGCAGATCGGCGGCACCGCCACCTATACGCTGGACTGGAAGGACAAGAACGCCAAGCAGCTGCTGCTGGACACGCGCGAGCTGACCATCGAACAGGTGCAGGGCGACGACGGCAAGGGCAATCTGGCGCCGCTGCAGTACGCGCTGGCGCCGGCCGACAAGATCTACGGCAGCAAGCTGACCATCGAAGCGCCGAACCAGCCGCAGAAGGTCACCATCGCCTACCACACCGCCGCGACCGCCTCGGGCCTGCAGTGGCTGGAGCCGTCGATGACCGAGGGCAAGAAACTGCCCTTCATGTTCAGCCAGTCGCAGGCGATCCATGCGCGCAGCTGGGTGCCGCTGCAGGACACGCCGAGCGTGCGCTTCACCTACAGCGCGCACGTGGTGTCGCGTCCGGACGTGATGGTGCTGATGAGCGCCGACAACGACCCGAAGGCGGCGCGCGACGGCGACTACACGTTCAAGATGCCGCAGCCGATCCCGTCCTACCTGCTGGCCATCGCCGCCGGCGACCTGGTGTTCAAGCCGATCTCCGCGCGTTCGGGCGTGTGGGCCGAGCCGACCATGGCCGACAAGGCGGCCAAGGAGTTCGAGGACACCGAGAAGATGATCGTCGCCGCCGAGACGTTGTACGGTCCGTACCGCTGGGGCCGCTACGACATGCTGGTGCTGCCGCCGTCGTTCCCGTTCGGCGGCATGGAGAATCCGCGCCTGACCTTCGCCACCCCGACCGTGATCGTCGGCGACAAGTCGCTGGTGTCGCTGATCGCGCACGAGCTGGCGCATAGCTGGTCCGGCAACCTGGTGACCAACGCCAGCTGGAAGGACATCTGGCTCAACGAAGGCTTCACCACCTACGTGCAGGCGCGCATCACCGAAGCGCTGTACGGCGCCGAAGCGGCGGAGATGGAGCGCGAGATCGACCAGACCGACCTGCTCGCCGAGGTCAAGGACATGAGCCCGGCCGACCAGGCGCTGGCGCTGCCGGCGCTGACCGAGCGCGATCCGGACGATGCGCTGAGCCAGGTCGCCTACGTCAAGGGCGCCTGGTTCCTGCAGTTCCTGGAACAGCGCTTCGGCCGCGCCACCTTCGATGCGTTCCTGCGCGGCTGGTTCGACGACCACGCGTTCCAGAGCGCCAACACCGACCAGTTCGTCGACTATCTGAAGAAGAACCTGCTGGCCAAGAAGCCCGATGCGGTCAGCGAGGCCGAGCTGCACGCGTGGCTGGACGAGCCGGGCATCCCGGCGTTCGCGCAGAAGGCGCGTTCGCGCAACTTCGCGATGGTCGATACCGCGCGCATCGCCTGGGCCGGCAGCGGCACGCTGCCGGGCAAGCAGGTCACCGACGCCTGGAGCACGCAGGAGTGGACGCGCTTCCTCAGCGGCCTGGGCGCCACGCTCAAGCCCGAGCAGCTCAAGCAGGTCGACGCCGCCTACCACTTCACCGGCACCCCGAACGGCGAGATCGCGATGCGCTGGTATCCGCTGGCGATCCGCAGCGGCTACGCCGAAGCGCGCCCGGCCGCCGGCGAGTTCATCGCCCGCGTCGGCCGCCGCAAGCTGATCCTGCCGATCTACGCCGAGCTGGTGAAGACCCCGGACGGGCTGGCCTTCGCCAAGCAGATCTTCGCCCAGGCCAAGCCCGGCTACCACCCGATCACCACGGTGTCGGTGGAAGACATGCTGGCCAAGGCCGACAAGGGCGCCGCCGCGCACTGAGGCGGCGCTGCGCGAACGCGCGGCGCGGATCGCGGCGCCGGGAGCAGTCCCGGCGCCGTTTTTCGTTTGCGCGGCGGCGACTGCCGCCGCGCAGTACCTGCGGCACGCCGATCCGGGCGCACTGCGCCCGTGCGCAGGACTTGGCGCAAACCGGGCCGCATGCGAAGGTAGGCGCATGGCCCGTTTCCGGTTCCCGGCTCTTCCATGTTGCTGATCCTGTTGTTGCTGCTGGTGGCGTTCACCGCGCTGGCCGTGGGGTTGGCCCTGTTGGTGGGCGTGGTGCTGGTGGTGCGCAGCAAGCCGTTCCTGCTGGTGCGCCTGGAAGGCCTGCGCCTGCGCCGCGGCAGCGGCCTACGGCGCCGCCAGGCGCAGGTCGCCGGGCACCGCTGGACCTACCTGCACCGCGCCGCGGCCGATCCCGCCGCCCCTGCGCTGCTGCTGGTGCACGGCTTCACCGGCAGCAAGGAAAATTGGTTGCCGCTGGCGCGCGCGCTCGGCGATCGCTATCACCTGTTCATTCCCGATCTGCCCGGCTGGGCCGAGAGCCAGCGCATCGACGGGCAGGACTACGGCTTCGTCGCACAGGCCGAGCGCGTGGCCGCGTTCGCCGCGCAGTGCGTGCGCGGTACCGGCAGCGAATGCGTGCTGGTCGGGCATTCGATGGGCGGCGGCATCGCCGCGCTGGCCGCCGCGCGCCATCCGCAATTGTTCGATCGCGTCGGCCTGCTCAATGCCGCCGGCGTGCGTTTCGCCGACAACGCCTTTGGCCAGGCGGTGCTGGACGGCGACAATCCGTTCGCGGTGTACGACGCCGACTCGCTGCGCCGCTACATCGACACGGTGTTCCTGCTGGAGCCGAGCAAGCCGCGCATTCCGTCCTGGGCGGTGTCGTCGGTCGTCGCCTGGCGGCGCAGCGAGGCCGGCTTCGAACAGCAGGTGCTGGCGCGGATCGGACGCAGCGAAGAGGCCTTCCTGCCGTTCGAGGAAGCCGCGCATATCCACCAGCCGGCGCTGCTGCTGAACTGCGTGCAGGATGCGGTGATCGATGCCAGCGCGCTGTCGCTGTATGCGCAGCGCGTGCCACAGGCGCTGCAGGTGCTGCTCGATGGCAGCGGCCACATGTCCATCGTCGAGAAGCCGGCCGAGGTCGCGCAGGCGATCGATCACTTGATCCAACGAGGAGTCCCCCGATGAAACGCATTCTGCTCGGCGCGCTGTGCGCCGTCGCCCTGGCCGGTTGCGGCGACCACGAGGCCGAGCGCAAGGCGCAGGCCGCGGCCGAAGCGCAGGCCAAGGCGCAGGCCGCCGACGATCTGGCCAAGCAATACGATGCCGCGGTGAAGTCCGGCAACTGGGACCTGGCGCGCGTCCATGGCGCGGCGCTGCTGGAGCAGTATCCCGGTTCGGACGCGGCCGAGCGGATCGAGCCCGGCTATGCCGAGGTCAAGGCCAAGGGCGAGGCGGCGCGCGAGCTGCGGCGCATGCAGGCGGCCTGGGAATATTCGCAGGTGCCGGCCGGCAAGGGCACGCAGCGCTCGGCGATGCTGTACAGCCGCGACAAGGTCGATGTGGACGGCAGCGGCCCGAAGCCGGTGCAGCTGGTGTTCCGCGACCATCCCGAATGGAAGCGCAGCGCCTACCTGGTGCTGCAGGCCGGCGATTTCCGCTGCGCCGGCGGCTGCAAGGTGCAGTTGAAGGCCGACGATGCCGCGCCGCGCGCGGCCGCGGCGTGGCGCCCGAATACCGACGAGGCGATCGCGATGTTCATCAGCGACGACAAGGCGCTGTGGAAGCTGGCGCGCAAGACCACGGTGCTGCAGATCGAGTTTCCGGTGAAGGCCGGCGGCACCCGCACCGCGGTGTTCGAGACCGGCGGCCTGGACGGGTCGCAGATGCCCGGATGGGATTGAACGCGGCGGCGCCCGGCGCGCGCCTGGGCCAGGTGCGGCACTGGGTGTTCGACATGGACGGCACGCTGACCCGTGCGGTGCACGATTTCGCACTGATCCGCCGCGAGCTGCAGATTCCGCCGCAGGCCGACATCCTGCAGCATCTGGCTGCGCTGCCGGCGGAGGAGGGCGCAGCCAAGCATGCCTGGCTGCTCGAGCACGAACGCGCGTTGGCGTTGGAGGCCGTCGCCGCACCCGGCGCGCCGGCATTGTTGCGCACGTTGCATGCGGCCGGTTGCCGGCTGGCGGTGCTGACCCGCAATGCGCAGGAACTGGCGCGGGTGACGTTGCGCGCGATCGGGGTGGAGCATCTGTTCGAGGACGCCAGCATTCTTGGCCGCGACGAGGCGCCGCCCAAGCCGCATCCTGGCGGGTTGCAGCAGCTTGCTGCGCGTTGGGGCGTGGCGCCGCATGCGCTGGTCATGCTCGGCGATCACGAATACGACCTGCAATGCGGGCGCGATGCCGGGGCGACCACGGTGCTGCTGCATGCGGACAATCCGTGGCCGGCGTTGGCCGATTTGCATTTCGCCGATTGCGCGGAGTTGCTGGCGTGGTGGCAGGACGCGGCTGCGTAGAGCAGCGTCTCTGTAGGAGCGGCTTCAGCCGCGACTGATTCTGTCAGGAAGGTGTCGCGGCTGAAGCCGCTCCTACAATGATTCTTCCATCGTCATCGCTATCGCTATCGCTATCGCTATCGCCAAAGCAAAGGCAACAGCTTTCGCCTGCAGCGAGTCACTTTTCTTTGCTTGTGCAAAGAAAAGTAACCAAAAGAAACACACCCTACTGCGCGCCCTCCGCGCTGCGCGCTCCGGGTCCGCGAATAGGACGGGATTCGCGGAAGGGGCATCCTGCCCCTGCCGCGAACGGCGCACATCCATGTGCGCCGCCCCTTCGGGGTTTTTCCCGCCCTATTCGCCGCTGCGTAAGGGACCCGGAAAGTCCACAGCCACAGCCACAGCCACAGCCAAAGCCACAGCCACAGCCACAGCCACAGCCAAAGCCACAGCCACAGCCACAGCCACAGCCAAAGCCACAGCCACAGCCACAGCCACAGCAGAGCAAGGGCGGAGCCACAGCAAAGCAATAGCAAAGCAGAGCAAAGCACAGCAAAGCACAGCAAGCGCTGTGGGGCGCTGGCTGGAGGCTGACGCTCCGGATGCTGCGGTTTGCCGCTGGTGTGGCGATCCGCGGTGCCGCGCCTCCAGCAACGGCTGTTCGATGCAGTAGCTTGGGGACTTGAGGGTCGGGGCTTGAGTCGCTCCAGGGAGTCTGGGAATCCCCGGACTCGGGCTGGCAGCACAGCGACGGACGGGCTGGGTCTGTCCTGGCCCCTGTCAGGCATGCCGGCCGCTGCTGCGCGTGGCGCCGCGGTCCAGCTGCGTCAATCGCGATACAGGCGGGTGGAGCAAAGTGTTCCGTTTTCGATACAGCGCGGGAGCGTTGCGGAGGCGGGTCTGTGCCCTTGCCGCGGCCGATGCTTGTGGCTCAAGGATGGCGCACTGCAGCAGTGCGCTGGCACGTCGATTGCTCTCTTGCCGGCGATGTTTCCACATCCCGCCGCGCAGGCCGTTCGACGGTGAGCGCCACGGCTCTTCAACGAGGGGAGTAGAACGATGCACAGTCATCCATGTCGTACCCGTGCCTGGACGCTGCTCGCGCTGGCCACCGCGCTGGTGCTGGCGGGTTGCAAGAAACATGAAGAAACCGCTGCGCCGGCCGCGCCTGCCGCCGCGCAGCAGCCGGCCGCTGCCGCGCCGGCCGCGGCGGCCGATACCGACAGCGAGTTCGCCACCACCGCCGGCAACCCCGACAACTGGGGCGGCATCGGTCGCGACTTCGGCCTGAACCGGCACAGCCCGCTGGCCGAGATCAATCGCGACAACGTCAAGAACCTGAAGATGTCGTGGGAAATGAAGACCGACGCCACCCGCGGCCACGAAGGCCAGCCGCTGGTGATCGGCAGCATCATGTACATGGTCAGCGCGTATCCGAACAACGTGTTCGCGATCGATCTGGCGGCGGAGGACGACGGCAAGGTGCTGTGGAAATACACGCCGCAGCAGGACGAGCGCTCGGTGGCGGTGGCGTGCTGCGACACGGTCAATCGCGGCGCGTCCTACGCCGACGGCAAGCTGGTGTTCGGCAGCCTCAGCGGCGACGTGATCGCGCTCGATGCCAAGACCGGCAAGGAAGTGTGGAAGCAGAAGCTCGCCTATCCGGAAAAGGGCGAGACCATCACCATGGCGCCGATCATCGCCGACGGCAAGGTCGTGGCCGGCATCAGCGGCAACGAGTTCGGCGTGCGTGGCCGCGTCGCGGCGTACGCGCTGGCCGACGGCAAGCAGGCCTGGTCGTGCGAGGCCACCGGCAGCGACAAGGACATCTGCCTGGGTCCGGATTTCAACAAGGCCAATCCGCAGCATGGCCAGCTCGGCGACCTGGGCGTGAAGACCTTCCCCGAGGAAGGCTGGAAGCGCGGTGGCGGCGCGGCGTGGGGCTGGTACAGCTACGACCCGAAACTGAAGCTGGTCTACTACGGCACCGGCAATCCCGGCCTGTGGAGCCCGTCGTACCGCTGCGGCAAGACCACGCAGAAGGAATGCGATACCGGCGAATACGACAACAAGTGGTCGATGACCCTGTTCGCGCGCAAGATCGATACCGGCGAAGCGGTGTGGGGCTACCAGAAGACGCCGTTCGACCAGTGGGACTACGACGGCATCAACGAGCCGATCCTGGTCGACCTGACCATCGACGGCAAGCAGGTGCCATCGGTGGTGCAGTTCGACCGCAACGGCTTCGCCTACGTGCTCGACCGCCGCGACGGCACCCTGCTGCGCGCGCACAAGTTCGTGCCGGCCAACTGGGCCGAGAGCATCGACATGAAGACCGGCCGCCCGATCAAGGTCGCCGCGCATTCGCCGCTGGAGCGCGGCAAGAAGGTCGAGGCGTTCCCGTCGGCGATGGGCGGCAAGGACCAGCAGCCGTGCTCGGTGGATCCGGCTAATTCGGCGGTGTTCTTCTGCGGCACCAACAACTGGCACATGGAACTGGAACCGCAGGAACGCGGCAACACCATGATGGGCCTGCCGTACGTGTTCGCCAACGTGATGATGAAGCCGAACGAACCCGGCGCGCTGGGCATCGTCAAGGCGTTCGACGTGGTCGAAGGCAAGTCCAAGTGGGAGATCAAGGAGAAGTTCCCGGTGTGGAGCGGCACCCTGGTCACCGACGGCGGGCTGGTGTTCTACGGCACGCTCGACGGCTGGTTCCGCGCGGTGGACAAGGACACCGGCAAGAAGCTGTGGGAGACCAAGTTGCCGTCCGGCATCATCGGCAACCCGATCGCCTACAAGGCCAACGGCCATCAGTACGTGGCGGTGTTCTCCGGCATCGGCGGCTGGATCGGTCTGCCGGTCGCCGGCGGCCTGGATCCGGGCGATCCGTACGGCGCGCTGGGTGCGGCGGGTCTGGCCTTCAGCAACGGCTTCGACAAGATCCCGTTGGGCGGCATGGTGCATACCTTCCGCATCGACGGCGCAGGCAAGACCGTCACCGCCAGCGCAACCCCCACCGCTGCGGCGGGTGGCGCACCGGCCGCCGCGGCCAAGACCGCGCGATGAGCCGGCGGCGACGCGTCCATGTCGCGAGCGACCGCCCGGGGGAGGCGGTCGCGCTGCGGCGCTTGTATCGGGGCGCGCGCGCCGTGGTGTTGCTTTGCAGCCTCGGACTCGTCGCCGCAGGTTGCACGCGCGAGCCGTCGTCCGCGACGGCTCGCGTTCCTCAGGCCGCCTCCAGCGCGGCCGCCAAACCCACGGCGGGCACCGCGCCCGCCCCCGCGCTCGCCGCCGATGCGGCGGTGCTGCGGGTCTGCGCCGATCCGGGCAACATGCCGTTGTCCAATCGCGCCGGAGAAGGCTTCCAGAACAAGATCGCGCAGGTCCTCGCCGAGGCGATGGGCCGGCGCCTGGAATACGAGTGGCGTACCTACTATCAACGTGGGTTGGCGCGCAGCACGATCAACGCCGGGCGTTGCGACGTGCTGATGGACATGAACAGCGACTTCGAGATGGGCCTGCCCACGCAGCCGCTGTACCGCTCCACCTATGTGCTGGTGACCCGCAAGGGCCTGGCGTTGCGGCCGGCGTCGCTCGACGATCCGGCGCTGAAGAAGCTCAAGATCGGCGTGTTCCAGAGTTCGCCGGCACGGCAGGCGCTGTTCGACCATGGCGTGTCAGGCGACGTGCAATACCTGTTCTACGACTCGGCGACCTCGCCGCAGGACCACCCGGGCAAGCTGGCCGAGCGCGTCGCCGGCGGGCAGCTCGACGCCGCCGAATCCTGGGGGCCGGTCGCCGGCTACTACGCCGCGCGCGGCGGCCTGGGCGTGGTGCCGATGAACGTCATCGACGACGAAGTGCTGGAGTATTCGATGGCGTGGGCGGTGTCGCGCAAGAACGCCGACCTGCGCGATGCGCTGAACGCGGCGATGCAGCGCAGCGCCGGCAAGATCGGCGCGATCCTGCGCGAGTACCACGTGCCGCTGGTGGCCTGCGCCGACTGCATCGTCAACGGCGATCTGCGCTCGCACGGTAGTTACGACACGCCGGCCGACGATGTCACCACGCCCAGCCCGCAGGCTTCCTCGGAAATGCTGGCGCAACTGCAGCTGCGTATCGCCGGCGGCGCCGACCCCAATCAGGAACTGGCGCATGCGCTGGACGCCGGCGACGGCGTGCGCGTGGCCTGGCTGCTGCGCCACGGCGCCAGCGCCGACCGGCCCAACCTGCTGGGCGAGCCGCCGCTGCACCAGGCGATCCGCAACCAGGCGCCGACCCTGGTCGGCGAGTTGCTGGCCGCCGGCGCCAACGTGGAAAGCCGCGATGGCAGCGGCTGGACGCCGTTGATGAAGGCGGCCTGGGGCAACGACGCGCAGAGCGCCAAGCTGCTGCTGGCGCGGCGGGCCAAGGTCGATGCGGTGTCCAAGGACGGCTGGACCGCGCTGGACCTGGCCATTTCCTATGCCGATGTCGACCTGGTGCAGGCGCTGCTCGGCGCCGGCGCCAACGTGCGCCGCGCCAATCCGGCCGGCTTCACTCCGGTGATGTTCGCGGTGGCGCGCAACGATCCGCAGATGCTGGATGCATTGCTGGCGCGTGGTGCCGAGGCCGACCGGCCCAACCGCGCCGGCGTCACCCCGCTGATGCTGGCCGCCGCGGCCGGGCGTGAGGACGCCAGCCGCCGCCTGCTCGCCGCCGGCGCCAACGCCGCCACCCGCGACGCCGACGGCAAGACGCCGGCCGCGCTGGCGCAACAGCGCGGCGATGCATCGCTGGCGCAACTGCTGACGGAGGCCGAACACCGACGCACGCAATGACCGCCACGCCTTCCTGCTCGTGCCGCAGCCGCGGCGTGCACGTCCCCACAGTCCGTCCCGCAAAGGTTCTTTCCCCATGCGCAATGCCGTCGTCCGCCGCTCCGTCGTTCCGAAGCTGCTGCAGCTGTCCCTGTTCGCGTTGACCCTGGCCCTGGCCGCCTGCGGCAAGGATGCGCCGCCTTCCGAACCGGCCGCCGCGCCAGCACCCGCCGCACCGGCTGCAGCCGCGCCCGCCGCACCTGCGACCCCGCCCGCTGCATCCGGCGCCGCGCCAGCGCCGGGCGCCGCCGCCGCGACCCCGCCGCCGGCCGCGGTCACCCCGATTCCGAAAGGCCCGCCGGTGAAGGACACGCCGGAGCTGGCCGCCGAAGGCAAGAAGATCTTCCTGTCCGCCGGCTGCAGCGCCTGCCACGGCGGCACCGGCGGCGGCGGCATGTGCCCGCCGCTGACCAACGACATCTGGGTCTATGGCCACGACGACGACACCCTGCGCGCGCTGATCAACGAAGGAACCGCCGGCATGGCGACGCACGGCAAGGTCCGCGTCGGCCACGAGAAGGTGGTCGGGCAGATGCCACCGTTCGCGCCAGTGCTCAAGGAGGGCGACACCGAGAAGCTGCTGGCCTTCATCCACTCGATCAACAAGACCGCGGGCGGGGCTCCATGACCCCAGGCGCGCGACGCACGCTGGGCACCGCTGCGCTGGCGCTGTTGCTGGCCGGTGCGGCCTGCCAGCGCGCGGCGGTGCCTGCCGGTAGCGCGGATGCGGGTGCCGACGCCACGCCATCCGCCGCGCCGGCGGCGGCGCTGGCGTACGTGCCGAATCAGCGCGCCGGCACCATCTCGGTGATCGACACCGGCAGCGACGCGGTAGTGCGCACGCTGTCGGCGCAGGGCCAGCTCGGCAAGCGCCTGCAGCAACTGCTGCCTGGACCGTCCGGCCATCTGTACGTGATCGATGCGCAAGGGCACCGCCTGCTGGAACTGGATACGGCGCAGGACCGGGTGCTGCGCAGCGTGGACATCGGCGAGAACGCCGAAGGCATCGCCGCGTCGCCGGACGGCCGCCAGTTCGCGGTGTGCGTGGAAGGGCAGAACCAGGTGATGCTGATCGATCCGGCCAGCTTCGCGATCGGCGCGCGCATCGCCACCCAGGGCCAGGCGCCGGAGCACTGCGTGTACAGCCCCGACGGCGCGCTGCTGCTGACCAGCAACGAAGGCTCCAACGATCTGGACGTGATCGACCTGAAGGCGGGCAAATCCACCGGCGTCATCGCCACCAGCGGCCATCCGCGCGGCATGGCGTTCGCGCCCGACGGCAACACCGTGTACGTGGCGCAGGAGGCGGCCAGCGTGGTCGATGTGATCGACCTGGTCGCGCGCCGGCGCGTGGCCAGCATTCCCGCCGGGCAGCGCACCGCCGGCATCGCCATTTCGAGAGACGGCAGCCGCGTCTATGCCTCCAACGGCGGCGCCGGCACGGTCAGCGTGATCGACCCGGCCGCGCGCGCCAGCCTGGCCGAGATCCCGGTCGGGCAGCGCCCGTGGAATCCGGCGCTCAGCGCCGACGGCAAGAAACTGTACGTGGCCAACGGCCGCTCCAACAGCGTCAGCGTCATCGACACCTCCAGCATGAAGGAGATCAAGCAGATCGCAGTGGGCGACATGCCCTGGGGTGTGGTCATCGCGCAGTGAGGCGAGGAGCGCATGCGGCATAGCGAGACGATGCGGGGGAGAGGGGAATGAAGACGCGAGCCGCGGTCGCCTGGGCGGCGAATGAGCCGCTGGCCATCGAGGAGGTGGACCTGCAACCGCCGAAGGCCGGCGAAGTGCTGGTGCGCCTGGTCGCCAGCGGCGTGTGCCACAGCGACGCCAGTACCCTGTCCGGTGCCGATCCCGATGCCGCGTTCCCGGTGATCTTGGGCCAGGAAGGCGCCGGCGTGGTCGAGGATGTGGGGGTCGGCGTCACCAGCGTGCGCCCCGGCGATCATGTGATTCCGCTGTACATGCCCGAATGCGGCGTGTGCAAGTTCTGCCGCTCCGGGCGCACCAATCTGTGCCAGGCGATCCGCGCCAGCCAGGACCGCGGGCTGATGCCCGACGGCAGCAGCCGCTTCTCGCTGCGCGGGCGGCCGATCCTGCACTACATGGGCACCAGCACCTTCGCCGAGTACACCGTGCTGCCGGAGATCGCGGTGGCCAAGATCCATCCCGCCGCGCCGCTGGACAAGGTCTGCCTGCTCGGCTGCACGATCACCACCGGCATCGGCGCGGTGCTCAACACCGCGCGGGTGCGGCCGGGCGACAGCGTGGCGGTGTTCGGACTCGGCGGCATCGGCCTGTCGGTGGTGCAGGGTGCGGTGATGGCGCGCGCCGGGCGCATCATCGTGGTCGACATCAACCGCGACAAGTTCGAACTGGCGCGCGCGCTGGGCGCCACCGATTGCCTGGATCCGAAGGACTTCGGCGCGCCGGTGCAGCAGGTGATCGTCGATCTCACCGACGGCGGCGCCGATCACAGCTTCGAGTGCGTCGGCGACGTGCGCGCGATGCGCGCGGCACTGGAGTGCTGCCACAAGGGCTGGGGCGAAAGCATCATCCTGGGCGTGGCGCCGAGCGCGCAGGAGATCAGCACGCGGCCGCTGCAACTGGTCACCGGCCGCGCCTGGCGCGGCAGCGCGTTCGGCGGGGTCAAGGGCCGCAGCGAACTGCCGGCCTACGCCGAGCGCTACCTGGCCGGCGAGATCCATATCGACGAACTCATCAGCGAGACGCTGCCGTTGCAGGACATCAACCGCGCCTTCGCTGCGATCCGCGCGGGCAGGGGCATCAAATCGGTCGTGCTGTATTGATACGAAGGAGAAAACATGGTTTGCAGCAAGGGACGTGGTACTTCGCTGGCGAGCGCGCATGCGCTGGCCGTTGCCATCGCCGTCGCGTTGGTTGCCGCACCGGCCGGCGCACAGACCACGGTCAATGCCGACGACGCGCAAATCACCGCGCTGGACCGGGTCGAGGTCACCGCCACGCCGATTCCCGGCACCCTGATCGATGCCGACCACTTGCCGTACACGGTGCAGACCGCCAACGCCGACGACATCGCGCGCAGCCAGGCCGGCAACCTCGCCGACTTCCTGCTGCGGCAGATGAACGGCGTGGACACCAATGAGGTGCAGGGCAGCCCGTTCCAGACCGATCTCACCTTCCGCGGCTTCCGCGCCTCGGCCTTGCCCGGCGCCTCGCAAGGCGTATCGGTGTACCTGGACGGGGTGCGCATGAACGAGCCGTTCGCCGACATCGTCAGCTGGGACATGATGCCGGAGGCGGCGATCCGCAGTGTCGCGTTGATGCCCGGCTCCAATCCCTTGTTCGGGCCGAACACGCTCGGCGGCGCGCTGGCGTTCACCACCCAATCCGGCCTGACCGCGCCGGGCCTGCGTGCGGATCTGTCGTTCGGCAGCGGCGCGCGCAAGCGCCTGGACGCGTCCTATGGCTACGCCGGCGGCGATGGCGTGCATGCCTTCGTCGCCGTCACCGGCTTCGACGAGGACGGCTGGCGCGACGCCTCCGAAGGCCGTCTCGGCACCGTGTTCGGCAAGCTCGGGCGGGAGGGCGACAACACCGATTGGGACGTGTCGCTGCTGCACGGGCGCAGCCGCCTGATCGGCAACGGCCTGCTGCCTGCCAGCCGCTACACCGACGATGGCGTCGAACCCGGCCTGTACCAGGCCGACCGCGACGCGGTCTACACCTCGCCGGACTTGACCCGCAACCGCAACACCCTGCTGACCGCGCAACTGGACCACCGCTTCGACGCGGACACCTCGCTGCATCTGCTCGCCTACTATCGCGAAGGTCGCCGCGACACGGTCAACGGCGACATCAACGAGGACTACGAGGAGTTCGTCGAGGACTGCGCCGACGGCTACGCTGCCGACGGCACGCCGTTGGACGACGACTGCGCGGTTTCGCGCGCGCAGGCCGATGCGCTGCACAGCGGCGTGCTCAACACCACGCAGATGCGCCAGCACGCCGAGGGCGTGGCGCTGAATTTCAGCCGCCAGGCCGGCGCGCATGCGCTGAGCCTCGGCGCCACCTACGACCGCAACCGGGTGCGCTACCGGCAGTACGCACAGGAAGGCTTCGTGGAGGACGACCGCTCCGTCGTCGCCGATCCCGACGAGGAGCGCGAATTCTTTTCCGGGGTCAGCGGCCGCAGCAGCACGCTGGGCGTGTTCGCCGCCGACACCTGGGAGGTGAGCGACGCCACCCACGTGACCGGTGCGCTGCGCTGGAACCGGGTCGAGGTCAGCAACGTGCTGTCCACCGCCGAGGACGGCGCGCTGCCGCGCGAGCGCTTCGTGTTCGCCAAGGCCAATCCGTCGCTGGGCATCACCCAGCGCCTGGGCGGCGGCTTCACCGCCTTCGCCTCGGTCTCGCAGAACAGCCGCGCGCCGACCGCGATCGAACTGGGCTGCGCCGATCCGGAACAGCCGTGCCGGTTGCCGACCGGGCTGCAGGCCGATCCGCGCCTGGAGCAGATCGTCTCGCGCACCTACGAAGTCGGCGTGCGCTGGAACCCGTCGCCGGAGCAGGCCTTCAACGCCTCGCTGTACCGGGCGGACAATCGCGACGACATCCTGTTCCTGCGCGCGCCGAATACCCAGTTGGGCTACTTCGACAACGTCGATCGCACCCGTTACCAGGGTGCGGACCTGAGCTGGCGCGCCAGCAGCGGCGCGCTGCGCTGGTTCGCCGCCTACAGCTACCTGGACGCCACCTACCGCAGCGACGGCGAACTGCTGTCCGGCGAGCGCACCATCGACCTGCATCCGGGCATGCGCATCGCCGGCCTGCCGCGCAACACGCTGAAGCTGGGCATGGAGTGGCAGGCACTGGCGCAGCTGGCGGTGGGCGCGGACCTGCGCGCGATCTCGCGGCGCGTGGCCAGCGGCAACGAGGACGGCCTGGTCGAGGATCCCGAGGACGGCGAAGACGCGGCGCGCCACGACCTGTCCACCGGCGGCTATGCGTTGATCGACGTGCACGGCACCTGGCAGATCGCCGACGGTCTGTCGTTGTATCTGCGCGTCAACAACCTGTTCGACCGCCGCTACGAGACCTATGCGGCGGTCGCCGAAGACCTGTTCCCGGATGGCGCGCTGGCGCGCCCGCAGGACGCCGCGGTCGAGGACGGCCCGTCGCGCTTCGTCGCCCCAGGCGCGCCGCGGCAATACCAGGTCGGTTTGCGCTGGCGGTTCTAGGTCGCCGGTGATGCGTGCGGAGCACGGCAGCGCAGACCCGCCGACGCGAAGTGCACGCTTCTTGTAGGAGCGGCTTCAGCCGCGACATCGACGCCGGAGGATGTCCGGCTTCGGACAGAGTCGGGACTGAAGTCCCTCCCACAACAGCGGCGTGCATGCACCGCTGCATCACTGCATCGGGCATTGGCTATTTGTAGGAGCGGCTTCAGCCGCGACACGGAAGCCGAAAGGCGCGCAGCTTCGACAGCACGCGGGACGCAAGTTCTTCTTGCGGTAGATATCGATGAGCACCGCCGGTTCAGGCCGCCATTTGTTGTGGGAGCGACTTCAGGGCATCTCCAATAACTCCATTCCGGAGTTGCACGGCGCACGCTGCGCGTGGCGATGGCGTGTTCTTTTTTCTGTCGCGGCTGAAGCCGCTCCTACAGATGCGCGCCGTGTTCTTGTAGGAGTGGCTTCAGCCGCGACATCGACGCCGGAGGATATCCGGCTTCGGACAGAGTCGGGACTGAAGTCCCTCCCACAACAGTAGCGTGCATGCATCGCTGAACTACTGCATCGCTGCATCGCTGCATCGGGCATTGGCTATTTGTAGGAGGCTCAGCGGCGACACCGAAGCCGGAAGGCGCCTAGCTTCGACAGCAATCGGGACGCAAATTCTTCCTGCGGATGATGTCGATGAGCACGGTCGGCGCAGGCCGCTGGTTGTTGTGGGAGCGACTTCAGTCGCGACTCCGAAGCTGGGAATTTGCAGGCTTCGTTAGCAGTCAAGATCGAAGGCCTTCGTGCAACAGCGGCATGGATGTATCGCTGTATCAGGCGATGATCGTTGCAGGAGCGGCTTCAGCCGCGACACAGAAGCCGGATACAGATCGGCTTTGTGTCGCGGCTGAAGCCGCTCCTACAGAGAGCGATGGCGTAATGGAGAGGGCATGCCCGCAACAGCGTCGCGCCCACACTCAAGCCGTCGCCAACCCATGCTTGCGCAGCTTGCGGTACAGGGTGTTGCGGCTGATGCCGAGCGCGTCGGCGGTGCGGCTGACGTTCCAGCGGTGGCGTTCGAGCTGTTGCTGCAGCACGCTGCGCTCGGCGCTGTCCAGCGCCACGCGGCCGGGCATGTCATCGGCGGCGACCGCATCGCCGTTGACCAGGCACGGGCCGCTGTCGGCATCGACGATTTCCTGCGGCAGGTTGGAGATGCGGATCATGCCGTCGGCGCACAGTACCGCGGCGGTGCGCAGCACGTTGCGCAGTTGCCGCAGGTTGCCCGGCCAGGCGTAGCTGAGCAGCTTGTGCAGCGCGTCTTCGCTGATGCGCACGTGGCGCTCGCCGCTCTCCTCGCGCAGCAGGGTGCGGATCAGCTCGGCCTTGTCGCTGCGCTCGCGCAGTGGCGGCAGGTGCAGCACCACCCCGTTGAGGCGGTAGTACAGATCCTCGCGGAACTCGCCGGCGGCCACCATCTGCATCAGGTCGCGGTGGCTGGCGCTGATCACGTGCAGCTCCAGCGGCATCGCCCGATCGCTGCCCAGTGGGGTCACGCTCTGTTCTTCCAGCACGCGCAGCAGCCGCGTCTGCAGCGGCAGCGGCATGTCGCCGATCTCGTCCAGGAACAAGGTGCCGCCGCTGGCCTGCAGCAGCTTGCCGTGGCGGCCTTCGCGCGCGGCATCGGTGAACGCGCCGCGCGCGTAGCCGAACAGTTCGCTCTCGATCAGCGCCTCGGGAATCGCCGCGCAGTTCACCGCCACGAACGACCGCGCCGCCCACGGCGAGCCGCGGTGCACCGCCTTGGCGAACTCCTCCTTGCCGGTGCCGGTGGCGCCGCACAGCAGGATCGACACGCGGTGCGCGGCCAGCTTCAGCGCGTTGTCCAGGTTGTGGCGCATGCGCGGATCGGAGCCGACGTGTTCGCGTGAGTAGGCGGCTTCGCCATTGTCGGCGTCGGCGGCCTGCGCGCCGCTGGCAACCACGTCGCGGCGCGGCGGCTGCGCCAGGGCGAAGAAGCGGCGCCCGTGGCAGGCGCAGCGGATCGACCAGAGCGTGCTGGCGTCGTTGCGCGCGCGCTGCTCCACGGTATCGAAGTCCAGCTGCATCACCTGCGAGATGTCGCGCCCGACCAAAAGGCTGCGATCGCCCTTGCCGAGCTGTTCCAGCGCCGCCTGGTTGACCGCCAGCACGCAGCCGTCGGCGCCGATCGCCATGAGCGCCTCGTGCAGCAGGCCGGCGAACTCCGGGCGGCTGTGGAAGCGCAGGATCCACGCATGCCGGTACTGGTCCAGGAAGTACGAACGCGCGATCTGCGCCGCCGACATGCGCACCAGCGCGCTGGTGTGGCGCTGCACCAGCTTGGTGTCGCGCGCGTCCGGCGTGGACGCATCCAGCACCGCCAGCAATTGCCCGTGCGGGTCGAGGATCGGCGCGCCGCTGCACGACAGCGGAAGGTGCCGGGCCAGGTAATGTTCGCCGCGGTGCACGCCGAGCGCGCTGCGCTCCACCGCGCAGGTGCCGATGCCGTTGGTGCCCTGGTAGCGTTCGGCCCAGCTGGCGCCGCAGAACAGCCCGGTCTCGCGGAACTCGCGCAGCAGCGCGGGGTCCTGCACGCTGTGTAGCAAGGTCGCCTCGGCATCGGCGAACACCACCGCGTAGCCGCCGCCGGCGATCTGCTCGTAGAGGTTCTCCATCTCCACCTTGGCGATGCGCAGCACTTCCTCGAGCCGCTGCTGGCGCTCGCGCAGCCCGCTGCCGTCGTGGACCATCGGCGAAGGGGAGGCATCCGGACTCAGTCCATATTCGTCCAGGCAGCGCTGCCACGAGCGCGCCAGCGCCGGCGGCAGCGGTTCGATCTGGCGGAAACGGCGCATCCGCGCCAGCAACGCGGATTCCGCCTCGGCAGCGGACGACGGCCCAGCCGTGGCCTGCAGGAGGTTGGCGACAGTCACTTCCGACACGTGGCGCATCCTCGGTCCCCACCCGGGACTAGAGCGGCAGTGACGCACAAACCGGGCCAAGGCTCAAACCGCAGTGCAGCAAAAGCCGGGATTGGGGAGTCGGGAATGGGGATTGGCAAGAGCGGCTTGGCTGGGACGGCTCCTTTCCGCCTCGGCCCAAACGAAAAAACCGCGCAATCGCGCGGTTCCTTGTGGCCTCAAGGCGCCAGTACCCAGCTTTTACGAATCTCCAATCCCCAATCCCGGCTACAACGCATACCCGAACTGCTGCTTGAACTGGTCGTTGAACTCGTCGAAGTCGAATCGCTGGTTCTGGGTGCCCGGGTGTTCCACCTTCAGCGCCCCCATCAGATTGCCCATGCGGCCGATCGTCAGCCAGTCGCAGCCGCGCTCGATACCGAAGATCAGGCCGGCGCGGAAGGCGTCGCCGCAGCCGGTCGGGTCGACTACGCGGCGCTCGTGCGCCGGCGGGATGTCGTAGGTCTTGTCGGGGGTGTAGACCAGCGCGCCCTTCGGGCCCTGGGTGGTGATGTAGGCCTGCACCCGCGAGACGATGTCCTGCTCGTTCCAGCCGGTGCGCTCCTGCAGCAGGTTGGACTCGTAGTCGTTGACCACCACGTAGTCGGCCTGTTCGATGAAGGTGCGCAGCTCCGGGCCGTTGAACAGCGGCATCGCCTGGCCGGGATCGAAGATGAAGGGGATGCCCCCGGCGGCGAACTCCTCGGCGTTCTGGATCATGCCCTCGCGCCCGTCCGGGCCGACCAGGCCCAGGGTCACGCCCGGCACGTCGCGCACGTGGTTCTCGTAGCTGCGCATCATCGCGCCGGGGTGGAACGCGGTGATCTGGTTGTTGTCGTGGTCGGTGGTGATGAACGCCTGCGGGGTGAACAGCTCGTCGATCACCTTGACCCGCGACAGGTCGATGCCCAGCGTCTCGAAATGCTCGCGGTACGGGCCGAAATCCTGGCCCACCGTGCCCATCGGGATCGGGTGGCCGCCCAGCAGGTGCAGGTTGTAGGCGATGTTGCCGGCGCAGCCGCCGAACTCGCGGCGCATCCGTGGCACCAGGAACGACACGTTCAGGATGTGCACCTTGTCCGGCAGGATGTGGTTCTTGAACTGGTCCGGGAACACCATGATGGTGTCGAAAGCGAGGGAACCACAGATCAGTGCGGACATCGGGCAGGCCTTGGCGGAGGGATGAGCCCGCATTCAGGCGGGCAGCGTGCGGGGTCGCCGCGGCGCAAAGGGTAACGGCTGCGGCCGGGCAGGGCCAGACGCACGATCCTCGGCGGCGCCGCCAAGCGCACGCAAGGCGCGGTTTTAGCGAGAATTTTCCTTGCCCGCACCCAGGTGGGTTGTTACGCTAGCAGACTTCGTTTTCTGCCCATTTTTTCGCCATTCGGCGACGGCACGCGACTCCCCAGGACTCAATTCCCCGATGTTCAAGAAACTCCGCGGCATGTTCTCCAACGACCTGTCCATCGATCTGGGCACGGCCAACACCCTCATCTACGTGCGTGGCCAGGGCATCGTGCTGAACGAACCGTCGGTGGTCGCGGTGCGCCAGGACCGGGCGATCGGCGGCACCCGCTCGGTGGCCGCGGTCGGCGCCGAGGCCAAGCAGATGCTTGGCCGTACCCCGGGCCACATCACCACCATCCGCCCGATGAAGGATGGCGTCATCGCCGACTTCACCTACACCGAGGCGATGCTGAAGCACTTCATCAAGAAAGTGCACAAGTCGCGCTTCCTGCGTCCGAGCCCGCGCGTGCTGGTGTGCGTGCCGGCCGGCTCCACCCAGGTCGAGCGCCGCGCGATCAAGGAATCGGCCGAGGAGGCCGGCGCCCGCGACGTGTACCTGATCGAGGAACCGATGGCCGCGGCGATCGGCGCCGGCATGCCGGTCACCGAGGCGCGCGGCTCGATGGTCATCGACATCGGTGGCGGCACCACCGAGGTGGCGGTGATCTCGCTGAACGGCATCGTCTACTCGCAGTCGGTGCGCATCGGCGGCGACCGCTTCGACGAGTCGATCACCAACTACGTGCGCCGCAACCACGGCATGCTGATCGGCGAGGCCACCGCCGAGCGCATCAAGCTGCAGATCGGCTGCGCCTATCCGCAGGAAGAGGTGCAGGAGATGGAAATCTCCGGCCGCAACCTCGCCGAGGGCGTGCCGAAGATGATCAAGATCAACTCCAACGAGGTGCTCGAAGCGCTACACGAGCCGCTGTCGGGCATCGTCTCGGCGGTCAAGCTGGCCCTGGAGCAGACCCCGCCGGAACTGTGCGCCGACGTCGCCGAGCGCGGCATCGTGCTGACCGGCGGCGGCGCGCTGCTGCGCGACCTGGACCGGCTGATCTCCGAGGAGACCGGCCTGCACGTGCAGGTCGCCGACGATCCGCTGACCTGCGTGGCCCGCGGCGGCGGCCGTGCGCTGGAGCTGGTGGACATGCACGGCAACGAGTTCTTCGCGCCGGAGTGATGGTGAGGCCGGGAATCGGGAATGGGGAATGGGGAATCGAACGGCCCATCCGCACCGACACTGCCGGCTCCGCATCCGCCACCGTGCCTGCGCCCCGGCCTGATCGAGCCGGGAGCGCGCTGTTGTTTTCCGATTCCCCATTCCCAATTCCCTCTTCCCGGCTCTAGCCCGTGCCTCCCTACGCCGGTCCTCCCGTCACTGCCCGCCCGGGCGAAGCCGCCAGCACGCCGCGCCTGTTGGCGTACCTGGCCCTGGCGGTGGTGCTGATCGTGCTCGACGCGCAGGCCGGCTGGCTGGCCCAGTTGCGCAGCCAGACCAACCTGTTGGTGCAGCCGCTGTGGGCGCTGGCCGGGTTGCCGGGCCGGCTCGGTTCGCAGGTGCAGGAGAACGCCGCCAGCCATGCGCAGCTGGTCAAGGAAAACCGCGCGCTGCGCAACGAACTGTTGATCGCCAAGGCGCGGCTGACCCGGCTGCAGACCGCGGCGCTGGACAACGCGCAGCTGCGCGAGCTGCTCGGCGTGGCCGAGCGCCGCGGCCTGGATGTGCAGCTGGCGCCGATCCTGGACATCGACCTGGACCCGACCCGGCAGCGCCTGGTGCTCGACGCCGGCAGCCGCGACGGCGTGCATGTCGGCCAGGCGGTGATCGATGCCGGCGGGCTGATGGGCCAGGTGATCGAGGTGACCCCGCTGCACTCCACCGTGCTGCTGCTCACCGACCCCGACCACGCGGTGCCGGTGACGGTGGCGCGCAACGGCGTGCGCCTGATCGTCTACGGCCGCGGCGACACCCTGGAACTGCGCGACGTGCCGCTCAGCGCCGGGGTCGAGGTCGGCGACGAGATCGTCACCTCCGGCCTCGGCGGGCGCTTCCCGGCCGGCTTCCCGGTCGGCACGGTGGCGACCCTGCGCCCGGACGACACCCACGCCTTCCTGGTCGGCAACCTGAAGCCGGCGGCGAAGCTGGACCGGGGGCGGGATGTGCTGTTGCTGCGGCCTTCGGCCTCCGCAACGGGATTGGGGAGTGGGGATTCGGGATTGGATAAAAGCGGCGCCAGCGGTGGCGGCAATGGTCGTGTGCCATCCGCGGCTTCCACCGCGCCAACTCAGCCGGCCTCCTCCCCACTTCCGGACTCCCAGCAGGCCACGCCTTCGCGATCGGCCGCCACCCCGCCGCCGGCACGTACCGCGACGGCTCCCGCGGCCGCCGCCGCGCCCGCTGCCCGCAAACAGCCGTTATCCCCTCGAATCCCGAATCCCGAATCCCCAATCCCGGCGTCTCCACAGGAGACGCAGCAATGAGCCGCCTGCGCAGCAAAGGCTGGGTGCTCCCGGTCAGCGTGATCCTGGCGCTGCTGCTGGGGCTGTTGCCGTTGCCGCTGTTGCTGCAGCCGCTGCGGCCGTACTGGCTGGCGCTGGTGGTGGCGTACTGGGTGATCGAGACGCCGGACAAGGTCGGGCTGGGCTTCGCCTTCGCCATCGGCGTGGTCGCCGATCTGCTGTACGGCGGGGTGCTCGGCGAACAGGCGCTGCGGCTGGTGATCCTGAGTTTCATCCTGCAGCGCTTCCGCGCGCGCATCCGCTTCTTCCCGATGTCGCAGCAGGCGCTGGCGATCGGCGGCTTGCTGGTCAACGACCGCATCGTCGCCGCGGCCGTGCACCTGGCGGTGGGCGAGCCGACGCTGCCGTGGAACTACTGGTGGGCGCCGCTGCTGGGCATGGCGCTGTGGCCGCCGCTGTTCGTGCTGCTGGACGCGCTGCGGCTGGGCCGGCGGAGCAAGTAGCGTGGCCCTGCACACCCGCCGCACGCAGAAGAACCCGCACGCCGAGGCCGAGCAGTTCCGGCGCCGCGCGGCGCTGGGCTTCTTCGGCGTGCTGGTGGCGCTGGTCGGCCTGGGCGCCTGGTACTTCAAGCTGCAGGTGCTGGACCACGACATCTACGCCACGCGCTCGGACGCCAACCGGATCAAGCCGCGGCCGGTGGTGCCGGGGCGCGGCATGATCTACGACCGCAACGGCCGCCTGCTGGCCGAGAACGTGCCCGCGTTCCGGCTCGACGTGACCCCGGACAAGGTCGACGACATGGACGCGTTGCTGGCCGAGCTCGGCAAGGTCATCGCGCTGTCGCCGGAGGACATCGAACGCTTCCAGGCCGCGCGCAAGGCCAGCCGCAGCTTCCGTCCGGTGACCCTGAAGCTGCGGGTCAGCGAGGAAGAACGCGCGCGTTTCGCGGTTGACCGCTGGCGCTTCCCCGGCGTGGAGCTGGAGCCCTACCTGACCCGCCACTATCCCTACGGCGAGCTGTTCGCGCACATCATCGGCTACGTCGGCCGCATCGACGAGAAGGACCTGGAGATGCTCGGCGAAGGCAATGCCGCGCTGACCCACATCGGCAAGTCCGGGCTGGAGCGCTATTACGAAGAGGAACTGCGCGGCAAGGTCGGCTACGAGCAGGTCGAGACCAACGTGCAGGGCCGCGCGATCCGCACCGTCGGCCGGGTGCCGGCGCAGTCCGGCGCCGACCTGCGCCTGTCCATCGACGCCGACCTGCAGCGCGCGATGGTCGCCGCGTTCGGCGACTACCAGGGCGCGGCCATCGCGATCGATCCGCGCACCGGCGAGATCCTGGCGATGGTCAGCCTGCCGTCCTACGACCCCAATCTGTTCGTCAACGGCATCTCGCATGCCGATTTCCAGGCGCTCAACGGCGATCCGTCGCGGCCGCAGTTCAACCGCCTGGTGCTCGGCGGGGTGGCGCCCGGTTCGACCATCAAGCCGTTCATGGGCCTGGCCGGGCTCGACAGCGGCACGCGCCGGCCGGAGGACAAGATCCTGTCCACCGGCATGTTCTACCTGCCCGGGGTCAGCCGCGGCTGGGGCGACTCGCACCGCGGCGGGCACGGCTGGACCGACCTGCGCAAGTCGATCGCGCAGTCGGTCAATACCTACTACTACAAACTCGCCGTCGACATGGGCATCACCAAGGTCGACCAGTACATGGGCCGCTACGGCTTCGGCGTGCCCACCGGCATCGACCTGATGGGCGAGATCGGCGGCATCGTGCCGTCGCCGGCGTACAAGGCCAAGAGCCGCAAGGAAGCGTGGTATCCCGGCGACACGGTCAACATCGCGATCGGCCAGGGCGACTGGAAGGTGACCCCGCTGCAGCTGGTGCGCGCGGTGGCCGGCATCGCCGATGGCCAGCTACGCACCCCGCACCTGGTGATGGCCCAGCGCGGCGCGTTCGACCAGCCGTGGACGCCGGTGGCGCTCGGCCCGGGCAAGCCGATCAGCGACAACCCCGGCAACCTGCAGGCGGTGCGCGAGGGCATGATGGACACCATGCGTCCGGGCGGCAGCGGCCATGCGATCGCGGTCAGCGCGCCGTACCAGATGGCCGGCAAGACCGGCACCGCGCAGGTGGTCAGCCGCAAGGGCCTGGCCGCGGTGGATCCGCGCAGCCTGCCGATGCACCTGCGCCATCGCTCGCTGTTCGAGGGCTTCGCCCCGGCCGAGCAGCCGACCATCGCCCTGGCGATCGCGGTGGAAGGCGGCGGCTACGGCGCCAGCACCGCCGCGCCGATCGCGCGCAAGATCTTCGATGCCTGGCTGCTCGGCCGCTTGCCGCCCGGCGTCGAGCCGCTGGACAGCCTGCGCGGCGCCACCGCGTTCGGCAGCCAGCTGTACTACGCCGAGGATCCGGGCTCGCGCGGCGCCGCCGACGCGGTGGCGCTGGCCGCCGGCGAACGCCCGGTGCTGATCGGCCCGGTCGAGGTGGAAGCCGCCGCCGTGCCGCTGCCCGCCGCGCCGCCGCCGATCCCCGACGAGATCCCGGACGAACGATGAAGGATTTCCTGCGCTGGCTGGCCGATCTCGGCGGCCGTTTCACCCGCACCCTGGACTGGCCGATGTGCCTGGCCCTGGGCGCGTTGATGGTGATCGGCCTGGCGGTGCTCAAGAGCGCCGGCGGCCAGGCCGGCGGCAACCATCTGATGCTGGCCCAGGCGGTGCGCTTCGCGATCGGCGCGGCGGCGATGTGGGGCCTGTCGCGGGTCTCGGCGCTGCGCCTGCGCGCATGGACGCCACTGATCTACGCGCTGTCGATGCTGCCGCTGCTGGCGGTGTTCGCGCTGGGCACCGGCAAGTACGGCCGGCAATGGCTGGACCTGAAGGTGTTCTACCTGCAGCCGGCCGAGCTGCTGAAGATCAGCATGCCGATGATGGTGGCCTGGTACCTGCACCGCGTGCCGCTGCCGCCGCGCGTGCCCACGGTGCTGGTCAGCGGGGTGATCATCGGCCTGCCGACCGCGCTGATCATGCTGCAGCCGGACTTCGGCACCGGCGTGCTGATCGCCGCCAGCGGCGGCTTCGTGCTGCTGCTGGCCGGGCTGCCGTGGTGGTGGGTGGGCATCGCGGTCGGCGGCGTCGCCGCGGCCGCGCCGGTGGCCTGGTTCTGGCTGCTGCGGCCGTACCAGAAGGACCGGATCATGATGTTCCTCAATCCGGAGAACGATGCGCTGGGGGCCGGCTGGAACATCATCCAGTCCAAGATCGCGATCGGTTCCGGCGGCCTGCACGGCAAGGGCTGGGGCCTGGGTTCGCAGTCGCACCTGAACTTCATTCCCGAGCAGACCACCGACTTCGCGTTCTCGGTGCTCAGCGAGGAATTCGGCTGGATCGGCGTGGCCACGGTGCTGACCCTGTACCTGGTGGTGATCGGGCGCTGCCTGTGGATTGCCACGCAGGCGCGTGACACGTTTTCGCGCCTGCTCGCCGGCGCCACCGGCCTGGCGTTTTTCGTCTATGTGCTGGTCAACGGCGGCATGATCTCCGGGCTGCTGCCGGTGGTCGGCGTGCCGATGCCGCTGATGAGTTACGGCGGCACCTCGGCGGTGTCGCTGTTGGCCGGGCTGGGCCTGGTGATGGCGGTCAAGGCGCACCGCCCGGTGCACGGCTACTGAGCGTTGCGCGCCGCCGGCGCGCGCTGGCTTAACCGCAAGTATGCGGTGATGTGACAGACGATTGCGGCATGTGTCGGCGCTGCGCACAATTCGCGTCGATGCCACGTCGCGGCGCCGGATTTTCCGGTCCGCTGCGAGCGCAGGATCTGTTCCGGGTGAGCCATGCGCGGCGTCGACGCCGCCCAGCCGGCCCGCGTCCATCGAGGGGAGCCAACGCAGCGCATCGTCGATCCGGGCCTGGCCCGTTTCGTTCTTCTGCGTCCGTCCGCGCCTGTCCTCCTCGCGTCTTCTCCCGTGGTTCCTGTCCGCTCGGCTGTGCCGACATGGATGTGTGTCGATGAAATTCCTGCGATTCCTGTTGCTGCTGAGCGTCGTGCTGGGCCTGAGCGGCTATGCGCTGATCCGCTACTACTTTCCCAAAGGCGCGATGCATAGCCACGGCTACGGCCGGGTCGCATTGACCCAGCCGGCCGGCCCGCCGCAGGGCATGGTGATCCTGTTCGCCAGCGGCAACCGCGCGCAGCGCCAGGCGGCGGCAGCGCGCATCGCCGCCACCGGCGCGGTGGTCGCGACGGTCGACGGCGATCGCTACCTGATGCGCCTGCAGCGTGGCGGCAGCGGCTGCGAGCATGCCTGGCACGATGCCGAACAGCTGAGCCGGCACCTGCAGCGCGACCTGCACGGCGACCGCTACTTCCTGCCGATGCTGGCCGGTACCGGCACCGGTGCGACCCTGGCCGAGCGCATCGTCGGCGCCGCGCCCGCGGCGACCCTGGGCGGGGCGATCGGCATCGCGCCGGCGCCGACCGAGGTCTGCGCCGGCACCGCGCAAGCCAACAGCGCGCAGGGCTTCGTCGATCTCGCGGCGGCACCGGTGGGCGCTGCGCCGGAGACGGCGCTGGCCGCGCGCGTGGCCGCGCACCTGCACACGCCGGGCAGCGGCGGTGCGCTCGACGACCTGCCGTTGACCGAACTGCCAGTGCGCGTGCCCGGCGCGCCGCTGGCGATCGTGCTGTCCGGCGACGGCGGCTGGCGCGATATCGACAAGGGCATGGCCGAGGCCTTGCAGCAGCGCGGCATCGCAGTGGTCGGCTGGGACAGCCTGCGCTACTTCTGGCGCGACAAGCCGCCGGCGCAGGCCAGCGCCGACCTGGCGCGGGTCATCGACCACTACCAGCAGCGCTGGCATCCGCAGCGCATCCTGCTGGTGGGCTATTCCTTCGGCGCCACCGCGATGCCGTTCATGTACAACCGCCTGCCGCCGGCGCAGCGCGCGCAGGTCGGCCTGCTGGCCTTGTTCGGCGTGGACCACAAGGCCGATTTCCAGATCCGCGTGCGCAACTGGTTCGACCTGGGCGATGCCGCCGACGCCAAGCCGGTGCTGCCGGAAATCGCGCGCATCGCGCCGTCGCAGCTGCTGTGCGTATACGGCGACCAGGAGAAGGACACGGTGTGCCCGCAGCTGCGCGACAGCGGCGCGAAGATCGTCGCGCTGCACGGCGGCCACCATTTCGACCAGCATCCGGCCGGCCTGGCGACGATCGTGGACGCGCGCTGGCAGCAGCTTGCAGAAGACGCGCGCCATCCTGTCGCGGCGCTCGATGCCGGGCATCCGCATGCAGGTACGGCGCAACCCATGCCGCTGCACACGCCGCCTGGGGCGCTGCAATAACGCTGTCGCTGTCCCGGCGGCGTGGCGCTGCTGGTGCTGGAACGAGTGACGCTCCAGCCGCGAACGGCCATGCACGCATGGCCGCCGCGCCCGCATCCAACGGTTCATCTGGCTCGCTGCGCTGAAGGCCAGCAACGTGCGTATCCGCGCGCACAACTCCGATCGGCAACGATCCACCCGTAATGTTGCCAGCGCCTGGGCGATCGGGTGTCCGGCGCGCTGCCCACGTGCAGCGCCAAGCCGGTCTTGCCGGCGTTGTAGCCGCGGTCGGCACGGCGAGGCGCCAAGCCGGCGGCACCGACATTCATTGTCGCTACCGATCCCCCGCGCCTGTACCGCGGGTCAATGCGTCGACCGCAATTGATCGCAATCAATGATGGCGGCGGCGCGCGCGCGCACCGTGTCTGTACTGACCGACAGGCACTGGCTCATGGCGTTCACCGTAGCGGTAGTGAAAGAACAGCAGGCTGGCGAGCGTCGCGTGGCGATGGTGCCGGCGGTGCTGCCGAAGCTGGCGAAACTTGGTGCGCAGCTGCGCTTGCAGGCGGGCGCCGGCATCGCCGCGCGCTTCGACGATGCGGCCTATGCCGGCTGCACCGTGCTCGACGATGCGCAGGAAGTCGTCGCCGGCGCCGACCTGGTGCTGGCGGTGCAGGCGCCGTCGCTGCAGACCCTGGCGGCGATGCGTCCGGGCAGCATGCTGGTCGCGATGCTGTATCCGGCCAAGGCGCCGGGGTTGCTGGAGTTGCTGTGCGAACGCCGCATCACCGCGTTCGCGATGGAAACCGTGCCGCGGATCAGCCGCGCGCAATCGCTGGACGTGCTGTCGAGCCAGGCCGCGCTGGCCGGCTACTACGCGCCGCTGCTGGGCGCGGTGCACCTGCCGCGGATCCTGCCGATGATGACCACCGCGGTTGGCTCGCTGCGCGCCGCACGTGTGCTGGTGATGGGCCTGGGCGTGGCCGGACTGCAGGCGCTGGCCACCGCGCGCCGGCTCGGCGCGGTCACCGAAGGCTACGACGTGCGCCCGGAAACGCGCGAGCAGGCGCAATCGGTCGGCGCCAGGTTCGTCGACACCGGCATCGACGCGCGCGGCGAAGGCGGCTATGCGCGCGAACTCACCGCAGAGGAACGCGCCAAGGCCGCCGCGGTGCTGACCCAGCACATCCAGCAGGCCGACATGATCGTCACCACCGCCAACGTGCCCGGCCGCACCGCGCCGATCCTGATCGAGCGCGCGCAGATCGACGGCATGAAGCCCGGCGCGGTGATCGTGGACCTGGCCGCCGACAGCGGCGGCAACTGCGCCGGCAGCGTGCCCGGGCAGACCGTGGAGGTGGGTCCAGTGACTATCGTCGCGCCGTTCAACGTGCCCTCGGCGCTGGCCCAGCATGCCAGCGAGCTGTACGCGAAGAACCTGCTGAACCTGCTCGAGTTGCTGGTCCGCGACGGCGCGCTGGCGCCGGACTTCGACGACGAGGTCGTTGCCGGCACCTTGCTGACCCGCGACGGCCAACGTTGCCATCCCACGCCGCAGGCCATCGCGCCTGCACCCGCCGCCAAGGAGTCCTGAGCGATGAATCTCGATCTGTCGATGAGCTGGATGATCGCGTTGTACGTGTTCATGCTCGCGGCGTTCACCGGCTACGAAGTGATCGGCAAGGTGCCGTCGATCCTGCACACGCCGCTGATGTCCGGTTCCAACTTCATCCACGGCATCGTCGTGGTCGGCGCGATGCACGCGCTGTTCAACGCCGACAGCGTCGCCGGCCAGGCGATCGGCTTCGTCGGCGTGCTGCTCGGCGCCGGCAACGCCGCCGGCGGCTACGTGGTCACCGATCGCATGCTGGCGATGTTCAAGCCCAGCGCCAAGTCCGCCTCCGCCACCGACACCCCGAAGGAATAGCGCCATGCTGCAGTTGCTGGTGGAGCTCAGCGGGTTCGCCGCCGCCCTGTTGTTCGTTCTCGGCCTCAAGCACATGTCCTCGCCGGTGACCGCGCTGCGCGGCATCGTATTGGCCGGCATCGGCATGCTGGTCGCGGTCGCCGCCGCATTCGGCTACCTGGCCGCTCTGCAGCCGAGCGCGCAGCCGCATGCGCTGACCAATCTCGCCCTGGCGCTGCTGGCGCTGGCGCTCGGCGGCGCCTGGGCCTGGCGCAGCGGGCGCAAGGTGGCGGTGACCGCGATGCCGCAGATGGTGGCGCTGTACAACGGCATGGGCGGCGGCGCCGCGGCCGCGGTGGCGGCGGTCGCACTGACCGCGCGGCAACCGCAGCACGGCGGCCTGCATCTCGCGGTGACCGTGCTCGGCGCCTTGATCGGATCGATCTCGCTGTCCGGTTCGGTGATCGCCTGGGCCAAGCTCGACGGCCGCATCAACAGCGCCTGGCGCTTCAAGGGACAGAGCGTGTTCAACGCCGGCGTGTTCCTCGCCGCGCTGGTGCTCGGCGCACTGGTCGTGGCGCAAATCGGCGGCGGCTGGGCCGCCCTGGCGTTCTTCGTCGCCGCGCTGGGTTTCGGCATCCTGATGACGCTGCCGATCGGCGGCGCCGACATGCCGGTGGTGATCTCGCTGTACAACGCGTTCACCGGCCTGGCGGTGGGCCTGGAAGGCTTCGCGTTGCAGAACCCGGCGCTGATGATCGCCGGCATGGTGGTCGGATCGGCCGGCACGCTGTTGACCATGCTGATGGCCAAGTCGATGAACCGCTCGCTGGCCAATGTGCTGTTCAGCAATTTCGGCGACGGCGCCGCGGTGGCGCAGGGCGACGTGCAGGGCCGCATGACCGCGGTGGAAGCCAGCGATGCGGCGGTGGCGATGCGCTATGCCTCCAGCGTGATCATCGTGCCCGGTTACGGCCTGGCGGTGGCGCAGGCGCAGGCGCGGCTGTACGAACTGGTCAAGCTGCTGCAGGCCGCCGAGGTGGACGTGAAGTTCGCGATCCATCCGGTCGCCGGGCGCATGCCCGGGCACATGAACGTGCTGCTCGCCGAGGCCGGTGTGCCCTACGACCTGATCTTCGACATGGACGACATCAACGACAGCTTCGCCAGCGCCGATGTTGCGCTGGTGATCGGCGCCAACGACGTGGTCAACCCGGCCGCGCGCAGCGACAAAACCTCGCCGATCTACGGCATGCCGATCCTCAACGCCGACCAGGCGCACCAGGTCTACGTGATCAAGCGCGGCCAGGGCAAGGGCTATGCCGGCGTGGAGAACCTGCTGTTCTACGGCGACAACTGCGACATGGTCTACGGCGACGCCGCCGCGGTGCTCAACCGCATGGTGCAGGCGGTGAAGGACCTGTCCGGCTGACCGAATCGAACCGAACCTGCGCCGCTGCGACGCGTCGGCGCTTCCCGATTTTCCACGAGGACACGATCATGGCTTATGCGACCCGCAATCCCTACACCGGCGAACTGCTCGCCAGTTTTCCCGAGGCTACCGACGCGCAGGTGCTCGCCGCGATCGGCGCCGCCGACGCCGCCTTCCAGCAGTGGAAGAACGCCTCCTTCGCCGAGCGCGCCAAGGTCATGCACGCGGCGGCGCGACTGCTGCGCGCCGACGTGCGCGGCTACGCGCAGCTGCTGACCCTGGAGATGGGCAAGCTGATCGGCGAGGCCGAAGCCGAGGTGAGCTTGTCCGCCGACATCTTCGAGTACTACGCGGTCAACGCCGAACGCCTGCTGGCGCCGGAGCGGCTGCCGGTGGCCGATCCGGCCGAAGGCGAGGCGATGCTGGTGCACGAGCCGCTGGGCGTGCTGCTGGCGATCGAGCCGTGGAACTTCCCGTACTACCAGATCGCGCGGATCATCGCCCCGCAACTGTCGGCCGGCAACACGGTGTTGCTCAAGCACGCGTCCAACGTGCCGCAGTGCGCGGCGAAGTTCGAAGCGCTGATGGCCGCGGCGGGGCTGCCGGCCGGCGCGTTCGCCAATCTCTACGCCACGCGTTCGCAGGTGGAAACCATCCTCAACGACCCGCGCGTGCACGGCGTGGCACTGACCGGCTCGGAAGGCGCCGGCGCCATCGTCGCCGCGCAGGCGGCCAGGGCGCTGAAGAAATCGACGATGGAACTAGGCGGCGCCGACGCCTTCGTGGTGCTGGCCGATGCCGAACTGGAGAAGACGGTGAAGTGGGCGGTGTTCGGCCGCCACTGGAACGGCGGCCAGGTGTGCGTATCGTCCAAGCGCATGATCGTGGCGCGCGAGGTGTACGCGGAGTTCCTGCGCCGCTACCGCGCGGGCGTGGCCGCGCTCAAGGCCGGCGATCCGATGGATCCGGCGACCACGTTGGCGCCGCTGTCCTCGCAGGGCGCGGCCGACGAACTCAAGCGGCAGATCGCCGCGGCGGTGGAGCATGGCGCCACCGCCACCGAGGTTGGGCCGCCGGTGCCGACGCAGGGCGCGTTCGTGCAGCCGACCCTTCTGACCAATGTGACCAGGGACAACCCGGCCTATTACCAGGAGTTCTTCGGCCCGGTATCGATGCTGTTCGAGGCCGCCGACGAAGACGATGCGGTGCGCATCGCGAACGACTCGCCGTTCGGCCTGGGTGGCTCGGTGTTCACCGCCGACACTGCGCGCGGCGTCGAGGTGGCCAGGCGCATTTCCACCGGCATGGTGTTCGTCAACCATCCGACCATGGTCAAGGCCGACCTGCCGTTCGGCGGCGTGCGCCGCTCCGGCTACGGGCGCGAACTGATCGGGCTGGGCATCAAGGAGTTCGTCAACCACAAGCTGATCGACGTGGTGGACATCGACGCGCGATTCTGAGCGTCGCCGTCGCGCAGCGCTGCGGGCCGTCGGTGGGCAACCACCGGCGGCCTTTGCGTTTGCGCTGCGCTGCGCCGACGGCGTCGCTGCCGGCGCTGTGGCCCACGGGGTGTCGCCGCGCTCCCAGCATGAATACGACAAGCCGGCTTGACTCGCGGCAAAGTTCTTTTGTTTCATGGCGTTATTGGTGGAAATTCATCTGGACTCTGTTAACCTGCCGGCATGATTCGACGTTCGCTGATTTGCCTGATCACGCTTGGCCTGGTCGCATGCGCGACCCAGCCCAAGGCGCCGCCGTCGCCGCCGCAGGCCACGACGCTGCCGCAACCGCCGCCGCCCGCGTCGCCGCCTGCCGGTACCGCGCCCGAAGCGGCACCCGCACCGCCGGTCGACCTGACCCCGGTGCCGTTCGAGATCGCGCGCGCCAACTTCGTCCGCGACACCGCGGCCAAGTACGGCCTGGACCCGGCGCAGATCGAGGCGACGCTGGCGCAGGCGCAGTTCAAGGACGCGATCGTGGCGGCGATGTCGCGCCCGGCCGAGCGGGTCAAGCCGTGGAGCGAATACCGGCCGATGTTCATCAGCCAGGCGCGCATCGACGGCGGCCGCGCGTTCCTGGCCACGCACCGCGAAGAACTGCTGCGCGTGCAGGCGCGCACCGGCGTGCCGGCGGAGATCATCGTCGCGATCATCGGCGTGGAGACCAGCTACGGCAAGAACGCGGGCAGCTACCGCGTGCTCGACGCGCTGTACACGCTGGCGTTTCGCTATCCGCGCAGCGGCGACCCGGCCAAGCTCGAACGCGAAGTGCGCCGCGAGCTGTTTTTCCGCGACGAACTCGGCCAGCTGTTCGCGCTCGGCCGCGAGGAGAACCTGGACGTCACCACGCTGATCGGCAGCTATGCCGGCGCGATGGGCCTGGGCCAGTTCATGCCGTCCAGCTACCGCCAGTTCGCGGTGGATGGCGATGGCGACGGCAAGCGCAACCTGTTCACCGACTACGACGACATGTTCTCCTCGATCGCCAACTACTTCGTCAAGAAGGGCGGCTGGGTGCGCGACGGCGCGGTCGCGGTGCCGGCCACGCTGCGTCCCGGTGCCGAGGAATTCAATCCGACCGACTGGACTCCGAGCTACACGCTGGCCGACCTGGCCGCGCGCGGCTACCAGCCAGCCGCACCGGTTCCCGCCGGCGCCACCGCCACCCCGATCACGCTCGAGGGCAGCGCCGGCAAGCAGTACTGGCTCGGCTTCCAGAATTACTACGCGATCACCCGTTACAACATTTCCAAGATGTACGCGATGGCCGTGTACCAACTGTCCCAGGCCATCGCCGGCAAGGAGTTACCCCCGGCATGAACCCGAACGCGCTGCTCCGGATCGTTCCCGTCGTCGCCCTGCTGGCGCTGGCCGCCTGCAGCAGCGCCCCGAAGAAGACCGCCGGCGGCGCCGGCTCAGCGCCGGGGGTCAAGGTGGAAGGCCGCGGTCCGGCGCATGTCGCCACCGGCTGCCCGTCCACCTCGCCGTACGCACCGGCCAAGGAAGACCCGTCCAAGCGCGGCAACTACACTGCCGGCGGCCTGTACGCGCCCGGCGTCAGCGACAGCACCCCGGACTACGTGCCCAACGTGGCCTGCATCCCCGAGCCGCTGGTCACCGACGAGCCGCGCTCGGCGATCGGCAACCGCTCGCCGTACATGGTGCTGGGCCGCGAATACACCATCATCGACGACCCGCACAGCTACGTCGAACGCGGCACCGCTTCGTACTACGGCAGCAAGTTCCATGGCCGCCTGACCTCCAATCGCGAGGTCTACGACATGTACGCGTTCACCGCTGCGCACAAGACCCTGCCGCTGCCCAGCTTCGCCCTGGTCACCAACCTGGACAACGGCGAATCGGTGGTGGTGCGGGTCAATGACCGCGGCCCGTTCCACGACGACCGGGTCATCGACCTGAGCTACGCGGCGGCGGTCAAGCTCGGCATCACCGGCAAGGGCACTGGCCGGGTCGAAGTGCGCGGGCTGACGCCGGCCGACAACGGCAACCTGCTCGCATCGCGCAGGACCGGCAAGCAGGTCGTCACCGGCACCGCGCTGGCCAGCGCGGCCGGCGCCGGCAATGCCGCGCAGGCCGCCGCGGCGCGGCGCGCCACCGACATGGACAACCTGGTCAAGGCCTTGCCGGCCAAGCCGGCCACCGTCGTCGCCGCGGCCAACGCGCCGGCACGCAGCGCTGCCACCAGCAGTACCGCGGCGCCCAGCGCCGCCAGCGCGACCGCCGCTGCGGCGGCGCTGCCGGAAGGCGAGCGCTGGCGCTACCGCGTACAGGCCGATGCCGACACCGCGGCCAATGCCGACCATTTCGACGACTGGATGAAATCGCGTGGCGTGCGCGTGGCGACCGGCAAGCCGGCCAAGGTCGATGCGACCGCAGCCGCCACGCAGGCGCCGCGGCGCGCCACCACGACCGCCGTCGCGGCTGCGGCACCTGCGCCGGCACCCAAGCCTGCAGCGCCGCCCGTGTCGGCGACCCGCGCGGCCGCCGACAACGCCGCGGCGCGCGGCCCGCTCGGCATCCTGCTGCAGGTGGCCAGCTTCGCCAGCCGCGAGAACGCCAACCGCGCGCTGTCGCAGCTGGCCTCGGCCGGCATCGTCGGCGCCAGCGTCAGCGACATCGTGTCCGGTGGGCGTACGTTGTGGCGGTTGCGGGTCGCCGCCGAGGACAGTGGCCGTGCCACCGAGCTGGCCAGCCGCATCGCCGGCCTCGGCTTCGGGCATCCGCAGATCGTCAAGGACTGAAGCGCGCGGCGAACCCGCGCGGCTGTCGCTGCCGCGCGCCGGCCGCCGCCAGCTTCGCGGACCGCTCCCGCGCCGATGGCTTAACGCTGCCTCCCGCCTGCGCCGCCGCGGCGCCTGGGCGGGCGCCGGCTGGCCCTACAATGCCTCGTTTACCATCGGCCTTCGGGCCCGCCAGGAGTCGTTTTAGATGAAATTCCGCTTTGCCGTCGCCGCCGTGGCCACCTTCGCCGTCGGCCTGGTTTCCGCGCAGACCCCCGGCCCGGTGCCGGCATCGCCTGCCGCCGCTGCCACCGCGCCCGCCGCCGTGGCGATCCCGCCGGCGCCCAAGCCGGCCGTGTCCAAGTCCTGGGTGTTGATGGACTACGCCACCGGCCAGGTGCTGGCCGGCGAGAACGAGCACGCGCGGGTGGCCCCGGCCAGCATCACCAAGGTGATGACCTCCTACGTGATCGCCGCCGAACTGAAGCTGGGCAAGATCAAGCGCGACGACCAGGTCATGCTCAGCGAGCGCGCCTGGCGCGAGGGCGGCGCCGGCACCGACGGCAGCTACAGCGGCTTCCCGGTCAACCAGACCGCGCGCCTGGAGGACATGGAAAAGGGCATGGCGATTCAGTCCGGCAACGACGCGGCGATCGCGCTTGCCGAACACGCCGCCGGCAGCGAGGAAGCCTTCGCGTCGCTGATGAACAACTACGCGGCCAAGCTCGGCATGACCGGCTCGCATTTCGTCAACGCCCACGGCCTGTCCGCCGAAGGCCACTACACCACCGCCTACGACCTGGCGCTACTGGGCCGGGCGATGGTGCGCGACTATCCGGAAACCTACGCCTACAACAAGATCAAGGAATTCCGGGTCGGCGACATCACCCAGCAGAACCGCAACCTGCTGCTGTGGCGCGATCCCAGCGTGGACGGCATCAAGACCGGCCACACCTCCGAAGCCGGCTACTGCCTGCTCAGCTCGGCGCAGCGCGGCGACCAGCGCCTGATCGCGGTGGTGATGGGCGACAGCTCCGAGAAGCAGCGCGCCGAGGACAGTCTGGCGCTGCTCAACTGGGGCTTCCGGTTCTTCGAGACCCACCGCCTGTACGAGCCGGGCAAGCAGGTCGCGCAGCAGCGCGTGTGGAAGGGCACCGAGAAGGAAGTGCTGCTGGGCGTGGCGCAGCCGCTGCTGGTCGGCGTGCCGCGCGGCCGTTACAACGAACTGAAGCCGTCGATCGATGTGCCCAAGACCCTGGAAGCGCCGATCAAGCAGGGCCAGGCGATCGGCACGGTGAAGGTCTCGCTGGACGGCAAGGTGATCGCGCAGGCGCCGCTGGTGGCATTGAAGGCGGTCGACGAGGCCGGCTTCTTCAAGCGCCTGTGGGACAGCTTCTGGATGTGGTGGGAAGCCGAATGATTTGAAAAAAAGCCGGCTTGCGCCGGCTTTTTTTGGGATTGGGGATTGGGATTCGTCGGAGCCGGGTGCGTTTTTCCAATCCCGAATCCCGAATCCCCAATCCCGGCCTTTCAAAGCCGCCGGCTGATCGTGAAGCTGCCGAACACCGGCGTCTGTTTCTGCAGGTCGAATTCGCGGGTGCTCCAGTAGCGCGCCAGCGCGAACTTCCACTTGCCGCGCATCACCGCCAGGCCGAACCCGGCCTCGCCGACGAAGGGGCGCTTCTTCACGCTGTGGCTGTCGCGGAAGGTGTTGCCGTCCAAGGTGATGTCGCGCAGCACCCAGCTCGCGTCGCTGGTCAGGAACAGATGGGCCGACCAGCCGCGGCCCATGCCGTAGCGGGGCGGGGCGGTGTTCTCGCCGGCCGGGCGCAACGGCGAGCTGCCGAAATCGTCGGGCAGTTTCCAGCCGAAGCGCACTTCGGCGCCGGCGTTGGCGTGGGTCTGCAGGGTGCCGAGCGCGCCGCCCCAATGGCTGATCGCGTCCCAGCCCCAGCCGTCGGCGTTGACCGCCGCGTCGCCGGGCCAGCGGCGCATGCGTTCGTGCACCAGGCGGAACACCGGTTCGTCGTGCAACTGGTTGTCCCAGCCGAGGAATTTCTCGTCGCCGAGCACATCGTGCACCGCGTCCTGTACCTGCTTGCCCTGCGCCGATGGACCGACCATGCCCAGGGTCAGCTGGGTGGTGCGCAGGCGGTCCTGGTTGCGCGCGTTGTAACCGAAGTTCACCGCCAGGATGCCGGCGTACGGGCGGTCGTCCTTGATCAGGTCGCGGCGGGTCTTGTCGGTCGGGGTGAAGATGGCCTGGCCGAAACTGAAGATCATGTTCTGCTGCTCGAACTCGCCCGGGTGCAGGCGCTCGAGGTAGCGGTTGACCGCCCGCGCCAGCCGCGGCAGGCAGGGGTCGTCGGTGAAGTCGACCAGGTTCGGCGACACCAGGGTCACGCCGAAGCCGTTGGTATAGCCCTGGTCCTGGCCGGCACCGCCGAACAGGTCGTTGTCGACGCGGAAGTTCACCGTCGGCGGGGTGTCTTGCAGTGCGCTGCCGGCGCACCGGTCGGTGGCGGCGGCAGCAGCAGCGGGCAGCGCAGCGAGGGCGAGCAGCACGGCGAAGGCGAGAGGCAGGCGCGATGACGGCATGGGCGACGTCCCTGGGGGAGGAGGGGATGGGGTAAGCCGACGCTAGCGGGACGGGTGCACGCGTCCCGTGAAGCCTGCATTCATGAAAGTGCGGGGCCGAGCATAGGCCGCGGCGGTGTTCGCGCGAAAGCCGTGTGGCCGTATCGCTTCGTCCTATCGGCATCGCTTGCCAACGGCGCTCACATGCTGCCAAAGCGCTGCGGCTGCGCGAGCGGCCTGCCGGCGCGCCGCGGCCTTGGGTTTGCCCGGCGCCGGCCCGATAATGCAGCCATGGATATCTCCTCCGACAACCCCGATCACGGCTTCCAGTTCCCCGGTGTCTTCGAGCTCAGCGCGATGGGCGCCGCCAATACCGGGCTGGAGACCGAACTGCCGCGCCTGCTCGCCCAGGCCGGCGTGGACGTGCTAGAAGAGCGCGTCAGCTGGAAGCATTCGTCCAACGGCAAGTACGTGTCCGTGCGGATCGCCTTCCGCGCCGCCGACCGCGCCCAGTACGACGCCGCGCACCTGGCGTTGCGCGAGCATCCGGAAGTGAAGTGGACGCTGTAGCCGGCGCCGCGGTACTGCCACCGGAACCGGCGCAGGCGCTGCCGCCGTGCCAGGTCCGCGATCTCGGCCGCCAGCCCTACGAGCCGGTGTGGCGGGCCATGCAGCGCTTCACCGATGCGCGCGGGGACAGCAGCGCCGACGAGCTGTGGGTGGTCGAGCACGATCCGGTGTTCACCCTCGGCCAGGCCGGCAAGCCCGAGCACGTGCTGGCGCCCGGCGAAATCCCGGTGCTGCACGTGGACCGCGGCGGCCAGGTCACCTATCACGGCCCCGGCCAACTGGTGGTGTATCCGTTGCTGGACCTGCGCCGGCTCAAGATCGGCGTGCGCGACTACGTGTGCCGGATCGAACAGGCCATCATCGATACGCTGGACGAATGGAACATCCTCGGCCAGCGCCGCGATGGCGCGCCCGGCGTCTACGTCGGCGCGGCCAAGGTCGCAGCGCTCGGCATCCGCGTGCGCCGCGGCTGCACCTTCCACGGCCTGTCGTTCAACGTGGCGATGGACCTGGAGCCGTTCCATCGCATCAACCCCTGCGGCTACCAGGGCCTGCAGGTGACCTCGGTGCTAGACTTGGGCGGTCCCTCCGGCATGCAGGCCGTCAAACCGGTGCTGCTGGCCCAACTGGCGCGCCAGTTCGGGCTGACCCTGCAGCCGCTCGACGCCTTGCCCGACCTCACGCTCACGCACGCGGCCTGACCGCCTGCCCGCCGACGACGCCATGACCCAGCCCAGCGCACGCACCATCCCCCTGCAGGTCCTTTCCGGCGACAGCGCCTCCGCGTCCGCGCCGCTGCAGGCCGGCGTCAAGCAACTGGGCGGGGACAAGATCAACCGCTCGCCGGTGCAGTTCGCCGACGCGCCGGTGCTGCGCAAGCCGTCGTGGATCCGGGTGCGGATCCCGTCCGGCAATGCCGTGCAGACCCTCAAGGCCAAGCTGCGCGAGAACCGCCTGGTCACGGTCTGCGAGGAAGCCAGCTGCCCGAACATCCACGAGTGCTTCAGCCACGGCACCGCCACCTTCATGATCCTGGGCGAGGTCTGCACCCGCCGCTGCTCGTTCTGCGACGTCGCCCACGGCCGGCCCAAGCCGCCGGACGCCGGCGAGCCGGCCAGCCTGGCGCAGACCGTGGCCGACATGGGCCTGCGCTACGTGGTGGTGACCAGCGTCGACCGCGACGACCTGCGCGACGGCGGCGCCCAGCACTTCGCCGACTGCATCGGTGCGATCCGCGCCGCGGCGCCGGCCACCCGCATCGAGATCCTGACCCCGGACTTCCGCGGCAAGGGCCGCATGGACCGCGCGCTCGAGATCCTGGCGACCAATCCGCCGGACGTGTTCAACCACAACATCGAGACCGTGCCGGACCTGTATCCCAACGTGCGTCCCGGTGCCGACTACCAGTGGTCGCTGACCCTGCTGCAGAAGTTCAAGGCGCAGCACCCGTCCATCGCCACCAAGTCCGGGATCATGCTCGGCCTGGGCGAGACCATGGAGCAGGTGCAGGCCACGCTGCGCGACCTGCGCGCGCATGACGTGGACATGGTCACCATCGGCCAGTACCTGCAGCCGACCGCACACCACCATCCGGTGATGCGCTACTGGACGCCCGAGGAATACAAGGCGCTGGAGGACTACGGCAACGCGCTGGGCTTCAGCCACGTCGCCTCCGGACCGATGGTGCGCTCGTCGTATCACGCCGATCGGCAGGCTGCCGGCGCCGGCGTCGCCGCCTGAGTCCGCCCTGCGGCACCGGTTCCGCTGCCCCTCGCGTCCTGGCGGTCGTCCAGGACGCCCGCCGTGCCGCCCGCATTGCCCACCCGCAGCAGCCGCATCGGCGCCATTCACACTTCGCTACCGGGCCGCGGCTAGTCTGGTTCAGGAACAGGTGACACGGCCTGCAACTTGCGGCACTGTCGTGTTGTCTCACGCGATCTGCAGCCCCCCTGACGGCCTCGTGCCGAGAGTACGTAGATGAAATTCAAAGCTTCCGCCTTCCTGCTGGCGTTCGCGCTGACCGCGCCGCTGGCGCTGTTCGCCCGCACCGACGCGCCCGCGTTGCCGGCCGCCTCGACCGCGGACCAGGCCACCACCGCCAAGCTGGTGTATGGCCTGCTCTCCGACAGCCGCTACGCCTACCGGCCGCGCGCGCTCGACGAGGCGACCTCGAAGGAAGTCTTCAAGAAGTACCTGGAGACGCTGGACGGCAGCAAACAGTTCTTCACCCAGGCCGACGTCGACAAGTTCGCCGCGTTCCAGACCAACCTCGGCAGCAATATCGCCTCCGGCCAGCTGGAACCGGCATTCCAGGTGTTCGCCGTGTACCGGCAGCGCGTGGACGAGCGCATCGGCTACGCGCGCAAGCTGCTCAAGCAGGACTTCGATTTCAACGGCAGCGAGAAGTTCGAGTACGACCGCAAGGACGTGCCGTGGCCCAAGAACGACCAGGAGCTGGACGACCTGTGGCGCAAGTCGGTGATGAACGACTGGCTGCGGCTCAAGCTCGCCGGCAAGAAGCCCGATGACATCCGCAAGACCCTGGACAAGCGCTACGCCAACCTCGCCGATTCGGTGAAGGAGCTGAAGAGCGAGGACGTGTTCCAGTTCTTCATGAACGCCTACACCAACACCGTCGATCCGCACACCGACTACTTCACCCCGCGCACCGCCGAGAACTTCAACCAGCAGATGTCGCTGTCGCTGGAAGGCATCGGCGCGCAGCTGCAGAAGCAGGACGACATGGTGGTGATCCGCGAGGTCATCCCGGGCGGTCCGGCGGCGGTGGACGGCACGCTGAAGGCGGGCGACCGCATCGTCGGCGTCGGCCAGGGCAAGTCCGGCCAGGTCGAGGACGTGATCGGCTGGCGCATCGACGACGTGGTGGCCAAGATCCGCGGCGACAAGGACACCCAGGTACGCCTGGAGTACATCCCGGCCGAAGCGGGCGTGGACGGCAAGCACCGCCAGCTGCTGCTGACCCGGCAGAAGGTGCGCTTGGCCGAACAGGCGGCCAAGGGCGAGACCATCACCCTGCCGGCGAAGGACGGCGCACCGGCGCGGCGCGTCGGCGTGATCAAGCTGCCGGCGTTCTACCAGGACTTCGAAGGCCGCCGCCGCAACGCCAGCGACTACGCCTCGGCGACCCGCGACGTGGCCAAGCTGCTGGCCGGCTTCAAGACCGACAAGGTCGACGGCGTGGTGCTGGACCTGCGCAACAACGGCGGCGGCTCGCTGGACGAGGCGATCGAACTGACCGGCCTGTTCATCGAGCAGGGCCCGGTGGTGCAGGTGCGCGAATCCGGCGGCCGCGTCACCGTCAACAGCGACGACAACCCGGCCGTGGCCTGGGACGGCCCGCTGGCGGTGTTGATCAATCGCGGTTCGGCCTCGGCTTCGGAGATCTTCGCCGGCGCGATCCAGGATTACGGCCGCGGCCTGATCATCGGCGAGACCAGCTTCGGCAAGGGCACGGTGCAGAACATCGTCGACCTGGACCGCTGGCCGGCCAACGAGACCGACCGCTTCGGCCAGGTCAAGCTGACCATCGCCCAGTTCTTCCGGGTCAGCGGCAGCAGCACCCAGCACAAGGGCGTGGTGCCGGACATCGCGTTCCCGGCCAGCGTCGATGCCACCGAGTTCGGCGAGAGCACCTATCCCAACGCCTTGCCGTGGACCCGCATCGCCGCGGTGCCGCACACCCAGTACGGCAACTTCGCGCCGCTGCTGCCGAAGCTGGAGACGCTGCATGCCAGCCGCATCGCCAGCGACAAGGAATTCCAGTGGTGGGAAGAGGACGTGCAGCAGTTCCGCACCGAGGCGGCGAAAAAGTACGTGGTGCTCAACGAGGCCGAGCGCCGCGCCGAGCGCGAGAAGCAGGACGTGCAGCGCAAGCAGCGCCAGGAGATGCGCAAGCAGCTCGGCCTGCCGCTGGATCCGCTCGCCGACGACAGCAGCGACGACGGCCTGACCGGCAACGAGCGCGACATCGTCAAGGATGCCGCGCGCGAGAAGCTGGTCGACAAGCGCCCGGATCCGCTACTGCGCGAGTCGGCCTCGATCCTGGCCGACGCGCTGAACCTGCTGGAAAAGGACCGCCCGCTGTCGGTGCAGGTGCTGCCGCAGTCCACCGGCCCGGGGCGCTGGGCCGACTGAGCCCGCGCCGCATCGCCACGCGAACCCGAACGCGCCATCGCCCAGCGGTGGCGCGTTTTTCGTTGCCGTTCGCATGATGGCGGTATGCCATCGCCTGTGCTCGCGCCGACGGATGCGCGGCAGAGCGGCCAGCACGGTGCCGGCCGATCGCATTGCAGGAGAGGCTAGGGCCATCAACTCCCACAGGCGGCCCGACACACGCTTGTGTAGGAGGGGCTTCAGCCGCGACATTCGCCTTGTCGGAGAGGACCTGTCGCGGCTGAAGCCGCTCCTGCAGGTGCGTGCGCATCCGCTGGATCGAACGCGTGGCCTACCCCAGCGCTTGCCACAGCTGATGCACGCCCAACGCCAGCAAGGTCAGGAAGAACACCCGGCGGAACGCCTCGGCTGAGATGCGCTGGCGCAGGCGCGCGCCCAGCCACATGCCCGCCGCAGTCGGCAGCAGCGCCAGCAATGACGGACCGAGCGCGCTGCGCGCGAAGACGCCGTGCCAGGCCAGGGCCGTGGCGAGCGCCAGCGTGGCCGTGCCGAAGCAGTAGCCCAGCGCGCGCATCAAGATCTCCCGTGGCAAGCCCAGCGCGACCAGATACGGCAACGACGGCAGCACGAACACCCCGGTCGCGCCGGTCAGCAGGCCGGTCGCCAATCCGGCCGCCGGGCCCGCCCAGGGTTCGTGCCGCGGCGGCAGCCGGCCTTGCCAGCGGCTCAGGCCGAGCAGCGCGTACAGCGCCAACAAGGCGCCGAGTCCACCGCGCGCCAGCGCAGGATCGGCGCCGACCAGGATGCCGGCGCTGAGCCAGGTGCCGATCGCGATCGTCGCCAGCAGCGGCCACAGCCGCCGCAACAGTGGCGCCGCACCGGTGCCCCAGGCTTGCTGCAGATTGGTCAGCAGCGACGGCAGCACCAGCAGCGCGGCCGCTTCAGGCGGTGCCAGCCACAGCCCCAGCAAGCCCATGGCGACGGTCGGCAGGCCGGTACCGGCCACGCCCTTGACGAAGCCGGCCAGGCAGAACACCAGGGCGATCGGCAGCAGATGCGGAATCAGCGATTGCATGCCTGCAGCATCGGCGCTGCAGCGGCCCCGGACAATGCGCGATCGCTTCAGGCAGACTTCGGCAACGACGAAGGCTGGAGCGGGGATGCACCTGGATTTCATCGACTTGCGGCTGTTCGTGGCGGTGGCCGAGGCCGGCAGCATCACCGCCGGTGCCGACCGCGCCGCATTGTCGCTGGCCGCGGCCAGCGCACGCATCCGCGCGCTGGAACTGCAGGCGGGTGCGGCACTGTTCAGGCGCGGCCGCCGCGGCGTGAGCCTGACCGCGGGCGGCGCCGCGCTGTTGCGGCACGCGCGGCAGCTGCTGCGTCAGGCCGAGGCGATGCGCGCCGAACTGGGCGAGCATGCCGGTGCCAACCAGGCCACGGTGCGGCTGCTGGCCAATACCGCGGCACTGTACGAATGGTTGCCCGAACTGCTGGCCGAGTTCCTGGTCGCGCATCCGCGCATCGATCTGGCCTTGCGCGAACAGGGCAGCGGCGCCGCGGCCGACGCGGTGCGCGAGGAGCGAGCCGACCTGGCGGTGATCGCCGACCATGCCGACCTGTCCGGTCTGCACGCGCAGGCATTCCGTAAGGACCGGTTGGTGCTGGTGACGGCGGTCGCGCATCCGCTGGCACGCGCGCCGCAGCTGCACCTGGCGCAGCTATGGCAAGCCGAGTTCCTCGGCCTGGCCGACGACAGCGCGCTGCAGCGGCACCTGCGTACGCAGGCTGCGCGCGCCGGCGGCCAGTTGCGCATCCGCGCCCACGTGCACGGCATCGAGCCGCTGTGCCGGATGCTGGCGCGCGGCGCCGGTGTGGCGATCCTGCCGCAGGCCGCGCTGGCCCGGGTCAGCGTGCGCGAACAACTGGTCGCCGTGCCGTTGCAGGAGCCGTGGGCGGCGCGGCAGTTGTCGATCGTGTGGCGGCCCGCACCGGCGCCGGCGGCGGCAGTGCGTCAGGTGCTGGACTGGCTGTGCGCGCATGCCGACGGCGCAGCGATCGCCGGCGCGGGATGACATCCCGCGCGCAGGCGATGCGCCTCACTGCGGCCAGGCGAACTCGGCTTCCACCGGAAAATGGTCCGACGGCCAATGTCCCTGCGGCCGCGCGTCCAGCGTGGCGAAGTGGGTGGCGCGCAATCCGCGCGACAGGATCCAGTCGATGCGCCGATCGGGATGGCCGGTGAAATCGTGGAAGGTCGCTTCCTGTCCCTGCGCGTGCGGCGCCTGCTTGCGCGCGTCGGCCAGCGCAGGCACCAGCGTGCGGTAGGTGGGCGAATCCGGCGTGGTGTTGAAGTCGCCGGTGATCACCACCGGCACGTCGGCCGGCAAGGCCTGCACGCGCGAGAGCAACAGCGCGGCGCCCTTGGCGCGCGCGGGCTCGTCTTCGTCGCGGTACGGCAGGTGGGTGTCGAACAGGTAGAAGCGGCGTCCGTCGGCGACGCGTTCGAACAGTCCCCAGTTCACCATCCGCGGCAGCGGGTGGCCCCAACTGATGCTGCCGACCACGTCCGGCGTGTCCGACAGCCAGAAGTCGCCCGATTCCACCAGCTTCAGGCGGCGGCTGTCGTAGAACACGCCCATGCGCTCGCCGTCCTCGCTGCCGTCGCGGCTGCGCCCGAACCAGCGGTAGTCGGGCAACTGCGCGGCCAGGTAATCGGCCTGCAGCTTGACCAGCTCCTGGGTGCCGAACACATCCGGATGCTGCGTGCGGATCAGCGCGGCCATCGCGCTGCGGCGGATCTCCCAGCGCTTGTCGCCGTCGGTATCGACCGGTACGCGCACGTTGAAGCTCATCACCTTGAGCGGCGCCGGCGCGGCGGGTGGCGCGGGCTTGCGCGCCTGTGCCGGCGCGATGCACACGCCCAGCATCAGCAGCAGAGGGAGCGCAAGTTTGCGCGCGGACGACAACGACATCGACATGGCAGATCTCGACAGGAGCGGAGCGCGCGATGGTGGCATGGCGGCGGTGTCGGTGACCACCGCGTGGCGCTCCTGCCGAGCGGCGATCAGTTGAACGCCGACAGCGCCTGGGTGAGTTTCCCGTTGTTGTCGACCGCGCCCATCGTGTAGCCCTGCCAGCCCGGATAGGCGTCGGGTTCCCAATAGAACACGCCCAGCCCGCGGCTGCCGAGCGCGCGGGTCTTGCTGAGCAGATCGGCCAGCATCGCGCGGGTGGCGGCGGCCTGCTGCCAGTCCATGCCGACCTCGCTGACGATCACGTCAGACCCGTAGCGCGCCACCATGTCCTGCATATTGCTGGCGATCTGCGTGTTGGCGCTCTGCCAGGCGTTGCTGGACGGATAGTGCGACATGCCGACCACGTCCCACTTGCCGCCGGCCGACTTGAGACTGTCGAAGAACCAGCGGAAGGTCGCGTTGTCGTAGCCGTTGGCCAGGTGCACCACCACCTTGGCGCCGGGGTAGACCGACTTGCTGGCGTTGTAGCCGCTGTTGATCAGCTGCGCGAGGTTGCCGAAGTTGGGCGTCTTGCCGTCCGGCCACAGCATGCCGCTGTTGATCTCGTTGCCCACCTGCACCCAGCTCACGTCGATGCCATTGGACTTGAGGTAGGAGAGGATGCCGCTGGTATGCGCGTATACGTCCTTGACCAGGGTGGCGAAGTCGTGGCCGTTCCAGGCGGCCGGCTTGGTCTGTTTGCCGGGATCGGCCCAACTGTCGCTGTAGTGGAAGTCGATCATGATGCGCATGCCCTGCGCCTTTGCGCGCCTGGCCATGTTCAGCGTGTCGGCGCCGTCGTTCCAGCCGCCCTGCGGATTGACCCACACGCGCAGCCGGATCGCGTTGACGCCGGTGCCCTTGAGCAGCGCGAAGAAATCGGTGGTGGCGCCGGAGGCGTTGCGAAAGACGCGGCCGCTGCTCTCCTGCTGGTCGATCCAACTGACATCGGCGCCCTTGGCGAAGGTCTGCGCCATGGCCGGCGCGCACAGGCAGGCTAGCAACACCAGCAACCAGGCGGACACGCGCTTGCTCAATCGGTTCATGCGATTCTCGCAGTGGTGGGAGGAGGGAAGGAGGGGCGTCGCGTGGCAGCGAACGGCGGCCGGCGTGACATGCCGGGCTGTTCCCGCGGCCGCGGCGCGCACGAGGCTAGCGCGATCGCCGTGGCGACGCGCGCTGCACTGCAGCGGGTTGGCGCGGTATCCGGATGCGCTGCCTGGATGGCCGATGAATCTGCGCGGTGCGTCACTTGACGCGATGCGGCATCGGCGTAGCATTCCGCTCACGCCAAGGGACAGACCCGCGGCGATCCACCCAACCGTGAGGGATGCTCATGGAGTTTGATTACCTTGTTTTCATCGGGCGCTTCGAGCCCTTCCACAACGGCCATGCCGCCGTTGCCCGCCACGCCCTGGCGCGTGGACAGAAACTCATCTTCCTCATCGGCTCGGCCGAGACTCCCCGCACCATCCGCAATCCGTGGACGGTGGCCGAACGCAGCGTCATGATACAGGCCGCGCTCGAGGGCGCCGGCGAGCGCCTGATCCTGCGCCCGCTGCGCGACCACCTCTACAACGAGAGCCAATGGATCGCAGCGGTGCAGTCGGCGGTGGCCGAGGCGGTGCGCGCCGATGGCGGCGGCGCCGAGGCGCGCATCGGCCTGATCGGCATGGACAAGGACGCCAGCAGTTATTACCTGCGCGAGTTCCCGCAATGGCCGCTGGTCGACGTGCAGCACACCGAGACGCTGTCGGCGACCGAACTGCGCCGTTACCTGTTCGAGGCCGGCAGCATCGATTTCCACGGCGCGCTGCTGATGCTACGCGGCAACGTGCCGGCGCCGGTGTTCGACATGCTCGAGGCGTTCCGCAAGAACTCGCCGTCGTACGCGGAACTGCTGGCCGAGTACCAGTTCATCGAGCAGTACCGCGCCGCCTGGAAGGAGGCGCCGTATCCGCCGACCTTCGTCACCGCCGATGCGGTGGTGGTGCATTCGGGCCACGTGCTGCTGGTGCGGCGCCGCGCCGCACCGGGCAAGGGCCTGTGGGCGCTGCCGGGCGGCTTCGTCGGCCAGCACGAGAGCATCTTCGATGCCTGCCTGCGCGAACTGCGCGAGGAAACCCGGCTGAAGATCCCGGTGCCGGTGCTGAAGGGGTCGCTGAAGAACCGTCACGTATTCGACCATCCCGAGCGCAGCCTGCGCGGGCGCACCATCACCCACGCCTTCCACTTCGAATTCACCTTCGGCGAATTGCCCGAGGTGCGCGGCGGCGACGATGCCGACAAGGCGCGCTGGATCCCGGTCAGCGAGGTGCTGGGCATGGGCCCGAAACTGTTCGAAGACCACCTGCACCTGCTCGAATTCTTCCTGGGCCGCGGTTGACCGCGGCCTTCCCGGCCGGCGGACAGACCGCTGGCCTTCCCCCGACGCGAAGGAGCTTCCCGTCATGCAATGCCTGAACAACCTGCTGCTCAACACCGACAGCTACAAGGCCAGTCACTGGCTGCAATATCCGGCCGGCACCGATGCCACGTTCTTCTACGTGGAATCGCGCGGCGGCGTCTACGACCGCACCGTGTTCTTCGGCCTGCAGTCGATCCTCAAGGAGGCGCTGGGCCGCGCCATCACCCATGCCGACGTCGACGAGGCGCGCGACCTGTTCGCCGCGCACGGCGAGCCGTTCAACGAGGCCGGCTGGCGCGATATCGTCGACCGTCTCGGCGGGCAGTTGCCGATCCGCATCCGCGCCGTGCCCGAGGGCAGCGTGGTGCCGACCCACAACGCGCTGATGACCATCGAGTCCACCGACGCGCAGGCCTACTGGGTGCCCTCGTACCTGGAAACGCTGCTGCTGCGCATCTGGTATCCGGTCACCGTGGCCACGGTCAGCTGGCACGCCAAGCAGACCCTCCGCCAGTTCCTGGAACGCACCAGCGACGATCCGGAAGGGCAGCTGCCGTTCAAGCTGCACGACTTCGGCGCGCGCGGCGTGTCCAGCCTGGAGTCGGCGGCGATCGGCGGCGCCGCGCACCTGATCAACTTCCTCGGCACTGATACGGTGTCCGGGCTGTTGCTGGCGCGCGCGCACTACCACGAGCCGATGGCCGGCTACTCGATCCCGGCCGCCGAGCACAGCACCATCACCAGCTGGGGCCGCGAGCGCGAAGTGGACGCGTACCGCAACATGCTCCGGCAGTTCGGCAAGCCGGGCGGCGTCGTCGCGGTGGTGTCCGACAGCTACGACATCTTCCACGCGATTCGCGAACACTGGGGGACCACGCTGCGCGAGGAAGTGATCGCCTCCGGTGCCACCGTGGTGATCCGCCCCGATTCCGGCGACCCGGTCGCGGTGGTGCATCAATGCCTGGAACTGCTTGACGAGGCCTTCGGCCACAGCGTCAACGGCAAGGGCTACAAGGTGCTCAACCACGTGCGCGTGATCCAGGGCGACGGGGTCAACCCGACCAGCATCCGCGCGATCCTGGAACGCGTTACCAGCGCCGGCTACGCCACCGACAACGTCGCCTTCGGCATGGGCGGGGCGCTGCTGCAGCGGCTGGACCGCGACACCCAGAAGTTCGCGCTGAAGTGCTCGGCCGCGCGCGTGGACGGCAAGTGGATCGACGTCTACAAGGATCCGGTCACCGACAAGGGCAAGCTCAGCAAGCGCGGCCGCATGAGCCTGCTGCGCCATCGCGAATACGGCGGCTACCGCACCGAACCGGTGCCGGCCGCGGCCACATCGCTGGACGAACTGGCGCGGCCTGCCGGCTACGACGATGCCATGGTCACCGTGTGGGAAAACGGCCGCCTGCTGCACGACTGGAGCCTGGCGCAGGTGCGCGAGCGCGCGAACGCCGCGCGTCTGTAGGTGCCGGCATGGATGCCAGCATGGAGTGCGCGCCGCCGCTGAGCGGCGCCTCGCCGCTGTTCGCCGCACTGCGCGCGGACATGCCGCACCTGGAATGGCGGGTGCCGGCCGCCGCCGATGCCGCGCGCTGGCGCGTGCAGCGCATCGGCGGACGCGACTACCGCGTCGCGCAGCCGGTGACCTTCACCCCGTACGCGTCGGTGCGGCCGTGCTCGGCGCGCTGCCGCTTCTGTTCGGAGACGCTGCGCCCGCAGGCCGGCGGCACCGCCGCGGCCAGCCTGCGGCCACCGCCGGACTATTTCGCGATGCTGCGCCAGGGCCTGGCGCAGCTGTCCGGGCTGCCGCTGTCGCAGTCGCTGTCGGGGCTGGAAATGACCGACGACGAAGCCTGGTTCCTGCAGCTGCTGCAGACGCTGGGCGAGGCCGAACGCGACGGGCTGCTGGTCGAGCAGCGCGTGCTGTACAGCAACGGCGCCGGTTTCGCCCGCGGCCGTGGCGATGCCTTGCTGGACGCGCTGCAACGCTTCGGGCTGTCCTGGGTGGAGTTGTCGCGGCACCACCCGCAGCAGGCCGGCAACGACGCGATCATGCGCTTCCGCGACGGCGAGGCGATCGCCGATGCGCAGGTCTTCGTCGCCACCGCGCAGCGCATCGCCGCCGCGCTGCCGCTGCGCATGGTGTGCATCCTGCAGCACGGCGGCATCGCCGATGCCGACGGCGTCGCCGCCTATCTGCGCTGGGCACGCCAGTGCGGTGCGCGCACGGTGATCTTCCGCGAGTTCTCGCGGCTCGGCGACGGTTACCGCAGCGGCGGCACCCAGCGCTATCTGGCGCAGGCGCGGGTCGGCGTGGAGCAGGTCGTGGCCGCGTGCATGGCCACGCCATGGTGGCGCACGCTGCGGCCGCTGCAGATCACCGAGGGCTATTACTTCTGGAACCTGCGCATGGCCACCGCCGACGGCATGGAGGTGGTGTTCGAAACCTCCGACTACACCGCGATGCAGGCGCGTCACGACAGCGGCGACATCTACAAGCTGGTGTTCTTCGCCGATGGCCGGCTGTGCGCCGGCTGGCAGCCGGAGCGCGATCTGTTGTGGCAGGCCCGGCATGGATAGCATGAATAGCCGCAGCTGGTGGACGCCGCCGCCGGACCCGCCCGAGCACCGCTTGCCCGACGACCTGCGCCAGCGCGATCCGCTGGGCGCGCGCGACTGCGGCTGGGTCAGCCAGATGCGTCCGTTCGTGCGCCAGTTCAGCGCGCCGGACGCCTGCGTGCTGGACCCGTTCTGCGGCTTCGGCAGCACCTTGCTCGCTGCCGAACTGGAAGGCCGGCGCGGACTGGGCGTGGAGATCGACGCCGCGCGTGCGGCGCTGGCGCGCGAGCGCCTGCAGCGGCTCGGGCTGCGTGCCGAGGTGCGGGTCGGCGCGTTGCCGCAGCTCGCGCTGCAGACGCCGGTCGATCTGTGCCTGACCAACGTGCCGTACTTCGGGTGCGACTGGCCGGGCACGGTGTCGCCGGGCCAGCTGTATGCCAGCCCCGATTACGCGGCGTACCTGAGCGGGCTGCGCGCGGTGTTCCATGCGGTGCGCCGTTGCCTGCGCGACGACGGCTTCTGCATCGCGATGGTGGAGAACGCGGACGTCGCCGGCGTGTGCGTTCCGCAGGCCTGGGACCTGGCGCGGATACTGGGCAGCCTGTTCGTGCCCTGCGCCGAGCGCGTGCTGTGCTATCCGCGCGAGAGTGTGCAGGCACTGGCACCCGGCGACACGCGCAGCGACCGCAGCCACGAATACGCACTGATCTTCCAGAAACGGCGCGACGCGATCGACCTGCCTGGCAGCGCGCAATTGCTCGCCGCGCTGCACGCGGACGGGTTCGATTTCACCCTGTACGGCAGTTACCCGGCATGGCGGGCCGACCCGGGCGCGGCCGCGCGCCCGCCTGGCGACGTGGACCTGCTGCTGCCGCACGACCTCGACCACCTGCAACGGCTGCTGGACTGGCTGCGCGCACGCGGCTTCGCGCTCAGCCTGTGGGGCGAGCCGCTGGCGGCGCCGCTGACGCTGGCGGTGCTCGACGCCCACCACTACCTGCGCGCCGAACGCCGCGACCGTGGCGGCGGCCTGCTGCGGGTCGACCTGTCGCTGCAGCCGGCGCCGGGCTCGCTAACCGCGGGATGAGCGCTGGCGGCCCATCAAGGCCGCCTCGACACGCTTGCGGCTATCCTTGGCCGGTTCCTTCCTTACGGTCCACGGCCATGTCCGCTTCCTCCAACGTCCTCGCCTTTCCTGCGCTCGTGCTGGTCGCGATCGGCCTGAGCGGCTGCTTCGCCCGCAAGCAGGACAACCTGGTGAAGGAGACCTTCAACTCCGACAACACCTATTCGCGCAGCTATCCGGTACAACCGGGCCAGGCCTGCGAATCGGCGCGGCGCGCGCTGCTGAGCCAGGGCTACGTGGTCGCCAAGGCCACCGCCGATACGGTCGAAGGCACCAAGAACTTCCAGCCCAACCAGGAGTCGCACGAGCAGCTGGAGCTGCGCGTGTCGTGCGTGGCGCACGGCCAGGACGAGTCCTGGGTGTTCGTCAGCGCGCTGCAGGACCGTTATGCGCTGAAGAAGAGCGCGACCTCGGCCAGCGTCGGCGTCGGCGTGCTCGGCTCGGTGTCGTTGCCGGTCGGCAGCAGCGACGACTCGCTGGTGCGCGTGGCCAGCAGCACGGTGCAGGACGGCGATTTCTACAAGCGCTTCTTCGAGCTCATGGCGCAATACCTGCCCAAGGCCAAGCCGGCCGCGCCGCCCGAACCGCCGCCGGCGGCAGCGCCCAAGCCGGAGCCGGCCGCTGCGGTACCGGCGCCTGCAACGGCGCCTGCACCCGTTCCGGCAGCCGAACCTGCAACTGCAACTGTGTCCCCGACGCCAACATCGACGCCGGTGGCGGAAGCCGCGCCTGCGCCTGCTGCCGCGCCCGCGGTTGATGACGGCGCTACGCCGCGCTGAACTACGCGTTTATCCGCGGCTGCGGAAGCTGAATAGAGGGCTTTTCGCTTCACGATTCATTCGCAATCGCGGTGCAAAGGTGGCGCCGTCGGGAGTGCGATGCCGGTGTCAGGCATCGGCTCCGCCACCCAGGAGCAACCAGCATGAACACTTTCAAATCCGCCGCTTGTCTGAGCATTCTCGCGATCGCCACTGCTGCCGCGCCGCTGGCGCAGGCGCAGCGCCATTACGGGCCGGAAGACGCCGGACGCCGCTTCAACGACGGCACCCGCGTGCACTGCAAGAAGGTCGCGGTGCAGAAGAACAACACCGACCCCAACCGCATCGGCGGCACCGTGGCCGGCGCCGCGATCGGCGGCCTGCTCGGCAACCAGATCGGCAAGGGCGACGGCAAGAAGTTGGCCACGGTCGGCGGCGCGGTCGCCGGCGGCGCCACCGGGCGCTACATCCAGGGCCAGCGCCAGCAGGCCAACGGCAACCGCCGCGTCGAGACGGTCTGCAAGCGCTACTGACGCCACGCCGCGATCGGCCATCGCGGCGCACTCGGCAAGTAGAAACGCCCCGGCGGACAGCATCCGCCGGGGCGTTTTGCGTTGTGTGCTGCACACGCCGTGGCTCGCTTTTCTGTAGGAGCGGCTTTAGCCGCAACCTGGCGTTGCCGGAGGCGTTCTGTCGCGGCTGAAGCCGCTCCTACAAATGCGAGTTCCGCCTAGCCGATCACGGCACTCAGCGCCGCGCCCAGCTCCGGATAGCGAAACACGTAGCCTTCCTGCTGCGCGCGCGTCGGCAGCACCCGCTGGCTGCCCAGCAGCAGCTCGGCCATCTCGCCGAAGGCCAGGCGCAGCGCCGCGGCCGGTGCCGGCAGCAGCGCCGGCCGGTGCAGCGCCTGGCCCAGTTGCTGGGCGAAGTCGGCATTGGTCGCCGGGGTCGGCGCGGTGGCGTTGTATGCGCCGTCGCCGCCATGCTGCAGCAGCCACAGCAACAGGCCGACGTGATCGTCGCGATGGATCCAGCTCATCCATTGCCGGCCGTCGCCCATGCGCCCGCCCAGGCCGAGTCGGAACGGCGGCAGCATCCGCGACAAGGCGCCGCCGTCGCGGCCGAGCACCACGCCGGTGCGGACCAGGCTGGTGCGCACGCCCAGCGTCTGCGCGCGCAACGCCTCGGTTTCCCAGTCGCGGCACAGATGCGCGGCGAAGTCCTCGCCGGCCGGGCTGCGTTCGTCGAGCAGGTCGTTGCCGCGATCGCCGTAGTAGCCGATCGCCGAGCCGGACAGCAGGCAGGCGGGACGCTGCGCCGGGTCCAGGTGCGCGATCCAGTCGAGCAGCGCGCGGGTGGTGCCGATGCGCGAGGTGCGGAAGCGGCGCTTGCGGGTTTCGTTCCAGCGGCCAGCGCTGAGCGGTTCACCGGCGAGATTGATCACCGCGTCCGCCGGAGCCGCGCCCTGCAGGTCCTGCAGGGCCTGCACGCCGGGCAGTGCCCGCGCCGCACGTGCCGCGTCGCGGCTGAGCACGCTGACCTGGTGGCCGGCCTGGAGCAGGGCAGGGCACAGTGCGCGGCCGATGAATCCGGTGCCGCCGGTGACGAGCACATGCATGACGAGGTTCCGCGAGCAGGGGAGCGGCAGTGTAGGGCCGGCCGCCATGGCCGCCGAGTGAATACGCCTGCCGAGCGCGGCCATGCGCATCGCCATGGCGCACGGCTTCGCGGCGCATGCACCGCGCGCAGGTCACGCTGCGCGCCCGCGTGTGGGTGCCGCGTTGCCGCCGTGCCTGCTGCCGCTGCCCTTGTTCGCATCTGCCATGCTCGCGCCATGACCGTCCCGACCCCGAACCCGCCAACGCCGCATCGATGCCGTTTCGCCGCGCGCCTGCTGCTGGCGCTGGCACTGGTCGGCGGCGCCGCGCTCGCCGCACCGCCCGAGCCGGCCGAGCAGGCCAGCGCCGACTGCCTGGCCGCGCTGCTGCGCCAGCTCGGCTGGCGCATCGACAGCACGCCGGCCGCGCAGCCGCGGCTGCTGCCGGGTACGCCCTGCGAACGCAGCTCCCTGGACGACGCGCGGGCGCACGGCGACCTGCAGGCGGCGTTGCCGGCGCAATGGAGTCAGGCGCAACGGCGCGATGCGCTGCGCGCGCTGCTGGAGACGCCGGCCACGCAGTGCGGCTATTTCCTGCTGCTCGGCGCCGCCACCCAGCGCGCGGTGGCGCAGTTGCAGGGCAATCCTGGCTACCGCTTCAGCGCGCTGCAACTGGGCTGGATCGGATTCGGCCCAGGCGGCGCGCGCCGGCAGGGCTGGCAGCGCTTTCGCAGCTTCGGCCGCGGTTATCGTCCGGCGCAGGGCAATGCGCGTGCGATCGAGGCGTTCTACAGCGGCCACGTGCGCTCGGAGTGCGGCGTCGGCCGGCAGATCGCGCAGCTCGCCACGCAGCGCGAGCTGTACGGCGATGCCGGCTTCGATCAGGCGTTCAGCGCCGGGGAACTGTCGATCGGCACCTTCCTCACCCTGCACGACACCGACAGCATCCTGCTCGGCGCGCACGCCGGCGAGTTCCTCGCCGACGGCAAGGCGGTCAAGACGTCGCAACTGGGCGGCGCCGCCTTCCTCGGCGCGCCCGGTTTCATCGCCCATGTGCTCGAACGCCGCTACCTGGACGACATCAACAACCAGGCGGAGAACTTCGTGGTCGTGGCGGTCAGCGCCGACGCGGCGGCGGCATTGCGCCGGCATGGTGGCTTCGCCCACTACGACGCCAGCAACCGTCGCATCTGGGAACTGGCGCAGGCGCTGCGCGGGCGCGGCCGCGAGCGCTTCGAGAAACTGCTGTTCGAACGCGATCCCGCCTTGCGCGCGACGTTGTCGCCGGCGCAACGCAGTGTCCTGGCGCAGATCGACACGCTGCTCGACGATCCCTTCTACCGGGGCTTCGAGGTGTACGTGCATCCCAAGGGCACGAAACCGATCGGCTACCACGTGGCGCGCCTGCTGGACCGCAATCCGCGCACTCCGTTCGCGATCGACCTCACCTTGCACAATCTGCACACCACCTTGTACCGGCGTTGGCGCGACCACCAATTGCAGGCCTGCGCGCAGGGCGCGCAGGCGCAATCGCCTTAGCTGCGCGTCAGCCGCGGCATGGCGCTTCGTGCGACCCTAATGCCCCTCACTTCGAGCTAGGACAGACGCATGGAACTGGGACTTGTGGGCTTGGGCCGGATGGGCGCGAACATGGCCGAGCGGCTGGTGCGTGGCGGCCACCGCGTGGTCGGCTTCGACCTGGGCGAGGCGGCGCGCAGCGCGGCGCAGCAGCGCGGCGTGGAGACCGCGGACACGATGGCAGCGCTGGTCGCGGCACTGCCGGCGCCGCGCGCGGTGTGGCTGATGGTGCCGTCCGGCAAGATCGTCGACGACACCCTGGCCGCCCTGTTGCCGCTGCTGGCCGAAGGCGATGTGGTCGTGGACGGCGGCAATTCCTACTACAAGGATTCGATGCGCCGCGCCGCCGAGTTGGCCGCGCACGGCATCGCCTACGTCGACTGCGGCACCAGCGGCGGCGTGTGGGGCCTGAAGGAAGGCTACAGCCTGATGATCGGCGGCGACGAAGCGGCGGTCGGCCGGCTCAACCCGCTGTTCGCGACCCTGGCGCCGGCCACCGATGCCGGCTGGGGCCGGGTCGGTCCCAGCGGTGCCGGCCACTTTGCCAAAATGGTCCACAACGGCATCGAGTACGGAATGATGCAGGCCTATGCCGAAGGCTTCGCGCTGATGGCGCGCAAGCAAGAGTTCGACCTGGACCTGCACCAGATCGCCGAAGTCTGGCGCCAGGGCAGCGTGGTGCGTTCGTGGCTGCTGGACCTGTGTTCGGATGCGTTGGGCGATAACCCCACCCTGGCCGGGATCGCGCCCTATGTCGAAGATTCCGGCGAAGGCCGCTGGACGGTGGCCGAGGCGATCGACCTCAACGTCCCCGCGCCGGTGATCACCTTGTCGCTGCTGGAACGGCTGCGCTCGCGCGACGACGATTCGTTCACCGACAAGCTGCTGTCGGCGATGCGCAACCAGTTCGGTGGGCACGCGATCAAGCACGAAACGCCGGCCGTGCCGCCGTCCGGGACCGCGGCCGGGTAAGCGAGCGACGGCGGTTCAGTCCAGCGCCAGCGTGCGGCCTTCGGCGGCGCTGCGCTGGCCGAGCTCGAGCAAGCGCATGACCGCCAGCGCCTGCGCCGCATCCACCGGCGCGGGCGCGCGTCCGGCCATCGCCTCGCGAAAGCCGGCATAGCACTGCCGATAGTCGCCGCGCTGCGTCTGCAGCGCGTGCATCGTGGTGCTGCCGTCGTCGGCAACCAGTGTCAGCTGGCCGGCGAGCGGATCCTCGCCCCATTGCGGCGCGGCCGGAGTGAGCCCGGCGCGCAACTGCGCTTCCTGCGTGTCCAGTCCCTGCTTGAGGTAGCTGCCACGTTCGCCATGCACGGCGAAGCGCAGCCCGTTCGCCGCGACCAGCGAGCCGGCATGCAGCACCGCACGCAGTCGCGGGTAGCGCAGCACAGCATGGAAATAATCGGTCGCCTGGGCGCCACGGCGCTGCAGCGCCAGGTCGACCTGGATCGCCTCCGGCAGGCCGAACAGTTGCAGGGCCTGGTCGAGCAGGTGCGGCCCCAGGTCGAACCACAATCCGGAGCCGGGCAGCGCATGCTCGCGCCAGCGGTTGCCGACCTGCGGGCGATGACGATCGAAGTGCGAATGGAACTCGGCGATCTCGCCGAGCGTGCCCGCGTCCAGCAACGCGCGCAGGGTGAGGAAGTCGCCGTCCCAGCGCCGGTTCTGGAACACGCTGACGATGCGTCCGGCGCGTTGCGCCTGCGCGATGATCCGCTGCGCCTCGTCCACGTCCAGGGCGAACGGCTTGTCCACGAGCACGTGCTTGCGCTGCGCCAGTGCCGCCAGCGCCAACGGCGCATGGGTCTGGTTCGGCGTGGCCACCACCACCGCATCGACCTGCGGATCGGCGAAGGCCTGCTGCGCGTCGGCGACGATGCGCGCCCTCGGGTACGCCGCGGCGGCCTCGTCGTGGCGACTGGACACGATGGTGTGCAGGCGCAGGCCCGGTGTGTGCGCGATCAACGGCGCATGGAACACGCGGCCGACGAACCCATAACCGAGCAGGGCGAGATTGAAGGTCTGGTCCATGGCGTGCGAGTGGCGATGCGAGGCGGGACAGTATCCCGGCAAGTGTCTTCACCCGGTGTACACGCCCTTCACGCTGCCGCGATTTTGCGGTCACGTCGCTTGTACGCCGCCATGCCGACACTCCGCTCCACACCTTCAAGGGAGGAGGACATCATGAAAAAGTTCACGTCGCCCACGCTGCTCAGCGTCGCACTCGCCTTCGGTCTGACCCTGGCCGCCGGCCAGGCCCTCGCCGTCGATCCGCCGACCACCGCCGACAAGGACCATGCTGGCATGGCCCACAACGACGGCATGCAGCACGACTCCAAGGAGCCGGTCACCGACACCTGGATCACCACCAAGGTGAAGGCCGATCTGCTCGCCACCAAGGACGTCTCCGGTACCGACATCAAGGTCGAGACGCTCAATGGCACGGTCAAGCTGTCCGGTGCGGTCGAAAGCAAGGCGCAGCGCGACAAGGCCGTGTCGGTCACCAAGATGATCGACGGGGTCAAGAAGGTCGATTCGACCGGCCTGAAAGTGACGGGCGCAGCCAAGCACTGAGCCACGCCACCGGTGAAGGCGGTGGAGCGCGAGACGAGGCGCGCTCCGCCGCTGTCCCTGCGACGCACTCTCCGGAGTGCGTTTTTTGTGGGCGGCACATTCGCGCACTGCGGCCATCACGCGGCGTATCGCCGCGCTTCGCGCTGCATTGACGCTCATTCAGTCATCATCCAGCCACGTTAGCTACCAGGCGAATTGCCATGTTGGATGCTTACTCTCCAGCCGCGTCCAGTCACGCGGCCTCGCACGCCGCGCCGCCCGACGCGGTAGATACGACGCTCCCCTCGACCGGCGCACCGCCGCGCCCGTCCTCGCTGCTCCTGGCGATGCGCCAGCTCGAATCCAAGCTGGGCATGATGCTGGTCACCTTCCACGACGATGCCGGGTTCTGGCGCGCCTTCGCCAGGCTGATGCAGGACCTGGACAAGGACCTCACCGCCGGCGAGCGCGCGCGCCTGCATAGCCACGCCGATTTCCTGCTGGTACGGGCCGGAATGTCGTCGTGGACGCTGATTGGCGCAACGCACGCTGCCGCCGCCGGCGCGCGGGCGGCGGCACGCTGATCCAGTCCGATCGTATGGTTGCAACGATGGGCGGCGTACAGCCGCCCATTTCTTTGTGCCAAAATCGTTAAGATAAAGCCGTATTCAGGTGGTGCGACGGGAGCTTGCGCGAAGCCTGAATAATTCATCGTATGCCTGCGTGGATCGGCGACAATGCCGCCCCCGTTGTCGCTGCCATCTTTCATCGTCCAAGAACAGATATGCAGATCACCGCCAAACATGACGCCTGGGACCGCTGGCGTTTGCCGCTGCTGGCGCTGGCGGTGGTCCTGATCGTGATCCTGCCCTCGTTGCTGTTGCGGCAGATGAGCGAAAGCACCTTGCTTGCGGCAGATTGGGTCAGCCATAGCCAGGAGGTCACGGCGACGCTCAGCCGGCTGGAAGCGGATATGCGCGACATGGAGTCGGCGGCGATGGCGATGTCGCACGAGGTCGACTCGCCGATCCTGCGTGCCCGCTTCCGCGAGTCGCGCGCGTCGATCGCTCCGACCATCGCGCGCCTGGTCGAGCTGACCCGCGACAACCCCGACCAGCAGGTGCGCATCGGCCGCCTGCAGAGCACCCTGGAACGGCGCAGCCTGCTGGCGGGGCGCATCGCCGAGAACCGCGACCCGGAACGGATCCGCGGCTTGATCCAGGAAATGACCGCGGACAATCCGATCCGCGGCCTGGTCGCCGAACTGCAGAAGCGCGAGGATGCGCTGCTGATCGAACGCACCGCCGACGCCGACCAGCGGCGGATGCTGGCTTCGGCGATCAGCTGGGTGTCGCTGGCGGTGCAGTTGTTGCTGCTGGGTCTGGTGATCTGGCTGCTGCAACGGCAGATCGGCCGGCGCCTGGACGCCGAGCGGCACATGCTGCGCGCCAATGCCCGCGCCGCCGCGGTGCTGCAGACGGTGCGCGAGCCGATCGTGCTGCTCGACAGCGAGCAGCGCATGCTGATGCACAACGCCGCCTTCGGCGAACTGTACGGGCTGGACCCGGCGCGTCCGACCAAGATGCTGGCCGATGTCGGCGACGGCGTCTGGCAGGACAGCGTCATCGTCCAGCGCCTGGCCGACGTGCTGCTGCGCGGGCGCGAGCTGTGGGATTTCGAACACGAGCAGCTCGGTGCGGACGGTGTCGCTCGCACCATGCTGCTGAACGCGCGGCGCATGCCGCTGCCGGACAGCGACGACGAAGTGGTGCTGATGACGGTCAGCGACATCAGCCTGCAGAAGGCCTCGCAGCAGCGGATCCAGATGCTCAACCGGCAGCTGGAGGGCAAGGTGGAGCAGGTCTCGGAGGTCAATCGCGAACTGGAGGCCTTCAGCTATTCGGTTTCCCACGATCTGCGCGCACCGCTGCGCCATGTCGCCGGCTTCGCCGACAAGCTGGCCCGCCATCTCGGCGACGACGCCGACGAGAAGAGCCGCCACTATCTGGAAGTGATCGGCACCTCGGCGCGGCGCATGGCCTCGCTGATCGACGACCTGCTGGTCTACTCGCGCCTGGGCCGCAGCGCGCTGCGCCTGCAGGCGGTGGACATGCAGTCGCTGGTGGCGGAGACGCGCTCGGTGCTGGACGCCAATTTCCAGTCCGACCACGCCGGCAGCGGCCACCGCATCGAGTGGAGCGTGGCGCCGCTGCCGATCCTGGTCGCCGACGAGAACATGATGCGCCAGCTGTGGCTGAACCTGCTCGGCAACGCGGTCAAGTACAGCGCCAAGCGCGAGGTCGCGGTGATCGAGGTCGGCTATCAGCTGCAGGCGGACGGCAGCCACCACTTCAGCGTGCGCGACAACGGCGCCGGTTTCGACATGGCCTATGCGGCCAAACTGTTCGGCGTGTTCCAGCGCCTGCACAAGGCCAGCGAGTACACCGGCACCGGCATCGGCCTGGCCAGCGTCCGCCGCGTACTGACCCGCCACGGCGGCCAGATCTGGGCCGACGCGGCGCCGGACCAGGGCGCCACCTTCCATTTCGTCTTACCCCCCGCGCTCGAAGCGCCTACCAACGAGTTGACCGCATGACCGCCATCCGCACCATCCTGCTTGCCGAAGACAGCCCCGCCGATGCCGAAATGGCGGTCGATGCGCTGCGCGACGCGCGCCTGGCCAATCCCATCGTCCATGTCGAAGACGGCGTGGAGGCGATGGACTACCTGTTGCGCCGCGGCGCCTACGCCGACCGCGAGGAGGGCCTGCCGGCGGTGCTGCTGCTGGACATCAAGATGCCGCGCATGGACGGACTGGAAGTGCTCAAGCTGGTGCGCAGCGACGAATCCCTCAAGCGCCTGCCGGTGGTGATCCTGTCGTCCTCGCGCGAGGAAAGCGACCTGGCGCGCAGCTGGGACCTGGGCGTCAATGCCTACGTGGTCAAGCCGGTGGACGTGGACCAGTTCTTCACTGCGGTGAAGACGCTGGGCACCTTCTGGGCGCTGATCAACCAGGCGCCGGACAAAGAGTAAGCGCGCATGCCCATGACCGGCACCAATCTCGGACCGATCCGGATCCTCATGGTCGAGGATTCCCCGGAAGACGCCGAGCTGCTGTCCGACCAGTTGCTGGACGCCGGCCTGGAAGCGTCCTTTCGGCGGGTGGAAGGCGAGTCTGCGCTGCGCGAGGCGCTGCGCGAGTTCGCGCCGGACATCGTGCTGTCGGATCTGAGCATGCCGGGTTTCTCCGGGCACCAGGCGCTGCGCGTGCTGCGCGAGCACAGCACCTCGGTGCCCTTCATCTTCGTCTCCGGCACGATCGGCGAGGAGACCGCGGTGGAGGCGCTGCGCGACGGCGCCAACGACTACATCATCAAGCACAACCCGACGCGGTTGCCGTCGGCGGTGGCGCGCGCGATCCGCGAGGCGCGCACCGAGCGCGAGCGGCAGCGGGTCGAGGGCGAGCTGATGCGCGCGCAGCGGCTGGAGAGCCTGGCGATGCTCGCCGCCGGCCTGAGCCACGACCTGCGCAACATCCTGCAGCCGCTGCTGATCGTGCCGGAACTGATGATCGGGCGCAGCGACGACCCGCAGCTGCGGCACCTGGCCGAGGTCATCGCCGAGTGCGGCCGGCGCGGCCACGAGATGGCCGAATCGATGCTGTCGTTCGTGCGCGGATCGCGCACGCGCAGCGAGCGGGTGTCCATCGCCGGGCTGTTCCAGGCGGTGCAGATGCTGCTCAAGAGCAGCCTGCCCGAGCGGGTCGACCTGCAGGTGGAGGTGGCCGACGCCGAGCTGTCGATCGAGGCGAACTACACCGAGTTGCAGCAGTGCCTGCTCAACCTTGGCCTGAACGCGATCCAGGCGATGCCCGATGGCGGCACGCTGACCATCTCGGCGACGCCGGCGCTCGGCGCCGACGGCAGCGAGCAGGTGCGGATCCTGGTCCGCGACACCGGCGTGGGCATGGATGCGGACACCCAGGCGCAGCTGTTCAGTCCGTTCTTCACCACCAAGGCCGACGGAACCGGCCTGGGTCTGATCTCGTGCAAGCGCATCGTCGAAAGCTACGGCGGCAGCATCGGCGTGGACAGCACGCCGGGCGCGGGCACCTGCTTCGAACTGCTGATCCCGCTGCGCGGCCACGCACCCTCGGCCGAGCCGGAGCCGGCGATGCCGATCGGCAAGGGCCAGCGCGTGTTGCTGGTGGATGGCGAGGCCACGCGCCTTTCGCTGCTCGGCAACGCCTTGTCCAGCCAGGGCTACCAGCCGCAGCTGGCGTCCGACGGCGCCGCGGCGCTGCGCGAGGTGCGCGAACACGGCATGCCGGATCTGGTGATCGTGGACAGCGACATCATCCTGCTGTCGGCGGTGAGCCTGCTGCTGGCGCTGCAGGACATGGACTACCGCGGCCCGGCGATCGTGCTGGAGGATGCCGGCACCGCCCTGCAGCGCGATCATTTCCCGCGCGACATCGCCGTGCACGTCCTGCGCAAGCCGCTGGAGATGCAGCGCGTGTTCCGCGCGGTGGCGCATGCGTTGGAAAGCGGCTGAGAGCCGGGATTCGGGATTGGGGAGTCGGGATTCGTTTCAGGCAACGGCGACGGCAGCGGCACTGTTGCGCCGAAGGTAAAGCGCTTCAGCGCAATCGATCAGATGGCTGGATGCCGCTTTTGCGAATCGCCAATCCCGAATCCCCCAATCCCGGCGTCACTGCTGCGACGACTGGTCTTCCGGGTCGCGCCGGGCCGGGACGCGGCGCGGCGGCAGCGGCGGCAGGGCGCTGCGGTTGTCGGCGTCGCTGTCGACGGTCAGTGCCGGCTCCCAGGGGAAGCGCGGCAGGGTGCGCACCGCGTTCTCCAGCTTGCGCGACCAGGTGTCGTGGATTTCCGCATACAGCGGCGTGTCCGCTTCCAGGCGCAGGCGCTCGGTGACGCGCAGGTCGTTGCGGCGGATCACTGCCAGGTCGATCGGCATGCCGACCGACAGGTTGGAGCGGATGGTGGAATCCAGCGATACCAGCGCGGTGCGCGCGGCGTCCTCCAGCTGCATCTCCGGGCGGATGATGCGGTCCAGGATCGGCTTGCCGTACTTGGATTCGCCGATCTGCAGGTACGGCGTCTCCGGCGAGGTGGCGATGGCGTTGCCCAGCGGGTAGATCATGTACAGCCCGGGCCGCTCGCCGGCGATCTGCCCGCCCAGGATCAGGGTCGACTGCACGCTGACGCCGCTGTGCTGGGACTGGTCGGAGAGCTTGACCTGGCTGGAGACCAGCACCTCGCCGACGTACTCGGCGACCTCGAACAGGTGCTTGAACGAGCGCAGGCTGCGCGGCGCGTCCGGATCGTCCGCGTCGCGCTGCAGCTTGGAGATCGCCAGCTGGGTGGTGGCCAGGTTGCCGGCCGACATCAGCACGAACACCGCCTGCCCCGGATACTCGAACACATGCAGCTTGCGATGCACGCGGACGTCGTCCAGCGAGGCGTTGGTGCGCGTGTCTGCGGCGAAGACCAGGCCTTCGTCCACTTCGATGCCTACGCAATAAGTCATGTCGCTGCCGGAGTTCGATGCGTTTCGATTCTATGCGGGGGGAGACGGGTTGGCTACCCGTTGACGGTCGCGGCCGCGGCATGCGCGAATATCCCATGACCACCGTGCTCCTCAGTCTGGGCAGCAATCTGCGCCCGCAACAGCATCTGCCCGCCGCGATCGTTGCGCTGCGCCAGCGTTTCGGCCCGATCGCGGTGTCCCCGACCTACCGCACCCCGGCGGTCGGATTCGACGGCCCACCGTTTCTGAACAATGCCGTGTCGTTGCAGACCGAGTGGGAGCTCGACGCGCTGGATGCCTGGCTGCATGCGCTGGAGGACGCCCACGGCCGCGACCGCAGCGGCCCGCGCTTCAGCGACCGCACCCTGGATATCGACGTGGTGTTCTACGGCGACCGCATCGTCGAAGGCCCCGGCCACCTGCGCATCCCGCGCCCGGAACTGCGCCACGCCTTCGTGCTCAAGCCGCTGGCCGACATCGCCGCCGACTTCGTCGACCCGCTCAGCGGCCACAGCCTGGGCGCGCTGTGGCAGGCGCATGCGCAGTTCGGGGAGCCGTTCGAGGTGGTGGAGCTTGGTGAGGCCGGGAGTGGGGAATCGGGAATGGGGAATCGGTAAAGGCCGGACGCTGGATCGGGTCTTTGGCTGTCATGGCGCGGTAAGGAATGGCTCTCAGCAACGACTGGCCTAGGGGCGCTCGCCCATTCCCCATTCCCGATTGCCCATTCCCAGCCGTCAAGAAAGCCCCCGCCCCCCATCCACCCGCAGCGTCTGCCCGGTGACGAAGCCGGCGTCGTCGAGCAGCCAGCGCACCGCCTCGGCGATCTCCTCGACCTGGCCGATCCGCGCCAGCGGCGTGCGCGCCAGCAGGGCCTGCTGCGCGGCGCTGTCCTTGCCGGTTTCCGGCCACAGGATCGCGCCCGGGGCGATGGCGTTGACCCGCACCTGCGGCGCCAGTTCCAGCGCCAGGGAGCGGGTCAGCATCGCCAGCGCCGCCTTCGCCGCGCTGTACAGCGGGTGCGCGCGCAGCGGCTGTTCGGCATGCAGGTCGGTGATGTTGACGATCGCGCCGCGGCGCTCGCGCAGCTGCGCGGCCGCGGCCTGGGCCAGGAACAGCGGCGCGCGCGCGTTGACCGCGAACAGGTCGTCCCATTGCGCCGGCGTGGCCTCGGCCAGCGGAGTGGGATAGAAGTTGGAGGCATTGTTGACCAGCGCATCGAGCCGGCCGAAACGCTGCACGCACCGCTCCACCAGTCCCGGCAACTGCGCGGCATCGCGCAAATCGGCGTGCAGGGTCAGGGTGCTGCCGGCCCGCGCGGCGTCCAGTTCCCGGGCCAGCGCCTGCAGCTCGGCCTGCGAGGTATGCGCATGCAGCGCCACGCGATAGCCGGCCGCGTGCAGGTGCCGCGCGATGCCGGCGCCGATGCGGCGCGCGCTGCCGGTGATCAGGACGACCTTGGTCTGGCTCATGTGTGCATTCCACGCTCGGCTATGCTGTGCATTGTCCACGCAATCCAGCGCCGCATGCCTATCGACTTTCCCACCCCCGACGCCGACGCGCTCGCCCACAGCGACCGCCTGGCCGCGCATCTGCGCGCCGAAATCGCCGCCGGCGGCGGCGCGATCCCGTTCTCGCGCTTCATGGAGCTGGCGCTGTACGCGCCGGGCCTTGGCTACTACAGCGCCGGCAGCAGCAAGTTCGGCGAGGACGGCGACTTCGTCACCGCGCCGGAGCTGGGGCCGCTGTTCGCCGCCACCGTCTCCAACGCGCTGGCCCCGGTGCTGCAGCAGCTCGGGCCGCAGGCGCGGATGCTGGAAGTGGGCGGCGGCAGCGGCGCGTTCGCCGAGGTGATGCTCAAGCGCCTGCTGGCGCTGGACGCGTTGCCCGAGCGCTACGCCATCCTGGAACCCAGCGCGGATCTGCGCGAACGCCAGCGCGAACGCCTGCAGCGCGCGCTGATCCCGCCGGTGTTCGAGCTGGTGGAATGGCTGGACCGGCCGTTCGACGACGACTGGAACGGAGTGCTGTTCGCCAACGAGGTGATCGATGCGCTACCGACGCCGCGCTTCACCCTGCGCGATGGCGAGGTGTTCGAGGAAACCGTGACCCTGGATGGCGAAGGCCGCTTCCGCCGCGGCGAGCAGCCGGCCGATCCGCTGCTGGCGGCGGCGGTGCGGCATGTCGAACGCTATCTGGAAACGCCGTTCGCCGACGGCTACCGCTCCGAACTGCTGCCGCAGCTGCCGTACTGGATCCAGGCGGTGGCCGGCGGCCTGCGCAGCGGCGCGATGCTGTTCGTCGACTACGGCTATCCGCGCGGGGAGTTCTACCTGCCGCAGCGCGAGGACGGCACGCTGCGTGCGTTCTACCGGCACCGCACCCATGCCGATCCCTATCTGTGGCCGGGCCTGCAGGACCTGACCGCGTCGGTGGACTTCACCGCGTTGGCCGAGGCCGGCACCGGTGCCGGGTTCGAACTGGGCGGCTACTGCACCCAGGCCAGCTTCCTGCTCGGCAACGGCCTGGATGCGCTGCTGGCCGAGGTCGAGGCGCGCAGCGATGAACGCGGCCGGCTGCGCCTGCGCGAGCAGGTGAAGCGGCTGACCCTGCCCAGCGAGATGGGCGAGCGCTTCCAGGTGATGGGCTTCGAGCGCGACGTGTCGCTGGCGCCGGCGTTCCTGGTCGGCGACCTGACCTGGCGGCTGTGATGGCGGCGGTCCGCGCATTCCGCCGGCCCTGGCTGTGGCTGGGGCTGTGGTGGCTGGGCGTGCTGGTGTTGATCTATGTGTGCATGATGCCGCATCCGCCGCAGCTGTCCGACCTGCCGGACACCGACAAGGCCGAACACTTCATCGCCTACCTGTTGCTCGCCGCGGGCGCGGTGCAGGTCTACGCCGGGCCGCGCGCCTGGCGTTGGGCGGCGCTGGGCCTGCTGTTGCTCGGCATCGGCATCGAGTTCGCGCAGGGCGCATGGACCGCCACGCGTTCGGCCGATCCGTTCGACGCGCTGGCCGATGCGCTGGGCGTGGCGGCAGGGATGGCGACCGCGCTCACCCCGCTGCGCGATCTGCTGTGGCGGTTGGAAACCGGCGCGGGCCGGCGCAGCCGCGGCTGATCCAGGGCGCGCATCGCCTGCGCCGTGCCGCTGGCCGGCGCCGCGGTCTACGCCATCGGCCAAGATGCGGTTTTCCCGGTGGCGGTGCCGGTGCGCGCGCAACGCCTGGCCTAGAGTGCGTCGGCCCGCGGCAGTGCCCGGGCCGACGCGCGCCGCGCCGCGCCCCTTGCGCCTGGCCGGCGGCCGCACGCCAGCGGCCGGCGCGCCTTCGCCGAGGAGAATCCCCATGCCGACACGTCGCGCCCGCACCCGCGCCTTGCGCAGCAGCACCCTGTTCGCCGGGCTGTGCCTGGCCGCCATCGCCGCCCCGGCCGCTGCCGCCTGGGACGGAATCTGCAACGGCACGGCGACCTATACCGGCTCCGGCTACTCCGGCGGCGCCGTGCTGCTGGATCCGATCCTGGCCGATGCGATGATCACCGCGCTGAACCCGACGCAGATGAACTACGGCGGCGTCTCCGCCGCGCTGGCTGGCGCCTACCTGCAGGTGCAGGGGCCGCGCGGCACCGCCACGGTCTACGTCACCGACCTGTATCCGGAGGGCGGCGATTGCGGCCTGGACCTGTCGCCCAATGCCTTCGCCGCGATCGGCGACATGAGCGCCGGGCATGTCCCGATCAGCTGGAAGGTGGTCGCCGCGCCGATTGACGGCAACGTGGTGTACCGGATCAAGGAAGGCAGCTCGCAGTACTGGGCCGCGATCCAGGTGCGCAATCACCTGTATCCGGTGGTCAAGTTCGAATACAAGAAGAATGGCGATTGGGTCAGCCTGCCGAAGATGCCGTACAACCATTTCGTCGGCGAGCAGATGGGTGCGCAATTGCTGGAGATCCGCCTCACCGACATCCGCGGCCAGGTCGTGACCGACACGCTGTCGGCGTTGCCGAGCCAGGGCGACAAGGGCGTGTATTCCGTCGAGGGCCACGTGCAGTTCGCCAAGTGAGCGGTGGCGTGGCGCTGACTGGCGCGTCGCATCTTCGCTGGAACGACGACGGCCAGCGGCGCCTGCGGGGAACGGCGCGGGGCAACTGCCGAATGCACTGTAGGAGCGGCTTCAGCCGCGACAGGTAGCAGGGTTCCTTGCGGAAACCCTGCGCTGTCGCGGCTGAAGCCGCTCCCTGCAGTGGCAGCGTGGGGCCTCCGCGATGCCCCGTGCCGCCTGTCGCGGCTGAAGCCGCTCCTACAGGAGCGTGGTTTGCGCTGCAGCCAGGCGCCGGATCGCCCTCAGAACTTGAAGTGCAGCGTCGCCATGTAGCGGCGGCCGTTCTTGTAGCGCCCTGCCGGATGGTCCTTGTCGCCCAGGTACTGGAAGTACTCCTCGTCCAGCAGGTTCTGCGCGTCCACCTGCAGCGACCACTGTTCGCTGATCGCATAGCCGATGCTCGCGCCCAGGTCGGTGTAGTCGTCGACGCTGGCCGGCGCGGCGCCGGCAACGTAGCCGCCGGCCAGATAGCTGTCGCGCCAGTTCAGGCCGATGCGTGCGTTCCACGGCCCCTTCTCGTAGTACGGGCTAAAGGCCACGCTGTTGCGCGACTGGTAGGGCAGGCGGTCGCCGGTGTTGTTCTCGCCATTGGCGTAGGTGTAGTTGGCGGTGAGGCCGAAGCCGCTGCTGCCGAACGGTTGCTGGTAGGCGAGGGTGAAGCCCTTGACCTTGCCGTCGCCGGCATTGCGCGGGCGCTGGATGCTGTAGTCGCAGTAGCCGTCGGCGGTGCAGCCGTTGCTGCCCAGCATCTGCGCCCAGGTCTGCGGCGAGGTGTCGCGGATCGAGTTGTACTGGCGTTCGATCGTGGCCGAGGTGTCGATGTAGTTGTCGATCTTCTTGTAGAACACCGACCACGCCACCACCGCCTGTTGCGCGAAGTAATACTCGGCCGACAGGTTAAAGTTCCACGATTCGTACGGCGACAGCGCCGCGTTGCCGCCGCTGCCGGTGAGCGTGGTGTCGTTCAAGAAGGTGTTGTTGACCATCTGGTTGTACGGTGCCCAGGCGATCACCTTGCCCGCGGCGAAGCGGAACACCCAGTCGGCGTCGGTGTCGTAGGCCAGGTTCAACGACGGCAGCAGGAAGTTTTCTTTCTTGGTGCGGGTCTGCCACTTGCTGTCCAGGTCGTCCAGCGTCGGCGTGCCGCTGTAGACGAAGCCGCTGCCTTCGGTCTTGGAATCCACGTAGCGCACGCCGAGGTTGCCGCGCAGGCCGCCGTTGGAGAAGTTCAGCTGCACGTAGGCGGCATTGTTGGTCTGCTGCAGCGCCCAGCTGTTGTTGAGGTAGCTGGCCGGGTCGGGATTGGCGTAGTCCACCGGGCTGTTGCGGATCCAGTCGATGACGTTGCCGCGGCCGGCCTGCACGTGCCGGCCCTGGTCGGGATAGAAGCCCTGGATGTCGGTCAGGCCGATCGTGCCCACGTCGGCCAGGGTGCCGGGCGTCACGCCGCCGTAGACGTTCAAGGTGAAGTCTTCGTCGTGCTTGCCCTGGCGCACGCCGAACAGCAACTGGTTGAACACGCTGTCGAACTGCAGGTTGAAATCCAGCTGTCCGTAGCGGTCCTTGCTGTGCGTGGCGAAGACGCCGTTGTTGCCGAACCAGCCGCCGGCCGACCCCCAGTTGGCCGGGTCGCGCGCGCCGGCCGGATCGTCGAAGCGGATGCCGCGCTGCAGGTCCCAGCTGAAGCCGCCGTTGTAGAACGGCTCGATGAAGTATTGCGACAGGTCCTTGTTGTCCGACTTGCTCTGGCCGATCTGGCCGCTCATGCCCCAGCCCTCGCCACGGAACGCGCCGCGCAGGTCGATGCCCTTGGTGACCACTTCCGATTGGCGCACGTTGTTGTCGTAAATCACCGTGCCGCCGCTGGCATTGGCGTTGGCGCTGGAATGACCGCTGCCGACCACGCCGTTGCGCACGCTGCCGAGCGCGTCCACCGCGTCGATGGTGCCCTGGTTCCAGGTCAGGAAGCTGTACATCGACTGGTTGTAGTTGTCGAAGTTTTCCTTGATGTACAGGCCGCTGAGGTTGAACTCCAGCGCATCGCTGGGCTTGAGCTGCAGGTTGACCACGGCGCTGTCGCGCTTGCGGTCCTGCTGGAACCAGGCCGCGTTGACCGAGTTGGGCACGTCGGCATCGGCCGGCACGCCGCCGGCGTTGCCGAAGGTCGCGGCCTTGGCATAACCGAACACCTCCATGCCCTGGCGATCGACCCGCTCCTCGTAGTGCTGCGCGGACACCGCGACGCCGAAGGTCTCCTGCGGGTTCTTCCAGCTGTACAGCAGCGAGGCGTTCGGCTTGCCCTCGCTGGCCTGCTGGCTGTAGCTGTAGCCGACCGAGCCGGCGATCTCGTTGGCCTTCAGGTCCAGCGGCTGCCGGCTGTGCATCAGCACCGTGCCGCCGAGGCTGCCCTCGACCAGCCGCGCCTCGGAGGATTTGACGATCTCCGCCCGCCCCAGGATCTGCGGCGACAGCAGGGTGTAGTCGAAACCGCGGTTGGGCTGCTCGCCGTACAGCCAGATCGCCTGCGCCACCGGGTGGCCGTCCAGGAACGACAGGTTGAGGCTGGGGTCGGTGCCGTCGATGCTGACCCGTTCGCCCTGGCCGAAGCGGCGGTCGATGGTGACGCCGGGGATCTGTGCGAAGGCTTCGGCGACGTTGGTGCTGGGGAACTTGCCGATGTCCTCGGCAGTGATCGCCTCGGACACGGTGACGTTGTTGCGTTTGGTGTCCAGCGATTTTTCCAGGCTGGCGCGGATGCCCACGACCTGGACGGCATCCAGATCGGTGGTGTCGCCGCCGGCTTGCTGCGCCTGCGCGGAAAAGGCCAGGGTGGCAAGGATTGCTGCGGACAAGACGGAATGGCGGTATCGCATGATGTCTCTCCTCATCATTCAATTGGTCGACACGGCGCGCAGCGTTGCGCTGCGTGCCGGCTGTAGCTGTTGTCTTACTGCCTGCGGTGCTGATGCTGCCGTGTGGGTGATGCGGGTGTAGCTGGAGTCCTCCGGCGCGACGAACGCCGGTTTTTCGCTTATGCGTGAAGTGCCTGGTGCGGCGTGCCGCCGTGCTGCGCGACGCGCTGCGTCAAGCTGTAGAGCTGGAAACGATGCGGAAGCGCCGGATGGCGCTGGTCAGGGCGGCGCCAGCCGCTGCGGCGGACAGTGGTCCAGGCACGCCGATCCCAACGCGAACAGCGCGCGCGATGGTGCCAACCGGTGCAACGGCGTGCCGAGCGCGGCACGCGATTCGCGTGTACGGATCATTGCGGTCACATGCCTCTCCCATGTCCCACTTTTGCGCCGCATATGCGCGGCCCCACCCCGTGTGTGCCGATTCTTACGAGGCTATGACAACGATGTCAAGTCTTGTCCGAAAAATTCGTCTGGTACTGGTTTCGCCATGCGTAATCCGGTCCTGGCTCGCGACGTGGCCGCTCCCATTCGCCGAAACGCAGTTGCATCAATGGGTTATGCCGGTCTCCAAAGGCGGGAGTGGTGGCGCGCAAATGAGAACGTGGCGCAGTTATGTCGCGCTGCACAAAATTGGTCTCATTCGTAGAATTGGTGCGGCATAGGTATCGTGACAACGATGCGTGAAATGTGCCGGGCAAAAAATATTTTCCAACATCAAAATACTGATAAATCGAGAAATTTTTCGAAACCAGCGGCAAGTCCAGGCGTCAATTGCCGATTGTGCGTACCGCGGCGTTGACACAATCTTTTTAAGACCATAAGAATCGAAGCGCCTGGAATTGGTCTTTGCCAATTCGGGTCGATCAGTCCAGCAGCAGCATGCAATCGCCCGCTCCGGGGATAGGGACGGGACGCGCCTTCCGCACCACGAGGCGCCGCAACAGACAGCGCATTCCATCGACTCCGTGCCCGCACGGACGGCATCGCCCTGCGCGTCGCGCCGGGCGCAATGGAGGGTGCTGCCTGCCGATCGCCGCCGCTGGATGCCACACGTGCCGTGCCGACCAGCCATCAACCAGGATAGCCCAATGCCACACGCCGCCCGCTCCCGTCCGCACTGTTGTTCCCTGTCCGTCCTCGCCAGCGCCATCGCGCTCGGCCTGCTCAGTGCCGGAGCGCAGGCGCAGGAAGCGCCCGCATCCGATTCCATCTCCCAGCTCGACACGGTCACCGTGACCAGCTCCTACCAGAAGAGCCTGATCACCGCGCTGGACAACAAGCGCGAGGACGCGCGCATGACCGACGGCATCTCTTCCGAGGACATCGGCAAGTTCCCGGCCGAGAACATCGCCGAAGCGATCCAGCGCATCCCCGGCGTGCAGATCTCCACCATCAACGGCCGCGGCTCGACCATCAGCATTCGCGGCCTGGGCCCGCAGTATTCGGCCACCACCATCAACGGCCAGACCATCAAGAGCGCCGATTTCACCGACGGTTTCCGCTACGACATCATCCAGCCGGAAGTGGCCGCGGCGATCGAGGTGATCAAGTCGCCGTCGGCGGACATGGACGCCGGCGGCTTGTCGGGCACGGTCAACATCGAGACCACCAAGCCGCTGGACTACAAGCAGCGCAAGCTGATCTTCTCGGCGAAGGAGCAATATTCCGAATTCGCCGGCGGCGCACCGACACCGAAAGGCGTGCTCACCTACATCGATCAGTTCCAGCTGGCAGACGGCGGCGAACTGGGCGTGTTCGTCAACGCCGGCTACCAGAAGCTCAAGGACCGCGCCGACTATCTGTGGATCGACCGCTGGTACACCCAGGACACCGACGACGGCACGCTGTACATCCCGCGCCGCCCGCGCTACCGCTCGATCGAGCGCGAGACCGACCGCAAGATGCTCACCGCCGGCCTGCAGTGGAAGCCGAACGACCGGCTGGAGATGAACCTGACCGCGCTGTATTCGCAGGACAAGACCGACAACGACATGAACCAGTTGGTCTATTCCTTCGACCGCAACTACCTCACCGTGCTGGAGACCAAGGACCTGACCGCGACCAAGGTGTCGGCGTCCAATTACTGGCTGGAGAACAACCGCCAGCTCGAGCGCCACGACCTGACCTCGCAGCTGCTGACCTGGGACGCCAAGTGGAAGGGCGATGCGTGGACCTTCAGCGGCGTGGCCAACTACACCGAAGGCAAGACCGACGAGGACGAGCGCGCGGTGATCCTCGGCCGCCTGCCGTCGGCGACGCTGTTCGACATGTCCAATCCCGGCGCGATTTCGCTGACCACCGACGCCGACGCCAACGACGCCAGCGCCTGGGACCAGGCCAACCTGGTACGCGACGAATACCCCAACGGCGCGATCACCAAGCTCAGCAACAAGGAATGGTCGCTGCAGTTCGATGCCGAACGCTACGTCGGCGCCGGCTTCCTGGACTCGGTGAAGTTCGGCACCAAGTTCCGCCGCGAGACCTTCGACCGCAACGTCTGGCGCCGCGACTTCCTGTACCTGATCAACTCCGGCGCGGTGTCCGGCTATGCCATGTTCCCCGAGCTGTCGGCAGCCAGTTCCAGCGTCAAGAACTTCCTCGACGGCAACCTTGCCTCGCAGGACAGTTGGGTGGCGCCGGACGTGTACGCCTACGCGCAGGCACTGGCCGCTTCCGGCATCACCGTGCCGGTGCTGTTCGCGCCGCAGGCCAGCTACCACATCCGCAACGACATCTACTCCGCCTACGCGTTGGCCAAGATCGATGCCGAGCTGGGCAGCATGCGCCTGCGCGGCAACGTCGGCCTGCGCTACGAGAACACCAAGCGCACCACCGACACCTATCTGACCACCGCCTCGCAGTACAGCGAGGACGCCAACGACGTGGTCGGCACCGAACGCGCGCCGTACGACTACCACAACTGGTTGCCGAGCCTGAACCTGGTGCTGGACATGCGCGAGGACCTGCTGCTGCGCTTCGCCGCCGGCAAGGTGCTGGTGCGGCCGATCCTGGACAGCAACACCGCCATCGCCACCACCATTTCCTCGGGCAGCAACACCGGCGGCACCACCACCTACGACGTGGCGCTGGGCCAGACCGACCTGAAGGCGCTGACCGCCGACCAGGCCGACCTCAGCCTGGAGTGGTACTACGGCCAAGGCGGCGGCCTGACCCTGGCCGGCTTCTGGAAGCAGGTCAAGAACGGCACCTTCAACAGCATCGTGTGTCCGACCACGTTCAACGGCGTGGCGCTGTCCGGCAACAGCTCCGGCGACTGCGTGGACGGCAACGGCAACATCTACGAGATCACCGCCACCCAGAACGATCCGAGCAAGGTCAAGATCCGCGGCTACGAGCTGGGCTGGACGCAGTCGTTCGATGCGTGGCTGCCGATCCAGGGCTTCGGCCTGACCGCCAACTTCACCCGGGTGCTGCCGCAGCGCGATACCGACTTCAAGATCCGCAACCTGTCGGAGAAGACCTGGAACGCCACCGGCTACTGGGAGAACGCGATGTTCTCGGCGCGACTGTCGCTGAACCACCGCAGCGAGTACGAGCAGGACAGCAGCGACAGCTTCTTCGCCCGCGAAGGCCACACCATGAAGGCGCGCACCCAGCTCGATGCGGTGCTCGGCTACCAGGCCACCGACACGCTCAGCTTCCAGCTCGGCGGACTCAACCTGACCGACAAGAAGGAAGAGGCGTACAAGGACATCAGCAGCCGCTGGCAGATGACCGGCGTCACCGGCCGCAGCTTCTACGTGTCGATGCAGTGGGACATCCTGTGATGCCTGCGCGGTCGTTTGCAGGGTAGTCCGCAGCGTGCCCGGCGCCGCTGTGGCGCCGGGCATGGCAACGTGGGCGATCCCGATCGCATCCACAGGTTCTAGGGCAAGCGCATGCAACGACGAGAATTCCTGGCGGGCGGCGCGGGCGCCGGCCTGCTGCTGGCGGCACCGCGGCTGAGCTGGGCGGACAGTGCGGCGGATGCCGGCATGGCCAGCGGCAACGCTGCGGAGGCGGTGCCGACGCCGACGCTGGCTGCCGATCCGGGGCTGTTGTGCCTGGACGACGGCTGGCGTTTCCACGAAGGCGACATCCCGTTCCCGCCGATCAGCGGCCAGGATGCCAGCTACGACAACGCCAAGGCCGGCAAGGCCTGGGGCGCGGCCGCGGGCGATTTCGACGACAGCCAATGGCGGCAGCTGCGGTTGCCGCACGATTTCGCCATCGAGCAGCCGATCGAGGCCCGCGCCAACGTGGCGCAGGGCTATCGCCGCCGCGGCATCGCCTGGTACCGGCGCAGCCTGCGGCTGGACGAGGCGCAGCGCGGCAAGGCGCTGGAATTGCGCTTCGACGGCATTTCCAGCCGTGCCACGGTGTGGGTCAACGGCCTGCTGATGGCGCGCAGCTGGAGCGGCTACGACGGCTTCGCCATCGACCTGAGCGCGATCGCGCGCTACGGGCAGGATCTGAACACCATCGCGGTGCGCGTCGACGCCGAGGCGATGGACGGCTGGTGGTACGAGGGCGCGGGCATCTACCGCCACACCTGGCTGGCGGTGCGCGATGCGCTGCACATCGTCGGCGACGGCATGCATGCGGTGCCGCGGATCGGCAACGACGATCATTGGACGCTGCCGGTCGCGGTGACCGTTGCCAATGTCGGCGAACAGGCCGATGCGGCCGTGCTGGAGGTGGCGCTGTACGACGCGCACGGCGCACTGGTCGCGCAGGGCAGCGCCGCGGTGCAGGTGGGCGCGCTGGCGCAGGCGGTGGCGCAGGTCGACCTGCAGGTACGCCAGCCGCGGCGCTGGGACGTAGCCGCGCCGCATCTGTATCGGGTCGCGGCGGTGCTGCGCAGCGCCGGCCGCGAGCGCGATCGCCGCGAGTGCGCGATCGGCTTTCGCACGCTGCGCTTCGATGCGCAACAGGGCTTCTTCCTCAACGAGCGGCGGCTGAAGATCAAGGGCGCCTGCCTGCACCAGGACCATGCCGGGGTCGGCGTGGCGGTGCCCGACAGCCTGCTGGAGTTCCGCATCCGCCGGCTCAAGGCGCTGGGCTGCAACGCGATCCGCCTGCATCACGCCGTGGCCAGCGAACTGCTCGACGTGTGCGATCGCCTGGGCATGCTGGTGATGGCCGAGAACCGGGTGTTCAATCCGTCGCCCGATTACGCCGCGCAACTGCGCTGGCTGGTGCGCCGCGACCGCAATCGCGCCTGCGTGTTCCTGTGGTCGGTGTTCAACGAGGAACCGATGCAGGGCACCGCCGCCGGCTATGAAATGGTGCGCCGCGCGGTGGCGCTGGTGCGCGAGCTGGACGACAGCCGCCCGGTGACCGCGGCGATGAACGACGGCATGCTGACCCAGCGCAACGCCGCCGATGCGGTGGACGTGGTCGGCTTCAACTACCGCCAGTTCAACTACGACCGGGTGCGCGCGGCGATGCCGCACAAGCCGCTGCTGTCCAGCGAGGACACCAGCGCGTTCCAGACCCGCGGCGCCTGGTTTACCGACATGGACGCGCACGTCATCGCCGAGGACGATTCGGTCGCCGCGCCGTGGGGCAATACCCATCGCGCGTCCTGGAAGCTGATCGACGAGCGTCCGTATCTGGCCGGCGGTTTCGTCTGGACCGGCTTCGACTACCGCGGCGAGCCGACCCCGTTCGAGTGGCCGTCGGTGTCCTCGTTCTTCGGCATCATGGACCTGTGCGGCTTTCCCAAAGGGGCCTACTGGCTGCGCCAGGCGCAGTGGATCGACGATGCGCCGGTGCTGCAGCTGCTGCCGCACTGGAACTGGCCGGGCCGCGAAGGCACGCCGATCAAGGTGATGGCGTTCTGCAATGCGCAGCAGGTGGAGCTGTGGCTCAACGGGCAGTCGCAGGGGCGGCAAACCGTGGACCGGATCGAAATGAACGCCTGGCAGGTGACGTACGCGCCGGGCGAGCTGGAGGCGGTGGCCTACCGCGACGGCCGCGAAGTGGCGCGGCAGCGGGTGCAGACGGTCGGCGCGCCGGTCGCGCTGCGGCTGACCCCGGACCGCGCGCGGATGCGTGGCGACGGCCGCGATGCGCAGCCGATCACCCTGGAAGCGGTGGATGCGCAGGGCCGCCACGTACCGTTCGCCGATGCGCAGATCGCGCTGCAGGTCGACGGTGGGCGCCTGCTCGGCGTCGGCAACGGCGATCCGAACCGGCACGCGGCCGACAACGTGCCGCAGGTGCAGTTGTTCAACGGCCTGGCGCAGGCCATCGTCGAGGCCGGCACCGAGCGGCGCCGATTGCGCATCGAGGCGCGCGCGCCGGGCTTGCGCTCTACGCAGGCGACGATCGGGCTGGATGCGGTGGCGTTGCCGCCGTCGCTGCCGCCGGCCGCCGCGGCGATGGTGGTGCCCGGCTGGCGGCGGACGTTGCCGTTCGCCGCGCCGCCGGATCCCGCGCTGCCGCGGGCGGCCAACGACAACAACAGCTGGAGCTTCTGCCAGCCGGGCAACCTGGAGACGCGCGCCGAGCGCGATGGCTATGTGCTGTACCGCACCGCGTTCACGCCGTGGGCCGGGATCCAGCAGCGCGGCGGCGTGCTGGGGCTGGGGCGTGCGACCGGCGCGGCGCAGGTGTATCTGGACCGCAAGCCGGTCGCGCGCGTGGCCGCGTGGCAGCGCGCGCAACTGCGCTTGCCGCCTGCGCAGGGCGAACGGGTGCTGGCGGTGGTGATGCAGGTGACGGCCGGAACGCCTTTCGGCTTCGACGATGTCGCGATAGTGGAGTATTGACCGAATGAAGCGAGTTTTCCGCCATGCCTTCCCGCACGCGCGTGCCTGGATGCGCTTCGTGCGCGCGTTGCCGGGCCCCGGACGAGCCGCGTTGCTGCTGGCCTGCATGCTGCTGGCGCCGGCCGCCTTCGCTGCATCGGCGACAGACACCCAAGGCGCCGCGGCGCGCGGCGTGCTGCTGCGCACGCTAGGCCCGCGCGCCGCCGCGCTGACCCTGCAACGGCAGCCGCGCGGCAATGGCAACGACTGGTACCAGGTCGCCGCCGACGCCGGCACGCTGCGCGTGTCCGGTTCCTCGGAAGTGGCGCTGGCGCATGGCGCGTACAGCTATCTGCAATCGATCGGCGCCGCCTCGGTGAGCTGGGAGGGCAGCCGGGTCGCGCTGCCTGCCGCCTATGCCGATTTCAACGGGCAGCGCGTGGTCACGCCGTTCGCCTACCGCGCCTATCTCAACGTGTGCACCTACGGCTACACCACGCCGTGGTGGGACTGGGCGCGCTGGGAGCGCGAGATCGACTGGATGGCGCTGCACGGCATCGACATGCCGCTGGCGATGGAAGGCCAGGATTACGTGTGGCAGGCGCTGTGGCGCGAGTTCGGGGTGAGCGATGCGGATCTGGCGCAGTATTTCTCCGGCCCGGCGTTCGCGCCGTGGCAGCGCATGGGCAACATCGAAGGCTACGACGCACCGCTGCCGCAGCAGTGGATCGACGACAAGCACGCGCTGCAGCAGCGCATCCTGCAGCGCATGCGCGCGCTGGGCATGAAGCCGGTGCTGCCGGCCTTCGCCGGCTACGTGCCGAAGGCGTTCGCGCAGGCGCATCCGCAGGCGCGCATCTACCGCATGCGCGCCTGGGAAGGCTTCCACGAAACCTATTGGCTGGATCCGGCCGATCCGTTGTTCGCCAGGATCGCGCAGCGTTTCATCCAGCTCTACGACCGCACCTACGGCAAGGGCACCTACTACCTGGCCGACGCGTTCAACGAGATGCTGCCGCCGATCGCCGCCGACGGCAGCGACGCGCGCCTGGCCAGCTACGGCGACAGCACCGCCAACACCGCCAAGACCGCGCCGCCCGAAGTGTCGCCGGCGCAGCGCGACAAGCGCCTGGCCGACTACGGCCGTGCGCTCTACGCATCGATCCATCGCGCCAACCCGGACGCGGTGTGGGTGATGCAGGGCTGGCTGTTCGGCGCCGACCGCCATTTCTGGACGCCTGAGGCGATCGCCGCGTTCCTGCGCGAGGTGCCCAACGACAAGCTGCTGGTGCTGGACATCGGCAACGACCGCTATCCGGGCACCTGGAAACTGTCCGATGCGTTCGACGGCAAGCAGTGGATCTACGGCTACGTGCACAACTACGGCGGCAGCAATCCGGTGTACGGCGACCTGGCGTTCTACCGCGACGACCTGCGCGCGCTGCTCGCCGACCAGGACAGGCAGCGACTGGTCGGCTTCGGCGCGTTCCCCGAAGGCCTGCACAACAATTCGGTGGTCTACGAATACATGTACGCGCTGGCCTGGGGCGGACAGGAGCGTTCGCTGCAGGACTGGCTCGGCGACTACACCCGCGCCCGCTACGGCCATACCTCGCCGGCGCTGCGCGCGGCCTGGGACGATCTGCAGGCCTCGGTGCTGTCCACGCGCTACTGGACGCCGCGCTGGTGGCGCAGCCGTGCCGGCGCCTACCTGCTGTTCAAGCGGCCGACGCTGGACATCGGCGAATTCGACGGCGCGCCCGGCGATCCGCCGCGCCTGCGCCGCGCGCTGGAGCAACTGCTGGCGCTGGCGCCGGAGTACGCCGATGCGCCGCTGTACCGCTACGACCTGGTCGACTTCGCCCGCCACTACGCCACCGGTCGCGTGGATGCGCAATTGCAGCAGGCGGTGGCCGCGTACAAGCGCGGCGACGTCGCCGCCGGCGATGCCGCTTTCGCCCGCGTGCAGGCGGCGGTGCGGCAGCTCGACGGTCTGGTCGGCGGCCAGCAGGAAACCCTGTCGAGCTGGCTAGACGCGGCCGCCGGCTACGCGAAGACGCCGCAGGAGGCGGCCTACTACCGGCGCGACGCCAAGGCGCAGGTCAGCGTGTGGGGCGGCGAGGGCAATCTCGGCGACTACGCGTCCAAGGCCTGGCAGGGCATGTACGCCGATTACTACCTGCCGCGCTGGGCGCTGGCGATGCAGGCGCTGCGCGCCGCGGCGGTCGAGGGCGGCAGCGTGGACGAAGCCGCGCTGCAGCAGCGACTGCGCACCTGGGAGCGGGATTGGGTGAAGCGCGAGACGCCTTACGCGCGGCAAGCCCCGGCCGATCCGGTCGCTGCGGTGCGCACGCTGCTGCAGCAGGTGGATGCCCGATGAATACCGCTTCCGTGAACATCCCCGCCGCGGCGCCCTCGCGCGAACGCTTCCTGTCGCTGGACGTGTTCCGCGGCCTGACCATCTTCCTGATGATCCTGGTCAACACGCCCGGTGCCGGCGCCGACGCGTTCGTGCAACTACGGCACGCGCCGTGGTTCGGCTTCACCGCCGCCGACCTGGTGTTTCCGTCGTTCCTGTTCGCGGTCGGCAACGCGATGAGCTTCGCGCTGGACCGCGGCCAGCCGCTCGGCGCGTTCCTGCGCCGGGTCGGCAAGCGCAGTGCGCTGATCTTCCTGCTCGGTTTCCTGATGTACTGGTTTCCGTTCGTGCACCAGGGCGCCGACGGCAGCTGGAGCTTCACCGCGATCGATCAGACCCGGGTGCCGGGCGTGCTGCAGCGCATCGCGCTGTGCTACGCACTGGCCGCGCTGCTGTGCCGCTGGCTGCCGCCGCGCGCGCTGCTGGCTGCCTGCGTCGCGCTGCTGCTCGGCTACTGGGCGGCGCTGTACCTGTGGGGCCAGCCGGGCGCGGAACTGAGCAAGCTCGGCAACGCCGGCACGCGCCTGGACCTGTGGTTGCTGGATCCGGCGCAGCTGTACCGCAAGGACGGCGGCTTCGATCCGGAAGGCCTGCTCGGCACGCTGCCAGCCACGGTCAACGTCATTGCCGGCTACCTCACCGGCCTGTACGTGCGGCGCGTCGGCAAGCAGGCGCGCACGGTGCGCTGGCTGCTGCTGGCCGGCGTCGCGCTGGCGCTGTTGGCCCTGGCCTGGCAGCCATGGTTCCCGCTGGCCAAGAAGCTGTGGACCGGTTCGTTCGTGCTGCTGACGGTGGGCTTGGACCTGCTGCTGCTGGGCGCGCTGCTGTGGGCGATCGAGGTGCGCCAGTGGCGGGCCGGCAGCGACTTCTTCACCGTGCTCGGGCGCAATCCATTGGCGATCTACCTGTTCTCCGAGCTGTTCGTGATCAGCCTGCGGCTGGTCCCCGCCGGCAACAGCGGATGGGACCTATACCAATGGCTGGGCATCGCGGTGTTCCAGCGGCTGTTGCCCGGACCCTGGGGCAGCCTGGCCTGCGCGCTGGCCTACACCCTGCTGTGCTGGGCGGTGGGCTGGTGGATGGACCGGCGGCGGTTGTACCTGCGGCTGTGACCCGGCGTGCACAGGCCGCGGATTGGTACTATATTGGACATAACGAATCCATACGGTCCGGAGGGAGCGCGATGACCAAGCCCAAGCCGGAGGCCGACCCCAGACTGGCGGGCCTGGCCGTGGACCCGAGCGCGCCGACCCCGCTTTACCTGCAGCTGGCCAGCAAGCTGGTCGAGGCGATCAAGGGCGGCCAGTGGAAGCCGGGCGAGGCGCTGCCGGCCGAGCGCCAGCTGTGCGAGCAACTGCAGGTGTCGCGGGTGACCCTGCGCCAGGCGGTGGACGCGCTGGTCGAACAGGGCCTGGTCTCGCGCCGGCAGGGCGCCGGCACCTTCGTCACTTCGCATATCCAGCACCAGCTCAGTGGTCTGGCCAGTTTCAGCGAAACCCTGCGCATGAAGGGCCTGGAGCCGGGAACGCGCTGGCTGGAGCGGCGCGTGCGCCCGGCGCATGGCGAGGAAATCCTGCGCCTGGGCCTGTCGCCGGACACCGTGGTGGCGGCGCTGACCCGCCTGCGCAGCGCCGACGGCCGGGTCATGGCCTACGAGAAGGCGGTGCTGCCGCAGCGCACCGTGCCCGATCCGCTGGCCATCGGCGATTCGCTGTATGCCTACCTGGACGCGCAGGGCACGCCGGTGGTGCGCGCGCTGCAGTACTTCCGTGCGATCAACCTGCCGGCGCGGCTGGCCGGACACCTGGGCATGAAGGAAGGCGAGGCGATCCTGCACGTGGTGCGGGTCGGCTACACCCGCGACGGCAGCGCGATCGAGCTGACCGACACCTATTGCCACAACGACTACTACGACTTCGTCGCCGAACTGCGACGCTGATCGACCGACCCACGCGCCCCTCCGGAGCCCGCCCGCCCATGACCACCGCACGGCCTGCCAGTCCCTTCGCCTCGATCGCCATCGTCGGCTTGCTGTTCTTCATCATCGGCTTCTTCACCTGGATCAACGGCCCGCTGATCACCTTCGTGCGGCTGGCGTTCGACCTCAACGAGGTCAACGCGTTCCTGGTGCTGATGGTGTTCTACCTGTCGTACTTCTTCCTGGCGCTGCCGTCGTCGTGGATCCTCAAGCGCACCGGCATGAAGAAGGGCCTGGCGCTGAGTCTGGTGGTGATGGCGGCGGGCGCGGCGGCGTTCGGCCAGTTCGCCACGCAGCGCTTCTATCCCGGCGCGCTGACCGGCCTGTTCGTGATCGGCAGCGGCCTGGCGCTGCTGCAGACCGCGATCAATCCGTACATCAGCATCCTCGGCCCGATCGAGAGCGCGGCGCGGCGCATCGCGGTGATGGGCATCTGCAACAAGATCGCCGGCATCCTGGCGCCGTTTCTGATCGGCACGCTGGTGTTGCACGGCGTCGGCGATCTGGCCGCGCAGGTGCAGGCGGCCGATCCGGTGGCCAAGGAAGCCTTGCTCACCGCGTTCGCCGCCAAGATCCACGTACCGTATCTGGTGATGGCCGGCGTGCTGGTGCTGGTGGCGATCGGCGTGCTGTTCTCGCCGCTGCCGGAGCTGAAGGCGTCGGAAGTCAACGCCACGCCGGTCGGCGCCGGCAACCCGGCGCAGAAGACCAGCATCTTCCAGTTCCCGCACCTGTGGCTGGGCGTGCTGTGCCTGTTCGTGTACGTGGGCGTGGAAGTGATGGCCGGCGACGCGATCGGCACCTACGGCAACGGCTTCCACCTGCCGCTGGACGAGACCAAGCTGTTCACCTCCTACACCCTGGCGGCGATGCTGGCCGGCTACGTGGCCGGACTCGTGCTGATCCCGACGTTGATCTCGCAGGCGCGCTACCTGAGCGTGTCGGCGGTGCTGGGCGTGCTGTTCTCGGCCGGCGCCTACTTCACCCACGGCTACGTGTCGGTGGGCTTCGTCGCCGCGCTGGGCTTCGCCAACGCGATGATGTGGCCGGCGATCTTCCCGCTGGCGATCAAGGGCCTGGGCCGCCACACCGAGATCGGTTCGGCCCTGCTGGTGATGGGCATCGCCGGCGGCGCGATCATCCCGCAGTTGTTCGCGGTGCTGAAGCAGCACTTCGACTTCCAGCTGGTGTTCCTGCTGCTGATGGTGCCGTGCTACCTGTACATCCTGTTCTATTCCCTGGTCGGCCACCGCGCCGGCCAAGCCGCTGCCCGCGCGTGATCGCGCATCATGGGCGTACTTCCCGACGTGCAGGACCGCAGTATGCGTAGACCCACCATCAAAGATGTCGCCGAGCGGGCGCGGGTGTCGTTGAAGACCGTGTCGCGGGTCATCAACAACGAACCGTCGGTGATGCAGGCCACGCGCGCGCGCGTGCTGCACGCCATCGCCGAGCTGGACTACGAACCGGATCCGTCGGCGCGCAACCTGCGCAGCGGTACCCCGTTCGTGATCGGGCTGGTGTACGACAACCCCAACCCGTACCACATCATCGGCGTGCAGAACGGCGTGCTGGCGGCGTGCCGCGAGACCGGCTTCGGCCTGCAGATCCATCCCTGCGATTCGACCTCGCCGATGCTGGCCGAGGAGCTGGCCGAATGGACCCAGCGTTCGCGCCTGGCCGGGCTGGTGTTGACCGCGCCGATGTCCGAGCGCGCCGAACTGGTCGCGGCGCTGACCGCGCGCGGGATCAAGACCGTGCGCATCATCGCCGCCACCGAAGATCCGAAGGACGGCCCCTGCGTTTACGTCGACGACCGCGATGCCGCCTACGAGGTCACCGAGCACCTGATCCAGCTCGGCCATCAGCGCATCGGCTTCCTGTGGGGCGGCACCTCGCACCGCTCCAGCGGCGAGCGTTACGCCGGCTACGAGGCGGCGCTGAAGGACTACGGCATCACCCTGGACAAGCATCTGGTGATACCGGGCGACTACACCTTCGACGACGGCTTCCGCGGTGCGCGCCGATTGCTGGCGCTGCGCGAGCCGCCGACCGCGATCTTCGGCTCCAACGACGAGATCGCCGCCGGCGTGCTGGCCGCGGCCAAGTCGGCGGGCATGAACGTGCCCTACGACCTGTCCATCGCCGGTTTCGAGGACAGCCCGTTCTCGCGCCAGTCGTGGCCGGCGCTGACCACCGCCAAGCAGGCCACCGAGGACATCGCGCGCCACGCCGCACGGCTGTTGATCAGCCAGCTGCGCAGCGACGCCTACGAAGACCACCCGGCGCCGATGCACAACCAGGGCTTCGTGCCGCAGCTGGTGGTGCGCGGCTCCACCGCGCCGATGCAGCCGCAGTCCCGCCGCTCTCCTTCCCCCGATCCCACATGACCCTGCCCATGGCACTGCCCACCGAAACCGAAACCCTGATGTTCCGCGAAGCCGCGGAAACCGCCGATGTCGTCGCTGCGCAGTTCGCGCGCAATCATGCCGTGGTCAGCGCGCTGGCCGCGTCGTTGCGCGCCGATCCGCCGCCGTTCGTGGTCACCTGCGCGCGCGGCAGTTCCGACCATGCCGCGACCTACGCCAAGTATCTGTTCGAGACCCAGCTCGGCGTGGTCACCGCTTCGGCGTCGCCGTCGGTGGGCTCGGTGTACGAATCGCCGCTGCAGTTGCGCGGCGCGCTGTACGTGGTGATCTCGCAGTCGGGCAAGAGCCCGGACCTGCTGCGCAACGCCGAGGCCGCCAAGGCCGCCGGCGCGCGCGTGGTGGCGCTGGTCAACGTCGAGGATTCGCCGCTCGCCCAACTGGCCGACACGGTGATCGCGCTCGGCGCCGGCCCGGAGAAGAGCGTGGCCGCGACCAAGAGCTACCTGGCCTCGCTGGCGGCGATCCTGCAGCTCGGCGCGCACTGGAAGAACGATGCGGCGCTGCTCGCCGCGCTCGACGCGCTGCCGCAGGCGTTGCGCGCCGCGTGGCAGGCCGACTGGCGGCCGCTCACCGACGGCCTGGTCGAGGCGCACAACCTGTTCGTGCTCGGCCGCGGCCTGGGCCTGGCCGCCGCGCAGGAAGCGGCGCTGAAGTTCAAGGAAACCTGCGGCCTGCATGCCGAAGCCTACAGCTCGGCGGAAGTGAAGCATGGGCCGATGGCGCTGGTCGGCCCCGGCTTTCCGGTGCTGGCCTTCGCCCAGCCGGACGAAACCGGCGCCGGCACCCGCAGCCTGGCCGAGGAATTCCGCGGCCGTGGCGCGCAGGTGTGGCTGGCCGGCGCCGACGGCGACCTGCCGCTGGTCGCCGCGCCGCATCCGGTGTGCGCGCCGCTGCTGACCATCCAGAGTTTCTACCGCGCGATCAACGCGCTGGCGCTGCGCCGCGGCTACAACCCGGACCTGCCGCCGCATCTGAACAAAGTGACGGAGACGGTGTAATGACGACGACGGCGCTGCGCAACGCGCGCGTGCTCGGCGAGGACGGATTCCTCGATGGCGTGAGCGTGCTGCTGCAAGGCGGGCGCATCGCCGCGCTGCTCGACGACGGCGACGCGCGCGTGGCTGCGGCGACGGCGCAGCTGGACCTGGGCGGCGGCACGCTGCTGCCGGGTTTCATCGACGTGCAGGTCAACGGCGGCGGCGGCGTGCTGTTCAACAACAGCACCGACGTCGAGGCGCTGCGCCGCATCGGCCAGGCGCATCGCCGCTACGGCACCACCGGCTACCTGCCGACGCTGATCAGCGACGATGTCGACGTGATGCGCGCGGCGATCGCCGCGACCCGCCAGGCCATCGCCGACGGCGTGCCGGGCGTGCTCGGCATCCACCTGGAGGGGCCGTACCTGGCGCCGGCGCGCAAGGGCACGCACAACGTCGCCAAGTTCCGCGTGCCCGATGCCGACGAGTTGGCGCTGGCCGCCTCGCTGGACAACGGCGTCACCCTGATCACGTTGGCGCCGGAACGCATGCCCGCCGACAGCATCCGCGCCCTGGCCGCGACCGGCGCATACGTGTTCGCCGGACACACCGCCGCCACCTACGAAGAAGCGCGCGCCGGACTGGACGCCGGCATCCGCGGCTTCACCCACCTGTACAACGCGATGTCGCCGCTGCAGGGACGCGACCCCGGCGTGGTCGGCGCCGCACTGGAAGACCGCAACGCATGGTGCGGGATCATCGTCGACGGCGTGCACGTGCATCCGGCGAGCCTGCGCGTGGCGCTGGCGGCCAAACCGCGCGGCAAGCTGCTCCTGGTCACCGACGCGATGCCGATGGTCGGCGCCGACAGTCCCAGCTTCGACCTGTACGGCGAAACCATCACCGCCGTGGACGGCGTGGTGCGCAACGCGGCCGGCACCCTGGCCGGTTCGGCGCTGGACATGGCCAGCGCGGTGCGCAACAGCGTGCAGTGGCTGGGCGTGGGCCTGGACGAAGCCGCGCGCATGGCCTCGCTGTACCCGGCGCAATGCCTGGGCCTGGACGACCGCTACGGACGCATCGCGCCGGGCTACCAGGCCGACCTGGTGCTGCTCGACGACGCGCTGCAGGTGCGGCAGACCTGGATCGGCGGGGCGATGGAGTAGCCGGCGATTTCGATCCAGGTGTGGGAGCGACTTCAGTCGCGACGCGCTGCGCCGTGAATGCCGATCGCACCCAAGCGAAACGCCCTCTAACCTGAGCCATGCCTACCGCCGGTTCCGACCTGTTCGACCTGTTCGACCTGCCGTCGCGCGATGGCCTGCACCGGCTGACGTTGCGCGACGGACGCGGTGCGATCTGCAAGCGCCGCCGCGCCATGCCGGCCGATTTCTTCGCCGCCGAGGTGTGCGGCCTGGAAGCGCTCTGCGCTGCAGGCGGCCTGCGCGTGCCGCAGGTATACGCGCAAGGCGAGGACTGGCTGCTGCTCGAAGACCTGGGCACGGCAGCGCCCCATCCGCACTTCGCCTCTGTCGCTGGCGAGGGCCTGGCGCGTCAGCACCGGGTGCGCGGCGGCTCCTTCGGTTTCGGCCACCACGGCTACATCGGCGACAGCCCGCAGGACAACCGCGCCGACAGCGACGGCCATCGGTTCTTCGTCGAGCGGCGGTTGCGCCCGCAGGCGGAGCGCGCGCTGCGCAACGCGGCCCTGGCCCCTGCCGACATGGCGCGCCTCGAGCGGCTGTATGCACGCCTGCCGCAGCTGATCCCGGCGCAGCCGCCGGTGCTGCTGCACGGCGATCTATGGCAGGGCAACCTGCATTGCGCCGGCGACGGCCTGCCAGCGCTGATCGACGCCGGCGCAGCGCACTACGGCTGGGCCGAAGCCGAGCTGGCGATGCTGACGCTGTTCGGCGAACCCGATCCGCAGCTCCTGCGCAGTTACGCCGAACACGCGCCGCTGGCCAACGACTGGCGCGAGCGCGCGCCGCTGTACAACCTCTACCACCTGCTCAACCACCTCAACCTGTTCGGTGGTGGCTATGCCGCGCAAGTGGAGCGGGTGCTGTCCCGCTTCGGATAGGCATGCAGAAGGGCGCCTTGTGGCCGGCCCGAATCATCGGCAAGCTTGGCCATCGGTTTCCACGCAGCGATTGCCCAGAAGCGAACGGTCGTCGCTTCGCTTCACGCATCTTCCGAGGAGTGTGCATCGAATGCTTCGCAGCGCTGCACTGGTGCTCCTGTTTGCGGGAATCCTGGGCGTTTCCGCTGTACGTGCCGAAGAAGCCTTGGCGCCGGTGGAGGCACGCGCACCGTTCGCGCCCGCTGCGTTCTCGGGCAGCGACGGGCGCACGCATCTGGCGTATGAGCTGCACGTCACCAACTTCTATGGCGACTCCGGCGCACTCGCGCCGCAGGGCTTGGCCGTGTTCGGTGACGATGCGGCCATGCCGCTGTTGGCACTGGATGCGAAACAGCTAGCGCAAGTGGTGAAGCCTGCGCCGGCGGCGCATGAACCGGTGGCGATCCTCCCCGGCAAGCGCGCGGTGTTCTTCGTCTGGCTGACCCTGCCAGCGGGTGCAGCCGTGCCGCACCGCCTGCGCCACCGCATCCCATTCACCGCGGACACCCATGCGAACAGCACGCTCGATGGCGCCACTGTCCAGGTCGGCGATGCGCAGCCCATGGTCATCGGCGCGCCGCTGCGCGGTGGCCGCTGGCTGGCCCACGAAGGTCCTGGCGCCGCCCAGTCGCACCATTGGGGCAGCCTGGTGGCGGTGAACGGGCAGCTGACCATTCCGCAGCGCTATGCCCTGGATCTGGTGGGTGTCGACGCTGCCGGGCATGCGCTGAGATCCGGCGTAAAGGACATCCGGAACACCCGCTACGCCGATTGGATCGGCTATGGCGCGGACGTGCTTGCCGTGGCCGACGGCGTCGTGCGCAGCGCGCGCGATGGCGAGCCCGAACACCAGCCGCTCAGCGCGCAACCGGAACCCACCGCGCTCACCAGTGACGGCCTGTTCGGCAATTACGTGGTGCTGGAAATCGCGCCGGGCACCTTCGCAAGCTATGCGCATCTGCGGCGAGGCAGCCTCAAGGTGAAACCGGGCGACCGGGTGCAGCGGGGGCAAGTGCTCGCGCAGCTGGGACAGTCCGGCAATTCCGCCGCACCGCATCTGCATTTTCAGCTGTCCGATGCCGTCGCGTTCGAAGGTTCGGAAGGCGTGCCTTACGTGTTCGAGCACTTCGGCTACCTCGGCACCGAATCCGAAGCCCAGCTGTTCGGGCAGGACGCTCCATGGAAAGCCTCGCCCATGGAACACCGCCGGTCGCAGCTGCCGCTCAACGACGTGGTGATCCAGTTTCCCGGTCTGTCAGGGCCAGGACCCTAACCGAAGGCGGAAGACCGCCGCTCGGAACAACTGTTGCGCAGCGTGATCCTGCGTCAAGGGCCATGGCTTGGCACGAGCCGCAGGGCCGCGAGCGTTCTGGGCCGGCATAACCGCGCGCCCTGCTGCGGTCCAGTCGGCCTCAACCGATTGCAGGCCCGCTCTTGCCGGCAGGCCCTTCCTGCTGCCGTTGCTGCGCTTCCAGCGCCAATTGCTGCTCGCGCTGTTGATCGAACACCTGCGCCTGCTGCACCGTCGCCTGCAACGGCGCGGCCGGCTGCGCCACGTCGGTCGACGCACGGAAGCCAGGCGTCGAACCCGCCACCCAAAGGCTGTCGCCGGCCATCAGCACGCGGTCGATCTTGCCGGCATCGGCGATCCCCGCCTGCTTGGCGCCGAGCATCGCCTGCGCCACGTGGTCGTCGCCGATATGCGCCGGCACGTCCTGGCGGATGCGCGCGAACATCGCCTGGTCCGCTGCCGACAGCGCGGCGAGGCCCTGCGCCTGGCCGGCGCTGCGTTCGGCCGCCGGCGCCTGGCTGACCAGGTGGGGCGAACGCAGTTGCGCCCACTGGCTGGCGTAATCGCCCATCTCCACCGACTGCGCCGTCGCCGGATCGATCTTCACCATCTTCGGCGCAGCGAAGGCGCTGTCGCGCTGCAGTCCCTGCACCTCGCCGTCGGCGCCCATGCGCACGTTGTTGATGCGCACGCCCTCGCGTTCGCCCTGCACCAGCAGCGCCGCGGCCACCTTCTCGCTGTGCGGACCGGAGCCGATACCCTGCCCGGCTTCCATGTGGTGCACCTCGCGCAGAGTCCGCGAGAACTCGGCATGGCCGGGGTGGGATGGATCGCGCAGGTCGCCTGCCCGATGTGGTGTTGCCGGCGCCGCAGTGGGACCTATGGCCTGAGCGGGTTCAACGGACCGCGCGGGCTCCTGCTGTGGCTCCCGGGCTTCGGCCGCCCCCCGGGCAGACACCGGCGCGTGCTCCCTCGCCTGATCGCGCGATCGCTCGGCCTCCATCGCTTTCATCGAGGTGTAGGTTGCTTCCAGTTCGTCTGGCAGATTGCCAGTCGCCTGGCGCGTCCCCAGCCAGCCATCGCGCGTCCACTGCCCCTGCGCACTGCGTGTGTAGACATGCCCGTCGGATCCTGGCTGCACCTGCGGGTTGTCGCGCGCGCGGGTCACCGCTTCGGGAACCGGGCCATGGCGATCCCAGCCCGCTCGCGCATGCAGCTCGGCGTAACCCGCGGCGATCGCCGCCGGCGAGCGTGCCGCGTTGTAGGTCACCACCGACTGCGCGAAGGCATCCAGGGCAGCGGCCTTCTCCGGACCGGCGCGGTCGCGAACGGTATGCATGACGTTGCGCTCCAGCAAGCCATCGGCGACCTGCCGGGTCCATTGGCCGCTGCGCGCATCGCGCTCCCAGGGCGCCTCGCGCAGGCTCGGCCGATCGCTGGCGTCTGCCGGAACACGGTAGGGATCGATCGGCACGTCCGGCGTGGCCAGACGCAGCTGCGCCGCGCGGCTGGCCGCCTTGAAGGTCAGCTCGTCGGCTATCCGCGGCGGGGCGATCTCTTGATGGGTCACAGAGAGGCCGTGATCGCCGAAGGCATCCACCACCGTGCGGGTCCAGCCCTTTTCCGGCGCCTTCGGATCGAAGCTCCAGGCGACGCCGGTGTGATCGGTCTGATTGTTGATGCGGCGCTGCTCCAGCCACTGCACGGCCTCGTTGGCCCCCATGGCGCCCACCACGCCGCCGGCCAGCCCGGTCACCAACAATCCCGGCCCGGTCTCCACGCCTGCCGCCGCGCCGATCTGTGCGCCCAGCGCCCCGCCGGCCCAGGCGCCGACATTGCGTGCGCCGAACTGCAGCATCTGCGACTGCGCACCGACCTCGTTGCCTTGTGCCTGCAATTGACCGGCGCTGCGCGCGGTCTCGGCAGCGTCGTAGGCCGTGGCCGCGGCACCAAGCACACCCATCCCACGCATCGCCACCGGCTTGACCCGCACGTTGAAGTCCACCGTGTGCGCGGCGGCCGCCTGTCGCTCCACGCCTTCCACGACCCGTAGCTGCGCGCGCTCGGCGAGCAACTGCGCGGCCGTGTCCGGCGCCACGTTGGCATTGTGCGGGACCTGTTCGGGCAGTTCGGCATGCCAGCTGCGCTGCCCCTGCCAACCCGCATTGACGCCGCGCGTCACCGCCGGATCCTGCAGGCGCGCCTCGCGCGCCTCCCGCAACACCTGGCCCGCTGCGCGGGTATCGTGCCGGCTGTCGTAGAGTTGGACGCCTTCGCGGTTGAACAGGCGGATCGGCGCCGTGGTCTGCTGCTGCACCGTCTCCAGGCTGGCGGGCAGCTTGTCGTAGATGAAATCGCGTGCGCTTTCGGGCACGTAGCGGCCGTGGCCAAGCGCATCAAGCGACCTTGAGAATCGATTGTCGACACCAAATTCGCTCTCCAGCTTGTGCGCCGCCATCGCCCGCACTTCTACGTCATAGCCACGGGACTGCAGGTCCTTGATCAGCCCGGCACTCCATTCGCCATTGCTGAGCGTGGTATCGAAGATCAGGTTCTTCCTGCCATCGACCGTGGCCCTGAGCAACTCGTCGGCCCATTGGCTGGCGTCGGGATGGGTGAGCCCGGACCAGGTGTAGGGGTGGGCGTTGCGAAAATCTCTGACTTGCGGGTGGAATTCCCGCAGTTGATCTGGATCGACCTTGACTACATCCCAGTCGAGTTCACGCTCAGCCATCTCGGCGAGACTGCCTTTTCCGGCGCCTGGCTGCCCAGCCAAAATGATAGCCTTTGGATGCTGAAAGGAAGATTTTTCGGGCAATCCACTCTTAAAAACGATTTCCTCGCCAAAAATCCTTTCATGCTCATCGCTTGGAAGCTTGCCATCACTCACAAGGCACTCCCATTCTGCTCAAAGTAGGCATGCAAATCAGACATTCCACCCATATTTAATAGGGCAGACCCGACAGCAAAATCCTTTCTCTTTGCATTTTCTATAACTAATGGATCGCCATTGGCTTTGGCATCTTTGAGTTCATCGCGCACTTCCGAGATGAAGGAGCCAAGCGTATCTTGTAAGATCCACACCGCGCCATCAAATGGCATCAGAGGGTTTGGGTTTTTGCAGTAATTATTAAGCACATCTTGAAGCTTTTGAATCTTTTCGGGGTATTCCCTAAGTATTTCTTGCAGCTTCTGCGGCACGGGGGGAGGGGGCAAGATCTTCATGCTGCACATCCTTGGAAGAAATTTTTATTAAACAGATGCGTTTTTTACTAAGCGCTCTTCACCGCCCAGTGTTGCACCCAGAGTTGCTTTTTTAGCATTGGCCTCGAACTGGCGCAACCATTGGCTGGCTTCGGGATAGGTGAGGCCGGACAAGGTGTAGGGGTGGGTGCCGTGCCAATCACTGACACTTGGATGGAATTTACGTAGATCGTCAGAATCAATCAAAACCACATCACTGCGCATTCTTCGAGGCAGCTCGAGCAAGTCACCTTTTCCCGAACGGGGCTGCCCCGCCAAGATGATAGCACTGGGGTGTTCCAGCGATGATTCGCGCTTGGAAATAAGCCCGAAGCTCATTTGATTCGGACATGCCATGGTTTTTGGAGTTCGCATGTCTTGTCAGTCTTTCCTTTTCCTGTGCCTTGTTGATAATTTCCGGAACACCTGAAGACTCGGCGGTGCTGAGTTCATCGCGAACTATTACGTAGAAAGAATCAAGCGCACCCTCAAGACTCCATATGGCCTGCTCGAACAAGGGAGTGCCATGGAGAGGCCTGGCTACCACATCATTGAGCGCTCGCTGCAACTCATCCAAGTATTGAGGATAGTCCTTAAGCACTTCCCGCAGCTTCTGCGGCGCTGGAGGAAGGGCAAGGTCTTCATGCTGAATATCCTTGGAAGAATGTTCTATTAAAAGACACCCTGGGTCGAACGCCCTATCGCTGCTGAGCGTGGTACCGCGAGATCAGCCTTTCGCATCGGCCTCGAACTGGAACAGCCCTGGACCGGCATCGTGGCGGGTGAGGCCGGAGATCGGCCGCAAGCCAAGCCATTTTCTGGCTTTCCTGTATCTGGCTTCTTTCCCGATGTAGTTGGGAGAGACGCCGATGGAAGCCTAGCCCATTGAATATCGCCGATCGCAGCTGCCGCTCAATGACGTGGTGATTCAGTTTCCTGGCCCGTCAGGGTTGGGTCATAACCAAAGGCAGAAGCCCGCTGCCTGGAACAGTTGCAGTTGTCGAGATGACCGAAGCGGCTTTCGGCCAGCCTCTGCAAGCGTATCGCGTCGCGTCCCCGCCAGCCGCTTCGAGCCGCCGTTTTATCAGGTGAAAACCCGCCGTGCCTGCGAGACGGCTTGCGGCACGGCGCGGCTGCGTCAGTCCGCAGACGCGCTGCGCGCCGCGGCGATCGCCGCGATCCGCGCTTTCGCGAGCGCCTCGCCGATCTGCGGGCCGCTCAGGCCCTGCGCGGCCAGGTCGCGGGCGTTGACCGCCAGCGCGGCGGCGTGCAGACGCTGCAGCTCGCGGCCCTGCGGGTAGTCGGCGTCTTCGCTGCCGAGGCGGCCGCGCTTGTCGGCTTCGCACACCAGCGCCAGCTGCGCGATGCGTTCGGGCTTGCGGAAGCCGTCGCAGCGCTGCAGCAGTTCGTGCACGGTGCGGTCGCGCAGCTCGGCCAAGCGATGCACGTTCAAGTGCTCGCGGCAGGCGATTTCGGCCAGCTGGCGGTGCTCCTGCGGCAACTTCAGCCGCTCGCACAGCGCGCGCAGCGGGGCGACCCCGCGCTGTTCGTGCATCACGTGCCTGGGCCATTCCGTGGGAGGCGTCAGCGCCTTGCCCAGGTCGTGGGTCAGCGCGGCGAAACCGATCAGCGCATCGCCCGGCGCCAGCCGCGCGGCCATGTCGCTGACCAGTTCCTGATGGCGGCCGGTGTCGATCTCGGGATGGTATTCGGCGCGTTGCGGCACGCCGTACAGCGCCTCCAGCTCCGGCAGCACGCTGCGCAGCGCATCGGCATCGTGCAGGGTGCGCAGGAACGCCGACGGTTGCGCCGAGGCCAGGCTGCGGCGCAGCTCCTGCCACACGCGCTCGGGCACCAGCGTGTCCAGTTCGCCGCTGGCGGCCATCTCGCGCATCAGCGCCAGGGTCTCCGGCGCCACGCTGAAACCGAGCGGCGCGAGCCGCGCCATGAAACGCGCCGCGCGCAGCACGCGCAGCGGGTCTTCGCCGAAGGCCGGGCCGATATGGCGCAGCACGCGCCGCTCGATGTCGCGCACGCCGCCGTACGGATCCACCAACGTGCCGCTGTCCTCGTCGCGGGCGATCGCGTTGATGGTGAAGTCGCGCCGCTGCAGGTCTTCTTCCAGCGTCACCGACGGATCGGCATCGACCACGAAGCCGTGGTAGCCGCGCCCGGACTTGCGCTCGGTCCGCGCCAGCGCGTATTCCTCGCCGCTGTGCGGATGCAGGAACACCGGGAAGTCGCGGCCGACCTGCTTGTAGCCCAGCTCCAGCATCTGCTGCGGCGTGGCGCCGACCACGACCCAGTCGCGGTCGCCGGGCGGTTGCCCGAGCAGGCTGTCGCGGACGGCGCCGCCGACGAGGTAGATGTTCATTGGCCGGGATTCGGGATTAGGGATTCGGGATTGGCAAGGGCGGTGTCGAGCAAACGGATGCCGCCCTGGCCTATCCCGACGATGCTACCTGCATCCAGACGCGCTGCGCTGTTGCCAATCCCGAATCCCTAATCCCGAATCCCCGCCTCACACACGAACTTCTTGCGCGGCGCATCCAGCTTGCCCAGCATGCGGTCGCTGACCGGCAGGGCGTCGCCGTTGAGGCGCCAGTCGTAGATCACGCTGAAGGCGAGGATGCGCGCGACGTATTCGCGGGTTTCCTTGTAGCTGATGGTCTCGATCCAGAAGTCGGCGTCGTGGCCGGGGCGCTGGGTCTGCCAGCGCGCCGCCGGGCCGGGGCCGGCGTTGTAGGCGGCGATGGTCAGGTAGGGCAGGCCGTAGGTATTCAACAGTTGGCGCAGGTAGGCGGTGCCGATGGCGATGTTGGTATCCGGGTCGTACAGGCTGGCGGCGCCGCCGTAGCCGGCCAGGCCGAGGTTCCTGGCCACGCTGGCGCCGGTAGCCGGCAACACCTGCATCAGGCCCATCGCGTTGGCCGGCGAACGCGCGTTCGGATTGAAGATGCTCTCGGCGCGGATCTCGGCGGCGACCCAGGCCGGGTCGATCGCGTTCTTGCCCGCTTCGCGGCGGATGGTGGCGTCGTGGTGCAGCGGGAAGCGCAGCGAATACAGGCGTTGCTCGTCCGGCAGCCTGCCCAGCGAAAACACCGCGCGATCGAACCAGCCGTTGTCGCGCGCCACTTCCACCGCGATGCGCCGCTGGGTGTCGTCGAAGCGGGTCAGCGCGTCGTTCCACTCGGCCGTGGCCCACGCCGCGCGGTCGATCTTGAACAGTTCCAGCGCGCGCATCAGCGCCGGATCGCGGGCCACCGCTGCCTGTGCCTGTGCGCTGTCGTTGGGTTCCCACGGGCACAGCGCGTACGCCTGCTTGAGCCGGTCGGCGGCCATGAAGCCATGGAAGGTGGCGGACTTGGCGGCCTCGCGGTACAGCCGCTGCGCCTCGCCGGCATTGCCGGTCTTTTCCGCCAGCCGCGCCTCGAAATACTGCCAGCGCGAATCGTTGCGCTGCGCCGGCCCCATCTTGCGGATCGCCGCCAGCGCCGCCGGCCAGTCGCCGCGCGCCATGGCCTCGCGCGCGCGCCACTCGTGCAGGCGTTCGTCGTAGGCGGACTCGGGCACCGCGTTGAGCCGGCGCGCCGAATCCGGGCCGTACGAGGCCACCGTCCACAAGGCGATCTGGTACAGCACCTCGCCGCGCTGCGCCTCGCTCAGCTGTAGCGCCTGGGCGAATTGCGGCAGCTGCCGCTCGGCCGCGTCCGGATCGGTCTTGGCCAGTTTTTCCAGGCCGTCCACCGCCACCTTGCGGCTGCGCTCGGTCTTCGGCCAGGTCAGCGCACGCGTGTGCACCGCATCCAGGAACGCCGCGTAGTCGTTGGCCAGGGCCAGCTCGGCGGCGGGCAGGCCGCGCGCGGCGCTGCGCATCACCGCCGGCTGCTGCGCATCGGCCGCCGCTTCCACGCGCGCCCAGCGCAACGCGTCGGTCATGCCGCCGCGCGCCTGCAGCACCGCGAACACGGCGTCGCAGGCATCCGGCAGCGACTTGCCGCTGCTGCGCCACAGCGCCTGCGCCTCGTCGATCCATTGCGCATCGGCACGGCCGGTGGCCTGGCGCGCGTTGAGCTGGGCGCAGCGCAGGCCGGTGTTGTCGGTGGGTTTCCAGTTGGCCAGCAGCGCCGGCCAATCCTGGCGCCGCGCCAGCGCCGGCAGCCACAGCGCGCGGAAGCTCTCGGCCACCGGCTGCCCGGCGTAGCGCTTGAGGAAATCCTGCGCCTGCGCATCGGAAATGCGGTCGATGTTGCGGCGCAGGTTGGCGTATTCGAGCCAGCCATACAGCGGATGCTGTTTGAACGCGGCCGCTTGCGCGGGATCGAACTGGCCACGCTCGGCGGCGTCGATCGCCGCGCGCAGCGCAGGACGCTGGGCGTCCAGGTTCTGGGCGAGGGCAGGCGCGGTGCCGCACAACGCGGCGGCGAGCAGCAGGAGAGACGTGCGCAATTTCATGCGCGGGACTATACCGAACGCCGATGAATCGACGCGGCAAAGGCTTGCGGCGATTGTGGCGCGAGCGCTGTGGGCAGGGGGGCAGGGGTGTTGCGGCCCAACGCTACCCCGGCAACGTTATTGGCGCAGCAGGGCGCCGGTTGGATCCGGCGCAAGGGCGCTTGGCGTACCGATGCACCGGGCGGTCGTCATGCGCTGCGCGTGCCACACACTTGAAGCTGCACGAAGCTGTGTCTGTCGTGCATCGTCGGAGGCTGCGATACGGTATTGCGAATGGGCGCACTGTCGCGCTACAGGTGGCCATGTCGCTCGCATCGTCCGGCAAGGTGGGCCGCATATGCGGTGCTCGCACTTCGCGAGTCGGCCTGCGCACGCCGCCTGCCGTTGTCTTTCGCCGTGTCCTGGCGCCCGTCTGCCTGGTCCGCCTTGTCCTGCGCCGGTCGGAGTGCGAGTCCGGGTGGACTGCCGCCATGTCTACGAGATCGTCCAGTCGGTCCAGGACTGTCCGAATCGCGGTCCGATTGCTTGCTTAGGGTTTACGTTTTGTTTACAAGGTAGGCCACGCCGTCGCGGTGCAGGGGGTCGCAGCGGCCGACCCACATCCTTTCTGGAGAGAGAGACGGATGAATTGCCTGCACCGCCATCCTTTGGTTTTCGCGGTTTCCTTGTCCTTGCTGGCCGGTTCGCCCGCGCTGGCCATCGCCCAGCAGGCAGCGCCCGCTGCCCCCGAGTCCGCCACCACCCTGGACAGCGTCCAGGTCACCGGCACGCGCATCCGCAAGGCCGAGCTGGAGGGCCAGGTGCCGGTGCAGACGCTGAGCCGTGCCGACATCGAACGCACCGGCCTGACCTCGATCGGCGACGTGCTGCAGGAACTGACCGCCTCCGGCTCGGCGTTGAACACCAAGTTCAACTCCTCCGGCAACTTCGGTTTCCCGCCCGACGGCAGCGGCGTCGGCGCCGGTTCGGCGCAGGTGGACCTGCGCCATCTGGGCGCCAAGCGGGTCCTGGTGCTGGTCGACGGCATGCGCTGGGTCAACGAGTCCTCCGCGTCCGGCGTGGGCGCGGCCACCGACCTCAACACCATTCCGCTGGCCATCGTCGAGCGCATCGAGGTGCTGGAAGACGGTGCTTCCTCGCTGTACGGCTCCGACGCCATCGCCGGCGTGGTCAACATCATCACCCGGCGCAAGTTCGATGGCGGCCAGGTCACGCTGAACTACGGCCAGTACGACAAGGGCGACGGCGCCAGCAAGGGCGTGGACCTGGCCTGGGGCCACAGCACCGATCGCACCAGCCTGTTCCTCGGCGCCAGCTACACCAAGCAGGATCCGATTTACGCGCGCGACCGCAAGCAGTCGCTGTATCCGGTGCCCGGCACCGGACTCGCCTTCGCCAGCTCGGCCACGCCGAACGGCCGTTTCATCTTCGTCGATCCGATCACCGGCGCCGAGCAGGACCTGACCCCGAACAGCGGCGCCAGCACCCCGACCTACGACGGCAGCGCCGGCTGCGCCCGCAGCGACGACTACCACTGCTTCAGCACCGCCGACCGCTACAACTTCGCCGCGTCCAACCTGTTGCTGACCCCGTCCGAGCGCAAGGGCGTGTTCGGCCAGTTCCGCTACTTCTTCAACGACGACGTGCAGTGGTACCTGAAAGTGCTCGGCAACCGCCGCGAGTCGACCAACCAGGCCGGGCCGGAGCCGATCTTCCTCGGCCCGGATGCCGGCACCGGCAATCCGCTGGCCGACAACATCGTCATTTCCGCGGCCAATCCGTACAACCCGTTCGGCTTCGACCTGGATTCGTCCAGCAACCTGATCATGATCGGGCGGCGGCCGGTGGAAGGCGGCGCGCGCGTGTTCGAACAGCGCGTGGACACCCAGTACGTGGGCACCGGCTTCATCGGCAGTTTCGAGAGCGCCGACCGCACCTGGTTCTGGGACGTCAACGGCGCCTACAGCAAGAACAAGGCCGAGCAGACCAACTACGGCAGCTACAACATCTACAACATCAACCTGGCGCTGGGCGATCCGGCCGCCTGTGCGGCGGTGGCCGGTTGCGTGCCGTTGAACATCTTCGGCGGCGCCGGCAGCATCACCCCGGAGATGCTGCGCTGGATCCAGCCGGTGGTGCACGACCGCAGCCAGAACGAGCTGACCCAGTTCACCGCCAACCTCAGCAGCGACCTGTTCACCCTGCCGGCCGGCGAGGTGTCCTTCGCCACCGGCGTGGAATACCGCAAGTACGAAGGCTGGTACCACCCGGATCCGTTGACCGTGATCGGCCACTACAACGGCGTGCCGTCGTTGCCGACCGAGGGCAGCTACAACGTCAAGGAAGCCTATCTCGAACTGAGCGTGCCGATCTTCGCCGACTCGCCGCTGGGCGATAAGCTGGACCTGAGCCTGGCCGGGCGTTACTCGGATTACTCCACCTTCGGCGGCGAATTCACCCCGAAGTACGGCCTGCGCTGGCAGGTGTCGCCGGACTTCGTGCTGCGCACCAGCTATGCCGAAGGCTTCCGCGCGCCGACCATCGGCGAGCTGTACGGTTCGGCCGCGCGCGCCGACCTGACCCTGTCCGATCCGTGCTCGATCGGTCTGGGCGGCACCGCGCCGCGCGGCAGCGCCGCCAATTGCGCCGCGCTCGGCGTGCCGGCCGGCTATCAGCAGGCCAACTCGCAGATCTCGGTGACCACCGGCGGCAACCGCGCGCTGGAGCCGGAGAAGGCACGCAGCTTCAGCGCCGGCTTCGTGTGGAGTCCGTGGTTCGCCAGCAACGTGCCGTGGTCGGACCGCTTTGATGTGGAGGTGACCTTCTACCGCCACGACATCGATGGCGCGATCCAGGCGATCAATGCGCAGACCCAGCTCGACCTGTGCGTGGACACGCTGGACGCGACCTATTGCGACGGCATCACCCGCGCGTCCACCGGCGGCATCAATGGCTTCAACAACCGCCTGACCAACCTGGGGTCGATCAAGACCGACGGCTGGGACGTGGACCTGTTCTGGACCTCGCCGCAGACCGCCGCCGGGCGCTTCAAGATCGGCTGGCAGAACACCTTCGTCACCCGCTACGTCGCCACCGGCGCCGCCGGCCAGGTGCAGCCGCAGGAACCGGGTGTGGAAGTGGTGGACAGCGCGATCCCGGAGTGGACCAGCAACCTGACCCTGGACTGGTCGTTGAACCGCTGGAACGCCTCGTGGACGGTGCGGCACATTTCCGAACTGACCGAGCAGTGCGGCGACGCGGTGGCGTTCCCGGTGTGCAGCAACCAGGCCGCCGGCACCAACACGCTCGACGCGATCACCTACCACGACCTGCAACTGGGCTACCGCTTCGACTGGCTCAAGGGCCTGACCGTGAGCGGCGGCGTCAACAACGTCTTCGACAAGGATCCGCCGATCTGCCTGTCGTGCTCGCTCAACGGCTACGACGCGTCCACGTACGACATCCCGGGTGGGCGTTATCTGTATGTGCGGGCGGATCTGAAGTTCTAGGGCGCTTGCGCTTATGCAGAACATGGGAGCGACTTCGGTCGCGACGGAGCTGGTCGGTAACGCCCGTCGCGACTGAAGTCGCTCCCACATTGTCCGCACGCCATCGCGCTTTCTGTAGGAGCGGCTTCAGCCGCGACGCTTCACCGATGGCGCACGGTCGCGGCTGAAGCCGCTCCTACAGGGAGCGTTGCCGCAGCGCAGCGATGCCATGCCGCACAGGAAACGCGGCAGCTGGCTAGCGCAGCAGCCCCTGCGGCACTTCGATCTCGGTCGCCACTGCCAGGTGGTCGGAGCGACCGGCGCATTTCTGTAGGAGCGGCTTCAGCCGCGACGCTTTACCGATAGCGCCCGGTCGCGGCTGAAGCCGCTCCTACAGGGAGCGTTGCCGCAGCGCAGCGATGCCATGCCGCACAGGAAACGCGGCCGCTGGCTAGCGCAGCAGCCCCTGCGGCACTTCGATCTCGGTCGCCACCGCCAGGTGGTCGGAGAACGCGGCCGGGAGCGCGCGCTGCGCGTTGCAGCGCAGGCCGTCGCTGACCAGGATGTGGTCGATCGCGCGCTGCGGGCGCCAGCTGGGGAAGGTCGGCACCACGCAGCCCGGCGGTTGCAGCCGGGTGCGCTTGTACAGGGCCTGCATTTCGGGCCGGTCGGCGACGCAGTTGAAGTCGCCCATCAGCACCGCGTTGGGATGGTCGGACAGCAGCTCGGCGATGAACGCCAACTGCGCCGCACGCGAGTTGGCGCCCAGCGACAGATGCGCCACCGCGATCGCCAATCCTTCCGCGCCGTCGCCGAACTTGGCCAGCAGCACGCCGCGTCCGCCGAGCCGGCCGGGCAGGGGATGGTCCTGCACTTCGACCGGCTCCAGCCGGCTGAGCAGGCCGTTGGCGCTGGAGGCCACGCCGCCCATGCGCCGGTTCGGCTGGTGGCTCCAGTAGTTGAAGCCGGCGCGCTCGGCCAGGTAGTGGGTCTGGTTGGTGAAGCCTGAGCGCAGGCTGCCGGGATCGCTTTCCTGCAGGCCGACGATGTCGTGCTCGCGGGCCAGCTGCGCGATCGCATCCAGGCTGCTGCGCTTGCTGCCCGCCGGCAGCGCGTGCGACCAGCTGCGGGTCACGTAATCGCTGTAGCGGCGCGTGCTGGAGCCGGCCTGGATATTGGCGGTGAGCACGCGCAGCGTGCGGGTGGTGGGAGCGGTCACGGCAGGGCGGCCTGGTGGGAGCGGGAGCTTACTTGGCCAGCGCCGCACGCTCGCGCGCGATCAGGTGATCGGCGATGCGCAGCTTGTCCGGGTAGCTGTTGCCCTTGATCAGATACTTGCCGTTGACGATCAGCGACGGCGTGCCGTTGATGCCGCTGCGCGTGGCGAACTGCTTGGCACGGTTGGTCTTGCTGCTGACCGCGAAGCTGCCCATGGTGTCGGCGAACTGCTTGGGATCCACGCCGTACTTGGCGTAGAAGCCGGCGATGTCCTGCACCGAGTCGCGGCCGCGCTCGCCCTTGAGGGTCTGGTCGACGTGGATCGCCTTGTACAGCGCCTCGTGGGTCTTTTCCTGCACGCCCAGCGCCTCGGCGGCGTAGAACGCACGCGCGTAGTCGTCCCAGGTGCCGCCGAACATCGCCGGCACGTACACGAAATGCACATCCGCCTGCAGGCCGGCCTTCCACGGGCCGATCAGCGGCTGGAAGCCCGCACAGGCCGGGCACACATAGCCGAACACTTCGACTACTTCGATCTTGCCGTTGGTCGGCTGGAACGGCTGGCCGCCCGGGATATCGACATAGTCGGTGCCGGCGACCGGCTCGGCGCCGCTCGGCGCACGCGCTGCGACCGGCGCGGCCGGCGTTTCGGCGGCAGGCGGCGCTGCGGCATCGGTCGCCGGGGTGGAGGCGGTTTCGGCGGTGGCGGACGGTGCGGTGTCGCTGGCGGCGGGCGCGGCCGGCGCTGCGGCCGGTGCGTCGGCGGCCGGGGCGACGGTGTCGGCAGAGCCGTCCTGGGCCTTGCATGCGACCAGGATCGGCAGCAGGGCCATCAGGGTCAGGGCGAAGCGGGTCTTCATCGGCGACATCTCCAGCAGGATGGGGGGTAGAACGCCGGCCGCGCCGAATAGCGCGGCAGGCAACCCCGGCATGATGCCATGGCGTGGATGAAGCGCCGTGCTGCGGGTTCGCGCGGGATTACTTGCCCGCGCGCTCGCGGGCGACCAGCGCATCGGCGATGCGCAGCATGTCCTGGAAATTCTTGCCCTTGACCAAGTACTTGCCGTTGATCACCAGCGCCGGCGTGCCGGGGATATCGCTGCGCGTGGCGAAGTCGCGCGCGGCCTTGACCTGCGCGGCCACCTGCGGGCTGTTGTAGGCGGCGACGAAGTCCTGCGGCTTGACCCCGTACGCGGCGTAGAACGCGGCCAGCTCTTCCGGCGCCACGTTCTGGACCGGCACGCTGTGCTTGTCGTGGATCGCCTCGAACAGGTCGTGGTGGCTGCGGGTCTGCACGCCCAGCTTCTGCGCGGCATAGAAGGCGCTGGCGAAGCTGTCCCAGAAACCGCCGAACGCCGCCGGCACCAGGGTCACCCGCACGTCCTTGCCCTGCTTGCGCGTCCACTCTTCGAAGATCGGTTCGAAGTGCGCGCAATGCGGGCAGGTGTAGCCGAACACTTCCACCACCTCGATCTTGCCGGCCAGCGGCGCGAACGGCTGCGGCTTGGCGATCAGCGCGTAGTCCTCGCCTTCGACCGGGGCGGCGGTCTTGGGCTGCGCGCAGGCGCTCAGCGGCAACAGGGTGAGCAGGCACAGCAGCAGGCGGGGCAAACGGTTCATGCGATCTCCATGGCAAAAAACGAACGCCGGTCGTGACGACCGGCGCGAGGGGGAAGCGGTCCGGCGCCGCGTTCGCGGCGCACGGTTAGGATTGTTGCGCAGGCGCCGCCTGTTGTGGCGCCGGCCCTGCCTGCGCCGCAGCCGCGTCGTCGGCGCGGTCGTGCAGGCCCTGCAGATAGCTGCCTAGCGCCTTCATCTCCTGCTCGGTCAAGGGCTTGGCCACCTGCGCCATGATCTTGAACATGGTCTGGTCGCGCTCCTGCGTGGTGCCGGACTGGTATTCCTGCAGACGCCGCGCCACGTAGTCGGCGTGCTGGCCGCCCAGGTGCGGATACGCCGGGCCGGGATTGCCGGCGCCGGTGGGGCCGTGGCAGGCCATGCAGGCCGGAATCCCGCGCGACGGATCGCCACCGCGGTACAACTGCTGCCCGACCTCGTAGAACTTCATGCCGGCGTACGGGCCGTCGCTGACCACCGCGTCGTCGGCGATACCGGCGCCGGCCTTCTGCGTGGCGAAGTAGGCGCCGATGTCGCGCATGTCCTGTGCGCTCAGCGGCTGCACGAACGGCACCATCGCCGCCACCGCGCCGGATGTGCGCTCGCCGTGCGCGATCAAGGCCATCTGCCGCGCACTGTAGCGTTCGCTCTGGCCGGCGATGCGCGGGTACATCGCGATCGCGGGGTTGCCGTCGGCGCCATGGCAGGCGGCGCAGGCCGCTGCCTTGGCCTGGCCGGCCTTGGGATCGCCCCAGGCGACCTTGCCGACGTCGCCTTCCAGCGGCGCGGTGCGTACCGGCGCGTTGTCGGGAATGGGAACCACCGAGGTCTGCGCGAACGCGACGACAGCGGCGGCGGAAACGGCTAGACCGGCAAAGGCAAGAACGCGAGCGTGGCGCATTAGCTGAAGCTCCGTGTGACCCGACCCGCGGCTGCCAGGTCGGCGACCGCACTCGCGCGATTATCCCTGCGTGGCGCCCTGCCGGTCAACGAACCCCGCCCGGAGCGGCGGACGTGCGATCCTAGCGCCATGTCGCTCCTCATCGAACGTGCCCAATACCTGCTTTCCGCCCACAATCCCCGGCAGCTGCCGGAGGACGGGGGCTGGGAGGTGGCCTTCGCCGGCCGCTCCAACGCCGGCAAATCCAGCGCGCTGAATGCGCTCACCCGGCAGAACGCGCTGGCCCGCGTGTCCAAGACCCCTGGCCGCACCCAGCAGCTGGTGTTCTTCCATATCCAGCCCGAGCGCTATCTGGTGGACCTGCCCGGCTACGGCTACGCCAAGGTGCCGCTGGAGCTGCAGGCGCACTGGCAGGCGTTCATCGACAAGTATTTCCGCACCCGCGACGCCCTGCGCGGGCTGGTGGTGGTGATGGACATCCGCCATCCGCTGAAGGATTACGACCGGCAGATGCTCGGTTATGCGGTGCAACGCGGATTGCCGGCGCATGCGCTGCTGACCAAGGCCGACAAGCTCGGCCGCGGCCAGCAGGCACAGGCGCTGCAGCAGGTGCGCAAGGAGCTGTCCAGCTCCTTCGGCGACACGGTCAGCGTGCAGCTGTTTTCCGGCGAGACCCGCCAGGGCGTGGACGAGGCGCGTGCCATCGTCGGCGGCTGGCTAGGGCTGGAGACGGAGCCGACCGCCGCGGAGTGAGCGTGGTGCGCGCGGCCTCTCGTACCCAAACGCCGCGAGACGCTTTCGCGCCGCACCCTCACCCCAACCCCTCTCCCGGTGGGAGAGGGGCTAGCGGTTGTTCCTTCTCCCCCCGGGACCATGGCCCCCTTTTGGGGGAAGATGCCCCGAAGGGGCGGATGAGGGTACGGGCGAAGCCTCGTGCGCCCAAACTCCGCGAGACGCTTTCGCGCCGTACCCTCACCCCAGCCCCTCTCCCGGTGGGAGAGGGCCAGCAACTGCTCCTTCGTCCGCAGGGAGAAAGCCGCCCTCAAGGCGTCGCCGGCAACGGCGTGAACTCGGCGGGCACCCAGGCGAAGGCTTCGCCCTCGCGGCGCACATGGCCCAGGCCCGGGAAGGGCAGATGCGCGCCGGCCACCCACCAGCCGCCGTCGGCGGCCTGGGCCATGGTCCGCTTGCGCGCGGCGATCGCCGCCGTGCGGTCGCTGTCGGCTTCGTACGACGCCTGCGGCTGCGCGAATTGCACCGCGTGGTAGTGCACCAGATCGCCCCACACCAGCAACTGCTGGCCACCGCCGCCGTCGAAGCGGTAGGACACGTGGCCGGGCGTATGCCCGTGCGTGTCCAGCGCCACCGCGCCGCCGGGCAACGCATCGCCGGGACGGAAGCGGCGCAGCCGGTCCTTGGCCTGGTACGGCGCCGCCGCCGCGCGCGCCAGCGGGAAGGCGAACTTCAGCATCTGCGGTGCGCTGGTTTCGCTGGCCGGATCCAGCCAGTACGCGGCATCGGCCGCGCTCAGCCACACCGTGGCGTTGGGATAGGCGGCCTGTCCTTGCGCATCGAGCAGGCCGCACATGTGGTCTGGGTGGGCATGCGTCAGCAGCACGTCGTCCACCTGCGCCGGCGCGTAGCCGGCCGCGCGCAGGTTCGTCAGCACCTGGCCGAGCCCGGGGCCAAAGCACGTGGCGGTGCCGGTATCGACCAGAGTCAGGTGCGTGCCGTCCTGGATCAGATAGGCGTTGACCGCGGTCTGCAGGCCTTTGTCGTTCTCCGGCACATAGCGGTGGTCGAGCAGGCGGGCGATCGCCTCCGGGGGAATGTTCGCCAGTTGCGCGCGCGGCAGCGCCACGGTGCCGTCGAACAGGGCGGTGACGCGCAACCGGCCGATCGCCTGGCGATACACGCCGGGCACCTGCGTCTGCGCGCTGGTCGGCGCGGCGGCATGGGCGGGGGATGGCAGCGTCAGCGCCGCGCTGGCGCTCAGGGCCAGCGCGCACAGCGCGCGCAACGGGAACACGGACATGGGGACTTCCTGGCAGAGCGGCAGGCGCCGCGGTACCGGCATGCTGCGCCTGCGCTGCTGCGCGATTCGCTCATTCCGCTGCGCGCGGCGCTCAGCGCCGACGCGGCTCAGTTGCCGATGCTGGACGGGTCCAGGCCGTAGCGTTGCTGGAAGCGTTGGCTGAAGCTGCGTACCGAGCGGTAGCCGGCGTGCGCGGCGACCGTCTTCAGCGGCCAGCGCGTGGTGTAGAGCAGCTGCATCGCATGCGCCAGGCGCGCATCGGCGAGCAGGTCGCGCAACGAGGTTCCTTCGCTGGCTAGGTGCCGGCGCAGGGTCGCGCCGCTGAGACCGAGGCTGTCTTCGATGTCGCGCGAACGCCAGGCGCGTTGCGGCTGCGCGACGACCAGGTCGCGCACCCGCGCGGCCACGCTCGGCGCCGGCGGCAGCAGCAGTCCGCCGTGGCCGCGCCGGCACAGCGCCACCACCAGGGCCGCCAGCGCCAGCCGCGCCTCGGTGTACCGGCCGTCCTGCAGCGCCTGCCGCCATTGCAGCAGGGTGCTGCCGAACTCCTCGGCGCGCAGGCGTGCCAGCTCCGCGCCGGCGGCGGGAAGCGGTTCGTTCCACAGCACGCGCGCCGCGCTCAGCGCTTCCTCGCACAACGGCACCAGCACGCTCAGGTACAGGCCGCTGTGCGGATCCGGGATGTTGACCACATCGATGCGGCAGCGCCGCGTCACCAGGAACAGGTCGCCCGGCACGAAGTCCAGGGTCTGCGTGGCGGTGCGCACCTGCTTGCGTCCCTGCAGCAGGATCGCCAGCTGCGGCTGCGGGATCTCCACCGAGCGCGCGCCGTGTTCGCGACGCGCGGTGATGCAGGCATAGCCCTCGGCCTGCGTACAGTCGGCCAGGCTGGCCAGGCGCGCCAGCAGCAAGGCGTCGGGGGAAGTGGTGTCGGCCATGGCCGTGATGCTAGCGCAGCGCGGTGCGCGCGTGCTCAGAGTAAAGCACCGGGCCGCTACGTCGCAGCCGGCAGGACCAGCACGACTATGCTGGTGCCGGCCCCGCAAACTGCCGGTCTCCGCGCGCCACAGGCCGCTTCCCCGCGGGTTGGCCATCCGCGCCGCGGACAGCGACGCATATCGCCTCAAAGTGCATCACTACACTTTAGCCAGCGGCGATCGAAAGTGCCGGAGCGCCCCACGCCATGCCGGATGAGACTTTAGAGTGGCTAACAAAACGTCGCGAGCAGTCGCCATGCCGGCGCGGGCGGCGCACAGGAACTGCAGCATACAAGTGGGACATGAGGATTCCGAGTGCTGCACGCACCCGGCCGGCGGCTGCGCAGTCGTTGTATTAGCTACTCTTACCTGGGAGGTTGCATGACCTCGATGGTGATCCCGTCGGGCCCGCTGACATAGGCAACGACGGTTCCCGCGCGTGGCCCGGCCTCGATCGGCCGCGGAGATCCTTTCAAGTGCCATCCGTGCGCCTGGATCCTGGCGACAGCCACGTCGATATCCGTCACGGTGACGGCAAGATGGGCCGCGCCGATCGCGCCAGCGCTTGCGGGTGTCTTGCCCAACGTGCGGGCTGTCGAGTATTCCAGCAGTTCGATGGGAAAGCCGGCAGGCGATACCACCAGCGCCATGCGGCAACGAGGATCGTCGACGCCCGTCACCTCGCGCAGGAAATCGCCGCCCATTTCGCCTGTGCGGACAAGTTCGAAGCCCATGGCCTCAGTCCAGAACTCGATCGCCTCATCCAGCGATGAAACGGAAAATCCCATGTGGTCGACGACGAAGGTACCAGTGCTAATTTTCATTACTCCAAGTCAGGTTCCGTTTTGAGCGATGGGCGTGCGGTTGCCTTGCATTTCGGGGGAACAGGTGTCGCCATGCCGGTGATGCTACCCAGTACGGTACGCGTCCGCTCAGACGTGCACGCCGAACAGGCGCCCGACCGCGCCGGTGGCGAGCATCGCCGCCGCGCCCCAGAACACCACGCGCACCGCGCCGCGCAGCCCGGAGGCGCCGCCGGCGCGTGCCGCCAAGGCGCCGGTCAGCGACAGCCCGAGCAGCGTCGCTGCGACCGTCACCCACACCTGGCGCTCGGCCGGCGCCAGCAACGCGGCCAGGATCGGCAGTGCCGCGCCGCAGCAGAACGCGGCCGCCGACGCCAGCGCGGCCTGCAGCGGCCGCGCGCGCAGGGTCTCGGTGATGCCCAGTTCGTCGCGCGCATGCGCGCCCAGCGCATCGTGCGCGGTCAACTGCTCGGCGACCTGGCGCGCCAGCGCCGCGTCCAGCCCGCGTTGGCGGTAGATGCCGGCCAGTTCTTCCAGTTCGCTGTGCGGGTCCTCGCGCAGTTCGCGGCGCTCGATCGCCAGGTCCGCGCGCTCGGTGTCCACCTGCGACTGCACCGAAACATATTCGCCCGCGGCCATCGACATCGCACCGGCCACCAGGCCGGCGATGCCGGTCGCCAGCACCACTGGCGCCGGCGCGCCGCTGCTGGCCACGCCGACCACCAGCCCGGCCACCGACAGGATGCCGTCGTTGGCGCCCAGCACCGCGGCACGCAGCCAGCCGGCACGATCGGCGCGATGCAGTTCGGAATGGGCGGGGCGCATCGGCTGCCTGCATGGCGAAGAACAGGCCTGCAGCCTAGCCGAGCCCGGCGCGGCCGGCGGTGCTGCGTCTCACTCTCGCTGGCGCCGAGCGGGCGGTCCGTGGAATGCTGCGGTACCGCCGGTAGCGATGTGGGCTTCGCGCCGGTCACGCTATAGTGCGGGCCTTGCGATGCGGGCGTTCCGTCCCCACATCGCCTCATCTTCCGTGCGAGCCTGCCCTTGTCGAGCCCAAGCCACGTTGCCGAAACGCTGATCACCGACCGCAACGAACTGGTCGAGGTGCTGGCCTCCGGCGAAAAGCCCGAAGCGCAGTGGCGCATCGGCACCGAACACGAGAAGTTCGGCTTCCGCCTAGACGACCTGCGCCCGCCGACCTTCGACGGCGAGCGCGGCATCGAGGCCCTGCTCACCGGCCTGACCCGCTTCGGCTGGGAGCCGGTGCAAGAAGGCGGGCATACCATCGCGCTGCTGCGCGACGGCGCCTCGGTGACGCTGGAACCGGCCGGGCAACTGGAGCTGTCGGGCGCGCCGCTGGAAACCATCCACGACACCTGCGTGGAAGTGGGCAGCCACCTCAACGAGGTCAAGCAGGTCGCCGACGAACTGCGCCTGGGCTTCCTCGGCATGGGCTTCCAGCCGAAGTGGCGCCGCGACGAGATGCCGTGGATGCCCAAGGGCCGCTACCAGATCATGAAGAACTACATGCCCAAGGTCGGCAAGCTCGGCCTGGACATGATGACCCGCACCTGCACGGTGCAGGTCAACCTGGACTACGCCAGCGAAGCGGACATGATCAAGAAATTCCGCGTGTCGCTGGCGCTGCAGCCGATCGCCACCGCGCTGTTCGCCGACTCGCCGTTCGCCGAGGGCAAGCCTAACGGTTACCTCAGCTACCGCTCGCACATCTGGACCGACACCGACGCCGATCGCACCGGCATGCTCGACTTCGTGTTCGAAGACGGCTTCGGCTACGAGCGTTATGTCGACTACCTGCTCGACGTGCCGATGTACTTCTCCTATCGCGACGGCACCTACGTCGACGCCAGCGGGCAGAGCTTCCGCGATTTCATGCAGGGCAAGCTGCCGGCGTTGCCGGGCGCGCTGCCGACGCTGCGCGACTGGTCCGATCACATGACCACCGCGTTCCCGGAAGTGCGACTGAAGAAATACCTGGAAATGCGCGGCGCCGACGCCGGCCCGTGGGGTCGGCTGTGCGCGCTGTCGGCGTACTGGGTCGGCCTGCTGTACGACGATGCCGCGCTGGACGCGGCATGGGACCTGGTCAAGGATTTCAGCCTGGTCGAACGCCACGCGCTGCGCGACGGCGTGCCGAAGCAGGCGCTGAAGCTGCCGTTCCGCAGCGGCACCGTGCAGGACCTTGCCGCCGAGTCGGTGAAGATCGCCTTGAACGGCCTGCGCCGCCGCGCCCGTTTGAACGGCGATGGCCAGGACGAATCGCGCTTCCTGGAACCGCTGGTGGAGATCCTGCACGCCGGCGAGACCGCGGCCGAGCGCAAGCTGGAGCTGTATCACGGGGCTTGGCAGGGGAGTGTGGACCCGGTGTTTTCCGAGTTCGCTTACTGATCTGCGTGCGCCGGCCGCTGTCGATGCGGCTGGCGGTTCTGTATCGTGAAGTCTTGCTTCGGAGAGCTGCTTCATTGCCGGCGTGGTGTCGCACTCCCATGCTATTTGGCGTGCGCACGCTTGATGCATAGGGAGAGGAACCCAGCCGGAGCCGGCCGGGGAGTTTCTCCCACGCTGCCGAGAGTAGATGCCCCGTTACGCCTTCACAGTCACAGGTGTAACTCATACCACCTGTGCGAACGTCGGATAACGCGATTGCTGTCTTTGGCCGAACTGCCATCCATGAGCTGGCAAGTCGCTGAAAGGTAATGGGAATTAACTTCTTTCCAGATTCGTCCGATGGTGGATACTCGGTGCAACACCGCTTTTAGGCGGTCCAATAGTAGTTAGCCATCACAACGGACATCAGGGCTAATCCATGGAGTTCTCTGCGGTAGACGTTCTTGATGTGTCTCAGGCCGGCTTCATAGCCGTAGTTGTTACCCCTGACTTGCCTGAATTTCCTCCCGGCAGCGTCCATCCGGTACAAGTGACGCGCCCTGATGGGAGCCTTCTTGAGGTGCCGGCCATTGTTGAGTATCGGCGGCGCCCACCACTCAAGCCAGTGCTCCTCCGATTCTCTGGGCTCGTTCCCGCTGATATTCCAGTAGGCTCTACACTCGTCATCGACACCATGGCCGAGTTAATGGCTAACAATTCATTCAAGCCGAACCCGCTTCACGGGTCGGCTTAATTCAGGCGTTAGGCCGCCGGAGAGATCATGCACCCGTTGACTTATTTACCTCTAGTTCTATTTGCTGCCGTCATAGCGAATGATTGGTTGCTGGCCCATAGGATCCGCAAGGCCGTTGGGGCGCAGCGGCTAGAGTCAGCTGGCCTGGGGGATTTTCGCTCCGGTGGCTCGCCGCTTGGGATCGTCCTTAACCTATTCCGCATGCGCAAAATTCCCGCAACTAATGATCTGTCAGACCCAGACCACATTGTCATTAGGCGGCACTACCGTGCTCACCAGGTTCTCGTCGGGTTGTTGGGCGCTTGCATTGTCGTGCTCTTGCTCCTTCGGGCAGCGGCCTAACAATTCATCCAAGTCGAACCCGCTTCGCGGGTCGGCTTAATTCAGACGTTGGGCCGCAGATCATGCAACCACGCGTAGTCATTGGTACCCTCGCTCTATCTGGGATGCTGACGGGCTGTGGCTTGTTCGACTCCGGCAGTCCTTGGAGTTCCGGCAAGTTTGAGGTGCTCTGGGTCGATGGCCCCTCTAATAGTCATCTGGCATATCGTATCGACGCCACCACCTCTACCGAGGTTGTAAGCGGCTGCATTGTTGCAGCTGGCGCAAACGAAAAATACGTTGTCGTTAAGCAACTCAATCAAACGCGCGAGAGTTTCTATGTCGTCACGAGAGACCGATATGGCCTGTCCGGCCTGGCACCAGGTGCCGTCGTCGGGCCGTTGTCGGGGCCAGAGTTCGCAACTTCTGGCGCGGCGCTCGCACTACCCGCTCTCAAGGATGTTCTACCTGCCAGCTCATGCAATACTGCGACCTGACAATTCATTCAAGCCGAACCTGCTTCGCGGCTCGGCTTAATTCAGGCGTTAGGTGGGCGGCCATGCATATCGTCAAGGACAAAATTCCAAAAAGCGCGAGCTTCGTGCTCAGGCCAAGTCTCTTGGAGAGGATGATCCAAGAGGTTGGCCTATCTGCGCGTATCGATCTGCACCAAATTCACTCTGCCATCCTCTTTGACGCCTTCTTTTGGCCGCCTCGGCCAAATGTGCCGCACGAGTTTTTTTTAGTCCGTGCGGGCACAGTTCCTGCAAATCAGGCGAAGATTGCGCGTGCCCACATTGAGACGAGTGTGCTACCGGATTTCATCGCATGGGCTGCAGCCATCCTGCAGCTCCCGCCTAATTCCCCCGTCCGTCGGAGCAATCAGAAGTTCGCCCGCGTGCTTCCCGGCCATATGCCTAACCATTCATCCAAGCCGACGCCGCTTCGCGGCGTGGCTTAATTCAGGTGTTAGCACCAATGAAAGTCATTGTCCTTCTGCTGCTTTTCTGGGCGCCTATTGCGCCCTTGGCTGCAAAATGTGGCGATAGATTCCTTGTCTTTTCTGGATCTGTCATAGACAAGCAGGGCAATCCCGTCAAATCTGCACTGGTGAGCGTTGCTTGGTCCGAGAACTCCATGTCACGTGGTCCCGCCATGTCGCTCACGGATTCAGCAGGTCGCTACTCCATTCCAATCACCTTTAACACGTACTCAGGCCATTTCGCTTTTCGGGGCGACAACTGCAACGGCGCTCTTAAAAGAGTGTCCGTATCTGCTTACACCGATTCGAAACGATCGTGGCCCCTGATTCTAGATATCGGCTCCAAGTCACAGGTTGACGTTCCTTTGCTAGAGATCGTTTTTCCAATCCAGCGCGAGCCAACTTGGCCACATGAGGTTGGGGCTAACAATTCATTCAAGCCGAACCCGCTTCGCGGGTCGGCTTAATTCAGGCGTTAGCCCCCATGAAATACGACGACGCATCTTGGCATTCTGGCGGAGAGTTCCCGAAGGATCTGCCGTCTGAGGCTGGTGCCACCCACTCGGGGATGTTTGTAGCTTGGGCGTTGCTCTCCGGACTTGCTGGCGAGCTTCACCTTGAGGACTTCCCAGCGAGCATTCCGCGATTGACGGATCGCTCAATCACGCCTGGCGCCTTCTTTTTAGCTGTCTGTGACGGAAAGTTCACTGACGAAGACCTGAGCGATGATGGTAATGCCTTCGCTGAGCACTACTTTGACTTTGACAAGGGCCAGTACCTTGCAGATTACGAGGCGGCGCTGGGTCATGGAATTCCTGCGGGGCCCAATGGGATCTATTACATCGCTGACACATGGGACAACTTCGACAAGCTAAGGCCCGTGCTGGATCGTCGCCTAGAGGAGTGGCGCGCCAATGTGGGATAACAATTCATTCAAGCCGAAACCGCTTTGCGGTTCGGCTTAATTCAAGCGTTAGGCCTACAAAGCGATGATGTCGCCACGTTCTAAGCAAAAGAAGGAACTCTACAAACTGGTCGTTGCCAGATCTGGCATCTTTCAGGCTCAGAGGACGTGTCAGATGATCCTAGAGAAAGTGACGGGCTTTAGTGACAGTTTTTACGCGCCGCTGTTCCATGCCGCAGTGATTTCGTATGGGCGGCCGTTTGTGGACAACAAATCCACTGGAGTGTTGTCTAGGCACTGGTCTGACTTCACGGATGCAAGACTATCAAAGACACACAAGACTTTGCTCAAGACGCGGCACGAACTTGTGGCACACAGTGACTCTCAGACCCGGATAGTTCATGTTATTCCCACGTCAGCCGACGAGCCCGGCATGTCCAAGCCGCGAGATCATGTGTCCGTCAAGATCAGCTCTTACTACTACAAACCTCAATTATTTGCGGACGGCTACGACACCTGTAATTATCTAGTTGGGCGCCTCTCAGACCGCATCGACACCCTGATATCGGAGCTATACGACGGCCTATACCTGCCATCGCAATCCTTCAAACTGGACTTCACAGACGGGCTGTAGGCCTAACAATTCATTCAAGCCGAAGCCGCTTCGCGGCTCGGCTTAAATCCTAGTGTTAGGTGGCGCACTTGAGTGACCTGAGCATGAGCGATAAGAGCGGGCAGCAGCCAATTCCAACTCATTGGCGGCAGACGTTTCGCGAGGTGGTGAAAGCATTTGCGGCCGACGACTACCGTCCTGAGATTCCTGGAGTCGAACCTCTCTCGGCTGATACGGCAACTCAAGTCCAACACTACATCCGAGACTATGGCGCCACGTTGGTAGCCCTGCCGGAGGAGACTTGGGGATCCTCCGTCTGCATGTGGGCCGGCGACCACTGGGAAGCCCTGATTGACCTGTGGACACAAGAGGAAGGGCGGAGCGATCTGGTGCTCCATGCTAAGGTAACCGACGAGCCTAGATTCTCGGTTAGAGTGCATCTGGTCTATGTGCCGTAACCGGGCGGCATCTGACAATTCATTCAAGTCGAACCCGCTTCGCGGGTCGGCTTAATTCAGGCGTTAGGCATCAGATGGCTGTTACCTCGAAAACATCACCGTACCGTTGGAGGACCGCCTTGAGGCGGCGCTTGCCGTGGTTTCTGATTGACCTAGGAATCGCAGACAAAGGACTGAATTGTGAGGCTGCTGGCGGGACCCATTCCTGGTACAACGTGGACGACAGGAGCAGCGGGTGCTACCACTGCAAGGTCGTCCGGACGGGTCGCCTGTGGGAGTCGGCTGATGCCTAACAAGTCAATCAAGCCGATGCCGCTTCGCGGCACGGCTTATTTCCAGCGTTAGGCCATTCATGGGTCTTAGGACGCTCTTCGTAGTATTGCTTGTGGCGCTTGGCGTGCTTTCGCTGCTAATGGCTACCACGTTTCTTGTCGCGGCTATCTATGCATCAGCAACAATTCCAGCGGGTCAAGTCAACGATGCCGGCTTTGGCTTTGCGTTTGCATGTTTTTTTTGGAGTTGTTGGTCTTTTCTTGTTTGGCTTAGGTAGGAAATCTCGAGTCAGGCCACATACCCCGCATTAGCTGCCGGGGCACGGTGAGCAGTCGTGGTGCCGTGCTGACCTCTGCCGGCGCGCTAGCCTGGCTGTGCGGTGTCGCCCTGTCCTACCATCCGGACGCCGCTTCGTGGCGCGGCTTAACGCAGACGTTAGGGCGCATGGCGAGAACGTGCGAGTCGTCGTGGCATCGAGAGCAGCTGCTCGGCGGCGATGTTGGCGTTTGCTACGACTTCTGCTTCGAGTTCGCTGCTTCAACAATCATGCGGTGGTGCGACGAACACAAGGATGGCGTTGGCGCAGCGGCTGGCAAGCTGTGTGAGTTGGCTTGATCCTTTTAAGATCAGCGAGTTGCGCGCCATGTCATGCGACTGGCGGCTCCGTGGCGGGTCGCTGACGTAGACGCATTCCGGGTTTTTCGTACACGATCCAGCCGCTCAATCCAAGGACGAAAAGATGATCACGCATAAATTTCGGCTCAAGAGAGGTTGGTCCCAGCAGCAGCTGGCCGACATCAGCGGAATCAGCCTGCGCACGATTCAGCGTCTGGAGGCCGGCGCCAAGCCGAGCCTGGAAACACTCAGGTCCCTGGCCGCGGTTTTCGAAGTGTCCATCGAAGACCTGGGAGAACCGGACATGACGGCCGCGGAACACCGGATCCCATCGCAGGAGGTGATGGCCATGAAGCAGGTCAGCCAGCTGCGAGAGTTCTATCACCACATCGTGGTCTACGTCGTCGTATGCGCGGCCGTCGTCGCCGTTCTCCTGTTGCTGTCCCCCGAACACTGGTGGGCCGGGCTGCTGTTGGGGCTGGTCTGGGGCGCTGACCTATCGATCCACGCGCTCAGGACATTTTTGCTGGGCGGTGCGTGGGAGCGGCGCCAGGTCGAGCGATGGCTCGGCCGACCCTTGTAACGATCGTGCTCCGGTACGGCGAGCACATGAAGATATTCGGAAATTTGTCCTACAAGCCGCAGCCGAACCTGGTCGCGACTTTCCGGAGGGCATGCTCCGATTCATGCGAGTGCCCATTCGGACGGGGGTACATGAAATTTCTGGTGAGTAGGCCGTCACGGCTCGGCCTAATTCAGGTGCAAACGCAATGAAGAAGGTCTAAAAGGCGACCGGCGGCTTGTGTCTCTGCGATGGAGGCCATCTCGGCTTGCTGGGGAGCTTTTCACGTTGTTCGTGTTCTTTTGGCCATGGTGCATCCGCCACAAGGCGTGTTTGAGCCGCTCGTACCTTTGGTAGCAGGCGGCGCTGCGATGTTGATGGGCCTTGGGCTGCTCAAGATCGGACGCGGGTTGCGGCCGGCCGATAGGGCCGGCTCTGATCAGTTGTCTCCAGTGGCCTTGGGCCATAGAATCCGCCGAAGCCTGGCAGGTTTTTTTGCGGGCGTTTATTCAGGCATTGGATGCCATGCCCAAACTTCGTGCACTTTTCTGTATCAGTATCTGCACTGCGTTGCTTGCCACTTCATGCAAGCCGCAGCACGACCAGGCGGCGCCCGCTCCGCAGCCATCTACTTCCGATGATGAGCCCACTCGCTCTACGGGTCAGAAAAATTTGCCTGCCCATGTCCGCACGATCATTGCAGCCAGTCGGGCGCGGATGTCTCTGGGAGAGATCTACGATCCGGCCTACTACACCATCGCCTACCCGGGCGGTGATGTTGCCAATGATCGTGGCGTTTGCACTGATGTCGTCATTCGAGCCTACAGGCATCTCGGCATCGATTTCCAGCAATTGATTCATGAGGACATGCAGCAGAATTTTTCTGCGTATCCGCAGCGCTGGGGGAGTAAATCGCCCGACAAGAACATCGACCACCGGCGGGTACCCAACATCGAAACGTTCCTGGCCCGCAAGGGTGCATCGCTGCCGATCAGTCATCGTGCCGTGGACTACCGCCCCGGCGATTTGGTGACGTGGCGGCTGACAGGTGGGTTGCCCCATATCGGCATCGTCTCCGATCGCCATGCGCCAGGAAGCGATCGCCCGCTGATACTCCACAACATCGGTGCCGGTACTGCCGCAGACGACATTATTTTTGCTTATCCGATCGCCGGTCATTTCCGCTACTACCCGGACGGTACCTAGTCCGAGCTGCATCGTCTCTCAGCGCGCTTGAGTCATTCGCGTGGAAGCCGACACGCAGCGCGATACAGATGAACTATCAACATCCTCATTGGTGACCACATGTTGCGTTACTTCCTTGCTATCGCCCTTGCCGTGTGCCCCCCCGTAGCCCTTGCGGATGGGGCGCTTCCGCAAGCGCTTCCGCCAGAGCAAGAGGCTGCAGCGCTAAAGGCGGCAGAAGCCACCGGCTTGGATATTTACCGACACGATCGTGCTGCCGCCGTCGCAACAGACGCCGTCATCGCGTTGCGGCGGTTCAAGAACGACGCGCGGGTCAGAGGATGGGTAACGGAGGAGCATCAGGATCGAATCATTGTCACCTTCATCGATCAGGCGCCTGCGGCGCTGTATCGGGTATCCGTTTCAAAGGAGGGTGTCGCTGGCCCGGTCACTGCGCTGGACGAGCCAGCGCCACTTAGTCACTATGAGCTTGGGGCTGCAACTGCTCGTGCCGCCGCTATGGCATCGGCGATCGAGCCTTGCTCAAAGAACTACAACTCCGTGGTGCTTCCGTCCGGCGCCACGCCGGGGACCGATTGGAATGTGTACTTGCTTCCGGGTACCACCAAGCACAATGTCGTGCCCATCGGTGGAACTTACCGTATGGAGATCGATGGTGCGAAGGTCGTCTCGCAGCGCGGTTTCACTCGTACGTGCATCGCGCTGCAGAGCGAGCCCGAAGCGGTTGGCCTCATGATCACGCACTTGCTGGACCCGATTCCCACAGAGGTTCACGTGTTCTGGAGTCTGTGGGCAAAGAAGCCTATCTACGTTGCAACTCCGCCAAATGGGACCATCTGGATCGTCGACGGCAACAAGATCGGGCTTGTTGAGCGCAAGGCGGCAGAGGGCTGATACTTCGTTGGTCTTTGGGGGGACTGGAAGTGGGACTTCTTTTGTTCGCGGTCGTCGTCTTCGCCAACGTCCTCGCATCGGTCGCGGTACTTCGCGCGCCTGTCTTTTCGCCATCGCAACGCTTTTGGCAGCTCGCGCTCATCTGGTTGGTGCCGCTGGTCGGTGCCGTTGTCTGCGGAGTCTTTGCTTTTTCTCAGGCGCTTGGCCCTGATTCGCCTGGCACGATCGAGGCGCTCCACTCGCCTTCGGACGGAGGCGGTACAGATGACCTGAGTGTTGGGCTGCCTGCTTTCGGCGAAGATGGGAGCGATTGATGCTTCAGGAAAACACTCCATCGGAGCCGATGCCGCTCAGCGGCATGGGACAGTCCCGCCTCGAGGGGAGGACCATCATCAGCCGGTGTCTCGCCAACTTTTCTTGGCCGATCTACTGCCGCAGCTAGCTTGTCACGCTGGCTGTGCTCTTCATAGGATTTGGCTACATGCTCGTGGCCCGCCATCGGGAGGCGTCGGGGCGCTTTCTCAAGGCTGTCAGCTTGGATTTTGGCTCGCCTTGCGCATCGGGATACTTCTGGTGCTCGCGGGCTCGCTGGGGTCGTCCCGCCTGATCGCGGGTTGGGCCGATACTTGGTCTCGGCATGGGATCGCGCTCGTTCTCATGCTTCTGGCGGTCCCGTTCTATCTAGTGCTTGTTCCCATCTATCGACGCCGCTAGAGCGCGAGCCTGGCTGCTTATTCAAGTTCGCGTTACTGAGCGCTGCGCGTCATGGCGCGGCGCCGCTGCTCAACCCGCAGGCACCTGGCACGGCAGCTCCACGCACACCCGCAACCCGCCTTCGGGGCGGTTGGTCAGGGTGATCTCGCCGCCATGGGCGAGCACGATGCTGTGGGCGACCGACAGGCCCAGGCCGATGCCGCCGGTGTCGCGGTTGCGCGAGTTCTCGCCGCGGAAGAACGGAAGGAACAGCTGTTCGTGCTGGGCCGGGTCGATGCCGGGGCCGTCGTCGTCGATCCACAGCACGCAGTCGGGACCGTCGCGATGCAGTTGCAGGCGCGCGCGCTTGCCATACTTCAGTGCGTTCTCGAGCAAGTTCATCACCATGCGCCGCAGCGACAACGAATCGCCATCGAGGGTGATGGCCTGGCCGGCGACGAAGCTCACGTCGGCGCCGGTGTCGCTGGCGTCGTCGACCACGCTTTCCACCAGTAAGCGGAAATCCAGCGGTGCGCGGGTGCCGCGGCGGCTGTCGTTGTGGATGAAGTCCAGCGCGGCGGAGATCATCGCCTTCATCTCGTCGATGTCGGCGATGGTCTTGTCGCGCAGCGGCGGCTGCAGGCCTTCCAGGCGGAACGCCAGGCGCGCCAGCGGGGTGCGCAGGTCGTGGGCGATCGCCGCGACCATGTGCGTGCGCTCGTTGATCAGGCGGTTCAGGCGCGACTGCATGGCGTTGAACGAGTCGGCGGCCTGCACGATTTCGCTGGGACCGCTGCGCTGCAGCGGCTCCGCGTCGGGATTGCGGCCGAGCCGGTCGGCGGCTTCGGCGAAGCGCTTGATCGGCGCGGCCAATGCGCGCGAGAACCACCACGCCAGCGGCAGCATCGCCAGCAGGCCGGCGACGAACAGCAGCGCGACCTGGGTCTTGAATGCGGTGGAGAAACGCCGCGGCGGCGACACCACGCTGCGCCAATGGCCGTCCGGTTGCTGAAGTGCGGCAGTGAAGCCGCCCAGGAGCGGGGATTCGGGAGCGAAGCCGCGCTTGCGCCAGCGCGAGCCCGCCGCGCGCATCGCATCGCCGAATGGCGCGCTATCGGCGTCGTTCGGCGGGGGTTGCCGCCGTGCATCGGCTTCGGCGCCGAATGGCGCGGGCGGCGGCGCGCCGGGATCGTCGAACGGCGGCGGCCCGTCATGAGGGAACCGCGCGTCGCCGGGCGGTCCGGAACGCGCCCGCAAGCGCGCCAGTTCTTCCGGCGGGAAATCCATGTTGGGAAGCTTTTCGTCGCTGCTGCGATAGAAACGCACCCGCTCCGGCGCCACGTCCAGCCAGTTGGTCAGCATGAATTCCGCGAAATGGTCGCGGATCTGTCCGCGCGCAGGCAGCGGCGCCTTCGCCGAGTCGTGCACCTTGAGGGTCTGCGTGCCGGCCGGCATCTTGGTGGTCAGCAGCGCGATCACTTCCGGCGGATGCACCGGCATTTCGTAGACCGGCGTGCGCAGCACCAGCAGGGCGATGCCGATCAGTTGCGCGGTCAGCAGGGCGGCCAGCAGCAGCAGGAAGGTGCGGACGAAGATCGAGACGCCGCGGCGGCCCCGCTGCCTGGGCGCGCTCACAGCCGGGCGACGCTCGGCAACAGCATGTAGCCCTCGTTGCGCACGGTGCGGATCAGTTCGGTCTGCACGCGTTCGTTGATCTTGCGGCGCAGGCGGCTGATCTGGCTGTCGATGGCGCGATCGTAGACCTCGGTGTCGCGGCCGCGCGCGTAGTCGAGCAGCTGGTCGCGGCTGAGCACCCGCTGCGGATGCTCGACGAAGGTGCGCAGCAGGGCGAATTCGCCGTCGGAGAGGTTGATGAAGATGCCGGTGGGATCGCGCAAGTCGCGGCGGATCACGTCCAGCCGCCAGCCGGCGAACTCGTAGACGTTGCCGCGCGCTTCCGGCGGCAGCGCCGCTGCCTGGCTGCGGCGCAGCAGCGCGCGCACCCGCGCCAGCAGCTCGCGCGGATTGCACGGCTTGGCCAGGTAATCGTCGGCGCCCACTTCCAGGCCGATGATGCGGTCGGTGTCGCTGCCCAGTGCGCTGAGCATGATCACCGCCGGCGCGCCGCGCTCGCTGGCCAGTTGCCGGGCGGCGCTGAGGCCGTCTTCGCCGGGCATCATCACGTCCAGGATCACCAGGTCGGGTTGGCGGATCGCCATCAGGCGGCGCATGTCCGCGACATTCTCGGCGGCTTCCACCTGGTAGCCGTGCTCTTGCAGGAACTCGCTGATGAGCCGGCGCAGATCGGGGTCGTCGTCGACTACCAGAATGAAGGATTGCATATCCATGGTCTTGAAGGGCGGCCGCTCGGGATACAGCCAGTCTAGACGCGGCCGCTGCCGCCTGTAACTGGTGCGGGCAGGCCATCGCTGCCGGAGCAAGGCGGGCGCATGATCGCAGCGCCATGATAGGCAGCGCCGGCGGTGGCCTCATGGCGGGTTTGTGTCGTATTCAGACACATATCGACACAAAGCGCTGACGTGTCAGGACTCTTGCGGGGCGCCATCGCGAAGAGGAGCGCGCGGCGCGGCAGTGGCGCGGTGCCGAAGCGGATTACTGCATCAGCTCCACGCCGAACGGCTCCAGTTCGATCCTGCCGGCATAGGTCTTGTGCGTGAGCACGCCGGTCTTGCTGCCGGGGAAGGTGACGCTCGCCGGAGCGTCGGTAGTGTTGACGTACATGGTGCGCCCGTCGACCACCCGCGCCACCACGCCCGCGGGCGTCTGCGGGCCGCGGGCGATGTGCAGCGACGCATACAGCGAGCGGATCAGCGGTGCGATGAACGGCGCTTGCGCCGCGGTGGCGAGGTAGATGGCCTGTCCCTTGCCGTAGCGGTTGATCGCGATCGCCGGGCTCTTTTGCGGCGTGTTGTCGAACATGGCCAGCGGCCTGGCGGTGCCCAGTTCCAGCACTTCGTAATACGGGTCGGTGCCGGTCAGCGCGGCGCCGTCGAAACTGATCTCCAGCGGTTTCTGCGAGCGGTAGAAGGCGTTGGTGCGCAGTCCGAACACATCGGTCAGCCGGCCCGGCAGCGGGGTTTCGAACCACTTGCCGGTTTCGTCCACCTTCGCCGAATAGCCGGTCATGATCACGGTGCCGCCCTTGGCCACATAGTTGCGCACCGCGTCGGCGGTGTCCTGATCCATGATGTAGGCGCTGGACAGCACCACCAGCTTGTACTTGTCGATCGCGTCGTGGCCGATGTCGATCACCGCGGTGTCGATGTTGTCCTCGAACAGCGGCGCGAATGCGGCCTTGACCTGGTCGCCGTAGTTGCCCTTGAAATACTCCTGCATGGTGTTGGGCCCGGGCGGCGGCGTGGTCAACCAATTGGTGTCGAAGGAATAGTGCAGGGCGATCTCGGGCTGGCCATAGCGCGGGAAGCCCATGCCGCGCAGGGTCTTCATCTCGCCGGCGATGCGCTTGAATTCGTCGACCTTCCAGGACGGCCGGCTGTCGTGATCGAGCAGGCCGAACAGCGCCTGTTCCTCGCCGCCGATGTGCGAGTTGAAGGTCCAGGCGAGGAAGGTCTGCGAATAGTGCAGCAGGCCGAAATAGGCCCACATCCGCGAACGCCCCGGCGTGCCGTAATAACCGCCGCCGCCGGCGGTGAATTCGTTGAACCAGGTCGGTGTGCGGTGCCCGGCGCGGGTCATCATCACGTCAAGTGCGGCGGTCACCGGATCACCGGGGTAGAAGCCCTGCGCGCCGTAGGTGGAGATCTGGTCCCACGCGCGCAGATAGTCGAAGCCTTTGGTCGGCGCGGTCGGCCACAGGTTGGAGGCCACCGGCAGGTTCGGCGCGTAGCGCTTGCGCGCCGCTTCCAGATCCTTGAGTGCGCCGATGGTGTCGTCGGACCAGAAGCGGCGCAGGTCGAGATAGCGTTCGTTCGGTCCGGGGCCTTTGCCGTAGGGCAGATCGACCTGGTCCCAATCGTTGATCCGGCGCGACCAGCGCTGCGTGGCCCAGGCCTTGTTGAGTGCGGCGACCGAGCCGTACTTGCGCTGCAGCCAGGCGATGAAACGTTGCCGGTCGGCTTCCGAATAGGACAATTGGCCGTTGCCGATCTCGTTGTCGTAGCCGAGCGCGATCACCGCCGGGTTTCGGGCGTAACGCTGCATCATGGTTTCGGCCAGGCGGCGTGCCAGGCGTCGGTAGTCGGGGTCGGCGATGTTGTCCCAGTAGCGCGTGGCGGCGTGCAGGCGCACGCCGTCCTGGTTGACCAGGTCGACGCCGGGGTAGGCCTTGTGCAGCCAGATCGGCGCCGGTTGCCCGGGGATATCGAGCACGACCTTGATGCCGGCGGCGTGCATCTGGGCGACGACGTCGTCGAACCACTCGAAGGTGAAGCGGCCTTCCTCCGGCTCGAACGAATCCCACGACAGATCGCCCATGCGCACCATGCTGAAGCCGGCCGCCTTCATGATCGCGATGTCCTGCCGGATCTGTTCCGGCGAGCGGTCGATCGGCTGGTAGTTGGTGCCGACGAACAGCTGACCCTTGCCCGGCCAGTCCGGATGCCCGTCGGCGCTTTGCGCATGGGCGCTGCGCGGCGGCACGACGAGCGCGAGGACGGCGCCGAACGTCAGCGTCAGGGCAAGGCCGGCCAGGCGGACGATCGACTGCGTCATGCGGGTCTGTTCCTGATCAGGATGCGGTGCAATGCGCAGCAACTGGAGCGGCATGCATCTGGCGCGTGCGTTCGGCCGCGGCCGGGAACGCCATGCAGGTTCATGCAGTGTGGGCGAACGGCGCATGCCGCGCTTGTCGAACAGGGCATTCGTCTCTCCGCCTGCCTGGACATACTCGATTACCGCGCTTCCCCAGAAGCAGGACGCTCCCACGCGGCACGCGTCCGGCATGGTTGCAAATATCGCCGTACCCGACAAGCGGCCTGCGACCCGGGAAGATCGGCATCCGAAGCACCCTCGCGGCGGGCGCTGGCGCAGCGCTGCGTGCGGGTCGCCGTCGCGCCATCGATGGCGCGACGCGCGCGGCCATGCCGACGCCGGGCCGCATCGCGGCACTGTGTCGTGTTCTGCCACATGCTGACAATCCGTCGACACTCGCAGCGCCGAGGCTGGGGGCCTCCTTTCGCGTCCCACCTGCATGGCGTCCGATCTCTACCGCATCGTCAGCTGCGACAACGGCACCGGTCTGAGCCGGGATCTGGGGCTGATGGCCGAGGCGCTGGCGCTGGGCGGCCAGCAGGTGCAGCAGCTGGGCTTCAGCCGCGGCAAGCTGACCCGGCAGGTGCAGGAGGTCGGCGCGCGGCTCGCAAAGACGTTCGGCCATCGGGTGCACACCCAGGTGTTTTCCGAGCGCATCTATCCCGCCTGTCTGGCGCTGGCCGAGCGCAACCTGCTGGTGCCCAATCCGGAATGGTTCCTGCCGCAGTGGTTGTCGCTGCTGCCGCGCTTCGAGGCGGTGCTGTGCAAGACCCGTCATGCGGAGGCGGCGTTCCGGCGGCTCGGTTGCCGCACCCGCTACATCGGCTTCACCAGCCGCGACCGCCACGATCCCGCGGTGCCGCGCCGCTATGCCTTCTTCCATCTGGCCGGGCGCAGCACCGCCAAGGGCACGCGGGTGCTGCTGGAAACCTGGCAGCGCCATCCGCAATGGCCGCAACTGACGGTGGTGCAGAACCCGCGCAGCGCCGGCGAACCGGTCCGCGCCGACAACATCGCGCATCGCATCGCCTACCTGGACGATGCCGAGCTGCGCACGCTGCAGAACGCGCATCTGTTCCATCTGTGCCCGTCGGAGGTGGAAGGCTTCGGCCATTCGCTGATGGAAGCGATGAGCGTGGGCGCGGTGACTCTGACCACCGATGCCGAACCAATGAACGAGCTGGTGACCGCGGCGCGCGGCCTGCTGTTGGCGCCGGCGCGCTCGCGCGTGCAGCGGCTGGCCAGCTATCACTACGTCGACCATGCCGGCATCGAGGCCGGCGTCGAGCGGGCGCTGGCCCTGTCGGCATTGCAGCGCGCTTCGATCTCGCGCGCGGCGCGCCGCTATTTCTGCAACAACGACGCGGCCTTCGCCGCTCGCTTCCAGGCCGCTGTGCTCGCCCCGTCGGCACCCGCCATGGCGGCCGGTGCGGCGGAGCGCATCGCCGCGATCGGCGCGCCGGCGCCATGAGCTTTCCGATGCTGGCGCGATGTCTGCGGTTGCGCCGCCACCGGCGGCCGAGCGCTGCGCTGCGTGCGGCGTGCCCGGCAAGCGGGTTTTACCGCGTGTCGCACGGCGACAACGGCGCGCGATATCGACATGAAACGATGCCGTGCGTGGGCGCCTTGGCGAGCACGCCGCGCAGAGCGGGCGCAGCGCTGTCGGCGCACCGCGTCCGTTGTCCATTTCACCACCCCGCCATCAGGAGGAGGCATGACTAGCATGACGTCGCATCGAGTCGCCAAAGGGGCGTTGACCCTGGTATTGAGTGCCGCACTGAGCGGCTGCGTCACCGTCTGTGTCGGCGGCCCCGCAGCGCCGCCCCCGCCGCCGGATGGCGGGCCGCATCACGGCCCCGGTCACGGCGCGGACACAGGGCCGGGCCGCGACCAGCCGCCGCCGCGCGATCCCGCGTTCGAGGCCGCGGTGCAGTTCTGTGCGCGCGAGCTCGGGCTGCCGCCGCCGCCGCATGGTCGCCCGCCGGGTCCGCCGGGTTCGCCGCCGGCCGCTGCCGGCACGGACGGCGCCCCGGCCGCACAGCCGCCAGGCTCCAAGCCTGACCCGGCGATGCGCGCCAATTTCGCCAAGCTCGATGCCTGCCTGCGCGGCAAGGGCGTCGAGCCGCCGCCGCGGCGCGGCCCGCCGCAGGATGGCGCGGCGCCGTCCCCGGCTGCGCCGCCCGCCCAGCGCTGAGTCCTGCGGCCCGGTGCCGCACGCCTGCGCCGTCCCGATCCGGGATGGCGCGGGCGTTTTCTTTTTCGGGCAGGGTAATATACTGTCCCCCAGTATAGTTCCCAGGTCGCACCGCATGCCGCATACGCCCCACGAGAAGAAACGCGTCCTGGCCCGCATCCGCCGCATGCGCGGACAGGCCGAGGCGCTGGAGCGGGCGTTGGAAGGCGGCGCCGATTGCGCTGCGGTGCTGCAGCAGATCGCCGCGATCCGCGGCGCTGTCAACGGCCTGATGTCGGAAGTGATGCAGGCGCACATCCGCGAAGAATTCGGCCACGCCGCCGCCTCGGACACGCAGCGCGCCGCGCGCGTGCGCGAGATGGGCATGCTGGTCCGCTCCTACCTCAAGTGATCCCGAACCCCACGACCCAACCCGTTCTTCCAGGAGAAACCTCATGAAATCCCGTGCCGCCGTCGCTTTCGAAGCCGGCCAGCCGCTGCAGATCGTGGAGATCGACGTCGAACCGCCGCGCCAGGGCGAGGTGTTGGTCCGCATCACCCACACCGGCGTCTGCCATACCGATGCGTTCACGCTGTCCGGCGACGATCCGGAAGGCATCTTTCCCGCCGTGCTCGGCCATGAAGGCGGCGGCATCGTCGAGGCGATCGGCGAGGGCGTGACCAGCGTCAAGGTCGGCGACCACGTGATCCCGCTGTACACGGCCGAATGCCGCAAGTGCAAGTTCTGCCTGTCCGGCAAGACCAACCTGTGCCAGGCCGTGCGCGCCACCCAGGGCAAGGGCCTGATGCCGGACGGCACCACCCGCTTTTCCTACAACGGCCAGCCGATCTTCCATTACATGGGCTGCAGCACCTTCAGCGAATACACCGTGGTGCCGGAGATCTCGCTGGCGGTGGTGAATCCGGAAGCGCCGCTGGAGAAGGTGTGCCTGCTCGGCTGCGGCGTCACCACCGGCATCGGCGCGGTGCACAACACCGCCAAGGTCAAGCCGGGCGACTCGGTGGCGGTGTTCGGGCTGGGCGGCATCGGCCTGGCGGTGATCCAGGGCGCGGTGCAGGCCAAGGCCGGGCGCATTCTGGCCATCGACACCAATCCGGGCAAGTTCGAGCTGGCGCGCAGCATGGGCGCCACCGACTGCATCAATCCGAAGGACTACAGCAAGCCGATCCAGGAAGTCATCGTCGAGCTGACCGATGGCGGCGTGGATTTCAGCTTCGAGTGCATCGGCAACGTGCACGTGATGCGTTCGGCGCTGGAGTGCTGCCACAAGGGTTGGGGCGAGAGCGTCATCATCGGCGTGGCCGGCGCCGGCCAGGAGATCAGCACGCGCCCGTTCCAACTGGTCACCGGCCGTGTGTGGCGCGGCAGCGCGTTCGGCGGCGTCAAGGGCCGCACCCAATTGCCGGGCATGGTGGAGCAGGCGATGCATGGCGAGATCGATCTGGATCCGTTCATCACCCACACCCTGCCGCTGGAAGAGATCAACGAAGCCTTCCATCTGATGCACGAAGGCAAGTCGATCCGCACCGTGATCCATTTCTGACCCGACGGTCAGTCCGGCGCGCGGCCGATTCCGCGCATGCAGGTACGCAACGAACCCGGGAGGGGCATGATGAGTACCGTAACGATTCATCCGTCGGTGGACGGCGGGGTGCGCGCAGGCGCGGACAATTTCCAGGGCGGCACCCTGGAATGCCACTGCGCCAGCGACAAGGTGACCGTGGAAGTGGGAGCGCAGACCGCGCACAACCACGCCTGCGGCTGTACCAAGTGCTGGAAGCCGAAGGGCGCGACGTTCTCGGTGGTGGCGGTGGTGGGCCGCGACAAGGTCAAGGTCACCGCGCACGAAGAGAAGTTGAAGGTGGTCGACGAGAGCGCGACGATCCGGCGCCATGCCTGCACCGGCTGCGGCGTGCACATGTACGGTCGCATCGAGAACACCGAGCATGCGTTCTACGGCCTGGACTTCATCCATACCGAGCTGTCGCCGCAGCAGGGTTGGTCGGCGCCGGGCTTCGCCGCGTTCGTGTCCTCGATCATCGAGAGCGGTACCCGTCCTGAAGCGATGGATGGCGTGCGCAGCCGGCTGCGCGAGCTGAAGCTGGAGCCGTACGACTGCCTGTCGCCGGCGCTGATGGATGCGCTCTCCGCCCACGTCGCGCGCAAGAACGGCGTGCTGCAGTAAAGCCTGCTGCCCGCCGCGCGCCGCCCTGGTGGCGCGCGGCGGCAGCGTCTCCGGATGCGGCCGGGGTCTGCCCGGCCGTATCCCCCCAATCCGGGATCCTTTCCATGGAACGCATCGAACACCATGCCTGCTGCGGTGGCTGGCAGGACGTCTATCGCCATGAGTCGACCGTGCTCGGCTGCACGATGAACGTGGGCGTATACCTGCCGCCGCAGGCCGAACACGCCGCGCTGCCGGTGCTGTACTGGCTCAGCGGGCTCACCTGCACCGAGCAGAATTTCATCACCAAGGCCGGCGCGCAGCGCTACGCCGCCGAACACGGGGTGATCCTGGTCGCGCCGGACACCAGCCCGCGCGGCGACGATGTCGCCGATGCCGAGGGCTACGACCTGGGCAAGGGCGCCGGCTTCTACGTCAACGCGACCCGCGAGCCGTGGGCGAAGCATTACCGCATGTACGACTACGTGGTGCAGGAACTGCCCGCGCTGATCGAAGCGCAGTTCCCGCACAACGGGCGGCGCGCGATCAGCGGCCACTCGATGGGCGGCCACGGCGCGCTGGTGATCGCGTTGAAGAATCCGGGCCGCTATCGCAGCGTGTCGGCGTTCTCGCCGATCGTGGCGCCGTCGCAGGTGCCGTGGGGCGAGAAGGCGTTTTCGGCCTATCTCGGCGACGACCGCGCCAGCTGGAAGGCCTACGACGCTACCGCGCTGGTCGCCACGGCGAGCGAGCGTCTGCCACTGCTGATCGACCAGGGCGGCGGCGACGAGTTCCTCGACAAGCAGCTGCAGCCGCAGTTGCTGCAGGCCGCGGCCGATGCCGCCGGCTATCCGCTGACGCTGCGCCTGCAGCCCGGCTACGACCACAGCTATTACTTCATCGGCAGCTTCATCGGCGAGCACATCGCCCACCACGCGCGCGCGCTGCAGGGCTGAGCGGGCTGCGGTGGCGCATCGGACCTTCCGTGCGCCGTCGGTTGCATCCGGCAGTGGCCGCGTGCGCTGCGTGGGTGGCGATGGCGGGGTGCCGGGGCATCGCTGTGGGACCGGCTTCAGTCGCGACGGGCATTACCGGGAAAGCCCGTGGCGACCGAAGGGCGCCTCTAGTAACTCCATTCCGGGGGCTGCACGCTGCGCGTGGCGATGGCGTGTTCCTTTTTCTGTCGCGGCTGAAGCCGCTCCTACACATGCGCGCCTTACCCTTGTAGGAGCGGCTTCAGCCGCGACAGGAGGACGAAGTGGCCGTGATGCCAAGGCGTCCATGAAAAACGCGGCCGCAACGCCACCGTGTCTATCCACAGTGCGCCTTAGCCACCCATCGCATCTCGAACGTATCGATGCCCGAACCTGCGGGCTGGGCGTGTCGGCGTCTCGCAAGCGCATCGACATGCTTTTGGGGGGTAGTAGAGGTGCCCTGAAGTCGCTCCTACCAGGGCACGTCGCTTGAAAGGGAACAGAGGGGCAGGTCTGGCGCCCTCATGCGGCGGCGCCGGAGTTGCGTCACCGGCCAGCTTTTGCCGCCCCTGACCATCGCGATCGCTACTGCAAGATGGCGTTGCCGTGACAGTGGCATGGCGATTCCGCTCGCGTCGCGGCGCTACGCGTAAACAAATGGGCGGCGCATCGTCCAATGCGCGGTTGTGCGATTGCCGTCGCGTTGGCTGAGACGGCGTGCGGCTAGATTCCTCGGCCTTCGCCATCGTGTTTTCCGGACCGGAGTCGCGCCATGCTCGCTTGCCGCAAACCTGCATCGTTGTTCTCGCGGCAACGCTGGCGCAGTCCGCTCAGTGCGCGGGCCATGCTCGCCTGTACCTTGTTCGGCGCTTGCGCGGCGCTGGCGATCGGCGCGGCGACGCCGTAACCGAGGCCATGCTCGGGGTGAGCCGCGGTGCGTTGCGGGCCCACGAACAGCGTCGGTCGCGATAGTGAGCACAGGGGGTGAGCCGCCGCCCCGTGCCGCGGTGCCTTGCTGGACTAGAGAGTCGGTCGGCGCATCGCGACCTGACGCTGCGACGCGAAGGCCGCTCGGTACGGAATGCGATTGTCGGTAGCGAGTGCACTGTCTGCACAGCGCCGGCATGGTGGTCGGCGCGCGACCGCGCTTGCCATAGGCAATCTCCAAACGCATTCCGGCTCGGAGAATCGGCGAGTCGGCGGCTGTGTGAGCGAGCGCCTCAGCGCGGCAGCCGCCTGGCCAAGGCGCCCAGCCGCCGCATGGCCGCGTCCAGGGTGTCGCTCCACGGCTGGCCGCAGGTCAGGCGCAGGTGGTCGGCGTAGTCGCCGCGGCTGGAATACAGGTGGCCGGGCGAGGTGCCGATGCCCGCGGCCAGCGCCGCCTCGAACAACGCCTGGCCGCTGCCGCCGTCGGCCAGCTGCAGCCATAGCGACAGCCCGCCGACGGGATCGCCGACCCGGGTGCCGGCGGGCCAATGCCGCACGATCGCCTCGCGCAGGCGCTGGCCGTTGTCGGCGAGGGTGCGGCGCAGCTTGCGCAGGTGCCGTTCCAGGTCATGCTGCGCCAGGTAGTCGGCCAGCGCCAGCTGCGGCAGGCTGGCGCCGCCGACCGTGGAGAAGTACTTGGCGCGCACCAGGGCATCGGTCCATTCGCCGCCGAGCAGCCAGCCCACGCGCAGGCCCGGCGCCAGCACCTTGGAGAACGAACCGCAGGTGATCACGTTGCCGTGTGTGTCGAAGTGGCGCAGCGGGCGCGGGCGCTGCCCGGACCAGTCCAGCTCGCCGTAGATGTCGTCCTCGATCACCACGGTGCCGTGGCGCGCGCAGCTGTCGAGCAGCGCGCGCTTGGCGTCGTCGGGGGTGAGGCTGCCGAGCGGATTGTTGAAGTTGGGCACCAGCACCGCCGCGCGCGCCGGGGTGCGTTGCAGCAGCGCGTCCAGGCGTGCGGCGTCGATGCCGTGACCGGCGCGGTTGGGTACTTCCAGCACCTTCAACCGCAGCGCCGCGACCGCTTGCAGGATGCCGTGGTAGGTCGGCGTTTCCACCAGCACCACGTCGCCGGGTGCGGTGAGCGTACGCAGCGCCAGGCTGATCGCCTCCATCGCGCCGGCGGTGACCACCACTTCGTCCGCCGCTATCGTGGTGGCGCAGTGCGCGTAGCGCTGCGCGATCTGCCGGCGCAGCGCGGGGTGGCCTTGCGGCGGGGCGTAGTCGAGTGCGGCGGCGCGATGACGGCGCAGCTGCCGCGCCAGCGTGGCGGCGAGTTGCGCGGCCGGCAGCAGCGCCGGCGCCGGAGTGGCGGTGTGCAGCGGGACCAGGTCCGAGCGCGCGAGCATGTCGAGCACGCCTTGCAACGCCGGGTTGTCGACCGTGCCCGGCGTGCGCCGCCGCATCGGCGCCGGTAGCGGCGGCAATGCGTCGGTTGCGGCGCGCACGAAATAGCCCGAGCGCGGCCGCGCCTGCACCCGCCCTTCGCGCTCCAGCTGCAGGCAGGCCTGCACCGCGGTGGCGGTGCTGATGCCGTGGTTGGCGGCCAGCTGCCGGATCGATGGCAGGCGCTCGCCGGCGCGCAGCGTGCCGCGCGCGATCTGCTCGCGCAGCTGTGTGGCGAGCGATTCGTACAAGAGCATGCGGGCGTCTCATCTGTATCGGTCCACTTACAGCGTATCTGAATCTGTACTGGTCGGGGAGGGCGCTGCACACTGCTTGCGTGCCGGCCACCGCGCCGGCGTTCCCATTGCGTGCGAGGCCGGTCATGCCGCTTTCCATGTTCGTCGTCGATGCCTTCACCACGGTGCGCTTCAAGGGCAATCCGGCTGCGGTGGTGCCGCTGCAGGCCTGGTTGCCGGATGCGCTGATGCAGGCTATCGCCAGCGAGAACAACCTGTCGGAGACGGCGTTCTTCGTCCGCGAGGCCGACGGCGCGTTCGCGATCCGCTGGTTCTCGCCGCTGAAGGAAGTCGGCTTCTGCGGCCATGCGACGCTGGCCAGCGCGTTCGTGATCGCTACCCAGCAACTCGCGTCGTTCCCGCTGCGCTTGCGTGCGGCCGCGGTCGGCGAACTGAAGGTGGAGCGGCTCGCCGACGGCAGCTTCGAGATGCGCTTTCCGAATCAGATGCCTGCCTCGTTGGCGGAGGTGCCACACGCCTTGGTCGATGCCTTGTCGATCGCGCCGCAGGCGGTCTACGCCAACCGGCAGGCGTACATCGCGGTGTACGCGGACGAGCGCCAGGTGCGCGAGGTGGTGCCGGATCTGACGCGCATGCTGGCGCTGGCACCGCGCGATGTCGCAGTGACCGCGCCCGGCAGCGGCCACGATTTCGTGTCGCGCTATTTCTGGCCGGCTAATGGCGGCGCCGAAGATCCGGTGACCGGCTCCATCCATGCCGCGCTGGCGCCGCTGTGGGCGCAGACCCTGGGCAAGGCGCAGCTGACCGCGCTGCAGGCGTCGGCGCGCGGCGGCGAGCTTGGCTGCCGGGTCGAGGCGCAACACGTCTACGTGCGCGGTAGCGCGGTGCAGTATCTGCACGGGACGATCGCCTTGTGAGCGCGGCCGTCGCGGTTGCCGGCGGCGCCACGCGGCGCGCGCTGTGGCAGTTGTTGCTGGCCGAAGTGCTGATCGGCTCGGTCGGCGTGTTCGTGCACGAGAGCGGGCAGGACCCGGTGACCTCGGTGTTCTACCGCTGCCTGTTCGGCGCGTTGTTCCTCACCGTGTGCGGGCTGCTCGGCGGCCAGTTGCGCGGGCTGTGGCGCGAGCGCAGGTTGCTGCGCGATGCCGCGCTCAGCGGCGTGCTGCTGGTGTTGAACTGGGTGGCGCTGTTCGCCGGCATGGCGCGCTCGTCGATCGGCGTGGCGACGATGGTCTACCACGTGTTCCCGTTCGTGATGCTGATCCTGGCCGCGCTGCTGCAAGGCGAGCGCACGCGCCGCAGCGACCTGGGCTGGACGCTGCTGGCCTTCGTCGGCGTGGCCTGCTCGGCGGATCCTGCGCGGCTCTGGCAGACCGCCGATCGCGGCTATCTGCTCGGCATCGCGCTGACCTTGCTGGCGGCGCTGCTGTGCGGCGCGTCGCTGTTGATGTCGCGGCGTATCAGCCGCGAGCGGCCGCTGGCGGTGGTGACGGTGCAATGCTGGGTGGGCACGCTGTTGCTGGCCGGATTTTCCAGCGGCAGCGCGTTGCATGCGGGGACGCACTGGCTGTGGCTGGCCGGGCTGGGGGTGATCCACAGCGGCATCGTCTACGTGCTGTTCTATTCGTCCTACCGGCACCTGCACGTGGCGACGATCGCGATCCTGGCGTTCGTCTACCCGTTGGTCACCTTGCTGCTGGACTTCCTGCTGTACGGCCACCGGCTGGTGCCGATGCAATGGCTGGGCCTGGCGCTGATCGTGCTCGGCACGCTGGCGGTGAACCTGAAATGGCGGTGGCCGCAGCGTGCTGCAGCCGCGGCGCCGGGCGGCGTGGCGCCTTAGAGGTTCATTGCAGCCGGACAAGCACTGTAGGAGCGGCTTCAGCCGCGACAGACTTTTTCAGCAAAGCCTATCGTGCCCGAACGCGCTCCCATCAATGTCATCACCTTCCATCGAAGCCGCAGATACGAGACGAAGATCCGCTCAGCGGACGTTGCGCAGTTCCCAGCCGCTGCCGGCGAGCAGGCGCATGCGTTGCTTGAGGATGTCGCCGGGAATGCTGGTGGTGGCGGCCAAGTCGATGCGCAGGTCGTCCTGCTTGCCACTGACCTTGGCCGCAGGATCGACCACGCCCAGCGACGGATCCACATCGTCCGGTTCCGGCTGCAGCGCGCGCCAGCGCTCGAACCAAGCCGGGTCGCTCAAGGCCTGCTGCAACTGCTCGGCGAAGGCGTCGGCGCCGTTGGCGCTGAAGCTGAGCGAGGGCTCGCTGCCGCGTGCGCGGGCGGGGTCGGGCAAGCTGATCGAATAGGTCACGGCCATGGCGGTTCCTCTGAAGCGGTGCGGCGCAGCCTAGCAGGCGGCGTCGTGATCGGTTCGTCTACGCGGCGCAGGTTGTTGTAGGAGCGGCTTCAGCCGCGACAGGCCATTGAGGACATCTGTCGCGGCTGAAGCCGCTCCTACAGCTGCGTGATCCGCGCGATGTTTAGGCAAACGTGTGCGGCGCATCGGCAAAGCCGAGGGTGAGCGCGCCCTTGCCGACGTTGACCATGCCGGTCAGGCTCATCACGCTTTCCAGCACCTCCACCGCATGCGCCGCGCAGACCTCGCGCAGCGCCGCGTAGCCGGGCAGGGCGCGCAGTTCGCTCAGTTCGCCGCCGTAGCTCAGGCACAGCGTCGGCGTCATCAGCCCGGCGGCGACGCGCTTGCCGACGAACTCGAACAGCTTCTGCACCGCGGCGTCGAAACCCTTGATCTTGGCGACCGGCGCGGTTTCGCCGCGATAGCCGTGCAGCACCGGCTTGATGTCCAGCGCGGTGCCGAGCGCGGCGCTGATCAGGCCGACGCTGCGGTCGCCCTTGCTGCGCGCGCGTGCGCGCATGTAGTACAGGTCGCGGGTGACCATATAGCCGTGCACGTTGCCGGCCAGTTCCTCCAGCCGCTCGCGGATCGCCTGCACGCTGGCCCCGGCGGCGCGCAGCCGCACCGCCTCCACCGCGGTCACCGCCTGCGCGGCGAACAGGTTCTGCGTGTCGATCACCCGCAGCGCGAACGGCGAGGTGTGTCCGGCGGCCTGGCGGATCGGCTTGTAGTCGTTGAGGATGGCGAAGCTGGCCTGCAGCGCATGCTCGTGGATCGGACTGCGGGTCTTGGTGATGGTCATGCAGAACACGTGGTCGAAGTCGATCACCAGCCGGCTCAGGAACAGCTCGCGGATCTGCGCCACGCTGAACGGAATGGTCTCCGCTTCGGCACCGTGCTCGGCGACGTGGGCATGCAGGAAGCTCAGCGTGGCTTCTTCGTCGCGATGGTCGGCCAGCACCGCCTCGCCGATGCGCACGCTGATCGGCAGCAACACGATGTTGTTGTCTGCGATGTAGTCCTGCGGCAAGTCGCAGGCAGAATCCACCACGATCCCGATACGCATCTGGCCCCCCTTCCGGCGTTGCGCTTCGTCGGTACCGGCTAGGGTAGCGCAGACGCCTGGCGACGTCGCGGCCGGTCAGGCGCCGCGTTGTACGGCGACCGGCAGCGCCGCCAGCCGCGCCATCTCGCCGCGCTGCAGCAACTGCGGATCGGCCAGCAGCGCCTGCATCAGCGGATGCGCGTCGTTGCCCCACAACAAGGTCTCGCCGACCTGCAGCGTCGGCACGCCGAACACGCCGGCGGCGATGGCCTGCTCGGTATTGCCGCGCAACCGCGCCTTGACCTGCGGATCGCCGACGGCGGCGGCCGCATCGGCGATGCCCAGGGCCTGCGCCACTGGCGCCAGCGCGGCGGCATCGTCGCCGGCGTGGCCGTCGCGCCACAGCCAATCGAACAGCGCGTCGATCGCCTGCGGCGTGCTGCCGGCGGCGATGCACAGCCGCAGCGCGGCCAGCGGGTTGAACGGATGCGCCGGCGGAAACCGCAGCGGCACGCCTTCCTGCTGCGCCTGCCACTGCACGAACTGGTAGGTGAAGCTGCGCTTGTGCGGGATCTCCGCCGGCCCGCGCGTGTGCAGGTGCTGCAGCACCGCGCCGAACACGATCGGCACCGCTTCGATCCGCGCGAACTCCGGCAGCGCCTTGAGCTTGTGCCAATGCAGGTAGGAAAACGGCGAGACGAAATCGAAATACCAGCGCAGGCGCATGAGCGGGCTCCGGTCGGGATGCGCCAGCTTACTCGCCTGCCGGCGCGCGGCGCAGCGTGTTGCACTGCGGCGCATGCCGCGCTCGTGTGGTCACCGCGACCTGGGCGCTGGACGCTGCGGTAGACAATGCCTCGCCGCCGATCTCGATGGCGTTTGGGAACTGGGAACGCCCGCACGCTGCAGGTCTCGATCGCGTGGCGCTATTGCCGCAGCGCATGTCGGTAGGCGTTCTTCGCATAGCTCGTGCCGCGACGGTCTTGCTAGCGTCCGCCGCGGCAGCACCTCCGCTGCCGTGCTTGCCGACTTCCTGGAGAACCGAACATGCATGATGACCAGATCGCTTCGATCGCCGCGGCGCAGCTGCGCGCCGCCGCGCCGCGCGCGCGCCTGCGCCGACGCCTGCTGCAGGCGCTGTTCGCCGTGTCGTGCCTGGCCGCTGCGCCGTTGGCCCTGGCCGGGCCGTACAAGATCTTCGGCAACCACTATGCGTGGGTCAACAATTTCAACGATCCCAACAACGTCATCCAGGGCACCTTCGGCAACGGCAGCACGCCGGAGCTGACGGTGACCTTCAATTTCGCCAACTCCAGCCTGTACGGCTATCCGGCGATCGTGCGCGGCTGGCACTACGACTGGAACCCGACCAGCGACACCCTGTTCCCGCGGCAGGTGTCCTCGCTGAGCACGATCCCGGTGAAGTTCGCCTACAGCGCCGGCGGCAGCAACCTGGGCGGCGATTTCGCCTACGACCTGTTCTTCCGCCACGACACCAGCAAGGGCGTGCCGCAGCTGGAAGTGATGATCTGGGGCGGACACAACTCCTGGCCGATCGGCACGCTCAGCGCCAGCAACGTGCTCAGCGCCGGCGGTTACACCTTCGACCTGTGGGAAGGCAACAACAGCGCCGCCGGCTACTACGTCTACACCTTCATCCCGCACGCCACCGCCGGGCAGCCCAACCTGCCCACCAGCGGCACCCTCAACGTCGACGTCAAGCCGTTCCTCAACTGGCTGCAGGCCAACCGCAGCAAGGACGGGCGCTACAGCAACGCGCTGTATCTGCACGTGGTCGAGGCCGGCTTCGAGGTGGTGCGCGGCAACGGCTGGGCCAAGGTCAGCGCGACCATCGACGCGCATTGAGCGCGCGGTGCTTGCGGCGCGCCGTGGCGCTGCGCGTGTGTGGCCGGGACGCGGCGAGGCTGCGTCCCGGCTGATGCATCGCGCTGCTGCGCTGTGCCGCGTCGGGCCTGCAGTCGCTAGCCGAGTAGGGGAGAAGCAGCGCTTGTTGTCGAAGGATGGTGGATCTAGGCGCTGCAACGGCAGGCTTTCAGCGTCGGCTTGTCGACCTGCTCGGTCGTCTGCACGCAGAAACGCCGTGCGCCGCTCGGAGGCCCGGCGGCGCATATCGGCGTCGGTGCCGCGCTACTGCGTATACGCCCGCGGCAGCGTGCCGGCCTGCTTCATGTAGCGGTCGCGCAGTTCGGTCTGGCGCGAGCGCATCGGGATCGCGCGGCCGCCCAGCCAGACCTGCTCGGCGTAGTGGGCCACGTCCAGCGGGTCGCCTTCCCACAGCACCAGATCGGCCAGCTTGCCCGGGGCGATGCTGCCCAGCTTGTCGCCCACGCCCAGCGCTTCGGCCGGAATCCGGGTCAGGCCGGCCAGGCCGTCTTCCCAGGGCAGGCCATGCGCCACCGCGTTGCCGGCCAGCTGGCGCTGCTTGCGCGCGTTGTGCGAGCCGTCGCCGCCCTGGGTGAAGCTCACCGCGACGCCGGCCGCGCTCAGGCGTGCGGCGTTCTCCAGGGTCGCGCCGATCTGGTCGAAGCTGCTGGGCAGGTCGTCCAGCGCGTTGACGAACACCGGCACCTTCATCGCCGCCAGCAGCGGCGCCAGCTTCCACGCCTCGTCGCCGCCGGCGATGGCGATGCGCACCTTCTCGCGCTCGGCCCAGCGCAGCAATTGGCGGATGTCGGCGGCGCGGTTCACCGCCACCACGATGCGGCCCTGGCCGGCCAGGTACTTGGCCAGCACGGCGCGCCCGGCCGGGGTCAGCAGCGCGTGCGGCGAATCGGCCGGCATGCGTCCGCGCGCTTCGGCCACCAGCTGGTCGAGCAGCATCCACTGCGCGGCGCGCGACTTGCCGCTCAACTCCAGCGCATCGCTGCCCAGGCGCACGTACAGCGCACGCGGGCCGATCGGGTCGGGGCCGCCGTCCAGGCGCATCACCGCGCCCTGGCCGGCGATGAAGGCGCCGCCGCTGTTGGCGCCGAGCGCGGTGAAGCCGATGCCTTCCACGCGTGCGACCGGGATCAGCACCGAGTCGGGGTTGTAGGCCAGGGTCACGTCGAACTCCGGGCGCATCGGCTGGTCGTGCGGCAGGCTCAACGCGCTGTCCACCGTGGAGGACTCGCCGGACACTTCCTCGATGCCGATCTCGGTGATGCCGCCGAACAGCGCCGGGGTCAGCGGGCGGCCCTTGGCTTCGACCACGGCGACGCCGGCCGGTGCCGACAGGCCGGAGCCGACCGCACGGATGGTGCCGCCCTGGACCAGCACGTCGGCATTCTGCAGCGTGCCGCGCGCGCTGGCGGTGTGCACGGTAGCGCCGCGGATCAGCACGTCCTGGGCGAAGGCGGGCGCGCTGCCCAGGACCAGGCAGGCGGCGAGCGCCAGGCGCTGGGCGATCATGCGGCGCGCATGCGAAACGGAGCGGCTCATGGGGCAGCCTCCTGGCCGAGCATGAAGTCGGATCTGGGTTGCAGGCGGCGGTCGGCGCGGTCGTAGACCTGCGCGCCGTCGATGTAGACCTTCTCGGCCAGCGCATAGGAACTGAACGGGCTGCCGTTCCACACCACCACGTCGGCCATCTTGCCCGGTTCCAGCGAGCCGGTCTGCTTCTCGATGCCCAGCGCCTTGGCCGGATTGCTGGTCAGCCAGCGGATCGCGCGCTCGGGCGGGATGTCCATGCCGGCGCGGCGCCCGGCGGCCATCGCCTTGGCCGCTTCCTGGTTGAGCCGCTGGATGCCTTCCTCCGAATCCGAATGCACGATGGCGCAGCCGTTGGCCGGGCGATCGACCAGCGCGATGTTCTCCTGGATGCCGTCGAAGGCTTCCATCTTGAAGCCCCACCAGTCCGCCCACAGCGCGCCGCAGACGTTCTCCTGGGCCAGCCGGTCGGCGATCTTGTAGGCCTCCACGCCGTGGTGGAAGGCGGCGATCTTGAAGCCGAATTCCTTGGCCAGGTCGAGCATGGTGGTCATCTCGTCGGCGCGGTAGCAGTGGATGTGCACGCGGATGTCGCCGTTGATCGCGCCGGCCAGGGTGTCCAGCTTCAGGTCGCGCTTGCCGCCGCTGTCGCCGGAGCTGTCGTTGTCGCCGGCGCCGCGGCTCCACCAATGGCGCTTTTCCGGCGCCTTCTTCTTCGGCGCGTTCTTGCGCAGGTATTCGCTGGCGTCGATGAACGCGGCGCGGTAGCCGGCGACGTTGCCCATGCGCGTGGCCGGGCCGCCCTTCTCGCCGTACACGCGCTTGGGATTTTCGCCGCAGGCCATCTTCAGGCCCCACGGCGCGCCGGGAAACTTCATCGCCTGGTAGGTGGTGGCCGGCACGTTCTTCAGGGTCACGCCGCGGCCGCCGACCAGGTTGGCCGAGCCCGGCAGCACCTGCAGCGAGGTGACGCCGCCGGCCAGCGCGGTGCCGAAGCCCGGATCCTGCGGCCAGATCGAATGTTCGGCCCAGACGTTGGGCGTCACCGGCGCGGTCATCTCGTTGCCGTCGCTGTGCGCGCTGACGCCGGGGCTGGCGTACACGCCCAGGTGCGAGTGCACGTCGATGATGCCGGGCGTGACCCACTTGCCGTGGCCGTCGACGCGGGTGGCGTTGGCCGGGGCGGCGAGCGCGCGGCCCACGGCCTGCACGCGGCCGTCCTGCAGCAGCACGTCGGCATCGTCCAGGCGCTCGCCGGTGCCGGTGAGCACGGTGGCGTGCTCGATCAGCACCGGCGTGGACGCCAGCGGCCGGTAGGTGCTGGGGTAGGGGTCTTCGACGAAGCGCGAGGCGGCCGCGGCAGGGCCGCACAACGCCACGCCCAGGCAGGCGAGCAACAGATGACGCATCAGATTTTCCCCGGATGTTGGCTGCAGCGTTGGCGCCGCCTGCGCACGCTAGCCCGAGCCGGCGCGCTTGCCAAGTGCGGGCGGCGCGCGCGCCGTGCCGGCGCGCCGTGGCGCACACCGCATGCCGACGCCGGATCGGGTATAGAGGCCGATTGCCGACCGATGGAAATGCGATGACCGAGATCCTGCCCCGCGATGTCGTGGAGTTCTGGCGCAGCGCCGGCCGCGAGCGTTGGTTCGTCGCCAACGACTCGTTCGACGCGAACGTGCGCCAGCATTTCCTGGACGCGCATCACGCCGCGGCGCGCGACGAGTACGCCGGGTGGATGGACGGCGCCGAGGGCGCGCTGGCGCTGCTGCTGTTGCTCGACCAGGTGCCGCGCAACGCCTTCCGCGGCAGCGCGCATGCCTACGCCACCGATGGCCTGGCCCGGCGCTACGCGCAGCTGGCGCTGGCGGCCGGCTACGACCTGCAGGTGGAGCCGGAGTTGCGCATGTTCTTCTACCTGCCGTACGAGCATGCCGAAGACCCGGCCTTGCAGCGCGAGGCGGTGGAGCTGTTCAGCGCGCTGGGCGATGCCGACAGCCTGCAGTGGGCCACGCAGCACGAGGACATCATCGCGCGCTTCGGCCGCTTCCCGCATCGCAATGCGGCGCTGGGGCGGGAGAGCACGCAGGACGAGCAGCGGTTCCTGGACGAGGGCGGCTTTGCTGGGTGAGTAGCGCGGGGCGGTGGCGCTCTTGTAGGAGCGGCTTCAGCCGCGAGAGGCTCTTCGGGTAGAACCTGTCGCGGCTGAAGCCGCTCCTACAGTGGATGGCGACCGGTTCGCGGCCGGCGGCGCTCAGCAGCCGCCGACCAGGTCGTCGCTGCGCCACTGGCCGTCGACCAGGTGCAGCAGCCAGAAACCGTAAGTCTCGTAGCCGCTGTGCTGGATCAGGAAATCGACCGCGCCGTCGCCATCGATATCGGCGAACTGCAGCAGCGCATAGTCGTTCTTGCGATCTTCGCAATCGTCGCAGCCGTAGTCGGCGAAATTCTTGCGCATGCGCCAACCGCCGTCGCTGTGTTCCAGGACCGCCAGCAGGGTGGTCAGCTTGGGCGAGGCGCCGTCCGCGTTCGCGGCCGTGGCCGGGTCGTAGACGCCGGCGGTGACCAGCGCCACCTCGTGCCCCGGCTGTTTGGCATCGGCGATCACGGTCAGTGCCGGCTTCTCGTCGGCGGGGGGCGCGGCCAGATGCGCCAGCAGCCGCTTCAGCGCTGGGGCAGGCAAACGCTTGCGCACGGATGCGTCGCTGCCGACGACCTGCAGCAGCGCGCGCCGCTGCGTGGCATCGAGCTCGCGGCGGGTGAAGCGCTGGCCGGGGTTGAGATCGAACGAGGCCAGCAGGGCATCGTGGGCGAAGGTGGCGCCATGCGCAGTCTTCAGGCGCACGCGCAGATCGCCGCCGCACATGGTGTTGTCGTCGACCGAGAACCCCATCGGCGTCGCCACGCCGTCCTCGATGCCTTTGTCGAATACGCGCAGCGGCTTCTTCAACCCGCGCCAGGCGCCCAGTCCGGCTTCTTCCGACGGTGCGCCGCGCACCGGGATGTAGCTCATCACCTGCGCCTCGTCCGAGACCGGGGTGACGTAGATCACCGTCTGCTGCGTGGGGGCGGGTGGCGCCGCGGCCGCAGGCAGGGCGGCGAGGCAGATCAGTGCGGCGGTCCAGCGTTTCGGTGCGCGTGCCATGGCGTGCTTCCTCCCCGGAAGCGCAAAAATCGTTCGCAAAAAAACGGGCGACCCGTTGGATCGCCCGCCGTGATGCCGCTGCGGCGTGCGCCGCCGGCTCAGTATTTCGCCACGCTGCCGTCCACGGCGTCGGCCCAGGCATCGATGCCGCCGACCACGTTGTGCACGCGGCTGAAGCCCAGCGCGCGGAACTGTTCGGCGGCCTGCGCGCTGCGCCCGCCGTGGTGGCACAGGAAGGCCAGCGCGGTGTCCTTCGGCAGCGCTTCCAGCTGCGCGCGCCCATCGCCATCCAGCGTGCGGAACGGCACGTTCACCGAGGCGATCGCGCGCTCTTCCGGCGGGCGCACGTCCACCAGGATCAGGCCGCCGGCGCGCACCTGGTCGTCGGCGTCGCGCACGCTCAGTTCCTGCACCGGCTTGGGCGCGTTCGGGTTGTCGATCGCCAGGCCGCGGCCGCGCAGGTCGTCGACCCAGTCGATGGTGATGCCGTCGGCGCGGCGCGCGCTGGCCAGATCGAACTGCACGCGCAGGCCGTTGGACTCGGCGGCGATGGCGTTGGGGTCGGTCGGGGCCAACTGGAAGTTCGGCTGGAACTGCGCGTCGATCGCCAGCGCCAGGGTCGCGCCCGGGGCATCGGCCAGCGCGCCGCGCAACATTTCCGCGGCGGCGTCGGTGATGGTGATCGTCGGCGGGGTGCGGTCCGGCGCTTCCACTCCGAGCAGCTCGCTCAGCTCGCCGCTGCCGGCCATCTGCAGGATGATGTCGCTGCCGCCGACCAGTTCGCCGTCCACGTACAGCTGCGGAATCGTCGGCCAGTCGCCGTAGGCCTTGATGCCTTCGCGGATGTCCTGGTCGGCCAGCACGTTGACGTGGGCGAAGTCGACGCCCAGTTCGTTCAGCGCGCCCACCGCCTTGGCGGAGAAGCCGCACTGCGGCATGCTCGGCTGGCCTTTCATGAACAGCACGACGCGGTTGGAACTGAGCAGCGTTTCGATGCGGGAGCGCAGGGCGGGATCGAGGGACATGGCAGTGATTTCGGTCGCTGAGTCGGACCGGTCATTCTACGCCGCATGGCATCATGGGGCATGACAGTTCCGGAAACGCTGCATCGCATCCCCCGCCACCCCTACCGCTGGCTGCCGCTGGCGCTGCTCTCGCAGGCGCTGGTGGCGGCGGTCTGGTGGCACTGGGGCTGGCGGATCGGGCTGCCGGCGCTGCTGGCCTCGCACGCGGCGCTGGTGCTGCCGGTGTTCCTGCCGCGGGCCCGGCTGTACGCCCCGGTGCTCAGCCGCCTGCCCGGCACTGCGCCGCGGGTGTGGCTGACCATCGACGACGGCCCCTCCGACGACACCGCGCCGCTGCTGGACCTGCTCGACCGCCACCAGGCCAAGGCCACCTTCTTCCTGGTCGGCGACCGCGCCGCCGCGCGGCCGCAGCTGGTGCGCGAGATCCTGCGCCGCGGCCACGGCATCGGCAACCACAGCCAGACCCACCCGCAGGCCTGGTTCTGGGCGTTGGGGCCGCGGCGCATGGCGCGCGAGATCGGCCAGGCGCAGCAGGCGCTGGCCGCCATCGCCGGCACCGCGCCGCGCTGGTACCGCTCGGTGGTGGGCATGACCAACCCCTTCGTCGCCGCGCCGCTGCGCCGCCACGGCCTGACCCGGGTCGCCTGGAGCGCGCGCGGCTTCGACGGCGTGCACTGCGATCCCGCCGCGACCGTGGCGCGCATCGCGCGCGACCTGAGGCCCGGCGCGATCGTGTTGCTGCACGAAGGCGCGGCGCATGGCCACAACCTGGCGATCGTGGAGGGGGTGTTGCGGGCGATGCGCGAGAAAGGCCTGGTCAGCGTATTGCCGGGCTAGCGGCGCCGGCAGCCGCGGTCGATCCGCCAGTCCTGCGCCGCCCATCCCGCCGCTGCGTGTGCGCGACGCATTCCCCTTGTCCTGCGCGCAGCTGCGCCAGGACGATCTGCATCTCAACGGAATCCTCATGACATCGCCAACGCTTCCACCCTATTCCGGTCTCGGCATCGCTTCGTTCGCGGTCAGCCTGATCGCCGCCGTGCTGACGTTCGCCATGATCGGCGTCTCGGCGGTCCTGGCGTACTCGCAGCCCGGCAGCCTGGACGAGGACTCGCCGCTCTCGATCCTGGTGGGCTTGGCGATCATGGTCTGCGTCTTCGCCGAATTGGCCGCGGCAGCGCTGGGCATCGGCACGCTCTTCCAGCGCGACCGCAGGAAGCTGTACGGCGTCCTCGGCCTGGTGTTCGCGATCGCCACCCTGGTCGGCCTCGTTGCGCTGATCGTCTTCGGTCTCGTGCAGGAGGGCTAGCGTGTCGCGTGTGCCGCTTCGTGCAACAGCAGGATAGGTAGGCCCGCGAAGGCGTTGAGCCGCGGTGCTTGCGACTGCAGCGCATGGCTTAGCTGTGGACGACGGTTGTGGGCGTGGGTGTTGGCGTTGGTGTTGGTGTTGGTGTGGGGGTCGTCGGCGCCGGCGCCGTGGGCGTGGTCGGGCGCGGGGCAGGCGGCGGTGGTGCCGGCGGCGTTGCCGCAGGCGTGACCGGCCGTGCCGCGCTGGCGATGCTGGCGTCAAGCGCGGTGCGGCGTTCGCGTTCGGCGCTCTGCTGCGCATGCAGGCGCGCGGCGCGGGCCACGCTGGGATCGGGGATGTCGGCGCTTGGATTGAGGGTGGCGCTGCGGATGCGCTCGGCCTGCGCGGGCGCGGCCATCTGGTTGAGCGGCAGGTAGTCGCTGCGGAAATTCAGTTCCACCGAGGAGGTGAGGTCCAGGTCGGTGTTCATTTCCTCGCTGCTCTGCGAGCGCTGGGTGGAGACGTAGCCGATGTTGTTCTCGATCTCGGCGCTCGCGCCCCAGGGGCCTGCGCCGAAGCTGCCGGAGGCGCGAACCCGGTTCTGCAGGCTGAACTGGCTGCCACGGTCTTCGTTGGCGGCGCTGTGGGTATCGATGTGGAAGCGCATCGCGGCGTTGATGCGGCCGCTGTCCACGACGATGCGCTGCATGCCCATGGCCACCATCGTCGCCAGCATCTGCTGGCGTTGCCGCGCCAGGTAGCGCCGTGCCAGCGGCACCAGTTGCTCCGGCGACGAAGCGTCCAGCGGTTCTTCCGGGGCCATGCCCAACGTGGCGCGGATGTCCTCCGCGTTCGGCATGGCGGCGCCGCTGCGCAGGCGCAAGCGCACCGCCGCGGCGTCTTCCGGATCGGGTTCGTCGCCCGGGTCGGGCGTGTCGTATTCGATCGCTTCGGGAAAATGATCCGCCACCCATTGCCGTACCTGCGGCAGGCCGAACTGGGTGCGCTCGAAGCCGGCCGCAGACGCGGAGACGGCGCCGAGCAGCTCGACGTATTGCTGCATCTGCTGGGCATTGGAGTCGAGCATGGCGCGGAACACGCCGTTGATGAGGTCGGTGACGAAGCGCGGGAACGAGACGGCGTTGAGCACGTTGCGGGTGGTGCCGGCGATGCGGTCGGCGGCCGCGCCGAAGTCCTCGGCCTGCGCATGCGCCAGCACCGGCGCACGCTTGGCGATCTGGTGTTCGGCTTCGTGTTCTTCGCGGATCAGGTCGGCGGCCAGCGCCGAGACGCTCACCATCGAGCGCGCCAGCGCCTGCCGGTCGTTGGGCGCCAGCGCCTGGTACTGCGGGCTGCGTTCGAGCACGTCGCGCACCGCAGCGCGGACCCACGGCGGCGGTGCGGCAGCGGAGCCTGCGCTGGGCGGGGCGGCGACGGCGTGCATCGCTCAGGCCGCGGCCGGCAGCGACACCGGCGCCGGCGTTGCCGCCACCGCCGGCAGCGACGCCAACCAGCGCTGCGCGGCGGTCATCACCACCACGTCCTGCGGCTGTGCCGGATCCAACTGCAACGGCGCGTTGGGCGGCTGCGCGGCCAGCCACAGCAGCACGCTCTGTCCGACGCGACCGCGTTCGGCCTGCGCCTGCAGGCCGCTGGCGCGGCCGGCAGGCGCGGCGGCGGCGACCAACGGCCACAGCCCATCGACGCCGAACGCGGCCTGCAGGCGGCGGTCGCGCAGAAAGCCGAGCGCGGCGTTGAGGTTGTCGACGATCTCGCGCGCGGCCATCGCGGCCATCGCGTCGGTGCGCAGCGCCAGGAATTCGCCCAGGTCCTGCACGCCGATGCCCAGCGCCACGTCCTCGCGCAGGTCGCGGCCGTCGGCGGTGGCCACGATCGCCGTGCAGCACACGCGCATCAGCCGCTCGAACTGCGGCGCCTCGAACACGCGCCGGAAGATGGCGTCGCGCTCTTCGCGCTGCAACCGCTCGCGGCGGCCGCGCCAGAAGGCGTTGAGCATCTGCGCGACCGGGCCCAGCGGCTGGGTGATGGCGCCGCTGGCGAACAGGCCGGCGATCTGCTCGGCTGCGGGCAGCACGCCGGCGCTTTCCAGCGCGCTGGCGAAATACAGCGGCGCGGCCGCCTGCAGTTGCGCGCGGTCCAGCACGGTGGGCGCGCCGGGCGGCAGATCGATATCGCCCAGCTCGGCGAGCGCCTGCGCCAGGGCGTGTTCGCGCTGCGCCAGCGTCGCGCGCGCCAACGCCAGCGCCTGCAGCAGCGGCGCATGCGGATGGCAGTGCGGCAGGCGCAGGTCCGCGGGCGGCGGATGCAGGCGCATGGCCGCCGGCTCAGCCGCCCGCCGCGGCAGGTGCACCCGCCGCGGCGGGCGCCGCACCGGCGCGGGCGTTGGCGGGCGTGTTCGGATCGAACGGCATGGCGTTGCCCTGGATGCTGGCGATCATGCCGGGCGTGGCCAGTTTCTCCATCGGGAAATAGTCGGACTTGAAGTTGACCCGCACCTCGCCGGTGAGCTTGGCCTTCATTTCCTGCTTGGATTCGGAATCTTCGTTGACCGAGGACTGCACCGTGGTCATGTGCCGCTGCACGTTGGTGTTGGCGCTGCCGGCGGCGCCCCAGCCGAAGCCGACCGCCGCGGCGCTGGTGTTGCGGTTGTAGCTGGACTGGCTGTCGCGCAACGAGGCGCCGGCGTGGCGGCTGGCCTGGTCGCTGGCGCGGAAGTCGAACACCACCTTGGCGTTGATCGCGCCGTCGGTGACCACGATGCGGTTGATGCCCAGCATCACCATCGACGACAGCAGCTGTTGCCGGCTGCGCGCCATCTGCAGCCGCGCGGCCTGCACCAGCCGCGTTTCCTGTTCCTCGTCGGACAGGTCGGTGACCGGCTTGGCCAGCTGCATTTCCTGGTTCATGCTGCCCAGCACGGCGTCGGCGCGGTCCTCGTTGCCGATCGCCAGGCGCGCGCCGTCGTCGCCGCTGTTGACCACCACGTCGCCGGGAAAACGCTCGGCCAGCCAGCCGCGCGCGCTGTCCATGCTGATGTTGTCGGCGGCGAACTGGTCCACCGTCTGCGCCACCGACTTGAGCAGTTCGCCGTAGGCGTTCATCTGCTGGATCGAGGCGTCGACGATGGCCTGGAACACGTTCTGGATCAGGCCGCCGACGAAGGCCGGGAAGTCCACCGAGCCGACGTACTTCTTGAAGTTGTCGGCGCCTTGCTCCACCGAGCCGGCCTTGAAGTCGCTGCCGGCGAAGGTGCCGACCTTCTGCGAAGCCTTGGCCTTGGCGTCCTGCACCGGATCGGCCAGCGCGCGCGCCGGCGCGGCCTCCTGCGCCTTGGCCAGTACGCCGCCGGTCGGCGCCAGTTCCTGCTTGGCCAGGCCGTCCGGGTTGGACATGTACGAGGCCACGCGCACCATGTTGCGCGCCAGTTCCTGTTGTTCGGCCAGCGGCAGCTGGCGGAAGCCGGGCGAGGATTCGAGCAGGCGCCGCACCTGCGGCCGCACCGCGGCCAGGGTGTCGTCGTCGAGCCAGGCCGGCGTTTGCGCCGCGGCGAAGGTGCGGGAGGTGGCGGCGTACATGGGCGGCGCTCCGGATCAGGTGGCGGGCGTCGGGGTCGTCGCCGCTGCCGGCGCGGGTGCCGCCGGCGCGGCTGCCGTGGCGGCGGGACGGTTGGTCGCCAGCGACTTGACCATGCCCGGCTGTGCGTTCATCTGGATCGCGGCGATCGATTCGGGGTTGGCCAGCTTTTCCAGCGGCAGGTAGTCGCTCTTGAAGTTCACCTCGACCTGCCCGGCCAGGCTGGCCTTGGCCTGCAGCGAGGAATCGCTCTGCAGTTGCGAGGTGCTCATCATCTTGATGATCGGCTGCTCGGAATACTTGTAGTTGCCCTTGGCGTAGTAGCTGCCGTCCTGGCGGTCGACCGCGCCGTCGGCGCCGCGGGTGTAGCTGCCGCCCTCGCTCTTGTTGTCGTATTCGCCTTCGTAGCCGCGGGTCTTCTGCACGTTGCCGGCCGCATCCTTCTGATGGTCCATCTTGGTCGCGCTGTAGCGGTAGCGGCTGTTGTCGCGCGCCTGGAAGTCGTACATCACCTTGGCCGAGATGCGCCCGTCGGTGACCACGATGCGGTTGATGCCCAGCATCACCAGGGTGGCCAGCAGTTGCTGGCGGCCGGTGGCGATCTGGGTGCGCGCGGCCGGCACCAGCAGCGCTTCGACCAGGTCGTCGTTGAGCGAGGTGATCGGCTTGTCCAGCGGCAGCGACTGGTTGATGCGGTTGACCGCGGCGCGTTCGTCCACGTCGCCGCGCACCACCACCCTCGGTTGCTGCGCGCCGCCGCCCTCGTCGCCGAAGCCGCCCATGTCGCCGAAGCCGTCGCCGCCCATCTGCAATTGGAAGATGTCCGGGAACTGCTCCACCAGGTGATCGCGGCCCTGGTTCTGCGTGGTGTTGTCGTCGCGGAACTGGTTCAGGCTCTTGGACACGTCGGCGACCAGCTTGGCGTAGGCCTCCATCTGTTCGATCGAGGAGGTGACGATGGAATGGAACACGCCGTTGATCAGGCCGCTGACGAAGGTGGGGAAGTTCACCGCATCCATCAGCGCGCCGGCCTGCTGCACGCCGGTGCGCAGCGCCTGGCCGAATTCGGGCTGTTTGTCCTCGGCCAGCGGGGTGCTGTCCCCTTCGGCCATCGCCCGCACCTGCGGGCTCTGCCGTTTCAGGCGCACGCCGTCGGGTTCGGCCAGGTAGCTGCCGATCTGCACCAGTCCCTTGGCCAGGGTTTCGCGCTTGTCCGCCGGCAGTTCGTTGAACGATTGGCTGCGCTCCAGCAGGTCGCGCACCGCCAGGCGCGCGGCCTCGTGGGTCTCGCGGCTGGCGGGGGCGGCCGTGGCGCGGGCGGCGGGCACGGATCGGGGAAAGATGGAGGACATGGGAGCGCTCCGGTGGCGAGGCGATTCGGGTCGGAAGGGCGGGCGTGCGGTGCGCGGCAGGGCAGGGACGCTGCCGCTGTGCGCGATGGGCAGACAGCGGTCACTGCAGGGCGCGCGCCTCCTCGATGGCTTCGCGCATCTCGAATTCGATCGGGCGCACGTACAGGCTGATGCGCGCCGGCGACGCCGGGGTGACGCGGATGCTGAGCACCGAAAAATGGCCTTGCTCGCCGGCATCGTCCATGCCGAACGCATCCAGCCAGCGCGACAGCGCGGCCAGCTGCCGCGGGCGTTCGGCGAGGCCGAGCTTGAGCAGGTCGAGGAAGCGCGCCGGCAGGTCGGGAATCGCCGCCAGCAGGATTTCCAGTTTCAGTTCGGCGCCCTCGGCGGTATCGCGGATACCGACCAGCACCGCGCCCGGCGGCAGTTCGAAGCGCCCGCCCAGGGCCACGCCGACGATGCGCATCAGGCTCGGCAGCTGGTGGCCGATGCCCAGCCGGTTCATCAGCGGGCCCAGCGCGTTCACCGCCAGCGCGCCGCGGTGCAGGAAGGTCACGCGCTGGCTGCCGGTGTCGCGTTTGCAGCCGATCGAGGTGAAGATCGGCATCAGCCCCGGCATCTCGGCGATCACCTGCCGGGTCAGCCTTGCCAGGCCCGGCGCCAGCGCGTCGATCTGGGTGGGCAGCAGTTCGTAGTAGATCTTGGTCGCGTACAGCCCGTCGCGGTCGAAGGCGCTGCCGAACCAGGCGCCGTAGTTCATCCAGCTCATGCCGCCGAAGCCGCGCCACTCCTCGCTGCGCGAATCGAACCAGCGCAGCGCGTCGTTGCCGAAGATCGGCGCCACCAGCCGGCGCATCTCGCGGGTGGCCTCGTCGCGGCGCGCGACCGGCGGCGCGTCCGGGCCCAGCGGTTCGATGGTGAACCGCAAGGTGTTCGGCTCGGTCTCGGAGAACGAGGGCTCGTACGGCACCGCGCCCGGCGCCAGCGAGTTGCGCGCATACGACACGTCGTCGTCGGGCAGGTAGAACGCGCGGTCGATCAGGCCGTCGACGTAGGGCATCGGATCGCGCGTGCCCAGCGCATGGGCGGCGGCGCGCAGCGAGTGCTTGACCAGGTTCTTGACCGGTTGCGGGCGGTTGTCGGGAATCGGCATGACGGCGCTCCTACATGCCCGGCAGGCTGACGCCGGCCTGGTTGAGCAGGTCGCGCGCGGCCTGCGGGATCTCGATCGGGCGGCTGGTGATCACCGGCGATTCCACCGATTGCGAGTACTGCTCGATGCTGGCGTCCTGCACGCCGCCCACCGCCAGCCACTGCTCGCAGGCCTGCACCAGATCCCAGTCGGTGGGATCCACGGTGGGCTGGTCGCTGCCGCGCAACTGCGGATTGGTCAGCGCGCTGATCGAGATCACCTCGCCGTAGCGGCTGCCCAGGCGCTGGTGGTTGTTGGCGATCCAGCGGATGATCACCGCGCCGGCGCGGGCCTGGGTGCGGAAGCGGTTGGTGTTGCGCGCCCCGCCCAGGTAGTTGGCGTTGACCTGGTCGATCACCTGCCACATGTCGCGCGCGCCGAACGAGCCGCGCACTTCGCTGTCGCTGAGCAGGTCGCGGTATTCCAGGATCATCTGCTGCAGCTCGGTGGCGGCGAAGTAGGCGATGCCGTAGCCGCTGCGCGACATGCTGGCGCCGAGGTCGCGCGCGGCCTTGCGCACCTGTTCCTGCGACACCGCGACCGGGATGTTGGTGCGCAGCATGCGGTCCACGCTGAGCTGGCGGCCGAACGCGGACACCGCGGAGATGAAGCGCAGCCACAGTTCGTTGAATTCGCGGTTGGGCTCGTTGCCGTTGGGATCGCCGCCGGGGGCGCCGAAGCAGCGCATGTACAGGTCGCGGCGCTCGCCTTCGGTGATGCGCTCGGCCGCGGTCTTGTAGTAGCGGAACAGGTAGTCGCCGGCCTTGCCGCGGCCCAGCGGCAGCAGGCCGCTGCGGAACAGTTCGACGATGCGCTCGACCACCTGCGGCATGCGCGTCTCCTCGAGCATGTAGGCGAAGTAGATCGCCTGCACCGCGTTGAGGTTCTCGCGCACGATCTCCACGTCGGTGGCTTCGTCCAGGTCCGGCAGGATGATCTCCATCGCCGACGGCGGCGCGCCGGCGACCACCCCGGTCTGCATCTCGTAACCGTTGTGCAGGTGGCTGGCCAGCCAGGCGTTGTCGGCGTCGATGCCGTTGCTGGCCAGGCGCCGCACGGTGGCGGCGAGGTTGCGCGTGCTCAGCGCGCAGACTTCGTCGTCGGCGCCGGGGCGGAACTCGGTGTCGGTGCTGTAACGCTCGCGCCGGTCTTCCGGATTGTCGTTGGGCCATTCGCAGCCGACGATGTCCGCATCGATCGTGCCGCTGGCGATCTGCGACTTCAGCGTGACCTTGTACAGCGGCGCCAGCAGCGTGTACGCCGCATCGAACAGCGCGCGGTTCTGCCGGTATTCGCCCTGGGCCACGCTGATCCGCTGCACGAAGCCCTTCAGCGAGGCGTCGGTATAGCCGTCCAGCTGCATCAGTCCGCAGATGCCGAGGATCTCGCGTTCGTCCGCGCCCAGGGCCTTGCGCAGCTTCTCCGGCGTGCGCTGCGAGCCGACCAGGCCGTACTTGTGCACGTTCTCCTGGTTCTTTTCCAACTCGTTCCACGGCTTCTGCTGCTGAGTGGCCGCGACCAGCCGGTAGAACGGGTCGATGGCCACGTCGCTGCCGAGGCTGGCCTTGATCTGCGCCAGTTCCGCGCTTTGCCGCGCGTTCAGTCCGCCGCTGGTGTCGGCGGTCTTGTCGAGGGTTTCCAGGACCTGGCGGCGCGCGCGCAGTTCCTGGCGCTTCTTGGTCTCGCGTTCGCCAAGATCGACCAGCAGGATTCGGTTCATGGGTGTGGCTCCGTTAGCGGAAGGTGGGTCTTGCTGCGAGGCGGCGGCCTCTTGTTTTGCGGTGGCGGCCTGCACGGCGGCAACCTCCGCGCTGCGCTTGGCGGCACGCCGCGCGGCGGCGCGGGCCTTGCTGGCGGCGGCCTTGGCGGCCGCATCGGCCTGTGCCTGTTTGCGTGGAGAGGGTTTGCGTGTTGTCGCCATCAGGGTGTCCTCGGCAGCGTCTGGGAGATCAGGCCGCGACGGGCGCGGAGGGAAGCGGAGCGGGGGTGGCGTCGGGCTCGAGGTCTTCGCCGGCCTCGCGCATCTGCGCATCGATGCTGGCGTCGAGCGCGTACAGCACCGCCTGCGCATCGACCACGCCGCTGCCGCAATCGGTCACCCCGGCGGCGGCGAACGGCCGCGCGCTGGCGTGCAGCAGGCGCCGCGCCAGGTGGCTGTCCAGCGGCCAGGCGCGACGCTGCGCGCGCGCCACCATCAGGCCGCACACGGCCGCGACGAACGGCGCGGCGAAGCTGGTGCCGGAGGCGACCTGGTAGCCCTCCAGCGCACAGGTGCGGATGTCGCGGCCCGGCGCGCACACCGCGACATGCGCGCCGCGGGTGCTGAACCCGGCCGGGACCAGGCCCGGATCGACCGCGCCCACCGCGATCACGCCGTCGTGCGCGGCGGGATAGAAACGTTCGTTCAGTCCGGAATTGCCGCTGGCCGCGACCAGCACCACCCCGCGCGCCAGCGCGTAGCGCACGGTTTCCTCGTGCGGCTTGGGCGCATCCGCCAGCAACGCCGATTCGGGCGTGCCGAAGCTCATGTTGATGACCTTGACCCCCAGATCGATCAGTCGCTTCATGCCGGCGTCGATGTTGTCCAGCGCACCGACGCCGACGCGGCGATCGCCGCTGCCCAGCGCCGCGCCCAGCACCCGCACCGGGGTCAGCCCGCAGGCACCGGCGCTGCCCGGCGGCAGCTGGCGGCCGTTGGCGACCAGGATCGCGGCGCAGCCGCTGCCGTGGCCGACTTCGTCCTGCGGGCGCTCGCCGCTGCGGCGGAAATCGCCGACCAGGGCCAGGCCGCCGACGCTGTCCGGATCCAGGTCGACGCTGTCGAAGCCGGCGCGCAGGCGCCCGGCCAGCTCCGGGTGCTGCAGGGCCACGCCGGTATCGGCCAGGCCAATCACCACCGCCGGATCGCCCGGCTCCAGGCGCAGCGCCTGCGGCAGCCGCATCGCCTCGCGCGCCCAGGCGTCGTGCGCGGGCGCGGCGTTGCGCTCGCCGGCATCGCGCGCATCGAACGGCAGGCCGCACAGGTGATCGGCGCCGACCCGTTCCACCATCGGCAGTTCCGCCAGCGCGCGCAGCAGCGTCGGCAGGTGTTCGCCATCGCGCAGGTCGATGCGCAGCACCCGCGCCACGCCGCTGAGCTGCTCGGCCTCGTCGAAGCGGCGCGCGCCGATCGCGCGGCTGTCGTTGCGGCGCAGGCGCGCGCTGTGCAGGCGCGCGGCGCGGAACGCACCGCCGTGGTGGCGCAGCAGCCGGTCGATCGCGCCGCGGTCCACGTAGTCGCCCATCGCCGCGCCGTAGCCGCGCACCGCGCGCAGCCCGGGCAGGTGTTCGGGCATCTCGCCGAGCTTGAGCGTCAGCAGCAGCCGGCGCGGTACCAGCAGGGGGCGATGCGGGGCGTTCATGGCGCCACCCATTGCCCGAGTTCGCCGCTGCGCAACGGCACGCGCGCGATCTCGCCGTCGCCGAAGTCGAGCTCGGCCTCGCACCCCAGTTGCGAGGCCAGCGGCGCCAGCACCATGCGCCCGTCCTCGGCGGCGCTGACCGGCACCGCCAGGCCCGCGGCATGCACCCGTGGCAGCCGCGCCGCGCGCAGGCCCGGTGCGCTCAGGTGCACGCGCGGTGCCGGGGCCTCGCCGTCGGCGGCGGTGTCGTCGATGCGGGTCACGCGCGGCGCGGCGGCCTTCAGCAACGCCTGCTGCAAGCGGTTGATCGGCATCCGCGACAGGCGCGCGATCACGTCGGTGCCGGCGCTTTCCTTCAGTTCGTTGAGTTGGGTGATGGTGCGTACGCCGATGCGTTCGAGCTGGCGTTGCTCGTTGTCGGAGATCTGGTCGCCGAGCGCGGCCTTGAGCCCGAAGCCGGGGTCCTCGGCGCGGAAATCCACCGCGTTCTCCTCGATCATCGGCTTGGTGATCGTGGTCAGCGACAGGCGGATGGTGCTGGCCTCGCTCTCGCCGGGACCGGCCGGGCGCAGGTACACGTCGTCGTCGATCATCTGCACGAAGGCGCGGATGTCCAGGGCCACGTCCTTGACCGCGAAGGTCAGCGGCAGCTTGCCGACCCGCGCCTTGATGGTCATCGCCGCCTGCGCCTTGTCCAGCTGTTCGGTCAGGGCCTGGATGAACAGGTCGAACGGCACGCCGGCGTCCTGCAGCAGCGGGGGCAGTTGCGCGCTCATGCGGCCTCTCCGATGCTCCAGCACAGGCGCAGTTTCGACGGCGCGGCCAGCCATGCGTCGACCGTGCGGCTGCGCGGCACGTCGGCCAACAGGCGGCAGCCGCCGTCGCGCAGGATCGGGCGCAGTTCCAGCGGCAGGGTCATCTCCACCTGGGTCAGCTGCAACCCGGCGCGCCCTTCGATCGCGAGCAGGCCGTCGTGCAGTTCGTCCAGCAGTTGCGACAGTTCGCGCAGCATCACGGTGCTCCTTCGGCGGCAGGACGCGGCAGGGCGGCGGGCGCGGCGGCGGCCGCGGCTGGCGCCGCCGACGACACGGGCGGACCCAGCGTCGGCGAGTGGCGCTGCACCAGCGCGATCTTGGCGGCATCGGCCAGGCGGTCCAGCGGCAGGGTTTCGCTGACGAAGTTGAGCTTGACCTCGCCGTACAGGTCGGCGCGCACGTTGGATTCGTTCTGCGCGTTGACCTGCACCGTGGAGACCATGGTCGAGGCCTGCGCGGTCTGCGTGGCCGACCCGCGCGCACCCCATTTGTCCAGCTGCGCCGGATCGCTGCTGGTCGCGTAACCGACCTTGGCCGCGTCCTGCGCGGCGGCGCGGAACATCACCTTGCTGCTGATGCTGCCGTCGCGCACCACCACCCGGTTCATGCCCAGCAGCACCATCGTCGCCAGCAGCTGCTGGCGCTCGCCGCCGACCTTGAGCCGCACCTGCGGCAGCACGGTGTTCTCCAGCAGGTCCGCGGTGAGTTCCTCGTCTTCCACGCCGTAGGCCGACAGCCACGCCGGGCGCAGGCCTTCGCTGCGCGGCAGCAGTTGCGGCTGGGTGCGCGCGCCGCCATCGGGCAGCAGCAGCTGCACGTCGCCGGGGTAGTGCGCGGCCAGCCAGTCACGGGCCTGGTTCGGGGTGACGTTTTCCTCGGTGAACTGGTCCACCGTCTTGGCCACCGCCGCGACCATGCTCGAATAGCTTTCCATCTGCCGGATCGAGGCATCGACGATGGCGTCGAAGGTGCCGTGCACCAACTGCGCGACGAAGCCGGGGAAATCCACTTCGTTGACCATCGCGCCGGTGCGCTGGGCGATGCTCTCGGTGGCCTGCGGCTTGACCGTGGCCGGTGCCGGTGCCGATGTAGGAGCGGCGGCCGGCGCCGCCTCGGCCAGCGCGCGCACCGCCGGCACGCTGGCGCGTGGCGGGAAGATGCGGCTGCCGGGGCGGGCGCTGGCGTTCATCGCTCTCAGGCCGCCACCGCGGCGCCGGCCGGCTGCGCGGTCCAGCGGTTGATCCGCTCGTAGCGGCCATCGCCGAGCAGGCGCAGTTCGATGCTGGCGGCGGGATTGCCCTGGGCCAGGCCGCTGAAGCGGTAGTCGATGGAGACCTTCAGCGTGGCGACATTGCCCACGTCCTCGGCGTCGTCGATGCGGGCGCTCACCTCCACGCCGTAGTCCAGGCGCGCCGGCACGCCGGCGTCGATCCGCACCTCGCCGACGCTGCCGGCCTCGGCGTAGAAGCGCACCGTCAGCGGCAGCGGCGTGGCCGCGCCGTCGATCGCCGGCCAGTCGTCGAGCGCGATGCGCACGTCGCCGCCGGCAAGGCTGCTGGGCCCGCTGCCGCCGCTCCGCGGCGCCTTGCGGCCCTGCAACTGCTCCAGCGCCCAGCGGCAGCCGCCGGCGCTGCCGCGCACGCGGCGCATGCGCGTGCCGGCGATGCGGCTGGGTTCCAGCGGCTCGTCGCCCTGGCCTGCGGCCGGGTCGGCGTCCAGCGCACGGGCCGGTGCCGGCGGCCGCGCCAAGCGCATCGCGCCGGTGCCCAGGCCCTGTGCGGTGGCCGCGGTGGCGGGCAGGTACAGCACGCGCCAGTTGCCGTAGTCCGGTTCGGCCATGTTGCCGAAGTCCGAGGCGAAATCCTGGAACGGCAGCCAGTCGGCGTAACCGGCGTTGGGCGGATTGAACGCGACCGGGTCGTTGTCGAACGCCACCCGCGTGTCCCAGGGATTGAGCAGCAGCACCTGGGTGGCCGCCGGATCGGCGAGGTTGCCGCGGATGCCGGCCAGCACCACCGCATGCGGCGCGCCGACGATCACCACCCACAACGGGCCGTGCGCACTTAGCCAGTCGGCCCATTGCTGCGGTGTGTGGTACAGGCTGGCGTTGGACGGCTGCTCGATGGCGACGAAGCCGTAGCGTGCCTTCACCGCATCCAGCAGCGCCCAGTCGTACGAAGTGCTCAGCGACTGGCCGACTTCGGCGGCCAGCGTCTCCGGCGCGATCGAGGCATGGCGGCGGTACGACAGCAGCATCGCCATCGACGCGGCCCAGCACGCGTCCTTGTCCGGTTGCGGGATCAGCGGCACGTCGTAGCGCGGTTCGGCGCCCAGCGTACGCGCCGTGCCCGGCAGCGCGAACGCGCTGCTGCTGCCTTCGATCCATGCGAGCTTGGCGGGGGTGAGGAAGCAACCGCGGTTCAGCCCCTGCGCCGCCGGCGCGCCGGAGATGTGCACCGCGCAGACCCGCGCCTCCAGTTGGCCGCTGCTGCGGTCCAGCGCGTACACCGGCGCGCCGCTGGCGCGATGCAGGGTCAGGATCGGGTATTCGATCAGCTCGGCGCTGCTCATTGCCCGCGCGTAGCCGCCGTGCAGGTGCTGCTTGTCGCCGTTCATCAGCGCGGTCAGTTCCGGCACCGCGTCCGAGCTCCGCGAATAGCCGCAGACGACAAGCGGCATATGCTCGGACGGAGTCGCCTGCAGGAAGCGGAACCACCGGCCGTTGGGCGCCTCGATCGGCACGTTCTCGATCACCGCCAGGTCGCGCTCGCTGTCGCTGGACGAGGCATAGCCCGGCGCCAGCCGCCACGACGACGCCGGCACCGTGCAGCTGCCGAACGGCGCGTTGCCGGTGCCGTTGAGCGCGGGCACGATGGTGACCTGCGAACTGCCGTGCAGGTTGTGTGCGCAGGTGAGGATGCGGTTGCGGCCGATGTAGAAACCGGTGCCGGTGCCGTCGTCCGACACCAGCTGGCAGATCGCCGAATGCGGGAACGCGCGGGTGTCCTCGACCCCGATGAACCATTCCTCGCGCGCCTGGCTGAAGGCATCGTCCTGGCAGGTCAGCGCGGTGGCCGGATCGCTCGGGTCGTAGAACGGGGTGATGATTTCCTGTGCGCGCGCATAGCCGCGCGTGGCCAGGCTCTGTGCGGTTGTCGCGTGCGCGCTGCGCTCGGCCAGCGCCTGCTGCACGCAGGCCATGTAGTGGTCCCAGTCCCAGATCGAGGAAGGACAATCGTGGTTGTCGCGGGGGGAGATCTCGTAGTGGCCGACGATGTGCTCGCGATCGGCGGCGATGCCGAATTGCGCGCACAGCCATGCCACGAGCTGCGCGGAGGCCTGGTATTGCGGCTCGGTGAGCGGCAGGTCGCGCGGATTGCCGCGGCTGGGCTTGTTGGCGCAATGCTCGATGCCGACGCTGCGCGAATTGGCGGCGCTGGCGTGGTAGGCGGTGTCGGCGTTGCGCACCATCTGCACCACTTCGCCGTCGCGGCCGACGATGTAGTGCGCGCTGCTGACGTTGGGCCGGTCGCCGTTCTGGAACCAGGCGATGGTGCCGTCGATGCGCGGCCCGCCGGCGGTGATGTGGATGACGATGCGGTCCACGCTGCTGCCGGCGCGGCGGCCGCGGCGGAAATTGCGCGCATGCGCCGGGGCGAAGCGGCTGGCGCCGGGGTAGTCGGGCGCGGGCGCCTGCAGTGTGTTCGCGCGCAGCGCTTGCGCGCCGGCGGCGACGCTGTCGGTGGGTTCGTCTTCGCAGATGCCGAACGCATCCGGATCGATCTCGGCCTCGCTTGTAGCGGCCGCCTCCTGCGCCAGCGCACGCGCGCCCAGCGAGAACGCCACGGTCTGGCCCCAGGCGGCCGCCTGCTGGCGGATCCAGGCCAGCTTGCCGGCGGTGATCCGGCAGCCCAGATTGGTGGTGGCGGTGGCGGGAGCCACGTGCACGCCGACCATGTGGGCGCGCGGCACGTCGCCGGCTTCGATGTAGTACACCGGCGAACCGCTGGCGCCGCCGAGCGACTGCAGGTCGTAGTCGAACGTCTCCTCGCTGGGCAGCGAACGGATATGGCCGCCGTGCAGGTGCTGCTTGTCGGGATCGATGACCGCATTGACCAGCCCGCCGATCGCGCTGCTGTCCGGCGAATAGGCCGAGTAGCCGCACACCACCACGTCCTCCGGCCGCGACTGGGTCAGCTCCTCGACCAGGTCGAAATAGTCCGGCGCGGCGGCGCCGGCCGGCACCCGGATCAACGCCATGTCGAAGTCGCGGTTGTCCGCGCTATAGGCCGGATGCATCTGCATGTCGGCGGCACCGACGCGGAACCGCCCGCGCGGTTCGCCGGCGCTGTCGCTGCCGGCGCCGTTCTTGCCCGGCACGATGATCAGTTCGTCCTGCCCGTCGACCACGTGCGCGGCGGTGAGCAGCAGGCGCGGGCCGATGAAGAACGCGCTGCCGTGCGCTGCGCCGCCCTCGCTGCCGTCCACGCGCCGCGCCTGGCAGATCGCGCTGTGCGGCGGCACGCTGGTGTCGTCCACGCCGAGCAGCCATTGCGCGCTGCCGGCGAAGAATTCCAGCTGCGCACGCAGCGCGTCCAGCCAGCCGCTGGGCCGGTAGTACGGCCCGACCACGCGCATCGCCTGCGCCGGTGCCGTGGCCCTGCGCGGTGCGGCGCCGCGCACGGCCAGACCCTGCGCGGTGGCCGCTGCGGGCCCGGCCAGGCAACTGCGGCTGGTGATCGACTGCATGTACGCCGGCCACTCCCACACCGCATCCGGGCAGCCGCGATGGCTGGTCTGCGGATCGGCCTCGGCATGGCCGAGGATGTGCGTGCGGTCGGCGGGAATGCCGTAGCGCTCGCACAGCCACAGCACCAGCGCCGCCGACGCGCACAGCTGCGCCTGGCTCGGGCGCAGGCCGCGCGTGTTGGCCACGTGCTCGATGCCGATGCTGTTGCCGTTGGCGCTGCGCGCATGCCAGGCGACATCCTCGTGGCGCACCATCTGCACCACTTCGCCGTCCTGGCCGATCACGTAATGCGCGCTGACCCGCGCCGCCGGATTCTGGAACCAGCCCAGCGTGCCGTCGATCCTGGCGCCGCCATCGGTGATGTGCAGCACGATGCGTTCGATGCTGCGCGGCGCGCTCGACGCGCGGTAGTTGGTCGGGTTGGCGGCGACGAAGCGGCTGGCCTGCGGGTATTGCGGCGCGGGTGCGCCCAACGGCGAGGCGAGCGTGCGCAGGCCCAGGCTGCCGGCGCTGAGCGTGTCGTCCGGAATGGGGCCTTCGATGCCGTAGGCGGCGTCGGGGTCGGATGCGGTGTCCTGCGCCAGGCTGCGGGCGCGCCAGGCTTGCGCCGAAGCGGTCGGCGCGGCGGGGCTGGAGGCGGCGGGCGCAGCAGGCGCCGCTGCGGGCGCCTGTGCAGGCGGCGCTGCATTGCCCGCGCCGTTGCTGGCGGGCGGGGCAGGTTGCTGCTGCCATAGCTCGTCCGAATAGCCATCGCTGTAGCCGCCGCGCGTGCCGGTGGTGCCGCCGCCGGCGTTCGGTGCGGTGGCCGCGGAGCCACTGTTGCCGGTGGCGGGCGCTGCGGCGTCGCCGCCCCAGCCCAGGTCGATGCCGCCGTTGCCGTAGTTGCCGCTGTCGCCGCTGCGCGTGGCGCGGCGCAGGCTGCGCTCGCTGAGCCCGGCCAGGCTGACGTACATGCTGCCGCGATCGGGCAGGTTCACTTCGATCGGCTGGCTGCGGTTGCGATCGCTGTAGGTGACCAGCCCGAAGTACAGCCGCGGCTGGCCGACGAAGCGCGCCATCACGCTCGGCGGCACCAGGTACATCGCCTCGCGGTCCTTGCTGCGCGGCTGGATGCGGCTGGAGAAGAAGTTGCGCGCGGTGCGCTGCGCGCGATTCTCCGGCTTGAGCAGCTGCGGATCGGTCGCCAGGCCGATCTCGAACAGCGGATTCTCGGTGCGGACGCTGAAGCTCAGCACGTTGAAGCGATCGTTGACGGTATCGCGGGTGGCGCGGATCAGGGCCATGACGCACTCCTAGCGGCGTTTGCGTGGGCGGGGCGGCGAGACGGTCACGGGGAGGGCCACCGCTTCCAGCGCGGCGCCGTCGCCGGGTTCGGGATCGATCGCCGCGGCGATGCGTTCCCAGAACCGTTGCCGCCCGTCGATGCCGATGCCTTGCAGGTGCGGCTGCATGAAGGCGAGGGCATGTTCGAGGTGGCGGAAGAAGCGGCGTTCCCCGGTCTGCACGTGTTCCACCGAGCCGCGCCATTCGCCCAGTGCGCTGTCGGCATCGCCGCGCTCGCACCAGATGCGGATGATGAAGACGGCGGTGCGGTCCTCGAGCAATGCCATTGCCGCGTTTCCATCGGGTTGCAGCCACCCTAGGCGGCCGCGCTCACCGCAGTGTCACCGGCGCATCACCGCCGTCTCACCGCATCCGTGAGGGTGGTGATGTCGCAGTGATGCGCATCCCGGAAGCATGCGGCGAGACGCGGCGCAGACATACGCCGCCGGGGCTGTCGGCAGATGGGCACCTCTGATAACTCCGTTCCTGAAGCTGCACGCTGCACGTGGCGATGACGTGTTCCTTTTTTTCTGTCGCGGCTGAAGCCGCTCCTACACATGTGCGCCTGCTCTTGTAGGAGCGGCTTCAGCCGCGACAGGAGGACGAAGTGGCCGTGATGCCAGGGCGTCCATGAAAAACGCGGCCGCAACGCCACCGGGTCTACCGCCAGTGCGCCTTTGCCACTTCATGGCATCTCGAACGTATCGATGCCGGAACCTGCGGGCTGGGCGTATCGGCGTTTCGCAAGTGCATCGACATGCTTTTGGGGTTATTAGAGGTGCCCAAATGCCGGGGGGAGGACGAACGCGGCATGCGCCGCGGTGACTGGCGTGGCTGGCGTCTGCCAGGACAGGCGCGACACGGTGACGCGGCGCGGGCAGCCAGTGCCCACGCCGTCGGCGGGAACGCGGTCTGCGCGCTCAGTGTTCCAGGAATTGCAGGCTCAGCTGCAACTGCGCATCGGCCGAGGCCAGGCCGCGGCGGGCGGTCTCGATCAGCCATTGCGCCTGCATGGCGGCGCTGGGCATCGGCGTCGGCATCGGCATTGTGGCCGGGACGGCGAAGCCGGCGTAGGCCGCATGCGGTTCCGCCGCCGCGCCGATCGCGCCGTCGGCGATGCGCTGATACAGGCTCAGGGTTTCGCGCATCGGCTGGATCGCCAGTTCGCGGCGCAACAGATCGCGGCAGCGTTCGAACTGGCGCAGGGCGTGCGCGCGCTGTCCGTTGAGTTCGAACAGTTGCATCAGTTCCCGGTGCACATCCTCGCGCAGGGGGTCGTGGTCGAGGATCGCCTGCGCATGACGGATGCCGTCGGCATAGTCGTGGCGCAGCCGCGCCAGCTGCATCAGCCGCCACAACGCGTTGAGATAGCTGCGGCGGTGCCGCTCGCGCTCGCGCAGCGCCCAGTCGTCGGTCAGGTCCATCAGGATGTCGGAGCGGTACAGGGCCACGCCGCGGCGCAGCGCCTCGATGTCCACCTCGCTCATCCGTTCCGGCGGCTTGCTCAGCGCCGGCCCGACCAGGCTGGAGAACTCGGCCACATCCAGCCAGATCTCCGTGGGGCCGTCCAGGCCGATGGCGCCGCGGCGATCGCTGACGATCAGATCGCCGTGCCGCAGCGGCGGCGTTTCCACGATTCGCCGCAGGCGCCATAGCGCCGTGTTGAACGAGCCGCTGGACGCGCAGGCGTCGCGCTCGGGCCACAGGTTGGCGAGCAGTTCGCTGCGGCTGAAATAGCGCCGCTGGCCCAGCGCCAGATAGGCGAGCAGGCTGCCGCAGCGTCCCGACACCGCAACCGCGCGCGCATCGCCATAGGCGATCGACACCGAGCCGAATACCCAGATCCTGAACATCCTTGCTGTCCTCCTCCGGAACCGCACCTTCCCCTGTCTGAACCCAAACGCGAATCGGCGGCGGCAGCGGCCATCGCCTTCCAGGCGTTGCGCACCCGGCCGTAGGGAGCCGCTGCAGCCCAGGGGGCAGAAGGGCGAATCAGCGGGGAATGCGCTGTGCCAGTGCCAGCGCAGCGTGCCGCTGGCCGATGCGATGGCGTATGGCCGCCCCGATCGGGCACGGTCGGGGCAGCGCGACATGCGCCATCTGTTTTTTTGGCAGCGCCTGCTGCCTTTCCCAGGTCCGTCCAGCGGACGCAATGGTTCTGTACCCGAACCGCGGTGCGAAAACGAACAGATTCTGGCGTTCCGGGTCAGGCCGAGCGCGTGGCCGGCCACATCAGCGCGGTTTGGCCACGATCAGCCAGTTGTTGAACGGGGTGTTGCCGTACAGCGGCGCGAAGGTGGCGCGCAATCCGGCATCGCCGAGCTGACGTTCCAGGCTGTCGCGGGTGGGATAGCACTTGGGCACTTCCTGCATCCAGCCGGCCAGATGCGCGAGCACGTCGGTGATGCGGCTGGTGCGACCGCGGCCGCTGGTATCGCCCAGCCCGCTGCGGATCACCAGCTTGGCGCCGGGCGTGAGCATTTTCGCCACGCTGCGGATCAGGTTGGCCTGCATGGCCGCGTCCAGGTACTGCAGCACGTCCAGGATCGCGACGCTGCCGCTGTGTTCGGGCCAGGCCTGGCCGAGGTCGACCACCTCGAAATCGGCGTCGTGCAGGTCGCTGCGCTCGGCGATGCGGATCGCGCGGCGGATCTTCGCCGCGTCGATGTCCACGCCGTGGTAGCGCTGCCGCTGGCCGTCGGCGCGCAGCGCATGCGCGAGCAGGCCCAGGCCGCAGCCCAGATCCAGGACAGGCGCTTCGGTGCCGCGCAGCGCGGCGAGCACGCCGGGGTAGAGCGGGTCGGTGCGCAGCTTGGTGCGGGTGTAGTAGTAGTCGTAGCGATTGCCTAGCGGATGCGTCGGCAGGAAGGCGCGGGCGATGGCCAGGGCCTGCAGGCGGGTCATGGGCTGGATGGTGCTGGCGTCGCGCAATGTCGGTCCTTGGCAGCGGGGCGTCGTACGTCGCTAGGCTAACGCATCGCGCACCGCGGGCAACAGCAGGCCGGTCCAGCGCGCATACATCGCCGCCGACGGATGCAGGCCGTCGGCGGCCAGCATCGCCGCGCTGCCGCCGCCATCGCGGCTGGCCGCGGTGATGTCGACGAAGCGCACCGCACGCGCCCGGCAGCAGGCCTGCGCGGCCGCATTGAATGCATCGATCTGCGCGCCGATGCGCGCCGGATCGTGTTCGGGCGTCTGCGCGAACGCGGTCACGCCCCAGTCCGGAATCGACACCGTCAGCACCCGCCGCGGCTGGCCGTCGGCGAAGCCGATCGCGCGTTGCAGCAGCGCGGCGAACTGCGCGCGGTAGTCGTCGAGCGCGCGCCCGCGATACTGGTTGTTGACCCCGATCAGCAGCGTCACCAGCGCGAACGGACCTTGCGGTGCGGCCGCGTCGATGCCGGCGTCGAGTTCGTCGGTGGTCCAGCCGGTGGTGGCGACGATCTGCGGATCGTCGATGGCGATGCCGTCGTGACGCAGCGCCGCGGCCAGTTGCATCGGCCAGCGCCCGCTGTCGGCCACGCCTTCGCCGATCGTGTAGGAATCACCCAGCGCCAGATAGCGCAGCGGGGCCTGGTGGAGCGTGGCGAAACTGCCCTGGCTCATCTACGCGGTACCAAAGGCTGCCAACTCACCGGGGCTCGGGTCGCAGGAACGGCGCACGCTTTGCCCATTCCCGATTCCCCATTCCCGATTCACCGCCCCACAGCCACACTGCGCGGCTTCAGCGGCACCACTTTGGTCGCCGCGTCGGCGCGGCGCGCCAGCACCCGGTCGATGCGCGCGAACACCTCGCGCATCACCGCCGCTTCCGGCAGCAGGGTCACGCGGAAATGGTGGCGGTAGGGCACGTTGAAGCTGGAACCGGGCACCACCAGCACGCCTTCGTCGTTCATCAGCTCCAGCGCGAAGTCGTGGTCGTCGAAATTGCGCGCGGCCGCGCCGACCACCGCCGGGAACGCGTACAGCGCGCCGGCCGGCTGCACCAGCGCCAGGTGCTCGCTGGCCGCGCAGGCCTCGATCACCGCGCGGCGGGTTTCGTACAGGCGCCCGCCCGGCGCGCACAGCGGCGAGATCGTGTCCGGGCCGTTGACCGCGGCGTCGATCGCGTACTGGCCCGGCACATTGGCGCACAGCCGCAGCGCGCCGAGCAGGTCCATCGCGTTGCGGAACTCGGTGACGCGCTCGGCGGCGCCGGACAGCAGCGCCCAGCCCACCCGCCAGCCGCAGGCGCGGTGCACCTTGCTCAGGCCGCCGAAACTGATGCACGGGTGCTCGCCGGCCAGCGGCGCGACCGGCACGAAGTCGGCGCCGTCGTACAGCACCTGGTCGTAGATCTCGTCGACCATCAGCAGCAGGTTGTGCTTGGCCGCGATGGCGACGATCTTCTCCAGCAGTTCGCGCGAATAGCTGGCGCCGCTGGGATTGTTCGGGTTGATCAGCACGATGGCGCGGGTGCGCGAGGACACCAGCGTCTCGATCTCCACCGGATCGGGCTGGAAGCCGTTCTCCGGCGCGCAGCGGTAATACACCGGGCGGCCGTCGTTGAGGATGGTGGCGGCCGACCACAGCGGGTAGTCGGGCGAGGGCACCAGCACTTCGTCGCCGGGATTGAGCAGCGCGCGCAGCGACAGGTCGATCAGCTCGCTGACCCCGTTGCCGATGAAGATGCGGTCCGGATGCGCGTCCGGGTGCTGGCGCCGCGCATAGGCCGCGGCGATCGCCTCGCGCGCCTCGGGCAGGCCCTGCTGGTGGGTATAGGGATCGGTGCGGCCCATGTCGTCGGCGATCGCGCGCTGCAGGTGCTCCGGCGCGCGGAACCCGAACGCGCCGGGATTGCCGATGTTGAGCTTGATCAGCTTGCGCCCCTGCGCCTCCAGCTCCCGGGCTCGCCGCGCCAGTTCGCCGCGGATCTCGTAGCGGACTTCGGACAGGCGTTCGCGGATCGCGAGCGGCTTGATCGGCAGGGTGGGCATCGCATAGGCCGGTGGGGGCGTGGAACCGGCATGGTAGCGGAAATGTGACACGGCGGCCGGGCCGGGGCCCGCACCGTCTAGAATCCGCCCCATGACTTCCCCCCAGATCGACTTCGACGCCCTGCGCCCCATCGGCTGGCCCTGGCCCGGCATGCCGGAAGAGCCGGCCTGGCTGGCGGCGATGGCCGCGCATCCGCTGGCGCGGCCGGCGCGGGTCAGCGAGCAGCATCGCACCGGCTACGTGGTGGCCGATGCGGTGGAGACCGGCTTCAAGGTCGAGTCGCTGCCGGAATGGCAGCGGCCGCGCTTCCCCAGCCACGAGCGCGCCGCGGTCGGCGACTGGGTGTTGCTGGAGGACGGCAAGCGCATCGTCGCGCTGCTGCCGCGGCGCACCGCGATCAAGCGCGGCGCGGCCGGCGAGCACTACCACCAGCAGGTGATCGCGGCCAATATCGATACCGTGTTCATCGTCTGCGGCCTGGATGCGGACTTCAATCCGCGGCGCATCGAGCGCTACCTGCTGCTGGTGGGCGGTGGCGGCGCCGAGCCGGTGGTGATCCTGACCAAGGCCGATCTGACCGAATACGCCGACGATGCATTGGCGGTGCTGGAAGAGCTGGCGGCGCAGAACATTCCGCTGCTGACCGTCAACGCCAAGGACGCCGACAGCGTGGCGGCGTTGCGGCCATGGCTGGGTGCCGGGCGCACGGCGGTGCTGGTCGGCTCGTCCGGCGCCGGCAAGTCCACCCTCACCAATACCTTGCTCGGGGTGCAGAAGATGCGCACCGCGGCGGTGCGCGAGAACGATTCGCGCGGCCGCCACACCACCACCCACCGGGCGCTGCTGCCGCTGCCGTCCGGCGCCTGCCTGATCGACACCCCGGGCATGCGCGAACTCAAGCCCACCGGCGAGGAAGACCTGGCCGAAGGCGGGTTCGCCGACATCGAGGCGCTGGCCGCGCAGTGCCGTTTCAACGATTGCGCACACCAGGCCGAGCCGGGCTGTGCGGTGCAGGCGGCGATCGAGCGCGGCGAGATCGAGGAGGCGCGGCTGGCCAACTACATGAAGCTGCGCGAGGAAGTCGCCGGCGCCGCCAGCAAGCTGGCGCAGCGCCAGGCGCAGAACGCGGACGCCGCCAGGTCGGGGCGGCCCGGCTCCGGCAAGCCCGGCGGCAAGCGGCCGCCGCCGCGCAACCAGCGCCGCTGACCGGCCGCCTCCGCCCGCTACGCTCGCGATGACCGCGCTGCCCGCCGAGATCCTGCACCATGCCACGCTGGATGCGCGCCTGGTCAAGGCGGTGCGCGGCATCCGCCTGCTGGCGCTGGCGAGCTGGCCGGCGGCGGTGCAGGCGCCGTTCCTGGACAGCGTGGCGCGCGGCCAGCCGCAGCTGCCGCAGGTGCAGTATCCGCGGCTGGATTTCGCCGACACGCGCCGCGAGCTGGCGGCGATCGCGCAGGCGGCGGATCCGACGCATCCGCTGGGTGCGTATCTGCAAGCTTCCGCGCATAGCTGGGACCTGGCCGCGGCGTTGCTGGAGTCGCTGGGCACGGCGGCGGTCGGCACGTACTCGGCACAGCTGTTCGGTGTGCCCGAGGATCCGATGCCCGGGCATGGCCCGACCACCCGCGATGCCGCCGGTCACTTCATCCGCATCGCGCAGGAACTGGATCGCGAACTGCTGTCGGCCGAAGAGCAGGTGCCGGTCTCGGCGACGGCGCTGCGCCTGCAACTGCAGCGCGACCTGGACGCATTCTTCGGCGAACGGGTGATCGCGGTGGAGCTGGATCCGCAACTGCTGGCCAAGGCCGCGGCCGGCGCGCACCGCATCCGCCTGCGCTCCGGCGCGTCGTTCAGCGACTACGATCGCGCGCAGCTGTTCCACCACGAGGCGCTGGTGCATTCGCTGACCGCGCTCAATGGCCGCGAGCAGGTGCACCTGCCGAGTCTGGCCTTGTCGTCGCCGCGGGTCACCGCCACGCAGGAGGGCCTGGCGACCTTCGCCGAGCAGATCACCGGCAGCATCGATATCGAGCGCATGAAGCGGATCAGCCTGCGCATCGAGGCGATCGCGCTGGCGCGCGGCGGCGCCGATTTCGTCGAGGTGTTCCGCTATTTCGATGCGGCCGGGCAGTCGCCGGCGGAGAGTTTCTCCTCGGCGCAGCGCGTGTTCCGCGGCGTGCCGACCGGCGGCGGTGCCGCCTTCACCAAGGACACTGTGTATCTGCGCGGGCTGGTCTCGGTGCACACCTTCTTCCGCCAGGCCCTGCAGCGCGATCGCCTGCCGCTGTGCCGCTGGCTGTTCGCCGGCAAGATGGCACTGGAGGACGTGGCCGCGTTCGCGCCACTGTTCGAGAGCGGCGTGCTGGCGCCGCCGCGCTGGCTGCCGACCTGGGTCGCGCGGGCCAGCGGCCTGGCCGGCATGCTGGCGTTCTCGTTGTTCGCCAACCGCATCCGCATGGACCAGCTGGACGGCACCGGCGGCGCCTGAACGCCGCCACGCAACGCTCACCCGCCGCGAATGGTCGCGTGCAGATACTGCGCGCCCGGCCTGCCTGCGCATGGCCACCGTTCCCCACGCAAAAGGACACCCGCATGAAGATCCTGATGGTGCTGACCTCGCACGACCGCCTCGGCGACACCGGCCACAAGACCGGCTTCTGGCTGGAAGAATTCGCCGCGCCGTACTACGTGTTCAAGGATGCCGGCGCCGAGATCACGCTGGCCTCGCCCAAGGGCGGGCAGCCGCCCCTGGACCCGAAGAGCGATGCGGCCGATGCGCAGACCGACGCCACGCGCCGCTTCAAGGCCGATCCGGCGGCGCAGCAGCAACTGGCGAACACGCGGCCGCTGGCCGACGTGCGGATGGAAGACTACGACAGCGTGTTCTATCCCGGCGGCCACGGCCCGTTGTGGGACCTGGCCGAAGATCAGACCTCGATCGCGCTGATCGAGGCGTTCGAATGTGCCGGCAAGCCGATCGGCTTCGTCTGCCATGCGCCGGGCGCGTTGCGCCGGGTCACGGCTGCCGACGGCACGCCGCTGGTCAAGGGCCGCCGCGTCACCGGTTTCACCAATGGCGAGGAAGCGGCGGTCGGGTTGACCGAGGTGGTGCCGTTCCTGATCGAGGACGAGTTCCAGCGGCTGGGCGGCCTGTACGAGAAGGGTGCCGACTGGGGCGTGCACGTGGTGGTGGATGGTCGGCTCGTTACCGGCCAGAACCCGGCCTCGTCCGAAGAGGCGGCCAAGGCCCTGTTGGGCTTGCTGGCGAAGTGAGCTGAGCGCGGCCGGCGCGGTGTCGTCGAAGCTCATCCGCGGACGCTGGCCGGTGGCAGTCGGTGCTATGCCGGAAGTGGGTGCCGATCGCACGCAGCGCACTCGCATCGGACGCGGCGAACACCGCGTCCGGCCGATCGGCGCAGCCGCCAGCGCACGCGGGGAGCGGGGACGCGGCGCAGGATGGCGGCCATCCGGCCGCCGCATTTCGCCGTCAGCCCATATGCAAGCCGCCGTTGACTGCATAGTCGGCGCCGGTGACGTAAGCCGCTTCGTCGGACGTCAGCCAGCCGCACAGCGCGGCCACTTCTTCGGGCTTGCCGAGCCGGCGCAGCGGCACCGAGGTCGCCAGGCGGTCGAGCACGTCCGGCGGAAAACTGCTGATCGCGGCGCTGGCGATATAGCCGGGCGACACCGTGTTGACGGTCACCCCGCGCGAGGCCACTTCCTGCGCCAGCGCGCGGCTGAAGCCCTGCATCGCCGCCTTGGCGGTGGCGTAGTTGATCTGCCCGATCTGGCCCTTCTGCGCGCTGACCGCGCCGATGTTGACGATACGGCCCCAGCCGCGCGCGGTCATGCCGTCCACCACCTGCTTGGTGATGTTGAACAGCGCGTTGAGATTGCTGGCGATCACCGCCTGCCAATCCTCGCGGCTCATCTGCCGGAACAAGGTGTCGCGGCTGCCGCCGGCGTTGTTGACCAGCACGTCGATCTCGCCGACCTCGGCCTTGACCTTGGCGAACGCGGCGACGGTGGAGTCCCAGTCGGTGGCGTTGCCTTCGGAGGCGACGAAATCGAAGCCCAGCTCGCGCTGCTCGCGCAGCCACGCCGACTTGCGCGGCGAATTGGGGCCGCAACCGGCGACCACGGTATGCCCGTTGCGCGCCAGCTTCTGGCAGATCGCGGTACCGATGCTGCCCATGCCGCTGGTGACGTAGGCGATTCGTAGAGTCATGGAGGAACTCCTTCGGAGTTGGGATTCGGGAGTGGGGATTCGGGATTGGATGGGCGCGCGGGCTGTGGCTTCTACGAATCCCCAATGCCAATTCCGAATCCCGGGCGGCGCTCACTTGGCCAGCGGAAAGAGACCGAATAACAGCCCGCCGCCCATCAAAAGCAACGACACCAGCACCGCCCACTTGATGGTGAAGCGCTGGTGGTCGGCGAAATCGACCTTGGCCAGCCCGACCAGCAGATAGGTCGAGGGCACCAGCGGGCTGAGCAGGTGCACTGGCTGTCCGGCCAGCGAGGCGCGCGCCATTTCCACCGGGGTGATGCCGTAGTGGCTGGCCGCTTCGGACAGGATCGGCAGCACGCCGAAGTAGAACGCGTCGTTGGACATGAAGAAGGTGAACGGCATGCTGGCCAGTGCGGTGATCACCGCCAGGTACGGGCCCCAGGCGTCGGGAATCACCGCCAGGAAGCTGCGCGACATCGCTTCGACCATGCCGGTGTTGGACAGGATGCCGGTGAACACGCCGGCGGCGAAGATCAGCGACACCACCGACAGCACGTTGCCGGCGTGGTTGACCAGGCGCCGGCGCTGCTCGGCCAGGTTCGGATAGTTGATCAGCAGCGCCAGCGCGAAGCCGATCATGAACAGCACCGGCATCGGCAGCACGCCGACCACCAGCGCCGCCATCAGCGCCAGGGTCAGCGCCAGGTTCACCCACAGCAGCTTCGGCCGCTTGATGTCCTCGGCGTCCTCCACGGTCGGCAGCGCGTCGCCGTCGTCGGCCACGCTGCTGTCCATCCAGCTGTCGCCCGGCAGCGCGGCCACGCCGAGGCGGCGCCGCTCCTGCATGCCCAGGTACCAGGCCAGCAGCAGGATGCCGGCGATCGCCAGCGCCATCGCCGGCACCAGCGGCACGAACACGTCGGCCGGGTCCACGTGCAGCGCGGTGGCTGCGCGCGCGGTCGGTCCGCCCCACGGCGTCAGGTTCATCACTCCGCCGGCGAGAATGGTCACGCAGGTCAGGTTCAGCGCGTTCATGCCGATGCGCCGGTACAGCGGCAGCATCGCCGACACGGTGATCATGTAGGTGGTGGAACCGTCGCCATCGAGCGAGATCAGCAGCGCCAGCACCGCGGTGCCGACCACGATCTTCATCGGGTCGCCCTTGACCAAGCGCAGGATGCGCCGCACCAGCGGGTCGAACAGGCCGGCGTCGATCATCACCCCGAAGTACAGGATCGCGAACATCAGCATCACGCCGGTCGGCGCGATCTTCTTGATCCCTTCCAGCATCATCTCGTTGATGCCGGTGCCGAAGCCGCCGGCCAGCGCGAACACGATCGGCACGATGATCAAGGCGACCAGCGGCGACAGCCGCTTGCTCATGATCAGGTACATGAAGGTGATGACCATTCCGAAACCGAGCGCGGTCAGCATGAGCGTTCCTCAGGGTGGTGCGTGAAAGAAGTCGGACGCAGGAGCCGAAAAAGGGATCCGCGGAAAGGAAGCCGATAGCGCGTCACATCGCGCAACCTGCTTCTGCGATTCCCGAATCCCCATTCCCCAATCCCGGCCTTCAAAAGTCGTACTGGAAGCGGCCGGTGATCGCGCGGGTATGGTCCAGCGTGGTGCCGGCCAGGTGGTCGCGGTTGCGGCTGTCGATCAGGTTCAGCATCAGGCGCAGGTTCGGCTTGAGGTACCAGTTGCCGGCCAGCGTCCACGACGCGGTGGACGCATCGAGGAAGTCCGCCTGGCCATCCAGGTGCTGCTTGCCCTGCATGCGGTCGTAGCGCAGCGCAAGTTCGAACGCGCCGCGCGGGTTGTTGACCTGCTTGATGCGGGTGAAGCGGCCGGTCTTGCCGTCGTAGCGGCGCGATTCGCCGGTGACGAACCAGCTGACGAAGCCGTAGGCGGACAGCACCTGCGCCCGCTGCGCGCCGTCGTCGAACAGGCCGCCGCTGAATTCGCCTTGCCACGACAGCGGGCCGCGCACCTGCGCGTACTCCAGCGACCACTTGTCCACGTCGGTATCGCGGCCGTCGGCGAAACGCGCCAGGGTGACGCGGCTGTCGTCGGACAGATGCCCAGCCGGGCGCGGGCGGATGCTCAAGGCCGGCGCGCCGTTGGCGCCGGGGTGGTCGTAGCGCTCGTGCGCCAGCGACAGGCCCAGGTGCAGCACGTCGCCATCGCGTGCACTGGGCGCCCAAGTGCCGCGGCCGCCGAACGCATCGCCCTTGATGTTGGACACGTCGATGCTTTCCAGGCTGTAGACGCTGGCGGCCCAGGTGTAGTCCTTGCCGGCGGCCTGCCACGACACCGCCTTGCGGTACAGCGGCGCCAGCGTGCTGGCCGCGCCGCTGCGCTCCAGGAACTGGCCGAAGTTGGAGCCGGTGCGGTCGTCCAGCGAGAAGTACTGCTTGAACTGGCCGACGCTCAGCGTGCCAGCGTCGAACTTGCGGGTCAGGTAGACGTCCTTGGCCTCGATGCCCTTGCCGTTGAAGTCGTCCTGCAGCCCGGCGAAATCGCCTTCGACCTTGTAGCCGAAGCCGAAGAACTTGCCGGACACGTCGATCCACAGGCGGCGGATCTCGGTGTCGTCGGGATTGGGCGTGCCGCGCTGGTCGTTGTCGAACTGGGCGAAGTCCCAGTGCAGGCGGCCACCGATCTCGGCGGTGACCGGGCCGTCGTCGTCCCCATCGGCGGCCCGCGCCAGCGCGGGCAGTGAGAACAAGGCGCAGGCGCAAGCGCCGCACAGGCTCAATTTCTTCAGGTCCACGTACCCTCCCAGGTGCGCGCAGCGCGTCGATGAGTCGGTAGCCCGCAGCGCAACGCGCAGGCCAGCGTGGCTGCAGCCTAGTGCGGCGTAGCTGTCATCGACCTGTCGGTGGGGAGCCAACCGTTTCGGCGCGACCGCTAGCCCATTGCCGGACCTTCCGCCCCGGCGCGCGGGCGGCGATGGCGACTGCTGCAGCGCTCGTCGTTGTGCAACCGGCGCAGTCTAGGTAGGTTATCGGCGCTGGACTTTCGGCCAGCGGGAGACCGCGTTCCCTCGCGTCGCGGCATCTCCCTGGTCCCAATGCCCGTCATCGGAGTCGCCATGCGTAGAGTGCTCGCGGGCCTGTCGGTCCTGCTTCTTGCGGTCGGAGCGTTCATGCTTTGGCAGCGGGCGCCTGACGCCGCGCGCTCGCAGTCAGGCACTGGAACCTCCGCTGCCGCCGCTAACGGCGACACGCGCGATGCGCTCGCCGACGGCGCAAAAACGCGCTCGGGGACGGACCTGCTTCGAGCCGAGGAACCGCAGCCCGCCCTCGCCGACACGTCCACTGCAACGCAGGATCCCTCACCCGCAGCTGCGGCGGAGATGGCATTCCTCACGGGAAAATCGATCGACGGCGACACGGCCATGCGTGTCATCGGCGGCAAGGACTTCGACCTCATTCTGCAAAAGGTCGCAAGGCAGGCCGAGTCCGACGGACTGAACAAGTCCAGGGCCTACAAGGAGAATTTCAAGGACTACCTGCGCGAGGCCGATCCTGGTTTCGCAGTCAGAGATGTCGCATGCGGATCCCATGTCTGCATGGCATCGGCCTCGAACACGCACCTCAGCGATGCGCAATTCTCCACTGCAGTGCAGGCCATGGCCGGCTCTGTCGATGCGCCGATGTATTCCACCGTCATGCAGACGTTGCCGGATCCGGCCGTGCCTGGCGCTTACCAATACCGGCTTATTTTCACCACGGATCCGAGCATGGCGGCGATCACCATGCGGTCGCCGTGAACGCGTCATCGGTAGGCGCAACGGCGATGGCCGTGATCTGCGGTTTCGGTGCCGGGCATCGCCGCCGCCTGAATCGCCGGCCCGATTGCCGGCTGCCAGCGCGACCCGAACGAGTCAGCATCCGCCGGCCGAATGGCTCTTGCGAATCCCCAAGTCCCGCTTTCCACAGGTGCATGGCTGGTCATCCCCAATGCGTCTCTTACTAGTCGAGGACAACGCCGATCTGGCCGATGCGATCGTGCGGCGCATGCGCCGCAGCGGGCATGCGGTGGATTGGCAGAGCGACGGGCTGGGGGCGGCCAGCGTGCTGCGCTACCAGAGCTTCGATCTGGTGGTGCTGGACATCGGCCTGCCCGGGCTGGATGGATTGCGCGTGCTGGCCGGGCTGCGCGAGCGTGGCGACACCACGCCGGTGCTGATGCTGACCGCGCGCGACGGCATCGAGGACCGGGTGCAGGCGCTGGACGTCGGCGCCGACGATTACCTGGGCAAGCCGTTCGACTTCCGCGAGTTCGAGGCGCGCTGCCGGGTGCTGCTGCGGCGCAACCGCGGCAATGCCAGCGAAGTGGTGCAACTGGGCGGCTTCGCCTTCGACAACGCCGCGCACAGCGTCAGCCTGGACGGTGCGCCGATCGAGCTGCCCAATCGCGAATATCGCCTGCTGGAAATCCTGATCGGCCGGCTCGGCCAGGTGGTGGGCAAGGACGAGATCGGCAACGGGCTGTTCGGCTTCGACGACGAGGCCGGGCCGAATGCGATCGAGCTGTACGTTGGGCGCCTGCGCAAGAAGCTGGTCGGCGCGCCGCTGCGCATCGTCACCGTGCGTGGGGTCGGCTACAAGCTGGAAGCCGCGGATGCGCAAACGCCATCGACGCCGCCGCAGGACACGCATGGCGATGGCTGAGGCCGCGCTGCCGGCACCGTCGATCCGGCGCACGCTGCTGCTGTACCTGGGGGCGCTGTCCCTGCTCGGCGCGGTGGCGCTGTTCTTCGCCGCGCGCGATTACGGCCAGCGCGCGGCCAACCGTTCCTACGATCACCTGCTGGTGTCCTCGGCGCTGTCGATCGTCGATTCGGTGGCGCTGGCCGACGGGCAATGGCAGGTGGACCTGCCGTATGCGGCGCTGGATCTGTTGGCGATGGCGCCGGAGGACCGGGTGTTCTACCGCGTGTTCGATGCGCGCGGGCGCACCATCACCGGCTACGGCGATCTGCCGAAGGCGCCGGCGCTGCCGCGTGCCAGCGCGCCGCCGCAGCTGTTCGATGCGCCCTACAGCGGCGAGCAGGTGCGCTTTGCGGTGGTGGCGCGGCGGGTGTCGTCGGCGGCGGTGCAGGACGAGGTGTGGGTGCAGGTCGGGCAGACCCGGCGCGCGCGCGAAGCATTGGCGCAGGATGTGGTGCTGCACGCGCTGGTCGCGATCGCGGTGCTGTCGCTGCTGTCGCTGGCGCTGGTGTGGCTGGGGGTGTATCGCGCGTTGCGTCCGCTGCACCGGATCGAGCGCGACCTGTCGCGGCGCGAGCCCTCGGAGCTGAAGCCGCTGGCGGTGGCGGCGCCGCAGGAAATGCACCAGATGGTGGCGGCATTGAACCGCTTCATGGCGCGCCTGGCCAGCAGCAACGAGACCTTGCGCGCGTTCATGGCCGAGGCCGCGCACCAGATGCGCACGCCGCTGGCCGCGTTGCGCGCGCAGGCGCAGCTGGCGCTGGACGACGACGATCCGCGCGACATGCGCCGCAGCCTGGAGGCGATCGAACGCAACGCCACGCACATGAGCCGGCTGCTCAACCAGTTGCTCAGCGACGCCAGCGTGATCCACCGCGCCAACCTGCAGCGCTATGCCAGCGTGGACCTGGCCGAGGTCGTGCACCAGGCGCTGCACGAAGCGTTGCCGCAGTCGCAGCCGCGGCCGCGCGTGCAGCTGGCCGTCGCCAGCGAGCCGGCGATGGTGCATGGCGATGCGCTGCTGCTGCGCGAGGCGATCAAGAACCTGATCGACAACGCCAGCAAATACGGCGGCGACGGCGCGCTGCAGGTGGCGCTGACCTGCGAAGCGCGCGATTGCGTGGTGACCGTGGCCGACCACGGCCCCGGCATCGCCGCGGCCGACGCAGAACGCGTGTTCGAGCGCTTCGCGCGCGGCGAGGGCGCGGCCGCCGGCGGCGCCGGGCTCGGCCTGGCGATCGTCAAGCGCGTGGTCGACAGCCACGGCGGGCGCATCGATCTGTCCAACCGCGTCGGCGGCGGCCTGATCGCCAGCCTGCGCCTGCCCAGGTTGCATCCATGATTCCGCTTGCCTCGTTTCGCGCGGCCGTCCTGCTGCTGGGCTGCGTCTTCGCGCATCACGCGCTGGCCGCGCCCGGCGACATCCGCCGCTTCCCGGCGCAGGGCGGCGCCGAGGCGCAGCTGTGCATCCAGGGCTCCACCGACATCGAAGTCTTCGCCGCGGTGATCGGCGACTACCAGCGGCTGCACCCGCGCACCGAGGTGGTGTATCAGGACGTGATCGCCTGGGACATGTACCAGCGCTACCTGCATCCGCGGCCCGGCGCACGCTGCGCCGACCTGCTGATCAGCGCCAGCATGGACCTGCAGACCAAGCTGGTGAACGACGGCCACGCGCTGGCGCACCGCTCGCCGCAGACCGAGGCGCTGCCGGCGTGGGCGCAATGGCGGCACGAGGCGTTCGGGATCAGCTACGAACCGGTGGCGATCGTCTACAACAAGACGCGGCTGCCGGCGGCGCAGGTGCCGCGCACGCGCCGCCAGTTGCTGGAGCTGCTGCGCGCGCCGGGCATGCCGCTGCGCGGCAGGATCGGCACCTACGACGTGGAGCGCAGCGGCGTGGGCTATCTGTTCGCGACCCAGGACGGGCAGATCGGCAGCATGGCCGGCGCCTTGCTGGCGGCGATGGGCGACAACCAGGTGGTGCTGGAGGAACGCACCGGCGTGCTGCTGGACCGGGTCAGCCGTGGCGAACTGCTGCTGGCCTACAACGTGCTCGGGTCCTACGCGCAGGCGCGGATCGACGCCGGCGCGCCGCTGGCGATCGTGCAGCCGGAGGACTACACCCTGGTCGCGCTGCGCACTGTGGTCATCCCGCGCGATACGCCGCACGCGGCCGAGGCGCGCCGGTTCCTCGACTATCTGCTGTCGCCGCGCGGGCAGCGGGTGCTGTCGCGCGAGGCGCGGCTCAAGCCGATCCTGCCCGGGGCCGGCGGCAGTGGCAGCGCGACGCCGGCCACGCCTGCATTCCGCCCGATCGCGCTGGGCCCGGGCTTGCTGGTGTACCTGGACGCGCTCAAACGCCGCCAGTTCCTGGATGCCTGGCGCAGCAGCATGCGTCGCCATCCGCCGCGCTGAACGCGCCGCCGCGGACGCCGGCGCTCAACGCGCGAAATGCGGCGGCTGCGCGGTGGAATGCACGATGCGCACGCTGTCGCCGAGCTGTTCGGGCGCGCCGCCGGCAAGCAAGGCCTGCACGCTCGGCCGATCCGGCGCAGCGCCGGCGCCCACTCCGACCCAGGCGTTCTTGCCGGCGCCCTTGGCCGCATACAGGCAGCGGTCCGCCAGGCCCACGCTCTGTTCCCAGTCGCCCAACGCCGGCCATGCCGCCACCAGCGGCCATGGCGCGAAACCGATCGAGCAGGTCAGGGTCAGTTCGCGTTGCTCCAACGCGAAACGCTGCGCAGCCACCGCCGCGCGCAGCCGCTCGGCCAGTGCCTCGGCCGCGCCGTCGCGCGGCAGGCGGGTGACCAGCAGGAATTCCTCGCCGCCCCAACGCACCAGCAGATCGCGCTCGCCGCACAGCGCGCGCAGGCTGTCGGCGCAGTGCACCAGTGCGGTATCGCCGGTCTGGTGGCCGTAGTCGTCGTTGATGCGCTTGAAGTTGTCGAGGTCGATCATGAAGAAATACAGCGCATCGGCGCTGCTGCCGGCATCGAGCTGGGCGCGCAGTGCCGGGCATTCGCGGGCCAGCCAATCCTGCAGTTCCCGTCGGTTGGGGACCCGGGTCAGCGGGTCCAGGCGGGTGGCCGCTTCCAGTTGCGCATTGCTCTGCAACAGCTGCTGGTTGGCGCGCTCCAGCTGCCGCGTGCGCTCGGCGACGGTGAGGTTCAGCAGTTCCACCATGTCGCGCTCGCGGTTGACCGTGCGCCGCACCCGCTGCGCGGTCAGGCCGAGCAGCAGCAGGCCCAGCAGCGCGTACCCGGCATACGCCAGCGGATGCCGCCACGGCGGCGGCCGCACCTCGATCTGCAGCGTGCGCGCGGCGCCGAACTGGCCGTCGCGTCCGGCCGCCTGCAGTTCCAGCGTGTAGCGGTCCGGCGGCAGATGGCTGACCGAGAATTCGCTGTGCGCGGTCTGCGGATAGATCCAGCCCTTGTGCAGGCCGTCCACCCGGTAGCGCAGCCGCGCCGTGCCCGGCGCGGTGAAATCGATCGCGGTCATGCCCAGGGTGAACACGTTGTCGCGATAATCCAGCGCGATGTCGTGCGCATACACCACATCGGTCTCGGTCTGCCGCTTGCCCGCGTGGTCGCCTTCGCTGGCGTCGAGCACGCGCAGGTCGGTCAGCACCGCGCGCGCGGGTTGGCTGCGCAGCGGCAGCTTGCGCGGGTCGATTACGTCCACGCCCTGCGTGCCGCCGAAATACAGCAGCCCGCGGCTGTCGCGGTAGCCCTGGCCGCTGTTGTATTCCTGGTTCTGCAGGCCGTCGCGGCTGCCCAGGTTCTGCACGATGCGGGTGGCCGGGTCGAGTACGCTCAGGCCGTTGTTGGTGCTCAGCCACAAGCGTCCCTGCGGGTCCGGCAGGATGGTGTAGATGACATTGCTGCTCAGGCCTTCGCGGTCGGTGTAGCGCACCGCCAGGTCGCGCTTCAGGTCCACCGCATACAGTCCGCCGGAGAACGTGCCCACCCACAGCACGCCGTCCTTTTCGTAGAGCGACCACACCGACGGATACAGGCCGGCGCCGCCGGGTCGATACGGCTCGGCCGGCCGATCGCCGCGCATGCGCCACAGGCCGCAGTCGTTGCAGCCGATCCACAGCGTGCCCTGCGTATCGCGGTAGATCCGGGTCAAGATGCGCCCGGCCAGTGGCGCCCAGCGCGGATCGTCCTGGACGCGGCCATCGACCACCCGGGTCAGCCCGCGGCGCGTGGCCACCCACAGCGTGTCGCCCTCGCGCAGCAGGCCGTTGACGTGCGCGTCGGCCAATCCGTCCACGCGCGCCAGCGCGCCGTTGCCGTCCAGGCGCCACAGGCCGTGGCGGGTGCCCAGCCACCAGTGGCGGCCGTCGCCCTCGATGGCGCGCACCATGCGCGTGGCCAGCGCGGCGGGGACCTGCCAAGGCGCGTGGTCGCGCTCGCGCAGCAACAAGCCCTGATCGGTGCCGATCAGCATGCGCGCGCCGTCGCGCCAGATGCCGCGCACGCTGGGACTTGGCCAGGCGTGGGTGTCGCTGAGGTCTTCCTCGTCGTTGCGGATCACCGCCGACATCGGCCGCACCCGGTACAGGCCGGCGGTGTAGGTGCCGATCCACCAGGTGCCGTTGCCGTCCTGGTAGAACCGGGTGATGGCGCTTTGCGGCGGCACGTCGAAGCTCAGCCGTCGCGGCGTCGCCGCGTCCTTGTCCAGCTGCGTCACCGTGGCATTGGTGGAGCCGACCAGTACCCGCCCGTCGGCCAGGCGGATCAGCGCGCTGAGATCGCTGCGCCCGGTCAGCAATTGCTGCGGGCTCCAGTGCGCGAGCGTGGCGCCTTGCGCATCGAGCTTGAACAGGCCGGCGCTGGCCGAGGCCAGCCACAACCCCTCCGGCCCGGATTGCAGGCCCACGCATTCGTCGATGCCGGACGGCGCCGGCAGCGCCTGGCGGGTGCTCGCGCCGAGCAGCCACAGCCGGCAGCGCCGGTCCAGCGCCACCGCGTGCTTGCCGTCGGGCATCCAGGTCAGGCCGACCACCGGCGCATCGCCGCCCAGCGGCAACACCTGGCTCAGTGTCGCGTCGACGCGGTCGATGCCGTGCTCGGTGCCGAGCCAGGCGCCGCCCTGCGGATCGATCAGGATGTTCATGATCCGGTTGTGCGACAGGCCTTCGGCCACGCCCAGCCGATGCCGTTTCCAGGTGGCCAGGTCGATCACTTCCAGGCCGGCGTCGTTGCTGCCCAGCCACAGCCGGGTGCCGCGGGCGTCGAAGGCGAGGCTGTCGACGCTGCTGCTGAGCAGGCTCTGCCGGTCGCTGGCGTTGAGCTCGTGTCGGTAGACGCGGAACAGATGGCCGTCGAAGCGGTTGAGGCCCTCCTGCGTGGCGACCCACAGGAAACCCTGGTCGTCGCTCTGCAGCGCGGTGATGGTCAGCTGCGACAGCCCGTCGTCCAGGCCGAAATGCTCCAGGCTGCTCGGCAGCTCGGTGTCGTCGCCGCTGTCTGCGAGCGTCGCGGCCACGCTCGCGCCCGGCGCCAGCAGCGCCGCCAGCAGCGCGCAGCGGCGCAGGGTCGGGCGCAGGCCGCGCAGCAGGGTCGAAAGGGTCTGGATCACGCCTCGCTATCGGCCGCCACCGCTGCGGCTTGAACGCCGCCGCTGCCGGGGGTTGCCCGCTTCCAGACGCAGGACCGGCACGGCCGCGGCCGCGCATGCCAGACTGTAGGCATGGATGCGCCCACGATTCTGGTCGCCGACGACCATCCCCTGTTCCGCGCCGCGGTGCTGCACGCGCTGCGCCAGGCCTTGCCGCGCGCGCGGGTGACCGAGGCCTCCAGCGCCGCCACGCTGGATGCCGCATTGGCTGCGCAGGCGCACGCCGACCTGGTGTTGCTGGACCTGGCGATGCCTGGCGCGCGCGGTTTCTCGGCCCTGCTGCACGTGCGTGGCGAACGTCCGGAGGTGCCGGTGGTGGTGATCTCCTCCAACGACCACCCGCGGGTGATCCGCCGCGCGCAGCAGTTCGGCGCGGCCGGCTTCATTCCCAAGTCCTCGCCGGCCGAGACCATCGGCATCGCGGTGGCGGCGGTGCTCGACGGCGGCACCTGGTTTCCGCCGCTGACCGCCGCGCGTTCGGAAGCCGACGCGCAACTGGCGGCACGCCTGGCGCAGCTGACCCCGCAGCAGTTCCGCGTGCTGCTGTGCCTGGCCGACGGCCTGCTCAACAAGCAGATCGCCTACGAGCTGGGCCTGGCCGAGAACACGGTCAAGGTGCATGTGACGGCGATCCTGAAAAAGCTCGAATGCCACAGCCGCACCCAGGCCGCGGTCCTGGTCAAGGCGCTGGAGCCGGAAGGCGAGGCCTGAATCCCGCGCGGCGCTAGGCCGTGCGGCGGCCGGGCGTTTTCCGCCGCGCCCGGATACGCGATGCTATGCACTGGCGCCCGCGCTTCCTGCGGGCGGAAAGGATCCCCGGACCATGCCTATCCGCAACGAGCAGATCGCCTACTACCCGTTCCTGCAGGAAATGCTGGACGACGATTATTTCCCTTCCTTTCTGGTCGGCAAGGGCCAGAAGATCCTGCTGCGGCTGTGCGAGGCGATCGAGGCGCAGGCCCCGCCGGACCTGCCGGCGCTGTACAAGCTCACCCACGCCGCCACCGAGGAATTCAACGCGCTGGCACTGGAGTTCGAGGCGCACGACAGCGAGATCGAGACCGCCGCGCGCGACAACATCGGCGTGGACTTCCTGTACATCGCCAAGACCTATGGCTTCGATGCGGCCGACGCCGAGGAGTTGATCGCGCCGCGGGAGTGGTGAGGTGCTGCGGTGATGGGTGCTATCCGCTATGCGAGACGCTTTCGCGCCGGACCCTCACCCCAACCCCTCTCCCGGGGGAGAGGGGCTAGTCGGCTGTTCCTTCTCCCTGCGGGAGAAGGTGCCCCGAAGGGGCGGATGAGGGTACGGGCGTAGCCTCGTGGACCCAAACGCCGCGAGTCGCTTTCGCGCCGTACCCTCACCCCAACCCCTCTCCCGACGGGAGAGGGGCTAGCGCTCCGGTGGGAGCGCTAGCCCCGCCGCAACAGCATCTGCGTCATCAGTGCGCGCAGGGCCGGTGCGCGCACCGGCTTGGACAGGAAGCCCCATCCATGTTCCTGGGCCAGCGCGCGTAGCGCCGGGTCCGGTTCGGCGGTGACCAGGATCGCTCGCGGCTCGGCGTTCCAGCGCTCGCACAGCTGCGCGAACAAGGCCGGGCCGTCGCGCTCGCCCATGCGCACGTCCAGCAATACCAGCTCCGGCGCCTGGGCTGGTTGCGCGGCGGCCAGCGCCTCCTCCGGGCCGGCGGCCAGTTCCACCCGGCACGCCCAGCGTTCCAGCAGCGTGCGGCTGGCTTCGCAGACCCGTGGGTCGTCGTCGATGCACCACACCCGGCAGCCGTGCAGGATCGGGTCGTCGCCGTGGTCGCTGGCCACCGCGGTCGGTGCCTGCGCCTGCGCCGCCGCGGCGGCGTCGCCCAGCGCCACGGTGACCGCGAACACGCTGCCGCGGCCGAGCTGCGAGCGCAGGCCGATGCGGTGCCCGAGCAGGCGGCCGATGCGCTCCACGATCGCCAACCCCAGGCCGGCGCCGCGGTCGTGGGCGACCCCGTCGCCGAGGCGGCGGAATTCCTCGAAGATCTCCTGCTGCAGCGCCTCGGGGATGCCCGGGCCCTGGTCGTGGACCTCGATGCGCAGGGCGTCGCCGTCGCGGCGGCAGCCCAGCAGCACGCGGCCGCGCGGGGTGTAGCGGATCGCGTTGGACAGGAAGTTCTGCAGGATGCGCCGCAGCAGGGTCTCGTCGCTGCGCACCGCGGCGCGCGTGGGCACGTAATCCAGGCGCAGGCCGCGGTCCTCGGCGACGATCCCGAACTCGTGCGCCAGGGTCTGCAGCAGCGGTCCCAGCGCGAAGTCGCGCACCTGCGTCTTCAGCGTGCCCGCTTCCAGCCGCGAGATGTCCAGCAGGCTGTTGAGGATCGCGTCCTGCGCGACCAGCGCGTTGTCGACATGGTCGGCGATCTGCCGCGCGTCGGCGTCGTGCAGTTTGCCGCGCAACGCGGACACGAACATGCGCGCGGCGTTGAGCGGCTGCAGCAGGTCGTGTACCGCCGAGGCGACGAAGCGGGTCTTGTAGCGGTTGGCGTTCTCGGCCTCGCGCTTGGCATCGGCCAGGTCGCGGGTGCGTTCGGCGACGCGGTGCTCGAGCGCGTCGGCCAGCGAACGCAGTTCGCGCGCGGCGTTCTTGTAGCTGGTGATGTCGGCATAGCTGGTGACGAAGCCGCCGTCGGGCAGCGGGTTGCCGCGGATTTCCAGCACCGTGCCGTCGTCCTTCTCGCTCTCGCGCATGTGCGGGCGGCCGCTGCGCAGGTGGTCGAGGCGGCGCTGGATCGCCGCTTCCACCGGGCCGGGGCCGAGCAGGCCGCGGCGCGCGTTGTAGCGGAACACGTCCTCGATCGGGCGGCCGATGCGGATCAGGTCCGGCGGGAAACGGAAGATCTCCAGGTAGCGCGAATTCCACGCCACCAGGCGCAATTGCGCATCGATGATCACCACGCCCTGCGGCAGATGCTCCAGGCTGCGGCTGAGGCCGGTATCGGCCTGTTGCGCGGCCTGCACCACGCCGTCCTGCGCGGTGCGCAGTTCCTGCGCATGCTGTTGCAGCAACGACTCCAGCTCGCGCCGGCTGCGCTGGCGCAGCCGCGCCAGGCGTTGCCGTTGCTGGAACAGCAGGCCCAGGAACACCAGCGCCAGCCAGATCCCGGCCGCGGCCAGTGCGGCGGCGCGGCCGGCGGCGCGGCTGCCGCCGATGTCGTGCAGCAGATGCAGGCGCCAGCCGCTTTCCGGCAGCGCCATGCTCTGCCACAGCAGCGGCGCCGATTGCGTAGGCGCGTCGATGCGCATCACCTGACCGCCATCCTCCAGTGTGGCCAGGCTGCGCCGCCGCGCGGGCAGCAAGGTCTGCCGGGCATATTGGCGGGTGGCCAGCAGTTCGTCGCGTTCGTGCGCGCTGAGCGCCTGCAGCTGGCGGTAGCGCCATGCATCGCGGCTGGACAGGAACACCACGCCATGGCGATCGCTGACCAGGACGACGTCGGGCACGCGCAGCCATTCGCGTTCCAGCGCGGCCAGTTCGATCTTGATCACGATCACGCCGAGGGTGCGCCCGGCATCGTCGTGGATCGCCTGCGACAGAAAATAGCCGGGGACGCCGGTGGTCATGCCGATGCCGTAGAAGCGGCCACTGCCCTGCGCCAGCGCCTGCTTCACGTAGGGGCGGAAACTGTAGTCGGCGCCGACGTTGCTGCTGGCCAGGCGCCAGTTGCTGGCGGCCACCGCCACGCCGTCGGCATCGATCAGGGTCAGCGTCGAAGAGCGGGTGACGTCGTTGGCGCGTTCCAGCTTCAGGTTCAGCCGCTGATGCGCGGCGGCGTCCAGCGGCCGGCTCAGCGCCTCGCGCAGTTCCGGATCCAGCGCCAGCACCTGCGGCAGCGTGCGGTAGCGGTCGATGCGCTGCTGCAGGGTCTGCGCGTACAGCTCCAGTTGCTGGCGCAGTTGCCGGCTCTCGGCGCGCAGCGCGCGCTGTTCGGCGAAATGCCCGGCCGACAGCATCGCCAACGCCATGCCGCCGAGCGCGGCGAGCAGGAGCAGGACGAAGCGGCGATAGCGCAGGGCAGGGTACATGCGGAGTGGGCGCGGTCGGAACGGTATCGTGCCAGCTTAGCGGCAGTGGCACGCGTGCTGGTGGCGATGCGTTGCGCGGCCGGTCGCCGCGTCGCGCCGAACGCGCGAGCGGCCCATCGCGGCTGAGGCCGAATGCACGACGGCAGCGCCGGCCCGTGCGCAGGGCCGGCGCTGCCGCCGTGTGTCTTCGCTGCGAACGCGTCGCGATCGGACAGGGCCGATCGCGATGCGATCAGGGCCTGCCGATCAGAACTGCACCTGCGCGCGCAGGTCGATCGAGTCCGGCTTGGTGTGCACGCCGGCACGTTCGGCATCGGCGCGCACGTAGTTGGCCTGGAACTTGAAGTGACTGGTCAGGTACCAGTTGGCGCCCACGGTCCAGTCGTGCTGGCGGCCACCGAGCACCGTGCCGTCGTCCAGATCCAGGCGGCTGTAGCGCAGCAGCAGTTCGACCGCGCCGTAGGCGTTGGCCGGCTTGATGTTGGCCACGTTGCCGGCGCTGTACGGGCGCGACTCACCGGTCAGCACGTAGCTGGCGAACACGTACTGGCCGTCGGCGGTGTAGTCGGGGCGGCCGTTGTCGCGGGTCACTTCGGCGCGCAGCGCTTCGCCCTGCATCGAGAACGGACCCTTGATCCAGATTCCTTCCAGGCCGGTGCGGCGCACCTGGTCGGCATCGACCAGGGTGCCCGAATCGACCAGGCGCACATCGGTCAGGCCGGCTTCCGGGCGCGCACGCAGGCGCACGCGCGGGCTGAAGCTCACGTCCAGGCCGTTGTGGTAGCCGCGCGGGTTTTCCTGCGAATACGCCAGGCCCAGGTGCAGCACGTCGCCCTCGGCCTTGAACGGGGTCCACACGCCACGCACCGCCTGGGTGGTGCCGGGGTTGTCGCCCTGCAGATCCTTGCCGCCGTACGCGCCGGCCTGCAGCAGGTACTGCGGACGCTCGAAGGTCCACTCCACGCCGGTGCGGCGGCCCTGGTAGATCGCCTGGATCGGCAGCGCGGTTTCCAGGAAGCTGTCGGCGCGCGAGCTGGTCACGCCTTCCAGGCCGACCGGCACCTTGATGTAGCCCAGGCGCACCTTGCCGTAGTCGCTGCCGAACAGCGCCTTGGTCTCGAAGCGGAAGAACACGTCCAGCCACAGCTTGGACTGGAAGTCGAAGTACACCATCGCGTCGTAGACGCCCTTCTTCTTCAGCGTGGCGCCGAATTCCTTGCGGCGGAACGCGTTGTCGTCTTCCAGGCGCGCGTCGTCGTCGGAGAAGTTGTTCCAGTCGTAGCCGTAGTTGCCGGTCACGGCCAGTTCGGTGCCGTCGTTGAAGGCGACCTTGGTCGGCCAATCGTCGAATCCGTTGGCGGCAGCGGCAGGAGCGGCGGCGGTCAGGCACAGCGCAGCGAAGAGAAGGGTATGGCGCATGGTGTGATGTCTTCTTGATGAGGAAAAAGCGCGCCGGCACTCGACTGACGGGACGGCAAGGCTTGCGCGGGCGGTGCAGCGGGAGACCGACCGCGACCTTCCCTCGGTCGCGGTGCGGGGCGCATCGCCGGAATCACGAGCCGCCCGCATGCAATAGCGGACGAATCCGGCGGTTCTTTACAGCGGTGTTGCGATCCTGCGACGGCGCATCGCCCCTGAATACGCATGCGACGCCGGCAGCGCCGGCGGCAGATCGGCAGGCGACGCGGCATCGGCGGGCATTCCCATGGCCGGCCTTGCGCGTCGCACCTCCCTCCCGTGAGCGTGCCGGGACACTGTAACTGCGTCCGCGGCGTCACGAACAGGGGACTAGTACCAATAGGTTATCTGCTTAGAAGCTGGCGCCGCGTACAAAGGCAGCATTCCGCGACCTGCGTCGGGTCGCCGGTCTACATCCGCTCCGGAGCGCACACATGCATATCCCCGCTTCCCCTGCCGGCCACGTGCCGCGCCCTGTGCCGTTCTACAGGCATACGTACGTCCAGGTGCTGGTCGCCATCATCATCGGTGCCTTGCTCGGCCATCTGGAACCGTCCTGGGGCACCCAGCTCAAGCCGCTGGCCGACGCGTTCATCAAGTTGGTGAAGATGATCATCGCGCCGGTGATCTTCCTGACCATCGTCACCGGCATCGCCGGCATGACCCAGCTGAAGATGGTGGGCCGGGTGTTCGGCAAGGCGATGATCTACTTCCTGTTCTTCTCCACCCTGGCGCTGGTGGTGGGCATGATCGTCGCGCACGTGGTGCAGCCCGGCGCGGGCATGAACGTCAATCTGGCGACGCTGGACCAGAGCAAGGTCGCCAGCTATGTGCAGAAGTCGCACGACCTGACCCTGGTCGGCTTCCTGATGGACATCATTCCCAATTCGCTGATCGGCGCGTTCACCGGCGACCAGGTGGTCAACGGCAAGCTGGCCGGCCCCAATGTGCTGCAGGTGCTGTTCGTCGCCGTGTTGTTCGGCGTGTCGCTGGCGCTGGTCGGCGAGCGCGGCAAGCCGGTGGTGAACCTGCTGGAGGCGCTGATCGCGCCGGTGTTCAAGCTGGTGCACATCCTGATGAAGACCGCGCCGATCGGCGCGCTGGGCGCGATCGCCTACACCATCGGCGAACACGGCCTGCACTCGCTGGTGCAGCTGGCCTGGCTGGTCGGTTCGTTCTACGTCACCTCCCTGCTGTTCGTGGTGGTGATCCTCGGCGCCGTGGCGTACCTGTGCGGGTTCTCGATCTTCAAGCTGATCCGCTATCTGAAGGCGGAGTTGTTGCTGGTGCTGGGCACGTCCTCGTCCGAATCGGCGCTGCCGTCGCTGATGGAGAAGATGGAGCGCGCCGGGTGCGAGAAGTCGGTGGTCGGCCTGGTCGTCCCTACCGGCTACTCGTTCAACCTCGACGGCACCAACATCTACATGACCCTGGCGGCGCTGTTCATCGCCCAGGCCACCAACACCGAGCTGACCCTCGGCCATCAGATCACGCTGCTGCTGGTGGCGATGCTCAGCTCCAAGGGCGCGGCCGGCGTGACCGGCGCCGGCTTCATCACCCTGGCGGCGACCCTGGCCGTGGTGCCGGAGGTGCCGGTGGCCGGCATGGCACTGATCCTGGGCGTGGACCGCTTCATGAGCGAGTGCCGCTCGCTGACCAACTTCATGGGCAACGCGGTGGCGACCGTGGTGGTGTCGCGCTGGGAGAACGCGCTGGACCGCGATCGCCTGCGTCTGGCGCTCGACGGTGGGACCGTGCCGCTGCCGGCGGTGACGGCCGAACCGCTCCCCGCGCGCTGATCAGCGGCAGTGCACGACGCGCCGGCAATGCCGGCGCGTCGCGTTTTTTCAGGCGCCGGCGCGCGCGGCGACAGCCGCCAGACAGGACCGGCCATGGTCGCGGAGGGTAGAATTCCAAGCCTCCGCGCCTTTCGACAAAAGAAGCCCTCGATGTCAAACGACGATTTCAAACAGGCCGCTCTCGACTATCACCGCCAGCAGCCGCCGGGCAAGATCAAGGTCGCCGCGACCAAGCCGATGCTGACCCAGCGCGACCTGTCGCTGGCCTATTCGCCAGGCGTGGCGTTCGCCTGCGAAGCGATCGTCGCCGATCCGCAGCAGGCCAGCGAGCTGACCGCGCGCGGCAACCTGGTCGCGGTGATCAGCAACGGCACCGCGGTGCTGGGCCTGGGCAACATCGGTCCGCTGGCGTCCAAGCCGGTGATGGAAGGCAAGGGCGTGCTGTTCCAGAAGTTCGCCGGCATCGACGTGTTCGACATCGAGATCAACGAGAACGACCCGGACAAGCTGGTCGACATCATCGCCAGCCTGGAGCCCACCTTCGGCGGCATCAACCTGGAAGACATCAAGGCGCCGGAGTGTTTCATCGTCGAGCGCAAGCTGCGCGAGCGGATGAACATCCCGGTGTTCCACGACGACCAGCACGGCACCGCGATCATCGTCGGCGCGGCGGTGCTCAATGCACTGGTGGTGACCGGCAAGAAGATCGAGGACGTCAAGCTGGCCACCACCGGCATGGGCGCGGCGGGCATTTCCTGCGTCAACATGCTGGTGTCGCTGGGCCTGAAGCCGGAGAACATCCTGGCGCTGGACCGCGACGGTGTGATCCACACCGGCCGCACCGATCTGGATCCGGACAAGCAGCGCTATGCGCGCGATACCGACAAGCGCACTCTGGCCGAGATCGTCGAGGGTGCGGACATCTTCCTCGGCCTGTCGGCCGCCGGCATCCTCAAGCCGGAGATGGTGGCGACGATGGCGCCGCAGCCGGTGATCTTCGCGCTGGCCAATCCCAATCCGGAGATCACCCCGGAAGCGGCCAAGGCGGTGCGCCCGGACGCGATCATCGGCACCGGCCGTTCGGACTACCCGAACCAGATCAACAACGTGCTGTGCTTCCCGTACCTGTTCCGCGGCGCGCTCGACGTCGGCGCCACCGGCATCAACGAGGCGATGAAGATCGCCTGCGTCAAGGCGATCGCGGCGATGGCGCGGCGCGAGGCCTCCGACCTGGGCGCGGCCTATGGCGGCGAGACCCCGAGCTTCGGCCCCGATTACCTGATCCCGCGGCCGCTGGATCCGCGCCTGCTGGTGGAGCTGTCCTCGGCGGTGGCGCAGGCGGCGATGGACTCGGGCGTGGCCACGCGTCCGATCGCCGACATGGAGGCCTACCGCGACAAGCTCGGCCAGTTCGTCTACCGCACCAGCCTGATGATGAAGCCGGTCTACGACCGCGCCCGCGCCGACAAGCAGCGCGTGGTCTATGCCGAGGGCGAAGAGGAAGTGGTGCTGCGCGCGGTGCAGAGCGTGATCGACGAAGGCCTGGCGTTCCCGATCCTGATCGGCCGCCCGGACGTGATCGAGGCGCGCATCCAGCGCCTGGGCCTGCGCATCACCGCCGGCGTGGATTTCGAGATCACCAACATCCACGACGATCCGCGCTTCAACGACTACTGGCAGTACTACCACTCGCTGACCGAACGCCGCGGCGTCACCGTCACCGCGGCCAAGGAGCTGATGCGCTCGCGGCCGACGCTGATCGCCGCGGTGATGGTCGCGCGCGGCGAAGCCGATGCGCTGCTCACCGGCGTGGTCGGCCGCTTCCACAAGAAGCTCGGCTACGCGCGCAGCGTGATCCCGCTGGAGCCGCGGGTCAGCTCGACCTCGGCGATGACCGGGGTGATCAACCCGCAAGGGGCGTTCTTCTTCCTGGACACGCACGTGCAGGAAGATCCGAGCGTGGAGCAGATCGTCGAGGCCACGCTGCAGGCCGCGTTCCGCTTGAAGCTGTTCGGCATCGAGCCGAACATCGCGCTGCTGTCGCATTCTAACTTCGGCAGCCACGACTCGCGCGACGCGCTGAAGATGCGCCAGGTGCGCGAGGCGCTGCTCAAGCGCAGGCCCGAGCTCAACATCGACGGCGAGATGCAGGGCGACACCGCGTGGGACGAAGCGCTGCGCAAGCAGATCATGCCCAACAGCACCTTGAAGGGCCGCGCCAACCTGTTCGTGCTGCCGAACCTGGAAGCGGCGAACATCGCCTACAACCTGGTGCGCGTGTTCACCGACGGCGTGGCGATCGGCCCGATCCTGATGGGCATCTCCAAGCCGGTGCACATCCTCACCACCAGCGCCACCTCGCGCCGGGTGATGAACATGACCGCGATCGCCGCGGTCGATGCGCAGATCCGCAAGCAGCTGGAAGCGGAGAAGGGCGCGCCGTAAGCGGAGCGCTTTGGCGCGTTCGGCCCGATGCGCGCAGCCGCCGATGGCTGCGCGTTCTCTGCGCGGCCCGGCCCGTTGGTTGGTGCGTATGGCGGGCTGCCTGCAGCGCGGCCCTGCAGGCAATCGCGCCGGGCTTGCCCGACGTCCGGCACGATGGCACCGATCCGGCGATGGCTTGCCCTGCGCGAACGCGCTTCACAGATGGCCGAATGCGGCAGCGAAGTTGAGCGACCGACGCCGAGGCGGGTCGAAGTCAAGGCGGGCTGGTTGGGCACCAGGCCAACGAACGCCGCGGACACGCTAAATGCCTGTGCAGTCAGCGCAGCTCGTGAACGATTTAGAATTTTCTGCGTACAAGCCCGCGGTCAGCTGCGCTGAAGCGCGAGGCCATGCAGCGTCACAACGCCTTTGCGCAGGATCGAACGCGGCGCCCCAGCGGGCGCCGCAATGCGCTCAGGCCAGGCGCTTGCCTACCGGCAACGGCAGGCTTTCGTGGTCGCCCTGGTTCAGCTTGGACGGCTTGCCGGTCAGCAGCACATAGGCGTCGACGCCGGTAAGTTCGGCAATCTTCAGCAAATGCCGGGCATTGGGGACGGAACGATTGTTCTCCCAGTGACCGAGGGTGCTATGCGCCACGCCCAGCAAGGCCGCCAGTTCGCGCAGCGTGAAACCGGCATTGCGCCGCGCCTGCATCAATCGCACACCTATATCCACGGGACACCTCAGAGCGGCATGGTTGCGCCGCGTCCCCCGAGCATAGTGGATGTCATCGCCTGGCATCAAGCCGACAGGAAAGGACATTTTTGGGACAGGACCGGCGGCGCCTTCTCGGCCGGCGCGTGGGCGGGGCGGGCTGCTAGAATTCCCCGTCTCCTCCCGCCGCATCCCACCGCCATGAGCCATACCGCCACCGCGCCCGCCAATGCAGAGAAGCGCTACACCGTGCACCGCGCCGACCTGCCGCTGAGCTGCCCGACCCCGGAGATGGCGCTGTGGAACTCGCATCCGCGGGTCTATCTGCCGGTGGACGAAGAACCCAGCCACGAGGCCCAGTGCCCGTACTGCGGCGCGGTCTTCGTGCTGGTCGACTGACCGCCGGGTCGATGCACCGCCTGACCGTGGTGCAACTGCTGCCGGCGCTGGAATCCGGCGGCGTCGAACGCTCCACCCTGGAAATCGCTGCGGCGCTGGTCGCGGCCGGGCATCGCGCGCTGGTGGTGTCGGCCGGCGGCCGCCTGCTGCCGGCGCTGGCGGCGACCGGTGCCGAGCACATCGCCCTGGACATCGGCCGCAAGTCGCTGCTGAGCCTGCGCCACGTGCCAACGCTGCGGCGCCTGTTCGTGCGCGAGCGGGCGGACATCGTGCACGCGCGCTCGCGGCTGCCGGCCTGGCTCGGCTGGCACGCGCTGCGCGGGTTGCCGGCGGCGCAGCGGCCGCGCTTCGTCACCACCGTGCATGGGCTCAATTCGCCCAGCCGCTACAGCGCGGTCATGACCCGCGGCGAGCGCGTGATCTGCGTGTCGGCCACGGTGCGCGACTACGTGCTGCGCCACTACCCGCGGACCGACCCGGCGCGCCTGCGGGTGATCCCGCGCGGCATCGACCCGGCGCAGTTCCCGCGCCGTACGCAGCCCGATCCCGGCGCGCGCGCCTGGGCCGCCACCCAGGCGCCGGCCATGGCCGGCAGCGGCCCGTTGCTGCTGCTGCCCGGGCGCGGCACCCGCCTCAAGGGCCATGCCGATGCGCTGCGCCTGCTCGCCGCGCTGCGCGCCGACGGCCGCGACGCGCGGTTGTGGCTGCCCGGCGCGCGCGAGGCCGGGCGCGCCGCCTATGTGCAGGAACTGGAGGCCGAGGCCGCCGCGCTGGGCGTCGCCGAGGCGGTCGCCTTCACCGCGCCGACCGCGCGCATCGCCGAGGCCTATGCCGCCAGCGATCTGGTGCTGCAGCTGTCGCGCAAGCCGGAAGCGTTCGGCCGCACCGTGGTCGAGGCGCTGGCGGTGGGGCGGCCGGTGCTGGGCTGGGCGCACGGCGGGGTCGGCGAACTGCTTGCGCAGCTGCAGCCGTCCGGTGCGGTGCCCGCGTTCGATGCGCAGGCCCTGCATGCCGCGGCGGCGCGGCTGTTGGCGCAGCCGCCGGCAGCGCCGGCGCAGATTCCCTACACGCTGCAGGCGATGCAGCATGCGACCCTGGCGGTGTATGACGAACTCCGGCGCTGATTCCTCCCTGCTGCCGCCGCTGACGCCGGCGCGCAACGAACGCTGGGCTCCGGTCTGGGTGCTGGTGTTCGTGGCGCTGTGGCCGGCGCCCGGCCTGGCCGCCGGCGTGCTCGCGCTGGGCGCGCTGGCGACCCTGGCGCGGCTGCTGCACAGCCGCTTTCGCGGCGGCGCCAGCCTGCTCAGCGGCCCGGCATGGGCGCTGACCACGCTGCTGTTCCTGACCTACTGGTTGCCGCAGCCGCTGTCGGCGCTGGATGCGGTGGACGTGCCGCTGGCGCTGCGCGAATCGGCGGTGGACCTGCGCTTCCTGCCGTTCCTGTGGCTGGTGGCGATGGCGGTGGCGACGCCGCGCGGCCGCCGCACCACCTTCAACGGGCTGGCGGTCATCGTCGCGGTCTGGACTGTGGATGCGCTGGCGCAGGCGCTGTGCGGCGCCAGCCCGCTATTCTGGTCGATGGACCAGTTGAAGTGGGCGATCAGCCACCACGGCCTGTGCACGCCGCAGGAAATCGCGCTGGCCGACCGTCTCAGCGGCGTGTTCGGCCCGTGCAACCTCAAGTTCGGCCAGGTGCTGGCCAGCCTGTCGCCGTTCCTGCTGTTCGCGGCCGGACGCCGCGGCGGCGCCTGGGGCTGGCTGCTCGCCGCCGCGGCGGTGGGCGTGGTGCTGGTGCTGGCCGGATCGCGCGCGTCGTGGATCACCTACGCGCTGGTGCTGTTGCTGTCGGGCTGGCGCCTGCTGGGCATGCGCCGGATGCTGGCGTTGGGCGTGGCCGCGGTGCTGGTCGCCGGCGTGCTCGGCGCGCTCTCGCCGCAGGTGCGCGAACGCTTCGCCCGCACCACGCTGGCGTTGAGCGGGCGCCCGGCCGACGTGAACGCGGCGCTGGCCGGGCGCACCCAGATCTGGGACGCCTCGTGGTGCATGATCCGCCAGCATCCGCTCAACGGCGTCGGCGTGCGTGGTTTCCGCGAAGCCTACGTGGCCTGCGACCCGGATCCGGCGCATGGCGGCGCCTGGGGTCGCGAGCCGGCCTTCCATGCCCACCAGATCGTGCTCGAAGTGCTCAGCGAGACCGGCGCGATCGGCCTGCTGCTGTGGCTGGCCGGCGCCGCGCAGGCGTGGCGCGCGTGGCGCTACGCCTCGCCGCAGGCGCGCGAACGGGCGCGGCCGGCGATGCTGGCGCTGCTGGTGACGGTGTTCCCGTTCAACACCCACCTGGCGTTCTATTCGTCGTTCTGGGGCTCGCTGGCGCTGATGCTGGTGGGCCTGTATGTCGGCGCGCTGCTGGCCGAGGAGCGCGACGCCGGGGACGACGCTGCGCGGTCCGCCTTGCCTGCCTCTGCCTAGAAGGCGATCGCACGATCACGTCGAGCATGCTGGTGAACTTCCCGATGGGGAAACGAGCGCGGTGCATTAGCCCCTCTCCCGCCGGGAGAGGGGTTGGGGTGAGGGTCCGGCGCGAAGCGACTCGCGGAGGTTGGATGCACGAGGCTGCGCCCGTACCCTCATCCGCCCTTCGGGGCACCTTCCCCCGATGGGAGAAGGAACAGCCGCTAGCCCCTCTCCCATCGGGAGAGCGGTTGGGGTGAGGGTCCGGCGCGAAGCGGCTCGCGGAGTTGGGTGTGCGAGGCCGCGCCCGCACTTACCGCGCTCACTCGCGCTCGTAGAACGTACTGCGCCCGCCGGGCTGGCGCTTGAAGCGGCGGTGGATCCACAGGTATTGCGCCGGCGCTTCGCGCACCATCGCCTCGATCGCAGCATTGACCTGCGCGGTGTCGGCGACCATGTCCTGCGACGGGAAGTTTTCCAGCGGCGGCGCGATGCGCAGCACGTAGTCGGCGCCTTCGCGGCGGTGGAAATACGGCACCACCGCGCAGCCGGTCAACCGCGCCAATTGGTGGGTGGCGGTGATGGTCGACGCAGGCATGCCGAAGAACGGCACGAACACCGTGTCCTTGCCGCGCATGTCCTGGTCCGGCGCGTACCACAGGAAGCCGCCGCGCTTGAGGTGGCGCACGCTGCCGCGCAGGTCCTCGTTGGCGAACATGGCGATGGCGTAGCGCAGGCGGCCGCGCTTGACCGCCCATTCGAATACCGGGTTGCGGTGGCGGCGGTACATGCCGGCCAGCGGCACGTACTGGCACAGCAGCCGGCCGCACATCTCCAGGGTCATGAAATGGCCCGACACCAGCAGCACGCCGCGCCCCTGCGCCTGCAGCGCACGCAGATGCTCCAGGCCTTCGATGCGGGTGCGGCGGCGGATCGGGCCGATGCTGCCCCACCAGGCGCGCGCGAACTCGAACACGCCCACGCCCAGCGCATCGAAGCTGTCGTGCAGCAGGCGCGTGCGCCAGGCCTCGCTCTGCTCGGGGAAGCACAGCTTCAGATTCACTTCGGCGGCATGGCGGCGGGTGCCGGCCAGGCGCAATGCGATCCAGCCGACGCCGCGGCCGAGCGCGCGTTGCAGCAGCCAGGGCAGCCGCGCGGCGGCCACCGCGATGCCGAGCAGCAGCCAGGTCGGCCAGTGCCGCGGCGAGCGCGGCGGCGGCGCGGCCGTGGTGGCGGCGGACGGAAGAGCGGGGGTCGGATCGGACATGCGCCAAGTTTAGCCGGGTGCGGGCGATGCGGCATTGGCGCGGCACGGCGGCGTCTGCGCTTGGTGACCGCGGTCGCGCTGTCTGCCGCCTGCGCGACGCAACCCGCTATGCTTTCGCGATGCGCAACGATTTCACCGAACGGCTGCTGCGTGGCCTGTACTCGACCGTGCTGTACATGCTGCTGCCGGTCACCGTCTATCACCTGGTCTGGCGCGGGTTCCGCGTGCGCCAGTACTTCCAGCGCTGGGACGAGCGCTACGCCTCGTATCCGCAGGCGCGCGGGCGGCCGCGGGTGTGGCTGCACGCGGTGTCGGTGGGCGAAGTCAACGCCGCCGCACCGGTGGTCAACGCGCTGCGCGCGCAGCGCCCGGACATCCGCTGGGTGATCACCACCATCACCCCGACCGGGTCGGAGCGGGTGCGCGCGCTGTGGGGCGATGCGCTGGACCACGTCTACCTGCCGTACGACGTGCCAGGCAGCGTCGGCCGCTTCCTGCAGCATTTCCGCCCGAGCCTGGCGCTGATCCTGGAAACCGAACTGTGGCCGAACATGCTGTTCGGCTGCCGCGACCGCAACATCCCGGTCTACGTGCTCAATGCGCGGCTGTCGGCGCGCTCGCTGCGCGGCTATCGCCTGCTGCGGCCGTTGATCGGGCGCGCGCTGCGCACCGTCACCTGCGTCGCCGCGCAGTCGCAGGCCGATGCCGAGCGCTTCATCGAGCTCGGCGCGGATCCGCAGCAGGTGCGCGCGCTGGGCAACCTGAAGTTCGACATCGCCGTCCCCGCGCAGCTGCCGGCGTTCGTCGCCGCGTTCGGCGAACGCGTGGCGAAGGGCCGGCCGGTGTGGATCGCCGCCAGCACCCACGACGGCGAGGAGGCGGCGGTGATCGAGATGCACCGGCAACTGCGCCGGCACTGGCCCGACCTGCTGCTGCTGTGGGCGCCGCGTCATCCCGAACGTTTCGCCAAGGTCGAGGCGCTGGCGCGCGACCAGGGCTGGCGCGTGGCCACGCGTCGCCAGCAGCAGTGGCCTGGCGCCGAGGACAGCGTGTTCGTGATCGATACGCTGGGCGAGTTGATGCTGTTCTACGCCTGCGCCCAGGTGGCCTTCGTCGGCGGCAGCCTGCAGCCGATCGGCGGGCACAACCTGCTGGAGCCGGCCGCGGTCGGCACGCCGTCGGTGAGCGGGCCGCATCTGCACAACTTCGCCGAGATCTCGCGGCGCATGCGCGAGGCCGGTGCGGTGGCGATCTGCGAAGACGCCGCGGCGGTCTGCGCGGCGCTGCAGGAATTGCTCGGCGACGCGGACGCGCGCGCACGCATGGCCGAAGCCGGCTGCGCGCTGGTCGCCAACGGCCGCGGCGCGCTGCAACGGGCGCTGCAACTGATCGCCGAGCATCTGCCGCCGGTGGCGCACGACGCGCCGACGAACGAATAGGGCGGTTCGCCCCGGGCATTGCAGTTGGCGCTGTGTTGTGGGAGCGACTTCAGTCGCGACGGGCTTCACCGGTGATGCCCGTCGCGACTGAAGTCGCTCCCACACGTGGCATCGTCATGATCGAAGATGCCCAGCGCCAGGCGGCGTTCCTCTGCAATTTGGCCGCCCCATGCAAAACGGCGGACCCGAAGGCCCGCCGTTCGCACTCGCGCAGTTGCCGGTGCGGCGTTACTGGGTGCTGGTGCCGGAGTTGAGCTTGGATTCGGCGCTCTGCGTCAGCAGCGCGTTGATCGACTGCACTTCGGACACGTCCAGCGAGCCCAGCGCCTGGCTCAGCAGCAGGCGGTTCTGCAGGAAGTTGTAGCGCGACTGCGCGTAGTTCAGCTGCGCCTGGTACAGGGTGCGCTGGTTCTGCACTACATCCAGCACGGTGCGCGTGCCCACTTCCAGGCCAACCTGCGAGGCGTCGTACGCAGCCTGCGCCGACACCACCGCCAGGCGCCGCGCCTCGATTTCGCTGATGCCGGCGACGACGGTCTGGTAGGCGTTGCGGGTATTGCGGTCGAGCGCGCGCTTCTGCTGCTCGAACGTGTCCTGGGCGATGTCGCGCTGCGCCAGCGCCTGGCGCACCGCCGACTGGGTGGCGCCGCCGGCGAAGATCGGGATGTTCAGGGTCACGCCGATGACGTTGCTGTCGGTGCGCGGCGAATTGCTGCCGGACACGCCGTCGCCCCAGCTCGCATCGCGGCCGGCGCTGGCCGACAGGCTCAGCGTCGGCAGATGGCCGGCGCGCGCGGTGGAGACGTTGTCCTCGGCCTGCTGCACCTGGTATTGGTAGGAACGCAGCGACGGGTTCTTGTCCAGCGCCGAGGCGATCAGCGCGTCGATGTTGCCGCTGTCGGCGGGCAGCTGTGGGCGGAAGTCTTCCGGCAGGCCGCGCAGGTCGTGCACCGGCTGCCCGGTGATCTCGGTCAGCGCCTGGTACAGGTCCTGCAGCGAGTTGCGCGCGGTGATCGTGTCGGCGCGCGCCTGGTCGTATTCGGCGCGGGCTTCGTGCACGTCGGTGATCGGCGCCAGGCCCACTTCCAGGCGCTTGTCGGCGTAGTCGAACTGCTTCTTGGCGGCGGCTTCGTTGGTCTCCGCGGCGACCAGCGACTCGATCGCGACCAGCACGTTGAAGTAGGCGGCCGAGGTGCGCACGATCAGGTCGTCCTTGGCCGATTCCAGCGTGTAGTCGGCGGCCAGGCTGCGCGCCTTCTGCGCGCGCAGGGTGGAGAACTGGGCGAAGTTGACCAGCGTCTGCGAGCCCTGGATCGCGTAGCTGCGGCTCTTGCCGGTGCCGGCCAGCTCGCCGCTAGCGCGGTCGATCTCGCTGTGGCTGCGCTGCAGCGAAGCGGAGCCGTTCAACTGCGGCAGCAACGCTGCGCGCGCCTGCACCTGGCCTTCCTTTTCGTACAGCTGGGTCGATTCCGCGCTGGCCAGCTGCGGGTCGCTATTGCGGGCCATTTCGTAGACTTGCAGCAGGTCCGCGGCGTTGGCGGCCAGCGGAAACAGCGCGGCGGCCAGCGCCAGGGCGAGGGATCGGCGGATCATTGCGGCTTCCTTGATGGATCAGAATGTGAACTGGGGGACCGGCGCGGCACCGCGCAGGTAGTACGCCAAATCGGTTTCGAACAGCGATTCCACGCGCGGCGCGCCGGCCTCGGCATGCACCAGCACCGCTTCCATGACCGGGGCGCGGCCGCGGATCGCGAACAGGCGGCCGCCGGGGCGCAACCAGGCCAGGAACTGCGCCGGGATCTCGGTGACGGCCGCGGTGACGCAGACCACGTCGAAGCGGCGCTCGCTGTGCCAGCCGAACGCGTCGGCGGTCTCGATGCGCACATTGCTGCCCAGCCCGGCGGCATCCAGATTGGCGCGCGCGGCGGCGGCCAGCGCCGGCTCGATCTCCAGGCTGACCACCTCGCGGCCGAGTTCGCCCAGGCAGGCGCTGACGAAGCCGCTGCCGGTGCCGATCTCCAGCACGTCCTCGCCCGGTTGCAGGTCCAGCGCCTGCAGCATGCGTCCTTCGATCACCGGCTTCATCATGTACTGGCCGTGGCCCAGCGGAATCTCCAGGTCGGCATAGGCCACCGCGCGGTGGCTCTGCGGCACGAAGGTCTCGCGCGGCAGCCGCGCCAGCACGTCGAGGACGCGCAGGTCGAGCACGTCCCAGGGACGCACCTGCTGTTCAACCATTTTTTCGCGGGCTTGGGAGTAGTCGATCGTCATCTGGGGCATCCAACGCGGTGGGTCGCGCATTTTAGCCGGCACACGGGCCGGGCGTACGCGCCAGCATCGCCGCAGCGGCGCCGCCGCGCGCAGTGCCGGAAGTCATCGGGCCGGCCTGCCGGCGCGGGCTCAGCGCGCCGCATAGGCGCGCAGGAAGAAGTCCACGCTGGCCTGGACATGGGCCTGGATCTGCGCCTGGCTGGGGTCGCGGCACAGCCCGCACATCATCAGCGGGTGCAGTTCGCCCTTGATCAGGCAGAAGAACTGGGAGGCGGCCAGGCCCAGGTCGGCGATCTCCAGCTCGCCGGCGGCGACATGCGCCTGCAGCAGCTGCGCCAGGTCCTGCTGGGTCCGTTTGGGACCGGCATTCCAGAACATCTCGCGCACGTGCTCGTCGCCTGTACCGGGCGCCAGCATCATGCGATGCGTGGCCATCGCCGCGTCGCTGCTGATCATCGCGAAGAACGCCAGGCCGATCTCCTCCAGTTGCGCGCGCAGCGGCCCTTTCAGCGCGTGCCCGAACAGGTCGTCGGGCAGCAGCGCCTGGCATTGCGCGCGCACCGCCTCGGCGAACAGGGTCTCCTTGTCGCCGTAATGGCTGTAGACGGTGAGCTTGGACACCCCGGCGCGCGCGGCGATGCCGTCCATGCTGACCCCGCCGAAGCCCAGCTCGGTGAACATCTGCTTGGCCGCTTCCAGGATCGCCGCACGCTTGCCCATGTCCTTGGGACGGCCCGGCCCGGCGGCGCGGGAAGAGGCTTTGGGGGAGGGAACGGGTTTGCTGACCATGGCTGCAATACTAGACCAGTCGGTTCGATATTTATACTATACCGTATGGTTCATTATTAAATGTGTCAGTCCGTTGTCGCCTCATTGACCACTGGTCGGCTGGCCGGTTAAGCCTGCGGCAGGGTTCGCCGATGCGGCAGAGCGCATACGGCGCCCGCGTAATGATTCCCTGATGCGCGGCTTACATTCGCCTAACGTTCGGCTCATGGTCGGCTAATCGACGGCACCGACGATGCCGCCATGGCCATCGTTCCCCTCTCTGTCGTGTCTCCTTCGCGTTTCGTCCGTGCCGCGTTGATCGGTCCGGAACACCCCGAGCGCGCCGCCGTGGAAGCCTTCATCGCCCGCGTCTATCGCCAGCGCTACGGCGCGGTGCTGCGCGGTTTCCTGCCGCATCTGCTGGCCTACCGCGATGCCGATGACATCGTTCGGGCCGCGGTGGGGCTGCGCTGCGCCAGCGAAGGAGATCTGTTCGTCGAGCAGTATCTCGAGCGATCGGCCGAACTCGAGATCGCCGCACGGGTGCCGCGGCCGGTGGCCCGTACGCAATTGGTGGAGGTTGGCAATTTCGCCGCCGACCAGCCCGGCGACGCGCGGGCGATGATCCAGGCGTTGACCGCGACCCTGCATGCGGCCGGACTGCGCTGGGTGCTGTTCGTGGCCACCCGGCAATTACGCAATACCTTCGACCGGCTGCACCTGGCCACGGTGGACTTGGGCGAGGCGCGCGGCGAGCGCCTGCGCGGCGATCCCACCGACTGGGGCGACTACTACGCGGCGCAACCGCGGCTGATGTTCGGCGATATCGCGGCCGGCCATGCCTTCCTGCAGCGCGACAGCGCATCGCGGCAGGATTTGGCATCGCCGTTCCACGTCGGCATGTTCGGCGGCTGCATGGCGGCTGCGCCGTGAGCACACCCAGTTTCGCCGAGCTGATCGGCCAACTGCGCGGCGGCGAGGAGCGCCTGCTTACCGCCCATGGCGCGATCGGTGCGGCTGCGATGGCCGACCAAGTCCGCGCGCTGGCCGATATTCTGCAGCGGCATGACCTGCACTGCGTCGCCAGCCGCCTGGACAACGGCAGCGACTGGCTGGCGCTGGACCTGGCGATCCGCCTGCGCGGCGGCGTGCACGTGCCACTGCCGACCTTCTTCAGCCCTGCGCAGGCGCAGTACGCGCTGGACGGCAGCGGCGCGCAGTGCCTGATCGCCGCTGTGGGTAGCGCCGTACCGGGAGGTGAGCCGCTGCAATTGCCGCTGTCGGCGCCCGGCCTGGGCTGCTGGCGCCTGGCGCCGCCACCGGTGCCGGTGACGCTGCCGGCCGGTACCGGCTGCATCACCTACACTTCGGGCACCACCGGCCAGCCCAAGGGCGTGTGCCTGGAGGCGGACGCGCTGCTGCGGGTGGCCGGGTCGTTGGCCGATGCGGCCTCGGCGCTGGCGCCGCGCCGCCACCTGTGCCTGATGCCGCTGTCGACCTTGCTGGAGAACGTGGCCGGGGTGTACGCCACGCTGTTGTCCGGCGCGCAGATCGCGGCGCCGTCGCTGGCCGAGATCGGCTACAGCGGCGCGGCCGGGCTCGACATTCCCAGCTTGATTGCCTGCCTGCACCGCTACCAGCCGCACAGCGTGATCCTGGTGCCGCAACTGCTGTTGGCGCTGGTGATGGCGGCCGAACAGGGCGTCGCGCTGCCGTCCTCACTGCGCTACCTGGCGGTCGGTGGCGGCAAGGTCGGACCCGGCCTGCTGCGCCGCGCCGCGGCGCTACGGCTGCCGGTGTTCGAAGGGTACGGGCTGACCGAGTGCGCTTCGGTGGTGGCATTGAACCGGCCCGAGGCGCAGCGCTTGGGCAGCGTCGGCCGCGCATTGCCGCACGCGCAGGTACGTGCCATTGATGGCGAACTGTGGGTCGACGGCGTGCGCTGCCTGGGCTACCTGGGCACGGGGGGTCCCCCGGCCGGCGCCATCGCCACCGGCGACCTGGGGCATATCGACGACGAGGGCTTCGTCCACGTCACCGGCCGCCGCAAGCATGTGTTCATCACCGCCTTCGGCCGCAACGTGTCGCCGGAATGGGTGGAAAGCGAACTGTTGCAGCACCCGCACATCGCCCAGGCGGTGGTCTGCGGCGAAGCGCGCGCGCACAACCTGGCGGTGCTGTGGCCGCGCAACGCCGCGCTGGACGATGCGGCGATCGCACGCGCCCTGGCCGAGGTCAACGCCGGCCTGCCGGACTACGCGTGCGTGTCCGGCTTCGTCCGCGCAAGCGCGCCGTTCACCGCCGCCGACGGCCTGCTCACCGGCAACGGCCGCCCGCGTCGCGACGCGATCCTGCAGCGCCACGCCGATGCCATCGCGCGGCGCTACGCCGAACTCGAATCCCCATCCTCCCACGGAGTTTCCCGATGAGCTTCCACGAACGCCTGCTCGCCGACACCCAGGCCGAGCGCGCCGCGATGATCTCGATCCCGATCATCCAATCGGCCTTGGCCGGGCAGATCGCGCGCGAGGACTACATCGCCTTCCTCGGCCAGGCCTACCACCATGTGCGCCACACCGTGCCGTTGCTGATGGCCTGCGGCGCGCGTCTGCCGGCGCGGCTGGAATGGCTGCGCACGGCGGTCGCCGAATACATCGAGGAGGAACTGGGTCACCAGGAATGGATCCTCGACGACCTGGCGGCCTGCGGCGCCGACCGCGCCGCGGCCGCGGCGTCCGCGCCGGCCGCCGCCACCGAGCTGATGGTGGCCTACGCCTACGACACCATCGCCCGCGGCAACCCGGTCGGCTTCTTCGGCATGGTGATGGTGTTGGAAGGCACCAGCGTGGCGCTGGCCACGCGCGCGGCCGAGAGCATCGAAACCACGCTGGGCCTGCCGCGCAATGCCTTCAGCTATCTGCGCTCGCACGGCGATCTGGACCTCGAACATGTCGGTTTCTTCGTCGGCTTGATGGACCGGCTCGACGACGCCGACGACCAGCGCGCGGTGCTGCACGCGGCCAAGCGCTTCTACGGCCTGTATGGCGACATCTTCCGCAGTCTGCGCACGCTGCCCGCGTTGCGCATGGCGGAGGCGGCGTGATGGATCTGCGCGGCCGCAGCGTGGTGTTGACCGGTGCCAGCGGCGGTATCGGCGCGGCGCTGTGCGACGAACTGGTCGCCGCCGGCACCCGGGTGCTGGCGGTGGGGCGCGATCCGCTGCGGCTGGCGCAGGTGGCCAGCCGCCACCCGCCAGGTCAGGTGCTGCCGCTGCCGGCGGACCTGTGCAACGACAGCGGCCGCGCGCAGGTGCTGGCGGCGGCGCGCGCGCTGCAGGCGCCGCCGTCGCTGCTGCTGATCGCGCATGCGCAAAGCGGCTTCGGTCTGTTCGCCGAACAGTCCGAGCAGGAACTGCGGCACATGCTGGAAACCAACCTGCTGGCGCCGATGCTGCTGGTGCGCGCGCTGCTGCCGTTGCTGCAGGCGCAGCCGCAGGCGGCCGTGGTCGCAGTCGGCTCGACCTTCGGCAGCCTGGGGTTCCCCGGCTTCGCCGGCTACAGCGCCAGCAAGTTCGGCCTGCGCGGTCTGTTCGAGGCGCTGGCCCGCGAATACGCCGACAGCCACGTGCGCTTCCAGTACCTGGCGCCACGCGCCACCCGCACTGCGTTCAACACGGCCCAGGTCGATGCGCTGAACCAGGAACTGAAGGTCGGCGCCGATTCGCCCGCGCAGGTGGCGCGCGCCTTGCGCCAGGCGATCGAGCGCGGCGACAGGCGGCTACAGATCGGTTGGCCGGAAAAACTCTTCGCGCGCCTCAATGGCGCCTTGCCCGGCCTGGTCGACCGCAGCCTGAAAGCGCAATTGCCCGTGGTGCGGCGTCATGCCGCACGGGTTCCTTCCGATCTTGGAGACGTCCGATGAAGACTTGCCGCCGTTGCCTGCTGCTGATCCTTGCGCTGTTGCCGCTGGCCGCGGTGGCGGCCACACCGCTGTCGCCCGCAGTCGCGGCGGTGCGCGAACAATGGGCGCAGGTCGCCTACCAGACGCCCAAGCCGCAGCGCGTGCAGGCCTATTCGGCGCTGGCCACGCACGCGGCGGCGGCCAGGCAGGCCGCGCCGCAGGATCCGGCCGCCCTGATCTGGGAAGGCATCGTGTTGTCGAGCGAAGCCGGCGAGCGCGGCGGCCTCGGCGCGCTGAGCCTGGTCAAGCGCGCTCGCGCCGACTTCGAACAGGCGCTGCAGCTCGATCCGGCCGCGTTGAACGGTTCGGCCTGCACCAGCCTGGGCGCGCTGTACTACCAGGTGCCGGGCTGGCCGGTCGGTTTCGGCGACGACGCCAAGGCGCGCGCGTTGTTGCTGCAGGGCCTGCAATACGATCCCAACGGAATCGACGCGAACTACTTCTACGGCGACTTCCTGCGCGAACAGAAGGACTGGAACGGCGCGGCGGCGCTGAAGAAGGCGTTGGCGGCGCCGCCGCGGCCGGGCCGCGAACTGGCCGACCGTGGCCGTCGCCAGCAGATCCAGGCGGCGCTGCAGGAGGTCGAGCCGCACCTTGCCAGCCATTGAGCGGCCGCCCACACTGGTCCACATGCGCATCTTGCTGGTCGAGGACGATCTGTCGCTGGGCGAAGGCATCCGTACCGCGTTGCGCCGCGCCGCCTATTCGGTGGACTGGGTGCAGGACGGCGCGGCGGCGCTGATCGCGATCGGCGATGGCGGCATCGACCTGGTGCTGCTGGACCTGGGCTTGCCGCGCATGGACGGGCTGGAGGTGATCCGGCAATCGCGCCAGGCCGGCACCGACGTGCCGATCCTGGTGCTTAGCGCGCGCGAGCGCCCGGCCGACCGCGCGCTGGGCCTGGACCTGGGCGCCGACGACTACCTGGGCAAGCCGTTCGACACCACCGAACTGCTGGCGCGTACCCGCGCGCTGCTACGGCGTAGTGCCGGGCGCGCCACGCCGCAGCTGGAGATCGGCGCGCTTTACTTGGATCCGGAGCGGCTGGCGGTGCGCTGGCGCGGACGCTCGCTGGACCTGACCCGGCGCGAATTCGCGCTGCTGTGGCTGCTGGCCGAGCGCCACGGCCGCGCCATCGCGCGCGAGGCGATCCAGCAGCGCCTGTACGGCTGGGACGAGGACGTGGCCAGCAATGCGGTCGATGTGCACGTGCACCAGCTGCGGCGCAAGCTCGACCCGGCGTTGATCCGTACCGTGCGCGGGGTCGGCTATGCGCTGGACGAACAGGCCGCGGCCGCGGTGACGGCGCCATGAGTTCGATGCGGCGGATGCTGCTGGGCGGTCTGCTCGGCGTGGTGACCCTGGTGTTCGCGGCGGCCGCACTGCTGAGCTATCGCGCCGGCCTGCAGGAAGCCGGCGAGATGTTCGATGCCAAGCTGGTGCAGTCCTCGCGGGTGCTGATGAGCCTGGTCGACGAGCCGCTGGACGAGCTGGCCCGGCTCGGCCCGACCGGCGAGCCGATCGTGATTCGCGGCTGGCACGGCCAGGCGCAGGGTGTGGGCGAGGCGCTGGCGTTCCGCACCGGCCACGCCTACGAAAGCAAGCTGGCGTTCCAGGTCCGCGACGCGCGCGGCCAGTTGCTGTTGCGTTCGGACAGCGGGCCGACGCAACAACTGGCGCCGCTGGTCGCCGGCTACGCCGACGTGACTCTGGATGGCCGCCGCTGGCGCACCTTCAGCCTGCATTCGGCGGGCGGGCGCTGGTTCCAGACCGGCGAGCAGGCAGACATCCGCCAGGAGCTGGCCGAAGACATCGCGCTGGGCACGGCCTTGCCGCTGCTGCTGGCGCTGCCGGTGCTGGCGTTGCTGGTGTGGGCAGTGGTGAACTGGGCCAGCCGCGCCTTGAGCCGGGTCTCGCAGGCGATCGGCGAGCGCGACCCGCAGCGGCTGGAACCATTGCCGCTGCACGGCGTGCCGCGCGAGATCCGTGGGCTGGTGGCCGCGGTCAACGACCTGATGCAGCGCCTGGAGGCGGCGCTGGCGCGCGAGCGCCGCTTCATCGCCGACGCCGCGCACGAACTGCGCACCCCGATCGCCGCGCTGAAGGTGCATGCCGACAATCTGGGTCAGGCCCGCGACGCGGTCGAACGCGACGAATCACAGCGGCACCTGGATGCCAGCGTGCACCGGGCGGAGCGGCTGGTCGCGCAGTTGCTGACGCTCAGCCGGGTCGAACCGGGTGCCGCCGAGCCGGCACAGGAACGGTTGGCGCTGGACGGCCTGGTCGCGCTGCAGGTGGACGACGCGCAGCCGCTGGCGGCGCGGCGCCAGCAGCGGCTGCGGATGCTGTGCAACGACCCGGTCATGCTGCTCGGCAACGAAGCGGGCCTGTCCGCGCTGGTGCGCAATCTGATCGACAACGCCGTGCGCTATGCGCCGCAGGGTGGGCAGGTGGAAGTGGCGCTGCGTGGCGACCAGGCCTGCGCCTGGTTCACGGTCGAGGATTCCGGCCGGGGCGTCGCCGAGGCGGCGCGCGAGCGCGTGTTCGAGCGTTTCCACCGCGAACTCGGCAGTGGAGTGGAAGGCAGTGGACTCGGCCTGGCGATCGCGCGCGAGGTGGTGAACGCGCACGGCGGCGACATCGTGCTCGATGCCTCGCCGACGCTGGGCGGGCTGCGGGTCAGGGTGCGCCTGCCGTTGCGCTGAGCGGCGGGCCGGACTGCCAGCGTTCGGCAATGTGAGGAACGTCCTGACATCGGCGGCGAACATGGAGTGATAAATTGGCTTCTCGTGCGGTTCGGAGCCGCATGCCGCCGAGAGGCATGATTCGGGAAGCAATGAAGCAGGGGGACCATCGTCACACTACCATCGGCAGCGCGTCCGCGTTGCGGCAACGCCTGCGCGCTCGCATCGGCGTCATCGGTGTATTGCTGATGTTGTGGTGCGCCTGCTGCGCGGCAGGGACTGCCCTGGCCCAGGCCACGCTGCCGCTGACCGCGCGCAGCGTCACCGACCGCCCGACGGTGGTGCGCTGGACGATGGACGAAGGCCTGCCGCACAACCTGGTGCATGCGCTGGCGCAGGACCGCGACGGCCTGCTCTGGATCGGCACCTGGGAAGGCGTGGCGCGCTTCGATGGCCGCGCCTTCACCGTGTTCGACCGGCAGAACACGCCGGGCATGGAGATGTCCGGCGTGTTCGCGATCGTGCCCGAGCGCGACGGCGGGGTGCTGGTCGGCACGGCCTACGACGGCGTGTTCCGCTACGCGGGGGGCGCCTGGGAACATCTGGGCGATGCGCGTGCGCAGCGGCTGCAGGTGGCGTCGATGCTGCGCGCCCGCGACGGTGCGCTGTGGGTCGGCAGTGAGGACGGCTTGTTCCGGATCGAGGCCGATGGCCGCCTGAGCGCGGCCGGCGCCGCCGCCGGGCTGCCGAAGGCCCGGGTCGCGGCGCTGCTGCAGCAGGCCGACGGCAGCGTGCTGGTCGGCACCGCGCTGGGGCTGTTCCGCCTCGACCCGGCGACGGGCCGCGCGCGGCGGTGGGGCCGTACGGACGCGATGCGCACGGCGCCGGTCCGGCGGCTGAGCCGCGATCGCGACGGCGGCTTGCTGGTCGCCGGCGACGCCGGGGTGTTCTGGCTGCACGCCGACGGCGCGCTGCAGTGGTTGCGCCAGGGCCAGCGCGTGGATGCCGCGTTGCAGGACCGCCAGGGCCAGGTGTGGACCAGCCTGTCCAGCGGCCAGTTGCTGCGGCGCTCGCCGAGCGGCGTCAGCGAGGAAATGCTGTCGATTTCCGGCGTGGTCAGCCCGGCGCTGATCGAGGATCGCGAGGGTCTGATCTGGGCCGGCAGCACCGACGGCCTGTTCCGCGTCGCCGCCGGCGACGCCGGCGGCTTGACCCGGCGCGACGGCCTGGGCGGCGACTACGTGCGGGTGGTGCAGCAGAGCGCCGATGGCGCGGTCTGGATCGGCCATGCCGCCGGCCTCGACCGCTGGCAGCACGGCCGCATCGCCCCGGTGCGCATCGCCGCCAGCGGCCGCGATCCGTCGGTGCTGGCGCTGGCCGCGGCCCACGATGGCGGCATGTGGGTCGGCACCTACAACCAGGGTGTGCTGTTGCTGGCGCCCGACGGTGCGGTCCGGCAACGGCTCGGGACCGGGGCCGGCATCCCGCAGGCCATGGTGCGGACGCTGTTGCAGGATGCGGACGGCGGATTGTGGGTCGGCGGCAATGCCGGCCTGGCCTACCGCAACCGTAGCCGCACCCGTCTGTACACGCTGGCCGATGGCCTGCCGGCGCTGCAGGTGCAGGCGCTGTACCGCGATCGCGCCGGCGTGCTGTGGATCGGCACCAGCGGCGGCATCGCGTCGCTGTCGGCCGACGGCACGCTGCGCGGGTGGCCGGCCGGCGCCGCGTTCCCCGCGCACAACGCGTTCGATTTTCTGGAGGACGCCGACGGCGCGCTGTGGATCGGCAGCGACCGCGGCCTGCTGCGGCTGCGCGACGGCCGCTTCCGCATCTACGACCATCGCGTCGGGCTGCCGCGCGACAAGCTGTTCCGGGTCATCGACGATGGCCAGGGCCATCTGTGGGTGACCAGCAACCAGGGCGTGTTCCGCATCGCCCGCGACAGCATCGCGCAGCTGGATGCCGGCCGCCGCACGCAGTTGGCGGTGGACGTGGTGGATCGCAGCGACGGCATGCCCGGCAGCCAGGGCAACGGCAGCAGCGCGCCGGCCGGCTGGCTGGGCCGCGACGGCATCCTGCTGATCCCGACCTCCGCCGGCCTGGCGCTGATCGATCCGGCGCTGCCCAGCCGGCGTTCGCTGCGCGCGCCGTCGGTGGTGATCGAGCGGCTGCAGGTCGATGGCCGCGAGCAGCCGCTGCGCGCCGACTACCGTTTGCACGGCAGCGTCGGCCGGCTCAGCGTCGATTACGCCGGGCTGAGCTTCCGCTCGCCGGACAAGATGCGCTACCGCTATCGCCTGCACGGCTTCGACCGGCAGTGGATCGATGCCGGCAGCAGCGAGGAGGCGGTCTATACCAACCTGCCGCCCGGCGACTACCGGCTGGAAGTGCAGGCGACCACCAACGCGATGGACTGGTCGCGCAGCGATCTGGTCGGTCGCGCCGCGCTGCAGCTGGACCTGGTGCCGCCGTTCTGGCAGCGCGGCGCGTTCGTGGTGATCGCGGCGATCGCGTTCAGCGGATTGCTGCTGTGGTGGTACCGCGGCCGCAGCCATCGCTACCTGCGCCGCCAGCGCCGGCTCAACCGCATCATCGCCGAGCGTACCCACGAACTGCGCGCGAAGAACCTGGCGCTGAAGCTGGCCGATCTCGAACGCGAGGAGCTGGTGCGCAAGCTCGCCCACCAGGCCGGCCACGACGCGCTGACCGGGCTGCCGAACCGGCGTACCGCCGATCCGCACCTGACCGCGGCGCTGGAGCACGCGCGGGCCATGCAATCGCCGCTGTGCGTGGCGCTGCTGGACATCGACAACTTCAAGCGGATCAACGATAGCCACGGCCACGAGATCGGCGACGAAGTGCTGCGCCGGGTCGGCGAGGTGCTGCGCGCCACGCTCGGCGAACTCGCGTTCGCCGCGCGCCATGGTGGCGAGGAGTTCCTGCTGGTGCTGCCGGGCCTGGACCGCGAACAGGCGCGGGCGCGGCTGGACGACCTGCGCCGCCGCGTCGCCGCGATCGTGGTCCACGACGTCGATGGGCGCACGGTGCAGTGCACGGCCAGCGTCGGTTTCGCCTGCGTCAGCCCGGCGCTGCAGACCCGGCGCGAATTGCTGGTGCTGGCCGACCAGCGCCTGTACCAGGCCAAGCACGAAGGCCGCGATCGGGTGATCGGGTAGCGGGGCGGAGTAGCGGGCGTGCGTTGCAGCGCCTGCATCGCGCCGCATGTTTGGTAGCGAGCGCGGGCGATGACTGCATCGTCTGGACTGAAGTCCCTTCACCGTGCGTCGAGCCGGCGTGCCACCAGCCCGATGGGGCTGGCTGCGGTCGCGACGAGCCACGCAGTGATGTATCGCGTGGACCGCGTCGGGACTGAAGTCCCTCCCACAGTGCAGTCCGTGGGAGGGCCGCAAGCCTTATGCAGTGCGGCTTCAGTCGAAACGAAGGGAGTGGTGGGCGATGCCGGCTCCGGCGGCCGCCGTCATCGAACTGCGGCCGCCGGTGCGTTTCCCGCATCCCGGCGCTGCGCAGCCGCATGGCTGGCAGGCCGGTGTGCCGCTCAGTCGTGCGCTTCCTCGGCCGGCACCGAGCCGTGCGCCTGCAACTGCTCCACCACCGCGCGCGCGGCCGCATTGGTGGAAATGCCGTGGCCCGGGGCGGCGAGGTCGGCGGTGAAGGCGTGCGCGTGGAGCGCGGCGTCCACCGCCTGTTCGATCGCCTCGGCTTCGGCGTTCAGGCCCAGCGAATGGCGCAGCAGCAGCGCGGCGCTGAGAATGGTGGCGTAGGGATTGGCGATGCCCTTGCCGGCGATGTCCGGCGCCGAGCCGTGGATCGGCTCGTACAGGCCGATGCGGCCTTCGCCCAGCGAGGCCGACGGCAGCAGGCCGAGCGAACCGGCGAGCATCGACGCCTCGTCGGTGAGGATGTCGCCGAACATGTTCTCGGTGACGATCACGTCGTACTCGCGCGGCTTGGCCAGCAGGTGCATCGCCATCGAATCGACCAGCTGGTGTTCCAGGCGCACGTCCGGGAATTCGTCGCGGCCGATGCGCGTGGCCACGTCGCGCCATAGCCGCGAGGTTTCCAGCACATTGGCCTTGTCTACCGAAGTGACGTGATTGCGGCGTTGTCGGGCCAGGCGGAACGCGCTGCGCAACACCCGCTCGATCTCCTCGACGCTGTAGCGGCACAGGTCGCTGGCGTCGGTGGCGGTGCGGGTCTTGTCGCCGAAATAGATGCCGCCGGTCAGCTCGCGTACCACCACGATGTCCACGCCGGTGAGCAGGTGCGGCTTGATCGGCGAGGCGTCCAGCGCCGCCGGATGCGGCTTGACCGGGCGCAGGTTGGCGAACAGGCCCAGGCCGCGACGGATCGCCAGCAGGCCCTGCTCGGGGCGGATCTTGGCGTTGGGGTCGGACCACTTCGGCCCGCCGACCGCGCCCAGCAGCACCGCGTCGGCCTGCTGGCAGGCGGCCAGCGTCGCCGCCGGCAACGGCTCGCCGTGGCGGTCGATGGCGATGCCGCCGATGTCGTGTTCGTGGAATTGGAACGTGTGCTGGTAGCGGCGGGCGATGGTGCGCAGCACCGAGACCGCGGCGGCGGCGACTTCGGGGCCGATGCCGTCGCCGGGCAGGATGACGATGTCAGCGTGCATGGGTGGCCTCGTACTGTTCGATGGCGGGTTGGCGCAGCAGCAGGTAGCCGAGTTCGTCGACGCCTTCGAGCAGGCAGGTCTGCGAGAACGCGTCGAGCGGGAAGATGTAGACGCGGCCGTCGGGCGTGCGTAGTTCGCGCGCGGCCACGTCCACGGTCAGCTGGTCGTCCGGGCGCTGCATCAGGGTCTGCACGTCGGCCTCGTCCAGCACGATCGGCAGCAGCCCGTTCTTCAGGCTGTTGTTGCGGAAGATGTCGGCGATCTCGCTGCTGACGATGGCGCGCAGGCCCAGGTCGGTCAGCGCCCACGGCGCGTGCTCGCGCGAGGAGCCGCAGCCGAAGTTGCGCCCGGCCAGCAGGATCTGGCGGCCGGCGTTGTGCGGTTGGTTGAACGCGAACTCCGGGTTCGGCGTGCCGTCGGCCTGCCAGCGCCAGTCGTTGAACGCGTTGCGGCCGAGACCGGCGCGCTCGGTGGTGGACAGGAACCGCGCCGGGATGATCTGGTCGGTGTCGATGTTGGTCTGGCGCAGCACCACGCTGGCCGAGGTGAGGGCGGCGAATCCGGCCATCAGCAGGTCTCCTGTGACACGGTGGCGGGGTCGGCGACGGCCGCATCGGGCACTGTCGCCGGCGGCAGTGCCGCGGTGGGGACGTGCGGCGGCAGCAGCGGCTTGCCGCGATGGGCGAAGGCGCGGGTGGTGGCGGCGACGAAGGTCAGCGTGGCCGCGAACGCGGCGATGTGCGGGACCATCACGCGACCTCCGCAAACAGCGTGCGCGGGTCGCTGACCTTGCCGTTCACCGCCGCCCAGGCCGCGGTCATCGGCGACGCCAGCAAGGTACGCGAACCGGGACCCTGGCGGCCTTCGAAGTTGCGGTTGCTGGTGCTCACCGCCAGTTGCCCCGGCGCGACCAGGTCGCCGTTCATCGCGATGCACATCGAGCAGCCGGATTCGCGCCACTCGGCGCCGGCGGCGCGCACCACCTCGTGGATGCCTTCGGCCTCGGCCTGGCGCTTGACGATCTCCGAGCCGGGCACCACCAGCATGCGCACGTTCGGCGCGACGCGGCGGCCGCGCAGCACCTGCGCCACTTCGCGCATGTCGCTGAGCCGGCCGTTGGTGCACGAGCCGACGAACACCACGTCCACCGGGGTGCCGATCAGCGCGTGGCCGGAGGCGAAGTGCATGTAGTCCAGGCCCTTCTGCGCGGCCGCGTCCTGTGCCGCCGGAATCGGCACGTCCACCGCGATCGCGGTGCCTGGGTGGGTGCCCCAGGTCAGGGTCGGGCGGATGTCGCGCGCGTCGATGCGCACCTCCACGTCGAAGCGCGCACCGTCATCGCTGCGCAGCTGCGACCAGCGCTGCACCGCGGCGTCGAGCTCGGCGCCCTTGGGGCCGCGCGGGGTGTTGGCCATCCAGTCGAAGGTGACCTGGTCGGGCGCGACCATGCCGGCGCGCGCGCCGGCCTCGATCGACATGTTGCACAGTGTCATGCGCTGCTCCATGTCCATCGCGGCGATGGTGGAGCCGCGGTACTCGAGCACGTGGCCGGTGCCGCCGTTGACCCCGATCACGCCGATGATGTGCAGGATCACGTCCTTGGCGCCGACGCCGGGCGCCAGCGGCCCGTCGACGGTGATCGCCATGGTCTTGGCCTTGCGCTGCAGCAGGCATTGCGTGGCCAGCACGTAGCCGACCTCGCTGGTGCCGATGCCGAACGCCAATGCCCCGAACGCGCCATGGGTGGAGGTGTGGCTGTCGCCGCAGACGATGGTCATGCCGGGCTGGGTGAAGCCCTGCTCGGGCGCGATCACGTGCACGATGCCGCGGTTGTCCGAGCCCATGTCGAACAGCTCGATGCCGTAGTCGGCGCAGTTGCGCGCGAGCATGTCCACCTGCGCCTCGGAGGCCTTGGTGTAGTACGGCAGCTTGCCGTCGGCGCCGCGCGGCAGGGTCGGCGTGGAATGGTCCATCGTCGCCTTGGTGCGGTCGGGACGGCGCGGCTTCAGGCCGCGCGCCTTGAGTTCGGTGAACGCCTGCGGCGAGGTCACTTCGTGGATCAGGTGCAGGTCGATGTACAGCACCGCCGGAGCGGTGTCGCTTTCGGGGACGACGACATGCGCGTCCCACAGTTTGTCGTACAGGGTGCGGGGGGTCGAAGACATTACGGGACTACCTGGCAGGGACGCTGGGCAAGGAGGGGAAGCTGGAAAGGGTGCATCGCGACGATGACGGCGGCGTGGCCGCTCAGGCGGCCGCCGTCGCGGCGTCGGCCGGCGCGCCCTGGCGCTGGCGCAGCACGCGATTGGCCACGTCCAGCCAGGCCAGCGCGCTGGCCTCGATGATGTCGCGGCTGGTGCCGCTGCCGTCGTATTCGATCTCGCCGTGGCGCACGCTGAGGTTGGCTTCGCCGCGCGCGTCGGCGCCGATGCCGACGCTGTGCACCTGGTAGCTGTCCAGGGTCAGCTGCACGCCGGTGGCCGCGGCCAGCGCGGCGAACAGCGCATCCACCGGGCCGTCGCCTTCGGCGCGCTCGCTGACCCGCTGGCCGTCCGGATCGGACAGCTCGACCTGCGCGCTGGCGCGCTGGCCGCGGTCGCTGACGGTCATCGACGACAGCCGGTAGCCCTGGCTCTCCGGCGCGTCCTGCATCATCGCCTGCAGGTCGGCGTCGTTGACCACGCGCTGCTGCTCGCACAGCGCCTTGAACGCCTCGAACGCCAGGTTCAGTTCGGCCTCTTCCAGCACATAGCCCAGCGCGCGCAGGCGCTGTTCGACCGCGGCGCGGCCGCTGTGGCGGCCCAGCACCATCTGCGAGGACTCCCAGCCCACGTCTTCCGGACGCATGATCTCGTAGGTGCCGCGGTGGCGCAGCATGCCGTGCTGGTGGATGCCCGACTCGTGGGCGAAGGCGTTGCCGCCGACGATCGCCTTGTTGCGCTGCACCGGCATGCCGACCAGCCGCTGCAGCAGCTGCGAGCTGGCGACGATGCGCTGGGTGTTGATCGCGGTGTCGATCTCGTAGAACGCGTTGCGCACCTTCAGCGCCATCGCGATCTCTTCCAGCGCGCAGTTGCCGGCGCGCTCGCCGATGCCGTTGATGGTGCATTCCACCTGCCGCGCGCCGCCTTCCACCGCGGCCAGCGAGTTGGCCACGGCCAGCCCCAGGTCGTTGTGGCAGTGGGTGCTGAATACCACGCGGTCGGCGCCGGGCACGCTGGCGATGATCCGCGAGAACATGCCGCGGATCTCCTCGGGCGTGGTGAAGCCGACCGTGTCGGGCAGGTTGATGGTGGTGGCGCCGGCGGCGATCGCCACCGCGCTCACTTCGGCCAGGAAGTCTTCCTCGGTGCGGGTGGCGTCCTCGGCCGAGAATTCCACGTCGTCCACGTACTGGCGCGCCAGCGACACGTGCTTGCGCACCGATTCCAGCACCTGCTCGCGGCTCATCCGCAGCTTGTGCTCGCGGTGCAGCGGGCTGGTCGACAGGAACACGTGCAGGCGCGGCTTGGCCGCCGCCTCCAGCGCGCGCGCGGAGGTCTCGATGTCGGCGGCCAGGCAGCGCGACAGCACCGCCAGGGTCGGCTCGCGCAGTTCGCGGCCGATTAGCGCCATGGCCTCGCGGTCGGACTGCGAACTGGCCGGAAAGCCGGTCTCGATGATGTCCACGCCCAGCTCGGCCAGGGCGCGCGCCATGACCAGCTTCTGCGGCGGGGTCATGCTGCAGCCGGGGGATTGCTCGCCGTCGCGCAGGGTGGTGTCGAAAATGCGGATGCGGGGGGTCTGGGAAGAAGGAGAAGTGTTCACCAGATGGTTTCCTCTACGGCGGCGGTGGCTGGCGGATGGGAGAGCGAAGACGCGGGGCGAGCGGGAGCGGGCGGGGCGGCGGCACGTTGGTTGCGAAGTCGCTCGGCATTGCGGCGGCGCGGCTTGCGTGGCGCGCGCGGGCGCACCTCCGACAACAGCGTCGCCAGCACGCCGGCGTCGATGTTGCCACCGGACACCACCGCGCATTTGCGCTTGCCGGCGACGCGGCGGCCGGCCGCCAGGGCCAGCGCGCCGGCGCCCTCGGCGATGACGTGCTCCTCCAGCGCCAGGCGGACCAGCGTTTCGCGCAGTTCCGCCTCGCGCACGATCACCACGTCGTCGAGCAGGCTGGCGCACAGCCGGCGGGTGATGAACCCGGGGATTTTAACCTTGACGCCGTCGGCCAGGGTGGGTACCGGGTCGATCGCGCGCAGATCGCCGCGGACCGCCCGTGCCATCGAATCCACGCCCTCGACCTGGGCGCCGACGATGCGCACGCCCTGCGAGCGCAGCGCCAGGGCCACGCCGGAGGCCAGGCCGCCGCCGCCGATCGGCACGATCACCACGTCCGGGGCGTGCGCGGCCAGCTCGATGCCGACCGTGCCCTGGCCGGCGATCACGTCCGGGTCGTCGAACGCGGACAGGAAGCGGTAGCCATTCTGTTCGGCCAGTTCGCGGGCGAAGGCGTAGGCCTCGTCGTAACTGTCGCCGTGCTGGCGCACGGTGGCGCCCCAGTGGGCGACGCCGGCGATCTTGGTCTGCGGCGCGCCGTGCGGCATCACCGTGATCGCCTGCACGCCCAGCCGGTGCGCGGCCCAGGCCACGCCCTGCGCATGGTTGCCGGCCGAGGCGCAGATGATGGTGCGCTCGTCGCCGCGCTCCAGCCCGGCCAGCAGCGCGTTCAGCGCGCCGCGCACCTTGTAGGAGCCGGTGCGCTGCAGGTTCTCCAGCTTCAGCCACACGCCGAAACGCTCGGCGTAGTGCACCGGCGTCGGCGGCAGGTAGCGGCGCAGCCGCGCCTGCGCAGCCAGCACGTCGGCGACGCTGACCGCTACGTCGCCTACGTCGGGCTCCTGCGGGGCGGGGCGGCCGCGGTCAGGCATGGAGATGCCGGGATTTGGGATTGGGGAGTGGGGATTCGACATGCGAATCCTGTGCCCGAAGAAGAAACCTCCGTGGAAGAAGACTCCTCCGTGAGATGGCATAGCGCTGGCGGATCGCCGGCGCGGCAGCGGCGACGGCGCAGCCGTCGGCGGGCTTGCCGAATCCCGAATCCCGACTCCCGAATCCCGGCCTCGTCATGGCACCACATCCAGCGCGGTGACCCGTACCGACTCGCAGTCGTACACCTTTTCCATCTGCAGCCGCAGGCTCTCGCCGGGGCGAGTGCCGTCCACCACCATCTGCAGGTGCCAGCGGCCGGCGTCCTCGGCGACCGGCGCGCCGCTGATCGAGATCGGCGCGAAGCCGCGCCGTTCGGCCATCCCGATCGCGCGCAGCAGTGCGCCGTCGATCGGTTTCAGCACCAGGTCAAGCTGGTATCGCATGGGGGATCTCCTGGCGCTGGGTCGCGGGGTTGCTCTCCAGCATGGTGCTGTTGGCGGTGTTCGGCGGCACCAGCGGCCACACGTTGGCGCGCGCGTCGATGGCCACATGCAGCAGCGCCGGACCCGGCTGCGCCAGCAGTTCGGCCAGGCCGTCCTCGACCTGGCCGCGCGCGGTGATGCGCTTGGCCGGGATGCCGAACACCTGCGCCAGCGCGGCGAAGTCCGGGTTGTCGGACAGGTCGATCTCGCTGTAGCGCTCGGCGAAGAATAGTTCCTGCCACTGCCGCACCATGCCCAGCGAACTGTTGTCCAGCAGCACGATCTTCACCGGCAGCTTGCAGCGCGCGATGGTCACCAGCTCCTGCACGTTCATCATGAAACTGCCGTCGCCGCTGACCAGCACCACGGTGCGGTCCGGGCAGGCGAACTGCGCGCCCATCGCTGCCGGCAGGCCGAAGCCCATGGTGCCCAGCGCGCCGCTGGTCAGGTGGTTGCGCGGATGGTTGAAGCGGCAATGCTGCGCCACCCACATCTGGTGCTGGCCGACGTCGCAGGCGATCACGGTATCGGCCGGGGCCAGCTCGCTCAGCCGCTTCAGCAGGCCGGGTGCGTAGATGTCCTCGCCCGGCGCGTCGTAGCGCGCGCCGAATTTTTCGCGATGGCCGATGCAGCGCGCATGCCACGCCTCGCAGGTGCTGGTCGCCGCGCTCAGCGCGCGCAGCGCTTCGGCCACGTCGCCGGGCACGGCGATGTCGGCCTGGCGCAGCTTGGAGATCTCGCAGGCGTCGGCATCCAGGTGGATGACCCGCGCGAACGGGGCGAACTCGGCCAGCTTGCCGGTCGCCCGGTCGTCGAAGCGCGCGCCGACCACGATCAGCAGGTCCGACTCCTGCACCGCCATGTTGGCGGCGCGGGTGCCGTGCATGCCGAGCATGCCCAGGTAGTGCGGATGCCCGTGCGGCAACGCGCCCAGCCCGCGCAGGGTCAGCACGGTGGGGATGCGGGTGGCGTCGACGAAGTGGCGGAACGCGTCCACCGCATTGGCCAGGGCGATGCCGCCGCCGCCGTAGATCACCGGCTTGTCGGCGCCGGCGATCGCCGCCAGCGCGTCGGCCAGGGCCGCCGCGTGCGGTGCCGGCGGTGTCGGCACCGCGGCCGGCACGTGGTCGGGCAGGTGCGAGGCGTCGGCCAGCTGCACGTCCTTGGGCAGATCGATCAGCACCGGTCCCGGACGCCCTTCGCGGGCGATGCGGAACGCGTCGCGCAGCACCTGCGGCAGGTCGTCCACACGGCGCACCAGGAAGCTGTGCTTGACGATCGGCAGGGTCAGCCCGAACACGTCCAGTTCCTGGAACGCGTCGGTGCCCAGCAGCGGCGTGGCGACCTGCCCGGTCAGGCAGATCATCGGCACCGAATCCAGCATCGCATCGGCGATGCCGGTGACCAGGTTGGAGGCGCCCGGGCCGGACGTGGCGACGCAGACCCCGACCCGCCCGCTGGCGCGGGCGTAGCCGTTGGCGGCCAGCGCCGCGCCCTGCTCGTGGCGGACCAGGATGTGCTTGAGCTGGCTGTCTACCAGCGCGTCGTAGAACGGCATGATGGTGCCGCCCGGATAGCCGAACAGCGTGTCCACGCCTTCGGCTTCCAGGGCCTGCGTCAGCCAGCGCGCGCCGTTGCGGGGCGTGCCGTGAGCGGAGGAGTTCATACGGTGGCGACCTTTCGGTGGAAGCGGGTGGGGGAGCCGCGGGTTACGCGGCTTGCTGGCCGGTCGCGGCCGGCTTGGCGGCAGCGGCGTCGTTGCTCAGCCAGACCATCTTGGCGCGCAGCTGCTTGCCGACCACTTCGATCGGGTGCTCCAGATCGGCCTGCTTGAACTTGGTGTAGTTCGGCAGCCCGGCGTTGTATTCGGCCACCCAGTTCTTGGTGAAGGTGCCGTTCTGGATATCGGTCAGCACGTCGCGCATGCGCTCCTTGGTGGCCGCGTCGATCACGCGCGGGCCGCTGACGTAGTCGCCGTACTGCGCGGTCTCGGAGACGAACTCGAGCATGCGGGTGATGCCGCCTTCGTAGAACAGGTCCACGATCAGCTTCAGTTCGTGCAGCACTTCGTAGTAGGCGATTTCCGGCTGGTAACCGGCTTCCACCAGCACTTCGAAGCCGGCCTGGACCAGCGACGAGGCGCCGCCGCACAGCACCGCCTGCTCGCCGAACAGGTCGGTCTCGGTCTCTTCCTTGAAGGTGGTCTTGATCAGGTTGGCGCGTGCGCCGCCCAGGCCGGCGGCGTACTCGAGCGCGAACTGCTCGGCCTTGCCGCTCTTGTCCTGGTACACGGCCCAGATGCACGGCACGCCGCGGCCGATCTCGTACTCGCGGCGCACCAGTGCGCCCGGTCCCTTCGGCGCGACCAGCACCACGTCCAGGTCTTCGCGCGGCTTGATCATGTCGAAATGCACGTTCAGGCCGTGCGCGAACAGCAGGCAGGCGCCCTGTTTCATGTTCGGCGCCAACACCTCGTCGTACAGCTTCTTCTGCACCATGTCCGGGGTCAGTACCGCGACCAGGTCGGCGTCCTTGACCGCGTCGGCGGGGCTCTTCACCACGAAGCCGTCGGCCTGCGCCTTGGCTTCGGTCGGGCCGCCCGCGCGCAGGCCGACGGTGACGTCGAAGCCGGACTCGCGCAGGTTCAGCGCGTGCGCGCGGCCCTGGCTGCCGTAACCGACGATGGCGATCTTGGTGGTGGGCTGTGCGGAACTGGTCATGGGGCGAATTTCCTCGAAGCGTGTGGGTAGGAAGGGAAGCGGGTGTTTCGCGGTTACTAAAATGAAAAACCCCGCGCCGTTGCCGGTGCGGGGTCTGATCGAATCCAGGCTGCTTGTCGCTTACACGCCGGTTCGTCCCGCACTTGTGGGCGAGGTAATAAGCACGAGTACGAGGAGCGACGCGGCGGCGTCCGCGCGCAGCGCGGCGGGCAGGCGGGTCGGCTTCGGGCTGGTGTGGCGATGCAACATGCAGCGAGATAAACATGGCCTTTGCAGGGCTGTCAACCCTGCTGCCGCGTCGAAACCGCGAATGTGCCGAAAGCCGCACCAGCACAGCATCGTTACGCCTGAAACGGTGCGCGGGCACAGCGTCTGCGCGGCCGATTGCGCGGAAAATCGGCACCTCGCGCGCCTGCGACACGCTGTCAACTGGCGGTTGCCGTCCTGCGGTACTCTGGCGCGGTTGCCACGGCCCACGCCGTTGCCGGCCACCTTCAACCACTTCCGTTCGACGATCCGGCGCATGCATTCCGAATCTCTTCCCGTGGCGCTCGCTCCGCGCAAGCCCTCCGCGTCGGCCGTGGCCGAGAGCGGGCAGGTCACCGGTCTGCTGCAGCGCTGGCGCAGCGGCGACACGCAGGCCGAAGCGCGATTGCTGGAACTGGTCTATGCCGCGCTGCGCGAGATGGCCGCCGCGCGCATGGCGGTGCGCCATGGCGACGCCCTGCTGCAGCCGACCGCGCTGGTCCATGAAGCCTTGCTGCGCATGCTCGACGCCGACGTGGAGTACCGCGACCGGGTGCATTTCTTCGCCCTGGCCTCGCTGAAGATGCGCGCGGTGCTGGTCGATTACGCGCGCGCCAACCTGGCCGCCAAGCGTGGTGGCGGGGCGATGATGATGACCCTGTCGCATGCCGACCGCGATGGCGCCGCGCCCAGCGAGGAATACCAGGTGCTGGCCCTGCACCAGTCGCTGCAGCGCTTCGCCGATGTCGATCCGCGCGCGGCGCATGCGGTGGAGCTGGCCTACTTCGGCGGCATGACCCACGACGAGATCGCCTGCCTGCTCGAGGTGTCGGTGCCGACCGTCGAGCGCGACCTGCGCATCGCCCGCGCCTGGCTCAAGCGCGAACTCAGCGCCGATCCGGGCCGCCCATGAGCGACGAACGCTGGCAACAGGTACGCCAGCTGTTCGAATCGGTCTGCGATCTGCCGCCGGCGCAGTGGCAGCCGACCCTGGAGCGGCTCAGCCAGGATCCGGCGCTGGTGCAGGAAGCGCTGGCCCTGCTCGCCGCGCAGACCGTGCAGTTGCAGCAAGTGGCCGAACCGTTGCGGGCGTTGGCCGGACGCATGGCCGCGCCGGAACTGGGCGTGGGCGACCGGCTCGGTCCATGGCGGCTGACCCGCTTCCTGGCCAGCGGCGGCATGGGCAGCGTGTTCGTCGCCGAGCGCGCGGACGAGCAATATCAGCGGCAGGTGGCGGTGAAGCTGCTGCGCGGCCTGCCCGACGCGTTGACCGCGCAGCGGCTGGCGGCCGAGCGGCAGATCCTGGCCAGCCTGCAGCATCCCAACGTCGCGCGGCTGTACGACGGCGGCGCCACCCCGGGCGGGCAGCCGTACCTGGTGATGGAGTACGTCGACGGCGTCGCCCTGGATGTCTACCTGCAGGCGCGGGGCTTGGACCTTCCGGCGCGGCTGCAGCTGTTCCTGCGCATCTGCCGCGCGGTGCAGGCGGCGCACCAGCGGCTGGTGCTGCATTGCGACCTGAAGCCCGGCAACGTGCTGGTCCGCGCCGATGGCGAGCCGGTACTGCTGGACTTCGGCATCGCGCGATTGCAGGACGCGGCCGACGGCGCCGAGCGCGGCCGCTTCTGCACGCCGCCCTATGCCAGCCCCGAACTGCTGGCCGGGCAGCCGGTGGGCGTGGCCGGCGACGTCTACAGCCTGGGCGTGATGCTGATCGAAGTGCTGTCCGGGCAGCGTCTGCCGGCGCACGCCGGGGCCGGGGCGGCCTGCCCCGCACCCAGTGCGCTTGCGCAGCGGCCGGCGGCGCGCCGGCAGCTGCGCGGCGACCTGGATGCGATCGCGGCCAAGGCCTGCGCGCAGGATCCGGCGCAGCGCTATGCCAACGTCGCCGAGCTGGCCGCCGATCTGCAACGCCATCTCGACCGCCGCCCGGTACAGGCGCGTGGCGGCGGCCGCCGCTATGCGCTGACCTGCCTGCTGCGCCGCCGCTGGCGTGAAAGCGCGGTGGCCGCGGCGGTGCTGCTGCTCAGCGCCGGCTTCATGTGGCGCCTGCTGGAGACCCGCGCACAGGCGCAGCGCGAGGCGGCGATCGCGCAGCAGGTCAGCCAGTTCATGACCGCCGCCTTCGACGCCGCCGATCCGCGCAGCCGCGGCGCCCATGGCACCGAGACGATCAGCGCGCGGCAGGTGCTGGACAGCTGCGCGGCGCAACTGGACCAAGGCCTGGCGCAATCGCCGGCAGTGCGCGCGCGGTTGCGGGCCACGCTCGGTCGCGCCTACCTGAACCTGGGCGAGGACGCGCGTGCCGAGGCGCTGTTGCGTCAGGCCGCGCGCGAACTGCAGAGCGCACAGGTCGACGCGCCGGCATTGGCATCGCTGGCGCTCGGCGACCTGGCGGTGCTGCTGTCCAACAACGAGCGCGGCGATGCGCTGGCCGTGGCGAACGAGGCATTGCGCCTCGCCGAACGCAGCGGCGACCGCGACGCCCTGGCCAAGGCGACCAACGCGATGGGTCTGGCCTTGAGCCGCGTCGGGCGCGCCGACGAAGCCGTGGCGATGCTGCAGCGCTCGCTGGCATTGCGGATGCAGCCGGGAACGAAGACCGACGGCGGCCCGTCCTCGGTGATGCACAACCTGGGCCAGGTGTTCAAGGCCAAGGGCGATCAGGCGCAGGCCGAGCAGTGGTACCGGCGCGCATTGGCGCTGAAGGAACGCGAATCCGGCGTGCGCAGCGTCGACTACCTGCACAGCGCCGACGGCCTGGCCAAAGCACTGGCCGCGCAGGGCGAATTGCCCGAGGCGAGCGCGCTGATGCAGCGCAACCTGGAACTGGCGCGTGCGCTGTTTGGCGCGCAGAGTCCGCTGCTGGCCGATGCGGAGAACGAACTCGCGTCGGTGTACCAGGATGCCGGCGATTTCGCGGCGGCACGCACGCACTATCTGCAGGCGCTGGCGATGCTGCCAGCGCTGGGGTTGGCGCAAAGCGTCGATCATGCGCGCTATCTCAACAACCTGGCCACGCTGGAAGAATCGCGCGGCGATCTGGCCGCTGCCGAAGACCTGTATCGGCAGTCCTGGCAGATCCGCCGCCAGCGGCTGGACCCGGACAACCCGATGACGCTCAATGCCGAAAGCAACCTCGGCCGCATGCTGCTGCGCCAGGATCGGGTGGACGAAGCCGAGCCGCTGTTGCGACACGCCTACGAGGGCATGGCGCGGCAGTATCCGGTCGACCATCCGCGGCAATTGGTGCAGCGCCTGAACCAGGTGGAGCTGCGCATGCGCCGTGGCGAACTGGCGCGCGCGCAACGCGAGCTGGACGCGATACGGCCCGTGGCCGGCTGGCCTTCGACGCAGCTGCAGCGGCGCCGCGACATGTTGGCCGCGGAACTGGCGCAGCGCGCCGGCGACACCACCGCCGCGCTGCGCGGCTGGGAACAGGTGGTGCAGGCGGACCAGGCCGAACTGGGCGGCGCGGCGGTGCCGACGGCGATGGCGCGGGTGTCGCTCGCCGAAGCGCTGCTCGCCGCCGGCCGGCGCGAGGAGGCGCACGCGCAATTGCGACAAGCGCGGCCGGTGCTGGTCGCGCAACTGGCGCCGCAGGCCGAGTTGCTGCGCCGCCTGGATTCCGGGCAGGCGCTCGCTTCGCGCTGAGCGCGGCGGCGGGGATGCGCCGCGTCCGCGCAGCGCCGACAATGGAACGCCGTGCAAGGTGTTCGCCATGTCCCGTCCCGAAGACCAGCCGCCATCGCCGACAACCACCGATGCGGAGTGCGCCGCGCGCATCGCCTACGAATGGAGTCTGCTGGGCGATCCGCCGCCGGCCGCTGCGCCGCATCTGCGCCGCAAGGCGCCGTTGCCGATGCAGCTCGACGACGCGCGCATCGCCAGCGCGCTGCGGTTGATGGAGCGCAATCCGGCGGGACCGCTGTCGCTGGACGCGATCGCCGGCCATGTCGGCCTGAGCCCGTTCCACTTCCAGCGCACGTTTCTGGAGGCGATGGGCGAGACGCCCAGCGCGTACATCCGCCGCGTCCGCCTGGACCGCGCCGCGATGAACCTGGCGATGAGCGAGGCGCCGGTGCTGGAAATCGCGCTGACCTGCGGCTACGCCAGCCACGAGGCCTTCATCCGCGCCTTCCAGCGCCAGTTCGGGCTGGTTCCCAGCCAATACCGCGCGTTCGCCCGGCAGGTCTCGGTGGGCCCGGCACCCGGCGACGCCGAGCGGGCCGCACAGGCGCGGGTGGCGCGACACGGCGCACAGCGGCTGTTGGCGCTGCGCTTTTTCGGGCCATGGACCGAGGTGGAGACCTATTGGCAGCGCTTTGCCGACGTGCTGTGCTCGGCCGGAATCGATCCGCAGGCGTGCCAGCCGGTGGGCGTGGTCAAGGACACGCCGGAAATCACCGCGCCGGCGATGTTGCGTTACGACTGTGCCGTGGTCGACACCGGGTTGGACGTGGCCGGCACTGCGCTGACCCCGATCGAGTTCGAGCCGGGCCGCTATGTTTCGCTGCGCCATCAAGGTCCCTATGCCGAGCTGTTTCATAGCTACCGCGCATTGAGCTTCGCCTGGCTGCACGGCGCGGGGGAGACCTTCGCGGCCGATGCGACCGGCGGTTTCCAGTTCTTCCATCAGCCGCCCTGGCTGCACGCAGGTGGCGCCCACGATCTGGATCTGCGCCTGCCGCTGCAGGGCTGAGCGGGCGCCGAGCTCCTTGGCCGGGGCCGCCGACCGACCGCAAGTCCGATCAAGCCGACCGGCAGCGGCCTGGGCATAGTCGCGGCCGAGCGTGGCCCGGCGTTGCGGCGCCACGCGGGATACCCGGCGCCGCGTGCGCCGGTACGGCATCGGCGAGTTGCGCGGCAGCGACGGAGGCGAGGATGGACCGCTCGGGCAGCATGGCAGCGGAACCTGTCACGGACGGTGCGTGGACCTGCAGCGCCAGCGACGGCAGCGAAGGTCGCGCGGACGATGCGGCGTGCGCGCCCATCCGTCTGCTGGGAACGCCGGCATTGGGCGATCCGCTGCGCGCGGTCGGCCTGCGTTACCGCAAGGGCTGGGTACTGCTGGCGTACCTGGCGCTGGAGCGGCGCGCGCACCGGCGTGTGGCGCTGGCCTGGCTGTTGTGGCCAATGCTGTCCGAAGCCGCGGCACTGACCAATCTGCGCCAGGTGGTGGCCGACCTGCGCCGCGCGCTGCGGGCGATCGATCGCGATGCCTGGCTGTGGGGCACGCGCCACACCCTGGCGCTGGACCCGCAGGCCCGCTGCGACATCGATGCCCTGGACGTGCGCTGCACGTCTGCTGCGCTGGACGATGCGATGCTGGATGGCAGGCTTCTGGAGGGCGTGGAGATCGACGACGGCGCCGAGGCCCGGGCCTGGTTGGATGCGGCCCGGGTGCGTTGCGCAGCCTATGCAGCGCATCGCCTGGAGCGGCGTCGCGATGCCTTGCTCGGCGCAGCCCGGCCGGATCTGGCGATCGGTCTGGCGCGCCGGCTGCTGGCGGCGGATCCCTGCAATGAGCGCCATGCGCGCGCGCTGATGGCGACGTTGGCGGCGGCCGGCGCGCCAGACCTGGCGCGCTTGGAGTTCGAGCAACTGCGGCAGCGCCTGCGCAGCGAACTATGCGTTGCGCCGGCGCCGGAGACGCTGCAACTGGCTGCTGCGCTACGCGACGACCTGCGCGCAGATCGATCGCGCCAACTGCGGTCCTCCAGCACCCGATAGCCGACGGCGTCGGCGGGACCGGGCGCCGCCACCGGCGTATCGCGCGCCGGCACGTGCCGGCGGCGAGCCGCGAGCGGCAGGATCGGCAGCCGCCCGATGGGCACCTCTAATAACTCCATTGCGGAAGCTGCACGCTGCACGCTGCACGTGGCGATGGCGTGTCCTTTTTCCTGTCGCGGCTGAAGCCGCTCCTACAAGAGCACGGCGCGCATGTGTAGGAGCGGCTTCAGCCGCGACAGGAGAACGAAGTGGCCGTGATGCCAAGGCGTCCACGAAAAACGCGGCCGCAACGCCACCGTCTACCGCCAATGCGCCTTTGCCACTCCATGCCATCTCGAACGTATCGATGCCGAAACCTGCGGACTGGGCGTGTCGGCGTCTCGCAAGTGCATCGACATGCTTTTGGGGTTAATAGAGGTGCCCTATGTCGCAGCGATGCCTGGGCCGTCGCGGTCGGTGCCGTGGCTGCGGACACAGTACGTCGGCACATCGGTGGCGTTTCGCGCGTGCGCCGTGTTCGCGCAGGCGCGCGGCGCGGGCGCGGGCGTGGCAGGCGCCTGCGGCGCCAGCTCGACTGGCGCTTGCAACAGCGCGCGTACGCTTGCGCTGCACAGCGGCAAGCCGCTGATGGCGCCGCGCAATGCGGGCGAAGGCTCTGGGCCATGCGGCGCCGCCGGTTGTATGTAGGCGGCGTATGGCGCCGATGCGGTGGCGTTCGGCAGAAGCATCGCGGCAAGCAGCACGATGCTCCGAGGCTCTATTCCCTGCACGGCGCGACATTCCCCCGTGGCGAACCCGCGCCGGATGGCGCGGGTGCGCGGCGGCGCGCGCGGGACATGGATAGAGCGCCGCCGTAAGCGCTGCGTAAGAGACCGGCGCGGCCGCAGCTGCGCGTGCGGCCCCGCTCGGGTAGGGTGGTGCGGTATCCGCACTGAGGGGAAAGCGCATGTCCGTTTCGAAGTTGTCCGTTGCCTGCCTGGCGCTCGCGCTGGGCCTGCCATCGCTCGTCGCAGCCGCCGACCGCGTCACCGGCCAGGCGTTCGCCACGCGCTCGGAAGTGATCGCGCCGCACGCGATGGCCGCCACCTCGCAGCCGCTGGCCACGCAGATCGCGCTGGACACGATGAAGGCGGGCGGTTCGGCGGTGGATGCGGCGATCGCCGCCAACGCCGCGCTCGGCCTGATGGAGCCGACCGGCAACGGCGTCGGCGGCGACCTGTTCGCGATCGTGTGGGATCCGAAGACGCACAAGCTGTACGGTTACAACGGTTCGGGCCGTTCGCCCAAGTCGCTGACCCTGGCCGAGTTCCAGCGCCGCGGCTTGAAGGACATTCCGCCGACCGGGCCGCTGCCGGTGTCGGTGCCGGGCGCCGTGGACGGCTGGTTCGCGCTGCACGAACGCTTCGGGCGCAGACCGATGGCGCAGAACCTGGCGCCGGCGATCCGCTACGCGCGCGAAGGCCATCCGGTGGCCGAGACCATCGCCTATTACTGGGACCGCTCGGTGCCGCGACTGTCGCAGTACCCCGGCTTCAAGGAGCAGTTCACCATCGACGGCCATGCGCCGCGCAAGGGCGAACTGTGGAAGAACCCGAACCTGGCCAATACGCTGCAGCAAATTGCCGACGGCGGCCGCGACGCGTTCTACAAGGGGCCGATCGCGCGCACCATCGACGCCTATTTCAAGGCCAATGGCGGCTTCCTCAGCTACGACGACCTGGCCAGCCACCATGGCGAATGGGTCGAGCCGGTCAGCAGCAACTACCGCGGCTACGACGTGTGGGAATTGCCGCCCAACAGCCAGGGCATCGCCGCGCTGCAGATGCTCAACATCCTGGAGGGCTACGACTTCTCCAAGATCCCGTTCGGCTCGGCCGAGCACATCCATCTGTTCACCGAGGCCAAGAAACTGGCCTTCGCCGACCGCGCGCGCTTCTACGCCGATCCGGCGTTCCAGCCGGCGCCGCTGGCCAAGCTGATCTCCAAGGACTATGCCGCGCGGCGGCGCGCGCTGATCTCGATGGACAAGGCGCTGAAGGAAGTGCAGCCGGGCACGCCGAAACAGCTGGAGGAAGGCGACACCATCTACCTCACCGTGGCCGATGCCGACGGCATGATGGTGTCGCTGATCCAGTCAAACTACCGCGGCATGGGCAGCGGCATGGCGCCACCGGGGTTGGGTTTCATCCTGCAGGACCGCGGCGAGATGTTCGTGCTGAAGAAGGATCATCCCAACGGCTACGCGCCGGGCAAGCGCCCGTTCCAGACCATCATCCCGGCGTTCGTGACCAAGGACGGCAAGCCGTGGCTGAGCTTCGGCGTGATGGGCGGGGCGATGCAGCCGCAGGGCCACGTGCAGATCGTGATGAACCTGATCGATTTCCACATGAACCTGCAGGAAGCCGGCGACGCGCCGCGGATCCAGCACGAAGGCTCCACCGAACCGACCGGGCAGGCCACGGCGATGAGCGATGGCGGCGAGCTGAATCTGGAAACCGGGTTTTCCTACGATGCGATCCGCGCGCTGATGCGCAAGGGCCACCGCGTGATCTTCGCCGACGGCCCGTATGGCGGCTACCAGGCGATCGCCCGCGACCCAGCCAGTGGCGTGTACTACGGCGCCTCGGAAAGCCGCAAGGACGGGCAGGCCGCCGGCTACTGAGTCGGCGCCGCGACGGTTACGTGGACGGCGCGCGTGCAGTGGCCGGCAGTGCGGCCCGCGTGCTCATTCCTGCGCGCGCTCCGCTTCGCTGCGCGTGGGGGCCTGCGCCGCCTGTTCGCGCGCGATCCACGCCTCGATCATGTGCCTGGCGTGTCGATCGCGGTGGCGTTCGCGCGTGTACTCGGCGTCCAGCACGCGGTACAGCGCAACGATCACCAGCACCATCAGCACCGCGAACGGCAGCGCGGCGATGGTGATCATGCCTTGCAGCGCGTCCAGGCCCCCGGCCAGCAACAACACCGCCGCGATCAACGCCACCGCCACGCCCCACACCAGCTTGCGTCCCAGCGGCGGATCGCCGGCCTCGTCGGTGGACATGCTGGCCAGCACCAGCACCGCCGAGTCGGCCGAGCTGACGAAGAAGATCGTCAGCAGCAGCAAGGCCACGCTGGACAGCAGCAGTGAGCCGGGTAGGCTGTCGAACAGGGTGAACAGCACCGTCTCGTAGCCGTTGCCCAGCGCCTGCAGCATGTCGACGTGGCCGAACAGCTGCGCCCACAGCGCCGCGCCGCCGAACACCGAGAACCACACGAAGCCGAGCAGGGTGGGGGCCAGCACCACGCCCACCACGAACTCGCGGATGCTGCGCCCGCGCGAGACCCGGGCGATGAACGCACCGACGAACGGTGCCCAGGCGATCCACCAGGCCCAATAGAAAATGGTCCATTCGGCCACCCACTTGCTGCCGGAGAACGGCGACATGCGCAGGCTCATCGTCACCAGCTGGTTGAGATAGGAACCCAACGTGGTGGTGAAGGTGTCGAAGATGAAGCCGGTCGGACCCAGCACCAGCACCGCGGCCAGCAACAGCGCGGCCAGCGCCAGGTTGAAGTTGGACAGCCACTTGATGCCGCGCTCCACGCCGCTGGCGGTGGAGGCCATGTACAGCACGAAGGCCACCGCGATGATGCCCATCTGCACCGGGATGCTGGCCTGCACGCCGACCACGCGTTGCAGGCCGGCGGCGATCTGGATGGTGCCGAAACCCAGCGTGGTGGCCACGCCGATCGCGGTGGCCACCACCGCAGCGATGTTCACCGCGTTGCCGATCGCACCGCGGTGGTGGCGGCCGATGACCGGCTGCAGCATGTCGCTGACCAGTCCGCGGCCGTTGCGGTTGTACTGGAACCAGGCCATCGCCAGGCCGATCAACGCGTAGATCGCCCACGGATGCAGGCCCCAATGGAAGAACGCGTAGCGCATCGACGCGCGCGCCGCCTCCATGCTTTGCGGCGGCAGGCCTTCCGGCGGCTTGAGGAAGTGCGAGATCGGCTCGGCCGCGCCCCAGAACACCAGGCCGATGCCCATGCCGGCGGCGAACAGCATCGACAGCCAGCTGGCGCGGGAGAAATCCGGCTCGGCATCCTCGCCGCCGATGCGCAGATGGCCGAAGCGGCCGAAGGCCAGATACAGCATGAAGGCCAGGGTCAGGAACACCACCAGCAGGTACATCCAGCCGGCGCCGCGGATGACCTGGGCCAGTGCCGCCTGCACCACGTCGTCGAACGGACCGGGTGCGACGCCGGCGATCAGCACCAGCAAGGCCACCTGCGCGATGGAAATACGGAACACCATGCAGCAGCGTCTCCGGGCAAGGAATCGAGAGGAAGCGCGCCGTCCTTGCGGCAAGGCCCAAGGGCAGGCGGCGCGCAGCGGTTGCCGGTCTGGAATCGCTGCAGCGGCAGCGAAGGGCGATCGCGACGAAGTCGGCAACGATACCGGGCGTATCGTCACGGGACCGTTATGGTGCGTTGCGTTGCGCGCCGCAGGCGTGTGAATTCAGGGGTGTTCCGGCAGTCAAACAAGCCCGGGCGCGCAGCCGATTCCAGTGGGTTCCCACAAGCAAAGCCGCCCCTTCACGATGCTGTCCGCAGCCATCGGCGGTGATCCTTGCCGTCGCGGCGCGGCCGCAGGCGGCTGAATCGCTAAGAGCCCGGGCATGACGCCGATCCCGGTTGCGCGCCTGCCCGCTCAGGTTGCGCGGAGGCGGCCGATACCATGGCGAAGAATTCCTGGAGGGTGAAGACGATGGCGTTGTTCACACGCAGCCCGGACGCCGATGCCGGGCATGCCGCGGCCTTGCCGGACGCACCGGTAGCGTTGCTCAGGCTGGATCAGCTAGGACGCGTGAGCGCCGTCAACCGTGCAGCGCTGGACCTGCTTGGCGTACACGTCGAGGCCTTGCTGGGCGAACCCTGCGCGGCGGTATGGGGGCTGCCGCTGGCGGCGCTGGTCGGCAGCGAGGGCAGCTGGCTGGCCTCGAACGACGATCCGGCGCGGCGCGTGCGCTACCAGCGCGATCGCGACGGCGACGGATGGCTGCTGTCGCTGCCGCATGCGGAAACCGCCGCACTGCTGCGCGACGTCGCCCTGCTCGGCGCCGGGCAGCCGCAAGGCGCCATCAGCCCGGCCTTGCAGGCGCTGGCGCAGCGGCTGCAGGCCGGTGCGCAGGCGCAGACCTTGCTGGACCGGGTCGGCGAGCGCCTGACCGGGTGCGACCTGGATCTGGGGCTGAGCACCCCGCTGTCCGCGCAGGAAACCGAGGCGATGGCCGGGCGGCGCCTGTCGGCCGGCTTCGGCAATCTGGCCGAGGCGATCCGCCAGGCGGTGGCGCTGTCGCTGCAGATCGCCGCCGACGTGCCGCATGTGGTCGCCGAGAACGACGCGCTGGCGCAGCAATCGCAGACCCAGATGGAGGCGTTGCAGACGGTGGTGGCGACCACCCGGCGGCTGCTGCAGGGGCTGCACGAAATGGACCAGGAGCTGCGCGCGGTGATCGCGGTGGCGGCCAGTGCCGACGACAGCGCGCGCCAGGGCGCGGACGCGGCGCGTGCGCTGAGCCAGGCGATGCGCGAAGTGGAGCGGCGCTCGGCGCGCGCCAACGAGGTCATCGAGGTGATCGACGCGGTCGCGTTCCAGACCAACATCCTGTCGATCAACGCCAGCATCGAGGCGGTGCATGCCGGCGCCGCCGGGCGCGGCTTCGCCGTGGTCGCCAGCGAGATCCGGCGCCTGGCCGAGCGTGCCGCCGCCGCCGCGCGCGACGTGCGCGTCATCGTCGGCGAGACCAGCAGCGCCTTGCACGACAGCGCCGCTTCGGCGCAGCACACCGAGCAGGTGCTCGGCGGCATCGGCCAACTGCTCGGCCGCGCCAGTGCGGCCATGGAGACCGTGGCCACCCGCGTCGCCGCGCAAGGCGAGGAGATCGGCGGCATCGATCGCGCGGTCGAGCATGTGGTCGGGCTCAGCCGCAGCAACCTGGACCATGTCGCGCGCGTGGTCGAGCGTAGCGCGGCATTGGCCGCGGGCAGCAGCACGCTGCACGACTGCGTGGGCCTGTTCCGCTTGCCGGCCGATCCGATGCAGCAACCGCGGCACGCGCGCATCCGCGAACTGGCGACGTCGACCGCCGGCAGGATCGGGCAGGCGCTGGCCGATGCGGTTGCGCGCGGCCGCATCGGCGAGGAGGCGCTGTTTTCCACCGACTACACGCCGATCGCGGGCATCGATCCGCCCAAGTACCGCACCGCCTTCGACGCGTTGTGCGACGAACTGCTGCCGCCGCTGCAGGAACCGCTGCTGGCCGCGCATCCATGGATCGTGTTCGCGATCTGCGCCAACCCGGATGGCTACGTGCCCACCCACAACCTGCGCTTCAGCCAGCCGCTGAGCGGCGACCGCGCCCGCGACCTGGTCGGCAACCGCACCAAGCGCATGTTCACCGATCGGGTCGGGCGCAGCGTCGGCCGCCATACCCAGCCCTATCTGTTGCAGGTGTATCGGCGCGACACTGGGCAGATCCTGTTCGACCTGTCGGTGCCGGTGTACGTGCGCGGCCGCCACTGGGGCGGGCTGCGCGTGGCCTACGTGCTGGAATGAGCGTCGCGGCGGACGCCGCACAAAAAAACGCCACCGGGGTGAGCCGGCGGCAGGGAGAGAGAGACGTCGTTCTTGTGGAGCCCAGGCTAGGCGCGGCATTTCGCCGGGGTTTGCCGCAACGGCGCGCGCGCGTGGCAGCGCTGACAAGAAGCGGGCCGGGTTGTGCGCCGATTCAGCTGCGCGCGGTTGGCGGCCGGCGCAGAAACGGGTCTAATAGCCGCAGAAGCGGGGGTACCGTCGGCGCAGGCCGCGGTTGAGACAGTCCCTTCGAACCTGATCCGGTTGATACCGGCGTAGGGAAGCTTCGCAAGCCTGGTCCGTGCGCGTTCGCGCCGGGCCGTGCCCGCGCCGCCGCTTCGTCCGTGATGCGAGTTCGCTCGCAACCGCCCGCACTCGCTGCAGGCTCTCAGAAATAGGACGAATGCCGATGAATGCCGTACCCAGCCCGTTGCCGCAGCAGGCCGATACCCTGTCCGAGTCGGTGACCCGGCCGATCCCCGGTTCGCGCAAGATCTTCGTGCCGGGCTCGCGTCCGGACCTGCGCGTGCCGATGCGCGAAATCCAGCTGACCCGCACCCCGACCCTGTTCGGCGGCGAAGACAATCCGCCGGTCACCGTGTACGACACCTCCGGGCCGTACACCGATCCGGACGCGACCATCGACCTGCGCGCCGGCCTGGCGCCGCTGCGCGCGCGCTGGATCGCCGAACGGGGCGACACCGCGGCGCTGGCCCAGCCCAGTTCCGATTTCGGCCGCGGCCGCGCGCACAACGCGCGGCTGGACGCGGTGCGCTTTCCGGCCCGGCACCTGCCGCGGCGCGCGCTGGCCGGCGCCAACGTCACCCAGATGCACTATGCGCGCCGCGGCATCGTCACGCCGGAGATGGAGTTCGTGGCGATCCGCGAGAACCAGCGGCTGGAGGCGGTGCGCGATGCGCTGCTGCGCCAGCAGCATCCCGGCGAGGCGTTCGGCGCCAGCATCCAGCACGTCATCACCCCGGAGTTCGTGCGCGAGGAGATCGCCCGCGGCCGCGCCATCCTGCCCAACAACATCAACCATCCGGAAAGCGAGCCGATGATCATCGGCCGCAATTTCCTGACCAAGATCAACGCCAACATCGGCAACAGCGCGCTCAGCTCGGGCATCGCCGAGGAAGTGGAGAAGCTGGTGTGGTCGATCCGCTGGGGCGGCGACACGGTGATGGACCTGTCCACCGGCAAGCACATCCACGAGACCCGCGAGTGGATCATCCGCAATTCGCCGGTGCCGATCGGCACGGTGCCGATCTACCAGGCGCTGGAAAAAGTGGATGGCCGCGCCGAGGAGCTGACCTGGGAGATCTTCCGCGACACGCTGATCGAGCAGGCCGAGCAGGGCGTGGACTACTTCACCATCCACGCCGGGGTGCTGCTGCGCTACGTGCCGCTGACCGCCAAGCGCGTCACCGGCATCGTCTCGCGCGGCGGCTCGATCCTGGCCAAGTGGTGCCTGGCGCATCACAGGGAGAATTTCCTCTACACCCACTTCGAGGACATCTGCGAGATCATGAAGGCCTACGACGTGGCCTTCTCGCTGGGCGACGGGCTGCGCCCGGGGTGCATCGCCGATGCCAACGACGCGGCGCAGTTCGGCGAGCTGGAAACGCTGGGCGAACTGACCAGGATCGCGTGGCAGCACGACGTGCAGACCATGATCGAAGGCCCCGGCCACGTGCCGATGCAGTTGATCAAGCAGAACATGGACAAGCAGCTGCGCGAATGCGGCGAGGCGCCGTTCTATACGCTGGGCCCGCTGACCACCGACATCGCGCCCGGCTACGACCACATCACCTCGGCGATCGGCGCGGCGATGATCGGCTGGTTCGGCACCGCGATGCTGTGTTACGTGACGCCGAAGGAGCACCTGGGCCTGCCCAACCGGCAGGACGTGCGCGACGGCATCATGGCCTACAAGATCGCCGCGCACGCGGCCGACCTGGCCAAGGGCCATCCCGGTGCGCAGGTGCGCGACAACGCGCTGTCCAAGGCGCGCTTCGAGTTCCGCTGGGACGACCAGTTCCATCTCGGCCTGGATCCGGAAAAGGCCAAGGACTTCCACGACGAGACGCTGCCGAAGGACGCGCACAAGCTGGCGCATTTCTGTTCGATGTGCGGCCCGCATTTCTGCTCGATGAGCATCTCCCAAGACCTGCGCGGCGAGTCCGCGCAGGGCACCCAGGACGTACGCGACTACGCCGCCGAGCACGGCGTCGGCGAGGCCGACGCGCTGCAGGCCGGCATGGCCGAGAAATCGGCGCAGTTCCTGGAGGCCGGTGCCGAGCTCTATCGGCGGGAGTAAGGCCGAGGCCGCGGCATTGCCGCCGCCGTGGCGTGCGCTTGTCTATGATGCGCGCACGCCACTTCCGGAATTCCGCATGCTTCGCTACTCGCTCGCCTTGCGCCGCCACCCGTCCGCGTTGCTGCTGGGCGTGCAGTTGCTGGGCCTGCTGCTGTATCCGCTGATGGAAGACACCGCCGCCGGGCGCGCGCTGTTCGGCGCGTTCGGCATCGTGGTGCTGGGCTTGGCGCTGTGGGTGGTCAACCGCAGCCCGTCGGTACTGTGGATCGCCTGGTGCCTGGCGGCGCCGTCGGTGGTGCTGTCGATCGCCGCGGCGCTGCAACACAGCCCGCAGCTCGGCGCGTTCGCGCAGCTGCTGGAAAGCCTGCTGTATTTCTATACGGCGGCCAGCCTGATCGCCTACATGCTGCAGGACCACGAGGTCACCCGCGACGAACTGTACGCGGCGGGCGCGACCTTCACCTTGCTGGCATGGGCGTTCGCCTTCGCGTTCTCGGTGTGCCAGCAGTGGCTGCCCGGCAGCTTCATCGGCGCACAGATGACGCAGTCGCCGCGCACCTGGATGGAGTTGCTGTACCTGAGTTTCAGCGTGCTGTCCGGGGTCGGGCTCAGCGACGTGCTGCCGGTGTTGCCGCTGGCGCGTTCGCTGGTCATGCTCGAGCAGTTCGCCGGGGTGATGTATATCGCCCTGGTGGTGTCGCGGCTGATTGGGCTGAGCGTCACACGCAAATCGAAAACCTGAACCGACGTTAAAAAAAACGCGCCAACTGGCGCGTAATCTTGCAACGTTTATGTGAGTTTCGTCGGCGGAGAGAGAGCCTGTAGTGCTTCGCCGCGATTGGCGGCGGCAACGACTAGGGTAGAATTTGTCGGCATCGCCACGCCTGGCTGCATTCGTCGCATTGGTTTGCCGAATCTGCCCGTTGACGCCACGTGGCGCCATTTTTGCCGTGACGCGGTTCCCACTCCATCGCAGATCGTCGTTGCCTTAGCCGCATGTCCTCACCATCTTCCGCCACGCCGCTGCTTCCGGACCGGTTGCAGGTCGGCGATTGCCTGGTGCTGCTGTCGCTGCGCGAAGTGCATGCGCCGCGCGCGCGGCGGCCGCAGCGGCTCACGCCCAAGGCGATGGGCGTGCTGCGCGCGCTGCTGGCGCAGCCAGGGCAGGTGGTGGAGCGCGAGACCTTGCTGGCCCAGGTGTGGCCGGACACGCAGCCGACCAACGATGTGGTGACCCAGGCCATCACCCAGCTGCGCAAGGCGTTCGCTGCCGGTGTGAAGGGCGATGCGCCGCCCTACATCGAGACCCTGGCCAAGACCGGCTATCGCCTGGTGGCGCCGGTGCAGGCGCTGGCGGAGGTGGATGCCGCTGCGCCAGCGGCCGCTGCGGCGACGAACGAGCAGCCGCGGGCCGATGCCGACATCGCCGCGCCGGCGCTCGCCGACGCCGCGCCGTTGCCGGCCGCGGTTGCGCCTGTGCCGCCGCCGCGCCGCTGGCAGGCGGTGCTGGCGGCCGCCGCGGGCGCGAGCCTGATGTTGCTGGCGATGCTGATCTGGTGGCTGCCGCAGCGGGGCCAGGACGCGGCCGGCAGCGAGCAGGAGCGGGTGATCGGCAGCCCGGAGCGGCCGTACCGCCTGATCACCACGATGCCGGGCTTCGAACTGGAGCCGGTGTTGTCGCCGGATGGCGCGCAGGTGGCCTATGCCGCGGGAATCGAGGGCCGTGCGGGGACGCAACTGCTGGTGCAGGCGACCGGCCGTGCGGCTGGCAGCGTGCCGCCGCGCTCGCTCGGCGTGCCGGGCAAGGGCTATTCCGATCGCCTGCCGGCCTGGTCGCCCGATGGCCGCCGCATCGCCTTCGCCCGGCTGGGGCCGGAGGGGGAATGCCAGGTGCTGCTGGTGGCTGCCGACAAGCCCGGCGTCGCGCGCGAAGCGACCCGCTGCGACGGCACCGAGCTGCTCAGTTTCGACTGGACGCCGGACGGGCGCGGCCTGCTGTTCGGCAGCATGACCGGGCGCCAGCCCAACCGCGGGATCCGCGTGCTGGATCTGGCCAGCGGCCACTGGCGCGCGCTGCCCTACACGCTCGCGGCGGGCGATTTCGACTACGCGCCGCGGTATTCGCCCGATGGCCGGTGGATCGCGTTCGTGCGCAACCCGCAGTTGGGCGGGCTGTGGCGGATGCCGGCCGGCGGCGGCCGCGCCGAGCCGCTGACCCGGGAGCTTGCCGAGATCCGTGGCTGGGACTGGACCCAGGACAGCCGCGGGCTGGTGTTCGGGCGCAGGGTCGACAGCGAGACGCGCCTGTACCGGCTGGATACCGCCTCGCGACGCCTGCGCGACCTGAACCTGGGCGACGCGCAGTCGCCGACCCTGTCGCGCGACGGCGAGCGGCTCGCCTTCGTGCACCGGCGCCCGCAGTTCGCGCTGTATCGCATCGCCGCCGCCGATCGCCATGGCAAGCGCGAGAGCCAGCGCCTGTTCGCCTCCACCGGGCGCGACAACCAGCCGGTAATCGCGCCCGATGGCCGCCAGTTGGTGTTCACCTCCGACCGTTCCGGCAGCTTCGCGCTGTGGTGGGGCGATGTGACCCGGCCGCAGTCGCTGCGCATGATCGAAGGGTTGCGTCCGGAAACCGGGCAGCCGCCGGCCTGGTCGGCCGACAGCCAGTCGCTGCTGATCAACGGCCGCGATGCGCTGGGGCGTTCGCTGATCTACGAAGTGCGGCCGCAGTCGGGCAGCGTCGTGCCGTTGCCGTTGCCGGTGCCGTCCGGCGAGCCGCTGCAGGCCGCCTACACCGCCGATCCGGCGCAGTTGCTGGTGCTGCTCGGCGAGAACGGCCACACCCGTCTGCAGCTGTACGACCGGCGCAGCCTGCCGTGGCGGCGGCTGGCGGCGCTGGACGATGTCTCGCAACTGCGCGTGGACGCGGACAACGGCCGGGTGCTGTTCACCCGCCTGGCGCGCAGCGGCCTGTGGCGTGCCGACGCCACCCTGGACCCGGCCAGCGTGGCGGCGGTCGACGCGGCGGTGCCGTCGCTGTGGCGCTACCGCACCTGGGCGCTCGGTGCGGACGGCGCCGTGCGCTACCTGTTCCCGACCGGCGAGTGCGCCAGCCGGCTGGCGCGGATCGGCGGCGGCCTCGGCGACAGCACGTGCCTGGACCGCGACCGGCTCAGTTCGGTCAGCGGCTTCAGCATCGACCGGCGCAGCGGCGACGTGTATGCGTCGCTGGCGGTGGAGGACGGCAGCGACATCGGCTTCATGCGCATGCCCGAGAGCACCGGCTGGTTCTCGGTGATTGCTTCCAAGTGGTTGATGAACAAGGGGAAGTGAGCTTCGTAAGTTGTTCGTGACGGCTTCGTGCCGATTTCGGACAAATATCGCCACATCGTCCTGACCTTGCCGCCACATCCGGCAAGACTGCGCGCCTGTTCAAGCAAAGCGGGTGCAGCGGATGCGACAAGTCTTCATGGCCGATCGTGGGCAGCAACGGATCCTGGACAACGAGGACGCGCCGGCCGGCTCGGCCTGCCTGGGCGCGGCGCGCCTGGGTAGCCTGCAGGCCTCGGCCACCGCGTTCACGGTCTGGATCCAACTGCGCGGCAGCGCCTGGATCGAAGCCAAGGAAGGCCGCTTCGAACTGCAGCGCGGCCAGTGGCTGGCCTTGGAGCGCGATTCGCGTCCGCTGGTGCAGGCCGATCGCGACGGCTTGTGCATCGGGCTCAGTCTGGACGCCGATGCGCTGAAGGCGCTGGGACGGATGGCCGATGCGACCCTGTACGCCGGCCGCGGCGTGCTGCCGCCGCGCGAGGCGCGGATCGCGCTGCGGCTGTGGCGGCAGGCGGCCGCGCGGCCGGGCGATGTGCTGGCGATGCGTCCGGTGCTGTTGCACCTGGCCTCGATGCAGGGCGAGCTGTCGCACCGTGTGCAGCGCTGCCCGGGGCGTTCGCGGGTGCGCAAGCGCCAGGTGTTCGGACGCATGCAGCGCGCGCATCTGTATCTGGAAGGGCACCGCGACCGCGTGGTGCGGATCAGCGAACTGGCCGAGCTGACCAACTTCTCCAGCTGGTACCTGTCCAAGACCTTCCAGAGCCTGTACGAGGAAAGCCCGCAGGCGCTGTCGGCGCGCCTGCGCCTGGAACGCGCCGCGGACCTGCTGCGCGAGACGCCGATGATGATCGGCGAGGTCGCCGCGGCCAGCGGCTTCGACAATTGCTGCAGCTTCGCCCGTGCTTTCCGTGCGCGCTTCGGCGTGTCCGCTTCGCAATATCGGCAGGCGGCCACGGTGCCGCCAGAGTCGGCAAAGTCTGCGAACGGCCGCGGCAAAGCGCCGGTGCTCACCGGAACGTAACGTGCCGAGGGCGCTTAACACGCCCCTAACGTTACCCCTGGAGAGATGAATGAACCTTCGCACTTCCGCAGTGCGGCTGGGCCTGTTGCCCGCCAGCATCGCGATCGCGTTGACGCCGGCCATGGCCGGCGCGCAAGAATCCGCCGCGTCGACCACCACCCTGGATCGCATCGAGATCACCGGCTCGCGCATTCGCAGCGCCGATGTCGAGACGCAGCAGCCGATCCTGACCCTGGATCGCCAGGCGCTTGAGCGCCAGGGCTACACGTCGGTCGCCGACGTGCTGCAGAACCTGACCTCGGCCGGTTCCCCGGCCATCTCGCGCGCCGACGCACTGGCTTCTGGCGAGAACGTCGGCGGCTACTACGTGGATCTGCGCAATCTGGGCGCCGAGCGTACCCTGGTGCTGGTGAACGGCAAGCGCCTGGGCGCAACCACCTCGGGTCTGCAGGACCTCAGCCAGATTCCGATGTCCGCGATCGAGCGTATCGAAGTGCTGAAGGACGGCGCCTCGTCGATCTACGGCTCCGACGCCATCGCCGGCGTCGTCAACGTCATCACCCGCAAGCGCTTCGACGGCGCCGAGGCCTCGGTCGAGTACGGCCAGTTCGGCCAGGGCGACGGCGAGACCTCGCAGTACTCCTTGACCATCGGCTCGCAGGGCGAGCGCGGCGGCGTGACCCTGAGCGCCGAGTACTCCAAGCAGGATCCGGTGTTCGCCAAGAACCGCTGGTTCAGCCGCGACGGCAGCCGCGGTCCGAACTCGACCCCGGGCAGCTGGAGCCCGATCAGCCAGAATGGCTCCTGGTGCAACCCGCTCCAGGTCGACTGCACCGATCCCAGCGTGGCGGTGTGGCAGACCCTGAATCCGGGCGGCAACCCGAACAACCCGGCCGACTACCATCCGCTGACGGCCGCCGAGCGCGCCAACTCGAACCAGCAGATGATGTTGCAGACCGGCATCGAGCGTAAGTCGGTGTTCGCCAACGCGAACTACGACCTGACCGACGCGATCGTGTTCAACGCCGACATGCTCTACAACGAGCGCACCACCGACCAGCAGATCGCCGGCTACCCGTACCAGTCCGCGTCCTTCGACACGCCGCTGTCGGGCGACAGCGCGTTCAACCCGATCGGGCAGGACGTCGATTTCCGCCGCCGTCTGTGGGAAGTGCCGCGCACCACCGAGAGCAAGCTGAAGACCACGCGCTTCGCGCCGACCGTCAGCGGCTACTTCGAATTCGCCGGCAAGACCTGGGACTGGGACGTCGGCGCGCTGTGGAACCGCAACGAGAGCACCAAGACCGGTCACGGCGACATGAGCCTGATCGCCTCGCGTCAGGCGCTGGGTTCGTCCTTCATCAACGCCAACGGCGTCGCCCAGTGCGGCACCGCTGCCGCGCCGGTGTCGCTGAGCAACTGCCGTCCGTGGAACCCGCTGCTGCCCTACGGCGTCGCCGGCCCGGGCTCGCTGGCCGACCCGGACACCCAGGCCTTCCTGTTCCCGTACTTCACCGACACCGGCCTGACCAAGACCACCAGCTACACCGCGAACCTGAGCGGCACGCTGGCGACCCTGCCGGCCGGCGATCTGGGCATCGCGGTGGGTTACGAGCACCGCAAGGAAGAAGGCCGCTTCTCGCCGGACGCGTTCGCGCAGTCGGGTGAGAGCACCGGTCTGGGCGCCAAGACCACCGCCGGCAACTACAAGCTGGACGAGTTCTACCTCGAGTTGAACGTGCCGATCCTGCGCGACATGGCGTTCGCCAAGGAACTGACGATCAATGCCGCCAGCCGCTATTCGGACTACAGCAACTTCGGCGACACCGTCAATTCCAAGTTCGGCTTCACCTGGAAGCCGATCGACGAGCTGCTGGTCCGCGGCACCTACGCCGAAGGCTTCCGGGCGCCGACCATCAACGATCTGTACGGCGGCCTGAGCAGCAGCTTCGAGTCGTATGTCGATCCGTGCGGCGTGGGCGCTCCGAACAGCGTCAACGGCAACGCGGCGTGCACCGGGGCCGGCGTGCCGATCGGCTACACCCAGCTGGGCCAGGGTTACGTCCCGTGCACGACCTATCCGTGCCAGACCCCCGACGAGTTCATCAGCGGCGCCAACCCGAACCTGAAGCCGGAAACCTCCACCAGCAAGACCGCGGGTCTGGTGTGGAGCCCGCGCTGGGTGCAGGGCCTGGACATCTCGCTGGATTGGTACCGCTACGAGATCAAGGACATGATCATCTCCGATAGCGTGGACCGCATCCTGCGCGACTGCTACGTGCTGGGCGACGCCTCGCGCTGCGCGGGCGTGACGCGTGCGGCCGACGGCCACATCTCGGCGATGACCTACGGCGTGGCCAATCTCGGCCAGATGGAAACCGAAGGCTACGATCTGGGCGTGAAGTACCGTCTGCCGGAAATGGGCATCGGCAACATCCTGATCGACTGGCAGACCAGCTACGTCAGCAAGTACGACGAAGCGGGCCAGAACGGCGCCGGCGACAACATCATGATCGGCCGCGTCGGCGAGCCGGGCATCTTCCGCGTGCGCTCCAACCTGGGCGTGAACTGGTCGATGGGCGACTTCGGTGTGAACTACACCCTGCGCTACTACTCGGGCATGAAGGAAAGCTGCATTTCTCTGGCACAGGACTACTGCGACGCGCCGGACCATTTCGCCAACGGCGAATCCGATCCGCTGCGTCACACCGGCTCCAACACCTTCCACGACCTGCAGGTCAACTGGAAGGCGCCGTGGGATGCGACGATCGCCATCGGCGCGAACAACGTGTTCGATCACCGCGGTCCGCTGATGTACTCGGCACCGGATAGCGCATTCGCCTACTACGGCGGCTTCGATATCGGTCGCTACATGTACATGAAGTACACCCAGCGCTTCTGATCCACCGACGTTTGAGCAAAAAGAAGACGGGCCGCAAGGCCCGTCTTTTTTTGTGCGGTTTGCGCGAGCGAGGCAGCGGCAGTCGCGAGGCAGTGCGTCCTGTGTGGGAGCGACTTCGGGGCAGCTTTAGTAGCTTCATTCCGGAAGCTGCGCGCTGCACGCTTCGTGTCGATGGCGAGTCGTTTTCCTGTCGCGGCTGAAGCCGCTCCTACAAGAGCACGGCGCGCATGTTGTAGGAGCGGCTTCAGCCGCGACAGAACGACGAAGTGGCCGCGATGTCAAGGTATCCATGAAAAAAGCAACCGCAACGCCACCGAGCCCACCGCCAATGCGCCTCTGCCACTTCATGGCATCTCGAATGCATCGATGCCGAAACCTGCGCGCTGGCCATGCCGGCGTCTCGCAAGTGCGTCGACATGCTTTTTGGGAATTATTGAGGTGTTGAAGCCACTCCCACACATGGCAGCAGGAGTACCCGTGCTTATCGTCGCTGCAGCGGCGAAACGTGCTGGCGGCGGTGTCGCGCTCAGCGCGATCGAGGAGAGAAGCCGAGCGGCTCTTCCGCTTATCGGCGCTTGCTGCGCTGCCGTAGGTGGCGGCGCTGAGGAAGGTACGGATGCCCGGAATCGGCGGCACCGCGCATGGCACTGCGCATCCATCGCTGCGATCGCGATCGGCATGCGCGCCAAGGGAAGCCATTTCCCTGAACGTTCCCTGCGCCACGCGGGCGCAGCGCTGCCGCGGCGCTAGGCCGAGGTCAGCCCCATCAGGTTTTCCGCCTGCTCGCGCCAGGCCGGCAGCTTGTTCAGCGTGCCGGTCTTGGCCAGATAGTCCTCGTCGATGTCCGAGCCGCTAGCCAAGGCCATCGCCACGTGCACCGCGCCGGTGACCCAGAAGCTGCGGGTGCTGGAGCGCTGCGGCTCGCGGTGGAACGCCACCGCTTCGATGATCGGCATCGGCAGGCCCCACAGGCCGAGCAGGTAGGCGCCCGCTTCGGCATGGCCGGGACGTTCGTCGTCGCCTTCTACGGCAGGCTCGCGCTCGTTGCGGACGCCTGGCAATAGCAGGCCGATATCGGCCAGCAGCGCGGCGGTCGCACCCAGTTCGGCGCTGGAGGATGGCAGCATCTTCGACGCCAGCTTCGACGCCAGCAGCGAGCGCTGCTGCAGCGCGTTGCGCTCGGCATTGGACAGCGCCTGCACCGAGAACACTTCGCTGGCCAGGACCAGGTCGCGCAAGGTGGCGATGCCCAGCCGCGTCACCGCGGTGCGCAGGTCGGAAATGGTGCGGCCGTTGGAGAAGTATGCCGAATTGCACAGCTGCAGCACCTTGGCCGCGATCGCCGGATCGGCCGAGACCAGCTTGGCCAGGTCGGCGGCGTTGCTGCCGTCGTCCTGTTCCAGCGCATGCATCAGGCTCAGGTACAGATGCGGCGGCGAGGGCAGCTTCTCGATGCGGCCGATGCTGGCGCGCAGCCTGGGATCGCCGAGCAGCTCCTGCAGTTCCTCGATGCTGGTGACCGCCTCGAGCAGCATTTCCGGCGCCAGCGGCAGCGGCAGGAAGCGATGCGCCACGCCGATGATGCGCGCCGGCGGTGCACGATTGCTCTGTTCGGCGTCGATCAGCGCGATGCGGATGGTCTCCGGGCTCAGCGTGCGGATCTGGCCGAGCAGGGTGGCCGTGGTCAGGTCGGGCAGCGCAGGCGCGGCAATTACCGCGTCCAGGTGCACGGTCGCGGCGGCGGCAATGGCGGCATTGCCGTCGGTCACGGTCTGGACCTGCCAGTCCTCGCCCAATTCGCGGATGTATGCGGTGACTTCGGCCGGCAGGCTCGCCTCGTCGCCGACGAACAGGATACGCAAGAGACTACCCCCCAAGAGGAGCCGGTTCACGCTCGACCGGCCCGGACATTCGTTCAGCAATGTACTCTAAACCCGGGAATACGGCAGCGTCCGTATTCGTAAAACGTGAAGCGAGTCAGCCGCGGCGGCGATCCCCCGCCGCCGCGTCGGTTTTCGTGGGGTCAGCCGCCGGCCTTGTAGCGCTCGACCGCGTCCAGCAGGATCTGCTTGGCCTCGGCGGCGTTGCCCCAGCCATCCAGCTTGACCCACTTGCCCTTCTCCAGATCCTTGTAGTGCTCGAAGAAGTGGCCGATGCGCTCCATCCAGTGGCCCGACACCTGGGCGATGTCCTCGATGTGGCCATAGCCCTCGAACACCTTGGCCACCGGCACCGCCAGGATCTTCTCGTCGCTGCCGGCCTCGTCGCTCATCTTGAGCACGCCGACCGGGCGGCAACGCACCACGCAGCCCGGCACCAGCGGCAACGGCAGCACCACCAGCACGTCGGCCGGGTCGCCGTCGCCGCACAGGGTGTTGGGCACATAGCCGTAATTGCAGGGATAACGCATCGGCGTGGACAGGATGCGGTCGACGAAGATCGCGCCGCTGGCCTTGTCCACTTCGTACTTGACCGGCTCCGAATCCTTGGGGATTTCGATGACGACGTTGATTTCTTCCGGGAGATTCTTGCCGGAGGTGACCAGTTCCAGACCCATGCGCTAGCTCCAGTGGAGTGGCTTCAAAAGAGGTCTGCATTCTAGTCGGTTGGCTGTTGCAATGCAGCGCGGGCGGCTCAGCCTATTCCTACAAGGCTTTCGGACTCCGTACCGCTGCGCATGGGCGGGTTTCCGATAGTGCCCGGCCGGCTGCGGGGCGACGCTATGCGCACAGTCCACCCAAGGAGCAAGGCGATGAAAGGAATCCCGTTGTTGGTCGGCGCGACGTTGGCGGGCGCGCTGCTGGTTGTCGGTGCGGCCCGGGCGCAGGCGCAGCAGGTCTATGTGGATGCGGTCGACTATCCCACCGCGGGCGCGGGCTGGGAGGCGTTCGACGACCTGGAGCGGCGGCTGGCCGAAGACTTCGACCAGAGTTGTGGCGACACCTTCTGCGAAGGCGAGTACAGCGACTACCAGCCGCTGCGCTACCGCTGCTCGGTACGCCAGCGCGATGGCGCGATCGGCCAATGCGTGTGGACCTTCGGCGCCAGCGAGGCCAGCATCGACCCGGCCACCGGCCAGGTGCAGGTGGATGCGAAGCTGTGGCAATGCCCCACGCCGTTGCTGCCGCAGACCCGGCTGGTCGCGCTGTACCAGGCTCTGGCAGGAGAGCATCCGTTGTTCGCGCCGCTGCCGCACAGCGAGCGCAGCGTCAACGATGGGCTGATCGATTGCCTGTAGTCGCGCTCGTGCGGCCCGGCGCCGGCGGATCGCCAGCGCCGGTGCCGGGCGGTGCCGCTACAGCAGCGGCACCATCAGCAGCGCGACGATGTTGATGATCTTGATCAGCGGATTGATCGCCGGGCCGGCGGTGTCCTTGTACGGATCGCCGACGGTGTCGCCGGTGACCGCGGCTTTGTGCGCCTCGCTGCCCTTGCCGCCGAAGTGGCCGTCCTCGATGTACTTCTTGGCGTTGTCCCAGGCGCCGCCGCCGGTGGTCATCGAGATCGCCACGAACAGCCCGGTGACGATGGTGCCGATCAGCAGGCCGCCGAGCGCGCGCGGGCCGAGCAGCAGCCCGACCACCACCGGCACCGCCACCGGCAGTAGCGATGGCACGATCATTTCGCGGATCGCCGAACGGGTCAGCATGTCCACCGCGCGGTCGTACTGCGGCTTGCCGGTGCCTTGCATGATGCCGGGGATTTCGCGGAACTGGCGCCGCACCTCCTCGACCACGGCGCCGGCGGCGCGGCCTACCGCCTCCATCGCCATCGCGCCGAACAGGTAGGGGATCAGCCCGCCGAGCAGCAGGCCGATGATCACCGTGTGGTCGGACAGGTCGAAGGCGAAGGTGTCGCCCGGATGCGCAGCGCGCAGGTTGTGCGTGTAGTCGGCGAACAGCACCAGCGCGGCGAGTGCGGCCGAACCGATCGCATAGCCCTTGGTCACCGCCTTGGTGGTATTGCCGACCGCGTCCAGCGGGTCGGTCACCGCGCGCACGTCCGGCGGCAGCTCGGCCATCTCGGCGATGCCGCCGGCGTTGTCGGTGATCGGCCCGTAGGCGTCGAGCGCGACGATCATGCCGGCCATCGACAGCATCGCCGTGGCGGCGATGGCGATGCCGTACAGGCCCGACAGCGCGAACGCGCCCCAGATCGCCGCGCAAACCGCGATCACCGGCAGCGCGGTCGATTTCATCGAGATGCCGAGCCCGGCGATGATGTTGGTGCCATGTCCGGTGGTCGAGGCCTGCGCCACATGCTGCACCGGCTTGTACTGGGTGCCGGTGTAGTACTCGGTGATCCACACGATCAGGCCGGTCAGCACCAGGCCGATCAGCGCGCAGCCGTAGAGCTTGGTCGCGCCGGCCGCGGTGTCGCCCATCAACTGCTGGGTCACCGGCCAGAACGCCGCGGCGGCCAGCACCGCGGACACGAGCACGCCCTTGTACAGCGCGCCCATGATCGAGCCGCCGGGTCGCACCCGCACGAAGAAGGTGCCGACGATCGAGGCGACGATCGACACCCCGCCGAGCACCAGCGGATACAGCACCGCGTTGCGCCCGGCCTCGGCCGCCATCAACCCACCCAGCAGCATGGTGGCGATGACGGTGACCGCGTAGGTCTCGAACAAGTCCGCGGCCATGCCCGCGCAGTCGCCGACGTTGTCGCCGACGTTGTCGGCGATCACGGCCGGATTGCGCGGGTCGTCCTCCGGGATGCCCGCCTCGACCTTGCCCACCAGGTCCGCGCCGACATCGGCGCCCTTGGTGAAGATGCCGCCGCCCAGCCGCGCGAAGATCGAGATCAGCGAACTGCCGAAGGCCAGGCCGACCAGCGCGTGCAGGCTTTCCTCGACGTTGCGCCCCAGCCATTGCAGCACGCCGTAATAGCCGGCCACGCCGATCAGGCCCAGCCCGACCACCAGCATGCCGGTGATCGCGCCGCCGCGGAACGCCACGTCCATCGCTGGTCCCAGGCCGCGCCGCGCCGCCTCGGCAGTGCGCACGTTGGCGCGCACCGACAGGTTCATGCCGATGTAGCCGGCCGCGCCCGACAGCACCGCGCCGATCGCGAAGCCACCGGCGGTGTACCAGCTCAGGAATAACCCGACCAGCAGCAACAGCGCCACGCCGGCGATGGCGATGGTCTGGTACTGGCGGTTGAGGTAGGCGCGTGCGCCTTCCTGGATCGCATCGGCGATCTGCCGCATGCGTTCGTTGCCGGCGGGCTGCGCCAGGATCCAGCGCGTGGACACCACGCCGTAGAGTATTGCCAAGACCGCGCACGCCAGTGCCACGGTAACCGCATATCGTTCCAGCATGACCCCTCCCAAGGATGTGGATGTCGCCCAAGCGGTGGGGCGTACAGCGGGATCACACCGAAAGGAGCCTGAGGCATGCAACGACTCCGCGGCCGCAATGCGCCGGTGGTGCGTATCGCAATGTGCGACCTGGCCTGAACGCGCCGAGTATGCGCCCGGGTTCTGCGCATCGCCAGCACCAGGCGCCTGCGCTGTCTTGGCGCCGCGTTCAGTCGGCGCGTGGCAGCGTTGCGCATCGCTTTCAAGGAGCAAAGCCCATGCAATCGACGATCCCGGCGCAGTTGCGCGCACTCGCTTCGACTCTGGCCCTGGGCCTGTGCGCCTGCGCGCCGCTGGTCGCCTTGGCCGCCGATCCGGTCCCGGAACTGCAGCGCCAGCCCGGTGCCGCGCAGGCGGTGGGCGTGGTGCATACGATCCGGCAGATCCCAGAGGCCTGCGTGCGCTTCGAAGGCGTCTACACCGGCGATGCGGCGCAGCCCTACAAGTTTTCCGCGGTGCGCAGCAGCCCCACCTGCCAGCCGCGCGCCAAGCTGGTGGAGTTCGACCAGGCCAAGCCCAGCGAGGCGACGGGTTGGAAGTTCAACGACGTGATCCGCGTGCCCAGCGCCGCCTGTCCGTCGCAGCAGGCGGTGGTGCGGGTGTGGCGCAAGCCGGTGGCGACCAAGGCGGATCTCGACGGCCAGGGCCAGTCGCGGATCTACCTGGAAGAGGCGAAGAAGCAGGCGGCGGCCGGCGCGATCGCGCAGGTGCCGCAGTTCGCCGCGCAGATGACGGTGGAAGGGAAGGCCTGCCGCTGAGCTGTTGCGCGTAGCGACAGGCCTCGCGGCATTCGGCTGCTCGCGACTGCTAGCGCAGCATCGCCGATGGGTTGCGCGGTCATCGAGTGGCCGCGCACGTTTGCTGGCTCACCGGTGCGCTCGCATGCTCGCGCCGTTCGCCGGGCTCAGCTCCGTAGCCGCTGCCTGAAATGCATTTCTCTCGGCCGCGAACGCGCGGTGCCGCGCACCGTCGCCGGTTCCAATCAACTGCATAGGCCGTGCGAACCGCGCGCACTATCGAACCAGCTACCCTCGTGGCTGCCGTCGGCGCAACCATTCGTCGGCAACCTTGCCCATGCGCTTGGGCGTGCCGTCCTTGATCCACGCCATGAAGGCGCGATCGAACTTGAACTCGGCGCCACAGGCGCCGGCCAGGAACCGGCGCACTGCCTGCGTATTGCGGTAGGTCTCGTTCACCGGCGTTGCGCGCGTGATCGGGCCGTTGTGCCAGTCGAAGCTCATCTCGTTCCTTGTCGATCGTGCGCGCCGATCGCGGTCTTGTCTTTCGTCGCGCTCTTGGCAATAGTACTGCACGCGCCAGAAGATCCGAGCATCCATGCGATTTCAATCGATTGTCAGCGGCTTGTTGTTGCTGACGGCGGCGACGGCCGCGAGTACGGCCGCGGTGCCTTCCGCCACGGCCGTGCCGGATGCGCCCGCGCCGGATACGGCGGCGCGCGTCCAGGCCGCCAACGACCAGTCCGTGCAGGACGCCATGCATGGCCGCTATCTGGATGCCTCGTTCGGCCTGCTGGCGCATCTCGGCGTGGCCTCGGCGGGCGATATCCAGGATGCGGACGTGTTCGACCAATGGGCGCAGGTGATGTCGTGCATGACCGGTATGCCGACGTTCAATCCGGCGAAGGCGGCGGACTTCCACGTGCCGGAGGAGCAGCTCGCCGACCTGCGCGGCGCGCACGGCGTTGCCGCGGTTGCGGAGATCGTGCGCCGCGCGCGCCGCACCAGCATCGTGATCCTCGACGAGAACCATCTCGATCCGCGCGGCCGCGCGTTCGGGCTGGAGGTCGCGCGCGCCTTGCGCCCGCTCGGCTACACTGTGCTGGCGGCCGAGGCGTTGAAGCGCGATGCCGACGATGCGGTCTCGCGCGACAAGATGGCGGCGCTCTCGAAGGATGGCTACCCACGGCAGACGAGCGGCTACTACCTGCACGATCCGGTCTTCGCCGATTTCCTGCGCCAGTCGCTCGCGCTGGGCTATCGCCTGGTGTCGTACGAAACCACGCGCACGGACTACGCCGCCGATCCCGGCGAGGCCCAGGCGCAGCGGGAGCAGGACCAGGCCGACAACCTCATCCGGCGCGCGCTCGAGCAAGCTCCCGCCAGCAAGATCCTGATCTATGCCGGCGAACACCATGCCGCCGAACGGCCGATCGCCGCAGAGGGCGGAAAGGTCGAGATGATGGCGCAGCGGCTCAAGCGCGCCACGGGCGTCGATCCGCTGACGATCGACCAGGCGGGCCTGTCGCCGATCCCGATGAATCGGCCCGACGCCGACCTGTACGCCATCGCCGAACCCAAGACGCACGGCCGGTCCGTGGTCCTGATGCGGCACGGCAAGCCGCTGACGGTGGGCCTGCTCGCCGGTTCGGTGGATCTGCAAGTCGTGCACCCGCGCACGACGCTCGTCGCCGGGCGTCCGCAATGGCTGACGGGCATGGGCCGCACGCCGAGTCCGATCCCGCAGGCGCTGTTGCCGACCGCCGGCACCCGCCTGGTCCAGGCCTTCGTCGCGCGCGAGGGCGACGACGCGATCGCGCTGGACCAGGTGCTGGTCGCGCCGGGAACCGCAGCTCCCGCGTTGATGCTGCCGTCGCTGCCGGTTCGCTACGCCGTGCAGGAACGCGACGCGCGCTAGGGCGTGTCATCGATCCCGAGTAGGTCGCGTTGGGTCTGTCAGGTTGCCAGCCGGCGCTGCGTGGCGCAGCGCCTGACTGGCGGTCAGGTCAAGCCGCGCGGCGCTGGCTGGCGGCCTGACAGGCCCAACCCGCAGGGCCGCTCTTGTGCGCCCTGGGCGCCAGGTCATCGCCCGGGTGGAGCCATCCTCCCCGCCTTCTCACGCGTGCTGCCTCGTGCACGCACAAGAACGGCGCGATCTGCTCGGGGATTGATGACACGCCCTAGGGCCGACGACGCGATTGGACTGGATCCATTCCATCCGCGTTAACCGGCGCTAGGCCGTCGCGAGGGCGCGCGGCGCGGGTGCCGGAGACGGCAAGCCTAATGAGGCGAATTCGCTGCGTTCGCTGCAGCTTTCGCCAACGCGTTCGCGGGCGGTGATGCCATCCTCCATGCACCACGCGCGCATCGACGTGAGCCTATGCGCCGTCATGGCCGGCGCGCGCCGGGCGGGTCAGCCCTCCCAGGCCGGCAGCTTCTTCTTCATCGCCACGTTCTTCAGCGCCACGTACTTCGGCAGCCCGTCGCTGCGGTCGTAGGGCGGATACGCTTCGCCGCGGATCAGCGGCTGCAGGTAGCGACGCGCCTTCTCGGTGATGCCGAACCCGTCCTTGCGCAGGAACGCCGGCGGCATCTTCTTCTCGTGGTTGGCGATCTTGCTCAGCGGCGCGGCCTCGATCTTCCAGCGGTACGGCGCATCGCTGCTGCGCACGATCACCGGCATCACCGCGTTCATGCCCTTCAGCGCGAACTGCACCGCGGCCTTGCCGGCCGCCTGCGCCTGCTCCCAGTCGGTCCTGGAGGCGATGTGGCGGGCCGAGCGCTGCAGGTAGTCGGGCAGGGTCCAGTGCACCTTGTAGCCGAGTTCGGCCTTGACCTTGCCGGCCAGGTACGAGGCCACGCCGCCGAGCTGGCTGTGGCCGAACGCGTCGGTGCCGCCGCGGGCGTCGGCGACGAAGCGGCCGTCGGCGGTCTGGATGCCTTCGCTGGCCACCACCACGCACCAGCCGACCTTGTCCACCACCTTGCGCACCTGCGCCAGGAACGCGGCTTCGTCGTAGGCGCGTTCTGGGAACAGGATGATCTGCGGCGCGTCGTCGGGCGACTGCGCGGCCAGTCCGGCCGCGGCGGCCAGCCAGCCGGCATGGCGGCCCATCGCCTCGTAGACAAAAACCTTGGTCGAGGTCTCGGCCATCGCCGCCACGTCCAGCGCCGCCTCGCGCACCGACACCGCGGTGTACTTGGCGGCCGAACCGAAGCCGGGACAAGTGTCGGTGACCGCCAGGTCGTTGTCGATGGTCTTGGGCACGCCGATGCAGTGCAGCGGATAGCCGAACGCGTCGGCCAGCTGCGACACCTTCCACGCGGTGTCGGCCGAATCGTTGCCGCCGTTGTAGAGGAAGTAGCGCACGTCGTGCGCCTGCAACACCTGCAGCAGACGCTCGTACTTGGCGCGGTCGGCCTCCAGCGACTTGAGCTTGTAGCGGCACGAACCGAACGCGCCGCCGGGCGTGTGCGCCAGCGCGCGGATCGCCGCGGCCGACTCCTTGGAGGTGTCGATCAGCTCCTCGCGCAGCGCGCCGAGGATGCCGTTGCGCGCGGCCAGGACCTTGACCTTGCGTGCGCGCGCCTCGCCGATCACGGCGGCGGCGCTGGCGTTGATGACGGCGGTGACGCCGCCGGACTGGGCATACAGCAAGGTGCCTTGGGCCATGGTCGGGACTCGCTCCTGGGGTGGGGACATTGCCGGGACATTGCCCGGATGCGTTAAGCTGGGGGCCTTGCGGTACAGCGCAGGCGTGGCCCCGAGTCTAACGCCGCCGGCCGCGCACGGTAATTTCCTCGAGGAGTCAGGTTGATGCGATTGGTTCTGTTGGGACCGCCCGGATCGGGCAAGGGCACGCAGGCGAGCCGCCTGAAGGACAAGCTGCAGATCCCGCACATTTCCACCGGCGATCTGTTGCGTGCCGAAGTCGCCGCCGGCACCCCGCTGGGCGTGCAGGCCAAGGAAGTGATGGCGCGTGGCGACCTGGTTTCCGACGACATCCTGCTCGGCATGCTCGAATCGCGCCTGGGCCGCGACGACGTCGCCAACGGTTTCATCCTCGACGGCTATCCGCGCAACCTGGCGCAGGCCTCGGCGCTGGACGAGCTGCTGGCCAAGATCGGCCAGCCGCTGGACGCGGTCGTGCAACTGGACGTGGCCACCGAACTGCTGGTCGAGCGCATCGCCGGCCGCGCCAAGGCCGAAGGCCGCGAAGACGACAACCCCGAGTCGGTGCGCAAGCGCCTGCAGGTGTACAACGATTCGACCGCGCCGGTGATCGGGTTCTACGACAAGCGCGGCACCCTGGCGCGCGTGGACGGCGTCGGCTCGCTGGACGACGTGCTGGCGCGCATCCTGGCGGCGATCGGCCGCTGAGACGGCCTTGCGCCGAGCGCCCGCCTCGTTGCGGCGTGCTCGGCGCGAGCGATGGTCGATGGTCGATGGTTCGTCCCGTCCGCGGCGCCCCCTTTGCGGACCCGCGGCCATCTTGCTGGGCGCACTGTAGAAGGGCTTCAGCCCCGACGGTTTCGGAAGTCGGAAGGTTCGCCGCTGCGCTTGTCGCGGTTGAACCGCTCCTGCAAGGTTTGGGCTTGGTTGCCTGGGGACGTTGTGGAAGTGCTTTTCGTTCCAGCATTGCCCGCGCCGGCGCTTCTGCTGCTTTTTCTATCGCGACTGATGATCCGGGCCATCTGGAGCCTCTCCCAAGGGATTGCAGCCTGCTCGCTTGGTGCACTGTGGGAGGGACTTCAGTCCCGACGGTTTCCGAAGCCGCCGAGTCCGCCGCTGCATTCGTCGCGGCTAGAGCCGCTCCAGCAGGGACTTGCGGCAAGCTGACTGGGTGCACTGTAGGAGGGGCTTCAGCCCCGACAGGCTGTGTCCGAAGTCTGCACATCTCGCACTTCCCTTGTCGCGGTTGAAACCGTTCCTGCAAGGGAAAAGGACGTAAGGCCGGCGTGTGCGGCGCGCGCGCAGGGTTCAATCCCGCCAGGGCGTCGACCAACTCCGGCTGCCGCGCGTCCGTGCCACTAGGTCAGCGAACCGCTTTCTGCGCAAGATCCAACCGCATCCGCCGTCAACAGTGGGCAGGCCAAACCGACGCCTCCCGCCACGCGCGGACGCGGGCGGGAGGCCGGAAACGTTAGGTGCCAGCGAACGGGCTTGCTCAGGGCCCCACAACATGAGCTCCCTTGGGGATGGCCTCTTGGGGAGTAGGACCGTAGGGTGTTGCGGCTGGCCCGTTCATTTTCGATGTTGGCTCCCGACTTGCCTATCGGGAACTTTCTTCAGGGGGTGTGGGGGATTCCCTACTTGACGTCGCCGCCATTTCGAGCGCTGAGCGGCAGGCGCCAGCCCATCGGTGGGCCGCGCCGCGGACCGGCCGCCGCACCGTGCCGGTTTGCGCGCGTCGGGGGATCGGCGACAATCGCGGCATGAGCAAGATCCATATTCTCGGCATCGCCGGTACGTTCATGGGCGGTGTCGCCGCGTTGGCGCGCGAACTCGGCGATGAGGTCGAAGGCAGCGACCAGGCGATCTACCCGCCGATGTCCACGCAACTGGAACAGCTGGGCATCGCGCTGAAGCAGGGTTACCTGCCCGAACACATCGCGGCCGACTGCGCGCAGGTGATCGTCGGCAATGCGCTGTCGCGCGGCAATGCCGCGGTCGAGGCGGTGCTGGATTCCGGTCGCGCCTACACCTCCGGCGCACAGTGGCTGAGCGAGCGGGTGCTGCCCGGGCGCGATACGCTGGCGGTGGCCGGCACCCACGGCAAGACCACCACGACCAGCATCCTGACCTGGCTGCTGCAGGCGGCCGGCCGCGAGCCCGGGTTCCTGATCGGCGGCGTGGCCGAGGATTTCGGCGTGTCCGCGCGTTTGGGGCGTCCGGTTGCCGAACTCTCATCCATCGCTTCGCGCCAGCTTCTCCCGGAGGGAGAAGGAGATCAGGTGCAGGACCTGGCGGACCGGCCGTTGTTCGTTGTGGAAGCCGACGAATACGACACCGCGTTCTTCGACAAGCGCAGCAAGTTCGTGCACTACCGGCCGCTGGTGGCGATCCTCAACAACCTCGAGTACGACCACGCCGACATCTTTCCGGATGTCGCCGCGATCCAGCGCCAGTTCCACCATCTGGTGCGCACCGTGCCGCGGCGCGGGCGGCTGATCGTCAACGGCGAGGACGCGCATCTGCGCGAGGTGTTGGCGATGGGCTGCTGGACGCCGGTGGAGCGCTTCGGGTTCGATCCGGCGTTCGAATGGAGCGCGCGCCTGCTCGCGGCCGACGGCAGCCATTTCGCTGTCTTGCATCAAGGCCAGCAACTGGGCGAAGTGCGCTGGCCGTTGCTCGGCCGGCACAACGTGATGAACGCGTTGGCCGCGTTGGCCGCGGTACACGCTGTAGGGGTGACGCCGGCGCAGGTGATGCCGGCGCTGGCGCAGTTCCGCAGCGTCAAGCGACGCCTGGAAGTGCTGGGCCAGGCGCAGGGCATCACCGTCTACGACGATTTCGCGCATCACCCCACCGCGATCCGCACCACCCTGGAAGGCTTGCGCGCCAAAGTGGGCGCGGCGCGCATCGTGGTGGCGATGGAACCGCGCAGCAATTCGATGCGGCTGGGCGCGCATGCCGATGCGCTGGCGCCGGCGCTGGACGCGGCCGATGCGGTGGTGTTCCTGCAACGGCCGGAGCTGGCCTGGGATGCCGGCAAGGTGATCGCGGCGGTCCGCGGCCAGGCCTGTGCCGCCGCGGACGTGGACGCGTTGCTGGCGGCGCTGCAGGCGCAGGCGCGCGCCGGCGACCACGTGGTGTTCATGTCCAACGGCGGCTTCGACGGCGCGCCGCGGCGCTTCCTGGCGGCGTTGCAATGCGCGTAGTGGCGCGCGCTGGAGCGCACGCATGAGCGACGAGCGCAGCACGCTGGCGTTGTTCCCGCTGCATGCGGTGCTGCTGCCGGGTGCCTCGATCAAACTGCGCGTGTTCGAACGCCGCTACCTGGACATGGTGCGCGATTGCGGTCGCAGCGGCGGCGGCTTCGGCGTATGCCTGATTCTGGAGGGCGCCGAAACCGGCGTCCCGGCGGTACTGGCGGCGTACGGCACCGAGGCGCGCATCGTCGATTTCGATGTCGGTGCCGACGGCGTGCTGGTGCTGAGCCTGCGCGGCGAACGCCGCTTCCATGTGCTGCGCAGCCGGGTCCGCGACAACGGCCTGGTGGTCGGCGACGTGCGCTGGCGCGAGCCGGACGAGGACGACGAGTTGCGGCCGCAGCACGCGCTGTTGTCGACCGTGCTGGACAGCATCCTGGACCAGGCCGCCGACGTGTATCCGGTGGCCGGCCCGCGCCTGCTCGACCAGGCCGCCTGGGTCGGCTGGCGCCTGGCCGAACTGTTGCCGCTGGCCGAGCGCCAGCGCCTGGCGCTGTTGCAGGAGGACGATCCGCACGAGCGGCTGGAGCAGTTGTTGTCCTGGATTCCTTGAAGCCGGGATTCGGGATTCGGGATTCGCAGCGCTGGCGGCGGATGCGTCGATGACAGCCTGCAGCAGCACGTTCGATCCGGTAATGCCCCTCTGTGGGAGCGGCCTCAGGGCCTCTAACCCCTCGGCAGCATGGCAGTGCGCTTGCGCCGCCGATGCGTTCGCATGGATGCCGTGGCACCGCGGCCACTTGGTTCTCCTGTCGCGGCTGAAGCCGCTCCTACAGGGGCGCTGCGCGCATGGTGTAGGAGCGGCTTCAGCCGCGACAGGAAAACGCCATGCGCAACGTATAGCTTCGGACTGAAGTTATTAGAGGTGCGCTTCAGTCGCGACGCCGTTTGCCTGGTTGGCTGTCGCGATCGAGACCGTTTCGGCTATAAGCGGTACGCAAGCTGGCGGTCATAGCGGCGGCGTGTGACGCGGAGAGCGAGGGCGCGTCGCGTGTTCGCATGCTTGGCGCGACATGGCGTTGGACGGCGTGCTGCGCTGTGGTCGGGAGTGGACCGAGGCCATTGCGTTCCATGTGAAGCGTGGTATTTCGCGGTCGCGCAAACGCGCGGGCGATGGCACCAGGCCGACCGAATTCAATCCTGCATACGTCGCGGTTCGCCCACACCGCCGGGGAGTGGAGGCTCATGGCGACGACGGGCAGCATGGCACTGCCTGGATGGCCTGTCCGCGCGCCGCCCGCGAACGCGCTCAGGGCGCGGCAGGCGGCGCCTCGCCCTCGCTGCGCACCAGCAATACCGGCACATCCGACGGGCGATGCATGTCCCTGCGCGTGGGCAGCGCGTGCAATGCGTCGGTGACCGCGTTGAGTGCCGGATCGGCGCCGCGCAGCGGGCGCCACAGGCCGATCAGGTTGAAGTGGCGTTCGTAGCGCAGGCTCTGCGCGCTGCCCAGCCACAGCGGCACGTCGCCCGGTTGCAGCCGCGCCGGAGCCGGCCACAGGCGCAAGGCATAGAGTTCGCCGGGGCGCGGGCCGCTGCGCAGCATCAGCAGCGATTCCACCTGGGTGTCCAGCGTGGCCGGCAGCACCGGGACGCGTTCGGCCTGGGTCTTGTAGTCGAGCAACTGCAGCGCCTGCTGCCAGCCGGCTTGCGGCTGCACGCGCCAGCCGGCGGCTTCGAGCTGGCGCTGCAGCGGCGCCAGCGGGCCGGCCACCTGCAGGTCCAGCGGCCAGCGCTGGTCGTCGTCGAACTCGTTGCGCCGCGACGGCAGCAGCCGCCATTCGTCCTGCCACCAGGTGCTGGCCGCCAGGTCCATCAGCACCGGCGGCGGCGGTTCGAACTTGGCCAGTTTCCGCTCCAGGTTGCGCGGCGCGTACCACAGTGCCGCGGCGACGAAGCCGCCATAGAACAACCAGGCCAGCGGCTTCATCCAGAACGCGCGGTTGAAGCGGCGGCGGTAGGCGATGCCCAGCACCAGCAGCCAGAAGATGCCGAACAGCATGCCGCCGACCACGTCGCTGAGCCAGTGCGCGCCCAGGTACAGGCGGGCGAAGCCGATCAAGGTCACCACCACGCCCGACAGCAGGTACGGCCACACCCGCGAGCGCCCGGGCAGCTCGCGCGCGATCAGCACGGCGAAGAAGCCGAAGCTGATCGTGGCCATGGTCACCGCCACCGAGGGAAAGCCGAAACCGCTGCTGGCCGCCGGCGGACGCACCACGTGCACCGTGGTGCCGAGCAGCTTGGTCAGGGCCAGGCCGAAGGCCAGTGCCGCCAGCCAGTGCGCCGCGGCCATCCAGCGCTGGCGCCAGATCAGGTAGACCAGGCCCAGGGTGGTGGCCGGCACCAGCACCTGCCAGTCGCCGAGCGAGGCCAGCGCGGTCATCGGGTAGTCGGCCAGCGGGTTGCGCAGCGCCAGCATCAGATCGTGCACAGCCAGGTCAAGCCGCAGCGGCTCGCCGTGGCCGACCACCACCATCAGCAGCGCGAACCAGCCCCAGCCCAGCGCCAGCAGCATCACCGCCAGCATCGCCAGCGGCACCGACTCGCGCCGTTGCGGGTCGAACGCGGCGATCGAATAGCGGCCCAGCACCGGGTGCCGGCGCGACCAGTCCAGGCCGCGCGCCAGCAACGCGTCCATGTGCCCGGCCGACCAGCGATAGCCGTACAGCACGATCGCCCACACCAGGCCCAGCGCCAGCACCAGCAGCCCCAGCACCAGGAACAGGCGGCCGGCGACCGCGGCGACCGCGTCGTAGGCCTGGCCGAGCAGCCAGCCCGGGCCCAGGAACAGCAGCGCCCAGCTCACCGCGGCCACGCCGCTGGCGATGAAATAGCGGCGCAGCGGCATCTTCATCATGCCGGCCACGGCCGGCACGAACGGGCGGATCGCGCCGACGTAGCGCGCCACCAGGATGCTCTTGAAGGCGTTGCGGCGGAACATCGCCTCGCCGCGGTCCAGCAGCTGCGGGTAGCGCTTGAACGGCCAGTAGTTGCGCAGCTGGTGACCCCAGCGATGGCCGACCCAGTAGCTGAGCGCGTCGCCGGCCAGTGCGCCGAGCGCTGCACTGATGACCGCATACGGGCCGGAAATCTGGCCGAGTCCGATCAGCACGCCGATCGCGAACAGCAGCGGCAGCGCCGGCACGATGGTGCCCAGCACGATGACCGCGTCGCAGAACGCGATCGCGAAGATGACCACGCCGGCCAGGATGGGATGCGCTGCGACCCACTCCAGCGTGGCGTCGATCCATGATGCATTCATGGGTCCAGTATAAGTGGGCGAGCATGGCGTTCCGCTTAAACTGGGTGGATGACACGCGCGCCGGCCGCTTCCACCCACATCCTCAAGTCCGACAGCTTCGGGCGCATCCTGCTGGTGCGCGAGGCCGGCGGCCACGGCGAGCGCGTGTTCGTGCGCCGCGACCTGACCGCCGCGCCATGGTGGCTGCGCCTGCCGGCGTGGTGGCTGGCGCGGCGCGAGGCGCTGGCGTTGCGGCAGTTGGACGGGATGGCGGCGACGCCGCAGCTGCGCGGCTGGGACGGCACCTTCCTGGACCGCAGCTATCTGGCCGGCGATGCGATGTACCAGCGCCCGCCGCGCGGCGACCTGGCCTACTTCCGCGCCGCACGGCGCCTGCTGCAGCAGGTGCACCGGCGCGGCGTGGCGCACAACGATCTGGCCAAGGAAGCGAACTGGCTGGTGCTGGAAGACGGCAGCCCGGCGCTGATCGACTTCCAACTGGCGGTGCGCGGCGCGCCGCGTTCGCGCTGGATGCGGCTGCTGGCGCGCGAGGACCTGCGCCACCTGCTCAAGCACAAGCGCATGTACTGCCGGCAGGCGCTGACCCCGGTCGAACAGCGCCTGCTCAAACGCCACTCCTGGGTGCGCGAACTGTGGTTCGCCACCGGCAAGCCGGTCTACCGCTTCGTCACCCGGCGCATTCTGAAGTGGGAAGATAATGAGGGGCAGGGGCCGAAGCCCTGAGAAGCCGGCATTCGGGATTGGGGATTCGGGATTAGTAACGGCGCATGGTGGCGTCGGGGAGTGTCTTGGCGCGGATAGCAAAGGCGCTAAGCTCTGGCGAATCCCCAATCTCGAATCCCTAATCCCGTGACCTTACAAGGCAAAACCCTCCTAATCACCGGCGCCTCGCGTGGGATCGGTCTGGCGATCGCGCTGCGCGCGGCGCGCGACGGCGCCAATGTGGCGATCGCGGCCAAGTCGGCGGTGCCCAATCCGAAGTTGCCCGGCACCATCCATAGCGCGGCGGCGGCGGTCGAGGCGGCCGGCGGCCGCGCGCTGGCGCTGAAGTGCGACATCCGCGAGGAGGAGCAGGTGCGTGCGGCGGTGGCGGCGACGGTCGAGGCGTTCGGCGGCATCGATATCCTGGTCAACAACGCCAGCGCGATCTGGCTGCGCGGCGCGCTGGATACGCCGATGAAGCGCTTCGACCTGATGCAGCAGGTCAATGCGCGCGGCAGCTTCCTGTGCGCGCAGGCCTGTCTGCCGCACCTGTTGCGCAGCGCCAATCCGCACATTCTGACCCTGGCGCCGCCGCCGTCGCTGGATCCAAAATGGTGGGCGCCGCATACCGGCTACACGCTGGCGAAGATGGGCATGAGCTTGGTGACCCTGGGCCTGGCCGGCGAATTCGGCCCGCAGGGCGTGGCGGTCAATGCGCTGTGGCCGCGCACGCTGATCGCCACCGAAGCGCTGAACATGATTCCCGGTGTCGCCGCGGGCAACGGTCGGCGTCCGGAGATCATGGCCGATGCGGCGCATGCGCTGCTAACGCGCACCGCGGCCGGGTTCCATGGCCAGTTCCTGATCGACGACGAAGTGCTGGCCGCGATCGGAGTGACCGATCTGTCCGGCTACGCGCTGGATCCGGCGCAGCCGTTGTTGCCGGATCTGTTCCTGGATTGAGTGGCGCTGCGTCGTAGGGCGTAGGCGCGGCGAGCGTCCGCAGCGGGGGCGGTGCCGCGCTGGTGCTGTGCCCGGTAGGGTAGCCGCAGCGGTGTTGATCTCTGCGAGGTTCCTGCTTCGTTCGTCGCGGCTGAAGCCGCTCCTACAGGGAGCGTGGTGCGGATGACTGCGCGGTGGTGGAGTGTTCGGGCAGCCGGTGCGGTGGCAAGGGCCGCGTCCTGAAGTTGGTCGATTCACTAACTAAAGGTGAATTAAATATTTCAACTTGCCCGGGTATGCTGCGCCGACCTTCTGCCAGTCCCCGCTCATGCCCGCTCCCGTCGCCGTTTCGCTGCCGCGCGCTGCCCGCTCCGTCCACGCCACGCAGGCCGATCTGAGCGACAACGAGCGGCGCATGCTCGACAGCCTGCGCCTGTTCGGCACCGTCACCCGTGCCGACCTCAGCCGCATCACCGGATTGACCGTGCAGTCGGCGGTGCGCCTGATCGACGGCCTGGCCGAACGCGGGCTGGTGCTGATCGGCGCCTCGCTGGCGCACGGCGGCCGCGGCAAGCCGGGCGCGGCGATCGCGCTCAATCCCGCGCACGGCCATACCGTCGGTTACTCGATCGCCACCGACGCGCTGTCGCTGGCGCTGCTGGATTTCAGCGGCCAGGTCCGCGCCACCGCCGAGCATCCGCTGCGCTCGACCGAGCCGGCCGCCTTGCTGGCGCAGTTGCGCGAGGCCGACGCGGCGCTGCTGGCCGAGGCCGGACGCGGCCTCGGGCCGCGGCTGGGCGCGGGCGTGGCGATGACCGGATTTTTCGTCGATGGTGCCCAGCACATGAACCCGCCCGATCCGCTGCGCGCGTTGGGCGAACTGTCGATCGGCGACTGGCTGGCCGACGCGCTGCGCCTGCCGGTGTGGGTGGACAACGACGGCAGCGTCGCCGCGGTCGGCGAAAGCCTGCTCGGCGTCGGCCGCCAGTACCGCGATTTCGCCTATCTGTATTTCAGCTACGGCCTCGGCGGCGGCGTGGTGATTGACGGCGCCTGCCTGCGCGGCGCGCACGGCAACGCCGGCGAATTCGCCGGCATGCTGCCGGGACCGGGCCTGGAGCGCGGCACGCTGGAGTTGCTGCGGCAGATGCTGATCGAGGACGGGGTGGTGCTGCCCGACGTGCGCGCGCTGGTGGCCGCCTACGATCCGTCCTGGCCGACGATCGAGCGCTGGATCGCGCGCGCGGTGCCGGGCCTGTCGCTGATCGTCTCGGCGATCACCGCGGTGTTCGATCCGCAGGCGGTGGTGTTCGGCGGACGCCTGCCGCGGGATCTGGCGCTGCGCCTGATCCCGCAGCTGCGCATCGACAACCAGCCGCGGCGCGGCCAGGCGCGGCCGCTGCCGGTGCTGCTGCCGGCCGCGGCGATGGCCGACGCCAGCGCGGTCGGCGCGGCGACGCTGCCGTTGAAGGCCTGTTACTTCCGCTGAAAGGCGTGGCGCACGGCGGCGTGCCTGCGGCTTGCCCGCGTCTGCACGCCGCGGGCGCTACCCTATGCGCCTGTGCCAAGAGCGCGCAGCCGCACGCCGCGGCGCGTGGTCCTGACCGTTTCCCCCATCACTGGAGTTGTCGCGATGAAATACCTGCACGCCATGATCCGCGTCCACGATCTGGACAAGACCAGCAAGTTCTTCACCGAAGGTCTGGGCCTGAGCGAAACCCGGCGCATCGAGAACGAAGCCGGCAAGTTCACCCTGGTGTATTTCGGCGCGCCGGAGAACCCGGAAGCCGAAGTCGAGCTGACCTACAACTGGGGCTCGGACGAGGACTACGGCAGCGCGCGCAACTTCGGCCACCTGGCGTTCGAGGTCGACGACATCCACGCGATCTGCGCGCATCTGCAGGCGCAGGGCGTCGTCATCAACCGCCCGCCGCGCGATGGCCGCATGGCCTTCGTGCGCAGCCCGGACCTGATCTCGATCGAACTGCTGCAGAAGGGCGAGGCGCTGGCCCCGGCCGAGCCGTGGGCATCGATGCCCAACACCGGCGTGTGGTGAGGGCTCAGGACGCGGAATCGGGCAACGCCTGGCCGCAACCCCGGCAATAGCCGGCGCTGCGCTCGTGGCCTTGCAGGCCGCAGCGCGCGCAGGTGCGTCGATCCGGCGCGCGGCTGCGGTCGGCGTCGCGCAGGCTGTTGGCCAGTTCGGCGGTGTAGATCCCGGTGGGCACGGCGATGATGCTGTAGCCGATCAGGATCAGCACCGAGGTGATGGCGCGGCCCAGCGGCGTGAGCGGCGCGATATCGCCGAAACCGACCGTGGCCATGGTCACCACCGCCCAGTACATGGCGGTGGGAATGCTGGTGAAGCCGTTGGCCGGCCCTTCCACCACGTACATCAGCGCACCGAAGATCACCACCAGCGTGATCACGGTGAACAGGAACACGAACACCTTGCGCCGGCTGCGCCATAGCGCATCGATCAGCAGGCTGCTTTCCTCGACGTAGCGGGTCAGCTTGAGGATGCGGAACAGCCGCAGCACCCGCAGCACCCGCACCACCAACAGCGTCTGCGCGCCGGGCAGCAGGAACGAGATGTAGGTGGGCAGGATCGAGAGCAGATCGATCACGCCCCAGAAGCTCAGCGCATAGCGCAGCGGCCGCTGCACCGTCATCAGGCGCAACGCGTACTCGGCGGTGAACAGCGCGGTGAAGACCCACTCCAGCACGTAGATGTAGCCGGCGTAGCGCGCGTGCAGCGCCGGGACGCTGTCGACCATGATCACCGCGACGCTGGCGACGATCGCCGCGACCAGCAGCAGATCGAAATTGCGCGCCGGCCGGGTGTCGTGCCGATAGATGATGTCGAACCAGCGCCGCCGCCAGCCGTGCTCGCGTGCGGGGGCGAGCTGGGGATTGGTGAACAGTCGCATCCGTGCATGCTAACCCGCCCTTGGCGTTCGCGGGTCGCTGCCACACTGCGGCGAAGGAGCGTGCATCGCGCCGCCCCGGTGCGGTGGCGTTGGTCACGCACCCAGCCGACTGCGGGGGCCGGGCGATGGGCGGTCACACCGCTTGCACGGATGGCAGGCCGCCGCCGTCACGCAGGCATCCCGATGCTGGCGCCGGTCCGGGTTGCCGACGAATGCATCGGGCGCGGGGCGGCCGGTCCTCGCGCCAGCTGCGGCTGCGCAAATACGGGTCCGCGCGACCGGTCGGCGCTGCGCTGGCGTCGCTGCAGCGGTGCGTGCCCCTCGACCGTTCATCGCCGGTCAAGCCGTCAGCGCTGCTCGCCGGCCTTGCATTTGCTGGCTTGGCCGGGCGCTGCGCGCGCTCATGACGCGGCGTTGCAGCGCATGCGCGTGCGCGCATGTGGCCGGCACGCCGCGGCAATCCACCGCCACATCCGCTGCAGACCCTTCGGCGCTCCCTTCGCGCCCCTGGAGCTGCCCATGTCCTCGTCTTCGCCCACCGCACTGCAGGCCGCGCCGACGGTGTCCGTCGTCATCTGCACCTTGAACGAACACGAGGCGATCGGCCCGGTGCTGCGCGAACTCGCCGCGCACCTGCGCCATATCGACTACGAAGCGATCGTGGTGGACGACTCCGACGACGAGCGCACCGCGCAGGCGGTGGCCATGCACGCGGCCACCGACCCGGCGGTGCGCCTGGTGCGCCGGCGCGGCGGACGCGGCCTGGCCTCGGCGGCGATCGCCGGGTGGGACAGCGCCCGCGGCCGCTGCCTGGCGCTCATGGACGGCGACGGCCAGCACGATCCGGCGCTGATCGCGCGGATGTTGCGGCGCATGCAGGAGAGCGAAGCCGAGGTGGTGGTGGCCAGCCGCTATCTGGACACGGGCGATTCCGGGCTGGGCCGCTGCCGGCATGCGCTCAGCCGTGTCGGCGTGCGCCTGAGCCAGGCGTTGCTGGGGCTGGGCGTGGCCGATCCGATGAGCGGCTGCTTCCTGATGCGGCGATCCTGGTACCGGCAGGTGCGGCCGCAGCTGTCGGGCGTCGGCTTCAAGATCCTGGTCGACGTGCTGGCCTCGGCGCGGCGGCGTCCCTACGTCGCGCAGGTGCCGACGCGGCTGCGCAGCCGCCGCGGCGGCGCCTCCAAGCTCGACGCGCGGGTGGTCGCCGAACTGGCCGCGCTGCTGCTGGAGAAACGCACGCGCGGCTGGCTGCCGGCGCGGATGAGCCTGTTCTTCGCGGTCGGCTGCAGCGGCGTGGGCGTGCATCTGCTGGCGCTGGGCGCGCTGCTGCTGTCCGGCGTGGCGTTCTGGCTGGCGCAGTTGCTGGCGATCTGCGCGGCGATGGCCTGGAATTTCCTGTGCAACAACCTGTTGACCTTCCGCGACCGGCGCCTGAGCGGCATGCGCCTGCTGCGCGGCATGGCGATGTTCTATGCGGCCTGTTTCGGCGGCGCCATCCTCAGCGAGCTGATCGGCAGCGGCCTGCATGCGCTGCAGTGGCCGTGGTGGCTGGCCGGCGCGGCCGGCGCCCTGGCCGCGGGCGGCTGGAACTACTACGCGGCCAAGCGCACCGCATGGCGCCCCGCGCATGCGGCGGCGGATGCTGCGCCGTGCGGCGAGAGCGCCGCGCCGTCGCCGCTGGCGATGAAGGAATGAGCGAGCCGCGCGACGTCGCCGCGCCGCGCTGGCGGGCGCTGGCCTTCGCCGCGATCGCGGCCTGCGCCTGCGTGTTCGCCTTCGTCGGCCTGGGCGCCAGCAATTACTGGATCGACGAGCTGTACACCGTGCACGTGATTGGCCATGGCCAGGGCCTGGGCGAACTGTGGCGGCGTGCGCTCACCGATACCCATCCGCCGCTGTACTACGTGCTGCTGTATGCGTGGAGCCATCTGGCCGGCGCCAGCGAGGCGGCGCTGCGCCTGCCCAGCGCCGCGGCGGCTGTGCTGGCGCTGGGCGTGTTCGGCATCGGCCTGCGGCGGGTGTTCTCGCCGACCGCGCTGGCCTTCGCCATGGCCGCCGGCGCGGTGTCGGTGTTCTGGTTCGAGCAGAGCCAGAACGCGCGCAGTTACGCACTGTGCCTGCTGTTGTCGGCCGGGTTGCTGTCCATCGCGGTGGCGTTGCGGCGGCGCGCGCAGGCCGCCGCCGCGTTTCCGTTCGCGCACTGGGCCGCACTCAGCGTGCTGGGGCTGTGCGCCAGCCTGACCCATTCCTACCTGCTGCTCTGCATCGGCATGCTGTTGCTGTTCCTGGTCGCGACGCTGCGCGACACGCGCCTGCGCGTGGCGTTGGTCGTCTCCGGGGCGGTGATCCTGGCGGTCAATGTCGCGTTCGTGCTGCTGTTGCTGCGCTCCACCCAGCAGGACGTGCACCAGCTGTGGTTCCGCAACGACGCGCGGTTCTTCTACAGCCAGTTGCGCAGCGCCAGCCGCGGCCTGCTGTCCGGCGGAACCACGCTGGCGGTGCTCGGGCTGCTGGGCGCCTGGCTGTGGCGGCGGCTGCGCGCGGTTCCGCGCGATCCGGCGCGCACCGGCGCGCAGGCCGACTGGGCCGCGGCGCTGTGCGGTTGCGTGCTGGTCGGCATGGTGCTGAGCGGGATCGCGGTGAGCCTGGCCATTGCGCCGTCGTTCTCCGCGCGCAATCTGCTCACCGCCGCGCCGTTCGCCTGGGCCTTGCTGGCGCGCCTGTACGACGCGGCAGGACCGCGTGCGCGCAGCACTGGCGGGCGCATCGCGGCGGTCTTGCTGATCGTGCTGGTGGGCGCGCAGCTGTGGCTGCTGCGTGGCCGGCCGCTGCAGCGCAACGAGGCTTGGCGCGCGTCGGCGCAGCTCGTGCAGCGCCTGCCCGGCTGCCGCGACGCCGAGCTTCCGGTGGTGCTGCCTTACAAGTTCGGCCCTTCCAGCGCGCCGTACCGCATCCTGGCCGAGCAGGATTTCTTCGGCCACTACCTGCGTGGCCATCGCCTGCGCGCCTACACGCCCGACGAACTCGCCGGGCGGGTTGCCGCAGACGGGCTCGCCGCGCGGCTGGCGGCACGAGCGCAGGCCGCCGCAGGCGGCGGTTGCGCGTTGCTGGCCTGGGGCGTGCACGATCTCGATGCGGCCAGCGCGCTGCAGTTGGCGCAGGATCTGGCGCGGCTCCCCGGCATGGCCCCGCACCGGGTCGTGGTGCAGCCGGTGCTGCGCTGGCGTCGGCGCCGGCTGGGCTGGAAGCAGGTGGCCGACGGATACGTATTCCTGGCCGCACCGCCGCTGCGCCCCGGCCAGGCGTCGGCCGATCCGGGCGTGGCGTCGGCCTGGGCTCGGCTGCCGGCGCTCGGTGCGCGCTGGACGGTCGGCGCGGACGGCACGGTCTGCGCGCCCGACTGTGCCGCCGACCCCGGCAACGGCGCCAGGCCGTAGCGGCGCACGACTGGCTGCGCGCATGGCGAACCGCGCGCGGCGGTCGTGCCGGCAGTCTTATACTCGTGCGCTTTCCCCCAGGAATCCCTTCGATGACCGCTTCCTCCGCCGCGGATCTGCTCGCCCTCGGCCAGCACTACTACCTGCCGATCTATCGCCCGCGCCAGCTGGTGCTGGAGCGCGGCCAGGGCGCCAAGGTGTGGGACAGCGAAGGCCGCGACTACATCGACCTGTCCGCGGGCATCGCGGTGTGCGGGCTCGGCCACAACGATCCGGACCTGACGGCGGCGCTGCTAGAGCAGGCCGGCAAGCTGTGGCACACCAGCAACGTGTTCTACAGCGAGCCGCCGCTGCGCCTGGCCGAGGAACTGGTCGCCGCATCGCGCTTCGCGCAGCGGGTGTTCCTGTGCAATTCCGGCAGCGAGGCCAACGAGGCGGCGATCAAGCTGGTGCGCAAGTGGGCCGCCAGCCAGGGCCGTGCGCCGGACCGGCGGGTCATCGTCACCTTCCGCGGCAGTTTCCACGGCCGCACCCTGGCCGCGGTCACCGCCACCGCGCAGCCGAAGTACCAGGAGGGCTACGAGCCCCTGCCCGGCGGTTTTCGTTATGTGGACTTCAACGACATCGTGCAGCTGGAAACGGCGATGGCCGCCGGCGACGTGGCCGCGGTGATGCTCGAGCCGGTGCAGGGCGAGGGCGGGGTGATGCCGGCCGCGCCGGGCTTCCTGGCAAAGGTGCGCGCGCTGTGCGATCACCATGGCGCGTTGCTGCTGCTGGACGAGATCCAGTGCGGCATGGGCCGCACCGGCACGCTGTTCGCGCACTGGCAGGACGAGGTGACGCCGGACATCGTGACGCTGGCCAAGGCGCTGGGCGGCGGTTTTCCGATCGGCGCGCTGCTGGCCGGGCCGAAGGTCGCCGAGACGATGCAGTTCGGTGCGCATGGCAGTACGTTCGGCGGCAATCCGCTGGCTGCGGCGGTGGCGCGCGTCGCGCTGCGCAAGCTGGCGTCTGCGCCGGTCGCGGCGAATGTGTCGCGGCAGGCGGCGGCGTTGCGGCAGGGGCTGGCAGCGCTCAACGAGGAGTTCGCGCTGTTTTCGCAGGTGCGTGGGCGTGGCTTGATGCTGGGCGCGGTGTTGAATCAGGCGCATGCGGGGCAGGCTGGGGCGATTCTCGATCATGCCGCTGCGCAGGGGTTGTTGACGTTGCAGGCTGGGCCGGATGTGTTGCGGTTCGTGCCTTCGTTGAATATCACCGATCAGGAAATGGCTGAGGGGTTGAAGCGGTTGCGGGCGGCATTGCAGGAGTATGTCGGGAAGCGTTGAGTCGATTGGTAGTGTTGGTCGTCTAGTTGTGTGGCAACGGCAACGGCAACGGCAAGAGCAGTAGCAAAGCTTTCGCGCGTTGCGCGAGTCACTTTTCTTTGCTTGTGCAAAGAAAAGTAACCAAAAGAAAGCACACCCCAGACGCGCGCCCTTCGCTGCGCTCCGGGTGCGCGAGGGGGACAGGAATTTTCCGATGACACATCCATGTGCCAGCGGAAACGCCACGCATCCTGCGTGGCGCCCCTGCGGGGTTTACCTGCCCCCCTCGCCGCGCTCTATGGGGACCCCAAAAAGCCAAGATCAACATCTGAGCTACGGCAACAGCTGGTGCACCGCGTTCGGCTGAAGGTCGAGCTTCGAGGTGGCGCCGGAATGCCACAGGCGACTGCTCGAAGCTAATGGCGATCTGCTGGCTGTACTCGCGTTAGTCAGGCCAGGCCGTGGCGTGCCAAGGCGCGGCGCAGGGCGCGGGTGCCGCTGGCGGTTTCGGCGGGTAGGCCGATCGCGCGGGCGCCGCGGACATTGACGAACAGGTCGTCGATGAACAGGGCGTGCCGCGGGGCGACGCCGAAATGGACGAGCGCGCGGCGGTAGACCTCGGCCTGCGGTTTGCGGCCGCCGAGTGCGCCGCTGCACAGCACGCGTCCGCGTAGCAGCGGAAATAGCGTCGGCACGATCTGCGGGATCGCTTGCGCCATCAGTGCGCCGTTGTTGGTCAGTACGCCGATGTCGATCCCGTCGGCCAGCGCCAGGACGCGTTCGATCACGCCGGGGTCGCCACGGCTGCCGGCCACGCGCGCGGCGATCCAGTCGGCTTCGTCCACCTGCGCGCCCAGACCTGCGCCTAGCCGGTGCAGATAGGCGGCGGTGGCGATGTCGCCGCCGTCGTAGGCGGTTTCCAGTCCGGAGGCGAACAGGACTTCGCACACCCGCGCCGGTTCGCAGCTGCAGTGAGCGGCCAGGTGCGCGATGCGTGCCGTCCGCGAGTAGGCCGCCAGCACGCCGTCGAAGTCGAGCAGCAGCAGTTTCGGGCGTGGCTGGATCAACGCGCCCACCGCGGCTGGCGCTGCACGCAACGGCGTTGCAGGAACATGGTCGGCTCCGAAGTGTCGGTGGCCGAGAGTAACCCACTGCCCTCGGCGCTGAGCGCCACTACCCGCGCCGGGATGCCTGCCGGTCCCCGCCCACCCGCTCGCTGCGCACCTACCCGTCGGATGCGGTCGCCCGGCGCCGTGCGCTGGCTATGGTCCCTGCACGCCGCGATCGCGGCGCCGCCGGCCGGGGAGCCGGTGCGCATCCACGCCACATCCATGCCATCTCGGGGGTCTTGAACATGAGCAAGCGTTTGAACGCCGATCGTCTGGCGGAATCGGTATGCAGGGGATTGAGCAATGCACGGCATGGCCACGGACTGGCCAAGCTGACGCTGTTGCTGGCCGGCGCACAGGCGCTGCCGGCGTTGGCGGAAGAGCCGGGTGGCGACGCCAAGACGCTGGACGCGATCACGGTCATCTCGACCGGCACGCGCAAGGCCAACATGGCGGTGACCGACAGCCCGGCACCGATCCAGCTGGTGAGTGCGGAAATGCTCAAGCAGTCGGCCGCGCCGGACCTGATCAACGCCATCGCCAACCAGGTGCCGTCGTACAACGCCAACCAGACCGGCAACGACATGGCGAGCCAGACGCTCACCGCCAGCCTGCGCAACCTGTCGCCCAACCACACGCTGGTGCTGGTCAACGGCAAGCGTCGCCACATTACCTCCAACGTCAACACCACCACCGGCGCGGCCTCGGCCGATCTGTCGTTCATTCCGGCCGCGGCGATCGATCACGTCGAAGTGCTGACCGATGGCGCCGCGGCGCTGTACGGGTCGGACGCGATCGCCGGCGTCATCAACGTCATCCTCAAGAAAAACCACGACGGCGGCGAAGTGGACGCCGGTTACGCCGGCTACAAGGATGGTGGCGGCGGCACCGATTCGTGGGGCGCCAACATCGGTTTCGGCAGCGACGCGGCGTATTTCAGCCTCAGCGCCGAGGTCGAGAACCGCAAGACCGTATACCGGCTCGGTTCCTACAGCTACGCCGACTGCGTGGCCAACTACGCCGACTGCTCGGCGGTCAATCCGAGCATGGCCGAGTTCCTGGCCGACGACGTCGAAGGCATGACCCTCAACGGCCGCTTCCCCAACGTCAACGCCTGGCTCAATCCGCCGGAAGTCCATCGCAAGGCGCTGTTCTTCAATTCGGGGGCGGTGCTCAGCGACACCCTGGAGTTCTACGCGTTCGGCAGCTACGGCAAGAAGACCGCGGAGTCGGAGGAAAACTACCGCCGTCCCAGCCAGGACGGCGGCTACGTCGACCCGGTGACCGGCGCGGTCAGCCACAAATATCCGCTGGGCTTCAATCCGTCCGAAGCGTCGGACGAGATCGACTACGAACTCACCGCCGGGTTGAAGGGCGTGCTGGCCGACTGGTCCTGGGATTTCTCCAGCAGCTACGGCAAGAACGAGATGGACGTGTACACGCTGAACTCGATGAACTTCAGCCTGTGGCAGGACGACGGCTACTCGCCTGAGGACTTCTACGACGGCAGCTTCTGGGCCAGCCAGTGGACCACCAACCTCAACGCCACGCACGATTTCGACGTCGGCCTGTCGCAGCCGCTGACCTTCAACGCCGGGGTCGAATACCGCCGCGACCAGTACGGCATCGATCCGGGCGATCCGACCTCGTACTACGGCGCCGGCGCGTCCTCGTTCCCCGGCTACAACCCGCTGTTCAACACCGGCTCGTACAGCCGCCACAGCTACGCCGCCTACGCCGACGTGGTGTTCAACCCGACCGAAAAGTGGCTGCTGGACGTGGCCGGTCGCTACGAGAACTACAGCGACTTCGGCAGCAAGGTGGTCGGCAAGCTGACCACGCGCTTCGACCTCACCGACACCTTCGCGGTGCGCGGCACCGCCAGCACGGGCTTCCGCGCGCCGACGCTGCAGGAAGGCTACTACTCGGCGGTGCAGGTCGGCCCGACCAGCGCCACCCCGACCCTGCAACCCAACAGCGCGGCCGCGGCGGCGCTGGGCTTCGGCAACCTGAAGCCGGAGACCAGCACCAACTACAGCCTGGGCTTCGTGTTCCGGCCGATGCAAAACTTCGACAGCACGCTGGATTTCTACCGCATTACCATTTCCGACCGCATCGGCGTGGGCACCTTCGAGTATTCCAAGGCCGGGCAGCCGGGCGACACCAACGGCGACGGCACGCCCGACGCCGCCTACAACGCCGCGCTGGGCCAGGCGCTGGTCGACTTCGGCTACCTCGGCGGTATCGATCCGGCGGCGCCGGGCGGCTCGCTCGACGCCACCGCGCGGCAGAACATCTCGGTGGCGATCTTCAACAACGCTTTGAAGACCCGCAGCAGCGGCGTGGACTGGGTGACCAACTACATCACCGAGTTCGACTGGGGCTCGATCGACTGGATGCTGGCGGCCAACTACAACAAGACCGAGGTGCTCAGCGCCAAGCCGGCGCCGGAGGTGCTCGGCGGCGCCACCATGTACAGCGCGGCGACGCTGATCAACCTGGAGAACAACGCGCCCAAATACCGGGTCAACCTGGGCGCCACGTTCAACGTCGGCAAGTTCAGCCTTCGCGTGACCGAGGCGGTGTACGGGCCGCAGTACCAACTGGTGGCGCCGTACGACGAGTGGAACGGCGACATCTTTCCCGACAGCGTGCTGAGCCAGCTCGACGTGGTCGACGTCAACGGCGCGCCGTACTACAAGCAGAAGATCGGCACGATGGCGCTGACCAACGTCGAACTGACGTTCCGGCCCACCGAACAGCTGACCGTCAGCGTCGGCGGCGACAACGTGTTCAACAAGTATCCCGACAAGATCCCGTCGGCGGCCTACGAGTACCTCGAGAAGAACTACCTCAGCTACTACAACTCGCCGTATCTGACCGGCAGCCCGGTCGGCTACTTCGGCGCGCGCTACTACGCCAAGCTGACCTACCGCTTCTGAGCGGGTGCCCGCGCCTGAGCCCCTCTCCCACCGGGAGAGGGGTTGGGGTGAGGGTCCGGCGTGAAGCGGCTCGCGGAGTTGGGTGCACGAGGCTTCGCCCGTACCCTCATCCGCCCCTGCGGGGCACCTTCTCCCGCAGGGAGAAGGAACAGCCGACTAGCCCCTCTCCCCCCGAGAGAGGGGTTGGGGTGAGGGTCCGGCGCGAAGCGACTCGTGGAGGTTGGGTGCACGAGGCTGCGCCCGTACCCTCATCCGCCCCTGCGGGGCATCTTCTCCCGCAGGGAGAAGGGAACAGCCGACTAGCCCCTCTCCCACCGGGAGAGGGTTGGGGTGAGGGTCCGGCGCGAAAGCGACTCGTGGAGTTTGGGTGCATGAGGCTGCGCCCGTACCCTCGTCCGCCCCTGCGGGGCACCTTCTCCCGGTGGGAGAAGGGAACAGCCGCTAGCCCCTCTCCCCTCGGGAGAGGGGTTGGGGCGAGGGTACGGCCGCCAGCAGACGCCACTCACACAACGCCGCCCCATCCGCGGCCTACCCACTCCATCGCGACCTACCCGCCGCGCGCAGCCTGCACCACCGCCGCGGCGGCTATGGTCGATCCGCAATCCGTGAGGCGATGTCGACGATGCAAGCAACAACCAAGGGCGGCATGACCCGCCGCCAATTGCTCGCCAGGATCGGCCTGGCCGGCGGCGGCGCGATGATGTACCAGGCGATGCACAGTCTGGGCATGGCGGCCGAATCCCGTTTCAACGGCGTGCCGCGGCTGGACGGCGACGCCAAGGGCGCCTCGGTGCTGGTGCTCGGCGCCGGCCTGGCCGGGCTGACCGCCGCCTACGAACTGCGCAAGGCCGGCTATCGGGTGCAGGTGCTCGAGTACAATGCGCGCCCCGGCGGCCGCAACTGGACGCTGCGCGGCGGCGACCGCTACACCGAGCTGGGCGGCTTCGAACAGCACTGCGGCTTCGACGAGGGCATGTACCTCAATCCCGGTCCGTGGCGCATCCCGCACCACCACAAGGCGGTGCTGTCCTACTGCGAGCAGTTCGGGGTGGCGCTGGAACCGTTCGTGCAGGTCAACTTCAACGCGCTGCTGCACAGCCGCGAGGGCTTCGGCGGCAAGCCGCAGCGCTTCCGCGACATCGACGCCGACTACAAAGGCCATGTGGCCGAACTGCTGGCCAAGAGCACCCGGCAGGGCGCGCTGGACGCGCAGGTGCAGCGCGAGGACCAGGAGATCCTGCTCGAGTCGCTGCGCAACTGGGGCGCGCTGGACAAGGACTTCGGCTACGTCAAAGGCCGCGAGAGCAGCGAGCGTCGCGGCTTCGCCAAATATCCCGGCGGCGGCCTGTCCGGCAAGCCGCAATTCTCCGAACCGTTCAGCACCCAGGACATCCTGCGCTCGCGGCTGTGGGCCACGCTGGCGGCGGGCAACAACTACGAGATGCAGACCGCGATGTTCCAGCCGGTCGGCGGCATGGACCAGATCGGCAAGGCGTTCGCGCGCCAGCTCGGCGATGCGATCCGCTACAACGCCCGGGTCACCCGCATCGACCAGGACGCGCACGGGGTCAGCGTCGCCTACCAGGACGGCAGCGGCAGCGAACAGCTGGCGAAAGCCGATTGGTGCGTGTGCACGATTCCGCTGTCCATCCTCAGCCGCATCCCGCTCGCGGTGGGCGAGAAGATGGCGGCGGCGATCGGCCAGGTGCCGTACGCGGCGTCGGTGAAGGTGGGGCTGCAGTTCAAGCGCCGCTTCTGGGAAGAGGACGAGGCGATCTACGGCGGCATCAGCTACACCGACCTGCCGATCACCCTGATCAGCTATCCCAGCACCGGCTTCCAGAGCGCCGGCAAGGGCGTGCTGCTCGGCGCCTACGTGTGGGGTCTGGAGGCGTTCGAGTTCACCTCGATGACGCCGCAGCAGCGCGTGGCCAAGGCGGTGGAGTACGGCACGCAGCTGCATCCGCAGTACCCACGCGAATTCGACAACGGCATCGCCGTGGGCTGGCACCGGGTGCCGTTCACCCATGGCTGCTTCGGCATGTGGAGCGACGCCGCGCGCGCCGAGCATTACGAAAACCTGTGCCAGATCGATGGCCGCATCGCGCTCGCCGGCGAACACGCCTCGTACATTCCGGCCTGGCAGGAAGGGGCCATCACCTCGGCGCTGGATGCGATCGAGCGCCTGCATCGCCGCGTCGTCACTGGAGCCCGCGCATGAAGCCCGATCGTCACTGGTTGCTCGCTGCGGCAGCTGCCGCCGGCGTGTTCGCGCTGATGCTGCCGCCGGCGATCGGCCCGGCCGCGGCGCAGAGTTCCGATGCCACCCCGCTGTATCCGCAGGCCACGTTCTCCACCGCCTCCGGCGCCACCGTGTACGCGGCGATCTGCCAGAGCTGTCACATGCCCGGCGGGCAGGGCGCGCGCGGCGGCGGCGAGTATCCGGCGCTGGCCGGCAACCCCAAGGTGGCCGCGGCGCCGTACGTGGCGATGATGGTGCTCGACGGCCGCGGTGGCATGCCCGGCTTTGCCGGCATGCTCAACGACCAGCAGGTCGTCGAGGTGGTGCACTACGTGCGCAGCCAGTTCGGCAACGATTATCCCGGCAAGCTCAGCGCCGCCGAGGTACGCACGCTGCGGCACTGAGCAGGTTCCGTTTCATTCCCCTTTTCGACCGCGAGGAGTTCCGCATGCGCCGTTCGTTCGTTTCCCGCTCGCTCCGTGCCGGCCTGTGCGCCGCGCTGTGGCTGCCCGCCCTGGCCGGCGCCGCCGAGGTCGTGCGCCACAAGATTCCCAACAGCGACTTTCCGATTTCCGCGGCGGTGGAGATTCCGGCCGGCAAGACCACGGTCTATCTCAGCGGCGCGGTGCCGCGGCCGATCGATGCCAGCGCGCCGAAGGATTCGCCGGCCGCTTATGGCGACACCAAGGCGCAGACCGTCAGCGTGCTGTCGCAGATCGAGGCGCAGCTGAAAGGCATGGGCCTGGGCATGGGCGACGTGGTCAAGATGCAGGCGTTCCTGGTCGGCGATCCGGCGCTGGGCGGAAAGATGGATTTCGCCGGTTTCATGGAGGGTTACCGGCAATTCTTCGGCACGCCCGTGCAGCCCAACCTGCCGTCGCGCTCGGCGTTCCAGATCGCCGCGCTGGGCAATCCGCTGTACCGCATCGAGATCGAAGTGGTCGCCGTGCGTCCGTAGGTTCTTCGCCCCGTTTCCAAGGAGTCCGTCATGCAGCAGCCGTCGCGTTCGCGCCGCACTTTCCTCAAGGACTCGGCGCTGGTCGCCGCGGCCGGCTTCGGCGCGCCATGGCTGGCGCAGGCTGCATCCGGCGCAACGCAGGCGGCCGATGCCGAACTGGCGCCGGTGCTGATCAACGCCAACGAATATCCCGATGGCCCGTCGCCGGCCGCGCAGCGGGCGATCGCGGCGATCGCCTCCAGCGGCGGCCGTTACCTGGGCGAACTGCAGATGGAGTTGCTGCGGACCCTTGCCGGCCAGCTCGGCGTGGGTGTCGATCACCTGATGGCCTACGCCGGTTCCACCGAGCCGCTGGACTACACCATGCTGGCGTTCACCTCGCCCGGCGCGTCGCTGGTCACCGCCGATCCCACCTTCGAGTCCGGCTGGCGCGCCGCTGCGCGCAACGGCGCCAAGGTGATCAAGGTGCCGCTGCGCAAGGACGACGCGCACGATGTGCAGGCGATGTGCGCCGCCGATGCCAATGCCGGAGTGCTCTACATCTGCAACCCGAACAATCCCACCGGTTCGGTGACCGCGCGCAAGGACCTGGACTACGCGCTGGCGCACAAGCCCAAGGGCTGCGTGCTGGTGGTCGACGAGGCGTATCTGCATTTTTCCGACAGCGCCAGCAGCATGGTCGATCGCGTCGCCGCCGGCGACGACGTGATCGTGCTGCGGACCTTCTCCAAGCTCTACGGCATGGCCGGCATCCGCCTGGGCTATGCGGTGGCGCGGCCGGACCTGCTGGCCAAGCTGAAGTTCTACAGCGTCAACAGCCTGCCGGTGACCGCGGTCGCCGCCGGCCTGGCCAGCCTGCGCGATCCGGCGCTGGTGCCGCAGCGCCGCGCACTCAACAGCGCCATCCGCAACGACGTGGTGCGCTGGCTCGCCGCGCAGGGTTATGCGTGCACGGCGTCGGAAAGCAATTGTTTCATGCTCGACGTGAAGCGCCCGGCGCAGGCGTTCATGGACGCGATGGCCACGTACGGCGTGTTCGTCGGCCGCAGCTGGGCGCTATGGCCGAACCGCTCGCGCATCACCATCGGCACCGCGCCGGAGATGGCGCGGTTCAAACGCGCGTTCGCGCACGTGGTGGCCGGCAAGCGCGGGCCATTGCCGGTGCCGCCGCCGAGGATGGCGCTGCACGATCCGTTGCACGGATTCTTTCGTAACGCCTAGTGGGCACCTCTAATAACTCCATTCCGGAAGCTGCACGCTGCGCGTGGCGATGGCGTTTTCTTTTTTCTGTCGCGGCTGAAGCCGCTCCTACACATGCGCGCCGTGCTCTTGTAGGAGCGGCTTCAGCCGCGACAGGAGGAGGACGAAGTGGCCGTGATGCCACGGCGGCCATGAAGAACGCGGCAGCAACGCCACCGGGTCCATTGCCAATGCGCCGTTGCCACTCCATAGCATCTGGAACGTCTCGATGCCGAAGCCTGCGGGCTGGGCGTGTCGGCGTCTCGCAAGTGCATCGACATGTTTTTTGGGGGGATTATTGGAGGTGCCTGCGCCGGGATGCTGCAGTGCACGAGCGTTTGTCGTTGACAAACATTTGCGCAAAGGCAGACAGTCGCAGCGACGCCGCTGCGCGCAGCGCAGGCAGGCGTTGTTCGTGTCGTTGTGCCGCCCCCATTGCCAAGGAGTCCGTCTTGAAAGCGAAGTCGCTACACCTCTTGCTGGTCCTCGCCGCGCTCGCGTTCGCGCCGGCGGCCTGGGCCAAGACCTGTGCGGTGACCATCACCGGCACCGACCAGATGTCCTTCGACCAGCAGCAGATCAAGGTCGCCGCCGACTGCACCGAAGTGGCGCTGACGCTCAAGCACAGCGGCAAGCTCGCCGCTGCGGTGATGGGCCACAACTGGGTGCTGGCCAAGACCGCGGACTTCCAGGCGGTGGCCAACGCCGGCACCAGTTCCAGCCTGGCCGACAATTACCTGCCGAAGAACGACGCGCGCATCATCGCGCACACCAAGGTGATCGGCGCCGGGCAATCGGACACGATCAAGTTCTCCACCGCCAAGTTGAGCAAGGGCGGCGACTACACCTTCTTCTGCTCGTTCCCCGGGCACTGGGCGATGATGAAGGGCAAGTTCGTGTTCGGCTGAGGCGTGCCGCGGTTGCGCTGCAGGTTGCGGCCAGCGCGCTGCAACGCCTTTCGAACACGATGGCGCCGCAGGCTTCGGCCTGGCGCAACGCCGACTCCCTGTAGGAGCGGCTTCAGCCGCGACAGGCACCCTCCGGATAGGACCTGTCGCGGCTGAAGCCGCTCCTACAGGCCCGCGACGATTCTCGCGATCGCGAGATCTCAGTCCAATCCCGTATCCGGCGGCGCCATGCGCTGCAGCAGGCCGCGTTGCAGCGCGCTGGCCAGCGCGGCTTCGCGGGTGCCGGCTTCCAGTTTGCGGTACAGGTTCTTCAGGTGGAACTTGACCGTGTTCTCCGACAGCGCCAGGCGTCGCGCGATCTGCTTGTTCGCGTCGCCCTGCGCCAGCAGCGCCAGCACTTCCAGTTCGCGTTCGCTGAACAGCTCGGCACCGCTGTCCTGGTCGTGGCGCAGCTTGTCCAGAAGCGCCTGGATGGTCATCGCCAGCGTGGTGTTCGGCGCGGCCTGCGGATCCTGCTGGCGCGCCATGCGCAGCAGCGCCTTGCCCGGCACGCCCAGTTCCAGCAGGCATTGCCAGGCCTGGGTGCTGGCCACGTGCTGCAGCGCGTGGCGCAGATAGGGCAGGGCAGCGGCGGATTCGCCGCGGTCGTGCAGCACCAGCGCCATGCGCGCGCGCACCCGCGCCAGATGCACCTGATTGTCGGCGGCCATGCAGGCCGCCTCCACGCCTTGCAGCACCGCCAGCGCAGCGCGGGTGCGTCCGCCGAGGCGGTGCCAGCGGGCCAGGGCGAAGCCGAGCGCGGCGAGAAAGCGCCAATCCTGCGGCTGGCCCAGCGCATGCGCGAACCGCGCCTCGCCGCCGGTGCGCGCGACCAGTACGTCGATCGCCGGCGACGGCGGTTGGTCGAGCAGTACGTGCAGCCGCCACGCCAGCGCCAGGTCGGCGAGCCGGCCCAGGTGCCGCGCGTGCGCGATGCGGTCGATATGGTCGAGCAGGTCCAGCGCGGCGCGGCCGCTGCGGTCGTGCTGGCGCGCCAGCACCAGCGCGGTCTCGTAGCCGGCGGCATAGATGTCCAGCCAGCCGTCGTGCTGTTCCAGGAAGCCCAGCGCCGGCTGCAGGCAGTCTGCGGCCTCGTCGTAGCGGCCGTGCTCGCATTGCAGCTGTGCCAGCAGGCACTGGCCGACCGCCTGCAGGGTGGGATCGAGCTGCTGCTGGCGCTGGGCGATGGCCAGCGCCTGGCGGCAGGTGGCTTCGGCGCGCTCCAGGTGGCCGCGGTAATAGTGGCTCTGCGCCAGGTGGATCAGCGCATAGCTGGCACCGACCTCGCTGCCGCCGGCCTGCATCGCGCTGCCTGCAAGCTGCGCATAGCGTTCGGCACCGGCGAAATCGGCGCGGCCCAGGGCGGTGGTGGCGCAGATGCACCACAGCGTGCCGCGGCCCAGGCCGTCGTCCTCGTCCAACGCCGCCGCCTGCGCGGCGATCTGCGCCAGGCCGCGCGGGTTGGCGCAGACCTGGTCGAGCAGGTCGCGCAGCAAGGCCACCACCACCGTGTAGTCGCGCTCGAACGGCGCACGCACGTGTTCGGGGAAGTCGCGGAAGCGTTCCAGCAGGGTCTGCGCGTGCGCGAACTCGCCCAGCTTCATGTGCAGATAGGCCTGGGTCAGATTCAGCGCCGGCCGCTCGCCGATGCTGCTGCGCGGGAAGCGGCGCAGCAGCGCGCGAATCGGCGCGGTGCCGTGACGCAGCAGCAACTGCCAGGTGCCGGCGCGGGCGATGCAATCGGCGGCGCTGTCGATCGCGCCGCCGCGCACCGCATGTCGCACCGCTTCGGGCAACTGTCCGTGCGCGTCGAACCAGTGCGCGGCGCGCCGGTGCAGTTGCGGCGCCAGTCCGGGCGTGTCGCGTTCCAGCTGCTGGTACAGGTAATCGGCGAACAGCGGATGGAAGCGGAACCATTCGTGTTCGCCGTCCAGCGCCACCAGCAGGCCCTGGAAGTGCGCCAGCCGCTCCAGCAGGCGGCCGCTGTCGTCGCGCTCGCGCACCGCATCGGCGAGCGCGGCGTTGAACCGTTCCAGCGGCGACAGTTGCAGCAGCAACGCGCGCAACTCCGGATCCAGGTCGTTGAGTACCTGTTCGGCCAGATACGCCGCCAGCTCGGCGGTGCGTCCGGAGAACCGGCCCAGATCGTCGCGGCGGCGTTCGTCGCCGCCCAGCCACAGCCCGGCCAGTTGCAGCGCGACCGCCCAGCCCTCGGTCTGCCGGCGCAGCTGGCGGGCCATCGCCACCGGCACCTGCGGTCCCAGCAGCGCCAGCGTCTCGGCTTCGTCCAGCGCCAGTTCGCGTGCGCCGATGCGTTCCAGCTGGCCCTGCAGCGCCCAGCGCGCCAACGGCAGCGCCGGCGCGCGGCGCGTGGCCAGCAGCAGGTGCAATTGGCCGCCGGCGTGTTCGACCAGCCGCGTCACCACCTCGTCGAGCGCGCTGGCGTGGCCGCGGTCGTAGTCGTCGAGGATCACCAGCAGGCGCCGCGGCGCGGCACGGATCGCGCGAATCAGCACCGGTAGCGTGGACGCCACCTCCAGGTCCTGGCCGTGCTGCTGCAGCGTGGCCTGCAAGGACGCGCCGAGTTCGATCCCGGCACCGCGCGCGGCCAGCGCCAGGTAGGCGAGGAAGCGCCCCGGGTCGGCATCGTCCTCGTCCAGCGACAGCCATGCCACCGCGGCTTCGCCGCGTTCGCGCAGGCGCTGGTGCCATTGCCCGAGCAAGGTGGTCTTGCCGAAGCCGGGCGGCGCCAGCAACAGGGTCAGCGGCAGCTCGGCGGCGCGGTCCAGGTGCTGCAGCAGGGCCTCGCGCGGCACCGCGGCCACGCGCGAGCGCGGCGGCGCCAGTTTGTCGGCCAGCACCCAGTCGGGCATGGCGGAACTGTCGTGCACGGCCGGCGGCAAACGCGGATTCAACAGCGTGACAGGCTTGAGCATGTCGCCATGAGTGTCTGCAGCGGTCGCCCTCGCGCCCTCTGGCGCTTCGGGTGACGGTACGGAGTCGGACGCGTGCCGGCTCACCGCGCAGATCGCGGAAAGCTCGGGTGCGGCGCCGATTCCACGAGCCCCCGCCCTGATGCCGTCCGTTGGCCGTGAACGTTGAACTTATGACACGGCCGCGACAAAAGCAAAGTCGCGACCGGGTGCTCAGTTTCCGTTCAGCCGGCGGCGACCACGTCAAATGCCTCGCGCGCCGCGGCCAGCGTGGCCTCCAGCACGCCTTGATCGTGCGCGCTGGACAGGAAGCCGGCTTCGTACGCCGACGGCGCCAGGAACACGCCGCGCTCCAGCATGGCGTGGAAGAAATGGTTGAACGCGGCGGTGTCGCAGGCGATGGCCTGGGCGTAGGTCTCCACCTTCTGCGTGGTGAAGAACAGCCCGAACATCGCCCCCACCCGGTTGGTGGTCACCGCCACGCCGGCGTCGGCCGCGGCTTGCTCCAGCCCCGCGCACAGCGCCGCGGTGGCCGCCTCCAGGCGCTGGTGGAAGCCCGGCGCCTGCACCAGCTCCAGCATCGCCAGGCCGGCGGCCATCGCCACCGGATTGCCGCTGAGCGTGCCAGCCTGGTAGATCGGCCCGGACGGGGCGATCTGCCGCATCAGCTCGGCGCGGCCGCCGTAGGCGCCGACCGGCATGCCGCCGCCGATGATCTTGCCGAAGGTGGTCAGGTCCGGCACCACGCCGTAGTGCGCCTGCGCGCCGCCCAGCGCGACGCGGAAGCCGGTCATCACCTCGTCGAAGATCAGCAGCGCGCCGTGCCGCGTGCACAGCGCGCGCAGGTGTTGCAGATAGCCTTCGCGCGGCGGGATGCAATTGGCGTTGCCGACCACCGGCTCGATGATGACCGCGGCGATCTCGCTGCCGATCTCGTCGAACAGCGCGGTGGCGCCGTCGAAGTCGTTGTAGCTGAGCGTGGCGGTGAGTTCGCTCAGGCCCGCCGGCACGCCCGGCGAGGTCGGCACGCCCAGGGTCAGCATGCCGCTGCCGGCCTTGACCAGGAACGAGTCGCCGTGGCCGTGGTAGCAGCCTTCGAACTTGACGATGCGGCTGCGCCCGGTGGCGCCGCGCGCCAGGCGCACCGCCGACAGGGTGGCTTCGGTCCCGGAATTGACCATGCGCACCATTTCGCACGAGGGCACCAGCCGAGTGATGGTCTCGGCCATCGTCACCTCGGCCGGGCACGGCGCACCGAACGACAGGCCGTCGCCGATCGCGCGCTGCACCGCTTCGCGCACTGCCGGGTGATTGTGCCCGGCGATCATCGGGCCCCACGAGCCGACGTAGTCGATGTAGCGGTTGCCGTCCACGTCGTACAGGTAGGGGCCGTCGGCGCGCTGCACGAAGAACGGCTCGCCGCCCACCGACTTGAAGGCGCGGACCGGCGAGTTGACGCCGCCGGGGATCAGCGATTGCGCCTGGGCGAAGAGGGCGTGCGAGCGGGCATGGTGCATGGGAGGAAATCCTTGGCGGGCTGGCTGGGCCGGTTGGCCGGGCGCGGAGCGATGCCGACTATTGTCGCGGCTGGCGCCTGCACGTGCCATGTCGCCGCGATTCGGCCGCGGACCTACCCGCTCGCGGCGCACCTACCCGCCGCGGTCGGCTCCGCCGTGTGATCCGCTGCCTAGTATCGGAACGTCCAGGGGCGCACGGCCCGATCGCCGATGGCGAGCGGCCGTGCGGTGGGCGGAGCTGCCACAGGGTTCGCGGGGCGCGCCATCGGCCATTGGCGCCGCGCCTGCATTTTTCGTTGGGTTGCCAACGATTTCATTTTCGGGGAGAGAGCATGCACCGTACGATCCGCAGGAGCGCCTTGGCGCTCGCGTTGGCGCTTGCCGCCGGCAATGGCTATGCGCAGTCCACCACCGGCAGCATCGTCGGCAGCGTGCCGCCCGGCGCCGGCGAGAGCAGCGTGCTGATCACCAACACCAGCGGCTTCAGCCGCGAGGTGAAGGTGGACGAACGCGGCCGCTACGCGCAGGGCAACCTGCCGCTGGGCACCTACACGGTCACGCTCAAGCGCGACGGCCAGGTGGTGGAGACGCGCGAGAACATCAGCCTGGTGGTCGGTGCCGGCACCGAAGTCGGCTTCGGCGGCGGTTCGGCGCAGACGCTGGACGCGGTGAACGTGGTGGCCGGCAACGTGGCCAGGATCGACGTGGCCAGCGTCGACAGCCGCACCGTGATCACCGCCGAGCAGCTGGCGGTGCTGCCGCTGGGCCGCAGCGCCGAGGCCATCGCCTTGCTGGCGCCGGGCGTGGTCGCCAACAGCGGCGGCTACGACAACGGCCCGCTCGGCGGTTCGCTGGCCAGCTTCGGCGGCTCGGCGGCGAGCGAGAACGCCTATTACCTCAACGGCTTCAACACCACCGATCCGGCCAGCAGCCTCGGCGGGCTGACCCTGCCGTACGGCGCGATCGACCAGCAGGAAATCTTCACCGGCGGCTATGGCGCGCAATACGGCCGTTCCAACGGCGGCGTGATCAGCCAGGTCGGCAAGCGCGGCAGCAACGAATGGCATTTCGGCGCGGCGGTGATCTGGCAGCCGGACAGTCTCAGCGCCCGCCAGAGCGATCTGTATTTCCGCAAGGACAGCGTGTACTGGGATCCGAGCAACGCCAAGTACACCGCCGGCAACTACATGCCGCTGAGCGAGACCAAGGCCGACCAGACCACCTACAGCGCCTATGTCGGCGGCCCGCTGGTGCAGGACCGGTTGTTCTTCTTCCTGGCGCTGGAGCAGGTCGATTCCAGCGGTACCCGCGTCGCCGATGCGCGCGTCACCTCCGGCGGCATCTCCGGCTCGCCATGGACCCGCTATGACTACAAGCAGACCCGCGCCTACGCCAAGATCGACTGGCAGATCAGCGACAACCACCTGCTCGAATTCACCGGCGCGCAGGACAAGGCGCGCACCAACGGCAACATCTACGGCTACGACTACGTCAACCGCGAGGTCGGCAGCTACAAGGGCCGCGAAGGCAAGAACGAGTTCGGCCCGACCCTGTTCGTAGGCAAATACACCGGCTATTTCGGCGACAACCTCACCTTGACCGCGCTGTACGGCAAGGAAAGCCTGCCCAACAAGCTCACCGCGATCGGCTACGACGCCGGCAACGGTCCGTTCCTCAACAGCGTCGCCAACCAGAATCCGGCCTATACCGGCGGCACCGCGATCGGCAACGCGCAGACGGTGGTGTCGATCACCGATCCGGACCGCGAATACAAGAAGGACAACCTGCGCCTGAATCTCAACTGGCGGCTCGGCGCGCACAGCATCGATGTCGGCATCGACAACCAGAAGAGCGAAGCGATCAACATCGGCTCGTACAAGTCCGGCCCCGGCTATGCCTGGACCTACGGCTACACCCCGGACCCGTACGGCTTGAACAGCGGCGGGCTGGTCAGCGGCTCGGTGGCCGAGGACGGCAGCGTCGGCGTGCCCAGTCCGGGGCTGGCCGATCCCACCTACGGCAGCACCGGCTACTACGTCACCCAGGACATCGACACCAATCTGTATTCCTACGACGCCAAGCAGACCGCGTATTACGTCGAGGACCATTGGCAGGCCACCGAAAAGCTGATGCTCTCGCTCGGCGTGCGCAACGACAGCTTCACCAACTACACCCCGTTCGGCCAGGCCTACATCGAACTGAAGAACCAGTGGGCGCCGCGGCTGGGTTTCAGCTGGGACGTCAAGGGCGATTCCAGCCTGAAGGTGTACGGCAACATCGGCCGCTACTACCTCGGTCTGCCGCTGTCGCCGGCGGGCCTGTTCACCCCCGCGGTGTCCACCACCACCTACTACACCTACAGCGGCATCAACGCCGACGGCACGCCGATCCTGGCCACCCAACTGGCGCCGCCGGTGTCGGCCAATTCGCGCTTCGGCCGCCTCGCCGACGTGCGCACCGCGGTGGCCGAGGACATCAAGGGCGAGAACCAGGACGAGGTCATTCTCGGTTTCACCACGGTGTTGCCGAACGACTGGGTGTTCGGCGTGCGCGGCACCCACCGCCGGCTCAACGACGGCATCGACGACACCAACCTCGACAACTCCAACGCGGGCCTAGTGGCCGCGGCGGCCGCGGCAGGCGTGGACATCGACTGGACCAAGAACGCCAGCGCGGCGCTGGTCAATCCGGGCAAGACCAACACATACCGGGTGATCGGCACCGACGGCCAGGTGCACGCTTTGACCGTGACCCGCGAGCAGGGCGGCTACCCCGAATTCAAGCGCCGCTATTCGGCGCTGGAATTCAACCTGGAACGCCCGTTCGACGGCCGCTGGTACGCCAAGGCCAGCTACGTATGGTCGCACAGCTACGGCACCACCGAAGGCCAGCTGCGTTCGGACCTGTGGCGCACCGGCGGCGCGCTGGGCAGCTACCAGGGCCAGGCGGCGACCTCGACCACGCAGAGCTGGGATCACGCAGCGCTGATGGAGCACTTCAACGGCAACCAGTCCAACGACCGCCGCCACCAGCTCAAGGCGTACGGCTTCTACCAGCTGACCGAGGAATGGGGCGCTTCCGGCAACCTGAGCCTGATTTCCGGCGCGCCACGCCCGTGCCTGGGCTACTACTACGGCAGCAACTACGACGCCGGCGACCGCGATCCGGCCGGCTATGCCAACCCCAGCATCACCGGCGGCACGTACCACTTCTGCTACAACCCGGCCACCGGCACCGGCGAGGCGTCGCCGCCAGGATCGCACGGCAATCTGAGCTGGGTGGCGCAGCTCGATCTCGGCCTGACCTACAAGCCGAAATTCGCCGAAGGCAAATTGGCGCTGAGCCTGGACGTGTTCAACGTCACCAACCGGCAGACGGTGACCAACGTCTATCCGTTCTCCGAATTGAACCCGGGCGAAGTCAATCCGCTATGGAACCAGGCGGTGGCCTACCAGGCGCCGCGCTCGGCCCGGGTGACGCTGAGCTACGACTTCTGAACGGGGATGGCTTTAAGCCCCTCTCCCCTCGGGAGAGGGGTTGGGGTGAGGGTACGGCGCGGAAGCGACTCGCGACGTTTGGTGGCGCGCGAGGCTTCGCATCAAGATCGCTACGTCATCGGCGCATTCGCAAGTCGCGCCGCCTCCGCAGCTCAGTCGAAGCAGGCGCGGTACGCAGCCAGGGCCGCGCGCGGATCCTCGGCGTCGAACACGCCGCTGATCACCGCCAGCAGGTCGGCGCCGGCGGCGACCACGGCGCGGCCGTTGTCGGGAGTCAACCCGCCGATCGCCACCCGCGGTAAGCCAAACGCCGCGGCATCGCGCAGCAGGCCGGGGTCGGCACGGCGCGTGGTGACCTTGCTGCGCGTGGGGAAGAACGCGCCGAAGGCGACGTAGCTGGCGCCCGCCGTGACGGCGGCACGGGCCAGTGCGAGGTCGTCGTAGCACGAGGCGCCGATCAGCGCATCGGCACCGAGCGCTGCGCGCGCGGCGGCCAGGTCGCCGTCGTCTTCGCCCAGATGCACGCCGGCGGCGCCGACCGCCTGCGCCAGGGCCACGTCGTCGTTGACGATCAGCGGCACCCCGGCCTGCGCGCACAGCGCCTGCAGCGCCGTCGCCTGGGCCAGGCGCTGCGCCGCGTCGGCGCGCTTGTTGCGGTACTGCAGCCAGGTCGGACCGTGGCCGAGCAGCGGCGCCACGCGCGCGAGCAGGCGTTCGCCGTCGGCCTCGTCGGGGGTGATCAGATAGACGCCGCGGGGCGGCGGTGATGCCTTCATGGAGAAGCCTTTCAGTGCGCAGGCGAGGGTGGGACAATGCCCCTCCGTTCCGCCAGCAGACCCGCGATTATCCAATGAGCGATGCCACTGCCACCACCTACCGCGCCTGGATGTGCGTCGTCTGCGGCTTCATCTACCGGGAAATCGACGGCCTGCCGGAAGAGGGCATCGCCCCCGGCACGCGCTGGGAAGACGTGCCCGACACCTGGACCTGCCCCGACTGCGGCGTGACCAAGGACGATTTCGAGATGGTGGAGATGGACTGATCGAAGGCCAGGATTGGGGATTCGGCATTTGGGATTCGTAAAAGCGGCTTGCTGCAGGCCGTCAAATTGCCGAGCTCCGGCAGGAGTGGCTTCACTCCAGGCGCCCTGTCGATAAATCAAGTCAGGATTTGAAAGCCCACACTGCAGGCCGCAGCGAATCACGGGTCAGGCGCTGAAGCCGCGTTTGCGAATCCCCAATCCCGACTCCCCAATCCCGGCCTCAATGCATCCGCTGCGCCCGCGCACTAAGCTCCACCAGGCGTTCGCGGATCGGCAGCACGTCGTTGGCTTCCGGATTCAGTTGCAGGTAGCGGCTCAGGTCGCGGCGCGCGCCCGGCACGTAGTCCATCTGCAGGTAGGCCATGCCGCGGTCGCGCAGGGCTTCGGGCTGGTCGGGCATCAGTTTGAGCACGCGGTCGGCGCTGCGTGCGGCGCGGTCCCATTCGTCGCGTTCGGCGTAGACGCCGTGCAGGTTGCGCAACACCCGGGTCAGGATCGCGCGGTGCGGCGCCGGATCCAGGATCTGCAGCAGCGCGCGGTCGTCCGGGGTCTCCCCGCCCAGGTGCGGACGCGCGCGTTCGCGCAGTTCTTCCACCGCCAGCGGGCGGCCGCCGTTGAACGGGTCCATCACCAGCAGGCCGTCGTCCACCGGCAGGCGCACCAGGAAGTGCCCGGGGAAGGACACGCCGTCGAGCGGGATGTCCAGCCGCCGCGCCACTTCCATCTGCACCAGCGCCAGCGAGATCGGATTGCCCAGGCGGCGCTCGAACACCTGGTTCATGTAGCTGTTGCGCGGGTCGTAGTACTCGTCGTGGTTGCCGCTGTAGCCGAGTTCTTCGAACAGGTGGCGGTTGATCGCGGCCATCTTCAGCGGCCACGGCTCGATCATCGCCACCTCGTGGCGCAGGTGTTCGGCGTGGTTCTGCGCCAGCGTGTCGTAGTGCTCGGCATCCAGTTCCGGATACTCGTCGCGGGCGATCAGCAGCGCGGTGGCCAGCAGCGGCAGCGCATCGTCGTCCAGCGCGGCCAGGGTATTCCAGCTCGGCAATGTCAGTCGATCGGCCATGGCCCAAGACTGGCCGCAAAGTGCGACGCGATCAAGTCCGGGGGTTCCCGACAGCGGTGTCGGGTTCAGCGCCACAGCGGCGGCGCGTTTCCCGACCCCGGCGCGGCTCAGCGGGCGGTGGGAATGCCCGGGCCGAAGCGCAGTTCGGCGCCGTCCTGCAGCTTGAGTTGCGCGGCCTGGCCGGCATTGAGTTCCAGCACGTAGCGTGCCGGCGCATTGCTGGGATAGGGCGGACAGGCGTTGCCGGCCGAGCACGGCGGCACGTCGCGCTGCTGCGCCACCAGCTTGCGCCGGCTGTCGAAGTACAGGATGTCCAGCGCGATCTTGGTGTTCTTCATCCAGTACGCCTGCGGTTCCTCGCGGTCGTGGATGAACAGCATGCCGTGGTCGGCGTCCATCTGGTCGCGGAACATCAGCCCGCGCGCGCGGGTCGCATCGTCCTGGGCCAGCTCGACCTGGTAACGGTGCCCGGCCAGTTCCACCCACTCGCCGCCGGCGCTGGCGCAGCCGCTGAGGGCCAGCAGGACGAGCACGAACAGGGCGCGGAACAGGGACATGGCGTTGCCGGGGAAAGTGGATCAGCGCGCACCTTGTTGCATGGTGCGTGGCCAGTCAAGGGAGCCGGGATTGGGGATTCGGGATTCGGGATTCGCAACAGCGGATCCGGAGGCCGGACAGAGCTTCTGGCTTTTGCGAATCCCCAATCCCGAATCCCGAATCCCGCGCGCGTCCTACAGGACGCGCGGCGGCTCGCCGCCGACGATCACCACGTCGGCGGGGCGGCGTGCGAACAGGCCGACGCAGACCACGCCGGGGATCTGGTTCAGTTCGCGCTCCAGCGCCACCGGATCGGTGATGCTGAGGTGGTGCACGTCGAGCACCACGTTGCCGTTGTCGGTGACCACGCCGTCGCGCCAGACCGGCTGGCCGCCGGTGCGCGCCAGGATCTCGCGCGCGACCAGACTGCGCGCCATCGGGATCACTTCGATCGGCAGCGGAAACGCGCCCAGCGTCTGCACCTGCTTGCTCGGGTCGATGATGCACACGAAGCGCTCGCTGGCCTCGGCGATGATCTTTTCGCGGGTCAGCGCGGCGCCGCCGCCCTTGATCAGGCAGCGGTTCGGATCGCATTCGTCGGCGCCGTCCACGTACAGCGACAGGTTGCCGGTGTGGTTCAGTTCCAGCACCTCGATGCCGTGCTGGCGCAGGCGCGCGGTGCTCTGCTCGGAGCTGGATACCGCGCCCTTGATGCGATGGCCGATGCGGCCCAGCGCGTCGATGAAGTAGGCCACGGTGGAGCCGGTGCCGACACCGACGATCATGCCGTCTTCGACGTATTCGATGGCTTTTTCGGCGGCCAGGCGCTTGCTTTCGGACATTGGAGACTCGGGATTGGAGATTCGGGATTCGGGATTGGTGAAATGCGGCCGGCGGGCATAGGGCAGGAGACGAATCCCGAATGCCCAATCCCCAATCCCGGCTATTCGAGCGCCAACAGCAGCTTCCACTGCGCGGCGCTGACCGGGAACACCGACAGGCGGTTGCCGCGCGCGGTCAGCGGGAAGCCTTCGCCGAGCGCGTCGGCGTGCTGCTTGATCTCGTCCAGCGCGATGGTGCGCGCGAGCTTGCGCTCGAAGGCGACGTCCACCAGATACCAGCGCGGCTGTTCGCGGGTGGCCTTGGGGTCGTGGTAGTCGGATTTCGGATCGAACTGGGTGACGTCCGGGTACGCTTCGCTGGCCACGGTCGCCGTGCCGACGATCCCGGGCACCTTGCAGTTGGAGTGATAGAACAGGATGCCGTCGCCGACCTTCATGCCGTCGCGCATGAAGTTGCGCGCCTGGTAGTTGCGCACCCCGTTCCAGGGTTCGCTGCCGACCCGCTGCAGGTCGTCGATCGAGAAGGCGTCCGGTTCGGATTTCATCAGCCAGTAGCGCTTGCGTGCGGTCATGCGGGGAGATCGGTCGCGGTCAGGAGGGTGAGGGAGTCGGTGCAGACCGCATCCAGCGCTACGTCCCAGGCGGCGACGGGCAGCGCCGCGACCTGCTGCGCAGCGAAGGCGGCGCCGACCAGCCAGGGCGGAGGCGCGTGCCGCTGGCGAAATGCGAAGCTGCGATCATACCAGCCGCCTCCCATGCCCAGGCGCCCACCGCCGGCGTCGAAGCCGACCAGCGGCGCCACCACCAGCGCCATCTGCTCCGGCGCCAGTGTCGCCTCGGCGGCGACGTCGGGTTCGGGAATGCCGTAGCGGTTGGCGGTCAACGGCTGCCCCGGACGCCACGGCGCGAAGCGCAAGGTCTTGCCGCTGAGCACCGGCAGGCAGTACTGCACGCCGGCCGGCAGACTCAATTGCCAGCGGTGCAGCGCGATCTCACCGTCCATCGCCCAATAGCCGGCGACATGGCCGTGCTGCGGCGCGAACGGCAAGTCCAGCAGGCGCTGCGCCAGCGCGTCGGCGGCGGCCAGGCGCGCGGCTGCGGGGAGCGCGCGGCGGCGCGCGCGCAGTTGCTGGCGCAGGAGGTCGCGGTCGTCGGGAATCATCGGGCAGGCGCGGGAAGGGACGGCGCTATTGTCGGTGCCGGCGCGTGGACTGGCTAGGGCGTAACTGCCTTTGCGGGGTCAGGCGTAGATCGCCACCGTCTGCCGGCCCGACAGCACCAGCCGCCCGGCGTTGTCCCAGATCTGCATGTCCTGCAGCGAGTAGCCGTCGGCGGCGTGCTGGCTGGCCGATCGCAGCAGGAACCAGTCGCCCGCCGTCGCCGGTTGCGGGAAATCCAATGTCCAGGTCATCGAACTGACCGGTGCCGGTTCGGTGAAGCAGGCCATCGCCGCCGGCGGCAGGCTGTCGCCGAGCGCGACCAGGGCCAGGCTCGGATCCACGCCCGCGCTGTCGCGATGGCGCACCCAGACCATCAGTTCCGGGTTGGCCGCGCCGGACACCGGCAGCGCGCCGCCGGCCAGGCGCATCTCGAAGTTGCCTGCGAACGCCGGGGTGATCGCACTGGCGGCGATCGGCATGGCGGCATCGGGCCCGCACACCGCCGGCCGCGCCGGCATGAAGTCGTGGGCGATGCGGCTGGGACGCGGCTGCGCGAACAGCAGCGACGCGCGCAGCGCGACCTGCGTGCCGGCCAGGCAATCGACCGCGATCGAGGTGGCGGACTTGCCCTGGCGCAGCAGCTGCGCCTGGAAACGCAGCGTGGCGTCGGTGGGGCCGACGAACCAGATATGCGCCGACTTCAGCGGCGGCAACGCGGACGGCGCCGCGCGCAGCGCCGTCTGCAGCGCCAGCGCCGCGGACAGGCCACCGAAGGCGGTGCGTCCCTGCAACCAGCTGGCAGGTACGTCGAACCCGGCGTTCGGGTCGAAGCGGTCGATGATCTGGGCGAGCGAGGGCATGCGGCGTCTCCTTGAAGGGCGCGACAGTATCCCAGGCTTGCGGGGCGCTGATCAGTACGTGGTTGCCGTGCGCTGCAAGAAGGCCAGCGCGACGGCATCGATGCGCTGCGCCGTTGGGCACGATGCACGCGAGCGCACAAAAGGAAACGGCGCCTTGCGGCGCCGTTTCCGGGATATTGCATTCTCCGCCGTAGACGATGCGTGCGAAACGACCTTGAACCCGGGGTTCAAGTGGGATAGCTGGGGAACCATCGGGCTTCCCGCTACAAGGCGGACCTGCACACCCGATTCCGTCGCCACCCCGTGGTCGTAATTAAGGGACAAGGCGAATGTTTGCACACGCTGTCGTTTACAGCAGAGAACGCAAACGAAGTATAGCGCTGTCGCCGCGCTTGGCTAGTCCGTTCGTCGGTCGCGCGGTACAGCGCAATTCACGTTGATGATCGAAATGCGAGGCACGTATCAACGCGCCGTATCGACCACGCCGTCGAGCCGGCGATTGAGATCGGCGAGCGTGCGCGCCATCTCATGATCGCGCCGCGCCTGCTCGTCGCGCAGTTGCTGCAGTTCGTGCGCAAGATTGAGCGCGGCCAGCACCGCGACCCGGTCCACTGCGGCCATGCGGTTGCTGCCGCGCACTTCGCGCATCTTCGCGTCGAGCAGGCGTGCGGCGGCGAGCAGGCTGTCGCGTTCTTCCGCTTCGACGCCGACGGTGTATTCGCGGTCCAGGATGCGGACGCTGACCGGTTCGCTCACGTGTGCTGCTCCAACGACTTGAGCCGGGTGATCATCGCCTCGACCCGCGAGCGCGCCTGTTCGTTCTTGGTCAGCAGCTGCGAGCGCTCGCCGATCAACTGCTCCTGCTGCTGGCGCAGGCTGCGGTTCTCATCGGTCAGGCGCTGGCAACGCTCGACCAGCGTTTCCACGCGTGTGGCGAGGGTGCGGAGCTGGGCGAGGGCGTCGGGGCTGTCCATGGCGCTCACGATAGGCATGCGCCCGAGCGGCGGTCAAGACGGCGGCCGACCGCGCCACGGCCGCCGCTCAGGCGGGCAGCAGCAGCGGCTGCTGCAGCAACTGCAGGCAGGCGTCCGGTTCCAGCGCCGGCGCGACCAGGTGGCCCTGGATCTCGTCGCAGCCGTGCTGGCGCAGGAAGGCGAGCTGGCCGGGCAGTTCCACGCCTTCGGCGACCACTTTCAGGGTCAGCGAGTGGCCCATCGCGATGATGGTGCTGGTGATCGCCTCGTCGTCCGGATCGCGGGTCAGGTCGCCGATGAATTCCTGGTCGATCTTCAAGGTGTTGATCGGCAAGCGCTTCAGGTAGGCCAGCGACGAATAGCCGGTGCCGAAGTCGTCGATCGCCAGGGCCAGGCCCAGCGCGCGGCAGGCGTGCAGGGTGGCGGCGTTCTTGCCGACCTGCGACATCACCACGCTTTCGGTGAGTTCCAGCTCGACGCTGGCGGCCGGGACCCCGGTCTCGGCCAGGATCCGCGCCATCAGCGCCGGCAGGTCGCCGCGTTCGAGCTGGATCGCCGACACGTTGATCGACATGCACAAGTCGGTCAGGCCCAACTGGCGCCATTCGCGCAGCGTGCTGCAGGCCTGACGCAGCACCCATTCGCCGATCTCCAGGATCAGCCCGGTCTCTTCGGCCAAGGGGATGAACTGGCTCGGCGAGACCGTGCCGAAATCGGCGCTGTGCCAGCGCAGCAGCGCTTCCACGCCGACCACGCGCTGCTCGCGCAGCGAATAGCGCGGCTGGTAGACCAGCTTCAGTTCCTGGTCGAACGGGATCTTGCGCAGGGTGCTGGCCAGCGTGGCGCGGTGGCGGGTGGCCTCGTCCATGCGCGCCGAATAGACCTGCACGTTGCGGCGCCCGGCCGCCTTGGCCTGGTACATCGCGGTGTCGGCGTGCTTGAGCAACTCGCTGGGCAGCAACGCGTGCTGCGGGAACAGCGAAATGCCGATCGATGAGGAGATCGCCACTTCGCGGCGATCCTCCAGTTGCAGCGGCGCATCGAACGCGGCCAGCACGCGCGTGGCCACGGCTTCGGCCTCGGCCTGATCGGCGATGTCCTCCACCACCACGGTGAATTCGTCGCCGGCCAGGCGCGCGACGGTGTGCTGCGGGCCCACCGCCTGCTGCAGGCGTTCGGCGACCGCGCGCAGTACCCGGTCGCCGACCGCGTGGCCGAGCGAGTCGTTGATGTCCTTGAACCGGTCCAGGTCCAGGAACAGCACCGCCACCGAACTGCCCTGGCGCCGCGCCCGCACGATCGCGCGCGCCAGCCGCTCGGACAGCAGCGCGCGGTTGGGCAGGCTGGTCAGCGTGTCGTAGTTGGCCAGGTAGCGCAGTTCCTGCTCGGCGCGCTTCTGGTCGGTGATGTCTTCCAGCACCACCACGTGGAAGCTGTGCCGGCCGTCGGCATCGACGACCGTGTTGCGGCGCACGTGGCAGAGGATTTCCAGGCCGTCCTTGCGCCGCTTCCAGGCATCGCCGCGCCACGAGCGGCCGTGCTCGAGCGACGGCGCGGCGGGCACGTCGGGCGCATGGTCGAGCAGGGTCATCGGCTGGCCCAGCACCTCGCGTTCGCTGTAGCCGGTGATGCGGGTGAAGGCCGGGTTGACCGAGATGAAGCGCAGGTCTTCGTCCAGCACCGCGACCGCTTCGCTCATGCTGCGCAGCACTTCGCTGGCGATGCGCCGTTCCAGGTCGGCCTGGCGGTGCGAGGTGATGTCGCGCGCGGTGCCGGCGAGCCGGCGCGGCTTGCCGGCGGCGTCGTAGTCGACCACGCGGCCGCGCACCCGCGCCCACAGCCACACGCCGTCGCCGGCCAGGTCCACCCGGTACTCGGCCACGTAGACCGGGGTCAGGCCCTGCAGGTGTTCGCGCAGCGCACGCTCGGCCTGCGGCACGTCGTCGGGATGGATGCGCAGCGGATCGTCCTCGCGGATCACCATGGTGATCTCCTGCGCATGCGGCGCCGCTTCGTCGGCGCGCATGCGGCGCAGCTTGCGCTGCTGCAGGTCGTAATCCCAGAAGTGCTCGCCGGAGGCCCACAGCGCCAGCTTCAGGTGACGGTCGCGCTGCTGCAGCTGTTGCTGGCGTTTCTGCTGTTGCTGCATGCGCCGCCGCCAATGCAGCGCCTGCAGCGTGGAAATCGCCGCGGCCGCCGCCAGGATCGCCGCGGCGGCGGCCCAACCCCAGCGCCAATCCCTCGCGGCGTAACCGGCAATTCCCGCAGCGACGTGCTCGATCGACATGGCGGGAAGGGGCTTCGGTCAGGAAAGGGGGTGGTGGAGTGTAGGCGCGCGCCGGAAGCCTTAACAAGCAGCGCGACACATGCGGATTGCTACACTGCGCAGCCCCGCTCCGCCGCTGCGCCCCGACGTTCGGTGGCGAGCGCCCAACAGGCCTTGTGTCCATGATCGAACTTCCCAGCGCCGACGACGTCACCCAAGCCAGCCAGCAGCTGGGCCTGGCCGCGTCGGCGGCCGAACTCCACGGCGCCTTGTGCGGCTGGCTGGCCGGCGGCGGCGCCGACCTGGCGGCGTGGCCGGCCGCGGTGCTGGCCGATGCCGGCATCGCCGCACCGCGCCCCGGCGACGTGCTGGACCGCCTGCGCGAGGCCACCGCCGCGCAGCTGGAGGACCGCGATTTCGCCTTCGATCTGGTCCTGGCCGATGCCGGCGCGCCGCTGTCCGAGCGCGCCGACGCGCTGTTCGACTGGTGCCGCGGCTTTCTCGGCGGTTTCGGCCTGGCCGCCGGCGCCACGCCGCCGTTGTCGGAGGAGGGCGAAGAGTCGCTGCAGGATCTGGCGCGACTGGCGCAGGCCAGCACCGACGATTTCGACAGCGCCGACGAGGACGAGGACGCGTTGGCCGAGATCGAGGAATTCGTGCGCGTGGCCGCGCTGCTGCTGCACAGCGACTGCGTGCTTGGCCCGCGCCATCGGCAACGCCTGAACTGAGCGATGAAACGACTCACCGGCATCGGCGCGGGCGAATACGCGCGGCGGCGCAAACACTTGATGGACATGGCCGGCGACCACGCCATCCTGGTGCTGCCGAGCGCACCGGAGCGGGTGCGCAGCCACGACACCCATTACCCGTACCGGCAGGATTCGGATTTCTGGTACCTGTGCGGGTTCCCCGAGCCGGAGGCGGTGCTGGTGCTGGTACCGGGGCGCAAGCACGGCGAGGCGCTGCTGTTCTGCCGCGAGCGCGATCCCGAGCGCGAAGCCTGGGACGGCCCGCGCGAAGGCCAGGAAGGCGCGGTGGAACGCTACGGCATGGACGATGCGTATCCGATCGAGGACCTCGACGAGATCCTGCCGGGCCTGCTGGAAGGCCGCTCGCGGGTGTACTACCACTTCGGCCGCGACGTCGATTTCGACCTCAAGCTGATCGGCTGGGTCAATCGGGTGCGCGAACAGGTGCGGCATGGCGCGCAGCCGCCGCACGAGTTCCTGGAGCTGGGCCACCTGCTGCACGAGCAGCGCCTGTTCAAGTCGCGCGACGAGATCGCGCTGATGCAGGTCGCCGCCGATCTCAGCGTGGCCGCGCATCGCGCGGCGATGCGGCTGGCGCGGCCGGGCATCCACGAATACCAGTTGCAGGCCGAGATCGAGCGCGAGTTCCGCGCCGGCGACGCCTGGCCGGCGTACGGCAGCATCGTCGGCAGCGGCGCCAACGCCTGCGTGCTGCATTACCGCGCCAACGCCGCGCGCCTGCGCGACGGCGAGCTGGTGCTGGTCGACGCCGGCGCCGAGTACCGCGGCTATGCCGCCGACATCACCCGCACCTTCCCGGTGAGCGGCCGCTTCAGCGCCGAGCAGCGCGCGCTGCACGACCTGGTCGGTGCGGCGCATGCGGCGGCGCTGGCGCAGGCGCGGCCGGGCGTTGCCTACGAGGCCGGGCACCTGGCGGCGGTACAGACTCTGACCGAAGGCCTGCTGCGGCTGGGCCTGCTCAAGGGCACGCTGGAGCAGAACCTGGCCGATGGCGACTACCGGCGCTTCTACCGGCACAAGACCGGACACTGGCTCGGCCTGGACGTGCACGACGTCGGCGACTACAAACTGGCCGGCGCCTCGCGCCTGCTGGAGCCGGGCATGGTCTTCACCATCGAGCCGGGGTTGTACGTGGCGCCCGACGACAAGCAGGTCGATGCGAAGTGGCGCGGCATCGGCATCCGCACCGAAGACGACGTGCTGATCACCGACGACGGCCACCGCGTGCTGACCGCCGCGCTGGAACGCAGTGCGGAGGAGATCGAGGGCTTGATGGCTGGGAATGGGGAATAGGGAATCGGGAATGGGAAAGGCGGTGGTCGCGCGCGCGATGGCCGCAAGCGAGAATCTCAGATGATCGCTTTTGCTCTTGCGATTGCCGGTTCCCTACTCCCGCTTCCCAGCGCTTTTCCCATTCCCGATTCTCGATTCCCCATTCCCGGCGGCGGCCCTCAGGCCGCCGCGGCAAACGCCGGCCGCGTCAGGTTCTCCGGATCGCCCTCGGTGCACGCCACTTCGTCTTCGATGCGGATGCCGCCGTAGGGCTTGAACTGCGCGACCCGGTTCCAGTCCACGCTGGCGGCATGGCCGTTCTTTTTGACCTCGTCCAGCAGCATGTCGATGAAGTACACGCCCGGTTCGATCGTCACCACCATGCCCGCTTCGAGCACGCGGGTCATGCGCAGGTAGGGATGGCCGGCGGGGCGCTCGATGCGGCCGCCGCGGTCGCTGGCGGCGAAGCCGGCCACGTCGTGGACCTGCAAACCGATCGGATGGCCGAGGCCATGCGGGAAGAACGCGGCGCTGACGCCGGTGGCCAGCGCGGCTTCCGGCGACACGGTGATCACCCCGAAGTCCTTGAGTACGCCCATCAGCGCCAGGTGCGCGTCGAGGTGCAGCTGCTTGTAGTCCACGCCTGCGCGCACGCTCTGGCCCATGCGGATCTGCGCGGCGTCGACCGCGTCGATCAGCGCCTGGAACTCGCTGCCGGCGTCGGCGGCGTAGCTGCGGGTGATGTCGCTGGCGTAGCCGTGCGCGGAGGCGCCGGCGTCGATCAGGAAACTGCGCCGTTGCGCCGGTGCCTGCCGCTCCAGCTCGGTGTAGTGCAGCACCGCGCCGTGCTCGTTGAGCGCAACGATGTTCCCGTACGGCAGCTCGTTGGCGTCCTGGCCGACCGCGCTGCAATAGGCCATGTGGATCTCGAACTCGCTGCGGCCGTCGCGGAACGCGGCTTCGGCGGCGCGGTGGCCGCGCACCGCCAGGTGCTGGGCCTGACGCAGCAGCGCCAGTTCGTAGGCGGTCTTGTAGGCGCGGTGGTATTCCAGGTACTGCACGACCGGCTCGGGATTGTTCGGCACGTAATCGCCCAGCGCGCTCTGCGCTTCGCCGAGGATCGCGCAGCGCGCGGCCGGTCCCGGCAGCAGCGCCAGCGCGTCTTCCGGGGTGCGGATGACGTGGATATCGCAATGCTCCACCCACCAGCCGCTCGGTGCCGCCGGCACCACGTGCCAGTAGTCGCGCGGCTGGTGGAAGATCAGCTGCGGACGGCGTCCGGGCGTGTACACCAGCCAGCTGTTCGGCACCCGGGTCAGCGGCAGCCAGGCCTTGAACTGCGGGTTCACCGCGTACGGATAGTCGCGGTCGTCGAACAGCTGGTAGTGCAGGCTGCCGCTGGGCACCAGCAGATGATCGAAGCCGCCGCGCGCCAGTGCCGTGTCGGCGCGTTGCGCCAGCGTGCGCAGGTGGTCGGCGTACAGGGCGCTGGGGTCTTGCTGGATCATGGCGGCAGCTCGGTCGGCGATGCGGAATAGAGAGAGGCGCCAAGTTTGCCGCAAACCGCAAGAGCGTGTTGACGCACCGCGTGCCTACGCGTGGCATGCGGCTGTGCGTAGGCGTCGTCGTTGCCGAGCCCAGCGGATGTTCTTTCGTCTTGTGCAAGCGATGGCCACTGTAGGAGCGGCTTCAGCCGCGACAGGATCCATCGACGGTGCCTGTCGCGGCTGAAGCCGCTCCTACAAGGATTCGCCGCGAGGCCGCCGGCGCGCTAGCCGGCCGGCCCGGCATTGATCCACTGCCGCAGCAGCTCGCGATGCGCCGGCGAGATGGTCAGGAAGCGGAAGCCGGCCCAGGCCTGGCCCGGCGCCTGCGCGCGTTCGCTCCACAGCAGGTGCACGCCGACGTCGATCTGCGCCTCGCGGCCGAGTTGCGGCAGCGCGAAGCGCAGCTGGTACAGCGCGTCCTCGTGCAGCGGCGCCGAGGCCAGCAGCAGCATGCCGCTCTCGGAAAGATTGCCCAGACGGCCGACCACGGCGTCTTCCATCATGTCCAGCACCGGCACCATGTCCGGGACCTGGCGGCGCGGCGAACGGCGGGCTTCGGCGATCATGCGTCCTCCAGGGTGTCAGCGGGAATCGGCGCGCCGGCCAGGGTGCGCAGCGCGCGCACGGTGGCGTGCCAGGCGCGGTCGATCAGGCGCGCGCGGTCCTCGGTGACGATCCGCGCCTGGCCCTGCGCCAACAGCCGCGACAGCGCGTCCAGCGAATACTCGGCGGTCTTGTGGCCGCGCTGGTTGACGAACAGGGCGCGGTCGGTGATCGGGCTGTACCAGGACAGCCGCTGCCGTTTCAGGTCACCCTGCTGGTTGGTCACGAATTCGAACCAGGTGCCGAACGGCAGGCTGCGCAGCCGCGCATAGGCCGCCTGTTCTGCCTCGTTGCGCGGCGCCAGCAGCGGCCGCTCGCCCTCCTCGCCCTGGTCGCCGAGACGGGTGCGCGCCTTCAGCTTGGCGCTGAGTTCGGTGCGCGAGGTCAGCGTGTCGCCGCCGCCCGGAGTGGACAGGCGGCGCGCGATCGCCTCGGCTTCGTCCTGGTGGTAGCCGACCTGCAGCAGGGCGCTGCGCACTTCGCCGGCCAGGTCCGGATCGGGGTCGCCGCCGCTGGCGCGGCAGGTGACCTCGGCGATGCACTGGCTCAGCTGCTTGCGCTCGCGCCATGCATCGGAGTCTTCGCCTTGGCGCAGCAGCGTCAACGTCAGCACATCGGACCAGGCCTGGTTCAGCAGCGCCTGCACGAACTTGGGCGGCTCCCAGGTCCGGCACATCGCATCCAGCGTGGAGCTGGCCAGTTCCTTGGCCACTTCCAGCCGCTCCTTGCCGCGCGCGGCCTCGATGTGGCGGCGCTCGGCGATCTCGGCCTTGTGCGCCAGCGCGCGGTACTGCGCCTGGATGTCCTGATGGGCCTGCTCGAAGACCTGCTCGTCGCCCTCGTATTCCTCGACCACCCGGTCGACGGTCTGGTTCAACTTCAGCAGCAGCTGCGGATCGGTGTCCTCTTCGCTGAGCCAGGTGGCGCCGGACTCGGCGACCGCGTTGAGCAGCTCGCGCGCCGGATGCTGGCTGCGCACGAAGAACGCGCTGTCCTGCAGCGCGGCGCGCACCAGCGGCACCTGCAGGCGCTCCAGCAGCGCGGCGGCCGGCGCATCGCTGCGCACTTCGCGTTCGATTTCCGCGTACAGCAGGCCGAGCAGGTCGAAGGTGTCGGCATCCTGCGGCGCCAGCGCCGCCTGCGGGCCATGTTCGGTGCGCAGCGTGGCCAGCAGCGCCGCCTGCACGTCGCGCACCTGGCGGCGCCCGCGCAGGCCGGCCAGGGTGCTGTGCGCCGGCGGTTGCGCCTGCAGTTCGCCCAGGGCCTGCAGCAGCGATGCGGTAGCGACGCCGGGGGCGCTGCTCTTGGTAGAGCTGCTTGCCGCGCCGTTTGCGGCGGCGGCGCGCGGAGCCGAGGTCGGGGCGTTGCCGGATGATGCGGGCATCGCGGGCCCAGCGGACGCTGCGGCAGCGTTTGTGGAAGCGGTGCCCGCGGCTGCGGGCGGTGCCGCCTGGGCGGCCGGCACCGTTGCACGGTCGCGTGCGGCAGCGAGCAGCTGGCGCAGCGTGGCCAGGTCGGGCGGTGCATGGCCGGGCGCGGCCGGCGCTGCGCTCGCTGCCGTTGCGGCGTTGGCCACGGTCGGGCGCGGCAGCGGGCCCGCGTCGCCGCTGGCGCTCGGGCCCGGGCCGGACCAGCCTCCGGGCGCCGCCTGCCCGGACCAGGCGGTAGCCGGGCGCGTGGCGGAGGAGGCGCGCGCCGCGCCGCGGTTGCCTGCGGCCGCGGCGGGCGCGGTCGCCGGGCGCGCCACGTAGGGCAGGTAGACCAGGCCGGGCAGCACGCCGGCGTGCGCCAGCAGCACGTTGGCGCGTTCCACCATCTCGCCGTAGCGGACCAGCACCTGGCGCTCGAAGGCGCGGTACAGGGTCAGCTGCGCGTCCAGCCCCAGCTGCAGTTCTTCGCCGGCGTCGCGCAGGATCCGGCACAGCAGGTGCGGCCCCAGCGGCGTGTGTTCGGCTTCGAACGCCGGTCGCGCGGCGAGCACGCCGAAGCGCTGGCCGAGCAGTTGCAGGGGAGTGCTGGCCCGCGTCGCCTCGCGCCGGGCGATGTCGTGCAGGACGATGTCGCGGTCGATGTCCACGTCGGCGACCAGGGTCAGCATCTGCATCGCCGCGCTGGCCTTGTCCTGGCGCAGCGGGCCGACTGGGGCGGGCGGTGCCCGCAGCGTGGCCAGGGAGGCTTCCAGCTGCGCCTTGTAGAACGGCGCGAAGCGCTCGCGGCGCGCCCGCAGGCCCTGCAGTTCCTGGTACGTGTCCTGCTGCAGCTGGCTGTGGCGCGCGCGCTCGGCCTGGTCGAACAGCTCGCGCTCCAGCTCGCTCAGGGTCGACTGCAGCGGCGCCTCCAGCGACTGCCACAGCAAGGCTTTCAGCGCTTCCAGGATGTCGCGCACGCGGGCGGGCAGGGCGGCGCCGGCAAGCGTCGCCGGGGGTGCCGACGGAATGGCAGACAATGACATCCTGTGATCGCCGTTTGATTTTCCGGGTCCGGTATGTAGCACGTTTCTGGCGGCGCAACCATGTCGGCGGCCGCCGGGCACCGCGTTTCAGAGCATGAACAGGGCGACCACGTCGTTGGTGAAGCGCCGTCCCAGTTCGGTCGGCAGCGCATGCCCGGATTCCACCTGTAGCCAGCCCTGCGCCTGCGCCTGGGCCAGCGCCGGGGCGATCGCCTCCGGGTCCAGGCCGGTGCGCACGGCGAAGTCGCGCAACGCGAAGCCCTGGTTCAGGCGCAGCGCATTGAGCATGTAGTCGAAGGGGCGCCGCTCGGCGCCGATCCACTCGTCGCCGCCGATCGCCGCCGGGGTGCCGGCGGCGGCCAGGAACGCCTGCGGATGCTTGGTCTTCCAGCGGCGCAGGATGCTCTGCTCGGCGCCGGAGCTGATCTTGCCATGGGCGCCCGCGCCGATGCCCAGGTAATCGCCGAACTTCCAGTAGTTGAGGTTGTGCGCGCACTGGTAGCCGTCGCGGGCGTAGGCGCTGACTTCGTACTGGGCGTAGCCGGCGGCGGCCAGCAGCGCCTGGCAGCGCTCCTGCATGTCCCAGGCGTCGTCGTCCTCGGGAATGCCCTGCGGCGGGCGCGCGGCGAACACCGTGTTCGGTTCCAGGGTCAGCTGGTAGTGGCTGATGTGGGTGGGCTGCAGCGCCAGTGCGCGGGCGATGTCGGCCTCCGCCCCAGCCAGGGTCTGCTGCGGCAGCGCGTACATCAGGTCCAGGTTGAGGTTGGTGTAGCCGGCGTCCTGCGCCAGCTTCACCGCGCGCTCGGCGTCGGCGCTGTCGTGGATCCGGCCCAGGCGCTGCAGCGCGGCGTCGTCGAAGCTCTGGATGCCGAAGCTGAGCCGGTTGACCCCGGCCGCCAGGTAGCGGTCGAAGCGCCCGTGCTCGGCGGTGCCCGGGTTGGTCTCCAGGGTGATTTCCAGGTTCGGCGCGAAGCGCAGGCGCGCGCTGGCCGCCTGCAGGAAACGGTCGATCGCCTCGGCCGGAAACAGGCTGGGGGTGCCGCCGCCGAAGAACACGGTCTGTACGGTGCGGCCCCAGACCAGCGGCAGGTCCTGGTCCAGGTCGCGGATCAGCGCGTCCACGTAGTCGTCGAACGGCAGCGCGCCCTTGGCCGCATGCGAGTTGAAGTCGCAGTACGGGCATTTGCGCACGCACCAGGGCAGGTGCACGTACAGCGACAGCGGGGGCGGGATCAGCATGATCGCGTCAGCGGGTCCAGTAGCCCACGCAGCGCTCGGCCGTGGTCAGCGCTGCGCTGAGCCGGTCGAGCTGCGCGTAGCGTTCGCGGCCGTACGCCAGGCAGTGCGCGTAATCGGCTTCGTCGCGCCAGCGGTCGATGCTCAGGTAGGCGCCGGACGCCTGCGCGCGCAGCAGTTCGGTGCTCAGATAGCCCGGGAATTCGGCGAACAGCGCGGCCCAGCCGCCATCAGCGGCATACAGCGCCTCGAATGCCGGCGCCTGGCCCTCGGCTACCTCGTATTCCCAGATCGTGACGAACATCGGTGTCTCCCTCAGGTGTTCCAATGCGCCAGTTGCTTGCGCAGCAGCGCCAGCGCCTGGCCGCGGTGGCTGATCCGGTTCTTCAGCGCCAGCGGCATCTGCGCCGCGCTCTGGCCGTGGTCCGGATCGAAGAACACCGGATCGTAGCCGTGGCCGCCGTCGCCGGCGCGCGCATGCAGGATGCGCCCGCGCCAGCTGCCTTCCACCAGCAGCGGTTGCGGGTCTTCGGCGTGCCGCAGCAGTACCAGCACGCAATAGAAATGCGCGGTGCGTTGCGCGTCGGGCACATCGCGCAGCGCGTGCAGCAGCTTGTCGATGTTGGCCGCGGCATTGCCGTGTTCGCCGGCGTAGCGCGCCGAGTACAGCCCGGGTGCGCCGCGCAGCGCGTCCACGCAGATGCCAGAGTCGTCGGCCAGCGCCGGCAGGCCGGTGACCTGGGCGGCGTGGCGCGCTTTCAGCAGCGCATTCTCGACGAAGGTCAGGCCGGTCTCGTCGGCATCGCGCACGCCGAGCGTGGACTGCGCGACCAGGTCGATGCCGGCGCCGTCGAGCAGCGCATGCAGTTCTTCGAGCTTGCCGGCATTGCTGCTGGCCAGGACCAGTGTCTTCATTGCTTGGGTTCCAGCAGGTCCCACTTGGTGCCGTACAGGTCGCGGAACACGGCGACCGTGCCATAGGCTTCCGTGCGCGGGGATTCGAGAAACTCCACGCCCTGCGCCAGCATCGCGGCGTGGTCGCGGGCGAAATCGTCGGTGTACAGGAAGTGGTCCACGCGCCCGCCGGTCTGGTCGCCGATCCGCGCGCGCTGGGCCGCGTCGCCCGGCTCGGCCAGCAGCAGCGCGGCATCGTCGCTGCCGCCCGGGCCGACCACCACCCAGCGCTTGCCGTCGCCGAGCGCCACATCCTGCAGCAGGGCGAAGCCGAGCTTGCCGGTGTACCAGGCGATCGCCGCGTCGTAGTCGGCCACGAGCAGCGTGGTCAGTGCGATCCGTCGCTTCACCGGGCCAGGGCCTCGCGTTGGGCGGCGAGCAGTTGGCCGATGCCGGTTTCGGCCAGGGCCAGCAGCGCATCCAGTTCGTCGCGGCGGAACGCATGGCCTTCGGCGGTGCCCTGCAGTTCGATGAAGCCGCCGCCGTCGTTCATCACCACGTTCATGTCGGTGTCGCAGTCGCTGTCCTCGGCGTAATCCAGATCCAGCACCGGCGTGCCGCGGTAGACGCCGACCGAGACTGCAGCGACCGCGCCGAGCACCACCGGCTTCTTCAGGTCGCCGCGCTTCTGCAGCCAGTTCACTGCGTCCATCAGCGCCACATAGGCGCCGGTGATGGCCGCGGTGCGGGTGCCGCCGTCGGCCTGCAACACGTCGCAATCCAGGGTAATGGTGCGCTCGCCCAGCGCATTGCGGTCCACGCAGGCGCGCAGCGCGCGGCCGATCAGGCGCTGGATTTCCAGCGTGCGCCCGCCCTGTTTGCCGCGCGCGGCCTCGCGGTCGGAGCGCGAATGGGTGGCGCGCGGCAGCATGCCGTATTCCGCAGTGACCCAGCCTTCGCCCTTGCCGCGCAGGAAGCCCGGCACCCGGTTCTCCACGCTCGCGGTGCACAGCACACGGGTGTCGCCGAAGCTGACCAGCACCGAGCCTTCGGCGTGGCGGGTGAAGGCGCGTTCGATGCGCACCGGGCGCAGTTGATCGGCCGTGCGGCCACTGGGACGGGAAAAGGTCATGGGGAGCGATCCGGAGGTGTCGTGAGGGCCGGGCGCGGCAGCGGGCCGGGCCGTGGGAGCGGAGAGGCGCTAGGTTACCATTCGCGCTTTGCACGCACCGGAACTGCACATGATCCGCAGCATGACCGCCTTCGCCGGCGCCGAGCGCATCACTCCCTGGGGCACGCTGGGCTGCGAACTGCGCTCGGTCAACCACCGTTTCCTGGAAGTGGGCGTGCGCCTGCCGGAAGAGCTGCGCGCGCTGGAGCCGCAATTGCGCGAACGCCTGGCCGCCCGCGTCAGCCGCGGCAAGCTGGACCTGATGCTGCGCCTGCGCGCGCCGGACGCGGCGCAGTCGCTGGCGGTGAACGAGCCGCTGGTCGAACAACTGGCGGTGCTTGCGCAGCGGCTGGGCGCGCGTTTCCCGCAGCTGCAGGTGCAGTTCGCCGACCTGCTGCAGCTGCCCGGCGTGCTGCAGGGCCAGGCGGTCGACCCGGCCGCGCTGCAGGCGCAGGCGCTGGAGCTGCTGGACGAGGTGGTGGCCGAGTTCGTCGCCGCGCGCGAGCGCGAGGGCGGCAAGCTGGCCGCGGCGATCGTCGAGCGGGTCGATGCGGTGGAGCGCATCGCCGCCGAGGTCAAGCAACTGATCCCGGCCATCCGCGAAGGGCAGCGCGCCAAGCTGGCCGCGCGCCTGGCCGACCTGCCGCATCCGGTCGATCCCGGCCGCGCCGAGCAGGAACTGGTGCTGTGGCTGCAGAAACTCGATGTGGACGAAGAACTGGACCGGCTCGGCAGCCACATCAAGGAGATCCGCCGGGTGCTGCGTCAGCCCGAGCCGGCCGGCCGGCGCCTGGATTTCCTGCTGCAGGAATTCAACCGCGAAGCCAACACCCTGGGTTCCAAGTCGGTGGACAGCCGCACCTCCAACGCGGCGGTGGAGCTGAAGGTGCTGATCGACCAGATCCGCGAGCAGGTGCAGAATCTCGAATAGCCGGGATGAGGGGATTCGGGATTGGGGATTGGCACAGCGGATCCCGGCGTCGGCCGGGTCGCGCTCAATACCGGGTAGCATATTGTCCCCGTGGGTGCTGGCCCGCGGCCCTGTTCGCGAATCCCGATTCCCCAATCCCGAATCCCTGATCCTATGCGCGGCACTCTCTACATCGTCGCGGCGCCTTCCGGCGCCGGCAAGAGCAGCATCGTCAACGCCACCCTGGCGCGCGATCCGCAGATCGCCCTGTCGATCTCGTTCACTTCGCGTGCGCCGCGGCCGGGCGAGCGCCATGCCGAGCACTACCACTTCGTGTCCGCCGACGCGTTCCAGGGCATGATCGATGCCGGCGACTTCTTCGAGTACGCCCGCGTTCACGGCGACTGGAAGGGCACCGCGCGGCAATCGGTGGAGCCGCAGCTGGCGGCCGGTCATGATGTGCTGCTGGAAATCGACTGGCAGGGCGCGCGCCAGGTGCGGGCCAAGGTGCCCGACGCGGTCAGCGTGTTCATCCTGCCGCCATCGCGGGCGGCGCTGGAGCAGCGCATGCGCAAGCGCGGCCAGGACAGCGAGGCGGTGATCGCGCAGCGGCTGGCCGCGGCGCGCGAGGAGATGTCGCACTACGCCGACTTCGACTACGTGATCGTCAACGAGGACTTCGACACCGCGGTGGACGAGATGTGCGCGATCTTCGTCGCCAGCCGCCTGCGGCGCCTGCCGCAACAGCAGCGCCATGCCGACCTGATCGCCGCGCTGCTCGACCAGGATCAGGCAACTGGCTGATTCCAAAGGAAACTGAATGGCGGCAGGTTGATTTCGGCCGGCCCTGGTCCTACAATCGCCGCCCTTTCCCTCATTCGAGCGCGTGGCCGTTGCCGGCCCGCCGGGAGCCCGCATGGCCCGCATCACCGTAGAAGATTGCCTGGAAGTCGTTAACAACCGTTTCGAACTGGTCATGATGGCGTCCAAGCGCGCCCGCCAGCTCGCCAACGGCGTGCAGGCCACCCTCGACAACACCGAATCGGCCGACAAGCCGACGGTGCTGGCGCTGCGCGAGATCGCCGCGCGCAAGATCGACAACGCGCTGATCGACGAAGTCGAGAAGGCCGAACGCGAGCGCGCCGAGCGCGAAGCGCTGGAGTGGGCCGCGGCCGAGGTCGTCGCCGACGAAGACATGTCCAAGAACGACGACTGATCGCCTCGCCGCGCTCGGAGCGTCTGCCGAACAGCCCGCATCCGCGGGCTGTTTCGTTTTGCGGGTTTGCCGTCCTTGCGCCGCTGGCATAGTCTTCGCGCATGAACCCAGGCCCTTCTGCCCAGGTCGCCGCCGCCGCGCCGTCGCCGGCCAACGAGGCGATCCCCGACTACGTTCTGCAACTCGAACGCAGCGCCAGCTATCTGCCGGCCGAGCAGATCCCGCTGCTGCGGCGCGCGTGGGAAGTGGGCGCGGCCGCGCATGCCGGACAGACCCGCAAGTCGGGCGAGCCCTACATCACCCATCCGGTGGCGGTGGCCGGCGTGCTGGCCGAACTCGGCCTGGACGTGGAGGCGCTGATCGCGGCGATCCTGCACGACACCATCGAAGACACGCCGCTGACCCGCGCCGAACTGGCCGCCGAATTCGGCGAGGCGGTGGCCGAACTGGTCGATGGCGTCACCAAGCTGGACAAGCTGAAGTTCCGCGACCGCCAGGAAGCGGCGGCCGAGAGCTTCCGCAAGATGCTGCTGGCGATGTCGCGCGACCTGCGCGTGATCATGATCAAGCTCGCCGACCGCCTGCACAACATGCGCACGCTCGGCGCGCAGAGCGCCGAGGCGCGCGGCCGCATCGCCCGCGAGACGCTGGAGATCTACGCGCCGATCGCCCAGCGCCTGGGCATGAGCCTGATGAAGTCCGAGCTGCAGAACCTCGGTTTCCGCGCGCTGCACCCGTGGCGCCACGCGATCATCGAAAAGCACATCCGCAGCCAGCCGGTGGTGCGCCGCGAGTCGATGGCGCAGGTGGAGGTGCAGCTGTCGCAGCGGCTGGCAAAGGAAGGGCTGGAGCACCGCCTGGTCAGCCGCATCAAGACCCCGTGGAGCATCTACAACAAGATGCGCGACGAGAACAAATCCTTCGACCAGGTGATGGACGTGTTCGGCTTCCGCCTGGTGGTGCGCGGGGTGCCGGACTGCTACCACGCGCTGGGCGCGGTGCACGCCACGTTCAAGCCGCTGGATGCGCGTTTCCGCGACTTCATCGCCATTCCCAAGGCCAACGGCTACCAGTCGCTGCACACGGTGCTGTTCGGCCCTTACGGCTCGCCGATCGAGGTGCAGATCCGCACCGAGGAAATGGACCTGATCGCCGAGCGCGGCGTGGCCGCGCACTGGACCTACAAGTTCGGCGGCGATTCGCCCAACAGCGCGCAGAGCCGTGCGCATGCGTGGATCGTGGAATTGATCGAATCGCAGCGCGCCGCCGGTTCGTCGCTGGAGTTCCTGGACAACGTCAAGGTCGATCTGTTCCCGGACGAGGTCTACCTGTTCACGCCCAAGGGCAAGATCCTGGCGCTGCCGCGCAACTCCACCGCGCTGGATTTCGCCTATGCGGTGCATACCGACGTCGGCAACCGCGCGGTGGCCTCGCGGGTGGACAAGAAACTGGTGCCGCTGCGCACCAAGCTGGTCAGCGGACAGACCGTGGAAGTGATCACCGCGCGGTCGGCCACGCCCAAGCCGCAGTGGCTGGAGTTCGTGGTCAGCAGCAAGGCGCGTACCGCGATCCGCCACCAGCTCAAGCAGCTCGAGCACGAGGATGCGGTGCAGCTCGGCCACCGCATGCTCGACCGCGCGCTGGAGGCGATGGACAGCGCGCTGGAGCGCTTGCCGAAGGGACGCCTGGACTCGTTCCTCAGCGAGCACCGCTATCCGCGCCTGGAGGCGTTGCTGGCCGACATCGCGCTGGGCAACTGGATGCCGAACCAGGCCGCGCAGGCGCTGATGGCCTATGCGGAACTGCGCGGCGGCGGCCTGTCCAAGCATTCGCAGGAAAAGATCCTGATCAACGGCACCGAGCGCGGCGTGGTCAGCTTCGCCAACTGCTGCCAGCCGATTCCCGGCGACGAGATCATGGGCTACCACACCGCCGGCAAGGGCATCGTCGTGCACCGGCTGGATTGCCCGAACCTGGCCGAACTGCGCAAGTCGCCGGAGCGCTGGGTGCCGATCGGCTGGGACACCAGCGTCATCGGCGACTACGACACCGCGCTGGTGGTGGACGTGGAGAATCGCACCGGCGTACTGGCGCAGCTGGCCGCGGCGATCGCGCAGAGCCAGTCCAACATCGAGCGCGTGGACTACCTGGATCGCGATTTCAACGCCGCGGTGCTGCGCTTCAACATCCAGGTGCGCGACCGCAACCACCTGGCCGAAGTGATGCGCCGCCTGCGGCGGCTGACGGCGGTGCAGAGCGTGCGCAGGCAGTAGTGGGGCCGGGCTCGGGCTGGTCGCAAGTGCGCTGCATTTCGCCTTTCTGTAGGAGCGGCTTCAGCCGCGACGCCTTCCCGGTAAAGCGTCGCGGCTGAAGCCGCTCCTACAGAAAAGCGGTCGATCGGCAGCTGCAAGAAGCCGCTTCCTTCTAAGGAATCGGCGCTTTCAAGCCGTTTGACAGCGATATGCGGCGAGGCATCATCCTGCCGTCCCGAGTCCCGAGTCCCGAGTCCCGAGTCCCGAGTCCCGAGTAAAATACCCATTCCCTTTTCCGTTGGAGCCGCCATGTCCCGCCAGATCATCCACACCGAGCAGGCGCCGGCCGCGATCGGCCCGTATTCGCAGGCGGTGCGCGCCGGCAACACGGTGTATTTCTCCGGGCAGATTCCGCTGGATCCGGCCACCGGCGACGTCGTGCCCGGCGATATCGGCGCGCAGGCGCGTCGCGCGTTCGACAACCTCAAGGCGGTGGCCGAAGCGGCCGGCGGTTCGCTCGACCGGATCGTGCGGCTGGGCCTGTACCTGACCGACCTGTCGCAGTTCGCCCAGGTCAACGCGGTGATGCAGGACTATTTCCAGGCGCCGTTCCCCGCGCGTTCCACCGTCGAAGTGTCCGCGCTGCCGAAGGGCGTCGGCTTCGAGGTCGATGCGGTGATGGTGCTCGACTGACCCTTGCCCGTGCCGCGTGTGCAGGTTCCGGCGCCGGCGCTGTCGGCGGCAGGCGAGGCGCCGTTGTCGGCGCTGCCGGGCGTCGGCCCGAAGGTCGCCGAGAAGTTCGCCGCGCGCGGCCTGCTGACCCTGCAGGACCTGTGGCTGCACCTGCCGCTGCGCTATGAGGACCGCACCCGGCTGACCCCGGTGGCGGCGCTGCAGCCGGGCGTCCCGGCACAGGTCGAAGTGCGGGTGGAGGCGGTGGACCGCGGTTTCCGCTACCGGCCGATGCTGCGCGTGGCGGTCGCCGACGATTCGCGCGCCACGTTGGTGCTGCGCTTCTTCCAGTTCCGCGCCGCGCAGGTGGCGCAGTTCGCGGTGGGCGCGCGGCTGCGCGCGTTCGGCACGCCCAAGCCGGGCCAGCACGGCCTGGAGATCGTGCACCCGAGTTACCAGATCCTCGGCGGCGACGAAATCGCGGGCCTGGACGACAGCCTGGACCCGGTGTATCCGGCGGTCGAAGGCATCGGCCCGGCGACGCTGCGCAAGCTGATCGGGCAGGCGCTGGACCGGTTGCCCGAGGAGGCGTCGCTGGAGCTGTTGCCGGCCGCGTTGCTGGCCGAACTGGGCCTGCCGTCGCTGCGCAGCGCGCTGCTGGTCGCGCACCGGCCGCCGCCGCAGGCCGATCTGGGCGCGCTCGCCGCCGGCCTGCATCCGGCGCAACAGCGGTTGGCGCTGGAAGAATTGCTGGCCCACCACCTGAGCCTGCGCCGCCAGCGCATCGCGCTGCAGCGGCAGCGTTCGCCGTCGCTGCGCGGGCGCGGCCTGCTGGCCAAGCGCCTGCAGCAGTCGCTGCCGTTCCAGCTCACCGGCGCGCAGCAGCGGGTGTTCGCGCAGATCCGCGCCGATCTGGAAAACCCTTCGCCGATGCTGCGCCTGGTGCAGGGCGACGTCGGCAGCGGCAAGACCGTGGTCGCGGCGCTGGCGGCGATGCTGGCGGTGGACAAGGGCAAGCAGGCGGCGCTGGCGGCGCCGACCGAATTGCTCGCCGAACAGCACCTGGCCAACCTGCGCGCCTGGCTGGAGCCGCTCGGCATCCGCGTCGCCTGGCTGGCCGGCAAGGTCACCGGCAAGGCGCGCGCCGCGGTGCTGGCGCAGATCGCCTCGGGCGAAGCGCAGGTGGTGGTCGGCACGCATGCGCTGATGCAGGCGGCGGTGACCTTCCACGACCTGGCCCTGGCCATCGTCGACGAGCAGCACCGCTTCGGCGTGCACCAGCGCCTGGCCTTGCGCGACAAGGGCGCCACCGGTGCCGGCGTGCCGCATCAACTGGTGATGACCGCCACGCCGATCCCGCGCACGCTCGCGATGGCCGCGTACGCGGACCTGGACGTGTCGGCGATCGACGAGTTGCCGCCCGGGCGCACGCCGGTGCAGACCATCGTGCTCAGCGCCGAGCGCCGCCCGGAGCTGGTGCAGCGCATCCGCGTGGCCTGCGCCGAAGGCCGCCAGGCGTACTGGGTGTGCACCTTGATCGACGAAGCCGAGGAGGGCGACAAGCCGGCGCCGGGGCAGGGCGGAGGTGCGGGCAACCGCATCGATGCCAGTGCCGCGCAGGCCACCTACGAAGCCTTGTCGGCGCAATTGCCGGAGCTGAAGGTGGGGCTGGTGCACGGGCGCATGAAGGGTGCCGAGAAGCAGGCGGCGATGCGCGCGTTCAAGCAGGGCGAGATCGACCTGCTGGTCGCGACCACGGTCATCGAGGTCGGCGTCGACGTGCCCAATGCCTCGCTGATGATCATCGAGAACGCCGAGCGGCTGGGCCTGGCGCAGCTGCACCAGCTGCGCGGCCGGGTCGGGCGCGGCGCGGCCGCGTCGAGCTGCGTGCTGATGTACCAGGCGCCGTTGTCGGCGATGGCGCGGGAGCGGCTGCAGACCATGCGCCAGACCAACGACGGCTTCGTCATCGCCGAGAAGGACCTGGAACTGCGCGGGCCGGGCGAGTTGCTCGGCACCCGCCAGACCGGCCTGGCCGCGTTCCGCGTCGCCGACCTGGCCCGCGACGCGGGCCTGTTGCCGCGGGTGCATGCACTGGCCGACCGGCTGCTGGCCGACTCGCCGGCCCTGGCCGATCGCATCGTCGCGCGCTGGGTGGGCGGCGCGGCGCGGTTCGCGGGGGCATGAGGGGCCGAGATTCGGCATGACCAGCCTGCGGCTGTTTAAAGCCGGGATTGGGGATTCGCAAAAGCGGCATCGCCACGTCTTCGTTCGTAGGGCGGCTTCAGCCGCGATGGGGCTTTCCCGGTAACGCCGGCCGCGGCTGAAGCCGCTCCTACGACGGAGCGCGGTAGCGCCGCCTTTGCGAATCCCCACTCCCGAATCCCCAATCCCCGCTCCTTCCCATGCCCGCCCCGCGATGCCAGACTCGGCGGCCGAACGGACTGACGAAGAATCACGCATGAGCGACAAGATTCCCCTGTTGATCGACACCGATCCCGGCGTGGACGATGCCCTGGCCCTGCTGATGGCTTTCGCCGACGACCGCCACGACGTGGTCGGCCTGACCATCGCCGCCGGCAACGTCGGCCTGCAGCACACCGTGCGCAATGCGCTGAAGGTGTGCGAAGTGGCTGGGCGCGAGGACGTGCCGGTGTTCGCCGGCTGCGCCGATCCGCTGCTGCATCCGGCGGTGGACGCCGCCCATGTGCATGGCCTGGACGGTTTCGGCGATGTCGGCCTGGCGCCGGCGGCGCGCACCGCCGAGTCCGAACACGCGGCGCTGGCGATCCTGCGCCTGTCGCACCAGTACGCCGGCTCGCTGCTGCTGGTCGCGCTCGGTCCGCTGACCAACCTCGCGCTGGCGCTGAAACTGGATCCGACCCTGCCGCAGCGGGTGCGCCGTTTCGTGGTGATGGGCGGGGCGATCACCTGCCACGGCAACATCACCCCGGCTGCCGAGTTCAACATCGCCTTCGATCCGGAAGCGGCGCATATCGTGTTTTCCGGGTTCCCGCACATCGAGGTCGCCGACTGGGAGGCCACCGTCGCGCATGGCCTGCCGCATCGCGAGGTCGAGCAATGGCTGGCCGCGGACGCCGACAAGGCGCGCTTCTACGAGGAGATCTCGCGCAAGACCCGGCTGTGGTCGGAGGATTCGCGCGGCGAGCACTGGTACGCCGCCGATGCGCTGGCAATGGCCTGGGCGCTGCAGCCCGAGGGCGCGCTGGAGGTGCAGTCGCGGCCGCTGCAGGTCGAGCTGGCCGGGGTCCACAGCCGCGGCGCCACCCTGGTCGACTGGAACCGCCAGCTCGGCCTGGCCGACAACGCGGCGATGCTGATCCGCTACGACCAGGCCCGGTTCCAGGCGCTGGCGCGCGCGGCGGTCGGCGCCGGTTGAGCGGGCCGGAGACGCCCGGGCGTGGTCGGGGCTCCTCCCCGAGCCCAGGCCCCGGCGGGCCGTGAATTCGGCGCAAGTTGTTCTTGCGCGCAGGCCCGGTGAGTTGCTATAGTTTCCCTCTTGTCCAGCAGCCCCCTACGGTGCGAGCCCATGAAGGCCGACATCCATCCCAAGTACCACAACGTCGTTTTTCACGACGTCACCTCCGATTTCAAGATCCTGACCCGTTCGACCATGTCCTCGAAAGAGACGGTCAAGTGGGAGGACGGCGAAGAATATCCGCTGGTCAAGGTCGAAATTTCCTCGTCTTCGCATCCGTTCTATACGGGCAAGCACAAGGTCATCGACACCAGCGGCCGCATCGACAAGTTCCAGAAGCGCTACGCGCGCTGATCGAGCGGTCGAAGTGGTAAAGGACGGCCGCGCCCTGCGCGGCCGTCTTTTTTGCGTCTCCGGAAAATGTCGCCGCGCGGTCGCGCTGGCGGTTTGTACACATCCTTCCCGTCCTGGCTATGGCGAGGGCGCAACGCTGTGTCCCCAGTGGCACCCATCCTGCGGCGCGAGGACGAGCAACGACTCAAATGTTGCTGTGCGATAATGGCGCGATCCGTGGTAATTGCCGTGGACTTCCTTCACGCGTCTGTTCGCAAAGTACGGGCAGGCGCCTTCCACTGAGGAGCGCACACTGTGTCCGATCTTGATCAGGTCACGCTGAATGCCGGCGACAAGTCGGTCGTTCTGCCGGTACTCAAACCCACCTTGGGCAACGATTGCGTCGACATTTCCAAGTTGACCAAAGAAACCGGTCTGTTCACCTACGACTCGGGCTTCACCGCGACCGCCAGCTGCAAGTCGGCGATCACCTACATCGACGGCGACAACGGCGTGCTGCTGTACCGCGGCTACCCGATCGAGCAGCTGGCCGAGAAGTCCAACTTCCTCGAAGTGGCCTACCTGCTGATGAACGGCGAGCTGCCCACCGCCGACGAATTCAAGAAGTTCGACCACGAAGTGACGCATCACACGATGATGCACGAGTCGCTGAAGAACTTCCTCGGCGGCTTCCGCCACGACGCGCACCCGATGGCGATGATGGCCGGCACCGTGGCCTCGCTGTCGGCGTTCTACCACGACACGCTGGACCTCAACGATCCGGAGCAGCGGCGCCTGGCCGCGATCCGCCTGATCGCCAAGGTGCCGACGATCGCCGCTGCGGCGCACCGCTATTCGATCGGCTGGCCGATCCGCTACCCGCGCAACAACCTCGGCTACGTCGAGCGCTTCCTGCACATGATGTTCGAAGTGCCGAGCGAGCAGCTGGAGATGAATCCGGTCGTGGCCAAGGCGCTGGACCTGCTGTTCATCCTGCATGCGGACCACGAGCAGAACGCCTCGACCTCGACCGTGCGTCTGGTCGGCTCCACCGGCGCCAACCCGTACGCGTCCGTCGCCGCGGGCATCACCGCGCTGTGGGGCCCGGCGCATGGCGGCGCCAACGAAGCCGTGCTGAAGATGCTGGAAGAAATCGGCACCGCCGACAACGTCGAGAGCGCCGTGGCCAAGGCCAAGGACAAGAACTCGAGCTTCCGCCTGATGGGCTTCGGCCACCGCGTCTACAAGAACTTCGATCCGCGCGCCAAGATCATCCGCGAGATGACCCACAAGGTGCTGGGCGAACTGGGCGTCAACGATCCGCTGCTGGAAGTGGCGCTGAAGCTGGAAGAGGCCGCGCTGAAGGACGACTACTTCGTGCAGCGCAAGCTGTACCCGAATGTCGACTTCTACTCGGGCATCATCTACAAGGCGCTGAACATTCCGGTGGAGATGTTCACCGTGATGTTCGCCATCGCGCGCACCGCGGGTTGGGTGTCGCATTGGCTGGAACAGCAGGTCGATCCGGAAATGAAGATCGGCCGCCCGCGCCAGATCTACACCGGCTACGACAAGCGCGACTACAAGGCCGACGGCCAGCGCTGATCGCGCTGCCTTCGGTTTGTCGCGAAAACGCCCCGCTTTGCGGGGCGTTTTTTATGGGGTGGACCGCGATGCGATGATCTTCCGCAGTCCTCTTGTCGTGACTGATGGACTGGGATCGTCTGGCGCGCACAAAGACATGCGTGCACTCACCGCGCTGAAGCGCTTCGTGTGCGAGAAGGTTCGGCCCGGACAGTGTTGGCAGCTGCAAGGTCTGCCGCTTCCTTGGTCGCGACTTAAGGGCGCCTCTAATAACCCCCAAAGCATGTCGATGCACTTGCGAGATGCCGACACGCCCAGCCTGCAGGTTTCGGCATCGGGACGTTCGAGATGCCATGGAGTGGCAAAGGCGCACTGGCGGTGTACTTGGTGGCGTTGCGCCCGCGTTTGTCATGGACGCCTTGGCATCACGGCCGCTTCGTCTTCCTGTCGCGGCTGAAGCCGCTCCTACAAGAGCAAGGCGCGCATGTGTAGGAGCGGCTTCAGCCGCAACAGACAAAAGGAACACGCCATCGCCACGTGCAGCGTGCAGTTTCCGGAATGGGTTTTTAGAGGTGTCCTTAAGCCGCTTCTACAGGGCGCGCGCGGCCGACTCGCTGGCAGCACTGTGCTGCGACCTCAGATGGGCCGGGACCAACCCGATGCCGTTTCCGCGGAGTTGCTCCCGCGGCACGCGGGGCGGAGCGGCAGACCTGGATCGCGATGCCCTACAGCTGCGCTGGCACTTCGATCTGCGTCACCAGCGCATGGCTGTCGGCCTGGTGCATGCGCGCGGTGCCGTCCAGGTCGAGCAGGTAGAAGTGGCCGCGGTCGGTCAGGAAATGCCAGGCCAGCACCTGGCTGCCATTGTGCTGGTGGCTCGGGTCGCCGGCAGTGACGCGGTCCAGCGTGTGTCCGCTGTCGGCGCATAGGCGGCGGATCAGTTTCATGTAACGCGGCTCGTTCTCCAGCGCCGCGGCGATGCGCTCGAGGCGATCGGGCAGGGCGGCGCCGCGGCGCTGGACCTCGGCCTGCATCTCCTCGATCGACAGCGCCACCAGTTGCGGATGCGCGCGCAGCCAGGCCGAATTCAGCGCGATCAGGTCTTCCTCTTCGGCCAGCGCGAAGAACGCATCGCCATGCCGGTCGAGCGCATCGCGCGCCGGGTTGTCGCCGAAGTATTCGCCATCCATGAATGCCTGCAGCGTGTCCTCGTCCATCCGTTCGAGCAGCGCGCGGCTGGCGGCGTACAGCGCCGCATGCCGAGGTGCCTGCATCGCCTGCAGTCCGCGTCCCACCTGGTCCAGTACCAGCGGATCGGCGTTGCAGTTGTAGACGAATTGGGCGAAGCCGCCGTTTTCCACTTGCGCCACGTAGAAGTCGACGTAGTAGCTGCACATCGCATCGGCGGCGATCTCGTCCGGACGCAGCCACTGGTCGAGCTGGGCGTTGATGAAGCTGATGTTGGACTGGATCGGCGCGTACGCGTCGTCGCTATCGAGACTGTTGCGCGAGACGACGATGGCGTCGGGCGGAATGGCGGGCATGCAGCTAGGTCCGTTGGCGGAAGGAATCGGTGCGCGGAGCGCGGCGCGCGCTGCGCTCAGCGGCGCTGCTGGTAGTCGGCGATGTCCTGCTCGGTCAGCAACTGCCGCAGCTGGCTTTCCGAGGCGCGCCGCATCGGTTTCTCGTCGACCTGCGACAGCGGCGCCTGGCGCAGCGCGTCGTAGGGCAGCACGGTCAGGTCGAAGGTCAGTTCCTCGGCGGCGAACACCCACACCGGGAAGTCCTCGCTGCGTTCGCGGTCCAGGCGCAATCGGCGCGTGCGCGATTCGGCCGGGATCCGGTGCTCTTCGAGGAAGCGCGCCACCGCATCGGCGTCGTCGCTGTGCAGGTGCAACTGCACCGGGCTGTTGGCATCGGCGGTGCCGTCGTACACCGGACCGACCAGGCGCGGGGCGAAGCCATGCAGGAAGTCCATCGCGCGCAACGCCGCCTCGCGACGCAGGCGCAGGCCGCCGGCGTGGTCGGGTCCAGCGAACAGGCGCTGGTACTCGCGCAGCGCATCCTCGATCTCGCGGTTGCGCGGCAGCGAGGCGTCGTCGTGGATGCCGAGCCGCTCGGCGGCCTTCAGCTTGGCCTGGTGGAAGTCGCGGATGCCGCCTTCGGCCATCAGCCGGGCGGCTTCGTGGGCCAGCCGGCGGCGGCGTTCGTGCGTGCGGGTCTGGGCATGTTGCCGAGCGTGATGCATGGGGCCGCCTCCCTCAAAGCCTGACCCGACTGTACAGCAGCGCGGTGACAGCGGCATGCAGCGCGATGACGCGCTGGGCGGCCGCGGCTGTCCGCGCGGCATCTCGGCGACGCGGCGTCCGCCGGTGTCGATACCGCCTATCGCCGCCTCGGCATCGGGACCCGCCGCGTCCCGAGTCCCCGGTCCCACGTTTCGCGCCCGTCAGAAAATATCGAACGCCGCGTCGTCGGTCTTCTGGTCCTGCAGGCCGTAGTCGAAGTCCTGGATGCGATCCATGTCCTCGACCTTGACCCACTCGGTGGCGCCGTTGAGCGTGGCCTGGACCATGCCGGCCGGCGGATCGTTGCTGGCGATCGGCTTGTCCTTCAGTGCTACGCGCATGTAGTCGATCCAGATCGGCAGCGCCGCCTTGCCGCCGTACTCGCGGTAGCCGAGCGAACGAAAATCGTCGCGGCCGACCCACACGGTGGTCACGTAGGGGCCGCCGAAGCCGGAGAACCAGGCGTCGCGGTGGTCGTTGGTGGAGCCGGTCTTGCCGCCGACGTCCTCGCGACCCAGCACCTTGGCCGCGGTGCCGGTGCCGCGCTGGACCACGTCGCGCATCATCGAGACCAACTGGTAGGCGGTACGTTCGTCGATCGCGCGCGGTGCCACCTTGGCCTCGGGATCGGTCGCCGGCGCGGTCTCGGCCGGGGTCGCAGCGGCGGTGGCCGCCGGCTTGGGCGCCGGCGGCGGCGTCGCCGCGCCGAAGTTGAAGCCGTCGACGACCTGGCTGGCCGGCGTGACGCTGCCGCCGACGCTGCCGCAGCTGCGGCAGGCGGTGGGCGGGTGCTCCTGGAACAGCACGTTGCCGTCGCGGTCGGTGACCTTGTCGATGATCCAGGGGTCCACCCGCGAGCCGCCGTTGGCGAATACCGCATAGCCGCGCGCCACCGACAGCGGGGTCAGCGAGGCGGTACCCAGCGACATCGACAGGTTGGGCGGCAGCTCGGCTTCCTGGAAGCCGAACTGGCTGATGTACTTGCGCGCGAAGTCCACGCCGATGCTGTCGAGCAGGCGCACCGAGACCAGGTTGCGCGACTGCACCAGCGCCTCGCGCAGGCGCATCGGGCCGCGGAAGCCGCCGCCGTCGTTCTGCGGCGACCAGGTCTTGCCGCGGCGGTCGCGGAACACCACCGGCGCGTCGAGCACGATCGAGGCCGGGTTGAAGCCCTTCTCAAACGAGGCCGCGTACAGGAACGGCTTGAAGCTGGAACCCGGCTGGCGCCGCGCCTGGGTGGCGCGGTTGAACTTGTTGCCGGCATAGCTGAAGCCGCCGACCAGGGCGCGCAATGCGCCGTTGCTGGCGTCCAGCGATACCAGCGCCGATTGCCCGCGCGGCAGCTGGGTGATTTCCCATTCGCCCGGCTTGTCGCCGGCCTGGATCCGTACCAGGTCGCCACGCTTGAGCAGGGCGGCCGGGCTGCGCCCGGTCCAGCGGCTGGACGCGACCGGCAGCACCAGTTCGCTCTTGTTGGCCAGCACCACGGTCGCGCTGCCGTCGCTGCCGGTGGCGGCGACGATGCTCGGCACCATTCCGCCCTGCACGTAGCTGCCGGTCAGATGGCTGGCCAGCGCCGCGGCGTCGGCGTCGGCGGCCACGTCGAAATGCTTCTCCACCCCGTTCCAGCCATGGCGGCGGTCGTAGATCACCAGGCCCTTGCGCACCGCGGCATTGGCCGCGGCCTGCAGCTCCGCGTCGATCGTGGTGGTCACGTGGTAGCCCTTGTCGAGCACGTCGCCGCCGAAGCGGGCGATCATCTCCTGGCGCACCAGCTCGGCCACGTAGGGCGACTCGACCTCGACCGGGCGCTCGTGCGGGGCCGCGTGCATCGGCACCGCCTTGGCGGCGTCGGCCTCGGCCTGGGTGACGAAGCCCAGCGCGGCCATGCGGCTGAGGACGTAGTTGTCGCGGCGCTGCTTGGCGCGCTCGGGATTGCTGATCGGGTTGCCGCTGGACGGGAACTTGGGGATGCCGGCCAGCGAGGCCATTTCGTCCAGGCTCAGTTCGTTGAGCTTCTTGCCGTAGTAGTACTCGGCGGCGGCGGCGATGCCGTAGGCGCGGTTGCCGAAGAAGCTCTTGTTGAGATACAGCTCGAAGATCTCGTCCTTGCTCAGCTCGGCCTCGATCTTGCGCGCCAGCAGGATCTCGGCCAGCTTGCGGGTATAGCTGTACTCCGAGCTCAGGAAGAACTGGCGGGCGACCTGCTGGGTGATGGTCGAACCGCCAGGCACGCGCTTGTCGTTGGTGGTGGCCAGCAGCCACACCGCGCGGGCGATGCCTTTGTAGTCGACCCCGCCGTGCTGGTAGAAGCGGGCGTCCTCGGTGGCCAGGAACGCCTGCTTCAGCTGCTCCGGCACGTCCTTCATGGTGATCGGATAGCGCCGGGTCTCGCCGAACAGGGCCATCAGCTTGCCGTCGCTGGCATAGACGTACATGGGCTCCTGCAGCTCCACCTGGCGCAGCGTCTGCACGTCCGGGAGCTTGGAGGAAACGACGTAATACAGCCCGCCGGCGGCGGCTGCTCCGATCAGGGCGAGGACGACGAACGTGACCAGCGCCCAGCGCAGCCAACGACGAAAACGGGGCATCGAGAGAGATTCCGATTGCAGATTTCTTGGGCGCAGAGTATAGAGTACGCCGGGGAAAGGCTGGGGCCGATTCCGGGGATGCGACCGGTTTGCTGCCACGGGATGTGTTGTGACCTAGGTCGCGACATGTCCAGGGCGGTTGCCAATTGCAAAAAATTTGTTATTAATGCGTGGGCGCAACATTGCCGTCCAAGTGCCCGTCGGCAGGGGAAAATCCGTGGGGCTTATTCCAAAAAGTCAGCAACCGCTGATCGGTGTCGATATCAGTTCGACCGCGGTCAAACTGTTGCAGCTGTCCCGTAGCGGCAACCGGTTCCGCGTAGAGCACTACGCCGTGGAACCCTTGCCGCCCAACGCCGTGGTCGAGAAGAACATCGTCGAGGTCGAGGCCGTGGGCGAGGCGATCCGCCGCGCCGTGACCCGTTCCGGCACCCGCGCCAAGCATGCCGCCGCGGCGGTGGCCGGCTCGGCGGTGATCACCAAGCTGATCCCGATGCCGGCCGAGCTCGACGAGAACGAGATGGAAGCGCAGGTCGAGCTGGAGGCGGTCAACTACATTCCGTACCCGATCGACGAAGTGAACCTGGACTTCGAAGTGCTGGGGGTCATCCCCAACAACCCGGAAATGGTGCAGGTGCTGCTGGCCGCGTCGCGCTCGGAGAACGTCGAGCTGCGCCAGTCGGCGCTGGAACTGGGCGGCCTGGTCGCCAAGGTCATGGACGTGGAGGCCTTCGCGGTCGAGAACGCGTTCGCGCTGGTCGCCAGCGAGCTGCCGGTGGCGGCCGACGGCGTCGTCGCCCTGGTCGATATCGGCGCCACCATGACCACGCTCAACGTGCTGCGCAGCGGACGCAGCCTGTACAGCCGCGAACAGGTGTTCGGCGGCAAGCAGCTGACCGACGAAGTGATGCGCCGCTACGGCCTGACCTACGAGGAAGCCGGCATGGCCAAGCGCCAGGGCGGGCTGCCGGAAAGCTACGAGATCGAGGTGCTGGAGCCGTTCAAGGAAGCCACGGTGCAGCAGATCAGCCGCCTGCTGCAGTTCTTCTACGCCGGCAGCGAATTCAATCGGGTCGACCATATCGTGCTTGCCGGCGGTTGCGCGGCGCTGGCCGGGCTGCCGGAGATGGTCGAGGAACAACTGGGGGTGGCGACCGTGGTCGCCAACCCGCTGGCGCAGATGACCCTGGGACCGAAAGTCCAGGCGCATGCGCTGGCCCAGGACGCGCCGGCGCTGATGATCGCCACCGGCCTGGCTCTGAGGAGCTTCGACTGATGGCAAAAATCAATCTGCTGCCCTGGCGGGCGGAGCGGCGCAAGCAGCGCGAGCGCGAGTTCTACGCGATGCTGGGCTTCGCCGCGCTGGCCGGCGTGCTGCTGGCGATGCTGATCTGGTTCTATTACGACCGCCAGATCACCGGACAGAACGAGCGCAATGCCTATCTGCAGACCGAGATCGACAAGGTCAAGGCGCAGAACCAGGAAATCGACAAGCTCGACGAGCAGAAGCGGCGCCTGCTGGCGCGCAAGCGGGTCATCGAGGAACTGCAGGCCAAGCGCTCGCAGATGGTGCACCTGTTCGACTCGCTGGTGCGCACGATCCCCGACGGCGTGGTGCTGACCGCGGTCAAGCAGGAGGGCGACATCCTGACCCTGGAAGGGCGCTCGCAGTCCAATGCCCGGGTCAGCGCCTACATGCGCAACCTCGAGGGCTCGGGCTGGATGACCAATCCGGAGCTGTCGGTGATCGAGGCCAAGGCGCAGGAGAAGGAGGTCAAGGGGCCGATCGTCGACGCCAAGGCCTTGCCGTACGTGTTCACCCTCAAGGTCAAGCTGCCGGTGCCCGGCGATACCGCTGACGCCACGCCCGGCGCTGCCGCGCCGGCGCCAGGCGCGCCTGCCGCAGTCCCGGCGCCGGGCGCTGCCGCCGCGCCGGCACCCTCTGCCGGTCCCGCGCCTGCTGCACCGACCGCACCCACGACGCCGCCGGCCGCCGCGCCGGCGCCGCCAGCTGCCACGCCAGCGCAACAGGGACCGGCGTCATGAGCAAGAAATTCAACGTCAAAGACCTGGACTTCAACAACCTCGGCAACTGGCCGCAGCAGGCCAAGATCGGCTTCTGCGTGCTGGTCGCACTGTTCATCCTGATCCTGTCGTGGTTCTTGCTGATCAGCGACAAGCGCGACGAGCTGGGAACCTTGGAACAGAAGGAAACCGAGCTGCGCGCTTCGTTCGAGAAGGAGCAGAGCCGTGCGGTCAATCTGCAGCCGCTGAAGCAGCAGCTGGCGCAGATGGAGCAGGTGCTGCAGCAGATGCTGCGGCAGCTGCCGAGCAAGACCGAAATGCCGGACCTGATCATCGACATCTCGCAGACCGCGTTGTCCAGCGGCCTGGCCAACGAACTGTTCCAGCCGGGTCCGGAGTCGCCGAAGGAGTTCTACGCGGAGAAGCCGATCGCGCTGCGCATGGTCGGCAGCTATCACCAGTTCGGCGCTTTCGTCAGTGGCGTGGCGTCGCTGCCGCGGGTGGTGATCCTGACCATGCACGACATCAATCTGAAGCCGCGGGACAAGACCGCGGGCATTACCGCGCGCGGCGAGCTGGAGCTGTCCGGTACCGTCAAGACCTATCGCTACCTCGACGACAAGGAGATGGCGGATCAGGAGAAGGCGGCGGCCGCGGCGAAGAAGGCTTCCAAGCAAGGCGGTGGCGCATGAAGCGGCGGACCAGGGCATTCAAGTGCTTGGCGGGGCTGGCGCTGGTGGCGTTGCTCGGCGGTTGCGGCCGCGGCGTGACCAGTACTCCGGGCGATGCACCGAATCTGGAGAATTGGGTCAAGGAAGTACGCGCGCGGCCAGCGCAGCCGCTGGAGCCGCTGCCGGTGATGCAGCAGTTCGAGACCTTCGAATACGCGGCGCAGGGCCTGCGCGATCCGTTCAGCGATGCCTGGGCGAGCCCGGACGGCAACAGCGGCCTGCGCCCGGATCCGAACCGGCGCAAGGAGCCGCTGGAGCAGTTCCCGCTGGACGGCCTGAAGATGGTCGGCACGCTGGGCAACGGCGGGGGGCTGGTGGCGCTGGTGATGGCGCCGGACAAGGTGACGTATCGGGTCCGTCCGGGCATCTACATGGGGCAGAGCGATGGCCGCGTGACCGGGGTGCACGAGGATCGCATCGATTTGATTGAACTGGTGCCGGATGGCGCTGGCGGTTGGCTGGAACGTCCGGCTGCCGTGGCGCTGGACGATCAATGATTGATTATGGGGATAGCACGATGACTTTTTCCAAAGCCCTGAGCCTGCGTCCCATCCGGCGCCACGCGACGGTGCGGCTACGCGCATTGGGGTTGGCGGCGCTGCTGGGGAGTTCGGCTGCGATGGGCGCGGCGCTGGCGGCGACGCCTGCGGCGGGTCCGGCGCTGGCGACAGCGCAGGCACCGGCCAAGCTCGCGGTGTCGAAGATCGACTTCAAGCGCGGCGACGGCGATGCGGGGCGGCTGATCCTGCACTTCAGCGGCGCCGGCGCCAGTCCCGACCTGCGCACCCAGGGCAACACCGTGGTGGTCGATGTCGGCAACGCATCGTTGCCGGCGGAGCTGCAGCGTCCGCTCAACGTCACCGACTTCGCCACCCCGGTGCAGCGCATCGACGCCAAGCCGTACGCCGGTGGCGCGCAACTGGTGCTGAGCACCAACGGCGCCTTCGAGTCGTTGGCTTACCAGTCAGGGAACGAGTACGTGGTGGAGATTTCGCCGCGGACCTCGGCACCGGCGGTGGGCGCGGTCAGCGCGGCCACGGTCAGCCAGGCGGCGGCGCAGGTCGCCGCGCGCGGCTACAGCGGCCGCCCGGTGACGTTCAACTTCCAGGACGTGCCGGTGCGTACCGTGCTGCAGCTGATCGCCGAGGAATCCAATCTCAACATCGTCGCCTCCGACACCGTGCAGGGCAGCGTCACTCTGCGCCTGGTCAACGTGCCGTGGGACCAGGCGCTGGACATCGTGCTGCGCGCCAAGGGCCTGGACAAGCGCCGCGACGGCGCCGTGGTCTGGGTCGCGCCGCAGCAGGAGCTGGCCAAGTTCGAGCAGGACAAGGAAGACGCGCGGATCGCGATCGAGAACCGCGAGGACCTGAGCACCGACTACATCCAGATCAACTACCACAGCGCTACCACGATTTTCAAAGCGCTGACCGAGGCCAAGGGGATCGGTGGCGGTGGCGGCAGTGGTGGTAGTGGCGGTGGTGGTGGCGGCCAGACCGACAACGGCTTCCTGTCGCCGCGCGGGCGTATCGTCGCCGACGAGCGCACCAATACGCTGATGATCAGCGACATCCCGAAGAAGATCGCGCAGATGCGCGAGCTGATCAACGTCATCGACCGACCGGTCGACCAGGTGCTGATCGAGGGCCGCATCGTTATCGCCACCGATACCTTCGCCCGCGACCTGGGCGCCAAGTTCGGCATCGGCGGCACCCACACCTACGGCGACAACACGGCGACCGTGGGTAGTGGTGCGACCGGCGGCGGGACCGCCGCCACGCGCGGGCTTAACGTTGACCTCGGTGGTACGACGTTCACCAATGCAACGACGCTGCCAAGCTTGGCCTATACCTTGCTCGGATCCAATTTCAATCTGGATCTGGAACTGTCGGCGCTGCAGGAAGAAGGTCGGGGCGAAGTTATCTCCAACCCGCGTATCGTGACCTCCAACCAGCGCGAGGCGGTGATCAAGCAGGGCAAGGAGATCGGCTATGTCACCATCACCGGCGGCACCGCCGGTACTGCGGCGACGCCGAACGTGCAGTTCAAGGAAGTGTTGTTGGAACTGAAGGTCACCCCGACCATCACCGATGACAATCGCGTCTTTCTGAACATGAACGTGAAGAAGGACGAAGTCGACCAGTACCGTGTTCTCGAAGGCTACGGCACCATCCCGGAAATCAACCGCCGCGAGGTCAATACCGCCGTGCTGGTGGACGACGGCCAGACCGTGGTGATCGGCGGCGTATACGAGTTCACCGACCGCAACAGCGTTTCCAAGGTGCCGTTCCTGGGCGATATCCCGTTCCTGGGCAATCTGTTCAAGAAGCGCGGCCGCAGCAAGAGCAAGGCCGAACTGCTGATCTTCGTGACCCCGAAGGTGATGCGCGTGGCCAAGCGCGCGCCTACCGCGGGCTGACGCGCCTGCCTTGCCGAACCACGGCGCACAGGCCAGCATCATGGCGGTATCCAGACGGGAGAAGCAGTCGCTTCTCCCGTCGTCGTTTGTGCCGGCGGATGAGGAAAATCTGAATTTGCGACCGATTGTCGCGCGCGACGCAGAACCATTTCACCGCCGATGGGTCAAACTCGGCACATGAACACCACGCCCTCCAGCTTCGAGCCCACTCCCGCCACGTCCGAGCAGCAGCGCCTGCACGCGGCATTCCTCGCCCTGCGCGACGGCCTGTCCGAAACCATCGTCGGCCAGTCCGCGCTGGTGGAGCGCTTGCTGATCGCGTTGCTCGCCGATGGCCACCTGCTGGTCGAAGGCGCGCCCGGCCTGGCCAAGACCACCGCGATCCGCGCGCTGGCCTCGCGGCTGGAGGCGGACTTCGCCCGCGTCCAGTTCACCCCGGACCTGTTGCCGGCCGACCTGACCGGAACCGAGGTATGGCGTCCGCAGGAAAGCCGCTTCGAGTTCCTGCCGGGGCCGATCTTCCATCCGATCCTGCTCGCCGACGAGATCAACCGCGCGCCGGCCAAGGTGCAGTCGGCGCTGCTGGAAGCCATGGGCGAGCGCCAGGTCACCGTCGGCCGGCATACCTATGCGCTGCCGAAGCTGTTCCTGGTGATGGCGACGCAGAACCCGATCGAGCAGGAAGGCACGTTCCCGCTGCCGGAAGCGCAGTTGGACCGGTTCCTGATGCACGTGCGGATCGGCTATCCCGAGGCCGCCGCCGAGGCCGAGATCCTGCGCCTGGCGCGCGAGCGCGCGCGCGAAACCCTGGAACACGGCGAGGTGCCGCCGCAGCGGATGCCACTGGACGATGTGTTCGCCGCACGGCGTGCGGTGCTGTCGCTGCACATGGCGCCGCCGCTGGAGCGCTATCTGATCGAACTGGTGCTGGCCTCGCGCGACGCCAGCGGCTACGACCCGGCACTGGGGCGGCGCATCGCCTGGGGCGCCAGCCCGCGCGGCTCGATCGCGCTGGAGCGCTGCGCGCGCGCGCGGGCCTGGCTGGCGGGCCGCGATTTCGTCACCCCGGACGACGTGCGTGCGGTGGCGCCGGACGTGCTGCGCCATCGCGTGCTGCCCAGCTACGAAGCCACCGCCGAGGGCTGGGACGGCGATCGGCTGGTCGCCGCGCTGCTGGACAAGGTGCCGCCGCCTTGAGCGGGCGCCAGCACCAATTCGGACGGCTGCAGCACCGCTGCGCTCCGGTGTATCGCGCTGCGGTGCCGCCAGTGCGCGGCAGCGTGACGCAGGCGAGGTAAGCGACGATGGCGGTGCAGGTGATGCCCCCGCAGACGCTGCGCGTCGATGCCGCGACCGGCGCGGATGGCGTGCGGCCGACCCTGGCCGAGCTGGTGGCGCTGCGCGCGGCAGTGGTGCGGGTGCCGCCGCCGCGGCGCGGCCGGCATGGCCTCAGCGGCAGCGCGCCGGCGGCGCTGCGCGGTCGCGGCATGGAATACGCCGAGTCGCGCGAATACGTGGCCGGCGACGACGTACGCCATATCGACTGGCGGCTCACCGCGCGCAGCGGGCGCACCCATACCAAGCTGTTCCAGGCCGAGCGCGAGCGGCTCAGCCTGATCGTGGCCGATACCGCGCCGACGCTGTATTTCGGCACCCGCGTGCGGTTCAAGTCGGTGCAGGCGGCGCGTGCGGGGGCGGTGGCGGCGTGGACCGCGCAGCGCCAGGGCGACCGCCTGGCCGCCTTGCGCGGCAGTCGCAGCGAGGCGCCGGTACCGCCGGCGGCCGGGCCGCGCGGCGCGTTGCGCGTGCTCGATGCGCTGGCGCGCTGGTACGCGCAACCGCCGCAGGACGATGCAGGCCTCGGCGTGGCGCTGGAACACGCGGCCAAGCTGTTGCGGCCGGGCTCACGGCTGGTGGTGCTGGCCGATCCGGCCAGCGCGAACGCGATTCCGGCGGCGCGCTGGGCCGGGCTGGCGCTGCACAGCGATGTGGTGCTGCTGCTGCTGGCCGACGCGCTGGAACTGCAGCCGCCGCGGGCGGCGTTGCCGTTCTGGGCTGGCGGGCGCCGGGTGGAAATCGATCTGCTGGCGGCCAGTGCGCAACAGCGCTGGCACGAACAGTTCGTCGCACCGCTGGAAACGCTGGCGGCCGAACTGCCCGGCCGCGGCGTGCAAGTGCGCGTGCTGCGCAGCGATGCGGCCAGCGAATCCTGGCTGCTGCCGGTAATCGGCGGGAGCGCGCCGCGATGACGCCGCAACAGTTGCCGCTGCGCGATGTGCATCTGCCGCCGGCGCCGCCGTGGTGGCCGCCGGCGCCGGGTTGGTTGCTGCTTGGCGCAGCGCTGTTGTTGGCGCTGGGCATCGCGCTCGGCTTGTGGGTCTGGCGACGTGCGCGGCGACGCCGCTGGCAGCGCCAGTTCGATGCGGCGCTCGGCAGCGGCGCCGCGCCTGCACAAGTGGCCGCGGTGTCGGAACTGCTGCGCCGCGCGGCGCGGCGCCGCGACCCGGCCGCCGCGGCGCTGCAGGGCGAGCCATGGCTGCGCTTTCTCGACGGGGACAAGCGCCGGGATTTTTCCGCGGGACCGGGCCGCGTGCTGCTCGATGGCGGGTATCGGCGCGACCTGGAGCATGCGCAGCTGCAGGCGCTGCTGCCGCTGGCGCGGCGCCGCTTCCTCGAACTGATGGGCGGGCGCGGCGGGTGATGGCGATGAGTACGCTTTCGCTGCACTGGCAAAGCCTCAGCGATCTGCTCGCCGGGTTCGCCTGGCCGTGGATGTGGCTGGCGATGCCGTTGCCGCTGCTGGCCCGCCTGTTGCTGCCAGCGCAGCGCGGCAGCGCACCGGCCTTGCGCGTGCCCTATGGGGCGCGGTTGCAGGCGGTGGCGGCCGCGCCCGCGCGCGGCGGCCTGTGGCGGGTCGGCCTGTGGCTGACCTGGCTGGCCTGGTTCTGCCTGTGCGGTGCGGCGGCGCGGCCGCTGCAACTGGGCGAGCCGATCTCGCCGCCGCAGCAGGCGCGGCAACTGATGCTGGCGGTGGACCTGTCCGGCAGCATGAGCGAGCCGGACATGACCCTGGGCGGGCGCGTGGTGGATCGGCTGACCGCGGCCAAGGCGGTGCTGGCCGACTTCCTCGACCGCCGCGACGGCGACCGGATCGGCCTGCTGGTGTTCGGCCAGCAGGCGTATGCGCTGACGCCGCTGACCGCCGACCTGGCGACGGTGCGCGACCAGTTGCGCGACAGCGTGGTCGGCCTGGCCGGGCGCGAGACCGCGCTCGGCGATGCGATCGCGCTGTCGGTCAAGCGCCTGCGCGAGCAGCCGCAGGGCGACCGGGTGCTGATCGTGCTGACCGATGGCGTCAATACCGCTGGCGTGCTGGAACCGACCAAGGCGGCGGAACTGGCCAAGGCCGAGCACGTGCGCGTCTACACCATCGCCTTCGGTGGCGCCGGCGGCTATTCGCTGTTCGGCTTGCCGATGCCCGGCGGCGGTGGCGACGATCAGGTCGACGAGGACACCTTGCGCAAGATCGCGCAGGACACCGGCGGGCGCTTCTTCCGCGCCCGCGATACCGAGCAACTGGTCTCGATCTATGCCGAGCTGGAGCGCCTGGAGCCGGTACGCTCGGCCGGTCCGGCGGTGCGCCCGCGGATCGAGCGCTATGCGTGGCCGCTGGGCGCGTCGCTGCTGCTGGGAGTGATGGGCTTCATCTGGCCTTGGAGGCGGCAATGAACGCGGTGCTCGGCTTCCTGGAGGCATTGCATCTGTTGCGCCCGCAGTGGTTGTGGGCATTGACGCTGCTGCCGTTGCTGGGCTGGAGCTGGCTGCGTCGGCGTCGGCGCCGCAATGTATGGCGGCACGCGGTGGACGCGCATCTGCTGCCGCATCTGCTGGCGAAGGAGGATGGCCGGCGATCGCTGTCGGGGATGTGGCTGGCCGCGCTGGGCTACGTACTCGCGGTGGTGGCGCTGTCCGGACCGAGCTGGCGCCAGGAACAGCAGCCGCTGTGGCAGTCGCGCACGCCGCTGGTGATCGCGCTGGATCTGTCGCCGCGGATCGAAGCCGGCGACCTGCCGCCGTCGCGATTGCTGCAGGCACGCGCCAAGCTGGCGACGCTGCTGCGCGAACGTGCCGGCGGCGAAGTCGCGTTGCTGGCCTATGCCGGCGAACCCTATACCGTCGCACCGTTGACCGACGACGCGGCCAACGTCGCGCTGTTCCTGGACGCGCTGTCGCCGCAGGTGATGCCGGCGCCTGGGCAGCGCACCGATCTGGCCATCGATTGGGCGGCACAGCTGCTGCGACAGGCCGGTTTCACCCGCGGCGACATCCTGCTGCTCAGCGACCAGGCCGACGCGCAGGCGCAGCAGGCCGCGGCGCGTGCGGCCGGGCAGGGCTACCGGGTGTCGGTGCTGGGATTGGGCACCGCGCAGGGCGCGGCCTATCGCGATAGCCAGGGCGGCGTTGGTCACGCGCAGCTGGATGCCGGTTCGCTGCAGGCGCTGGCCAGCGCCGGCAACGGCCGCTACGCCGCGCTGACGCCCACCGACGCCGATCTGCGCGGTCTGGGCGTGCTGCAACCGGCGCAGCAGGAAGACGCGACAGCCGCCGGCGAGCGCAGCGGCAAGGTCTGGCTGGACCAGGGCTATTGGCTGCTGCCGCCGCTGCTGCTGTTGGCCCTGTTCGCGTTTCGCCGCCGTGGCGGCGCTGCGCTGCTGCTGGTGGCGCTGCTGCCGTTGGCGATGCCACAGCCGGCGCATGCGGCGGCGGCCGAGGCGGCCAGTGGCGATTGGTGGCGGCGCCCCGACCAGGTGCGCCAGCAACGCCTGGACGCGGGCGTGCAGGCCTACCGCAAGGGCGATTTCGCCGCCGCGCAGCAACAGTTCCAAGGCGTCGACAGCGACCAGGGCTGGTACAACCTGGGCAATGCCTTGGCCCGCCAGGGCCGCTACGACGAGGCGATCGACGCCTACGACAAGGCGTTGCGGCAGCATCCGCAGATGGCCGACGCGATCGCCAACCGCGCCGCGGTCGATGCCGCGCGCAAGCGCCAGTCCGGGCAGAACAACGCCGCGCAGAACAAGCCGGGACAGCAGGGCAAGCAGCAATCGCAGCAGAACCAGAAGGGCCAGTCGCAGCCGGGTGCCGGCGGCGCGCCGAAGGGCCAGGATCCGTCGCAGGCCAAGGCGCCGGCGGATGCGCAAGGCCAGCCGGGGCAGAAGAATGCGCAGTCGCAGGCCGGGTCCAAGGAAAAGGATGCGACGCCGCCGGGGCCGCCGAAGCCGGGCGATGCGCAGGCGCAGCAGCAGGCCGACGCGGCGCAGCGCCAGCAGATGCAACAGGCGATGGCGCAGCAGGGCGCGGCAGGCAAGCAAGCGGACGCACGCGCCGCCGCCGCGGCGGCGGAAACCCCGCAGCAGCGCGAACAGCGCCAGGCGGTGGAAGCATGGCTGCGGCGGGTGCCGGACGATCCGGGCAACCTGCTGCGCGCCAAATTCAAGCTCGAACACGAACGCAGGCAGCGGGAAGGACCATGATCGAACGCAAGCAACGCCGCTGGCGCGGGGGCGTATCCGCGATGCGGATGCGATCGGTACTGCTGACGGTGTGGGCAGCCGTGTTGCTGGCCACGCTGGCGCTGCCGGCCGCGGCCGCGACCCGTGCCTGGCTGGACCGCGACAGCATCGGCGCCGGCGAAAGCGTCACCCTCAACATCGAGACCGACCAGCGCGTGGCGGCGCCGGAGTACGCGCCGCTGCGCGCGCAGTTCGCGCTCAGCGACGAGGTCAGCAGCCGGCAGATGCAGATCGTCAATGGCCAGGTCACGGCCAAGTCGCTGTTCGGCGTGGCGCTGACCCCGCGCGGCACCGGCACGATCGACATCCCGTCGGTGCAGGTGGGCAACGAGCGCACCGCGCCGTTGCGGCTGCAAGTCGCGGCCGCCGCGGCGGCGCCGGCCGGCAGCACCCGCGCCGGCGATCCGGCGCAGCTCGGCAACGCCGACGTGTTCGTGCAGACCGTGGCCGACGACGCGCAGCCGTATGTGCAGCAGAGCGTGGGCGTGGTGGTGCGGCTGTACCTGGGCGTGCCGCTGACCTCGGGCGAACTGGATCTGGATCCGCCGGCCGGGGCGGCGCTGCAGCGCATCGGCGACGATATCCAAAGCCGGCGCGAGATCGACGGACGCATGTTCACCATCGTCGAGCGCCGTTATCTGCTGGTGCCGGAGCACAGCGGGCCGTTGACGCTGCCCGGCGCGCGCTTCCGCGGGCGCGGTCCCAGCGGCTTCTTCGACGATTATTTCGGCCGTGGCGGCGACCTCAGCGCGCGCAGCGCGGCGCAGGCCCTGCAGGTGCGCGCGCAACCGGCCAACGCGCCGCAGCCGTGGCTGCCGCTGCACGACCTGCGCCTGCGCTACACCGCCACGCCGCAGCGTGCGGCGGTGGGCGAGGCGGCCGACATCGTGGTCGAGGCCAGCGCGCGCGGCGCCACCCAGGCGCAGTTCCCGGAGTTGCCGACGCCGAGCGTCGATGGCGCGCAGGTGTTCGCCGAGCCGCCGCAGTTCGACGAGACGTTTGTCGACGGCAGCCCGCAACTGAAGATCACCCGGCGCTACTCGATCGTGCCGCAGACCGCTGGGCCGTTGCGGGTCAGCGGGCTGCGCGTGCCATGGTGGGACGTGGCGGCCGGCAATGCGCGCGAGGCCAGCTTGCCCGAGCTGAACCTGCAGGTGCTGCCAGGGCGTGCCGCACCCGCCGCGCCTGCGACGCCGGCCAGCGTAGCGGCGCCGAGCCTGACGGTGGTGCCGACCGACAACGCGGTGACTCCGACTCGCGCGGCGTCCGGATGGCTCGGGTCGTTGCCGCTGTGGATGGCGCTTGCCGGACTGTTCGCGCTGCTGTGGCTGGCGACGCTGCTGTGGGCCTGGCGCCGCAGCCGCGGTGCGCATGCGCCGGCCGGCGCATACGCTGCGCCGGCGGTAGCGGCAGGCGCGGCGCCGCGCGCCCGCTACGGCCTGCCCGACCTGCGCAAGGCGCTGGATGCCGGCGGCCTGGACGAGGTCGCGGCGATCCTGTGCGCGCAGGCCGGCGTCGCCGACCTCGATGCGCTGCTGGCCCGCCTGGATGATCCGGCGCAACGCGAAGCGGTGGTGCGCCTGCAACGCGCACGCTGGGGCGGTGCCGGCGACGTGCCTGGCGCGCGTGCCGCGCTGCGCCAGGCGTTTTGGGCCGGGCCGCGTTGGCGCGACACGCCGCGCAAGCGTGGCAAGGACGAGCTGCCGCCGCTGTACCCGCGCGACGCGTAAGAACGTCGTCCTGGGGACGAGCGGCGCGAGGCGCAGTGCACTGGCGAGGACGCTGGCTTGCGGCCTGCCGCTACGGGTTTGTTAAGCTCGGTGTTCCCTTCTGCAAGGCGCACACGATGACCGACACCCCCGTGAAGGCCAAAACCGGCATGCCGTTGCATTGGAAAATGGCGATCGGTTTCGCTTTCGGGCTGGTGTTCGGCCTGGCCGTGCACATGAGCGTGGGCGGCGATGCGGCCTGGGTGCAGGCGCTGACCACCTACCTAACCACGCCGTTGTCCAAGCTGTTCCTCAGCCTGATCTTCATGCTGATCGTGCCGCTGCTGTTCTCGGCGCTGGTGATGGGCATCTCCGAGATGGGCGACATCCGCGCGCTGGGCCGGATCGGCTGGAAGACGCTCGGCTACACGGTGGTGTTGTCGGGCATCGCGGTGCTGCTCGGACTGGTGCTGGTCAACGTGCTCAAGCCTGGCACCGGCGTGGACCACGCGCTGGCGCAGCAACTGCTGCAGCAGAACGCGGAGCGCGCCGCGCAGATCGTCGACCAGAGCAAGGAGCAGCCGCGCGGCATGGACATGCTGCTGGCGATCGTGCCCGACAACGTGGTCGCCGCCGCCTCCAGCAACGGCGCGATCCTGTCGCTGATGTTCTTCGCGGTGATGTTCGGCGTGGGCATGGTGCTCAGCGACGACGCCAAGGTGGCCACGCTGCGGCGCGGCATCGAAGGTGTGTTCGAGATCTCGATGACCCTGATCGGGCTGGTGATCCGCCTGGCGCCGTACGCGGTGGCCTGCTTCATGTTCAATCTGGCGGCGCTGTTCGGCTTCGAACTGTTGATCCGGCTCGGCGCCTACGTCGGCGTGGTGGTGCTGGCGCTGGGCCTGCACATGGTGGTGACCTACGGGCTGGCGGTGAAGTTGGCCGGGCGCTCGCCGCTGGAGTTCTTCCGCGCCACCCGCGAGGCCACGGTGATGGCGTTCTCCACCGCCTCCAGCAACGCCACCTTGCCCACCGCGTTGCGCGTGGCCGACGAGATGGCGCTGCCGAGCAAGGTGTCGCGCTTCGTGCTGACCGTCGGCGCCACCGCCAACCAGAACGGCACGGCGCTGTTCGAAGGCGTCACCGTGATCTTCCTCGCCCAGTTCTTCGGTGTGGAGCTGAGCATCGCGCAGCAGTTCATGGTCATGCTGGTGTGCATCCTCGGCGGCATCGGCACCGCCGGCGTGCCGTCCGGCTCGCTGCCGGTGGTGGCGCTGATCTGCGCGATGGTCGGGGTGGACCCGGTCGGCATCGGCATGATCCTGGGCGTCAACCATTTCCTGGACATGTGCCGCACCGCGCTGAACGTGACCGGCGACCTGGCGTTGACCACGCTGGTGGCGAAAGGCGAGGACGGTTGAGGGCCGGGATTAGGGATTGGGGATTAGGGATTGGTAAAGGCGGCAGTGCGGACGCCCAAGCGGCTGCGTGTGTGAGCGGCTTTGAGTGCCGCGGCTGCTATCGGTAATGCCCGTCGCGGCTGAGGCCGCTCCTACAAGGCCTGGCGGCGTCCGTGCCGTGCCGTTGCGAATCCCCACTCCCGAATCCCGAATCCCCGCCTGTGGGACAATAGCGGACCCGAAGCCCCGTGCCCGCTAACAGAACCCACATGACGACGCCCACCCGACGCCAGCTCGCCAACGCGATCCGTTTCCTCGCCGCCGATGCGGTCGAGGCCGCCAAGTCCGGCCATCCCGGCATGCCGATGGGCATGGCCGACATCGCCGAAGTGCTGTGGAACGACTTCCTCAGCCACAATCCGAACAATCCGAAGTGGTTCAACCGCGACCGCTTCGTGCTCTCCAACGGCCACGGTTCGATGCTGCAGTACGCACTGCTGCACCTGTCCGGCTACGACCTGCCGCTGGACCAGCTCAAGCGCTTCCGCCAGCTGCACAGCAAAACCGCCGGCCATCCCGAGCGCAGCGAGACCCCCGGGGTGGAGACCACCACCGGCCCGCTCGGCCAGGGCTTCGCCAACGCGGTCGGTTTCGCGCTGGCCGAGAAGCTGCTGGCGCAGCGTTTCAACCGCCCCGAGCACCAGATCGTCGACCACCGCACCTGGGTGTTCATGGGCGACGGCTGCATGATGGAAGGCATCTCCCACGAAGCCGCCTCGCTGGCCGGCACCTGGGGCCTGGGCAAGCTGGTCGCGTTCTGGGACAACAACCATATCTCCATCGACGGCAACACCGCCGGCTGGTTCAGCGACAACACCCCGGCGCGTTTCGAGGCCTACGGCTGGCACGTGCTGCGCGATGTCGACGGACACGGTGCCGACGCGATCAAGGCCGCGATCGAGGCCGCCATCGGCGAGAGCGACAAGCCGACCCTGATCTGCTGCCGCACCACCATCGGCTTCGGTGCGCCGAGCAAGGCCGGCAAGGAATCCTCGCACGGCGCGCCGCTGGGCAAGGACGAACTGGAAGGCGCGCGCAAGGCGCTGGACTGGCCGTACGGCCCGTTCGAGATCCCGCAGGAGATCTACGACGGCTGGCGTGCCGGTGGCGCCGGCACGCTGCGCCAGGCCGAGTGGGAGCAGGCGTTCGACAAGTACGCCAAGCAGTTCCCGGCCGAGGCCGCGGAGCTGACCCGCCGCTCGCACGGCGAACTGCCGGAAGACTTCGTCGCCCAGGCCGACGCCTACATCGCCAAGCAGGCGAGCGAGGCGCAGACCATCGCCTCGCGCAAGGCCTCGCAGATGGCGATCGAAGCGTTTGCGCCGCTGCTGCCGGAGCTGGTCGGCGGTTCGGCCGACCTGGCGCATTCCAACCTGACCCTGTGGAAGGCCAGCAAGTCGGTCGCCAGCGACGACCCGAACGCCAACTACGTGTACTACGGCGTGCGCGAGTTCGGCATGACCGCGATCGCCAATGGCCTGGCGCTGCACGGCGGCTTCATCCCGTTCGACGCCACCTTCCTGGTGTTCAGCGACTACGCGCGCAACGGCGTGCGCATGAGCGCGTTGAACCCGGCGCATGCGATCCACGTCTACACCCACGATTCGATCGGCCTGGGCGAAGACGGCCCGACCCATCAGCCGGTGGAACACCTGGCCTCGCTGCGCTACATCCCCAACAACGACGTGTGGCGCCCGTGCGACACGGTGGAATCGGCGGTGAGCTGGAAGGCCGCGATCACCCGCCAGGACGGCCCGAGCTGCCTGGTGTTCAGCCGCCAGAACCTGCCGTTCCAGGCGCGCAGCGAGGCGCAGATCCAGCAGATCGAACGCGGCGGCTACGTGCTGGCCGATGCCGAGGGCGGCGCGCCGGACGTGATCCTGATCGGCACCGGTTCGGAAGTGGGCCTGGCCGTGGAGGCGAAAAAGACCCTCGATGCCGCGGGCATTAAGACGCGCGTGGTGTCGATGCCGTCGACCGACGTGTTCGACCGCCAGGATGCGGACTACCGCGAGTCGGTGCTGCCGAACGCGGTGCGCAAGCGCGTGGCGGTGGAGGCGGGCGTCACCAGCTTCTGGCGCAAGTATGTGGGCCTGGACGGCGCGGTGGTCGGCCTCGATACGTTCGGCGCCTCGGCACCGGCCGACGAGCTGTACAAGTACTTCGAGATCACCGCCGAGCACGTGGTCGCGGCGGCGAAGGCGTTGTAATCCGCGGTATCCCGCGGCACTGGAAAAGGCCGGCGCAAGCCGGCTTTTTTCTTGCGTCGTCGCGGAATTCAAACGCGCCACCTGTAGGAGCGGCTTCAGCCGCGACATGCACCCTGATGGCGTCTGTCGCGGCTGAAGCCGCTCCTACAAGGGCGTTATCGGCCTGATTGGGCCGTATGCCTGGCACGCATGGCGGCGGCCTGTGCGCGGCCTTGTTTCAGCCGCGCTTGCGCGGCTTGCCGCGCGCCGGCTTCCTGCCGATGGCGGCGTTGGGCTTTTGCTGCGTGGCGAGCACGTCGTCGTCGTGCATCTGCTGCAGCCACGACAGCGCGTCGACGTAGGCCAGGAAATGCTGCAGATAGCCAGGCGACAGGGTGCGCATCAGCGCCAGCGAGCGGTGCACCAGCACGCCGGAATTCAGCGGCCCGGCATCGGAAGGGGCCTGTTGCAGCGATTGCCGCAGCTGGCTGCGGCTGCGCAGCTCGGTCCACAGTCTGCGCGCATCGTCGAGTGCAGGTAATTGCGGCGCAGACTGCAGCGGCGTGGCGCTTGCCGTGCCGTTGGCATCGTTCGCGGTGGCGGCGGGGAACCGCTGCAGCAGCTCGCCGAGCGGGCTGCGCGCAGTCGCGCTCACTGTCGCGGCGGGCGCGGCATGGGCATCGGTGACGTCGCCGCCGCAGGCATCGGCATTGGTGCCGCCTTGCGCCAGCGCCGGCTGCAGCGCGACTGCCTCCTCCTCGCCGGCAACGCGTACCGGCTGCGCAACCGGCATCCTGGCCAGATCCGCGGCGTAGGCGTCGAGCAGCGCGGACAGCTTCTGCTCCAGCAGGTGGCGCGCCTGGCCATGATGCGCATCGACGCGCCGCGCCAGCGCTTCGATGAAGCGGAAGCGCAGCGGATCCAGGCGCTCGGCGTGCTGTTGCCGCCATGCGCCGAGCAGTTCGCTCGCCGGTGTCGCGTTATCGCGCATGCGGGTTCGCGGCAGACTTGGACAGTTTCGGCAGCGGCGCCATTTCCACGCGTCGGTTGCTGGCGCGTCCGGCTTCGTCGGTGTTGGGGCTGACCGGTTGCTGCGCGCCGAACGCGGCGGCGAACACCGCGTCGGCCGGTACGCCTTCGTCGATCAGCGCGCGGGTCACGGTCAGCGCGCGCTGCGCCGACAGTTCCCAGTTGTCGGCGAACTGGCGGTTGCTGTCGCGCACCTGGCGGTCGTCGGTGAAGCCGCTGACCATCAGGATCTCGCCGCGCGCCTTGAGATAACCGGCCAGCGGCGCAGCCAGGCTCTTCAGCAGCTCGCGTCCCTCGGGCTGCAACTGGTCGGAATTGAGCGCGAACAGCACGCTGCCGCGGATACCGATGCGGCCATCGACCAGGGTCACCCGGCCCGCCGCCAGCGGCGCGGCCAGCGCCTGTTCCAGGGTCTTGCGTTGCCGCGCTTCGGCTTGCCGCTGCCGGACTTCCTCGTCCAGCTTGTTCGACAATTGCAGTTGCACGCCGATCACGCCGATCAGGATCAGCACGAACGCGCCCAGCATGACCGACATCAGATCGCCGAACACCGCCCAGATCGGCGCGCCGGCGTCGGCGTCGATCTCCAGCTCGTCGCTCATGCCGCTTCGGCCCCGCCGTCGGCGTGCTGGCCGGGCAGCTGGCGCAACTCCTCGAGGATCTGCTTCTGCGACAGCATGCTCAGGTCGATGACTTCGCGCGCCTGCGCCACGTAGTAGGCCAGTTGCTCGTCGCTACGTGCGAGCGACTTGTCCAGCGCCTGTTCGATGCCCTGCAGGCGCTCCAGCAGCGCCGCGTTCGACTGGCCGAACGCTTCCACCGCGCCGCCGAACGCATCGCCCAGGCTCGCCACTTCAGTGGCGCCGACCGCGACCTGCGCGGCGACCGATTCGAGTTTGCCGGTCTCGGCTTCGATGTGGTCGGTGAAGCGGGTGCCGACGCGTTCGAGCAGGTCGGCCGAGGTGGTGACCAGCGCATCGACCGCCGTGCGTTGTTCGGTGGAGGCGTGGTTCACCGCATCGAGCAAGGTGTGCAGCGTGTCCAGCAGGCGGCTGCGCTCTTCCAGCATGGCGGTGTCGCGGACCATGCTCTCGGAGAGTTTCTGGCGCAGTTCGGCGACGACGTCGGCGGCGGCCTTCGGCGCTTCCGAGGCGGTCTGCACCAGGCGCGAGATCTCGGCGATGGTCTCGCTGGCATGCGCCTGGGTCTGCGCCGCGATCGCGGCCGCGGTGCGTTCGAGGGTGGCACAGATGTCCTGCTGGCGTTGCGCGATGCGCTCGCCGTTGCGCTCCCACTCCGCGTTCAAGGCGGCGACCATCGCGGCGAACGTGTCGGTCCACGTGGCCAGGCGCGCCTGGTCGCGCGCCTGCAGCGCGTCCTGCAACTGCGCATGCGAGTGCTGCATGGTCTCGACCAGCGCTGCCGCGCGTTGTTCCAGCGTCGCCGCGGCAGCGTCCAGCGCCTGCGCGTTGCGCTCGGCCAGGGCAGCGTTGATGTCCTCCTGGCGCGACAGCGCGTCGCTCCAGGCCTGCTTGGCGCCATCTGCGGCGGCGTCGAGCCGTGCCGAGATCGCGTCCAGCGCCTGCGCGTTGCGCTCCGCCAACTGCGCATTGATGTCCTGCTGGCGCGACAGCGCATCGTTCCAGGCCTGCCTGGCGCCGTCCGCCGTGGCATCCAGCCGCGCCGACACGGCATCCAGCACGCCGTTGGAGCGCGTCGCGAAGCTGTCGCCGAAGCCTTCCAGCGCGCTGCGCAGATCCTGCACCAGCGCCTGGTTGGTGTCGCGCTGGCCGGCCAGCGCGGCCTCCCACGCCTGCGCGGCGCGCGCGGCGGCGTTCTCGAAGCCGCTGGCCAGGCCATCCAGCTGGCGCTGCACGGCCTGGCCGACATGCTCGTGCAGCGTGGCGGTTTCGCGCGCCAGGCCGTCCAGGGTGGACTGCACCAGCGGCTGCAGCGCCGCGCCCAGCGCGCGCGCGTTCTCCGCGACGCCGGCCTGCAGCGACTGCTCCACCGCGCCGGCCAGGCGCGTGTAGGCGGCCTCGGTTCTGGCGTGGAAGGCGTCCTGGTTGCCCGCCAGGCGTTCGCCACTGGCGGCGCCCTGCTGCTCGATGCCGGCCGCCATTGCCTGCAGCCGGTCGATCAATGCCGGCATCAGGTCGGTCTGCCGCTGCAGCAGCTTGAACGCTTCGTTGCGCTGGAACGCCTGCGAATGCACGTGCAGCGTGGTCGCGATGGCCAGATCGAGCGCTTGCACCGCCTGTAGTCGCTCGCGCCGGCACAGCGCGGCGAGCAGGCCGAGCATCGCCGAACTGGCCACGCCGGCGATGGAGGTGCCGAACGCGAAGCCCAGGCCCTTGACCGGTGCGGCCAGCGAGTCGCGGATCGCCTGCAGGTCGGTCGCGCTTTCCAGCGCCAGGCCGGTCCCGCGCAGGGTCGCCATCATGCCCAGGAAGGTGCCGAGCATGCCCAGCAGCACCAGCAGGCCGACCAGGTACGGGGTCAGCCCCGGCGCCGGCAAGGCGACGCGCTCACCCTCGATGCGCAGGCGCACCGCGTTGCGCAGGCCTGGATCCAGGCGCTGCAGCCAGCCGCCCATGTCGGATCGTGCCGCCTGCGCGTCGTCCACGGCGTGGACCAGCGTGGCCGTGGCCTGCCGGTAGCGGTACAGCTCCAGCGCGCCGGCCACGTAGCACGCGCCGATCAGCAGCGCGAAGCCGACGCCCAGCGGGTTGTTGCCGAGGTAGCCCACGCCGATCCAGCACACGGCGGCGAGGCCGGCCAGGAACACGATGGAATTGAAGAAGTTCTTGAACATGAGATCTCGGTCAGCGGGGGCGCAGCGCTGCGAGCAGCGCGTCGATGGGGTGGAAGCGGACATCCAGCTCGGCACGCAGCACGCTGCGCATGTCCTGCCGGAACACGTCCAGCCAGGCGTTGGCGGTCGGTGCCTGAGCGGTGTCCGCCGTGTGCGTGTCGGCCGCCGCGGTGGGGGCGATCTCGCGCAGGCGTTCGAAATGCTGTTGCAGCAGCGCCGGCACGGCCGCCAGCAGGGTCTGTTCGCGCGGACTCAGGGTCAGCTCCATGACCGCATCCACTTCCGCCAGCCGCGCCATGTCGGCCGACGTCCGCGCCAGCGTGTCGCGCAGTTGGCCGCGCAGGCGGCCGGTCGCGGTCAGCATCGTCCGCTGCAGCGACAGGTAGCGCTGGCGGAACGGCGCATAGTCCAGCGGCGCGTTCGCGTCGGCGGTCTGGCCGGGCCGGGGGACTTGCTTGCCGGCGTCGGTCGCGCTGTCGCTGGAAATCGCCTCCTCCAGCGCGCTGCGCACGCGTGCGCATTCGTGCTCATCGATGCCCTCGAACGGCGCGTCGGCGTCGATCGCGGGTAGCGTGCCGTCCAGCGCCCGGGACACGGCCACGGCGCGCGTCCAGTCGATCCATTGGCCTAGCCGGTCGGCCAGCACGGGGCTGGACGGCGCGATCTCGGCGTCGGTGAGACGTGCGAGGAGGCGAATGAACGCCGGGCCCGGGACAGGCGGCCGTGGAAGAGCTTTCGCCATTGCTTCTGGGTAAAACCGGGAATTTTACACGCGAATGACATGCCGGGCCGGCCGGCGACTCCGGCGGCGGCCCCAACGCCGGTCCCCCGGCCCGGTGCGGTTCAAGCTGGCGTGGCTGGGTTTGCCCCCAGCAATGGTGTAGTGCAGGGCCTGCGCGAGCTTGCGGCAGAACAGCACCTGCGGCGCTTCAGGGTATCGGGAAGCCCCGTCCCGAGTGCCCCGCGGTCCCGCGCCCCGCCAGGGGGCGTGCCTGGGCCTACAGCCGCTGCTCGCCCCGCAGCAGCGGATACGGATTGAGCGATTCGCCCTTCCACCACTGCTTTTCCGGTCCCAGCTGGTGGATCTCGAAATGCAGGTGCGGGGCGCCGGGATCGGCATTGCCGGTGCTGCCGACATAGCCGAGCACCTGGCCGCGGCGGAGCGTCTGTTTCTCCGCCAGGCCATCCGCGTAGCGCTGCAGGTGCGCGTAGTAGTAGGCGTAGCGGCCGCTGGGTTCGAACTGGTACACGGTAAGGCCGCCGCGTTCGCTGTCGAACAGCTTCTCCACGCTGCCGTCGGCCACCGCCAGCACCGGCGTGCCGGCCGGCGCCAGGATGTCGATCGCATCGTGGCGCCGGCCCTGGCTGCGCGCGTCGGTGAAGGTGTCCTGCAACTGGTCGCGGCGCACACCCTGTACCGGGATCAGCAGCTCATCGGAGACATTCGCCGGCGCGGCCGCGGGGGCCTCCGCCACGGGCGCAGGTGCAGGGGCCATCGCCTCGCGCTGCGCCGGTGCCGCTGCCGGCGCTGCGGCGGGGGACGGCGCCGGCGCGGCCGCGGCGTCGCCAACGGCGGCCGCACTGGGCCGCACCTGCACGCCAGCGCGCAGCACCCAGTAGCCGAGCGCTACCGCCAGCACCAGCGCGGCCAGGCTGAGCAGGGTCTTCATCCGCTCACTCCTGCATCGTTACCGGTACCGACGCGTTCACCGCGGCGGCCACGGTCAGCGCATCCCAGTTGGTCAGGCGCACGCAGCCATGCGATTGCGCCTTGCCGACCCGCGCCGGATCCGGCGTGCCGTGCAGGCCGTAGTGGTCCTTGGACAGGTCGATCCACACTTCGCCGACCGGGTTGTTCGGGCCTGCGGCCAGCGTGGCCTTCTTGTCCGACTTGTCGGCGTCCCAGAACAGCTTGGGGTTGTAGTGGAAGGTCGGTTGCCGCACCACGCCCTTGATCTTCCAGTCGCCGATCGGCAGCGGATCGTGTTCGCTGCCGGTGGAGGCGGGGAACTGGGCCAGGATCGCGCCGCCGGCGTCGAGCAGGCGCACGGTGGAATCGGATTTGTCGACCACCAGCTTGGCCGCCTTCGACAGTGCGGCGGTGCCGAGCACGTTCGGCACCTGCACGCTGGCGCCGGCCTGGCCGAAGTCGACCGCCGGGTTGAGCGCGCGCAACAGCGCAGGCGCGGCGTGGAAGCGTTCGCCCAGGCGCTCTTCCACCGACTCGTAGCCCAACGCCGGCAGCTTGGCCTTCTCCGCAGTGTCCTCGGGGATCTTGGGGAACGGACCGGCGACGTCCTCGGCGGTGAGCGTGTAGGCGACCAGCGCGGGCGCGCCGTCCTGCGCCAGCGCCTGCCAGGTGGCGTCGTCGAGTTCGCCGCTCACGGTCAATCCGCGCGCCTGCTGGAAGCCGGAGACCGCGCGGCGCTGGTTGGAGCCCGGCTGGCCGTCGATCTCGCCCGGGGAGAAATGCGCGCGGTCCAGCAGCACTTGCGCGCGCAGCGGCGAACGCTCGCCGCTGTCCGGGGCCGCGGTGGACGTTGCGGCCTTGCCCGGTTGTTGCGCCGATGCGTTGCCGGCTGCGCTGGCGAACAGCACGGCGAGGCAGGCGAGTGGGAGCGATAGGCGAGACATCGGCGACTCCGGCGTGAATTGCCGTCACCATGCCTAAGCGCCGCGACTAGCCCGCGTGAAATGACTGGCTGGCTGCTGACCAAAGCGTGGCCGGCACTGCCGGGCCGCGCTTCCGCATCGCCTTCGAGATCGCAGACCCGAGGCCTCACGCGCTTGGCCGGAGGCCGGCCGCGCTCAGTAGGTGTAGCCCACCGTCAGCATGTACACCCGCCCCGTCTCGACATACGCGCCGTCGGCGCCGGGGTCGTAGGCCATGTAGCGCTTGGATTTGCCCTGGGTCTCGTAGAACGTGGCCGCATCGAGCAGGTTCTTGGCCGACACGCCGACGTCGATGCCGTGCGGCAGGTGGTAGGTGGCATGCAAGTCCAGCGACTTCACCGGTTGCAGGTAGTAATTCAACCGGTCGCTGGTCAGGCCGAGCAGCTGCAGGCCGGTGTAGTTGTAGCTCAGGTCCGCACGCAGCCTGGTGTCGTCGTAGAACAGATCCAGGTTGTAGATGCGCTCCGGCGCGCGCGGCAACCAGGTGTTCTCCGGCTGGTCGGCGCGCTTGCTGTCGGCCGAGCTGTGCTGCAGGGTGAGATTGGCGGTGGCGCCGAAATTGCCCCAGAAACCAGGCAGATCCTGCAGGCGTTTGCTCAGCGCCAACTCCACGCCGTACAGCTTGGCCGTGCCGCCGTTCTGCGGCATGGTCACCGGTACGCCGTTCTCGAACGTGGTGCCGGTGGGAACCAGACCGCCGAGCGTGTTGTCGTTGCTGGTGGCAGATTGCGAGGTGTAGATGAAGCCGGTGATGCGCTTGTAATAGGTCGCGGCACTGAGCACGCCGCCGTGGTGATCGTAGAATTCCGCGGACAGATCGGCGTTGTCGGCCTTGCTCGGATTCAGGTCCGGATTGGGCTTGGAGATGCCTATGACCGTGTTGTTGGGGTCGATGGTATAGACCGTCTCGCCGGAAATCAGGCCGAAGGCCGGACGGCTGAAACTGCGCCGCAGCGAGGCGCGGTAGACGGTGAGATCGTCCGGGCGATAGTTGAGGCTGATCCCGGGCAGCACTTCGCCGTAGGTGCGGCCGTTGCCGACGAACTGGCCATTGATGCCGTCGCCGCTGGATTGCCAGGAATCGGCCGAATAGCGGGTCAGTTCGTAGCGCACGCCGGGCAGCACGGTCACGTCGCCGAGGTGCAGCGTGGCCATCGCATAGCCGGAATAGATCGCCTCGGTGCTGGAAGTGGTGTTGGCGTTGTAGTCGTTGGCGGTATAGACACCCGCGCCGTTGGGATCGTCGACGTATTTGTAGGGTACGGCCTGCGCCAGCATCCAGTTGCGGTCCAGGATCTTGAACGGGCCGGCGTAGTGGCCATCGAATGCGCCGTAGGTCAGCCGCCCCGGGATCGCGCTCAGCGGCGGGCCGCCGGCGGTGGGGAACGCGTAGTTGGGGCCGCCGAAGTAAGGGCCGTTGCTGACGAAGTTGCCGTCCTTGTGGAAGAACGGATGGTCGTAGGCGCTGCGGTCGGCGTGGTCGGCCGCCAGCCCGAGCTTGACGCTGTCCAGCACGCTGTCGTCCACGCTGTAGGTAATGTCGGTGTGCGCGTTGATGCGGTTGTCGTGGCTGCCGGCGTCATGGCCCTGCACTTTCCACAGCAACGACGAATCCAGGTTGTAGAAGAAGTTCTTCAGCGCCTCGGAGCTCGGGCCGATGCTCGGATAGGTCGGATCGCCGAGGTCGAAGGCGAAGCTGCCGGGGGTGAAGCCGTACAGGCTGGCCGAGACGTAGTCCGGGCGGCTGCGGGTGCCGCGGCCGAAGGAGGCGCCGTAGTCGAAGCGCAGCCGGTCCAGCGTGGTCCGGCCGCCCAGTTGCAGCGTCGCCAGTGTTTCGTCGATGTCGTGCGTGTTGAAGTAGCCGCCGCGCACGGCGGTGGGCTGGTTCAAATAGGTTTCGAGGCGCGCGCTGGACTGGTCCTGCTGCCCGGTGACGCCGTAGCTGCCGTAGATGGCGCGGGCGTACAGCGCGCTGCGTTCGCCCTGCCAGTCGAACGCGAGATTGGCGCCGTAGCGTTCGATCTGGCTGGTGTAGACGCTGTACTTGTAGCGGGTGCTGACCAAGCGCCCCACGTCGCGCAGATCGACAGCACTGGCCTGCGCCGGATCGACCGGGACGTATTTGCTGTTGGGCGCAGGCGCCTGCGCCATGTTGTTGTTCTTGCCGTAGTAGGCCGAGGCGTAGAGGCCGAAGGCCTGGTCGTCGCCGAACTTCCAGGCCAGTTCCTGTTGCAGCGTGCCGCCCTTGTCCTTGCCGCCCAGGTCCGAGGCGAGCGCGTTGAACTGGCCCTGCGCGGTGGTCTTGCCGTAGAAATCGCCGTTGAAGTCGAAGGCGCTGGGAGTGCGCATGTCGATCGCGCCACCGATCGCGTCGCCGGGCATGTCCGGCGTCGGCGCCTTGGACACCTGCACCGTCTGGATGCCGAACGGGGCCAGCATGTTCAACGAGATCGCGCGGGTCGACGAGTCGGTTTCGGGCATGCCGAAGCCGTTGAGGGTGTAGGCGTTGTAGCTGGCGTCCATGCCGCGGATGCTGACGTAGGCGTTTTCGCCGGTGGTGGCCTGGCCCAGATGCATGTCGCTGTAGGCCGACAATCCCGGCATGTGCGCGAGCACGCCGGCGATGCCGGCCGAGGGAATGGCGTCGATCTGCTCCTTGTCCATCACGCTGTTGACGCTGTCGGACAGGCGCTGTTCGTTGATCGAACCGGGCGCGGGCGCCTGGTCGGCCTGCACGTTGACCGAGTCCAGCGTGGTGGGGGTGCGCGGGCCCGCGTCCTCCGCGAAGGCGGGGGAGGAGAACGTTAGGGCGATGCTGATGGCGTAGCTCAGGCGGCTGATGGAACGGAAGGACGGCATGCGGAACACTCGCGGTTGGTGAGCTGGGGTAACCCTGGCCCCGGCCATGCGGGCGCAGGCGATGGCATCGCCCATGCGTTCCATTGCGACAGGTGTGTGGGGGTGGTGCGGTACGAAACGCTGCGAGCGGCGTCGATTCAGTGGGCCAGATCGACGCCGTCGCAGCGTGCGTTCGGGAATTGCGGATTGCAGCGCGCTACCGCGTCGCCATCGAAACGCACCACGTAGCCGGAAGCGGCCGGCTCGTGGTCGGGAAAATCGGTGCTGAGCAGTTGTGCGCCGCTGGCGAGCATGCGGTCGCGGCGCGTGGTGTCGTTGTGCGCCGGTTCTTTCAGGTCCGCATCGGTCCGCGTACGCACCAGATAGCCGGCTTTCACCAGGCCCGCGATCTCTTCCACGCTGCCGTCGTTGCGCTCGGTGAAGGCCGCATCGTCTTCGCCGGGAGTGGCATTGGTGAAGCACACGCGGCCGCGCAGCGAAGGGTGGCCGGGCAGGTAGTTGCTGCCCACCGAATGCTGATCGAGCAGGAACACGATCTTGCCGCGCGCCTCGGCCAACGGCGGCCAGCCGTGGGCGAGAATCGCGGCGTTGAGCGTGGGTGCGCTGCCGCGCACCTGGTCGGGGCTCAGGTATTCGTCGCGCCGGAATACCGAGCGGATTTCCGCATCCAGCGCATCCATCGCCTTGGCGTCGAAGGGCTCGGGCTGCACGGTCGGGAACGCCAGGTGCAACGAAGACTCTTCGGTTTCCAGCAGCACGAACACCGGCAGGTGGCGCGGATGGCGCTTGGACCACGCACGCACTTCCTGCAGGCAGGCGAGTAGCGGTTGGCAGGTGCTGCGCTGGTCCAGGTCCTGCACGTGCATGACCTTGAATCCCGGCTTCTCCATCACCCCGGGCGCAGCGATGGGCGGCGCCGGCGGCAGCCCGGCCCCGGCGATCTGCGCGTCGATCGCCGGATGCGCATAGCGGCCGCCCTTGGCATCGGCATAGATGTCCAGCTCGATCTGCCTGACGCCGTCGTCGAGTTGCTGCGCCAGCGGCGGATGGCGGTAGTCCAGCTTCGCGAACGTCGCCGGATCGGTCCGCTTCCAGAGTTCGGCTTCACTGGGAGCGAAGCCCGCGTGGTAGCTGTTGTGACTGCCGATGTACTGCAGTTCATTGAGCCGCGGAGCGGCGTGCACGGCGAGCGGGACGATCGTCAACAGGCCGAGCAGGGCGCTTTCGATGCGTTTGCTGCGCGGCGAACGCGCGCCTGGCGTGGCGGTGGCACAGACCGATGCCAGCGCCGACAGGATGGATGCAGAGAAACGCATGCGGCGACGCCGGAGAACGAGATCGCGCCATCATCGGCGGTGAGCTTGACGCGTATCTTTCCATCTTGTTGCCACTCGGCGTCATGCATTGCAAGCGTTCGCCATCCACGCGGCAACCGCTGCAACGCGGTGTCGCCGCTTGGTAGGCGCGAGCGCTGCCCGTGGCAACTTCAGCGCGACCTGGTCTGCTGCAAGGCGTAGGCCAGCAGGCGCGCGGCGATGCGTTCGCCGAGGCCGCGCGGCGCATCCAGCGCCATGCGTTGCAGGCTGGCCGGATCGCCGGGATCGCGCGAAAACAGCGCGCGTGCCACGGTGGCCAGCTTCGTGCCGGTGCTGGCGGTGTTGCGCTTGAGCCAGGCCAGTGCGCGCAGCAGGCGCTGTTCGACCGCGGTGAAGTCGCTGCCCAGCGGATAGTCGGGCAGGGTGCCGTCGGCGCGGAACGAGGCCAGCGCGGCGCGCACGCGTTCGCCGCGGTTGCGCTGCCAGTGCGGCCGCGCGATGACGTCGGCGCCCAGCTTGCCGGCTTGTTTGGCCTCGGCCAGTAGCGCAGGCTGGAACGCCGCGTCGGCGATGCCGATCATGCCGACGATGCAGTCTTCGTCGGTCATGCCGCGCAGGTCGGCGATGCCGTACTCGTTGAGATAGATGTCGCGCAGGTGGCGCGGGATCGTGGTGTGGCCGTAGTTCCAGCGCACGTTGGAGTGCAGCGCGGGCGCCTCGCCGCGGATGGCGCGGAACATCAGCACGCTGCGCGCGTCGTCCAGCGCGTGCGCCATCGCCACGAAGTTGTATTGGCCGCCGACCCCGGATACCACGCGGCCATCGTCCAGCGCATCGGACACCGCCGCGCCCAGCGCGGTGGCCATCATGCAGGAGTTGAAGAACCGCGCTTCGCGGCGTTGCAGGCGGCGCAGGCGCTCGTCGCCGTACAGCTGGTTGATCGCGCTGATGCGGTGCATGCCGATGCCGGCGCGCGCTTCCGGCGCCATCTCGCGCAGCCAGGCATAGAACTCGGGCGAGCCGAGGTAGAACGCGCCCTGCAGGTATTCGCCGTCGCGCTGCAGCCGGGCCTGGTCGCCGGCATCGGCGCTGCCGTCGGCCACGCGCTGCATCAGCTCCACGTCGTCGAGCACCTTGCGCTTGATCACGCCGCACTGGACCAGCTGGCGGAAGCCTTCGTTGAGCATCTCGCTGCAGCCGAACAGGCCGATCGAAAAGGGTGCGAGTCCGCCGCATTCCTGGACCGCGGGGTGCGTTTCCAGTTGCGGATCCAGCGCCGCCAGCACCTGCCGGTAGCGTGCGTTGTCGGTGTGCCGCAGTACCAGCGCGTGGCACAGCGCGTCGGCCAGGGTGCCGATGCCGATCTGCAGCGTGCCGCCATCGCGCACCAGCGTGCTGGCATACAGGCCGATGGCGTAGTCGGCATCGGCCACCGGCTGCCGCGGCAGTCCGAACAGCTGGGGATAAGGGCCCGGCGGGGTCACCACCACGTCGAAGAACGACGCATCCACTGCCGCGCTGCCGCCGATCCACGGCAGCTGCGGATCCACCTCGGCAACCAGCAGCGGCCGCGGCAGGCCGCGCCGGCGCACCGCATCCAGGGTGTCCTGGGTGATGTCGTTGTTGCAGGAGAACGACAGGCGGGTGCCGCCGGGTTCGCGCGCTACCTTCTGCACGATCAGGTTGGGCGCACGCTGCGCCACCGCGTCGGCCGCATACGTGTAGTTAAGGCTGGTGTAGTTGCGCTGCGCCTGCGTGGAGCGCAGCAACGCGCCGGACTGCATGTAGAACTCTTCCACCTGGATATGCGCCGGCAGCGCATCGCGCTGCAAGGCCTGCACATACTTGAGCTTCGGGAAGTCGTCGCCGAAATGGCGCTGCACGAACGGGCGCAGGAAACGGCCTTCCAGTCCGCCGCCGGGCGCCGGCGGGTTCAGCGACAGCGCGGTGTAGAGCTGCAGCGGCCGTTGCGGATCGGCGGCGACCCGGTCGTACAGCGCGTTGAGCAGGCGGTGCGGCTTGCCGATGCCCAACGGTGCGCCGATGCGCAGTGGGCCGGGGATGCGCTGCAGGATCAGCTCGGCAGCGGCGTCGAGGTCTTCGAGGGAGTCGGTCATAGCAGCATAGCTTAGGCGAGCGCCGCCACGGCGTGCTTTCGGCGGTTGCCGAAAGCGCTTGACAATGGTTTCGATTACCCATGTAATCGGTAAAAATTACACGCGTAAACGATATGTCGATCAGTGATGCCGAAGCCGTGGTGATGGAGGTGCTGTGGAACCGAAGCCCGCTGGGCGCCGAAGAGGTGTTCGCGGCGCTGTCCGGGCATGGCGGCTGGGCCGAACCCACGGTCAAGACCTTGCTCAATCGGCTGCTCAACAAGGGCGCGATCCGCGCCGACAAACAGGGCCGCCGCTATCTGTACGCGCCGCTGCTGCAGCGCGAGCAGTGGGTGCAGCAACAGAGCGAAGGCCTGCTCGAACGCCTGTTCGGCGGCCGCGTCGCGCCGCTGGTGGCGCATTTCAGCGAACGCGGCAAGCTCAGCGACGCCGATATCGCCGAACTCAAACGACTGATCCAGGAGCTGGACGATGAGCGTTGAAACCTTCGTAGCGGGAATGTGGGCCACGGCGCTGTCGGGCAGCGCGGCGATCCTGTTGGTGCTGGCGCTGCGTGCGCCACTGCGGCGCGCGTTCGGTGCCGGCGTCGCCTACGCGGCATGGGGGATGGTGCCGTTGGCCATGCTCGCCGTGTTGCTGCCTGGCGATGTGCGTCCGGCGCTGCCGACGGTGTTGGCGATGCCGCAGGTCTGGGTGAGTGCGCCGCAGGAAGCGGCGGAGACCGCGGGTGCGCTGCCGATCGCGGGCAGCGGAGTCGCATTTTGGATGGTCGCGCTGTGGTTGCTGGGCGCAATGACGATGGCGGTCGTCCAGTGGTGGCAGCAACGGCGCTACCGGCGCAGCCTGGGGCGGCTGTCGCCCGGCGCCGATGGGGTGCTGTACGCGCAGCACGCCCTGCACGGCCCGCTGGTGCTCGGCGCCTGGCGCCCGCAGGTGGTGCTGCCGATGGATTTCGCGCAGCGCTATCCGTCTGCGCAGGCGCAACTGGTGCTGGCCCACGAGCGCATGCATATCGCCCGCGGCGATACCCGCCACAATCTGTTGCTGGCGGCCTTGCGCTGTGCGTACTGGTTCAACCCCTTGCTGCACTGGGCCGCGGCACGGTTCCGCTTCGACCAGGAGCTGGCCTGCGATGCGGCGGTGCTGGCGCGGCATCCGGCTTCGCGGCGCAGCTATGCCGAGGCGATGTTGCAGACCCAGCTGGACGCGATCGCGTTGCCGGTCGGCTGCCACTGGCAGGCCGGGCAGACGTTGCGGCAGCGGATCGGGATGTTGCAGCGGCCGGTCGTGAGCGGCTGGCGGCGGCGTGCGGGCATCGCCGTGGTGGCGATGGCGACGCTGTGCGGCGGTGGCGCGGCGTGGGCGTTGCAACCGCTGCCGGCGTCCGCGTTGGCGGGAAGCGGCATTGCGCCTGGGCTGGCGATTGCGCAAGCACCGGATGCAGGCGCGCGGCCGGGGGGCGCTTCCTCCGTGGGCGCGGCACCGGCCAGCGCTGAAACGCGCTCGCCAATGCTGCTCGCGTCGGCAGCCGATGCTGCGACCACATCCGAGAAGCGTGCGATCACACCGGCCAAACCGTTGGTCATGCCGCCACCGGCTTATCCGGCCGATGCACTGCGCGAGGGCGCCTCGGGAAAACTGACGCTGTTGGTCAGCGTGGACGCTACCGGTTCCGCCAGCGACGTGCAGTTGCGTGGCCGTGGCACCGGCAATGCCGCGCTGGACCAGGCGGCGATTGCCGCCGCCAGGCAATGGCGCTTCGTTCCGGCGCAGAAGCAGGGACGCGCCGTTGCATCGCGATTGGAGATACCGGTCACCTTCGAATCCGGGAGGGAGCCGGTGGATGCGCCACCAGGAGCCACCAATGCATCGGACTACCGCTGGTATCTGGTGGATACGACGTCGGACGATGCGCCTGAGCAGACCTGCGACATCGTCTCCGTCGATGGGCAAGGACCGAACCGACGCGTGTATTGCGGCATGTCCCTGAAGGCGGCCAAGCGATGAGCCTGCGCAGGATCTGCCTGGCCAGCGTGTGCCTGTACCTGGCCAGCTGCGCCAGCCAGCCGCAGCGCGAGCAGACCCAGCGGCTGGATTCCGTGGACCAGCACCTGCTGGCACCCCGGGGCGATGGCACTGAAGGCGGCGCCATCGCGGCCTACACGATGCAGCCGCAGCAGGTGTTCCGCATGCCGCAGCCGCTGGCCGCGGCCACGCCGCAACTGCCGGCCGATTCGCCGCGGCGCACGCTGGCGCCGACCACCGTGTGCATGCGTGTGGTGCTGTCCGCGCAAGGCGAGGTGCAGCGCAGCGAGCCCTTGCACGATCGCGAGGAATGCGAGGCCGGCGCGCTGGCGGACAACGCCGACCTGGTGCAGGCGGTACAGCGGGAGGTCGCGCACTGGCGTTTCGTGCCCGCGGCGATCTGCAGCTATGCCGATCCGGCGCAGCGGCCGGCCGTGGAGGGCCGCTGCGACGATGCCGTGTCGGTGGAAGAGGTGCCGGTGACGCTGGCCTACGCGTTCACCTTCGAGGTGCGCGAGGGCAAGGCCAGCGTGCAGGCCGGGCGCGTGGGCGCTCGTGGGGCGCGTTGAGTGGCAGGCGCGCGGGCTGCGGCGGGAGCACGCTGCGCGCATTGCCGTAGTTGTGCGAGCGGTGCCCTGGTTCCAGACACACCGGTTGCGGCATATGTGGTCGTGCGTCGCCAGTCGCGGCTGAAAGGCACCTCTAATAACCCCCAATAGCATGTCGATGCACGTGCGAGACGCCGACACGCCCAGCCTACAGGTTCCGGCATCGAGACGTTCGAGATGCCATGGAGTGCTAAGGCGCGCTGGCGATAGACTCAGTGGCGTTGCGGCCGCGTTTTTCATGGACGCCTTGGCATCACGGCCACGTCGTCCTCCTGTCGCGGCTGAAGCCGCTCCTACAAGAGCAGGGCGCGCATGTGTAGGAGCGGCTTCAGCCGCGACAGAAAAAGAAACACGCCATCGCACGCGCAGCCTGCAGCTTCAGGAATGGAGTTATTAGAGGTGCCCTGAAGCCGCTCCTGCATTGGGCTTCGTCCTGGCCGCATCAGGCCGTTGCCGTGCCGCGGTTACAGCATCTCCGGCTTGAACAGGCGTCGCCGCGAGACTTCCGCGCCGGACAGCATGAACTTGCCGTCGCCACGGTAGTGCAGGGTCTTGGGTCGTTTCGGCGATGTGGCGACATGCGCCTTGATCACCTCCCAGACGAACAGGTTGTGCCTGGCGATCTGGCGACCGTCGTGCAGGCGGCATTCGAAGCTCGCATAGCACTCGGCGATCGATGGCGCATCGACGTGCGTGCCGGCGACCGCGGTGAGGCCGAAGTGCGCGAACTTGTCGAGCTGCGCGCCGCTGCTGTTGCCGATGCCGACCACGGTATCGAGCAGGTCCGCAGTGGGCAGGTTGATCGTGCACTGCTTGCTGCGCCTGACCAGCTCGAAGCTGTGGTTGGCGCTGGAGATGCAGCAGGCGATCAGCGATGGCGAGAAGTCCAGCACCATGTGCCAGCCCATGGCCATGATGTCGCGCTGTCCTTTCCATGCCGAACCGACCAACACCACCGGGCCGGGTTCGAGGAACCGGCGCACCTGGTCGAGCGGAAAATCGTGCTTGCGGTAGCGGCGCATGGCGGCGGCCTCGCTTCGATTGCGATGGCGCACAGTCTGGCCACCGGCGGTGAACGCGGCGCCGGTGCGTGTTATTCCAGCCGATGGATCGCGTCGGCGATGCGTTCCACTTCCTCGGCCTGGTGGCTGACGTAGAGCATCGGCAGCCGCACTTCGTCGCGCACGCGCTGCAGGTACGGGATCAGCTCGCTGCGGCGTTGCGCGTCCAGCGCCGACAGCGGTTCGTCGAACAGTAGGATCGCCGGCTGCGACAGCAGCGCGCGGCCGATCGCCACGCGTTGCGCCTCGCCGCCGGACAGATTGCCGGGGCGCCGCGCCAGCAGCGGCGCGATGCCGAGCAGCTCCACCACCGCGTCGAAGCCGAAGCGCTCGGCCTGGCCGCGGCCGTGGCGGCCGTAGCCGAGGTTGCGGCGCACGTCCATGTGCGGGAACAGCCGCGCATCCTGGAACACGTAGCCGATGCGGCGCCGATGGGTGGGCACGTCGATGCCGGCGGCGCTGTCGTAGAGCACGCGCTCGTCGATGACGATGCGTCCGCGGCGCGGGCGCAGCACGCCGGCGATGGCGTTGAGCATGCTGGTCTTGCCGGCGCCGGAGGGGCCGACCAGCGCGACCACGCGCGCGGTTTCCTCGACCCGCAAGCGGCGCTGGAAGCGGCCGCGCTGCACTTCGATATCGATGCTCAGCATCGGCGCACGCTCGCATCGCGCAACGAATGCGCGGCGCCGTGGAGGCGCGCTGCGCACCGGCCGCGTGCAGCGCCGCTGCGCCGGCTCATGCATCCGCCTCCGGCCCGCGCTGGCGCCGCACCAGCCATTCGGACAGCAGCAGCGCGGCCAGCGAGATCGCCAATGCCACCGCCGCCAGCCGCCAGATCCCGGCTTCGCCGCCGGGCACCTGCAGCAGGCCGTAGATCGCCGACGACAGGGTCTGGGTTTCGCCGGGAATGTTCGACACGAAGGTGATGGTGGCGCCGAATTCGCCCAGCGCCTTGGCGAAGGCGAGCGCGGTGCCGGCGACCAGCCCCGGCCAGGCCAGCGGCAGGGTGATGCTGAAGAACACCCGCCATGGCCCGGCACCGAGCGTGGCCGCAGCCGCCTCCAGGCGCCGGTCGGTGGATTCCAGTGCCAGGCGGATCGCGCGCACCATCAGCGGAAATCCCATCACCGCGCTGGCCAATGCCGCGCCGGTCCAGCGGAAGGCGAACTGCACGCCCAGCTGTTCCAGCAGCCAGGCGCCGACCGGCCCCTGCGTGCCGAGCACGATCAACAGCGCATAGCCGGTGACCACCGGCGGCATCACCAGCGGCAGATGCAGCAATGCATCCAGCAACGCCTTGCCGGGGAAGCGGCGCCGCGCCAGCAGCCAGCCGCAGGCCACGCCGAACGGCAGGCTGCCCAGCGCCGCGACCAGCGCGACCTTGACGCTGAGCGCGATCGCGGTGAGCTCTTGCGGCGTGAATGCGAACAACGGCAACGACTCAGCGCGCGAGCGAGAAACCGCGGCGCTGGAAGATCGCCTGCGCCGGCGCGGTGCCCAGCCAGCGCACGAAGTCGGCCGCGGCCGGGTTCTTGCTCGCGCGCAGCGCCGCCACCGGATACACGATCGGCGCATGGCTGTCGGCCGGGAACACCGCCACCACCCGCACCTTCGGTTCGGCCTTGGCATCGGAGCCGTAGACGATGCCCAGCGGCGCCTCGCCGCGCGCGACCAGCATCAGCGCCGCGCGCACGCTTTCCGATTCGGCCAGGCGCGCCTGCACGCCGTCCCACTGGCCGAGCTTTTGCAGCGCGGCGCGCGCGTACTTGCCGGCCGGCACGCTGTTGGTCTGGCCGACCGCGAGGCGGCCCTGCGCACCGAGCGCGGCGGCGAGCGTGTCGGGTTTGCGCAGATCGACCTTGGCGGCGCTCGACACCGGCGCGACCAGCACCAGCGTGTTGCCGAGCAGGTTGTGGCGCTGCGCCGGATCGACGAGCTGGCGCTGCTGCAGATAGTCCATCCACTCCAGGTCGGCGGAGAAGAACACGTCCGCCGGCGCGCCTTGCTCCACCTGCCGCGCCAGCGCCGAACTGGCCGCGTACGACACCTGCACCGGCGTGCCGGTGGAGCGCTGGTAGGCGGCGGTGGCCTCGTCCAGGGATTCCTTCAGGCTGGCGGCGGCGAACACGGTCAGCGGCGCCTGCGCCCAGACCGGCGGCACGGCCATGGCGACGGCGAGCGAGAGCAGGCACAGCAGGCTACGTAGCGAACGGGACATGGCGGGGCTCCTTGGAAAATCAGGGGGTGACGACGGCGATCGACTGCACCTGGCGGACCCAACGCGCGGGCCGCTGGTCCTGCGGCACGATCAGGCGCAGCGGGCCGTCCCCGGCAGCGAGCGGCTTGCCGTCGCAGCGATCAACCAGCAGCACGCGGCGCGCGCCCAGCGTGGGGTCCAGTTCGGCCAGGGTGAACACGGCGACATAGCCGTCGCGCGCGCCGACCTCGACCCGCCGTTGCAGCTGCGCGCCGCGCAGCGGCTCGGTGGGCATCGCGCGCTGCGCCTGCAGCACGCTGCGCAGCGCCACGCCTTCGCACTCCAGCGCTTGGCCGTGCGCCTGGGCGCTGACCCGCTCGCGCGGCAAGGTGCCGAGCGTGGCGTCATCGAGCGCGAGACGCACTACGCCGGTGGCCGCTGCGGCAGCATCGGCGTCGGCGTGCGCGGCGTGCGCCGGCGGACACAGCAGCGCCAGGCCGAGAAGAGCGAAAAGGCGGGATTGGAGCATGCCCGCATCCTACCGTCTTCAGCGCGGCGCGGCGTGCAAGTCGTCGGTGCGGCCGGCCTGGATGTTGGCGCGGACCGACGGCTGCATCAGCCGCGGTTGCGCCAAGGTCGCGTCGCGCGCCTGCCGCAACGCGACGAACTCGGCTTCGCCGACGCCGTCGCGTACGTGGATGTTGTCGCGGCGCTGCGCGCCGATGCTGGTTTCGCAGGCGACCGCGCGGCCGCCTGCGCCGTAGTCGTGGCAGACGAATACGCGGGTGGATTCGGGCAGCGCGTAGAGCCTGTGGATCGAGCGGAACAGCGTGGCCGCATCGCCGCCGGGGAAATCGCAACGGGCCGTGCCGCTGTCGGGCATGAACAGCGAATCGCCGGGGAACACCGCATCGCCGATCAGGTAGGCGATGCTGTCGTCGGTATGCCCGGGCACCGCGATCACCTGCGCCTGCAGCCCGCCGATCGCGAAGCGCTCGCCATCGGCGAACAGGTGGTCGAAGCCGCAGCGCGTGTCGCCGGCATCCTCGGCCAGGCCGAACTGCGGCGCGAAGCGCGCGCGCACCGCGCGGATGCCGGCGCCGATCGCCAGCGTCGCCTGCGGCCAGCGCTGCTTGAACCACTGTGCGGCCGAAACATGGTCGGCGTGGGCGTGGGTTTCCAGGATCCAGCGCAGGTGCAGGCCGCGCGTGGACAGCAACTCGGCCAGGCCCTGCACCGGTGCGTCGCGCAGCGTGGCGGTGTCCGCATCGAAGTCCAGCACCGGATCGATCACTGCGGCGTCGTGGCCGTCTTCGACCAGATAGCTCCAGGTGCCGGAACCGGCGTGGTGGAAGGGGTGGACGTTGGGAATGTGGCTCATGGGCCTGCCTTGGCGGAAGAGGAAGGGCCGACGCTGCAGTAGATGCCGTGCAAGGTCTCGAGGATGCGCTGCGCCGGGCCGGGAACCAGCGAATAGTAGATGGTCTGCCCGTCGCGGCGGGTCTGCACCAGGCCGTCCTCGCGCAGCACCGCGAGATGTTGCGACAGCGCCGATTGGCTCAGGTCCAGGCGCGTGTTGAGCTCGCCCACCGATTGTTCGCGGTCCACCAGCAGGCACAGCAACAGCAGCCGCTTTTCGTTGCCGAGCGCCTTCAGCAGGCGCGCGGCCTCGCCGGCATGCGTGCGCATCGCCGCCGGGTCCATCGCCGGTTGCAGGCGCCGGGCCATCGGATTCAGAAGGCGACCGGCAGGCCGGCCGCGGTCCAGCCGAGGAAGCCGCCATTCAACGAGCGCACCGCGCTGTAGCCGAGTTGCTGCAGGCTCAGCGCGGCCAGCGTGGAGCGTCCGCCGCTGGCGCAGTACAGCAGGATCGGCTGGTCGCGCTTGGCCAGCGCCGGGTCGCTGTCGAGATGGAATTCGAGGATGCCGCGCGGAACGTTGATCGCGTTGGGCAGGTGGCCGACGGCGAACTCGCCGGGTTCGCGCACATCGATGATCCATTCGCCGGGCAGCGGTGTGGCGGCGGCGTCGGTCTCGACTTCGTGGATCTGCAGGCGCGCCCGGTCGACCAGGGCTTGTGCGGAGGTGTGGGGCATTGGGGGCTCCGGTGGATGAACGGCGCTCATAATATCAGTTGACTCTAATATAAGAAAATTCTAATTTATCTGGCAGCCAGCGACGCGTCGCTGGCATCGATCGGGTTCCGTCGAACCCTCGCCCTGGAGCCGCTGCGTGAAGCCGTTTGCCTTTTCGATCGCGCTGGCCGCGAGCCTGTCGCTCGCGGCGTGTCGCCATGAAGCCCCTTCGGCGGTTGTGCCGCCGCTGCCTGCGCTGCAGACCGACGTGGTGGGAGTGGCCGGCTCGCCGGCACGCGCCTGGGATGGCGTGGTCGCCGCGGTCGAGCACGCCGACCTGTCGGCGCAGACCGACGGACGCGTGCGCGAGGTAAGCGTGGACGTCAACGATCGCGTCGCCGCCGGCCAGGTGCTGCTGCGTCTGAGCGCCGTGGAGCAACGCGCCGGCGTGGACAGCGCGCAGGCGCAGCTGCGTTCGGCCACGGCCAGTGCCAACGAGGCCGAGGCCAGCTATCGCCGCTATGCCGCGTTGGCCGGCGCGCAGTACGTGTCCGGGGCGCAGCTGGATCAGGCGCGGGCCAGCCGCGATGCCGCGGTCGCGGCGCGCCAGTCCGCCGCTGCGCAATTGGCGCAGGCGCGGCAGCCGGCCGACTACACGGTGATCCGCGCGCCGTTCGCCGGCGTGGTCAGCGCGCGGCAGGTGCAGCCGGGGGAAGCGGTGGCGAGCGGCCAGGCGCTGCTGTCGCTGTACGCGCCTGGCGCGCAGCGCATCGACGTGCAGGTGCCGCAGTCCGCCGCCGCGGCGATCCGCGCCGCGCCGCATGCGCAGGTGCGGCTGGACGACGGGCGCGCGCTGACGGTGCCGCAGGTGCTGGTGTTCCCCACCGCCGATCCGAGCAGCCACAGTGTGACGGTGCGCGTGCCGTTGCCCGCGCTGCTGCCGGCGCCGGCACCGGGGACGACCGCCAAGGTGGCGTTCGCCGCCCGCGACGCTGGCGCCGAGGCGGCCACGCTGTGGATGCCGCGCGCGGCGTTGCTGCAGCGTGGCGAACTCAGCGCGGCCTATGTGCTCGCTGCCGGCACGCTGAGCCTGCGCCAGCTGCGCGTGGGCCGGCAGGAACCGCAGCGGGTCGAGGTGCTGGCCGGATTGCGCGCCGGCGAGCGCGTGGCGCGCGATCCGGTCGCCGCCGGGCAGGCGCTGGCCGCGCAGCGGCGCGCGCTGGCGGAGCGCTGAGATGGCGCCGCGCCTGGGTGTGTCCGGACGTCTGGCAGCGGCGTTCCAGGCCAATCCGCTGACCCCGTTGCTGGCACTGCTGGGCCTGCTGCTGGGCCTGGCCGCGTTGGCGATCACCCCGCGCGAGGAAGAGCCGCAGATCGACGTGACCATGGCCACCGTGTCGGTGGCCTTCGCCGGCGCCGAAGCGCGCGAAGTAGAGCAACTGCTGAGCACGCCGCTCGAGCAGAAACTGGCCGGGATCGAAGGGGTCAAGCACGTGACCTCGGTCAGTCGCCCGGGGCAGGCGCTGCTGACCGTCGAGTTCCAGGTCGGGGTGCCGCGCCAGGCGGCGCTGGTGCGCCTGTACAACCAGGTCTATTCGAACCTGGATGCCTTGCCGCAGGGCATGGGCGTGGGCACGCCGCTGATCAAGCCCAAGGGCATCGACGATGTGCCGGTGATGGCGGTGACCCTGTGGAGCGACGATCCGCAACGCAGCGCGCTGGCGCTGGGCGAGGTCGCGCATACGCTGGAAACCGAGCTCAAGCGCATCCCCGGCACGCGCGACATCTACAGCATCGGTGCGCCGCAACGGGTGCTGACGCTGACCCTGGATCCGGCGCGACTGGCCGCCTATGGGCTGACCGTGTCCGATCTGAGCCAGTCGCTGCAGGCGGCCAATGCGGTGCGCCAGCTCGGCGATCGCATCGGCGGCGGCCGCGCCGTGCCGGCCGCCGCCGGCACCTTCCTGGCCGATGCGGACACGGTGGCGGCGCTGGTGATCGGCGTGCACGACGGCCAGCCGCTGCATCTGCGCGACGTGGCGCAGGTGCGCGCCGGCGCCGACCTGCCGAGCCGCTATGTCTGGTACGGCGCACCGGCGGCCCGTGGCGGTCCGGCGCAGGGGCGCGCGCCGGCGGTGACCCTCGCCATCGCCAAGCAGCCCGGCAGCGATGCCGCCGCGCTCACCCGCGCCGTCGCCGCGCGCCTGCAGCAACTGCGCGGCGAGCTGGTCCCGCAAGGCGTGCACGTCGAGGTGACCCGCGACTACGGCGCCAGCGCCGACGCCAAGGCCGCCAAGTTGATCCACAAGCTGGTGTTCGCGACCGCCTCGGTGGTGCTGCTGGTGTTGTTCGCGCTGGGCTGGCGCGAGGCCGTCGTGGTCGGCAGCGCGGTGGTGCTGACCCTGGCGCTGACCCTGTTCGCGTCGTGGGCGATGGGCTTCACCCTCAACCGGGTCTCGCTGTTCGCGTTGATCTTTTCGATCGGCATCCTGGTCGACGACGCCATCGTGGTGGTGGAGAACATCCACCGGCACATGCGCGCCGGCGGCAAGACCCTGCGCGAGGCGATCCCGCCGGCGGTGGACGAGGTCGGCGGGCCGACCATCCTCGCCACCTTCACCGTGATCGCGGCGCTGATGCCGATGGCCTTCGTCAGCGGATTGATGGGGCCGTACATGCGGCCGATCCCGATCAACGCCTCGGTCGGCATGCTGCTGTCGCTGGCGATCGCGCTGATCGTGACCCCGTGGCTGTCGCTGAAACTGCTGGCGCGGCATGCGCCGGCGGCGACCGCTGCCGACAGCGCGACGGCGTCCGCATCGCCGCGCCTGCTGCGCTTCTTCTCGAGCCTGTTGCACCCTTTTCTCGCTCCAGAACGCGGCGCGCGGCGGCGCGGCTGGCTGTTCGCCGGCATCGCCGCGTTGCTGCTGCTGGCGGTGTCGCTGGTCGGCCTGCAATGGGTGGTGATGAAGATGCTGCCGTTCGACGACAAGTCCGAATTGCAGATCGTGGTCGATCTGCCCGAAGGCAGCACGCTGCAGGACACCGATGCGCTGCTGGCCGAGCTGGCCGGCGTACTCGACCGCACCCCGGACGTGCACGACTACCAGGGCTATGCCGGCACCTCGGCGCCGGTCAATTTCAACGGCCTGGTGCGCCAGTACGACCTGCGCAGCGGCAACAACGTCGGCGACCTGCAGGTGAACCTGGTCGACAAGCAGCTGCGCACGCGGCACAGCCACGCCATCGCGCGCGCACTGCGTCCCGCATTGGCGGCGATCGCGCGCCGCCATGGCGCGGCGCTGAAGGTGGTGGAAGTGCCGCCCGGTCCGCCGGTGCTGTCGCCGCTGGTCGCCGAGGTGTACGGTCCGGACTACGCGCGCAGCCGCCAGTTGGCGCTGGCCTTGGAGCGGCGCTTCCTGCGCACGCCGAACGTGGTCGATGTGGATACCAGCGTAGAAAGCGCCGCCACGCGCGAGGTGATCGTGGTCGATCGGGTGCGTGCGGCACGGCTGGGCGTCAGCCAATCGGCGATCGCCGATGCGCTGGCCGTTTCCGTGCAAGGCGTGGATGCGACCTGGCTGCACGATGGCGCTTCCAAGTACCCGCAACCGGTGCGGCTGCGCCTGTCCGCGGCCGACCAGGCCGGGGTCGCGCGCATGCTGGCGCTGCACGTGCGCGGCGGCGATGGCCAGTTGGTGCCGTTGTCGGAGCTGGTCGCAATGCAGCGGCTGCCCTGGGATGGTGCGATCTCGCACAAGGATCTGCGGCCGGTGGTGTACGTCACCGGCGACGAGGCCGGGCGCCTGGACAGCCCGCTGTACGGCATGTTCGACCTGGTCGGGCAACTGCGCCGGCAGCGCGGCGGCGGGCAGGCTGTGGCGCAGTCTTTCATCGCGCAACCCCTCGACAGCGGCGACTTCGCGGTGAAGTGGGACGGCGAGTGGCAGATCACCTACGAGACCTTCCGCGACATGGGCATCGCCTACGCGGTCGGCCTGCTGCTGATCTATCTGCTGGTGGTGGCGCAGTTCCGCAGCTATCTGGTGCCGCTGGTGATCATGGCGCCGATCCCGCTGACGGTGATCGGCGTGCTGCCGGGGCATGCGCTGCTCGGCGCGCAGTTCACCGCCACCAGCATGATCGGCATGATCGCGCTGGCCGGCATAATCGTGCGCAACTCGATCCTGCTGGTGGACTTCATCCGCCAGGCGCTGGCGCAGGGCCGCAGCGCCGAGCAGGCGGTGGTGGACGCCTGCGCGGTACGCGCGCCGCCGATCGTGCTGACCGGGCTGGCGGCGATGCTGGGCGCCTTCTTCATCCTCGACGATCCGATCTTCAACGGCCTGGCGGTGTCGCTGATCTTCGGCATCCTGATCAGCACCGCGCTGACCCTGCTGGTGATCCCGCTGTTGTACTACCCGCTGGCGCGGCGCGCCGCCACGCCGGCGTGAGCGCAATGCGCATGCGCGTCCACGCCGTCTTTGCGCCGCCGGCGTAGAGTCGGGATTCCCATTTGCGGCCTGCTGGAGACCTGCATGAGCATCGGCGATCCGATCCGCGTCACCCTCGAACAGGAGGCCGATTTCGCGTTCCGCATCCAGTTCGACGAAACCGAGCTGGCGCCGTGGCTGGGCGACGAGACCGCGCCGCTGGGCCACGAGCGCGGCCCGAACCCGTCGCGCATCCTGTTGGCCAGCATCGCCAACTGCCTGGCGGCGAGCCTGCTGTTCGCGCTGCGCAAGTTCAAGAACGATCCGGTCGGCGTGGTCGCGCACATCACCGCCACACCGATGCGCAACGCGGACGGGTTCTGGCGCATTCCGCAGGCATCGGTGGAGCTGCAGTTGCCCGACGGCAACCAGGACTACGCGCAGCTGCAGCGCGTCCTCGATCAGTTCGAACAGTTCTGCGTGGTCACCCAGAGCGTGCGCCAGGGCATCGACGTGCAGGTCACGGTGAAGGACGCACACGGCAACATCCTGCTCGGCGACAAGAGCATCGAGGCTGGCGCGTGAGCGATCCGCTGCATATCGCCTGCCCGCACTGCCAGGCGCTGAACCGGGTGCCGGGCGAACGCCTGGCGGCGGCACCGCAATGCGGGCGTTGCCATCGCGCGCTGTTCGTCGGCGTACCGGTCGCCCTGACCGCGGACACCTTCGCCGCGCATGCCGAGCGCAGCGACATTCCGCTGTTGGTGGATTTCTGGGCGCCGTGGTGCGGCCCATGCCGCACCATGGCGCCGCAGTTCGAGGCCGCCGCCGCGCAGCTGGAGCCGCGCATGCGCCTGGGCAAGCTGGATACCGAAGCGCAGCCGGCGCTGGCGGCGCGGTTCGGCATCCGCAGCATTCCGACCCTGGCGCTGCTGCGGCATGGCCGCGAGCTGGCGCGGCACAGCGGTGCGATCGGTGCTGCCGACATCGTGCGCTGGGCACGGGCGAACGCGGGTTAGCGTCGTTTCCGCGGGCTAACGCAATCCCGCCCCGAACCCTGTAGATACCGTCTTCCGGCCTAACAGGCAATGGCCTTTTGAGGATCGAAGGGTGTGCGTGATTTGAGCACGCCATAGGCGATGTGCAGTAGCTTGCGCATGGCGGCGCAGATGATCTGCTTGTTGGCCTTGCCGCGTTGTCGCATGCGCTGCTTCAGCGCACGGACGACCGGATTGTGGGTCATGGCGACCAAGGCCGGCAGGAACAGGCCAGCACGCAGGCGCGAGGAGCCAGTGCGGGAGATGCAGACCTGCCCCTGGCGCTTGCCGGACTCTTGCAGGCGTGGGTTGAGCCCGGCAAAGGCGGTCACCGCCGAAGCGCGGGCGAAGCGGTCCACGTTGCCAAGTTCGGCCAGCATCAAGGCCGCGCTGGTGTCGGCGATTCCGTCGATGCTCACCAGCAACTCGCGCTGCCCGCGCAAGGTGGGATCCTGGTCGATATGATCGTCGATGGCGCGTTCGATCTGCGCGATGCGCGCCTGCAACTGGCCGATGTTCTCCAGGATCGAGTCGCGCACCACCAGTGTAGCCACGTCCAGGCGGTTGCGCTCCATCTGCAGCATCTGCAGCAGGTCGTCCCGACGCCGCACCAGCGCCTTGAGCTGCTTGAGCGCCGGCGGATCGGGCTGCCAGCGCCGCAGCGACTCCCGGTGACGCAGGCCATAGCTGGCGATCAGCTTGGCATCGCTGCGGTCGGTCTTGACCCGGGTCAGCTGGCTGCGCGCATACAGCGCCATCTGCGCCGGGTTGAGCACGCACACGCGATAGCCCTCCCCATGGACAAACTCGGCCAGCGCCTCGTGATAGGTGCCGGTGGCTTCCATGACGATCCAGCTATCCGGCTGCGCATGGGTCCGCAACCACGCATGCAGGGCGTGGAAGCCCTTCGGATCGTTGGGTAGCTTGGCCTTGGTGCGGTACTTGCCGTTGGCCAGGTCGATGGCCAGGTCGAAACTGCGTTTGGCGACGTCGATGCCGACGACTGGGGACATGAGAATTCCTCCGTCGGATGGGGATCACGATCATCGCTGCGCCCGGTCCTGCCTTGTGGATGCGAGTTCACGCCGAGGGCGGACTCTGGATACCGTTCGGACACCGTGGGCCAGCATGTGGAGGGCGGGAGCCGATCTACAGCACAAGCTCGAAGCTTCAGGAGCGACTGGACTTCCCGCACCTCCTCCGATGATCAGTCGGAAGACATAACGTCCTAACGGCGTCATGTCCAGATACAAGGAGCGGCTTCAGCCGCGACACGCCTTACCGATAGATTCTGTCGCGGCTGAAGCCGCTCCTACAAGAGAGACGCATCCCGCCGACCCGGCAACGGATACGTAAGTCGCGCGGTCGTCGCGACTATTTCCCCAGCGCCGCGTTCAGCGTCGCCGCCAGATCCGCGCCGGCCTGGCGCAGCTGCGCTTCGGCCACCGGGCGCCAGGTCGCCACGTAGTCCGCCGGCAGTTTGGCGCCGGGCGGATAGAAGCCCGGGCGCAGCATGATCTTGCACGAGGCTTCGGCCCAGGCCGCGGCCGGCGGCGGCAGCGCGCTGCCGGCAGGCGAGGGGGGCGGCAGCGGTTGCGCCTGCAATTGCGCCAGGTAGTGCGCCTCGTCCAGGCCGCGGCTGCGCAGCAGGCCGCTGTCCCACAGCGAGTGCAGGTTGCTGCCCTTGCCCTCGAACTGGATCTGGAACGTGTTGGCGCCCTTGTCGTGGGCATAGCCGGCGTGCAGCGGCTGCTGGATGTCGCCGGCGAAATGCACCACGAACTTCAACGCCTGCGCGCGTGCCGCCTGCGGCTGGCGACGGTCGGCGAGGATCGCGGCCTGGCGGCGCAGCGCCTCGACCACGCAATTGCCGTCTGGGCAATCGCGGGTTTCCTCGTAGTGGCACTGTTCTTCGCCGATGTTGACGTAGTGCCAGGGGCCGCTGCGCTTGCCCAGGTCCGGGTCGCTTTCGCGCAATCGGTCGGCCCAGTTGGCGACGCCGGCCAGGGTCGGCTCGGGTTCGCCCTGCAGCAGTTGCTGCACCTGCGCGCGGGCTTGCGGAGTGAGTTGGGAATCGGCGAGATCGGCGACCAGGCGATGGCCCAGCGGGCCCCAGGCGAAGGCGGCGGACGGCGCGGCGGCCAGCGCCGCGGCGAGCGCGGCGGAAACGAACAGAGCGGATTTTTTCATGCGCGGATTCTAGCCGGCGCCGATGACGTTGCCATGGCCGCGTCATCGTGCCGTTGCGCAACCGCTAAGCCTCGTCCGTGCGGACGGGTGCGGACCCTGTGGATCAGAAATACAGCAGGTAGGCCAGGCCGTAGGTGATGGGATCGAGCTTGGCCTTGCCGAGCGTGCCGCTGTCCACTTCGACGTCGCTGCGCATGCTGGTCCAGCGCGCGTCCACGCGCAGCGCGCCGCGCTCGCCAATGGCGAAGTCCACACCGGTATGCACGGCCGGGCCGACGCTGTCCTTGAACTTGACGTCGTCGCTGGAGAACGCACCCTTGCCGTCGGCGCCCAGGAAGGTGGTGTAGTTGAGGCCCACGCCGACGAACGGGGAGATGTCGCCGTTGCCGTTGAAGTGGTATTGCAGCGAGACCGTCGGCGACAGCGCCCAGGCGCTGCCGATGTCGCCGCCCTGTTCCAAGCCGATCTTCTGCTGCCCGACCAGGGTCTGGATCTCCACGCCGAGATTGCCGCGGAAGAAGTATTCGTAGCTGAACGAGAGCGCCGGCGCGGTGTCGGCGCTGAAGCGCTGGTCGCTGCCGCTCAGGTTGCCGTTCGACGAGCCGGGCACCATGCCGTGGATGCCGTAGCTGGTGGTGAAGTGGCCGGCCGACTGCGCCGCGGCGGGCAGGGCGATGGCGGCAAGGGCGGCGACGGCGAGACGGCGGAACAGGCGTGGCTTCATTGGGGACCCCGGTGACGGCGAATGGGCGGATGCGAATCCCAGTGTCGGCCCGGCGGCGACCGATCCACATCCTTGTGGAGCGTAGTCTGCCAGAGAAGCGCGGCGGCTGTGCGGCCTCAGAACTTCATCACGTAGGCCAGGCCGTAGACCAGCGGATCGATGTTGGCGGTGCCCATGTTGGTGCCGTTGACCTTGACCTTCGTGTCAATGTCGGCCCAGCGCAGGTCCACCCGCAGCGCGGACTTGTCGGTGAGCGCGAAGTCCACGCCCGCGTGCGCGGCCAGGCCCCAGGAATCCTCCAGCTTGAGCTTGGTGCCGGCCAGTGCGCCGGTGGTGTCCTCGCTGAAGAAGGTGGTGTAGTTGATGCCGGCGCCGACGAACGGGGAGACCTTGCCGGCGCTGTTGAAGTGGTACTGCAGCGAGACCACCGGCGGCAGCTGCTTGGTGCTGCCGACCTTGCCGACGCCCTTGACGTCGATGTCGTGCTTGAACGGCAGCGCGGCCAGCACCTCGATGCCCAGGTCCTGGTGCACGAAGTATTCGAAGGTGACGGTGGGCTTGATGTCGCTGCCAATGCTCAGCGGCAGGGTGCCGCCGGCCAGCTTGCCGTTGTCGGACTTCGGGTTGACCTGGTGGGCGCCGATGCCCACGGTCCAGTCGCCCTGCGACTGTGCCAGCGCCGGCAGGGCGCACAGCGAAAGGGCCATGGCCAGGCCGGACAGCAGGAGGGGGGAGGTCTTGCGCATGATGGGCGTCTCGTTTGGGTGTGGGCGCAGTGTCCTACCCATGCCGCGGCGCCGCCTTGATCCTGATCAAACGCGTTCAATGCGCGTGCCGGGCGCGATGCGGCCGGCCTGATAGAATGTTCGCCCCCTTCCATCCGCCGCGTCTGGCGCGGCCGCAGGAGCTACTGAAATGGCAATCAAGGTTGGCATCAACGGTTTCGGTCGCATCGGACGCAATGTGCTGCGCTCGGCGGTACAGAATTTCGGCAGCGACATCGAGATCGTCGCCATCAACGACCTGCTCGAGCCCGACTACCTGGCGTACATGCTGCAGTACGACTCGGTGCACGGCCGTTTCGACGGCGAAGTGTCGGTCGACGGCAATCACCTGGTGGTCAACGGCAAGAAGATCCGCCTGACCCAGGAACGCGATCCGGCGGCGCTGAAGTGGGATGAGGTCGGCGCCGAGGTGGTGATCGAATCCACCGGCCTGTTCCTGACCAAGGACACCGCGCAGAAGCACATCGACGCCGGCGCCAAGAAGGTGATCCTGTCGGCCCCGTCCAAGGACGACACGCCGATGTTCGTGTACGGCGTCAACCACGCCACCTATGCCGGCCAGGCGATCGTCTCCAACGCCAGCTGCACCACCAACTGCCTGGCGCCGCTGGCCAAGGTGATCAACGACAAGTGGGGCATCAAGCGCGGCCTGATGACCACCGTGCACGCCGCCACCGCCACCCAGAAGACCGTGGACGGCCCCAGCAACAAGGACTGGCGCGGTGGCCGCGGCATCCTGGAGAACATCATTCCGTCCAGCACCGGTGCGGCCAAGGCGGTGGGCGTGGTGATTCCGGAGTTGAACAAGAAGCTGACCGGCATGAGCTTCCGCGTGCCGACCTCGGACGTGTCGGTGGTCGACCTCACCGTGGAGCTGGACAAGCCCGCTACCTACGCCGAGATCTGCGCCGAAGTGAAGGCGCAGAGCGAAGGCGCGCTAAAGGGCATCCTCGGCTACACCGAGGACAAGGTGGTGGCCACCGACTTCCGCGGCGACGCGCGCACCTCGATCTTCGACGCCGACGCCGGTATCGCCCTGGACAGCACCTTCGTCAAGCTGGTGTCCTGGTACGACAACGAGTGGGGCTATTCCAACAAGTGCCTGGAAATGGTCAAGGTGGTGGCGAAGTAAGCCGCCACGCCGCCCACAAAAAAAGCGCCTTCGGGCGCTTTTTTTGTGCGTGCCGGGCGGCGCCGGCGCAATGGCCGCGCCGGTGCAGCTCACTCGGCCTCGATGCGCATGTCCTCGCCGCTGCCGGTCACCTTGACCCGGCTGCCGACCGCCAGCCCGGCCACGTCGGCGCTGGGCTTGGACACCACCGTCTGCGACTTGTTGTCGAAGCGGATCTTCACCATGTAGTGCGCGGCCGGGCCGTTGCCGGCGATCTTGGCGCCCACGGTTTCGCCGGCGGCGGCGCCGGCGGCCTGCCCGGTGCCGACACCCACCGCGCTCTTGCTCTTCAGACCGAGGAAGCCGCCGGCCAGGCCGCCGAGGTTGGCGGCGGCATTTTTGATGGTCTTGGTCCGCTCGGGCACGTCGGTGTTCTTGTTCTCGATCGGCTCCAGCGCCACGATCTCGCCGTGGCGCGGACCTGCGGCCAGCGCCGGGGCGCTCAGCGCCAGCAGCGTCAATGCGATCGCCGACCAGGCGACACGGGCGAGTGAATTCTTTGCGCTCATCGGATGTTCCCCTGTGTGTACGAATCGAAAGCCGGCACCACGCGCGGCGACTATTTCTTCTTCTTCGGCCGGCCCCAGCTGCGGATATACGGCTGGCACTTGCTGCCGGCGAAATCGTAGCGGGTGATGATGCCTTCGGCATCGGCGACGAAGGTGATCTCGCAGTGGTGCTCGGCCGGCACGAAGGTGGTCTGGCTGCGCTGGTTCTGCTCGAAGATCGGCGTGGGCGCCACGCCGTTGCCGCCGGGGGCCATGCCGATCACCCCGCCCTGCTCGGTCCAGTAGTCGGTGCGGTAGTGCGCCTCGGTGCCGAAGTTGTAGGTGTAGGCGGTTTCGTGGGTCTCGGTGTTTTCCGAGGTGTACAGGCCGCGGTCCACCGGCCACTGCAGCATCAGCTCGGCGGCGTCGTGGCCGAGCCAGCTGCGGGCGATGTCTTCGGGGCTGCCGAACATGTCGGCCGAGGCCAGCGGCGCGCTCCCCAGCAGTGCCAGGGCGCACAGCGCGGGCAGGACACGGGGGCGACGGTAAGTGGGCATTACGGCACGTCCTTGCGGTGGGGCGGTGGCGCCGGATCCATTGGCTGCGCCTGGAATGCGCATCACGCTGGCGCGATTTTTAGCATGCCCGGCCGGTGCCGGCAAGCGGCGATGGCGGCGCCGCGCAGGCGTGGACATCGGCGCCGACGCATGCACTAATGCGCCGCTGGCCAGCGGATGTTCCCGCGCTGGCACGACAGACGTTGGACAGGGGGCACTCAATGGAAGCAAGGAGCGAGAAGATGCAGATCAACCGTGTATGGACGGGAGCCCTGGTGCTGGCCGTGGCGATGGTGGCCGCGGTGCCGATGCAGGCGATGGCGAAGAAGCAGAGCGGCACGCCGAGCTGGATGAACGCCGATGGCGAGGTGACCGATTCCTCGAAGGTGGAAGCCGGTTACGGCGAGACCGTCAAGGGCGTCAACGATTACGAAGGCGAGATCACCGGCAAGCCGGCACCGGACAGCAAGTTCACCCAGCTCAAGATCGGCATGCCGATGAAGCAGGTGACCGACCTGATCGGCGAACCCACCGACCAGGGGTCCTATGTCACCGGCAAGGCCTTCATCCCGTTCTTCTACGGCGGCGATCGCTACCGCTACGAACTGGCCTACAAGGGCCAGGGCCGCCTGGTGTTTGCCGGCAAGTCGATGGGCAGCGGCGGCAACCTGATCTGGATCATCCACAACGAGAACGACAGCGGCTACCGCGAGTAAGCGGGCGCAGCAGCACAGCCCGGGCCGCGGTGCGCGCCCGGGCTTTTTTTTGCCTGCGAAAGCCGTTCGTCCTTGCCTTGAGGCATCCGTTGCGGGGGCGGCAGGTGGAAGCCGGGCGCCCGCGCTGGGGACGCGTGCGGCTGGCCCGCAGCGCCTTGCCGGATTCACCGGCCGATATCGCCCGGCCTTGGCGGCGCGCCCGTGTGCGATCGCCGGCGACAGGCCTGCGCGCCGCCGGCGCGTGGCACTCCCGCGCTCAGGTTCCGCTGCGCTCGCCTGCCACCGGGGTCGTATCCAGCGCCGCGAGCAGGTTGGCGCGGCATACCGCGAGGATCTCGTCCGCCAGCGGCGAATCGTCCGGACAGGCCCGCGACATGACGATCGCGCCGAGCGCGTGCGCCAGCATGTCCAGGCGCCTGGCGCGCGCATCGGCGGGGCTGGCGCCGGTCGCTGCGGCGTCCTCGCGCTCCAGGGCCGCCAGTGTGGCCTCGACGCCGTCCGCGAACGCGGACCGGACCATCTCCGGCTCGCGCGCGGCGTCGCCGCCCAGCGCGGCCATGGTGCAGCCCGCCGCGCGGGCATCGCGGTGCGCGCGCGAGACGTAGCGGCGGACGAATTCCCGCGGCTCGACCCCCTCCACCAAGGCCACCGTCTGCGCGATCCCGCACGCCGTCGCCTCCGCCATCAGGTCGGCCTTGGACGGGAAGTGCTTGTAGAAGCCGCCGTGGGTGAAGCCGGCCGCGGCCATCAGATCGGCCACGCCGATGCCTTCGTAGCCGCGTTCGCGAAACAGCGCGGACGCGGTTTCGACGATGTGCGCCCGGTTCGCCTGCGCCTGCGCCTTGCTGACCTTCATTGCGGATGCCTCCAACGGCGCCATTCCAGGCCTAAGGATACATTGATGTTGGTCGTCATCAAAACGTTGACAAGTAAGATTATGGTCGTCATCATTATGGAACTTGCTTCGAACCGCCTGCTCGCCTGTCGCGCCGCCGGCGCGCCTCCCTCCATCGAGAACGTTCTCCGCCATGTCCGACTCCGCACTGTTCACGCCGTATCCGCTGGGCCCGCTGACGCTGGCCAACCGCATCGTCATGGCGCCGCTGACCCGCAACCGCGCGGGCAAGGGCCTGGTGCCCGGCGAACTGGCCGCTACCTACTACGCGCAGCGCGCATCCGCTGGCCTGCTGATCACCGAGGCGACGCAGATCTCGGCGGACGCGCAGGGCTACCAGGACACGCCGGGCATCTACACGCCGGCGCAGATCACGGGCTGGCGCGCGGTCGCCGAGGCGGTGCATGCCAGGGGCGGGCGCATCTTCATGCAGCTCTGGCATGTCGGCCGTGTCTCGCACGTGGACCTACGCCCTGGCGGGACCCCTCCGGTGGCGCCTTCGGCGATTCCCGCGGCCACCAAGACCTTCGTCAACAACGGCTTTGCCGATGTCTCCGCGCCGCGCGCGCTGGCGCGCGAGGAGCTGCCGCGCATCGTGGACGACTTCCGCCAGGCCGCGGTCAACGCCATCGCCGCCGGCTTCGACGGCGTGGAGCTGCACGGCGCCAACGGCTACCTGCTGGAGCAGTTCATCAAGGACGGCGCGAACCAGCGCAGCGACGCCTATGGCGGTTCCATCGAGAACCGCGCGCGGCTGCTGCTCGACGTCGCCGCGGCGGTGGCGCAGGCGATCGGCGCCGAACGCACCGGCGTGCGCATCTCGCCGGTGTCGCCGGCCAACGGCATCTCCTGCAGCGATCCGCAGCCGCAATACGACTACATCGCCGAGCGGCTCAGCGCGCTGGGCGTCGTCTACCTGCATGTCGTGGAGGGCGCCACCGGCGGGCCGCGCGACGTGGCGCCGTTCGACTACGCGGCGCTGCGCCGCCGCTTCAAGCAGACCTATCTCGCCAACAACGGCTACGACCAGGCGCTGGCCAGTGCCAGTCTCGTCGCCGGCCGCGCGGACCTGTTCGCCTTCGGCCGCGCGTTCATCGGCAATCCCGATCTGGTCGATCGGCTCAAGGCCGGCGCGCCGCTGGCCGCGCTCGATCCGGCCACGCTCTACGGCGGCGGCGCCAAGGGCTATACCGATTACCCGACGCTGGCCGAGAGCGCCAGCGGCTGACACTGCCCCGCATCACCGGCCGCGTCCTGGCGGCCGCACCTTCCCTTTGATCCGAAGAGACCACTCGCATGAGCAGCAACTCCACCGTCCTCATCACCGGCGCCTCCAGCGGCATCGGCGCCATCTACGCGCAACGCTTCGCCCAGCGCGGCCATGACCTGGTCCTGGTCGCGCGCGACAAATCCCGCCTGGATGCGCTCGCCGCGCGCCTGCGCGAGGAACACAAGGTCGCAGTCGACGTGCTGCAGGCCGACCTGACCGCACAGGCCGACCTGGCCACGGTCGAAGCGCGCCTGCGCGACGACGCGCGCATCGGCATCCTGATCAACAACGCCGGCATGGCCCAGTCGGGCGGCTTCGCCGAGCAGACGGCGCAGGACGTCGAACGCCTGGTGGCGCTCAACACCACCGCGCTGACGCGGCTTGCGGTGGCGATCGCGCCACGGCTGGCGCAGTCCGGCAGCGGCGCGATCGTCAACATCGGCTCGGTGGTCGGTCTGGCGCCGGAATTCGGCATGACCGTGTACGGCGCGACCAAGGCCTTCGTGCTGTTCCTGTCGCAGGGCATGCACGTGGAACTGGCGCCCAAGGGCGTGTACGTGCAGGCGGTACTTCCGGCGGCCACGCGCACCGAGATCTGGGAGCGCGCGGGCATCGACGTCGATACGCTGCCCGAGGTGATGGACGTGGAAGAGCTGGTCGATGCGGCGCTGATCGGCTTCGACCGCCGCGAACTGGTGACGATCCCGCCGCTGCACGATGCCGATCGCTGGGACGCGCTGGACGGCGCCCGACAGGCGCTGCTGGGCAGCATCCGGCAGGCCAATGCCGCGGAACGCTATCGGCCGGCGGCCTGACGCCCGCAGCAACGCGCCTGGCGCGATCGGGACGATCCACATGCAAACACAACGCGATGGTTGGGTGCTGATCACCGGCGCCTCGAGCGGATTCGGCGAGGAGTTCGCCAGGCAGTACGCGGCGCGCGGCCACCGGTTGATCCTGGTCGCGCGGCGCCTGGACCGGCTGGATGCGCTGGCGCAGGCGTTGCGGCAGCGGCACGGCGTCGAGGTCCTCGTCGAGCAGGTGGATCTGTCGCAGATCGCGGCCGTGCGCCTGCTCCACGCCGGCTTGCAGGCGCGCGGCATCGAGGTCGAGGTGCTGATCAACAATGCGGGGCACGGACTGCAGGGGCCGTTCCTGGATGGCGACCTCGAGCCGGCGTTGTCGATGATCCAGCTGGACATCGCCAGCCTGACCGCGATGACCCACCTGTTCGGCCAGGACATGCGCCGGCGCGGGCGCGGCAGGATCCTGCAGGTGGCCAGCCTGCTGGCCTACCAGGGCGTGGAAAACTTCGCGGTGTATGCGGCCGCGAAGGCCTACGTGCTGCGCTTGGGCGAGGCGCTGCATCGCGAGTTCGCGCGCGACGGCGTCACCGTCACCACGCTGTGCCCTGGGCTGACCGACACCGGGTTCGCGCGCGTCGCCCAGCAACGGATCACGTCGCAGTTGAAGGCGTTGATGATGCAGACCCCGCCGGTGGTGCGCGCCGGCATGCGCGCGCTGGATGCCGGCCGCATCAGCGTGGTGCCAGGCCTGATCAACAGGTTGAACGCGGTCTTCATGTGGGCGACGCCGCGCTGGATCCACCAGGCCGTGCTGTCGCGCATCCTCAACCGGTGACCGCCATGCGCCCGAGTTTCCGTTCGCTGTCGGTCGTGGTCTCGCTGCTGTTCCTGGTGATCGCCTGCACCTGGATGTTCGTGCCCGGCGCGATGCTGGCGAACTGGGGCATCGGCACCTCGCCAGCGGCCGAGCTGATGGCGCGGCGCGGGGCGGCGCTGTATGCGGGCCTGAGCGTAATGTTCTTCATGGCGCGCGGCGCGGCCCCGACGCCGGCGCGTTCGGCGCTGGTGGCGGGCTTCGTCACCGCCTGTGCCTTGCTGGCGGCGCTGGGCATCGGCGAACTGGCCAGCGGCCACGCGGGCCGCGGGATCCTGGTCGCGGTCGTGCTCGAAAGCGTGTTCGTCCTCGCGTTCCTTTTCGTCAGGGAAAAATCATGAAAGCGTTCTTCATCGAAGGCTATGGCCACAAGCATCCAGGCCGGATCGGCGCGCTGCCCGAGCCGGAGGTGGGCGAGGACGAGGTGCTGGTCGAGGTGCATGCCGCCAGCGTCAACGTGCTCGATGCGAAAATCCGCAAGGGCGAGTTCAAGCTGATCCTGCCGTACCGCTTTCCGCTGGTGCTGGGCAACGACCTGGCCGGCGTGGTGCTGCGGGTCGGGACCGGCGTGCGCGGCTTCAAGCCGGGCGACACGGTGTATGCGCGTCCCGACCACACGCGCATCGGCAGCTTCGCCGAACGCATCGCGGTCAAGGAAAGTGCGCTGGCATTGAAGCCGGCCAGGTTGAGCATGGAAGAAGCCGCCGCGGTGCCGCTGGTCGCGCTGACCGCGTGGCAGGCCCTGGTCACGACGGCGCGGCTGCAGAAGGGACAGAAGGTGCTGATCCATGCCGGCTCCGGCGGCGTCGGCAGCATCGCCATGCAGCTCGCCAAGCACCTCGGCGCCTACGTCGCGACCACCACCGGTACCGGCAATGTCGGCTGGGTCAAGGCGCTGGGCGCCGACCTGGTCATCGACTACCGGACGCAGGACTTCGCGACCGCCTTGCGCGACTACGACGTGGTCCTCAACAGCCTGGGCAGCGACGTGCTGGAGAAATCCCTGCGCGTGCTCAAGCCCGGCGGCAAGCTCATTTCCATCTCCGGCCCGCCGGACCCGGACTTCGCCGTGCGACAAGGCCTGGCATGGCCGCTGCGGCAGGCGATCCGCCTGCTGAGCGGCGGCATCCGCAGGAAGGCCAGGCGGCACGGCGTCGACTACGCGTTCCTGTTCATGACCGCCAACGGCGAACAGTTGCGTGAGATCGGTGCGCTGATCGAGGCCGGCGTCATCACGCCGGTGTTGGATCGGGTGTTCCCGCTGGAGCAGGCGGCGCAGGCCCTGGCCTACGTCGAGAGCGGACGCGCCAAGGGCAAGGTGGTGATCCAGGTCGGTCAGCGCTGAGCGTTGGCCGACCCGCGCGCGCGGCGCGCTACAGCGCCTGCAGAATCAGCGAATGCCAGCCGGTGCGATAGGTTTCGTAGCCGGGCGAGGCCGCATGCGCGATGCAATGCGGACGCCCGTCGAGATCGCTCAGCACGGCGCCGCGCGGTTGCTTGAACAGCGCGTCGCGGCCCTGGAATTCGATCCGGTCCTGCAGCATGCGCCCGGCCGAATCGGCCAGGACCTGGCCGCGCTGGTCGACGATGCAGACCCGGCTGCGGCCCCATTCCTGCTCCGACAGCGGCGTGCGCTGCACCACCGTCTGCGCCAACGCGTCCCAGCGGAACACGATGCCGAGCACGCCCAGCACGCGGCCGTCGACGCGGCCGCCGTCGCGCACCGTGCACGAATACACCAGCACGCGTTCGCCATCGGCCAGCGTGCTGGCATGCACGTCCTGGAAGCCGAATTCCTCGCCGCTGCGGGTGCGCGTGGCGTCTTCGAACCAGGCCTGCCCGGAGACGTCGCTGCCGGCCGAGGCGTACTGCTGCGGCCGGCCATTGGTGAGGATGCGGCCGTCGGTGCCGGCCAGCACCAGGTCGAAGTAGACGGTGTACGAATCCAGGATCTGGCCCATGCGCCGCGACGCGTAGGCGAGTTCGTCGTCGCCGCGGCCGGGGCGCGCGGCGGCGACGATGGCCGCGTCGGTCGCCCACCAGCGCACGTCGCAACTGCGTTCGTAGAGGTTGCGGTCGATCAGGTCGATGTTGCTCAGCGCCAGTTCGCTCAGGCGCGTGCGGCGCACGTCGTCTTCCAGCCGCTGCAGGGTGTGGCGCATGTCGGCGCTGGTGCTGGCGGCGACCTTGTCCAAGTCCTGGGTGGCATCGGCGACGCGCCGCGACAGCACGTCCATTTCCTGCGCGATGACGCTGAAGCCGCGCCCGGCCTGGCCGATCCGCGCCGATTCGATGCGGGCATTCATCGAGATCACGTGGGTGGTGCGGTTGATCTCGTCGATGCGCTGCAACGACCGCCGCAGCTGTCCGAGCAGTTGATCGGACAGGCCGACCACGGAGCGGATGTGGTCGTCGATTCCCGCTTCGGTGGGCTTGGCTGGCAGGTTCATGGGTGCCGTCGGTGGGAGGGGAGGGAACAGCGGACGCAACGTGGGATAAGGGAGGTAGCGGCCGCAAATGCACCGGCTTTAGCGCCGATCGCGCCGGCTTCCATTGCCCGAATGCCTTGCCGCGCCTGGGTTGCGCCACCGTCGGCACGATGGCGGCGAGGCCGAACTCGTCTACCATCTGCCCCAGGACCGGCGCCGCCGGATCATTGGTACGCCGCCCAGCGCCGTGCCGGCTTGGGCATGGAGTGCGGATGGAAGCGTTGATCGTGTTGGTGGTGGTGGCGGTATTGGCAGTGCCGATCCTGATCATCGTGATGCTGGTGGCGCTGGCCGGCGTGCGCCGGCGCGTGGCGGCGCTGGAACTGCAACTGGCGCAACTGCGCGGCGCGGCGCCGCAGCCCGCGCACGCCGCGTCCCGCTTCGACGCAGCCAGCGACGCCGATGACGTCTGGACCGAAGCCGAGAGCGCTGCGCCGTTCGCCGCGGACGATGGCGTGGAGGATCGTCCGTTCGTCGTGGCCGCGGCTGCCGCCCCGACAGCGCCCACGCCACCGCCGCTTCCGCCGCCGTTCGTCGCGCCGACCGCCAGCGCGAACGCGGCCGCGGACCCCGTCGCCGCGCCATTGCCGCCGGCACCGCGCGGCCCGGATCCGATCGAGCGGCTGTTGGCCGGCACCAAGCGCTGGTTCACCGAAGGCAACGTGCCGGTGAAGATCGGCATGCTGGTGCTGCTGGCCGGCGTCGCCGCGCTGCTGAAGTACGCCGGCGACCAGGGCTGGCTGCGCATGCCGATCGAACTGCGCTACGCCGGCATCGCCGCCGCGGCGCTGGGCGGCCTGGGCTTCGGCTGGCGCCAGCGCGAACGCAAGCGCAGCTTCGCGCTGGCCTTGCAGGGCGGCGCGATCGGGGTGTTGCTGCTGACGGTGTTCGCCGCGTTCAAGCTGTCGGGGCTGATTCCGGCCAGCGCCGCGTTCGCGCTGAGCATCGTGCTGGTGGCCAGCATGTGCGTGCTGGCGGTCGTGCAGGAATCGCGCACGCTGGCCGTGCTGGCCACGCTGGCCGGATTCCTGGCGCCGATCTGGCTGTCCACCGGCAGCGGCAACCATGTCGGCCTGTTCTCCTACTACGCGGTATTGAACGCGGCGGTGTTCGCGATCGCCTGGTACCGGCCGTGGCGGGTACTGAACCTGCTCGGGTTCGGTTTCACCTTCGGCATCGGCACGCTGTGGGGCGCGCTGCAGTACCAGCCGGCGAAGTTCGCCAGCACCGAGCCGTTCCTGCTGCTGTTCTTCGCCTTCTACCTGCTGATTCCGATCCTGTACGCGCGGCGCCAGCCGGCCACGCGCGGCAACCTGATCGACGGCAGCCTGGTGTTCGGCACGCCGCTGGTCGCGTTCTCGCTGCAGGCCGGGCTGCTGCGCGGCGAGGGCTTGCCGCTGGCGCTGTGCGCGCTGGGCCTGGCGGCGGTGTATGCGGTGTTGGCCGCGGCGCTGATCCGGCGCGAACGCTTCGCGGTGCTCGGCCACGCCTATGCGCTGCTGGCGGTGGGCTTCGCCACGCTGGCGGTGCCGCTGGCGCTGTCCGCGCGCGCCACCGCCAGCATCTTCGCGCTGGAAGGCGCGGCGTTGGTGTGGCTGGGCTTGCGGCAGCGGCGCTGGCTGCCGCAGGTCACCGGCGCCGGCCTGCAACTGGCCGCGGCGGTCGGCCTCGTGCTGGCGCAGGCCGTTGCCTGGAGCGTCACCACGGCGGTGGTCAATGCCACCTTCATGAGCGGTGCTCTACTGGCCCTGGCCGGTTTCGCCAGCGCCTGGAGCTATCGCCGCGCCGGCGCCAATGCGCCGGCCTTGGTGTACTACCTGTGGGGCCTGGCGTGGTGGTGCGGGATCGGTGTCTCCGAGATCGAACACTTCGTCGCGTCCGCGGCGCAGGCCGACGTGTTGCTGGCGTTCGTCGCGCTCAGCGGCTGGCTGGCCGCCGAGGCGCAGCGCCGCTGGCCGGCGCGCGCGCTGGCCACGACCACGCTCGTTGGGCTGCTGCTGGCGCTGCCGCTGGCGCTGCTGCAGGCCGAAGCGCACGGCCAGCCGTTCGCCGGGCATGGCGCCTGGGCCTGGACGCTGTTCGCGGTGCTCGGCGTGCGCAGCCTGATCTGCCTGCGCGGCAGCGGCGGCTGGGTGGCGCGGGCGGCGCAATTCGCCTGGTGGCTGGTGTGGCCGTCGGTGCTGTCCCTGCTCGGTATCTGGCTGGCGCAGCACTTCGCCCTGGCCGAGGGCTGGCAATGGGCCTTGCTGCTGGCGCCATGGCTGCTGGTGGCGGCGTTGTCGCTGCTGCGCTGGCCGTGGCTGGCCGCGCCGCTGGGGGCGGAGTTCGACCGGTGCCGCACGGCGCTGCAGGGCAGCTATTTCGGCCTGCTCGGCCTGGCCTGGCTGTGGACGCTGTGCGTGCCCGGCGCCAGCGCGCCGCTGCCGTGGGTGCCGCTGCTCAATCCGCTGGAACTGAGTCAGCTGCTGGCGGTGGCGCTGGCCGCGCGTTGGCTGTGGTCGGCGACCGCGCCGGCGCTGTTGCGGGCGCAGCGCCTGCAATTGCTGGCCGCTGTCGGATTCCTGTGGGTCACCAGCGTGACCCTGCATGCGGTGCACTACTGGGCGCCGGTGCCGTGGGCGTCGCTGTTGTCTGCCAGCGTGGCGCAGACCAGCCTGACCGTGGTGTGGAGCGTGCTCGGCGTGCTCGGCTGGGTGCTCGGCTCGCGCCGCGGCCAGCGCGGCCTGTGGCTGGCCGGTGCGCTGCTGATGGCGGTGGTGCTGGGCAAGCTGTTGCTGGTGGATCGCGGCAACCTCGGCAATGTCGCCGGCATCGCTTCGTTCATCGCCTACGGCCTGCTGTGCACCGTGGTCGGCTATTTCGCGCCTGCACCGCCGCGCGCCACCGAACCGGCCGAGGAGGCCCATCCATGAAACGCCTGATCCTTCCGGCAATGCTGCTGGCCTTGGTTCCGCTGGTCGGCGTCGCCGCCAGCCAGCGCGACGACTATGCGCAGCAATGGCCGCTGACCCTGCAGGATCCGGCGGCCGGCGCCTACCGCGTGCAGCTCGACGATGCGGTGTACCGCAGCGCGCACCTCGCGTCGCTGGGCGACGTGGAGGTGTTCAACGCGGCTGGCGACCCGCTGCCGGCGGCCGTGTTCGCGGCCGAACAGGCCGAGAGTGCGCCGCGCCGGCAGCCCTTGCCCTGGTTCCCGCTGCCGGCCGTGGCCGCTGGCGGTGCCGACAACCTGGAGCTGATCGCCGAGCGCGATAGCGACGGCAGCGTGCGCCGCATCCGCACGCGCATTGCCAGCGGCGGCGCGACCAGCGCCGACGCCGGTTGGTTGATCGATGCCAGCGCGTTGCGCGAGCCGTTGCGCGCGCTGTCGCTGCAGTGGGCGGCCGATACGCAGCCGCGGCAGGCGCGCTACCGGGTCGAGGCCAGCGACGATCTGCGCGACTGGGATCTGCTGGTGCCGGAGGCGACCCTGGTCGACCTGGCCAACCAGGGCAAGCGCCTGCAGCAGTTGCGCATCGCCATCGATCGCAAGGTGCGCTACCTGCGCCTGCTGCCGTTGTCGCCGCCGCCGCTGCCGGCGCTGACCGGGGTGGAGGCCGAACTGGCGCCGGCACCGGTCGCCGCCGACTGGCACTGGCAGCAATTGGACGCGCTGCACGCCGATCCGGCGCAGCACAGCTTCGACTTCGTATCGCCCGGCCGCTATCCGGTCGCGCAGATCGACATCGCGCTGCCCGGCAACAGCGCGATCGAATGGCGCGTGCAGAGCCGCGACAACGCCGAGGCGCCATGGCAGGACCGGGCCGGGCCGTGGGTGGCCTACCAGGTCGGCACTGGCGCCGGCCGCTCGCCGCCGCAGGCGCTGGCGCAGCCGGTGCGCGACCGTTACTGGCGGCTGCTGGCCACGCAGGACCCGGGCAAGCAGCGGCCGGCGCTGCGCCTGGGCTATCAGCCGGAGACGCTGATCTTCCTGGCCCAGGGCGTGCCGCCGTACGCGCTGGCTGCCGGCAGCGCGCGCACCCAGCGCGCTGCCGCGCCATTGGCGACCACCTTGCAGGCGCTGCGCGCACAACGCGGCCCGCAATGGACGCCAGCCACGGCCACGCTCGGCGCGGCGACCCCGTTGGCCGGTGCCGCGGCGCTGCAGGCGCCGGCCGCGCCGCGCGACTGGAAGACCTGGCTGCTGTGGGCGCTGCTGGTCGGCGGCGCGCTGATCGTGGTCGGTTTCGCGGTCAGCCTGTTGCGCAAGCCGGTCGCGCCCGGCGCGGACTGAGCGTCGCCGGCGTCGCCGGCGTTGCCGCGCCACGCGCCTGCTGCGGCGTGGCGAGCCTCGATGCGCGCGGGGTTTTGCGCGGGCCGCTGCGCTGCGCCACCCGCTGCGCGATGTCTCGATTTGCCGCTGCGCGGCCGACACCGGACAATGGCCGCCTCGGCCCCGCCCGCGCGCGCTGGCGCCAGCGCGCCTAAAGCGGGCGTTCCGACCGCCGCGCCCAGGCTGCGCACCGCATCCTCTTTCCTCAGCAACCCCACGATAGCGAGCAACCGACAATGCCCATCCTGCGAATGACCGACCTCGACCTGTCCGGCAAGCGTGTGCTGATCCGGCAAGACCTCAACGTGCCGATCGACGACAACGGCCAGATCACGTCCGAGCAGCGCATCCTGGCTTCGGTGCCGACGCTGAAGCGCGCGCTGGAACAGGGCGCGGCGGTGATGGTGACCTCGCACCTGGGGCGGCCCAAGGAAGGCGTGTGGACGCAGGCCGATTCGCTGGCGCCGGTCGCCGCGCGGCTGACCGCGCTGCTCGGCACCGAGGTGCCGCTGCTGCGCGACTGGGTCGACGGCGTGGAGGTGCAGCCCGGGCAGATCGTGCTGCTGGAGAATTGCCGCATGAACGTCGGCGAGGGCAAGGACGACGAGGCGCTGGCGAAGAAATATGCGGCGCTGTGCGACGTGTTCGTGATGGATGCGTTCGGCACCGCGCACCGCGCGCAGGCGTCCACCCACGGCGTGATCCGGTTCGCCCCGGTGGCAGCCGGCGGCCCGCTGCTGATGGCCGAGCTGGACGCGCTGGCCAAGGCGCTGGAGCACCCGGCCAAGCCGCTGCTGGCGATCGTCGCCGGCAGCAAGGTCTCGACCAAGCTGGAACTGCTGTCGAATCTGGTCAACAAGGTCGAGCAGCTGATCGTCGGCGGTGGCATCGCCAACACCTTCATCGCCGCGGCCGGCCATCCGGTCGGCAAGTCGCTGTGCGAGCCGGACCTGCTCGACACCGCGCGCAAGATCGTCGCCGACGCCAATGCGCGCGGCGCGGCGATCCCGCTGCCCACCGACGTGGTGGTGGCCAAGCAGTTCTTGCCCGATGCCGAGGCCACGGTGAAGGCGCTGGCCGACGTCGCCGACGACGACCTGATCCTGGACATCGGCCCGCAGACCGCGGCGCACTACGCCGAGCTGATCGCCAAGGCCGGCACCGTGGTGTGGAACGGCCCGGTCGGCGTGTTCGAGTTCGACGCGTTCGGTCACGGCACCGAAACCCTGGCGCGCGCCATTGCCGCCTCGCCTGCGTTCTCCATCGCCGGCGGCGGCGACACCCTGGCCGCGGTCGACAAGTACGGCATCGCCGAGCAGGTCAGCTACATCTCCACCGGCGGCGGCGCGTTCCTGGAGTTCCTGGAAGGCAAGACCCTGCCGGCGGTGGCCGCCCTGCAGGCGCGCGGCGCGTGAGCGCGCCCACCCTGTTCTTCGACCTGGACGGCACCCTGGTCGATTCGGAGATCGGCATCGTCGGCAGCATCGCGCATGCGTTCGAGCAGTTGCACCAGCCGGTGCCGGGGCCGGACGCGCTGCGCGCCTGGATCGGCCCGCCGCTGCGCGACAGCTTCCACGCGCATTTCGACGATCCGGCCGTGGTCGAGCAGGCGTTGGCGCTGTACCGCCAGCGCTACGACGAGCGCGGCTGGCGCGAGCACACGGTGTTTCCGGAGATCGGTGCGGCGGTCGAGGCATTGGCCGCGGCCGGCCATCGCTTCGCGGTGGTGACCTCGAAGAACGAGCGTTTCGCCCGGCGCATCGTCGAGACGCTGCCGTTCGCCGCGCATTTCGAGGAGGTGGTCGGCGCCAGCGAGGACGGCCAGCGCCGCTTCAAGCCGGACCTGATCGCCGAGGCCCTGCGGCGGCTGTCGCTGCAGCCGGCGCAGTGCGTGATGATCGGCGACCGGCGCATGGACATCGAAGGCGCCAACCACCACGGCATGCGCAGCATCGGCGTGCTGTGGGGCTTCGGCGACGAGGCGGAGCTGCGCCAGGCCGGCGCCAGCGCGCTGGCGCAGGTGCCGGCGCAGTTGCCGGGCTTGGTGGCTTGACGGCGGGGATTGGGGAGTCGGGATTGGGGATTGGTGAAAGCGGGAGCGCCGCCGTGGGCCGGGCGGTGCGGCTGCGAGTCCACATACTGTCCCGCACTGTCTGCAAGACATGCATGAATTCGCGGTGGCCTATTCCGATTCGCCATCCTGTCGCAGGGGCGCCTGTGCTAGTTTTGACGGCTTTTCCAGGGAACGACGTATCATGATCGAACGCCAGCGCCGCACCAAGATTCTCGCCACCCTCGGCCCGGCCACGGATCCGCCCGGCGTGCTCGAGGACCTGTTCCGCGCCGGCGTCAACGTCGTGCGCCTGAATTTCTCCCACGGCGACCCGTCCGGCCAGGCCAAGCGCGCCGCCGAAGTACGCGCCGCCGCGCAGCGCGTGGGCAGCGAAGTGGGCATCCTCGCCGACCTGCCGGGTCCGAAGATCCGCATCGAGCGCTTCGCCGCCGGCAAGGTGTCGCTGAAGGCCGGCGCGCGCTTCGACCTGGTCGCCGACGCCAATGCGCCGGCCGGCAACGAAAACGAGGTCGGCGTCAGCTATCTGGGCCTGCCCAACGACGTCAAGCCCGGCGACGTGCTGCTGCTCGACGACGGCCTGCTGCAGTTGCAGGTGGTCGAGGTCGACGGCCCGCGCATCGTCAACACCGTGCTCAACGACGGCGTGCTGTCCGATCGCAAGGGCCTGAACAAGCAGGGCGGTGGCCTGTCGCTGGGCGCGCTGACCAAGCGCGACGAAGAACTGATCGGCATCGTCGCCAAGATCGGCGTGGATTTCATCGCGGTGTCGTTCTGCCGCAATGCGCAGGACATGCACGACGCGCGCCGCATCGCCCAGGAACACGGTTGCAACGCCGCGCTGGTGTCCAAGATCGAGCGCACCGAGGCGATCGAGAACCTGAGCGAGATCGTCGAGGCCAGCGACGTGGTGATGGTCGCGCGCGGCGACCTGGGCGTGGAGATCGGCGATGCCGAGCTGCCGGGCCTGCAGAAGAAGATCATCAAGGAATCGCTGGCGCAGAACAAAGTGGTGATCACCGCCACGCAGATGCTGCAGTCGATGGTCGAGAACCCGATCCCGACCCGCGCCGAGGTGCTGGACGTGGCCAACGCGGTGATCGACGGCACCGATGCGGTGATGCTGTCGGCCGAGACCGCCGCCGGCGCCTACCCGGTCAAGGCGGTGCAGGCGATGGCGCGGATCTGCCTGGGCGCCGAGCGCCAGTTCGAGATGGATACCGACTTCGAGGCCGCGCAGCGCAACCTCGAGCGCGCCGACCAGGCGATCGCGATGGCGACGATGTTCCTGTCCGAGCACATCGGCCTGAGCGGCGTGGTCACCCTGACCGAATCCGGCGGCACCCCGCGCTTCCTGTCGCGGTTCCGTTCGAAGATGCCGATCTACGCGTTCACCCGCCACGACGGCGCGCGCCGCGGCATGGCGATGATGCGTGGCGTGTTCCCGATCAACTTCGACAGCCGCGGCCTGACCCCGCGCGAAGCGGCGCGTGCGGCGATCCGCCTGCTGGTCGAGGCCGAGCGCATGGGCCCCGGCGACCGCGTGGTGTTCACCAGCGGCGAGCACATGGAAACGCACGGTGCGACCAACACCCTGCGCCTGCTTGAAGTCGGCCCCGACGGCCGCGCCAGCGGCCTGGGCGAGCTGTAACCGCGCCGGCGTCGCCACGCCGGCCCACCGACCGCGCGCTGCCTGCCTGGGCAGTGCGCGGTTTTTTTATCCCGGCTCCAGCGCAGTACTTCGCTGGACCACGCGCAGGTATGCGCTCGGGCTGTCGATGCAGGGTTTGATCGAGCGGGCCGAGACGAGGCGCAAACTCGACGGTTGGCGATACGTACATGCGTACAGCGTTTGTCCGCTATCGGTGCATGTCGAATATCACGCAGGTCGTGGTCGCATGCGCGTAGAGCTTTCCGCTTTCGTCTTCGACACGCGCCTCGGTCGTGGCAATCCGGCGGCCAGCGTGGATGATCTTGGCGACCGCGCGCAACGGCCCGGTTTGGTGCGAGGCCGGACGCACGATGTTGATGCTCAGCTCTGCCGTCGTGTACGAACGCCCCGCTGCCAGCGTGCTTTGCACCGCGCAGCCAAGCGCCGAGTCAAGCAGCGTCGAAAACCAGCCGCCGTGGACCGTGCCTAACGGGTTGTAGTGCCGGAGCAACGGAATACCCTGGAACACGGCGCGGCCATCATCCACCTCCAGCAGGGTCATGTTCATCGTGTCGTTCATCGGAGGATACGGGAGTTCGCCGGACATCATCGCCTCGAGGATGTCACGTCCGGTTTTCCGGCGATCTGCTCGATTCGCGCAAGACCGGGATTGCCGCCCCCGGCAAGAGCGCGCCGACATGCTGCTTCGTGCTGGGCCAGCCAGTCATTGTTCGATAGGGAATCCATCGGTTGCCTCCGGCGATCGTGTTTGCGAACGTGACAGGGATATGCCGGCAGCAGACAGTGCTCCGGCACGACGTTTCCTACGGTTTTTCCGGACTCGCTTGCAGCGGGCGGGATGTGGCGATGGCTGCGGGCGATGTGCGCACGGGCAGGCACAGCAGCGCGGTGATCAGCGCCAGGCTCATGTGCCACAGGTAGATCGCGTCGAAGTCGGCACGCTGCAAGCTGCCGCTGCCGAGCAGCAGCACGGTCAGCGCCACTCCCATGACCGAGCCGATTTGCCGTACCGCCTGGTTGACGGCACCGCCGACGGCGTAGTGCTCTGCCGGCAAGCGGCTGACCGCGGCCCCGGACAGCGACGGCATGACCATGCCGACCCCGATCCCGCTCAACAGCATGCCGGGCAGCCACTGCGTCACATAGGCCGGTTCGGTGCCAGGCACCAGCAAGAACCACACGGCGCTGGCCGCATAGATCAGGCAGCCCACCACCAGTAACGGGCGGTGTCCATGTCGGCCTGCCACCCGGCCCGAGAGCGCCGCCGCCGGAACGACCATCAGCGGCCCCGGCGCCATCGCCACGCCCGCCAGCGGCAATGGATATTTCCAGATCGCATTCATGTAGAAAAAGAACGCGAAAAACATCATCGAGAACGCGATGCCGAAGCTGAACGTTGCCAGATTGACGTAGCGATAGGTCGCATTGCGAAACAGACGCAAGTCGACCAGTGGAGCAGGGGCGATCCTCGCCCAAACGACGAACCCGACGATGCTCGCCAGTCCGATGCCCGCAGCCGACAGCAGTGCCTGCTGCGACCAGTTCGGCGACTGCGCTTGCACGATGGACAACGCCAACGTGCCGATGCCGACGACGAGCAGGCACATGCCCACCACATCCAGCGGGCGCTTTGTGGTTGGCTGCCTGGATTCGCGCAGCAGCGCCGCACCGCGCCAGATGGAGAAAATCCCCAAAGGCACATTCAGATAGAACGCCCATTGCCAGCCAAGCGAGGCGATCACGAACGACCCCATGCTGGGGCCGACGGCCGCAGCCAGGCCGCCGACAGCACCCCATAGACTGACCGCGACGGCTCGCTTGCCGAGCGGGAATGCCGCCAGCACAAGCGAAAGCGATGCGGGCGTGAGCAATGCGGCGCCCATGGCTTGCAGGCTTCGGGCAAGGACCAGCCATTGCACGCTGGTGGCCAAGCCACAGGCAACGGAGGCCGCCAAGAACAGCGCGACGCCAAGCAGGAATATCTTCTTGCGTCCATGCTTGTCTGCCAATCCGCCCGAGGGAATCAGCATCGCGGCATAGACCACGGTGTAAGCATTGATCACCCACGACAGGTCCGCTGCGGTGGCCTGCGCAAACCCGGCCCGCAAGGCGCTGAAGGCGGCAAACAACATCGTGCCGTCCATCGAGACAAGAAACACCGCCATGCTCACCACCCAGAACACCGGCCACGGTGACGCGGTGTCGGGCGGCTCGCTGGGCAAGGCTTGGCTGTTCGAGTAGGCCAAGGAGTTGTTCCGATCGTTTTCCGCGCGTTGCATGGCAGTTCGTCGCGTCGCCTCAGGCCAATCCGAAGGTCTTTCTCAGGCCTTTTTCGACCGGGCCAGCTGGCAGGAATCGGCGCAACCTGGCCAACAGCGAGGCCTCGCCCTTGGGCGTGCGGCGCATCTTCCAGGTTCCCAACGCCGCATCGAGGATCGTGCTGGCGACGCCCTCGGGATCGGGTGCGTTCTGAACATTCTTCCGAATGGCTTGGGAGACGACAGCGAACTCGCTGCTGTAGTCGGCAATCCTGGACGTTGTCTGTGGCGCGTTGAGATCCAGGTTGGTTTTGGTGAAGGACGGCTCGACCAGCGCCACGCGAATCCCGAATTGGCGTAGCTCGTGATCCAGGGTTTCCGAGAGGCCTTCGACGGCGTGCTTGGAGGCTGCATAGAGCGCCATGTAGGGTGCGGGCAGAAAGCCCAGCACCGAGCTGATGTTGACGATTCGGCCGGAACGCTGCCCACGCATGTGCGGCAGCACCGCCTGGATCGTGCGCAACACGCCGAACAGGTTGGTGTCGAACAACGCCTGAGCTTCTGCAATCGACGTTTCTTCCGTTGCGCCGAGCAAGGTCACGCCCGCGCTGTTGACCAGCACGTCGATACGGCCGGCTTGGGCGATGATGGTCTGGATGCCGCGTTGAACCGACGCGGCGTCCCGAATATCCATCTCGACGAGCGCAACGCCGGGGATCGCCTGTGCCTTTTCGGCATTGCGCACGGTTCCGAATACCTGGCAGCCAAGTTCAGCAAATTTCGCTGCGGCGGCGCGCCCGATGCCCGAGGACACGCCGGTGATGACAACGACCTTGGAATTTTCCATGGCGGTTCCTTTGGTGAGTTGAATTGGTGCGAGGGATGATCAGTGATGCAAAGGAACTGGCTTGATCTTGAACCAGATGGAATACATGGCTGGCAGAAACACCAGCGTCAGAATCGTCCCCGCGAGCGTGCCACCGATCAGCGTGTAGGCCAGCGTTCCCCAGAACACCGAATGGGTCAGCGGGATGAAGGCCAGGATCGCGGCCAGCGCCGTCAATATCACCGGTCTTGCGCGCTGCACGGTGGCTTCGACGACCGCATTGAACGGACTCAGTCCTTCCTGTTCGTTGTGATGGATCTGCCCGATCAGGATCAGCGTGTTGCGCATCAGGATGCCCGACAGCGCGATCAGGCCGACCAGCGCATTGATGCCGAACGGTTGCTGGAAGATCAGCAAGGTCGGCACCACGCCGATCAAGCCGAGCGGACTGGTGGCGAAGACCATGACCATCGCCGCGATCGATCGCACCTGCAGGATGATGACGAGCAGGGTGAGCGCGATCATGATCGGGAACAGCGGCAGCATCGCCGTGGTGGCCTTGGCGGCCTCTTCGATCGAGCCGGCCTGTTCGATCCGGTAGCCGGAAGGAAGCGTCTCGATGATCGGTTGCAACTGCTTCAAGACCGCGGTGGAAACGTCCGGCGGCTGCAATCCTTCGGCGATGTCGCCGCGCACGGTGATGGTCGGCGTGCGGTCGCGACGGCGCAGGATGGGATCTTCCATGCGCACATCGACGCTGCCCACCTGCGACAGCGGGATGCGTTGACCCGCCGATCCGACCAGCGTAAAGGCGGCGATCTTTGCCGGATCCAGGCGGGTAGCGCCGGCCGCGCGGCCAACCACCTGCACCGAACGGATGTCCTCGCGCACCTCGGTCAGCGGCACTCCGCTGAGCAGGAATTGCAACTGCAAGGACACGGAATTGGAGGTCAGCCCGACAGCCTGGAGTCGATCCTGATCGAGCGTGAAGTGCAGGGTCGGAACGCGCGGACCCCAATCCGTGTTGACGGTGCGCATCATCGGACTGGCGTGCATCACGCTTTCGACTTCGTTTGCGATCGCGCGCAGTTTGTCCGGGTCTGGGCCCATCACGCGGTAAGCGACGGGAAACGGCGAGGGCGGGCCGAACACGATCTGGGTGACGCGCACCCGCGCCTCGGGCGCCAACCCGTCGGCCACCGCCCGGCGCAGCCTGAACTTGAGCGCTTCCCGCTCCTTGTCGTCGCCGGCGAGTACCACGATCTTGGCGAACGCCGGGTCGGGCAGTTCGGGCGCCATGGCCAGGAAGAAGCGTGGCGCGCCCTGGCCGATGTAGGACGTGACGATCCTGGCTTCCTGCTGCTTCGCCAGCCAGGCTTCCAGCTTCGCCGTTGCCGCGCTGGTTTGCGCGATGGAGGTGCCATATGGCATCTGCACTTCGACCAGCACCTCCGGCCGATCGGACGTCGGGAAGAACTGCTTCTTGACAAGGCCCATGCCGACCACAGCCAGCACGAACGTGCCGACCACGGCGCCGGCGACCAGCCACTTGCGCGCGATGACGCGCGCGAGCACCTGCCGGAAGCGGTTGTAGTTGCGGGTGTTGTAGATGGCTTCGTGCCCGCCCTCGACCTTCTTGATATCCGGCAGCAACTTCACGCCCAGGTACGGCGTGAACGCCACCGCCACTACCCAGGACACGATCAGGGCGATGCCGACGATCCAGAACATGTTGCTGGTGTATTCGCCTGCCGTGGAGCGGGCGAAGCCATTGGGCATGAAGCCGATCGCCGTGACCAGCGTGCCGGAAAGCATCGGCGCCGCGGTGTGGCTCCAGGCGTAGGCGGAGGCCTTGCTGCGGCTGTAGCCTTCCTCCATCTTCACCACCATCATTTCGATGGCGATGATGGCGTCGTCCACCAGCAGGCCCAGCGCCAGGATCAGCGAGCCCAGCGTGATGCGGTCGAAGTTCTTGCCGGTGGCCGCCATGATCACGAACACGGCCGCCAGCGTCAGCGGCACGGCGGCCGCGACCACGATGCCGACCCGCCAGCCCATGCTGAGAAAGCACACCACCATCACCACCAGCAGGGCGACGAAGAACTTGACCATGAACTCGTCCACCGCCGAGCTGATGTTGACGGCCTGGTCGGTGACTTTGCTCAGCGTCATGCCCAGCGGCAACCCGGTATTGATCTTGGTGACTTCCGCCTCGAGCGCCTTGCCGAGATCGAGCCCATTCCAGTCGTCGCGCATCACCACGCCCAGCAACAGCGTCGGCTCTCCGTTGTTGCGCACCAGGAAGGTGGCCGGATCTTCATAGCCGCGCGCGACGGTCGCCACATCCGACAGCTTCAGCGTCCGGCCCTGCGCCATGACCGGGGTCTGGCGGATCTTCTCCAGGTCGTCGAACGCGCCGTCGACGCGAACGAAGATCTGCGGCCCCTGCGTCTCGATGGAGCCTGCAGGCGTCAGCACGTTCTGGCTGTTGAGCGCGGCGAAGATGTCTTGCGGAGTGACGCCCAGCGTGGCCAGGCGATCGTGGGAGAACGAGACGAAGATACGTTCTGGCTGTTCGCCGATGATGTTGACCTTCTTCACCCCTGAAACGTGCAGCAACTGCTGGCGCAGCGCCTCCGCATCGCGCGCCAGTCGGCGCTGCGGCTCGCCCTTGGCCTTGAGCGCAAACAGCGCGAAGGTCACATCCGCATACTCGTCGTTGAGCATCGGGCCGATGACGCCGGCAGGCAGTTTCTTGGCCTCGTCCCCCAGCTTCTTGCGCGCCTGATAGAACTCCTCCTGGACCGCCGCGGGCGGCGCGCTGTCGCGCAGGGAAATCATGGTGACGGCCAGGCCGGGGCGCGTGTAGGTTTCCGCGCGGTCGTACCAGCGCAATTCCTGCAGGCGCTTTTCCAGCGGTTCGGCGATTTGATCCTGCATTTCCTGCGCCGTTGCGCCCGGCCAGGCGGTAATGACGGTCATCTGCTTGATCGTGAACGGCGGGTCTTCCGCGCGGCCGAGCTTGAAGAACGCGAGGATGCCCGCCACCGAGACCAGGAAGATCAGGAACAGCGTGACGGAACGCTCGCGTACCGCAAGCGCCGAAAGATTGAAGCGCCCTTCGCTCATGGACGATCTCCGGCAGGCATCGCTTCGCCTTGGCCTATCGGCCTGACGGCCTCGCCTTCGCGAAGCAGATGCGCACCGAGTGAGACCACCTGGTCGCCGACCTTGAGATTGCCTTTCACCTGCGCCGCTTCGTCCGACAGGCCCAGCACCTGGACGGAGCGCCAAACCGCTTTTGCAGGCTTGCCTTCGATGGCCCACACGCCCGGCCCTTTGCCTGGGTCGAACAACGCGCCGATCGGGACCTTCAGCGATGCCGTGGCGTGCGTGCCGTCGGGAATGTCGACGGTGACGGTGGCGCCCAGCGGCGCCTGCGCCAGCGCACCTTCTAGCACATACCTGGCCTCGTAAGTACGCGTTGCGGGATCGGCCGCGTCGGAGAGCAGCCGCAGTTTTGCCGATACGGCGGCCTGCCGATTTCCGAACAACGTCGCTTGCGCAAGCGATCCAACGGTCGGTCGCAGCGTTTCCGGCAGATGCACGATGGCTTCGCGCTGGCCGGCCCGGGCAAGGCGCACGACCGGCTGCCCGGCACTCACCACCTGCCCCTGCTCGGCGAGGGTCTCGACCACGACGCCATCTGCATCGGCAAGCAGGAGCGCATAGCCCGACGCGTTCCTGGCGACGCCGGCTTGCGCCTCGGCGGCCTTGAGTTGTGCTCGCGCCGAGTCGGCTGCGGCTTTGATTTGATCGTATGCAGAGGCCGAAACAGCGCCTTCGGCGACCAGGTCGCGGTAGCGCGCCTCATCGTCGGCGGTTTGCTTCGCACGCGCTCGCGCCGCGGCCACCGCTTCCTGTTGCGCTTGAGCCTGCAACCCCAGGTCGATGGGGTCCATCCGCATGAGCGGCTGGCCGCGCCTGACGGTCTGCCCGGTATCGACGAGGCGCTCCAGCACCTTGCCAGAGACGCGAAAGCCCAGGTCGCTCTGAACCCGGGCCGCCACCACCCCGGTGAACGCTCGAGACGTGGCGGAGGCGCCCTCGACGGCCCCGACCCGGACCAGCGGAGCCTCCGTACGCGGATCGGAAGAGTGGCCGTTACCGCATGCCGTCAGGGCAAGCGGCAACAGACAGACGGCATACGAAGCGAGCTGGCGCCGGAACATGGGAACCCTTCTGGGCGAGGAGAAAGTGTTCCCATCTTATACTTGTGACCAATACAGTCAATAGTCACAACATCCGGATTACGGTGCCAGGCTGCGCAGTATCAGGTTGGATAGCTGGGCCGTCGCCTCGGCCGCGTTGTCCAGGTTGTGCTGCAACTGCAGCGGATTGATGTAGGGGCGCATGACCAGGTAGATGGCATTGACCGCTTCATCCAGCGGCGTCTTGCGCTCGAATTCCCCGGCTTGGCGGCCATCGCGCACGATCTGCAGCACCATGGCCTTGAGGCGGTCTTCGTATGCGCCAACCGACGGCCAGGACTCGCCGGCCGAGGTCGCGGCGATGTCGTAGAGCTTGCGGTCGTGGAAGAACAGATAGCTGCCGGCCTCCACCAATGTCTTGAATACCCGGCGCAGTCGCTCGGGAGCGGCGGGAACGTCGGCGACGGCTTCGTCGACAGCGGCCATGATCATGCTCAGGCGATTGGAGCAGATGACCTCGCCGATCGCCTGTTTGGAATCGAAGAACTTGTAGATGTAGGCCTTGGAGAAGCCGATCGCCTTCGCCAGATCGGAAACGGTGGTTTTCTCATAGCCGTAGCGGCCGAAATATTCGGTCGCCGCCTCGACGATCTGAGCGCGGACGTCATGATCCGAAGGCCCCCGAAGTTGGGGCGCGGGAGTGTGTGCTTTCGTCATCGGGTCAGCTTACTGCCGGCGTCCATGATTGACAATGAGTGACCATTTCGTATTATGGTCACAGCGTGCCATCTCCCAAGGATCATCATGTTTCCACGTCGCTCCTTTGCGCTGTTCCTCTGCGCCAGCCTGATGGCCGGTTGCGCGGCAGGCCCGGACTATCGCCGCCCGGATGCGCCCCTCCCGAGCCATTACATTGGGCGGGCGGCCGAACCAGGGCGTGGCCCATCTGCCTCCGAACTGGCGGCGTGGTGGCAGGGGTTCGACGATCCGCTGCTCGCCCACTTCGTCTCCTTGGCGCTGGAACAGAACCTCGACCTGGCACAGGCCGCTGCCCGCGTCAGCCAGGCGCGCGCCGGGCTTGGCGCCGCCAATGCGGCCTTGCTTCCGTCGGCGGCGATCGACGGCTCGGCGGCTCGCGCCCGCCAGTCGGTCGAAACCCCGCTGGGACAAGTGCTCGCGTCCACGCCCGGATACGACAGGTGGGGAAATGCCTACGAAGCCGATCTGGGTGCGAGCTGGGAGCTGGATGTTTTCGGAGGCCTGCGGCGCGGCCGCGAAGCGGCACTGGCCGACTACCAGGCCTCGCAGGCCGGGGCCGTTGCGACACGCCTGGCGGTCGCTGCGCAGACAGCGGACATCTACGTCACCATTCGCGGCTTGCAGGCCCGCCTCGGCATTGCCCGGCAGCAAGTCAAGACCCAACAAGATCTGCTGACCAAGGTCGGTCTGCTTTACGGCAAGGGACTGGCTGCCGAGTACCAGGTCCGGCAGACGGAGGGGGCGTTGTCGCAGGTGCAAGCGACGGTTCCCGTTCTGCAGGCAGGTCTCGATGCGTCGATGAATGCATTGGACGTGATGCTGGGTGTTCCTCCAGGCACGCATCGCCCCGAACTCGAAACTGTCGTCCCGATTCCGGCAACGCCGCGGATCGGCGAGACGGGCTCGCCGGCCGATCTTCTGCACAGGCGCCCCGACCTGATCGTGGCCGAACGCCGGCTGGTTGCGTCCAACGCCCGGATTGGTGAGGCGATCGCCGAGTATTACCCCAAGTTCTCGCTGAGCGGTTTGCTGGGAAGCGCCACGGCGATTTCCAGCGACAATCTGTTCACCAGCGGCGCGAGCCAGACGTCGGCCGTGTTGGGGCTGAGGTGGCGTCTTTTCGACTTCGGCCGCATCAATGCGCAGATCGATCTGGCGAAGGGACGCGATGCCGAGGCATTGGCCGCGTACCGCCAGGCCGTTCTGCGCGCGACCGAGGATGTCGAGAACGCTTTTTCGGCATTGGCCAATCGCGGCGAACAGGCCGCGACGTTGACGCAAGGCGAGCTCGCGCTTTCTCGCGCAAGGGCGTCCTCGTTCGCGGCCTATCGGCGAGGGGCCGCGAGCCTGATCGACGTGTTGCACGCCGACGCATCGCTGTTGCAGGCGTCGGATGCGAGGGCGCAGGCGCAGACCGAGTCGGCGCGCGCTGCCGTCGCCGCGTTCAGGGCGCTTGGCGGCGGCTGGCAGTCAACGCCTTCGGACGCAACGGCGGCTCGCTGAGGTTCGGCAATCCGGTGGCTCGGCGCGGCGCCAACGCGGTCTTGGGCGACGTGCCGCAGTGCAGGGTGGGGGAGACCCAGCGGCCGGTATGGGCTTACGGCCATCCGCTCGGTTCCAATGAACGCGCGACACCGCTTCTTCTTGTCCGCGCCGCGTGCGTGCATGCGGCGCTGCGTCCAGCGTCGCAGTTTGCGTCTACCGGATGGAAACGGTTGCAGGCATTCCGTGAAGGAATCGGTAGCGTTTGCCGCGATATACTTCGGGTTTCCCCCCGTGCCATAGGAATTCCATGAGCATCGAACAGCTTGCCGAAACCGCACAGGCGATGGTCGCCCCGGGCAAGGGCATCATCGCCATCGACGAATCCACCAGCACGATCGCCAAGCGCTTCGCCAGCGTCGGCATCGAGAATGTCGAGGAGAACCGCCGCGCGTATCGCGAGCTGCTGCTGACCACGCCGAAGCTGAGCGATCACATCTCCGGCGCGATCCTGTACGACGAGACCATCCGCCAGAAGACCAAGGACGGCGTGCCGTTCCCGAAGTACATGGCCGAGCACGGCATCATTCCCGGGATCAAGGTCGACAAGGGCACGCACCCGCTGGCGGGCATGCCCGGCGAGCTGATCACCGAAGGCCTGGACGGCCTGCGCGCGCGCCTGGAGGAGTACTACAAGCTCGGCGCGCGCTTCGCCAAGTGGCGCGCGGTGATCACCATCGGCGAGGACATCCCGTCGGGCGTGTGCATCGAGACCAACGCGCACGCGCTGGCGCGCTACGCCGCGCTGTGCCAGGAGCAGGGCCTGGTGCCGATGGTGGAGCCGGAAGTGCTGATGGACGGCGACCATGATATCGAGACGTGCTACGAAGTCACCGAAGCCACGCTGCGTTCGCTGTTCGGCGCGCTGTACGAGCAGAACGTGGTGCTGGAAGGCACCATCCTGAAGGCCTCGATGGTCATCGCCGGCAAGGGCTGCGACGAGCAGGCCAGCGTCGAGGAAGTGGCCGAGTCCACCGTGATGTGCCTGAAGAGCACCGTGCCGGCGATCCTGCCGGGCATCGTGTTCCTGTCCGGCGGCCAGACCGACGAGCAGTCCACCGCGCATCTCAATGCGATGAACCAGCTCGGCACTCTGCCGTGGCCGCTGAGCTTCTCCTACGGCCGCGCGATGCAGCAGGCCGCGCTGAAGCTGTGGTCGCAGGACATGAAGGGCAACTTCGCCAAGGCGCAGCAGGTGGTCTACGAGCGCGCCAAGGAAAACGGCCTGGCCGCACTGGGCAAGTGGCAGGGCTGAGTCCAGCCACAAGGAAGCTACGAAAAACGCCGGCAGCGCCGGCGTTTTTCGTTTCCGCTTCTCCTTCCCGCTGCGCGAGCATGGCCGCATTTCGGGGGGACGTGCCGGATGAGGGTAGGAGCGACGCTCCGGAACGACCCTGTCGGCGCAGCAACGCCTGGCACGCACTCAGGGTTTCAGCGCCGCGGGCGCATGAAAGCGGTAGCCGCTATTGCGCAGCGTCTTCACCGGCAGCGGCCGCCCGCTGATCTCTTCCACGCGCCGCCGCAGCCGGTACATCTGCGTGTCCAGCCGGCGGCGATCGTGGTCCAGGAAGTTCACGCCGAGCGCCTCGGCGATCTCGCGATGGCCTACGCTCTCGCCGGCGTGGCGCATCAGGCAGCCGAGCACCAGCAGGTCCTGGTGCGAGAGCGGCACCGGCGGCGCATCGGGGACGTTCAGGCGTGCCGCCGCCATCTCCAGGATCCAGCGCGCCGGCGGCGGCTGCAGCGCCAGGCGCCTGCCGAGCGAGGCCAGGGTCGCGGCGAGTTCGTCCAGGTCGGCACCCTTGCCCAGGTAGTGGTCCGCACCGATGTCCAGGCCGGCGATGCGATCGCCGCCGGTGTTGTGCGCGCTGAACACCACGATGCCCAGGCGGTGGCCGGCGCGGCGAAGGTCGCCGATCAACTCCAGCCCGCTGCCGTCGGGAAGGCCCACGTCGATCACCGCCATGGCGTGGCGCAGCGGATCGAATCGCTGCCGAAACTCGCCGATACTGGCCACGCATGTCGCAAGATGCCCCAGATCCTGCAGGAACTCGCCGAGCTCCTCGCGCAATACCGGCTCGTCCTCCAGCAAGATCACCTCGGCCATCGCGCAGATCCTCGTGCATCGTCGTTTGCTGTAACTTAATCGGTTGGCGACCGTGCGGTACAGCAAATGATGGCGGACTGTCTTCGCTGGCTCGTGGCGGCATGGCTGGTACTGGGGATGAATGCGGGTCTGGGCGCGGAACCGGCGCGGTCGCCGACGGCCGCGTTGCCGCTGACGGCCGACTACCAGGACGCCAGCGGATACCTGCAGCGCCTGGACGATCCGCACCACCGGCTGGATGCCCGCCAGGCCGCCTCGGCGTCCGGCTGGACCCGGTTGCCTGCCGGCCTCAATGCGGGTTTCACGCCCGGCACCGTGTGGTTGCGGCTGCCGCTGCGGGTCGAGCGCGTACCGCCGGGAGGCTGGATGCTGCGCTTGAGCAATGCCGTGATCGACGATGCGCAGGCCTACGCCAGCGTCGATGGCGGCGCCTGGCGCGAACTAGGCCACAGCGGCGAGAACGTGCGGCGGCGCGACTGGCCGGTGGACTACCGCAGCCCGGTGTTCCCGTTCGCGCCGTCGCATCCCGGCGACTACGTGGTGCTGGTACGGCTGCGGAGCAAGAATGCGCTGGTCACTCGCCTGGATGTCTGGCAGCGGCTGCCGTTCGACAACCAGTCGCGGCGCGAGGGACTTGAGTTCGGCCTGTACTTCGGCTTCTACCTGCTGCTGCTCTGCCTGCATCTGCTGTTCTGGATCGCCACGCGCGCGCGCATGAGCGGGCTGTTCGTCGCCTACCTCGGCGGCTGCGTGCTCAACGAAGCGATGTCGATCGGCCTGGTGCAGCAGGTCTCGGGATTGCCGGTGGCGTGGAGCGACAGCCTGCTGGGCATCAGCATCGCCTGCAGCCTGCCGGTGGGGTTCCAGGTCGCTAGCCGGCAATTGAACCTGCGCGCGTTTCGTCCGGGATTCGTGCGCTGGAGTTCGCGCCTGCTGTGGACGGTCGCACTGCTTTGCGCGGGGTGCGTACTCGCTGGCCGCTACGCCTGGGGCATGCGACCGGTGCAGGCGCTGGCCTTGCTGGAGATCGTGCTGCTGACGGCAGTGGCGCTGGGCCTGCTGTGGCGACGCTATCCGCCGGCGCTGTTCTTCGTGCTGGCCTTCTTTCCGTTCTACCTGGGGGTGGCGCTCGGATTCCTGCGCAACCTGGGAATCGTCCCGCTCAATGCGTGGACCCAGTACGCCACCACGCTCGGCACCATGCTGCACATGACGCTGATGAGTTTCTTCATCATCGGCCGCTACGAGCGGCAACGGCGCATCCGCGAGCGCCGGCATGCCAATGCCGCCACGGAACTGGCGCGCCGGCACGGCATGCAGCTGGAGCGCGAGGTGGCGCTGCGCACCGCCGAACTACGCAGCGAGATACGCCGGCGGCAGTCGCTGGAGGACGAACTGCGCGCCTCGCTGGACACCGAGCGCAGGGTGATGCAGGAGCAGCGCGACTTCGTGGCGATGGTGTCGCACGAGTTCCGCACGCCGTTGGCGGTGATCATGACATCGGCGCAGCAACTGGCGCGCAAGCTGGAGGCGCCGCCGGAACGCAATCGCGTGCGCTGCGGCAATATCCGCAATGCCGCGCAACGGCTGCTGGCGCTGGTGGACGAGTACCTCGCCGAAGACCGCATGGGCGAAACCAGCTCGCAATTGCGGCTGCAGCACTGCGCGTTGCGCGCGATGCTGGACGAGTTGTGCCGGGACTTCCCGCCGCAGCGCGTGGTCTGCGACTACCAGATCGACGACGACAGCCTGTTCACCGACGCCGGCTTGTTGCGGGTCGCCTTGCGCAATCTGATCGCCAATGCCGACCGCCATTGCCCGCAGGGCGAATCGATCGGCATCCGCGTGCGCGGTCGCGGCGAGGGAGTGCGGGTGGAAATCGCCAATCCTGGCGAGCGCATCGCACCTGCAGATCGGGAGCGGCTGTTCCAGAAGTACTATCGCGGCGCGAACGCGGGGAACACGTTCGGCGCCGGACTCGGCCTCTATCTGGTGCGCAGGATCGCCGAACGGCTTGGCGGCTGGGTCGGGTTGGCCGGCGAAGCGTCCGGCTCGTCCATCCGCTTCGTGCTGCTGCTGCCGCGACGTGCGGACACGCCGATTGCGATGTCGCTGTCGTTGCCTGCGCCCGATCCCTGAGGCGGTACTGCCGGGCGTGCGCATCCCAGCGCGCCGGGGCATCCGATCCGTTGCCGACTCAGGCGTGCCTGCACGGCTCGCTTCGAGCGTCGGCGAACAGCGGCCGCTCCAGCGCCGCAAGGGCGGCGCCACGCCCCAGCACGCCGCAACCCGGCGTCCTGGGGCATGCATCGGCTATTGCTGGATGATGCAGGCTTCCGCCGGCACGCTGGACCCGCCCTGGCTGCAGGCGAATGCCGGCGTGCGCACGCCACCGTCGACGATCATGATCGAGCCGTTGCCGGACACGGCGCCGCCGCCCTGGGGCTGGGCGCTGGCCGCCAGTTCCCTGGCGACCTCGTCGCTGGCCTGCGGATCGTTCGGCAGCGCCGAACCGGTATCGCCGCTCCATGCGCTCGCCGCCACCGAACTGTTGATCGCCTGCACCGTCGAAGTGCCCAAGTCGATGCCGGGCGTGGTCTCCCCGCCCGCGGCCAGGACGGTCAACAGGCCATCGACGTAGCTGATGGTGTAGTTGGACAGGCCCGCGCCGGTGGCGCCGGAAGCGTTGATGGCATAGCGGCCGACCGCGGCGCCGGCCGCCGTACCGGTGCTGCTCAGCGAAACGCCGGACACCGCATCGCCGTTGAGCAGGCCGGAGACGCTGTAGCCGCTCAGATTGAGCGTGCTGCCGAAGGTCTTGCTGGCATCGGTGGCGACGATGCGCAGCGTCGCCGGATCGACGCCGAGGCTGCCGTCGACGTAGCTGATGACGTAATTGGACAGGCCCGCGCCGGTGGCGCCGGAAGCGTTGATGGCATAGCGGCCGACGCCTGCGCCGGCGCCGGAACCGGCGCTGCTCAGGGTGACGCCGGAGACCGCGTCGCCATTGACCAGGCCGGAGACGCTGTAACCGGTCAGGCCGACCGTGCTGCCGTAGGTCTTGCTGCTGTCGGTGGCGACGATGCGCAGCGTGGCCGGATCGACGCCGAGGCTGCCGTCGACGTAGCTGATGACGTAGTTGGACAGGCCCGCGCCGGTCGCGCCGGAAGCGTTGATGGCATAGCGGCCGACGCCTGCGCCGGCGCCGGAACCGGCACTGCTCAGGGTGACGCCGGAGACCGCATCGCCATTGACCAGGCCGGAGACGCTGTAGCCGGTCAGGCCGACCGCGCTGCCGTAGGTCTTGCTGCTGTCGGTGGCGACGATGCGCAGCGTGGCCGGATCGACGCTGAGGCTGCCGTCGACGTAGCTGATGACGTAGTTGGACAGGCCCGCGCCGGTCGCGCCGGAAGCGTTGATGGCATAGCGGCCGACGCCTGCGCCGGCGCCGGAACCGGCACTGCTCAGGGTGACGCCGGAGACCGCGTCGCCGCTGACCAGGCCGGACACGTTGTAGCCGCCGAGGTTGGCGGTGGTGCCGTAGGTCTTGCTGCCGCTGGAGGCGGTGACCGTCAGCGACGCCTGGGCGATGGTGACGCTGCCGGTCGACGAGTAAGCGATGTCGTAACCCCGCTGGCTGGAATACAGCCCGCCGACAGTGAGGCCGCCGTTGCCGGTCGAGTAGGTTCCCGCGTTCTTGCCGGTGGTCGAGTAGCCCAGCGACGAGCCGAACAGCAGGCTGCTGTCGACGTTGCCGGACGTCGTGTAGCCGGACACCGTGCCGCTGGCGACCGCGCCGTCGTAGGTCTTGTCCGCGCCGGAGACGTTGGCGCTGACGGTGAGCGTCTGCAGGAAGCTGCGCAGCAACGGGGTCGTGTCGCCGTCGTAGATGCGCCAGGCCAGGCCGGTCCCGCCTTTGTCGTCGATGTTCCAGCCGGCATCGGTGAAGGTGGACAACGTGGTCAGCTGGGTCCAGGTCCTGCCGCCGCTGTAGCCGTCGATGCTGCCGCCCGCGTTGCCGGCGATGTTCAGGCCGGCATTGATCGCGTTGCCGCCGGCATCGGTGGTGGCGAAGAAGCTGGCGGCGATGGTGCCGTTGGAATTGGAGCCGACCAGGCCGCCGACCGCGTTGCTGCCGGACACGCTGCCGGTGCTGTAGGAGTCGCTGATGGTGTTGTTGTAGTTGACCCCGACCAGGCCGCCGACATACGCGTTGCCGGCGGCATTGCCGCTGGCGTAGGTGTTGGCGATGGTGCCGTTGTAGTTGTAGCCGGCCAGTCCGGCGACATACATGTCGCCGGTCGCGGTGCCGGTGGCGTAGGCGGTCGCGATGCTGCCCTCGTCGTTGTAGCCGACCAGCCCGGCGATGTAGTCGTCGCCGGAGACGTTGCCCGTGGCGTAGACCCTGGCGACGGTCGCCGAATCGTTGTAGCCGACCAGTCCACCCACATAGCTTCCGCCCGACACGTTGCCGGTGGCGTAGGCCGACTCGAGGCTGCCGCCGGACAGGCTGCCGACCAGTCCGCCGGTATCGTAGGTGCTGCCGGTCACGGCGCCGGTCGCATACACGTTGTCGATCGCGGTGCCGGAACTGCGGCCGACCAGGCCGCCGATACTCTTGGTTCCGGACACATGCCCGCGGGCATAAGCGTTGTGGATGCTGCTGGACGCCGCAAGACCGACCAGGCCGCCCGCGCTCGCGGTGGTCGCAGTGACGTCGCCGGTGGCATGCGCATTCAAGATGGTGCTCTGGGTCGCGCTGCCGACGAGGCCGCCGACGTTGTTGCCGGTGGTCGCGCTGGTGCTGGTCACGTTGCCGTTGGCATGGACGTTGTCGTACGTGCCCTGGTAGTCGTTGCCGACCAGGCCGCCCACGCTGCTACCGCCGGACACCGTGCTGCTCGAGGACGAGGCGGAAATCGCGCCGGCGTTGTTGCTGCCGATCAGTCCGCCGACGTAGTTGCCGCTGTACGCGCCACCGCTGCCGACCACGCTGCCGTCCGTCTGCGAGCCGGAAATCGCCCCGCCGGTGTTGTAGCCGACCAGGCCGCCGACGAAGTTGCCGGTGCCGGTCACGGTGCCGACGGTGGAGACGCCGCTGATGTTGCCGGCATTCTGGCCGACCAGCCCGCCGACATACGCCGTTCCCGACATGCTGCCGTTGCTCAGCGCGAGGTCGCGGATCGTGCTGCCGCTGCCGGTCACCCCGAACAGGCCGACATTGTTTTCGGCGCTGCGCGCGATGCGCAGGCCGCTCACCGTGTGCCCGCGCCCGTCGAGGCTGCCGTTGAAGACGTGGGTGGTGTCGCCGACCGGATCGAAGCCGGCGCTGCTCCACATGCCGCTGACATTGCTGCCGGAGGTCTGGCTGGCATCGATGTCGTCGGAGACGGTGTAGTTGGCCGACAGGTTGTACGCCATCAACTGCAACTGATGGGCGTTGGCGATGTGGGTGCTGTACTCGCTGGCCAGGAACGGGCGCGTCTGCCCCTCGATCATGATCCAGGCCGCAGTGCCGTTGCTGTCGGTGGCCACGTAGACGTCGCTGGTGCCGCCGACCAGCGACCAGGTGCCCAGCGCGCCGTAGCTGGAATGGGCGTAGCGGCTGCCGCTGGCGATGCTGGCGACATTGGACGACGTCGAATTCTCGAAGCTGTAGCCGATCGCGTTGGCCTGGCCGGAACTGCCCGCGTCCCAGTAGGCATTGCTGAGGCTCGAGTTGTAGCGGTGGTAGCCGACCAGGCCGCCGACCGAGACGGCCGAGGAATTGGTGGCGGTCACCGTGCCGGTCGCGTAGACGTGGTCGATGGCCGACTGATAGGTATAGCCCACCAGGCCGCCCACCTCCGAGGTCGCGCTGACGTTGCCGGTCGCATAGGCGCCGCTGATCGGGCTGCCGACGCTCTGCCCGACCAGGCCGCCGCCGTTGTTGCCGGTGGCGGAGACATTGCCGGTGGCGTAGACGTTGGTGAGGGGGCCGGCGCTATAGCCGGCCAGGCCGCCGACATAGGCCTGGCCGGAGACGGTGCCGGTGGCGTAGGACGCGTTGACGCTGCCGATGTTGTATCCGACCAGCCCGCCTGCGTAGCGGTAGGCCCCGGCGACATTGCCGGTCGCGTAGGAATCGCTGATGCTGCCGCCGTTGTAGGCGACCAGGCCGCCGAAATACGTTCCGGTCGCGCTCACCACGCTGGTGGAATGGCTGGCGGTGATGGTGCCGTCGGGGTTGTAGCCGACCAGCCCGCCGACGTAGTTGGCGGCGCTGACGCTGCCGCTGGCGTAGACGTTGCTGACCGTGGCCCTGCTGCTGCCGGCGAGCGCGCCCACGTAGTTGTTGCCGGAGACCGTGGCATTGACCAGGCCGAGGTCGCGGATGGTCGCGGTGCCGACATAGCCGAACAGGCCGACGTAATTGTTCCCGGACGCGATGTTCAGGTTGCCGATGGTGTGGCCCAGGCCGGCGAACGTGCCGCTGAACTCGCCCGAGGCCGTGCGCGCCATGATCGGCGCTCCATACGTGGTTCCGCCGGCATCCAGATTTCCGGCCAAGGCATAGTTGCCGGTATTGCCCACGACGTTCTGCAGGTCGCTCATGGAGTGCAGCAACGTGTAGGCATCGCCATTGATGTGCAGCTGGGCGTTGCTGCCGCCGAGCGTGACCGGGGCATTGACGCGGTAGTCGGTGCCGCCGGTGGCGGCGCCGTTGGCGGTGTAGCCGCCGTAGTTCAGCACCAGGCCGGCACTGTCGCCGGTCGCGGTGATGGCCGCATTGAGGTTGATGTCGTGGTAGGCATCCAGGGTCAGCGTGGTGTTGCCGCCCCAGTTGATCGCCGCGTTCACGTTGATGTCGCCGTTGCCGCCGCTGGTCACGCTGCCGGGACCGCTGGCGGTGGTGCTGGTGGTGATCAAGGTGACGTTGGTGCCGCCGTCCAGCGCGGTGCCGATGGTGCCGGCGGCGGCGCTGTCCACGGTGAGGTCTTCCGGGTCGACCAGCCAGGTGCCGGCCGCGCCGGTGCCGGCCGCCTTGGCGCCGACCGCGATCCCCGAGAAGTCCACCGTGTGGCCGCTGGTTTCGAGCAGGCCGCCGTTGCCGTTGCCGGCGCCGTTGGCGGCCAGCGCGCCATGCACCGCGGTGTGGCCATTGGACCAGACCACGACCGAGCCGCCGTTGCCGGCGCCGGTCGCGCTGGCATCGAGCACCGCGCCGCTGGCGACCGTGGCCGAACTGGCCTGCAGCAGGTTCTCGCCGCCCTGGTAGCCGCCGCCGATGCGGATGCTGCCGCCGGCGGTGGCACCGCTGGCATCGATGCGGCCGCCCACGTTCACCGCGGCATCGGAAAGCAGCTGCACGCTGCCGCCGCTGGTGCCGGAGACGTCGATGCTGCCGCTGCTGGCGATCGCGCCGCCGCTGGCGACGAACCTGACGCTGCCGCCCGACGTGTCGATGGCGGAGGCCTCGATGGTGCCGGTGTTGTTGATCAGCAGGTCGGAAAGGCCGTTGCTGGCGGCCTGCAGCAGGATCTGGCCGTTGCCGGCGCGCAGGCTGCCGCTGTTCTCCACCGCTGCCTCCGTGCCATCGGCGGATGAGCCGGCGGCGGCGACGAGCTGCAGGCCGATCGCACCGGCGGTATCCATGGTCACCTTGACCTGGTCGGCGGAGACCAGGCGAATGGCGCCGTTCTCGGCGGCGATCGCGCCGCTGTTGGCGACGTGGTTGCCGACCAGGTTGACCGAGCCGCCGCCGTTGGCGGTGATGCTGCCGCGGTTGACCACGCTGGCGGCGGCGTGGTCGCCGCGGGCCAGCACATAGGCATTGTCGTCGTCCCCGGCCAGGCCGAGCGAACTGGCGACCAGGCCGCCGACGTTGACCTTGGCAGTGCTGCCGAACAGGATGCCGGCCGAGTTGATCAGGAACACGTTGCCGTTAGCGCGCAGGCTGCCGTTGATGGTGCTGGCGCCGTGGCTGGCGTCGATCAGGTTGAGCGCCACCGCCGAGCTGGACGGCTGCACGAACACCACGCTGGCGTCCTTGCCGATGTTGAAACTGTTCCAGTTGAGCACGGCCTTGGCCGCGTTTTGGTCGATGTGCAGCGTGCTGCCGTTCTGCGACACGCTGGCGCCGGTGGCGCTGGACAGCGAGGGCACGCCGCCGGCGTGGGCCGGCGCTGCCAGCGCGCAGGCCAGCGCGAACGGCAGCAGCGGCGCGGCCAGGCGCGCGGCGCCGGCGCTGCCGCCGCCGGCATGGCCGGCGGCGACTTCGGAGGCGACCTGGAGCACGCCGAGATTGCGGTTGAAAACGAGGCGGTAAATGCGGTTCATGGTGGTCCCCAGGTCAGAAGGTCAGGCCGAAACGGGCCCAGTAGCGCACGTCCTTGCCGTCGGCCGGCTCGGTGCCGCCGGTGGGCTTGGCCGCGGCCAGGTCCAATGCCAGCCCATGCCAGTGGGGAACGCGGAAGTTCAGGCCCACGCCCGGGCCCTGGAACGTGGTGACGGCGTCGTACACGGCGCGGTTGGCGCCGTTGGGATAGACCCGGCCATAGTCGTAGAACACGCTGGCGGTCAGCAGGTCGCTCCAGGGACGGCCGCCGAACGGCGAGGCGGCGCCGGCGAAGCCGGGCGCATCGACCTGGTATTCCAGGCTGGAGTCGAAGCCGCGATCGCCCAGCGCGCTGCCGAGGGCGAACGCGCGCACGCTGGTGGGGCCGCCGAGCGAGAACTGTTCCAGCGGGGTCAGGGTGTCGTCGCTGTACTGGCCATTGAGGCGCAGCTGCAGGCGCTGGGTGGCGGTCAGGCCCTGCAGGCGGGTGTAGGCCAGGCGCGCGACCAGGAAGTGGCGATCGTGCCGGGCATACAGGTAATCGGTGCGTGGCGAGTCGTCGTCCAGCGCGCCGCGCACGCTGAGTTGCAGCATGTCGATCGCATGCCGCTCGCGGTCGTCGTGGCGGAACGAGGCGCCGAGTTCGAGCACGTCGAACTTCTGCTTGGACAGCAGCACGCCCAGGCCCTGGATGCGCGAGCTTTCCTGCACCAGGTGCAGCCAGCTCTGCATGCGCCAGGCATCGGTGTTGCGGAATTTCCAGTCCAGGCCGAGCGAGGTCTGTTCGGTCGGCCCCTGGATATCGAGCGCGGCGAACGCGCCGGTGTTCAGGTCGACCAGGCTGCGGGTGTAGGCGGCGCTGACGCCCAGGCCCGGGACGTCGGCGATCGGCGCCTGGTAGGCGACGCTGCCCTGCCAGTTGTTGGCCGGATCGAGCGCATAGGCGTAGCTGGCGGAGAAATGGTCGCCCAGGCCGAGCGGGTTGTTCCAGTCCACGCCGAGCTGGGCGCGATAGCGTCCGATGCTCTCGGTGCCGTAGTTGCTGGCGCCGACGCTGACCTGCAGCGGGCGCGCTTCGCTGGCCTGGATCACCACGTCGGTCTCGCCGGGCTGCGCGCCGGGCTTGAGCACGGAGGTGACCGAGACGCCGGGCAGGTCGCGTGCGTACAGCAGCGCGGACTGCAGGTCCTGCTGGCGCAGGATCTGGCCTTGCAGCGCCAGCGCCGGGCTGGCGATGAGGCGGTCGTCGTAGCGGCGCGCGCCCTCGACGGTGATCTTGCCGACCCGGCCCTCGGCGACGCGGATTTCGACCACCTGGTCGGAACCGAGGGTCTGCACCGGCAGGTAGGCGCGGGCGACCAGGAAGCCGGCCTGGCGGTAGGCCTGGGTCAGCGTGTCGGCGATCTGCTGCAGCTGGGCGAAGCTGAGCTGCGCCGGCAGCGAGCCGCCGCCCAGTTCGCGCAGGCGTGCGTCGGCCAGCGCCTGCAGGCGCGGTGCGCTGATGTCCTGCCGCGGATGCTCGCCGACACCGGTCACACGGATTCCCTGCACCGCGATCGGTGCCGCCGCCGCGGTCGATGTGCCGGCAGCGGGTGCGGCGTCTTGCGCAAGCGCCGGCGCGCAGGTCAGGGTCAAGGCCAGGCTGGCGGCCCAGGGCAGCGCGAACAGGGCGTTCGCCAGCGCGCTCGGACGCGGACGGCAGGAAATCGTCATGATGTTAAGGCGGCGTTAGTGTGAAGTCCCGCGCAATTTAGCCTTCCCACCTGGGACCAATCTGAGCAAATCTGAGCGCCACGGCGAATACCTGTGGCCTTCCCCCACAGGGGTGTCGGGGAAACACCTACAGCGCGCCTGCGGTCGCGTGCGCGTTGTCGTCAGGCAGTTACAAGGGCCGCGAACGCGGGATCCGATTGGCGCAGGATCGGCAAGACGCTCGCCGCCGAGCGTCCAACCCGGACGCGGCGGTCGCGTGACCGCTCAGGCCGCGGCGCTGGTGTACTGGACGTCGCGCAGCGCCTGCTGATAGGCCTTGGCGGTGGCGTCGTTGTAGGCGACCAGGATGATGCGCTTGGGCACGGCGTGCGCCTTCTGCCAGGCGTCGGTTTCGGCCACCGCGATGCGCGCGGCCTGGTGCAGCGGATACCCGTAGACGCCGCAGCTGATCGCCGGGAACGCCACCGAATGCAGGCCCATCTGTTCGGCCAGGCGCAGCGAGCGCCAGTAGCAGTTGGCCAACAGCGCCGGCTCGTCGTGGGCGCCGTCGCGCCACACCGGGCCGACGGTATGCAGCACATGGCGCGCCTTGAGCCGGTAACCGGCGGTGGCGCGGACCTCGCCGACCGGGCAACGCACGCCCGGCTTGAGTTGCGGCAGGGCGAGGCATTCCTCCAGCAATTGCGGGCCAGCGGCACGGTGGATCGCGCCATCCACGCCGCCGCCACCGAGCAGGGATTCGTTGGCGGCGTTGACGATGGCGTCCACGTCCAGTTCGGTGATGTCGCCTGGCCAGATTTCGATCTTCATGCGGCGATCTTTATGGGATTCCAATGATGGAAACGTGATGAAGGTGGGGTTCGCGCCGCGCCGATGCAACGGCGGCTTAACCGACGAACGGCAAGACTGCTGCGTCTTCGTCTCAGCGCCTGCGACATGAACCGCACCCAGCCGCCACCCGCCATCGCCGAAGCCCTGGCGCGTGGCGAAATCATCAAGGCCATCAAGCTGTTGCGCGCGCAGAGCGGCATGGATTTGCGCAGCGCCAAGCTGCAGGTGGATGCGTGGCTGCAGGCCGGCGCGGCACAGACGGTCGCGGACATGCTCAACCGGCATGCCGACACCGCCCAGACCCAGGCCGAGGCGTCGATGGTGGCGGGGACGTATCGGCTGTCGCCGGCGGCGTTGTCGGCGCTGGCCCAGGGGCAACTGCTGCAGGCGATCAAGCTGACCCGCGAGCAGCATCCGGGCATGGGCCTGCGCGAGGCCAAGGAAGCGGTCGAGCGCTACCGCGACCGCAACGCGCCGCGCGCAGGATCGTCGCCGACCGTGGCCGGCGGCGACCGCTCCAGCGCGTGGCTGTGGTTAGGCATGCTGGTGCTGCTGGCCGCTGCTGCGGCGTTCTGGTGGCTGCGCGGCGGTTGATGTGGGAGCGACGTCGTCGGAAGCGACGGCTCACTGCCAAGGTCCGTCGTTGTCCATCAAGTGGCGGATCGAAGCCTTTGCCCAGGCGAGCGCAGTCGCGATCCAGCGCGATGCCATCCGATTCGCCGTGCGGCGCCGCCTACAGCCAGCGCCTCACCTGCGCGCAATAACGGTCGTAGGCGCTGCCGAAGCGCTCGCGCAGGCGTGCTTCCTCGAACGGGATCACCACGCGTTGCAAGGCGAGCAGCGGCAACGGCAGCAACAGCAGCGCCCACGGCCAGCCGATCTGCACGCACAGGCCGGCGTAGCTCAGCACCAGGCTCAGGTACATCGGATTGCGGGTGTGGCGGTGCGGACCGCGCAGCACCAGACTGGACGGATCACGTTCGGGCAGCACGGTGGTGCGCCGCTGCACGAACAGCGCCAGGCACAGCACCGACAGCAGCAGCCCGGCGACGGCGACCACGCCACCGCCCAGCTGCATCCAGGCCAGCGCACGGCCTTGCGGCAGCGGCAGGTCCAATGCGTGCTGCAGCCATGCGCCGAGCAGCATCGCGGCAATGAAATGCGCAGGCGATGTGGTGCGCACCAGCAGCGGAATACGTGCGTACCGGTCCTGCCGCTGGCTGCTTGCTTGATCGCTCAACCCTAGTTCTCCTGCCCGAGGCTCCGTGCAGCGCCACTGTAACGCGCCGCAGCTCAGGCGTGAGCACGCCATCGTTCGCCGCGGCGCTGGCTGCATGCGCCGATGGCCTGCACGCACGCGTGGGCTGTGCAGCGCCGGCGCAATGGTGTTCACTTGGATCGCCGCACACGCGTCGCCTTCCTCCTCCTTCTCATACGCAGTCCATGCCCGCTCCGACATCCGCTTCCGCTGCTTCCCTCGCATCACGCCGCCGCGTCATCCTCGAAGACGACATCGACGGCTTCACCCCCGCGCAGCTGCTGTTGCTGCAATCGCCGGAGGTTGAGGTGCTCGGCATCTCGGTGGTCAGCGGCAATATCTGGCGCGACGAGGCCCTGGCGCACACGCGCCGCTTGCTGGAAATCGCCGGCCGCGGCGAGGTGCCGGTGCTGCCCGGGCCGGTGCAGCCGATGCTCAACAGCGAGCTGGCCACCGAGCGCTGGGAGGCGCTGTACGGCAAGCTGCTGTGGAAGGGGGCGTGGACCCGGCACTGGATCGAGCACGACACCGTGCAGAGTGCGCCGCGCTACCACGCGCACGACGTGGTGCCGGACCTGGCGCTGGGCAATCCGTCGGTGGTGCAGGCCGCCAGCGAGCCGGCGGCCTTGTTCATGATCCGCAAGGTGCGCGAGTTCCCTGGCGAAGTCAGCATCGTCGCCACCGGCCCGTTGACCAATCTGGCGCTGGCGCAGCGGCTGGATCCGCAGTTCGCGTCGCTGGCCAAGGAGCTGGTCTACATGGGAGGCAGCCTCAACCCGCGGCAGCGCCGCGACAGCGTGTCGGCGCGGCAGTTCGCGCGCGAGTTCGTCAATTCGCCGCGGCGCGAGTTCAACATCCGCTGGGATCCGGAAGCGGCGAGCATCGTGATGCGCTCGCCCTGGCGCAAGATGGTGATGGTGCCGGTGGATCCGTCCACCGCCACCGAGTTGACCCCGCAGTTGCTGGCACGGATGAGCGCCGCCGACACGCCGATCGGCCATGCGTTGCGCCGGCGCGAGCCGGGCTTCCCTATGTGGGACGAACTGGCCACCGCGGTGTGGCTGCGCCCGGAGCTGGCCACCGTCAGCGAGACGCTGTACGTGGATACCAACACCGAATTCGGCCCCGGCTATGGCGACATCCTGTCGTGGGCGCCGGGCTACCAGCCCGGGCTCGGCGAGCAGGCGCAGCAGGTGGTGCGCGAGGTCGACGTGGAGGCCATCGAGCAGTTGCTGGTGGAGCGCCTGACCGCGCCGCAGCCGCCGGCGCTGGGTGTGCCGTTGCCGGGCTGACGGTTACGCGGCGCCAGCGATGCAGGCGCACTCGCGCCACGTTGCTGCGTTCGCTGGCTGCTCCGCTGTACGGCGCGACCTACAGTCGTCAGCAGCCTGCTACGCAGCCACGCTTGCACGATCCGCTCGCCGCGGGCGACCCTGCCACCGCGGCGAAGGTTGGCCGGCTCCCCCCCAACGAGAGACAAGCGTCATGCAGATCCCCGCGACGTGGCAGGCCGGCATCCAGCGCAACACCGAGTTGCTGCTCGGCTATGCGCAACTGCTGCAGGCGTTCGAGGCGCCGCCCGAGCCGTTGGCCGCGGACGGCGGCGGCGCGATCGCCGCGCTGGTCGCCGCCACGCGCGCGGATGGCGCGGCCGCGCAGCGGCATGCGCGGCAGGCGCTGGCGCAGATCGAGCGCGAAAATCCGCGGTTGTGCGCGGTAACGCGGCCGTTGCCGGCGCGTGCCGACGCCGATGCCGCGCGCGTGCAGGCGGCATTGGCCGGTGGCGGCGATGGCGGTGCGCTGGCCGGGGTGCCGTTCGTGGTCAAGGACCTGTTCGATGTCGCCGGCCTGGCGACCACCGCCGGCGCCGCGTTGCGCGCCGAGCTGCTGCCGGCCACGCACGATGCGGCGGTGGTGCGGCGCCTGGCCGACGCCGGCGCGGTGCTGGTCGGCACCGCCAACATGGACGAATTCGCCTACGGCTTCGCCACGGTCAACGCGCACTACGGCACCACCGCAAATCCGCACGATCCGCAGCGCCTGGCCGGCGGCTCCTCCGGCGGCTCGGCGGCGGCGGTGGCCGCGCGCTGGGTGCCGTTCGCGCTGGGCTCGGACACCAACGGCTCGATCCGCGTGCCGGCGGCGCTGTGTGGCGTGTACGGCCTGCGCCCGAGCCACGGCAGCCTGGAGATGGAGGGCGTGTTCCCGTTCGTCGAGGCCTTCGACGTGATCGGGCCGTTCGCGACCACGGTCGCCGACCTGCGCGCGGTGTACACGGCGATGCGCGGGCAGGCACTGGCGCCGGTGGACACCGCCGCGTTGCGCGTGGCGCGCCTGGGCGGCTGGTTCCAGCGCAACCTCAATCCGGACCTGGAGGTCGGCCTGGCCGCCGTCCATGCCGCGCTCGGCGGCAATGCGCTGCGCGACCTGCCGCAGGCCGAACGCGCGCGCGCCGCGGCTTTCGTGATGACCGCGGCCGAAGGCGGCTACCGCCATCGCCAGGCGTTGGCCACGCACGGCGAGCGTTTCGATCCGGCCACCCGCGAGCGTCTGCTCGCCGGCCTGCAATTGCCCGCGGCCGCCATCGCCGATGCGCAGCGTTTCGGCGCGTGGTTCGCCGGTGCGATGCAGCGCCTGTGGGACGAGGTCGATGTGCTGCTGGCCCCGGCCACGCCCTGCGTCGCGCCGCGGATCGATCAGGAGACGATCCAGATCGACGGCAAGGCGGTGTCGGCGCGCGCCAACCTCGGCATCTTCACCCAGCCGCTGGGCCTGGCGCGTTGCCCGGTGCTGGCCGCGCCGCTGTACCGTCCCGGGCGCCTGCCGCTGGGCGTGCAGCTGATCGCCGCGCCGGGACGCGAGGACCGCCTGTTCGCGCTCGCCGCGCAACTGGAACGCGACGGCTTGATCGGTTCCACGCCGCCCTCGCTGGAGCCGCGCTGATGCTGCACACCTTGCGTTCCCGGCGCGGCATGGTGGTCGCGCCGCATCACCTCGCCGCGCAGGCCGGGCGCGATGTGCTGCGCGACGGCGGCACCGCGGTGGAAGCTGCGGTAGCCACCGCCGCGTGCCTGGCGGTGGTCTATCCGCACATGACCGGGATCGGCGGCGACGGCTTCTGGCTGATCGCCGAAGCCGATGGCCGCGTGCATGCGATCGACGCCTGCGGCCGCGCCGCGCAGGCGGCCACGCTGCAGCATTACGCCGGGCAGGCGGCGATCCCCTGGCGCGGTCCGGGCGCGGCCAACACCGTCGCCGGGACCGTGTCCGGCTGGGCGCTGGCGCTCCAGCGCAGCGACGCGCAGTTGCCGTTGTCGCGCCTGTTGGAGGACGCCGTGCACCACGCCGCGGCGGGTGTGCCGGTCACCCTCGGCGGCGCCGCCATCGCCGCGGCCAAGAGCGCCGAGCTGCGCGCGCAGCCCGGCGCCTATGCGGCCATCTTCGAAGCCGCCGGCCGTCCGTTGCGCGAAGGCGAACTGCTGCGCCAGCCGCAGCTGGCCGCCACGCTGCAGCGCCTGGCCACGGCCGGCCTGGACGATTTCTACCGCGGCGCACTGGCGGCCGACATCGCGGCCGACCTGGAAGCCTTGGGCAGCCCACTGCGCGCCTCCGATCTGGCCGCGCACCACGCCGAGCCCAGCGTGCCGCTGTCGGTGGCGATCGCCGGCGCGCGCCTGTACAACCACGCGCCGCCCACCCAGGGCCTGGCTTCGCTGCTGATCCTGGCGCTGTTCGACCGCCTGGCCGCCGACCAGGCCGATGGCTACGCGCATCTGCATGGGCTGATCGAGGCGACCAAGCAGGCATTCCTGGTGCGCGATGCGCACGTCGGCGACTCGGCCTGGATGACGCTGGACGCGCAGGCGCTGCTCGACGACGCCGGCGCGCTCGACGCGCTGGCCGCCCGTATCGATCCCGCGCGCGCGCTGCCTTGGCCGCAGCCCTCGCAGGCCGGCGACACGGTCTGGTTCGGCGCGATCGACGGCGCCGGCCGTGCGGTCAGCTGCATCCAGTCCACCTATTTCGAATTCGGTTCCGGGCTGGTGTTGCCGCGCAGCGGCATCGTCTGGCAGAACCGCGGCTGCAGTTTCCGCCTCGCCGCCGACGGCTGGAACGCGCTGGCGCCGGGACGCAAGCCGTTCCACACGCTCAATCCGGCGTTGGCGCGCTTCGACGACGGCCGGCTGATGGCCTACGGCACCATGGGCGGCGAAGGCCAGCCGCAGACCCAGGCGGCGCTGTTCAGCCGCTATGCGCGCTTCGGCATGCCGTTGCAGCAGGCGGTCAGCGCGCCGCGCTGGCTGCTCGGCCGCACCTGGGGCGAGGACAGCACCACGTTGAAACTGGAAGACCGCTTCGATCCGGCCGTCGTCCAGGCCTTGCGCGACGCCGGCCATGCGGTCGAACTGTTGCCGGCCTACAGCGCGGTGATGGGCCATGCCGGCGCGCTGGTGCGCGAGGCCGACGGCATCCTGTGCGGCGCCAGCGACCCGCGCAGCGATGGCGCGGTGGCGGGCTGGTAGCGCGGGCTTCGCATCCGATGACGAGCGACCACGACAGCCACTCCCTCGCGCGCGCCAGAGCGCTGGTGGAGGCGGCGATGCGCGATGCGCAGGGCGGGTCCGCCCCGCTCGCGCAGGCCGAGTCGCTGCTCAGGGCGGCGGCCGCATCGGCACCGGACGACAGCGCGGTGCTGACCTGCCTCGGGGCGGTGTTGTGCGACCAAGGGAAATACCGCGAGGCGGCCGAGGCGCTGCAGCGTGCGCTGCGCCTGCGCTCGAACGACCGCAACACCCACTTCAATCTCGGCGTCGCGCTGCTCAACAGCGGCAAGCGCCGCCAGGCGATGCAGCGCTTCCGGCAGGCGGCGTCGCTGCGTGCGTCGGCGGCAACCTGGGAAGCCTATTTCGATCCTCATGCGCAGTGAAGCGCCACGAGCAAAATACGGTACGCGAAGCAACCCGCGTTGGTGCTCTGCGTCGCTTCGTACTCTGGCACTCCTGACGATGAGCAACCGCCCCAAGGCCTGGTCGTTGCCGATCCTGGTGCTGTTCAGCCGCTATGCGCGATTTGGAGTGCCACGATGAAGTGAGTGCGCCGCGCTGGCTGCTCGACCGTACTTTGGGGCGAAGATGCCACTACGGTGAAGATGTTTGCATTGCCATTGCACCATTGCAATCGGCCCCAGGCTCAGGCACGGCTGCGCAAAGTCGCAGTCGGCGAGATGCAGCAGTGGGATGGTTGATTCGGCGATATCGCCGCTCAATCAAGGAGTACTTATGGCTGACGATACCCTCAGAAGCGATCTTGCGGATCCTGCACAAGGTGCGGCGCTCGTCGCTTATCTGGCCGGCGGCTCGGGCATGATCGCGCGAACCATAGCCGATAGACTCGATGACGAGGTCAGTGCGTTTGATGCGATGACGGCTGCGCAACGTTCCGACGTGCGCTCCGGAGCGGGGGCCTCGAATGTTTCGGCGGCCCTGCAAGCAGTGGTGGACAAACTGGCAGCTATGGGCGGCGGTCGTGTGAAGTGTCCGCCGGGCGTGTATCGCCTGACTGCGACGGTCAATGTTCCCAACGGCGTCACGATCGAAGGGAGCGGGTGTGCGCCGTACATCGGAACCGGAGAGACGTCCAAGCCTCGCGGTGGCGGTACGTGGTTTCACCCGGATCATGCCGGCGTTGCGTTCCAGGCAAATGCGAATGCGGGTAGCCCGGTGGGTTCCGGCGCGGTGCTGCGCAACTTCGGGGTGTTCCGTACCCACGCCGTGCCGGCGGCCGGTTGGGCGCCGACGACCTACGATTACGATATCGTGACCTATGGCGTCGACTTGCTGATCGAGGATGTGACGCTTCTCAATGCCTGCAAGGGCATCAAGATCGCAAGCGCGGGATTCGGTCGGTTGCACGTGAATCGCCTCAAGATGCAAGCTTTTCAGGTCGGCATCGATCTCGATCAGTCTTTAGATACCTGTCGGGTCGAGAACGTGCAGATGTGGCCGTTCTGGTCGGATCACTTTGCGGTGCGTGACTATATGCTGCAGAACCTGAAAGCGTATCGGATCAAGCGCGCCGACAATTCAGTGATCCATGGCTGCTTCAGCATCTATCATCAGGTCGGGATCTATGTCGATGGGGATGGCGCAGGAGCCACTGCCTACGCGTTGCGCATCAGCAACTGCAACATCGATCCCGGTGGTTGCTCTGTCCAGTTCGCGCCTGGGGCCGACAATGCCACCGCGCTGATCGAGAACTGCATTTTTGCCGGTGCAGATGAAGTTGCCGGGTCGTTCGGAATACTGTTCGAATGCGACAACGCGCGCGTCGGCGTGTCCAATTGCGAACTGGTCAATTATGGATCCTATGCATTAGCGGTATGGGGTGCCAACAATTTGCTGAGAATGAATAACGTCCACGTCGCGAACTGGAACAAAGGCAATGCCGCCATGGCCGCGATCCAGGTCGGTGTCACCAACGAGGTGCGGCAGGCTAATGTCACCCGGTCCGGCGGCAATGGCGCGAATCTGTGGAGCGGTGGCGGTCTCATGTTCGGATATACAGGGGGCGGAGAGGTCGCGTCGGGGACCGATGCATTGGGCGATATCACGGTTAGCCATAACCTGCGCATGGTGCCCCGTCGCGTGTATGTCCAGCAGACCGAACCCGACACTGCTTACGATTTGCGTGTGCATTCGCGCAATGCAACGACCTTCAAGGTGCGTGTCTACAGCGCTTCGGGAACGGTGGTGGCAAATGGAGGTGCACTCACGCTTTTCTGGCAGGCCGAAGGCATGTGATTTTCCATGCCTTGATCGGATCCGATAGGCGGACTTAGCCGCCTAAGGCGCCTACCTTTGGGGCCCGTCGCGGTGCTCGCGACGGGCCGTTGATGGTTCGCTTCCACCGGCTGTCTGTCGTTTCGGCTTCGACCAAAGCAACGATTTGCGAAAACGAGTGCAGACGCTTCCTCGTTGTTGGAGAGTGTATTGCGTTCCAATGTACGAACATGCCACTGTCGCTGCTAGTTGCTATGTGTTTGCTGAGATCGCGGCGGCGGGTCTGCGCTCCTCGCTATGCTTCTCACAGGAACCGCCATGCCGACCTTCTCCCGCTTCACCCGCTATTTCATGGAAGTGGCGCATTGGCGCAGCATCCGCCGCGCCGCGGAGGCGCTGCACGTGTCGGCGTCGGCGATCGACCGGCAGATCCTCAAGGCCGAGCAGGAACTGGGCGTGCCGTTGTTCGAGCGGCTGCCGGGCGGGCTGCGCCTGACCAGCGCCGGCGAGTTGCTGCTGGTCGATGTGCGGCGCTGGGAGAAGAGCTATCAGCGTACGCGGGAGCAGTTCGACGAACTGAGGGGGCTGCGCCGCGGCCATGTCGAGATCGCGATGATCGATGCCTTGAGCGAGGGCATCGTGGTCGATGCGCTGGCGCAGCTGATCGACGAGCATCCGGGCCTGACCTTCGGCCTGCAGACCGAGGACAACCAGAAGGTAGCCGACAAGGTCATCGCCGCGGAGGTGGATTTCGGCCTGTTGCTGGACCCGGTCAGCGGCATCGACCTGGAGGTGGTCGCCTTCGCCGAGATCCCGCTGGGTATCTGCATGCCCGCGGGGCATCCGCTCAGCGGCAGGGCCAGCCTGCAGTTGAATGAAGTGCTCGACGACCACCGCCTGCTGCTGCCGGCTGCGCCACTGATCGTCAACGAACACGCCAAGGTGGTGTACCAGCGCCAGCACATCGACACGCGTCGCTGCATCCGCTGCAACGACGTGCGCACGCTGCGTGCGCTGGTGCGGCAGGGCGTGGGCGTGGGCCTGCTGTCGCAGCTGGACGTGTTGCCCGATCTGGCCGACGGGCGGCTGGCGTTCGTGCCCTTGCGCGAAGGCCTGGCCAAGCCGATGACGCTGTCGCTGTGCGTGGCGCCGCAGCGGCAACTGTCCAGAGCCGCGCAGACCATGCTCAAGGCGCTGGCGCCGCGCGTGGAAGCCATCCTGGAACCGCAGTAGCCAAGCCGGCCGGATGCGGTCGAGGTGAAACCCCTCCCTGCAGGCGCACCCGCAAACCCACGACTTCCCTGTAGGAGCGGCTTCAGCCGCGACAGCCCCCGACCGGCGCCAACCAAGGCCCCGTTTTCGAAAGTGCACGCAGCATCGCTTCCAAAACCGTCTTAGCGCGCGAATAAGCACGCACATCCCTGCCGCGTTGCATTTTTTGCACTGCAGACACGCGAAAACGGTGTTTGCCGGCCTTCCGCGCGGTTCGTATAGTGCTTTCAACCCGGCAAAGCTGCGTTTCTTCGGAAATAAGCTTTTGAATTGAAAGAATTTTCCTTGGGTATGCCAGTTGCAGGCCTAGTTGCCGCCGATCGCCCGTCCCGCTCCGTCCGCCCCCTAAACGAACCCATCATGCGCACCACCACTCCACATCCCGGCCCAGCCGGCGGCCGCACCTGAGGCGACAGCCGCCATGCTGATGCCGGCTAGCGTTCCTGGCCCGCGTGCGGTCGCACGCTGCGACGCGCTCGGCGTGGCGCCTTACAGCGACACCGCGGATGGCCTGTTCCGCGGCTGGCTGAGTCCGGCGCATCGCGCCAGCGTGGCGGCCGTGGCCGGGTGGATGGCCGAGGCCGGCCTGCACACCCGGATCGATCCTGCCGGCAACCTGATCGGCCGCTACGAGGGCGTCGCCGCGCAGGCGCCGGCACTGCTGATCGGCAGCCACCTGGACAGCGTGCGCGACGCCGGCCGCTACGATGGTCCGCTCGGGATCATGCTCGGCATCGAATGCGTGGCTGCGCTGCACGCGCAGGGCCGCCGGCTGCCGTTCGCGGTCGAGGTGATCGCATTCGGCGACGAGGAAGGGTCGCGTTTCCCGGCCTCGATGCTGAGCAGCCGCGCCGTCGCCGGCACGCTGGACCCGGCGGCGTTGCAGGTGACCGACGGCGATGGCGTGGAGCTGGCCGATGCGCTGGCCGCCTGGGGCCTGGACATCGCCACGCTGCCAAGCGCGGCGCGCGCGCCGCACAGCGTGCTGGCCTATCTGGAAGCGCATATCGAACAAGGGCCGGTGCTGGAGGCCGAAGGCCTTGCGCTGGGCGCGGTCACCGGCATCGCCGCGCAGCGCCGCTACCGCGCGCTGCTGGTCGGCCGCGCCGGCCATGCCGGCACCACGCGCATGGATCTGCGCGCCGATGCGCTGGCCGCCGCCGCCGAATGCGTGCTGGCGGTGGAGCAGGTCGCGCGCGCTGGCAGCGCGGACCTGGTGGCCACGGTCGGGCGCCTGCAGGTCGCGCCGGGCGCGGTCAACGTGGTGCCGGGGCGGGTCGAGTTCTCGATCGACGTGCGTGCCGGCGACGACGCCGTGCGCGACGCGGCGGCCGCGGCGATCGCGCAGCGCCTGCACGCGGTCGCCGCGGCGCGCGGCGTGCAGTTGCAGCTGCAGTGCGTGCAGGACCTGCCGGCCAGCCCCTGCGATCCGCGCCTGGTCGCCGCGCTGGACGCGGCGATCGCCGCGCAGGGTCTGGCGCCGCGGCGGCTGGTGTCCGGCGCCGGCCACGACGCGATGGTGATGGCCGCGTTGTGCCCGACCGCGATGCTGTTCCTGCGCTGCGCCGGCGGCGTCAGCCACCATCCCGCCGAACATGTGGATCCCGCCGATGCCGACCTGGCGGTGGCGGCGATGCTGCACTTCATCGAGTCCCTGGGAGACACCCTTGTCCGTTGATCCGTCGCACGCCGAGCTGTTCGGCGAACTCGATCCGCCGCAACGCCTGCTGATGGGGCCGGGCCCGGTCAATGCGCATCCGCGCGTGCTGCGCGCGATGTCGGCCGACCTACTCGGCCAGTTCGATCCGGAAATGACCGGCTACATGAACCAAGTGATGGCGCTGTACCGGCCGCTGTTCGGGACCGAGAACCGCTGGACCTTTCTGGTCGACGGCACCGCGCGCGCCGGCATCGAGGCGGCGCTGGTGTCGCTGGTGGCGCCGGGCGATCGCGTGCTGGTGCTGAACTTCGGCCGCTTCGGCCTGCTGCTGGGCGAGATCCTCGGCCGCATCGGTGCGGTGGTGGAGAACGTGGATGCGCCGTGGGGCGAGGTGGTGCCGATGGCGGCGGTGGCCGAGGCGATCGAACGCTTCGCGCCGAAGCTGGTCGCCTGCGTGCACGGCGATACTTCGACCACGATGGCGCAGCCGCTGGACGGCCTCGGCGCGCTGTGCCGCGCCGCCGGCGCGCTGTCCTATGTCGATGCCACCGCGACCATCGGCGGCATGCCCATCGCCAGCGACGCCTGGGGCGTGGACGTGGTGACCGGTGGTCTGCAGAAGTGCCTGGGCGGGCCGTCCGGTTCGGCGCCGATCACCGTGTCCGCGCGCGCCGCCGAGGCGATCTTCGCGCGCCGCCATGTCGAGCGCGGCATCGTCCGCGACGATCTCGCCAACGGCAGCGGCGTGCGCATCGGCTCCAATTATTTCGACCTGGCGATGGTGATGGACTACTGGTCGGACAAGCGCCTGAACCACCACACCGAGGCCACCAGCATGTTGTACGCGGCGCGCGAATGCGCGCGCGTGGCGCTGCAGGAGGGCTTGCCCGCGCGTTTCGCCCGGCATGCCGCCGCCGGCCGCGCAGTCGCCGCCGGCGTGCGCGCGCTGGGACTGCAAGTGTTCGGCGACGACCGCTATCGCATGACCAATGTCACCGGTGTGGCGATTCCCGCGGGCATCGACGGCGAGGCGGTGCGGCGGCGCATGCGCGAGGATTTCGAGATCGAGATCGGCACCGCGTTCGGGCCGCTGCAGGGCAAGCTGTGGCGGATCGGCGCGATGGGCTACAACGCGATGAAGCACAAGGTGCTGATCACCCTGGGCGCGCTGGAAGCGGTGCTGCGCGCCGAAGGTTATGTGTGCACCCCGGGCGCCGGGGTGGACGCGGCGCTGGCCGCCTGGCATGCCGACGGAGCGCCGCGGTGATCGCGGTGCGCGATCTGGTCGGCTACGGCGCGCAGCCGCCTGACCCGCAGTGGCCGGGTGGCGCGCGGGTGGCGTTGCAGTTCGTGATCAATTACGAGGAGGGCGCCGAGAACTGTGTGCTCAACGGCGATGCCGGCTCGGAGGCGTTCCTGTCGGAGATGGTCGGCGCGCACAGCCAGCCGGGCGCGCGCGCGATGGCGATGGAGAGCCTGTACGAATACGGCAGCCGCGCCGGCTTCTGGCGGCTGCAGCGGCTGTTCTCCGCGCGCGACGTGCCAGTCACGGTGTTCGGCGTAGCGCAGGCGTTGGCGGCCAATCCCGAGGCGGTGCAGGCGATGCGCGACGCCGACTGGGAGATCGCCAGCCACGGCCTGCGCTGGATCGATTACCAGCAGGTGCCGGAGGCGACCGAACGCGCGCATATCGCCGCGGCGATCGCGCTGCACACGCAAGTCGCCGGGACGCGCCCGCTGGGCTGGTACCAGGGCCGCACCAGTCCCAACACCGCGCGCCTGGTGGCCGAGGAGGGCGGCTTCGTCTACGACGCCGACAGCTACGCCGACGACCTGCCGTATTACGACCGCCGCCACGGCCGCGTGCAGCTGGTGGTGCCGTACACGCTGGACGCCAACGACATGAAGTTCGTCGCCTACAATGGCTTCGCCGATGGCGAACCGTTCTTCCGCTACCTGCGCGACGGCTTCGAGCAATTGTGCGCCGAAGGCGGGCGGATGATGTCGGTGGGCCTGCACGGGCGCATCGCCGGGCGCCCGGCGCGTGCGCTGGCGCTGGCCCGTTTCGTCGATCATGCGCTGGCCAGCGGCCAGGCCTGGATCGCGCGGCGCATCGACATCGCCCGCCACTGGCAGCAGGTGCACCCGGCATGATCATCGATGCGCCCGAGGTCCTGGCCGAGGTGCAGGCGGCATTCGCCGCCTACGAGCATGCGCTGATGGCCGACGACGTCGCCGCGCTGGACCGGCTGTTCCACGATGCGCCGACCACGGTGCGCTACGGGGTCGGCGAAACGCTGTACGGCGCCGAGGCGATCCGCGCGTTCCGCCGCGCGCGTGGCGGATCGCCGCAGCGGCAGTTGCAGCGGGTGCAGATCGTCGCCTATGGGCGCGACTTCGCCACCGCCGATGCCGAGTTCCTGCGCGAAGGCAGCACCCGCCGCGGCCGCCAGAGCCAGAGCTGGGTGCGCTTCGCCGACGGCTGGAAGGTAGTGTCGGCGCACGTGTCGCTGCAGGGGGACCACGCATGACCGGCATCGACTGGAATGCGCTGCCCGAGGCCGAGTTCGTCGCGCGGCTGCACGCGCTGTTCGAGCATTCGCCGTGGGTGGTGGAGCGGGCGGCGGCGCGGCGCCCATTCGCCGATCTGCATGCGGGCCTGTTGCAGGTACTGCACGCGGCCGGCGCCGACGAGCGGCTGGCGCTGATCCGCGCGCATCCGGAGCTGGCCGGCAAGGCCGCGATCGACGGCAGCCTGACTGCGGCCTCGGCGGCCGAGCAGGCGCAGGCCGGGCTGGATCGGCTCACTGCCGAGGAGTTCGCGCGGTTCCATGCGCTCAATGCGGCCTATCGCGCGCGTTTCGATTTTCCGTTCGTGATCTGCGTGCGCCTGACCGACAAGGCCGGGATTCTCGCGGCGATGCAGGCGCGGTTGGCGAATACGCGCGATGCCGAAATGGCCGCCGCGCTCGACGAGATCGGCAAGATCGCGCGCTTGCGCCTGGAGGCCTTGCAGTGAGCGCGGGCAACGGCTTGCAGGCGTTGTCGGCGCAGGTCGCGCGCGAACTGCAATGGCTCGGCCATGGCGGCCCGGACTGGATCCGCCCGCAGCGGCATGGCGCCGAACATGTCTACGACGTGGTCGTCGTCGGCGGCGGGCAGAGCGGGCTGGGTGCGGCGTTCGGGCTGCTGCGCGAGCGCATCTCCAACCTGCTGGTGATCGACGAGAACCCGGCCGGCCAGGAAGGCCCGTGGGTCACCTACGCGCGCATGGTCACGCTGCGCACGCCGAAGGAACTGAGCGCGCTGGACTTCGGCATGCCGTCGCTGACCTTTCGCGCCTACTGGGAAGCCCGCCACGGCGCGGCGGCCTGGGACGCGCTGGGCAAGATCGCGCGCGCCGACTGGATGGACTACCTGCGCTGGTACCGCGAGGTGCTCAGGCTGCCGGTGCGCAACCAGACGCGGCTGCTGCGCATCGAGCCGCTGCAGGCGCAGCGCCTGCAGCGGCTGCACCTGGCCGGCGGCGACAGCCTGCTCGCGCGCAAGGTGGTGCTGGCGACCGGGATCCAGGGCGGCGGGCAATGGCACGTGCCGCCGCTGGTGGCGCAGACGCTGCCGCGCTCGCGCTACGCCCACACCTCCGAGGCGATCGACTACGCGGCCCTGGCCGGGCGCCGCATCGGCATCCTCGGCGGCGGCGCCTCGGCCTTCGACAACGCCCAGCACGCGCTGGCCGCCGGCGTCGGCGAGGTGCACGTGTTCCTGCGCCGCGCCGAACTGCCGCGGGTCAATCCGATCCGGCACATGGAGCGCAGCGGCATCATCCCGCGCTTCGCCGCGCTGCCCGACGCCGACAAGTACGCGATGATGGCGAGCTTCTTCCGCCACAACCAGCCACCGACCAATGACACCTTCGAGCGCGCGGCGGCCTGGCCCAATTTCCACCTGCATCTGGGCAGCCCGTGGCAGCACGTGGCAGAAGACGCCGGCGGCGTGGCGGTGACCACGCCGCACGCGCGCCTGCAGTTCGATTTCGTGGTGCTGTCCACCGGCCTGGTCACCGATCCGGCGCTGCGCCCGGAGCTGGCCGCGGTGGCCGACGGCATCGTGCGCTGGTCCGATCGCTACCGGCCGCCGCAAGGGCAGCAGGTGCCGTTGCTGGATGCGCATCCCTACCTGGGGCCGGGCTTCGAACTGCTGCCGCGCACACCCGCGCATGCGCCGGCGCTGCACGGGCTGTTCGCGTTCAACTATTCGGCGCTGCTGAGTTTGGGCCTGTCGGCGGCGGCCTTGTCCGGTCTCAAGCACGCGTTGCCGCGGCTGGTGAAGGCGGTCGCCGACCAGTTGTTCCTGGACGAGCGCGAGGCGATCGTCGGCGCCTACCTGGACTACGCCGAACCCGAATTCGTCGGCCAATGGCCGTTGCCGCAAGCGGAGGACTGCGTCGGATGAGCACGCTATCGACCCATGTGCTGGACCTGAGCCGCGGCGTGCCCGCCGCCGGCGTGGCGGTGCGTCTGTTCGCCGGCGAGGCGCTGCTGCACGCCTGCGTCACCGATGCGGATGGGCGCTGTCCTTCGCTGCGCGAACTGCGCCTGGAGACAGGACGTTATCGGCTGGAATTCGCGGTGGCCGACTACTTCCGCGGCCAGGGCGTGGTCTTGCCCGAGCCGCCGTTCGTGGACGTGGTGCCGATCGCGTTCGGCCTGGCCGCTGCGGCGCACTACCACGTGCCGCTGCTGGTCTCGCCGTTCGGCTATTCCACCTACCGGGGCAGCTGAGATGGACGCGGTGCGGTTCCTGCTCGATGGGCAATTGCTGGAACTGGAGTCGGTGGACCCGACCGCCAGCGTGCTCGACCTGCTGCGCTACCGGCTCGGCCGTACCGGCAGCAAGGAAGGCTGCGCCGAAGGCGATTGCGGCGCGTGCACGGTGCTGGTCGGCGAACTGGCCGGTGCCGAGGGCGAGGAGCGGGTGCGCTGGCGCGCGCTCAACGCCTGCATCCTGTTCGTGCCGATGCTCGACGGCAAGGCGCTGCTGACCGTGGAGAGCCTGGCGACCGGCGGTGCACTGCATCCGCTGCAGCACGAACTGGTGCAGCGCCATGGCTCGCAGTGCGGCTTCTGCACGCCGGGCTTCGTGATGTCGCTGTACGCACGCAGCATCGGTGCGCTGGGCACCGAGCAGGCGGTGCTGGCCGACGTGATCGCCGGGAACCTGTGCCGCTGCACCGGCTATGGCCCGATCCTGGAGGCCGGCGCGGCGGTGCCGCTGGCGCGGCGCGACGACGCGGCCACGCTCGCCGGCCTGCGCGCGTTGCGCCGCCAGACCGCGCTGGTGCAGACGCATGCCGATGCCACGGCCGGCCGCGTGCGGCGCAGCGAGACGCCGCGCAGCGCCGACGCATTGGCCGCGTTGCTGCTGGAGCGCCCGGACGCGCGCCTGGTCGCCGGCGCCACCGATGTCGGTCTGTGGGTGACCAAGCAGCAGCGCGTGCTCGACGATGTGGTGTTCATCGGCGACATCCCCGAGCTGCGCGAACTGCGCGACACGCCCGACGGGCTGCACATCGGCGCCTGCGTGCGCTACAGCGAAGCGCATTCGGCATTGGCCGCGCTGCACCCGGCGCTGGGCGAACTGCTGCGGCGCATCGGCGGCACCCAGGTGCGCAACGCCGGCACCATCGGCGGCAACATCGCCAATGGCTCGCCGATCGGCGACATGCCGCCGGCGCTGATCGCGCTAGGCGCCAGCGTGACCCTGCGCCGCGGCGATGCGCGGCGCGTGCTGCCGCTGGAGGACTTCTTCCTGGCCTATGGCCGCCAGGCGCGCCTGCCGGGCGAGTTCGTGGAGAGCGTGTACGTGCCGCGCCCGGCGGCTGCCACGCTGTACCGCGTCGACAAGCTCAGCAAGCGCTTCGACAGCGATATCTCCGCGGTCTGCGGCGCGTTCGCGCTAAGCATCGACGATGGCCTGGTGACGAAGGCGCGGATCGCCTTCGGCGGCATGGCCGGCATTCCGCAGCGTGCGCGTGGCGCCGAACAGGCCCTGCTCGGCCAGCCATGGAGCGAGGCGACGATCGAGGCCGCCGCGGCCACGCTGGCGCAGGACTTCCGTCCGCTCAGCGATGTGCGCGGCTCGGCGGGGTATCGGCTGGCGGTCGCCGCGAACCTGCTGCGGCGGCTGTGGATCGGGCACGCGCAGCCGCACGAACCGCTGTCGGTGCTGGCGCCGGAGCTGGTCGATGGCTGACGGACCGGCCGCCAGCGACGCGGCGTTGCCGCAGGTGCAGCGTTCGTTGCAGCACGACAGCGCGCAGGCGCATGTCAGCGGCCAGGCGCGCTATATCGACGATCTGCCGGAGCCGCCCGGCATGTTGCATCTGGCGTTCGGCCTGAGCGAGCACGCGCATGCGCGGTTGTTGCGGGTGGACCTGGCGCCGGTGCGCGCCGCGCCCGGCGTGGTGGCGGTGTTCGCCGCCGCCGATATTCCCGGCGAGAACAACGTCGCTCCGGTCGCGCACGACGATCCGCTGTTCGCCGGCGACGAAGTGCTCTATCACGGCCAGCCGCTGTTCGTCGTCGCCGCCGACAGCCATGCCGCCGCCAGGCGCGCGGCGCGTCTGGCGCAGGTCGAGTACGCGCCGCTGCCGGCGCTGCTGAGCATCGCCGAGGCGCGCGCCGCCGGTGCGGTGCTGGAGCCGGCGCAGCGCATGGCGCGCGGCGGCGATGTCGATGCCGCCCTGGCCGCGGCGCCGCGGCAGTGCAGCGGCGCGCTGGAGATCGGCGGGCAGGAGCATTTCTATCTGGAAGGGCAGATCGCGCTGGCCTTGCCGGGCGAGCAGGGACAGCTGCATGTGCTGTCCTCGACCCAGCACCCGAGCGAGGTGCAGCACCTGATCGCGGAACTGCTCGGGTTGCCCAGCGCCGACGTGACCGTGGAAGTGCGGCGCATGGGCGGCGCATTCGGCGGCAAGGAAACCCAGGCGGCGGCGCCGGCCGCGGCCTGCGCGCTGGTCGCGGCGCTCACCGGGCGCCCGGCCAAGCTGCGCTACGACCGCGACGACGACATGCGCATCACCGGCAAGCGCCACGACTTCGTGGTCGACTACCGCGCCGGCTTCGACGGCGACGGCCGCATCCTGGCGCTGCGCCTGGAACTGGCCTCGCGCTGCGGCGCCACCACCGACCTGTCGCTGGCGATCAACGACCGCGCCATGTTCCATGCCGACAACTGCTACTGGCTGCCGGTGGTGGAGATCGTCTCGCACCGGCTGCGCACGCATACCGTGTCCAACACCGCGTTTCGCGGCTTCGGCGGGCCGCAGGGCATGCTGGCGATCGAGCGGGTGCTGGACGCGGTCGCCGCCGCGCTGGGCCGCGATCCGCTGGCGGTGCGCCGCCTCAACCTGTACGCGGCGCCGCACCGCAACGTCACTCCGTACGGCATGACCGTGGAGGACAACGTCGCGCCGGCGCTGATCGAGGAACTGGCCGCGCGCGCCGACTACGCCGCGCGGCAATCGGCGGTCGCCGCGTTCAACGCGCGCCACCGGGTGCTGAAGAAAGGCCTGGCGCTGACCCCGGTGAAGTTCGGCATCAGCTTCACCACCAGCCACCTCAACCAGGCAGGCGCGCTGGTGCTGGTCTACGCCGACGGCTCGGTGCAGCTCAACCACGGCGGCACCGAGATGGGCCAGGGCCTGATGATCAAGGTCGCGCAGATCGTCGCCGACGTGTTCGGCATCGGCGTGGAGCGCGTACGCATCACCGCCACGCGCACCGACAAGGTGCCCAATACCTCGGCCACCGCGGCCTCCTCCGGCACCGACCTCAACGGCATGGCCGCCTACAACGCGGCCAGCGAGATCCGCGCGCGGCTGGCCGCCCTGGCCGCCGAGCGCGGCGGCGTGGCGCCGGAGCAGGTGCGCTTCGCCGCCGGCAAGGTCGTCGCCGGCAGCCTGGAACTTGCGTTCGGCGCGCTGTGCCGGCAGGCGCACATGGCGCGCATCTCGCTGGCCGCCAGCGGCTACTACGCCACGCCCAAGATCCACTACGACCGCGCCAGCCACCGCGGCCGCCCGTTCTACTACTTCGCCTACGGCGCGGCGCTGAGCGAAGTGGTGATCGACACGCTGACCGGCGAGCACAAGGTGCTGGCGGTGGACGTGCTGCACGACGTCGGCCGCTCGCTCAACCCGGCGATCGACCTGGGCCAGATCGAGGGCGGCTTCGTCCAGGGCATGGGCTGGCTGACCACCGAGGAACTGGTCTACGACGCGCACGGCCGGTTGCTGACGCATGCGCCCTCCACCTACAAGATTCCCACCGCCAGCGACCGCCCGGCGCGGATGGACATCCGCCTGTGGCAGGCCGGCCGCAACAACGAGGCCACGATCCACCGTTCCAAGGCGGTCGGCGAACCGCCGTTGATGCTAGCCATCTCGGTGTTCTCGGCGCTGACCCAGGCGGTGGCCGCGGCGGCGCCTGGCACCGGACTGCCGGCGCTGGATGCGCCGGCCACGCCGGAACGGATCCTGGCCGCGATCGCGGCACGGCACGCCGATGCGCGCTGACTGGAGCCTGCAGGCCGAAGCGGCGCTGGCCCGCGGTGCGACCGCGCTGGTCACGGTGCTGGCCACCGCCGGCTCCACCCCGCGCGAGGCCGGCACGCGCATGCTGGTGAGCGCCGACGGCAGCATCGGCACCATCGGCGGCGGCGTGCTCGAGTGGCGCGCCTGCGCGCTGGCGCGTGAGCTCCTCGCGCAGCCGCCAGGCAGCTGGCAGGTGCAGGACTACACGCTGGGCGCGGTCGCGCCGGCGCGCGCCGTGCGTTGCAGCGGCAGGTGCGGCGATTGCGCGACGCACGCCCGGGCCGACGATCTGCTCGGCCAATGCTGTGGCGGCCGCGTGCGGCTGCTGCTGGAGCGGCTGGACCCGGCGCGCAGCGACTGGCTGCGACAGGCGACGCTGGGGCGCACGCTGCTGACCCAACTGCGGCGCGGCGATCTCGAACACCGCATCGGCGATGCGCCGGCGCAAGCGCTGTCGCTGCGTGCGCCGGCGCCGGCGGCGGGCGCCTTGCTGGCGCAGGCGATCGGTCCGCGCTGCACGCCGCTGCATTTGTTCGGTGCCGGCCATGTCGGCATCGCCATCGCGCGTGCGCTGCACGGGCTGCCGTTCGCGCTGGCCTGGTCCGATTCGCGCGCGGACCTTGCGGCTGCGGCCGGCGCGGAGCATCTGCAGGAAGCGGCACTGCTCGCGCGTGCCGCCGCGGCGCCGGCCGAGGCGATGCTGCTGATCCTGACTCACGACCACGCGCTGGATTATCGGCTCACCGCGGCGGCGCTGGGTGGCGAGGCGGGCTTCGTCGGCCTGATCGGCTCGGCCTCCAAGCGCGCGCGCTTCCTGTCGCGACTGCGCCAGGACGGCCTGGGCGAGGCCGCGCAGGCGCGGCTGACCTGCCCGATCGGTCTGCCCGGCATCGACGGCAAGGCCCCCGCGGTGATCGCGCTGGCGGTGGCTGCACAGCTGTTGCTGCGTGTGTCGGCCTTGGAGACGCAGGGTCCGCAGGTGGAGGGCGCTGCGTCACTGCTGCAGCTATCTGTGCTCGGTGCGCGCTGATATCGCCATCGTGGAGGTGCTGCGTGGCCTCGGGTGATCAGTCACGATGAGCCAAGTGTGAGAGGTTCGGACTTCGGACACAGCCTGTCGGGGCTGAAGCCCCTCCTACAGTGCACCCAGGCAGCTCGCCGCAAGCCCGTGTAGGAGCGGCTTCAGCCGCGACGAGCGAAGCGGTGCGCTTGCCGATGGCGCAATGCGTCGGGACTGAAGCCCTCCTACAGTGCACCCAGGCAGCTCGCCACAAGTCCCCTGTAGGAGCGGCTTCAGCCGCGACCAGCGAAGTGTGGGAGGTTGCACTTCGGACAGAGCTTGTCGGGGCTGAAGCCCCTCCAACAGTGCACCCAGGCAGCTGGCCGCAAGCCTGTAGGAGCGGCTTCAGCCGCGACGAGCGAAGTATTGGAGGTTCGGACTTCGGACACAGTCTGTCGGGGCTGAAGCCCCTCCTACAGTGCACACACGCAGCTTGCCGCGAGTCCCTGTAGGAGCGGCTTCAGCCGCGACGAGCGAAGTGGTGTGCTTTCCGTCGGTGCGATGCGTCGGAGCTGAAGCCCCCTACATTGCATCCAACTCACGCGCCGCAAGTGCGTGGCGACGCGGCTGCATCACCGCGCCGCCACGGCGATCACGGCAGGCCGGCCAGCCAGTCGTCGTCGGAGCCCTCGTTGATGTCGGCGAACAGCGGGGTGGAGAAGTAGCGCTCGCCGGTGTCGGGCAGCATCGCCAGGATCACCGAGCCGGGCGCGGCGGTCTCGGCCACGCGCAGTGCGGTGGCCACGGTGCCGCCGCCGGAGATGCCGGTGAAGATGCCTTCCTCGGCGGCAAGGCGACGCGAGACGGAGATCGCGTCGGTGTCCTCCACGCTCAACACGTCGTCGTAGACCTCGCGGTTGAGCACCTCCGGCACGAAGTCCGGGGTCCAGCCCTGGATCTTGTGCGGCTTCCACTCCTGGCCCTGCAGCAGGGCGGCGCCGGCCGGCTCGGTGGCGGTGATGCGGATGTCCGGGCGCGCCACGCGCAGCACTTCGCCGACGCCGGTGAGGGTGCCGCCAGTGCCCCAGCCGCTGACGAAATGATCGAGCCGGCGGCCGGCGAAATCGCGCAGGATTTCCGCGGCGGTGGTGCTGCGGTGGTAGGCCGGGTTGGCCGGGTTGGCGAACTGGCGGGCCAGGAACCAGCCATGCTGCTGGGCCAGTTCCTCGGCCTTGCGCACCATGCCGCTGCCGCGCTCTGCGGCCGGGGTCAGGATCACCTTGGCACCGAACGCGCGCATCAGCTTGCGGCGTTCGATCGAGAAGGTCTCCACCATCGTCGCCACGAACTTGTAGCCGCGCGCGGCGGCGACCATCGCCAGGGCCACGCCGGTGTTGCCGGAGGTGGCTTCGACGATCGTGTCGCCGGGCTTGAGCAGACCCTTGGCCTCGGCGTCGAGCACGATCGCCAGCGCCAGCCGGTCCTTGACCGAGCCGCCGGGGTTGAATGCCTCGACCTTGACGTACAGGTCCACGTGCGCGGGCGGCAGGCGGTGCAGCTTGACGATCGGGGTGTGGCCGATGGTGTCGAGGATGTTGTCGTAGATGGCCATGCGCAGGGTCTCCGTAAAAAGGATGCGGGTCAGGCGGCGTGGGCCAGGGTAGGCACGGCCGGCTTCGGGAAAGGTGAGGGCGCGGCGCCCAGCGGCGCGGCGCCGAACCAGTGCAGGCCGGTCGCCAGCGCGGCCACCTCGCCCAGGATCAGCAATGCCGGCGAACGCACCTGGTGCGCGCGGGCGGTGTCGGGCAGGTCGGCCAGGGTGCCGACCACCACCCGCTGCTGCGGGCGCGAGCCGTTTTCCACCAGCGCGAAGGGGGTGTCGGCGGCGCGGCCGGCGCGCAACAGGCGTTCGCGCACGGTGTCCAGTCCGGCCACGCCCATGTATACCGCCAGGGTCTGCCGCTCCTGCGCCAGCGCGGCCCAGTCCAGCGTGTCGAAGGAGTCCTTGCAGTGCGCGGTGGCCAGGCGCAGCGACTGCGCGTGCGCGCGGTGGGTCAGCGGGATGCCGGCGTAGGCCGCGCAGGCCAGCGCCGCGGTGATGCCCGGCACCACCGCGTAGGGCACGCCGTGTGCGCGCAGGTATTCCAGTTCCTCGCCGCCGCGGCCGAACACGAACGGATCGCCGCCCTTCAGCCGCACCACGCGGCGCCCGCGCCGCGCGTGCTCCAGCATCAGCGCGTGGATCTGCTCCTGGCGCATGCTGTGGCCGCTGCCCGACTTGCCGACTTCGATCCGCTCGGCCGTGTCCGGCAGCAGGTCCAGGATCGCGGCGCTGACCAGGCGGTCGTGCAGGACCACATCGGCGCCGCGCAGCGCGCGCAGCGCGTTGAGCGTCAGCAGGCCGGGATCGCCGGGGCCGGCGCCGACCAGGGTCACCGTGCCGGGACGGAGCGCTTGCGCTGCAGCGGCGGATGCGTCGATGCCGTTGCCTGCATCGTCCGCCGATGCGTTGGCTGCGACCGTGACGGTTGCGCCGATCGCATCCTGCGCCAGCACCCGCAGCGCCGCGGCGGCCTGCAGCGCCTGCCGGTTCAGCGCGGGGTCGTCGCTGGCGGCGACCAGATACCACACCGCATCCAGCCAGGCGCCATCGAAGCGGCCGCGCAGCCACTGGATGCGTCCTGCATCGGCCAGGGCCTGCAAAACCGGCGTCAGCGCCGGCGCCCCCAGCCGCGGCAGCGCGCCGGCCGCGAGCAGCGCCTGTATCTGACGCTCGGCGGCGGCGCCGCCACCGACCACCAGCACGGGCCGCTCGCGCAGGTCCGGATACAACGCAATCGGGGCAGGGCTCACGGCGGTCGCAACGCAGGAAGGAGGTGGGAGGCGTGACCGTAGCGCCGCCTTATAGCCGCCGGAAATGACTTCATGCCTCTACCAGATAGCTTTCGGTTATAAGGTGAGAGGCCCATTTCCACTACAGTCGTGGCTGCTCCCGCCAGGCGGCGCCTCGCCCTCGCTCCGATGACGCTGACCCAACTCCGCTACCTCGTCGCCATCGCCGATGCCGATCTCAACATCACCCTGGCCGCGGCGCGCGTGCACGCCACCCAGCCGGGGCTGTCCAAGCAGCTCAAGCAACTGGAGGACGAACTCGGCTTCCTGCTGTTCGTGCGCAAGGGTCGCAGCCTGGAAACGGTGACCCCGGCCGGCCGCGAAGTGATCGAGCGCGCCCGCGCGGTGCTGGCCGAGGCCAACAACATCCGCACCTACGCCGCCAACCAGCGCCGCGAGAGCCAGGGCCAGCTGACCCTGACCACCACCCACACCCAGGCGCGCTTCGTGTTGCCGCCGGCGGTGGCGCAGATCAAGCAGGCGTATCCGCAGGTCAGCGTGCATCTGCAGCAGGCCGCCGAGAGCGCGGCGCTGGACCTGCTCAGCCAGGGCGATGCCGACATCGCCATCGTCAGCACCGCCGGCAGCGAACCGGGCGCCGGCATCGCGGTGCCGCTGTACCGCTGGCGGCGGCTGGTGCTGGTGCCGCGCGGGCATGCGCTGGACGTGCCCAAGCGGGTGCCGGACATGGCCGCGCTGGCGGTGCAGCCGCTGATCAGCTACGAATCCTCGACCCGCTCCGGCTCTTCGCTGCAACGCGCGTTCGGCCGGCTCGGGCTGGAGCCGAGCATCGCCCTGACCGCACTCGATGCCGACCTGATCAAGACCTACGTGCGCGCCGGCCTCGGCGTCGGCCTGCTCGCGGAAATGGCGGTGCATGCCGGCGACACCGACCTGCGCGCCTGGCCGGCGCCGCCGGAGATTCCCGAGTGCATCGCCTGGGCGGTGCTGCCGCGCGACCGCGTGCTGCGCGACTACGCGCTGGAACTGGTGCACGTGCTGGCACCGCAGATCGACACCCGCGACCTGCGCCGGGTCATGGAAGGCAACCAGGAACCGGACTGGCCGACCCCGCCGACCTGGGAAGAGCTGACCCAGACCATCACCAGCTGAGCGGCGCTACCGCGTCGTCGCCGCGCCTGGCGCAAGCCGCGACGGCCGTGCGATCTCCGCATCGGCGGCGTCGACGGCGCCGCGCAAACGGCGCGCCGCCGCTACGCGCATCTGCCACCCGGTTGCGGTTGCCATTGCCATCGCGGCGCGCGGCCGCTACGGTGCGCGCTCTTTTATCCACCACAAGGATGTCCATGCACCCCGTCCTCCAGCAGAACCTGTTCTTCGTCAAGGAGCAGGTCGGCATGTTCAAGGCCGCCAACAACTACGACGTGTTCGATCCGCAGAGCAACCAGAAGGTGCTCGAATGCCGCGAGCCGAACCTGGGCGTGTTCACCAAGATCTTCCGGTTCACCGACTACAAGCGCATGACCCCGTTCCAGGTGGAAGTGCGCACGCCGAACGGGCAGAAGGTGCTGACGGTCAAGCGCGGGTTTTCGCTGTTCCTGTCCAAGGTCGAGGTGCTGGACGAGCACGATCGCCTGGTCGGTTCCTTCAGCCAGAAGTTCTTCTCCATCGGCGGCAAGTTCGACGTGCTCGATGCGCGCGAGAAGCTGGTGTGCACGCTGCGCGGCAAGTGGACCAGCTGGGATTTCCGCTTCGTGCAGGGCGAGCGCGAGCTGGCGCGCGTGGCCAAGAAGTGGGCCGGGCTGGGCAAGGAGCTGTTCACCTCCGCCGACAACTACATGCTCGCGATCGAGAATGCGGTGCCGGCCGAGGACGACGTGCGCATCCTGATCATGGCCGCGGTGCTGTGCATCGACATGGTGCTGAAGGAATAACTGCAGTGTCGCGCGCGCCACGGCGCGCGCAGCGCGGCCGCGCTCAGGCGTCGGTCGCGCCCGCCAGCGGCAGGGTCACCGAGAAGCGGCTGCCCTGGCCCGGGCGGCTGCGCACCTCGACGCTGCAGCCCAGCGTTTCGGCGGTGCGGCGCACGATCCACAGCCCCAGGCCGAGGCCTTCGCTGCGCGGATCGGCCTGGCGGAAGGCCTGGAACAGATGGCGCAAGCTGTCGCCGTCCATGCCGATGCCGCTGTCGATGATCTCCACCGTCACCTGCCCGCGCCGGCGCCGGCAGCCGACCAGTACCGAGCCGTGCTCGGTGTATTTGACCGCGTTGCCGAGCAGGTTGCCGAGCAAGGTGGCCAGCAGCGTGGCGTGGCTGCGCACGCGCAGCGTGGTCGGCACGTAGCGCAGGCGCAGTCCCTTGGCCGCGGCCTGCGGTCGCCAGGTATCCAGGATCGGGCCGAGCAGGTCGCCCAGGACCATCTCGCCCTGCACCGGCAGGCTGTGTTCGCCGCCGGCGACCGCACTGGCGGCGAGCTGGTCCAGGCCGGCGGCGACCTGGTTCAGTGCCTTGCGCGCCTCGTCCAACGGCACGCTGCCGGCCGCGTCGAGCTGGCGCTGGACCTTGGCCAGCGCATAGGAGACGGTGCGCAGCGGCGTCTTCAGGTCGTGGCCGGCGATGGCCAGCAGGCGGCTGCGGTAGTGGTTGGATTCCTGCGCCAGCGCCAGCGCCTTGCGCAATTCCAGCTGCGCCATCGCCTGCCGCGCCAGCGCGCGCAGCGCCTCGATCTGGTCGTAGGTCAACTGCCGCGCGCGCCGGTCGAGCACGCAGACCGTGCCCAGCGGCAGGCCGTCGGAGGTCTTCAGCAAGGCGCCGGCGTAGAAGTGCAGGCGCTCTGCGCCGGTGACCAGCGGATTGGAGGCGAAGCGCGGATCCTCGCGCGTGTCCGGCACCAGCAGCAGATCGTCCTCCAGCAGCGCGTGCGCGCAGATCGAGGTGGCCAGCGGCGTTTCCCGCGTGCCCAGGCCGATCTCGCTCTTGAACCACTGCCGCTCGCTGTCGATCAGGTTGACCACCGCGATCGGGGTCTGGCAGATCATCGCGGCCAGCCGAGTAATGTCGTCGAAGGCCGGCTCGCGCGGCGTGTCCAGGATCGCGTAGCTATGCAGCGCGTCCAGGCGCAGCGTTTCGTTGCCGGGCTTGGCGGCGCAATAGACCGGGCCGGCAGCGGATGCGACGGAAGACATGCGAGCGCCTCGGCGGCGATGAGGCGCGCATTCTATTGGTACAGATCACACTTCCTCACGACGCCGTCTTCACGCCGACGCAACGGACGCAGGCGGTGCCGCGCCCGATGCCGCGGCCAAAGATTCGGTGTCAGGCCGGCGTTCGCTGTAGCGGTCGACGAGGTACGGCGCCAGGTCACGGGTGAGCAGGGTGAACTTGAGCAGTTCCTCCATCACGTCGACCAGCCGGTCGTAGTAGGGCGAGGGGCGCATCCGCCCGGGGCTGTCGAATTCCTGCCAGGCCTTGGCCACCGACGACTGGTTGGGAATGGTGAGCAGGCGCATCCAGCGGCCGAGCACGCGCATCTGGTTGAGCGCATTGAACGACTGCGAGCCGCCCGACACCTGCAGCAGCGCCAGGGTCTTGCCCTGGGTGGGGCGCAGCGCGCCCTGGCTGAGCGGGATCCAGTCGATCTGCGCCTTGAGCACGCCGCTCATCGCGCCATGCCGTTCCGGCGAGGACCAGACCATGCCTTCGCTCCACAGGGTCAGCTCGCGCAGTTCCTGCACTTTCGCATCGCTGTCGGGAGCGGCGTCGGGCAGCGGCAGGCCGCTGGGGTCGAACAGGCGCGTTTCCGCGCCCATCGCCTGCAGCAGTCGCGCCGCTTCCAACGCCAGCAGCTTGCTGTAGGAGCGCTCGCGCAACGAGCCGTACAGCAGCAGGATGCGTGGCGGATGGGGGGCGCGGGCGGCGCTCAGCGCCAGCGGATCCGGGCGCACGAACGCGGCCGGGTCCAGGTTCGGCAGCGCGGACAGGTCAACCGACACGGCGGCCGTCCGCGTCGATCACGGGTTCGCCGTCTTCCTTGGCGAAGGCGCCGCGCTGCGGCGAGGGCAGGATTTCCAGCACCGTTTCCGACGGCCGGCACAGGCGCGCGCCCAGCGCGGTGACCACGATCGGCCGGTTGAGCAGGATCGGGTGCTGCAGCATCGCGTCGAGCAATGCGTCCTCGCTCAGCGTGGGATCGTCCAGGCCCAGTTCGGCGTAGGGCGTGCCCTTCTGCCGGATGGCCTCGCGCAGCGGGATGCCCAGCGCCGCGATCAACGCCTGCAGGGTGGCGCGGTCCGGCGGGGTCTTCAGGTATTCGATCACGGTCGGTTCTGCGCCGCTGTTGCGGATCAGGGCGAGGACATTGCGCGAGGTGCCGCAGGCGGGATTGTGGTAGATCGTGATGGCGCTCATCGAGGGCTCGGTGCGATAGGAGGGGGCGCTGCGCTATGGCGCGCGCACGGCGGCAGGCGCCGCAGCGTCGGCGGAACACGTGCCGTTGCCACAGCAGTTCTCGGTCAGGAAGCCGATCAGCGCGTACATGCGCGCGTAGTCGGCGCGCAGCCGGATCACCCGGCCCTGGCGTTCGTCGGCGATCAGGCCGGCACCGCGCAGCACGTGCAGGTGCGCGGTCAGCGTGGCCGCGGGCAGCTCCAATGCGGCGCGCAATTCGCCCACCGCCATGCCGTCGGGCCCGGCCTGGACCAGCGCGCGATAGGCGGCCAGGCGGTGCGCGTGGGCGAGGGCGCGCAGGGCGGAAACGGTGCTGTCGGCATTCATCGTTTCGATAATTCCGGAAATTTCGAAATGATGCAAGCGCGGCCCAGTTCCACAAACGACAGCGGGCGCATCGCTGCGCCCGCCGGGTGGGAGAACCGTTGCGCGGCGCTCAGGTCGGCATGTCCTCGATCTGCAGGTACACCATGGTCTGGTTGAGCAGCTGGTAGGCCACTTCGCCAAAGGTCACCGGTCCGATCAGTTCACCGGTGCGTTTGCCTTCCAGTTCCGAGTACAGGAAGTTGAGGATGCAGTTGCAGCTGAACTCGGGGCTGCTCACGGTCTGCGGCAACTGCCGCGAGAATTCCTCGACGTAGTTGGCCACCGGTGCAGCGACGCGGTACTCCACGCCGCGGAACACCGGCGCGTACAGCGTGACCTTGTGCGCGTCCTGGTCGATCGACTGGATGCTGGCGTTGATCTTCTCGCCGTTGTAGTCGGCGACCAGCGGCAGCCGCACGTCGATCTGGTTGGCGGTGAGGTACTCGGCGAAGTCGCGCGGCGCGCCGTTGACCAGCGCCTGGCCGACGTCGAAGCCGTCCTGCGCGAAGGTGATCACGTCGCCGTCGCCCTGCTCGAAGCAGTTGACGATCCCGACCGAGACCATCTTGTCCTCCGGCAGCGTCGCGTGCAGGACCACGCAGCCTTCGCTGTAGGACTTGCCGCTGGTGCCGTCATAAATGCGCGGCGCCACTTTGCCCAGGTCCGACAGGTCCACGCCGGACACCCAGCCGACGATGTTCTTCATGAACAGCCCAGGGTAGTCTGGCGAATCCTGCGCATAGCGCACGTGCGCCTGGCTGGTCGCCGGCAGGATGATCACGCTGAAGCCGTGATCGGGCGAGTCGCTGGCGATGGACGGCAGTTCGCCCACGTCGTACCAGCGCACGCTCGAGCCGCTGACGCAGTGGTCCTGCTCGCTGACGAAGATCAGTTCGCGGCTGTGGGTGCCGCCTTGCTTGTCCATGAAATAGGGAATGGTGCCGCCGATCCAGTTGCCCTTGGGCAGGCTGTCGAGCAGGGCCTGGTCGCCGGCCAGATACAAGGTGGCGCCGGACTGGATCTTCTGGGCGGCTTGTTCGCGTGTCATCAACATGTCGTTGCTCCTCAGAAGTGGGACTTCAGTTCGGCCGAATAGAGATTTTCGTACTTGCTGAAGAATGCGTGCGCCTCGTCCACGCAGGCTTGCACGGTCTGCGGCGACGGATCGCTTTTGATCTTGCGCGCGCACTGGCTCAGCATCATGTTCCCGGCGAAGACCTTGAATTGCAGCTTGGCATCGCCACGAAGCAGCGGAACCCACTTGGGATGGATTTTACTCGGAATCATCTTCGTCCCTCCACGGATGAAGTGTCTGGAATGGCCGACGCACAGGCGCGGCTTCGACGCAGGTATCGACAGGACCCACGCGGGCTTGAGCGCCGCATCGGGCTGTAAGCGATTACCGTCGTGGAACTGGGTCAGTCGTCACCAATGGCCTGCGTCAAGCTGTCGCAGGGGGGAGCTAGCCCGGCTGCGGCAACAGGCCTAGACTGCCGCGGTGATCCGTCGCCGCCAGCCATCATCGTTTTGGGCAACGCTCGCCATGCTGGCGATCGTGCTGATGCTGGCTGCGCCGTTGCTGAGCCGCTGGCAGCAGGCGCGCTCCGGCGACTGGGCCGCTGCCGCGGCGAGCGCGCTGTGCACCAGCCGCGGCCTGCAATCGGTGCTTGCCTTGCCTGCGGTGTCGTTGCCTGCCCACGCCGGCGCCCATGACGACGGCAGCATGGCGCACGAGCATGTGTGCGATTACTGCCTGCTGGCCGCGCGCCTGCTGCCCTTGCTGGCGTTGCTGTTGCTGGTGTTGCCGTGGGTGCGCCAGCGCACGCCGCTGGCCGCACCGCGCATGCCGGTGGTGGACACGGGCATCTGGCGCGCTCACGCCGCACGTGGGCCTCCGCTGTATTCCTGAAACGCGAACGCTTGTTCTTCGTGCCGTGGCGCTGCCGCGGCGCGTTTTCGTGCTGATGGAGCCATCGATGATCCGTTTCTTTTCCGTGCCGCGCATGGCGGCGTACGGCTGCGCCTGTCTCGCGGCCGGCGTCTGCCTGCCGACGCATGCCGCCGATAGCGGCGTACAACCGCCCGCCGGCGATTCCGCATTGACCCTGGGCAAGGTCCAGGTCCGCGCCGATCCGCTGTCCTTGCCGACTGCACGCAGCGTGCTGAGTTCCGTGGACATCCTCGGCGGCGACCTGCTGCAGGACCAGCACGTGGACTACAGCTGGGAGCTGCTGATGCGCGCGCCCGGGGTGCAGGTCACCCAGTTCAAGATGGGCACCGACGCCGGCCGCTTCTCGTTTCGCGGCTTCAACGGCGAGGGCCGGGTCAACGCGGTCAAGCTGCTGATCGACGGCATTCCCAGCAACGACAACGCCGGCGCCATGCCGTACCTGGACGCGGTGTTTCCGCTGGACATCGCCGCGATCGAGATCGTGCGCGGCACCAACGATCCGCGCTATGGGCTCGACGCCATCGCCGGCAGCGTCGACGTGCTGACCCGCAGCGGCGGCAACGACGGCCGCGCCAGCGTCACCATCGGCAGCTTCGGCACGCGCGAGGTGCAGGCCAGCCAGGGCATCGAGCGCGGCGGCTGGAGCCAGAACTATTTCGCCGCGTGGCGCGACAGCGACGGCTACCGCGACCATGCCGACGCGCGCAAGCGCGCCTTCGCCGGCAAATGGTTCTACACCGCGCCGGACGCCGCCTTGCGCGCCGGGCTCAGTGCGCGTTACTACCGCAACGAAGCGCTGGAAGCGGGCTACCTGGACTATGCCAGTGCGCAACGCGCACCGCGCAGTTCGCCCGGCTACGCGCGCGACGATCGCAGCGAACGCCAGACCGGCCAGGTGAGCCTGCATCTGGATGCGCAACTGGCCGATGCCGTGCAGGGCAGCGCCAGGCTGTACTGGAATCGCTACCAGAACCAGCGCTGGGTGCGCTTCACCAATGCCGGCGCGCAGCAGGAGCGCGATACCGACGAGACCCAGCGCGGCTTTCTGGCCAAGGCCAGTTGGCGGCCCGAGGTCGACTGGGCGACGTCGTTCGCGCTGGAAGGCGGCATCGACGGGCAATGGCAGGACAATACGTCGCAGCGCTATCGCACCGTGGCGCGGGTACGCACCGCGCCGTTGCGCGACTGGGATTTCGACCTGGATACGCGCGGTGTTTATGTGCAGGCGGTGATCCGTCCGTTCGAGCGCTTGCAACTGGTGCCGGGCTACCGCGTGGACTGGGTCGATGGCAGCTTCCGCGACCGGCTCGGCGGCGCGCGCTATCCGGCCTACGCCTACGGCGCGATCCGACAGCCCAAGCTCAGCGCGGTGTTCGCGCTGACCGCGCAGACCAGCGCTTACGCCAACATCGGCCGCAGCTTCCAGATCGGCAGCGGCAACGGCGCTTACCGAAGCCAGCCCGGAAACCTGGCGCCGTCGTACAACGACGGCTGGGAAGCGGGCTTGAAGTTCGCCGACGGCAAACGCCTGGATGCGCGCATCGCCTACTGGGAGCAGCGCGCCTCCGACGAGGTGGCGACCATCCTCGGCGTCGATGGCAGCGTCGGCACCGGCGAGGTCGGCAACGTCGGCAAGACCTTGCGCCGCGGCTGGGATGCGCAGCTGAACCTGCGTCCGGACGAGCGCTGGACGCTGTGGCTGGCGTATTCGCGGCAGCGCGCGGTCATCGTCACTCCCGACCCGAGCGCGCCGGCCACGCGCGGCAAGGAGATCGAGAACGTGCCGCACTACCTGGCCAACGCCGGCATCGACTGGCAGGCCACGCCACGGCTGAAGCTGTCGGCCTGGGGCAATGCGCAGGGCGACTACTACGTGGAGCGCAGCAACACGCTGGGCCGCTACGGCGGTTACGCGCTGGCCAACGTCGGCGCGACCTGGGCCTGGCGCGCGCAGCGCGAGCTGTCGCTGCAGCTGAAGAATCTGAGCGATCGTCACTACGTCTACGCCTGGTACGACAGCGGTTCCTCCGGCTACTCGCCGGGCGATGGCCGTGCGTTGTACGCCAGCCTGAACTGGGGTTGGTGATGGCCACGCCGAATCCGACCGCGGTGCCGCCGGCGCGCTTCTACCGCGCCGTGTGGCGCTGGCATTTCTACGCTGGCCTGCTGGTGCTGCCGCTGCTGGCATGGCTGGCGCTGACCGGTGCCGCCTTCGTCTACCAGCAGCCGATCGATGGCTATTTCCACCGCGCGCTGAAGACGGTCGCGGTGCCGGCGCAGGCGCAGGCGATTGCGCCGCAACGTTTGCTCGCCGCTGCATTGGCGGCGCAACCGGGACAGGCGCTGCGCTACACCACGCCACCACAGCGCGATGCGGCGGCGGAAGTGACCGTGGGCACCGCCGATGGCCGCCGCGTGGTGGTGTATGTGGATCCGTATCGGGCGCGGGTGCTGGGCAGCTTGCCCGAGCACGGCACGGTGGCGTGGACGATCCGGCGCCTGCACAGCCTCGCCCTGGTCGGGCCATGGGCCAGCGCGCTGATCGAAGTGGCTGCGGGCTGGGCGATCCTGCTGGTGCTGACCGGCGTGCACCTGTGGTGGCCGCGCGGCCGCCGCGGCGGTGTCACGACGGTGCGTGGGCGGCCGCCGCAACGCGTGTTCTGGCGCGATACGCATGCGCTGACCGGCAGTGTGGTCGGCGCGATGTTGTTGTTCCTGGCGCTGACCGGCATGCCGTGGTCGTGGTTCTGGGGCGAACAGGTCAATCGCCTCGCCAATGGCCACCACTATGGCTATCCGGCAGGCCTGCGTGTGGACGTGCCGATGTCCACGCAGCGCCTGAGCGACGGAGAGGTGCCGGCGTGGTCGCTGCGCCAGGCGCGGTTGCCGCAGTCGCAGCTGCCGGGGGATGCTGCGATGCCGATGCCGATGCCGATGCCGATGCCGATGCCGGCGACGGTGACGGCGAATGCGGCATCGAGCATGGCGGACCACGGTAACGATGCGCATGCGGAGCATGCCGCGCATGGCGGCACGGCGATGGATGCCATGGACACGATGGCGCCGGAGCCCGGCGCCATCGGCCTGGACGCGGCGGTGGCGCGGTTCCAGGCACGGGGGATCGCCGCCGGCTACAGCGTGGCGCTGCCGCGTGGCGTGCGCGGCGTCTATACCGCGTCGGTGTATCCGCCGGACCTGGCGCAGCAACGGGTGGTCCACCTCGACCAGTACAGCGGCAAGGTGCTGCTGGACATGCGCTACGCCGATTACGGGCCGATGGCGAAGGCGTTGGAATGGGGCATCAATGTGCACCTGGGGCAGCAATACGGCACCTTCAATCAGCTGCTGCTGATCGCATCCTGCATCGGCATCCTGCTGTTGTGCGCCAGCGCCGCGCTGATGTGGTGGAAGCGGCGCCCGGCCGGCGGATTGGGCGTGCCGCCGCTGCCCGCGGACCGGCGCACGCTGCACGGCGTGATCGTGTTGTTGGCGATCGGCGGCGTGCTGTTCCCGCTGGTCGGGGTGTCGCTGTTGCTGATGCTGGCGCTGGATTGGTGGTGGGTGCTGCGGCGGGAGTGAGGCGGTGTGGTGGCGTCGAACTGGCCGAATGCCCCGTGGCAGGGTCGCCAGTCCCGGCGCTGGCTGTAGCCGTCGAGTGCGCCGCGCCGCTCGTCGCACCTGACGTCGCTCCCGCAGGGGATGGCTGCGACTGGCTGGGGTGCACTGTGGAGGGCTTCAGTCCCGGCTGGGAGTTGTCGGCATTGCACGCTGTCTGTCGCGGCTGAAGGCGCTCCTACAGGGGGCTTGCGGCGAGCTTGATGGTGCACTGTGGGAGGGACTTCAGTCCCGACGGTGTCCGAAGCCGGAAGGTTCGCCGCTCCGCTCGTCGCGGCTGAAGCCGCTCCCACAAAAGAGGCGTGCGCGGCCCGAAGAAGGGCCGCAGCACGCCCGCCTCAGATGTCCTCGTGGATGCCGCACTCGCGCTTGAGGCCGAAGAAGCGGGTATCTTCCTCGCGCATGCCCGGCTCCCAGCGGCGGGTGGTGTGGAAGTCGCCGATCGACACGTAGCCTTCTTCCCACAGCGGGTGGTAGGGCAGGCCGTGCTGCTGCATGTACTGCCACAGGTCGCGGTCGCTCCAGTCGGCGATCGGGTTGATTTTGTAGCGCTCGCCGCGCTTCTGCACGAACGGGGTCTGCGCGCGGCTGTCGGACTGGCTGCGGCGCAGGCCGGTGAACCAGGTGCCGACCTTCAGTTCGTCCAGCGCGCGGCGCATCGGCTCGACCTTGCGCAGGTTGTTGTACTGCTCGATGCCGACCATGCCCTGTTCCCACAAGCGGCCATGGCGCGCTTCCATCCACGCGCGGCTGACCAGCGGCCGGTACACCTTGAGGTTGAGCTTGAGCTTGTCGGTGAGCGCGTCGGCGAAGCGGTAGGTCTCGGCGAACAGGTAGCCGGTGTCGATCAGGATCACCGGGATGTCCGGCAACTGCTGGGTCAGCAGGTGCAGCGTCGCCGCCGATTGCGCGCCGAAGCTCGACGACAGCGCGGCCTCGGCCGGGCCGTGTTCGAGCGCCCAGGCCACGCGCTGCACCGCGGTCATCGGCGCCAGCAACGCGTTGACCGCGTCGAGATCCCATGCCGTCGCTGGCGCGTTGGCGGAGTCGTGGTGGGCGGAGGCGGGCAGGGCGCTCATGCGTGCAGTTCCGAGGGAATGAGATGGCGGTGGGTGGGGTAGGCGGGCAGTGCGACCAGGCCGCTGCGGTGCAGGAAGTCGCCGAAGCCCTCATCGGCGTCGCGTTCGCTGGCGTAGCGCGCGAACAGCGGATCCAGCGCGTCCAGGATCTCCGGCTCGGCGATGTTTTCGCGGTACAGCGTGTTCAGGCGCTGGCCGCGGTGATCGGCGCCGAGCATCAGGTTGTAGCGGCCGGGCGCCTTGCCGACCAGCGCGATCTCGGCCAGGTACGGCCGCGAGCAGCCGTTCGGGCAACCGGAAATGCGCAGCAGGATCGGCGTCTCGCGCAGCCCGTGGCGGTCCAGCAACGGCTCCAGCTTGCCGACGAAGTCGGGCAGGTAACGCTCGGCCTCGGCCATCGCCAGGCCGCAGGTGGGCAGCGCCACGCAGGCCATCGCCGCGCGCGCCAGCGCGGTGCGCGCCTGGTTGCCGATGTCCAGCGCATGCGCGCGCACCAAGGTGTCGATCGCCTCGCGCAGCGCAGCCGGAATGCTGGCGACGACCAGGTTCTGGTTGGAGGTCATGCGGAAATGCGCGCCTTCGCCGTCGCGCTGCAGCAGCTCGGCGATCTCGCGCAGGCCGCTGAGATGACGCGCGCCGTCGTCACGGTCGGCGATGCGCCCGGCCGGCAGCGACAGGGTCAGGTGCGCGCGGCCGTCCTCGCCTTCGCTCCAGCCGTAGCGGTCGCCGTTGTGCTCGAACGCGAACGCGCGGGTCGGCTGCAGGGCGATGCCGGCGCGGCGCTGGATCTCGGCGACGACGACGTCCAGGCCATGGTCGTCGATCGTGTACTTGAAGCGCGCGCGCTTGCGCAGCGTGCGGTTGCCGAGATCGCGCTGGGTGGTGACCACCGCGGTGGCGACATCGAGCAACTGGTCGCGCGCGATGAAGCCGATCACGTTGGCCACGCGCGGATAGGTCTCGGCGTCGCCATGGGTGGCGCCCATGCCGCCGCCGATGCTGACGTTGTAGCCGGCCAGTTCGCCGTCGGCACCGAGCACGCCGATGAAGCCCAGGTCGTTGGCGAACACGTCCACGTCGTTGACCGGGGGCAGCGCGAAGCCGATCTTGAACTTGCGCGGCAGGTAGGTGTCGCCGTAGATCGGCTCCTGTTCCTGGCCGCTGCCGACGATCTGCTCCTCGTCCAGCCAGATCTCGTAATAGGCGCGGGTATTGGGCAGCAGGTGTTCGGACGCGCGCGCCGCATCGGCGTACAGGGTCGCGTGCGCGCGCGAGGCGAGCGGATTGGCCGCGACCTGCACGTTGCGGTTGACGTCGCCACAGGCGGCCAGGGTGTCGATCAGCGCGGCGTTGATCGCCTGCATCGTCGCCTTCAGTTCGCGCTTGATCACGCCATGGAACTGGAACGCCTGGCGCGTGGTGACGCGCAGCGAGTGGTTGCCGTAAGTGGTGGCGATGGCGTCGAGCTTGAGCCACTGCTGCGGCGTGATCACCCCGCCCGGCGTGCGCGTGCGGATCATGAACTGGTAGGCCGGTTCGAGCTTCTGCCGGCGGCGCTCGTCACGCAGGTCGCGATCGTCCTGCTGGTAGCTGCCGTGGTACTTGATCAGCGTCTGATCGTCCTCGCGCAACGCCCCGGTGACCGGATCGGCCAGGCTCTGCAGCAGCGACCCGCGCAAGCGGCGGCTTTCGGCCTTGATGTCTTCGACGTTGCTCATCGCGGGATTCGGAATTCAGGATTGGAAGTTGGCAAATCAGAAACGAAGGCGGCTCGGAAACACGCAGAAAAACGGAACCCGCTCTTACGAATCCCCAATCCCGACTCCCCAATCCCAGCCTCAATAGACATCGCGCGCATACCGCCCCTCCCGTTGCAGCGAGGTCAGGTAGGCGGCCGCATCCTCGGCATTGCGCGCGCCGTGCTCGACCACGATCTGCTGCAGCGTGGCGTGCACGTCCTTGCCCATGCCGATCGCGCCGCACACGTACAGGTGCGCGCCGTTCTGCAGCCAGTCGTAGACGTCGCGGCCGTGCTCGCGCAGGCGCTGCTGCACGTACACCTTGTCCGGCACGTTGCCGTCGCGCAGCGGCTGCACGTCGCGCGAGAACGCCAGGTCCAGGCGCTGCAGTTCGCCGCTGCGCAGCGCCTGCTGCCACTCGGCCTGGTACAGGAAGTCCTGATTGAAATGGCGGGCGCCGAAGAACAGCCAGTTGCGGCCGCTGGCGCCGCTCTCGGCGCGTTCCTGCACGAAGCCGCGGAACGGCGCCACGCCGGTGCCGGGACCGATCATCAGGATGTCGCGGCTACTGTCGGCCGGCACCCGGAAGCGTTCGTTGGGTTCGATGTAGACCGGGGCACTGTCGCCTTCGGCCAGGGCGGCCAGAAACCCGCTGGCCGCGCCGCCATGGGCGTGGCCATGCGCCTGGTAGGCCAGGACATCGACGGTGAGATGCACTTCGTCGCCGACCCGCTTGCGGCTGGAGGCGATCGAATACAGGCGCGGAGCCAGGGGCCGCAGCGCCTCCAGCAAGGCGCTGTGGTCCCAATCCGCCGGCCAGCGTCGCAGCACGTCGATCACCTGGTGATCGGCCAGCAACGCCGCCAGACCGGCGGTCTGGGTAGGGTCGAGCAGCTGCTCCAGCGCCGGGGCGGCTGAGCGGCGGGCGACCGCGGTCAGGAATGGCCGCGAGGCCCGGGTCAGCTCGCGATGCGCGGCGAGCCACTCGTGCAAGGGTAGAGTCTGCGCATCGACGGTGACGTGGGCATGACCGTCCAGTCGCGTCGCCGTCAAAACGGCCTCGACCAGCGCCGGCGGATTGCGGTGGCGGATGCCCAGCGCGTCGCCGGGTTCGTAGTGCAGGCCGCTGCCGGCCAGCGACAGCTCCAGATGGCGCACGTCCTTGTCGGCCTCGCCATGCGTGGCATAGCGCGGACCCTTGAAATCGCGGCCGCTGATGCGCTGGTTCGCCAGCACCTCGGCGGCGAACGGGCGCTCGTGGCTCCAGGCCGCGGCGGCCGCGCCGCGCAGCGGGGTCACCGTCGCCGACGGCGCTGCCGCGGTCTTCAGCAGCTCGCGCGCCTGCGCCAGCGCCTGGGTGCGCCACGGCGCCGCCACGGTGTCGATGTCCAGGTCGGCCTCGCCCAGCGGCAGCAGCCGCTGCGCGCCGAGTTCGGCCAGGCGCGTATCGATGCGCTTGCCGATGCCGCAGAAGTCGGCGTAGCTGGAATCGCCCAGGCCGAGCACCGCGTACTTCAACTCGGGCAGCTTGGGCGCACGGCGGCCCTGCAGGAACTCGACCAGGCCGATCGCGTCGTCCGGCGGGTCGCCTTCGCCCTGGGTGCTGATGACCACGTACAGCAGGCGCTCGCCGGCCAGTTCGCGGGTCGGATAGGCATCGGCGCGCAGCAGGCGCACCGTCAGCCCGGCGGCCTCGGCCTCGGCGGCCAGTTGTTCGGCGGCGCGGCGGGCGTTGCCGGTCTGGCTGCCGTAGACAATGCTCAGTCGCTGCGCGGCCTGGTGGGTCGCCGCGCCGCCCGGCAACACCGCCAGCGAAGGCGGCGCATGTCCCTGGCCCTGGGCCAGTCCCGCGGCATAGCCAGACAGCCACCACAGGCTGGCCGCATCCAGCCCCTCCACCGTCCGCGCCAGCAGCGCCTTGCGCTCGTCGGGCAAGGGGCTGGGCGGCAACGCGGGCGAGGCGGCGGTCATGACCGGTCCGGGTGGGAAGAAGGGATGACCGATGTTAGGGATTCGTTGCGCAGGGCAGAAAGGAGCAGGGGTTATCGGCTTATGCCCCCCGCTTATTTCAGTGCCTGCCAGACGCATCACACACTGCCGGCCCCGGTCGCCCCAGGCGCCGCGGCCGCTGCTACCCTCTGTGCGCCCCTTCCCGACGAGTCCTGCGTTGTCCCCGATGCGTTCTTCCGCCCTGTCCCACCTCGACCGGCTCGAGGCCGAAAGCATCCACATCCTGCGCGAGGTGGCCGCCGAGTTCCGCAATCCGGTGCTGCTGTATTCGGTCGGCAAGGACAGCTCGGTGCTGCTGCACCTGCTGCTGAAGGCGTTCGCGCCGGCGCCGCCGCCGATCCCGCTGCTGCACGTGGACACGCGCTGGAAGTTCCGCGAGATGATCGCCTTCCGCGACCGCCGCGCCGCCGAGACCGGGGTGGACCTGCGCGTGCACATCAACCCCGACGGCATCGCCCAGGACATCGGCCCGTTCACGCACGGCGCGACCGTGCACACCGACGTGATGAAGACCCAGGGCCTGAAACAGGCGCTGGACCAGGGCAAGTTCGACGCGGCGATCGGCGGCGCGCGCCGCGACGAGGAGAAGGCGCGGGCCAAGGAGCGGGTGTTCTCGTTCCGCAACGACAAGCACCGCTGGGATCCGAAGAACCAGCGTCCCGAGCTGTGGAATCTGTACAACGCCCGGGTCCATGCCGGCGAGAGCGTGCGCGTGTTTCCGCTGTCCAACTGGACCGAGCTGGATATCTGGCTGTACATCTACCGCGAAGCGATTCCGGTGGTGCCGCTGTATTTCGCCGCCGAGCGCCCGGTGGTGGAGCGCGACGGCGCGCTGATCATGGTGGACGATGAGCGGCTGCCGTTGCGCGAGGGCGAGGTGCCGCAGCTGCGGCAGGTGCGCTTCCGCACCCTGGGCTGCTATCCGCTGACCGGAGCGGTCGAATCGCAGGCCGACACGTTGGAAAAGATTATCGCCGAGATGCTGCTGACCACCACCTCGGAGCGGCAGGGGCGGGTGATCGACCAGGATCCGGGCGCGTCGATGGAGAAGAAGAAGCTGGAAGGGTATTTCTGATGAGCCGGGATTCGGGATTGGGGATTGGGGATTCGCAAGAGCGGCACGTCGCGGCGAACGTTGTAGCGGGAGGGGACGCCGTTGCGAATCCCCAATCCCCAATCCCCAATCCCGGCGGCGACGCAGTCGCCGCCTACCTACAGCAACACGAACACAAGCCGCTGCTGCGCTTCATCACCTGCGGCAGCGTCGACGACGGCAAGAGCACGCTGATCGGGCGCCTGCTGTACGACAGCAAGCGCCTGTTCGACGACCAGCTCGCCGCGCTCAGCGCCGACAGCAGGCGCCACGGCACCCGTGGCGGCGAGATCGACTACGCGTTGCTGCTCGACGGCCTGGCCGCCGAGCGCGAGCAGGGCATCACCATCGACGTGGCCTACCGCTACTTCGACACCGACAAGCGCAAGTTCATCGTCGCCGATTGCCCCGGCCACGAGCAGTACACCCGCAACATGGCCACCGGCGCCTCCACCGCCGACGTGGCGGTGGTGCTGGTCGACGCGCGCAAGGGCCTGCTGACCCAGACCCACCGCCACAGCTACATCGTCTCGCTGCTCGGCATCCGCCATGTGGTGCTGGCGGTCAACAAGATGGACCTGGTCGATTTCGACCAGGCCACCTTCGAGGCGATCGTCGCCAACTATCGCGCGCTGGCCGCGCAACTGGGCATCGCGCAGGTGCAGTGCATCCCGCTGTCGGCGCTCGACGGCGACAACCTGTCGCAGCGGTCCGCGCGCACGCCGTGGTACGGCGGCCCGGCCTTGCTCGAATACCTCGAAAGCCTGGACCTGGATGCGCGCGATGCCGCCAGCGGCCTGCGCCTGCCGGTGCAATGGGTCAATCGCCCGAACCAGCAGTTCCGCGGTTTCGCCGGCACGCTCGCGGCCGGTCAGGTGCGGCCGGGCGACGCCGTGGTGGTGCTGCCGTCGGCGCGCCGTTCCACCGTCGCAAGGGTGCTCGACGGCAACGGCGACGTCGACCGGGCCGTGGCCGGGCAGGCGGTGACGCTGACCCTGGCCGACGAGATCGACATCAGCCGCGGCGACGTGATCGCCGCCGCCGACGACCCGCCGGAAGTGGCCGACCAGTTCGCCGCGCATGTGCTGTGGATGGACGATGCCGCGCTGCTGCCGGGCCGTCCGTACTGGCTGAAGATCGGCACCCGCACGGTGTCGGCCAGCGTCAGCGAGATCAAGCACCGCATCGACGTGAACACGCAGGAGCGGCTGGCGGCCAAGCGCCTGGAGTTGAACGAGGTCGGCTACTGCAACCTGTCGCTGGACGAGTCGATCGCGTTCGAGCCGTACGCGCGCAACCGCGCGCTCGGCGGCTTCATCCTGATCGACCGGCAGAGCAACACCACCGTCGCCGCCGGCACGCTGGATTTCGCGCTGCGCCGCGCCGGCAACGTGCATTGGCAACACCTGGACGTGGACCGCGCCGCGCGCGCGCGGATCAAGGGCCAGTCGCCGAAGGTGCTGTGGTTCACCGGCCTGTCCGGCGCCGGCAAGTCCACCGTCGCCAACCTGGTCGACAAGCGCCTGCATGCGCTCGGCTACCACACCTTCATCCTCGACGGCGACAACGTGCGGCACGGGCTGAACCGCGATCTGGGCTTCACCGACGAGGACCGGGTGGAGAACATCCGCCGCGTCGCCGAAGTGGCGCGCTTGATGGCCGATGCCGGGCTGATCGTGCTGGTCAGCTTCATCTCGCCGTTCCGCGCCGAACGGCGGATGGCGCGCGAGCGCTTCGCCGAGGGCGAATTCGTCGAGGTGTTCGTCGACGTGCCGCTGCACGTGGCCGAGGCGCGCGACGTGAAGGGCCTGTACGCCAAGGCGCGCGCCGGGCAGATCCCTAACTTCACCGGCATCGATTCGCCGTACGAGGCGCCGGAACAGCCGGAGCTGCACCTGCGCGCGGACGGCGACAACGCCGAGGCGCTGGCGGCGCAGGTGCTGGGGTGGCTGGAGGCGCACGACTGAGCGCTGCGGCGCCGCCTTCCGGCGGCGCCCGGTCATGCATGCTGCTGAACGCTGGTTGCTGTGCAGCGGGAGTTGCCATCGGCCGCGCCGGTACGCATCCTGTGCATGCAGGGAGGGGTGTGATCCAGGAGAACCCGGGGCCGGATTCCTGCGGCAACGTTCAGGGGGAACGCGTGGATCCGAAGATGCAGGCCTTGCTGGCCAAGACCAATGTCACCGAACTGGTCGCGCCCGCGGCGGTGGAGCAGGTGACGCACCAACCGGTGCGGCCCGAGCCGCCGCCGACGCAGCGGCCGCTGTATTCCACGGCCGATCCGTTCCAGTACCACATGGCCACCACCGAGATCGTCGGCAAGCTGCAGGAGCGCACGACCAAGCCGGCGGTACGGGCGTTCGGCTGGCTGGTGTTCGGCGTGCCGATGGCGCTGTTCGGACTGATGCTGTTGCAGCTGGTCTGGTACGACGCGGCGCTGCATGCGTGGAAGATCCCGCACACCGTCGGCGATGCGTTACGCGCGCTGTTCGGAACCGCTTCCGCGCTGGCCTTCGTCGTGGCCTACCCGTATTTCACCCGTCGCCGCAGGTCTGCCGCCGGTTGACGCGGGGTGAGCATGCGCCAGCATGTGGCGACGGCTGGGGCAGGTAGACGCGAAGGTACTGGCTGCCGGCATCGGCCTGGCGCGCTACGCGGCTGGTCGCCGGTCGCTGGCATCAATGCGCGTCGGGTTGCGCCTGGGTCAGCCGCTGCGGCGCGCGGCGCGGTGCCTGCAGCAATTGCACGAACTGCGCCGCGATCACCGCGCCGGCGAAGTGGCGCTGCACGAACTGGCGGCCGGCCTGTCCCATTCGCTGGCGGCGCTGCGCATCGCACATGCGCAGGATCGCGTCGCGCCAGGCGTTCACGTCGCCCGGCGGCAACAGTTCGCCGCTGACGTCGGCGTCCAGCGTTTCCGCCACGCCGCCGACGCGGCTGGCGAGCACCGGCACTTCGCTGGCCTGCGCTTCCACCGAGACCCGGCCGAAGGTTTCCGGCGCCAGCGAGGGAAACGCCAGCATCGACATCGCGTTGTAGTAGGGCGTGGTGTCGTTGACCCAGCCGACGAAGCGGTGCCGTGCGGCGCTGGCCTGGGCGCTGGCCTGCGCATGCAGGCGCGCCGCATCCGGGCCGTCGCCCAGCCACAGGCAATGCAGCGCCGGTTCGATCGCCATCGCCGCGGACGCCGCCTCCAGCAGCGGAAAGATGCCCTTGCCGTGCTGCAGGCGGCCGCTGTAGCCGATCACGATCGCGTCCTCGGGCAGGCCAAGCAGGGCGCGCATCTCGCGGCCGCGGCGCGGGTCCGGACGCAGGCTGTCCATGTTCACCGGGTTGTACAGCACCTGCACCAGCGCCTCCGGCACGCCGCGGTCCAGGTAGGCCTGCCGCGCATAGCGCGACACCGCGAAGAAGCGCGAGGCCAGGCGCGGAATCGCGTAGCCGGAGAACGCGCGCATCGCCGGCGCGCGGTGCCGGAACAGCGCCACGCGGATGCCGAGCGCGCGGCCGACCAGCAGCAACGGCCAGTATTCCTTGCCGAAATTGCCGACCAGCCAGTCCGGCTGCAGGCGCCGCGCCAGGCGCAGCAGCGGCGCGTAGCCGGCCGGGGCCAGCGCGTTGCGGAAATGGCCGAAGTGCACGCCGATTCCGCTGCGTTGCAGCTCCTCGGCGATCAGCCCGCCCTGGCAGGCGATCACCTCGACACGGTGGCCGACGCCGGCCAGGGCCTGCGCCAGCGCCACGAAGTGCGTCGCCGCGCCGGTGTTCTCGGGATTGGTGCCGACGAACAGGAACTTCATGCGCGCCGATCCTCGTAGCCGGTCAAGGCCCGCAGCGCGAACTGCGGCAGCAGGTGATGCCGTGCCACCTGGATGCGCGGATAGCGCCAGGGATCGGAGCCGGGCACGGCGCGGCCGCGGCGGGTGGTGGTCGCGGCGACATAGCCGGCGTCCTGCACCGTCGCGGCCACGCGTGCGTCCACGTCGCCGTACGGATAGCAGAACTGGGTGACCGGTTCGCCGAGCAGATCCTCCAGCTCGCGCTTGCAGCCGCCGATCTCCTCGCGCAACTCGGCATCGCTGCACGCGGTCAGATGCGGATGCGAACGGGTGTGTGCGCCGATCTCCATGCCGCCTCGGCGCCATTGGCGCAGTTCGGCCAGGCTCATCAGCGGCTTTTCGATGCCGAGCTTCTTCGCGTCCCAGGTGTTGTGGCGGCCGATGCTGCCGCTGACCGCGTACACGGTGGCGCTGAAGCCCAGGCGTTGCAGGACCGGCAATGCCGCATGCAGGTTGTCCAGATAGCCGTCGTCCAGGGTCACCACCGCGACCCGGCCGTGGCGTTCGCCGCGCAGGTAGGGCATGGCGTCGGACATGGACACGCCGCGATAGCCCAACCGACGCAGCAACTGCATCTGCCGCGCGAAACGCGCTGGCGCGACATACAGGCTGCGATAGACCTGCAGTTGTCGCGGCGCCGGCGCGATGTTGTGGTACATGAAGATTGGAATACGTACCGCAGCGGGGGAGGTCGCGGGTGGCATCGGACGGCTCGGGACGATCGCGAAGAAGGGAGGGCGCGCTGCATTAGCGCGCGCCAACCTTTCGACGGCCTGTCGTGCCTGTCGGCAATGGGCCGGGCACGGCAATGTGCGCCGTTGAGGCGCGTCGCAGCGCTCGCTTGTCGCGGCCCTGCGCAGCGCACGCATGCCGCACAGGAACCGGCACCGCGCCACATGCAATCGCCGGTTATGCTCGGCTGCCGATCTGCAGGAGCACGGCCGATGCCCGACGAAGCAAGCGCCACGGCGTGGCGCGACCTGCGCTTGACCACCGACGGGATGCAGCTGCGCCGTTGGCGCGGCGACGATCTCGACGCGCTGCTGCGCCATGCCGACGATGCGCAGGTGGTGCGCGGGCTCAGCGACCGCTTCCCGCATCCCTACACCCTTGCCGACGGCGAGGCGTTCCTGAGCGGGCGCGTGGTGGATCTGGCGCATCCGGTGCTGGCGATCGAGATCGACGGCGAGGCCTGCGGCAGCATCGGCCTGCGTCCCGGCCGCGGCGAGCGCGCGCACGTCGCCGAACTGGGCTATTGGCTGGGGCGCCGGCACTGGGGCCAGGGCCGGATGACGCGGATCGTCGCGACCTACCTGGACTGGGCGATCCCCGCGCTCGGGCTGCTGCGCATCGAGACCAGCGTGCTGGACAGCAACCCGGCCTCGGCGCGGGTGCTGGAGAAGAACGGCTTCGTGCGCGAAGGCATCCGCCGCGGCGCGCTGCGCAAGCACGGGCGCCTGCACGATCTGCACCTGTTCGGCCGCCTGCACGCGCCAGAGTGAGACCTGCGTTTCGCGGTCAGCGCCGATTCATGCACAATCGAGCCAGCCCCATCCGCGGGGCATCCTTCTTGCGCTTCGGGGAACTGCGTGGAATCGATCATCACTGCATTGAATGGCTTGATCTGGAGCAAGGCGCTGATCTTCATGTGCCTGGCGGCCGGCCTGTACTTCACCATCCGCACCCGCTTCATGCAGGTGCGCGGCTTCGCCGAGATGTTGCGGCTGACCATCGGCGGGCAGAAATCCGATGCCGGCGTGTCTTCGTTCCAGGCGCTGGCGATGTCGATGGCCGGGCGCATCGGCATCGGCAACATCGCCGGCGTGGCCACCGCCATCGCCTTCGGCGGCCCGGGCGCGATCTTCTGGATGTGGGTGATGGGTTTCTTTGGCGCCTCCACCTCGTACATCGAATCGACCCTGGCGCAGATCTACAAGGTCAAGGACGCCGACGGGCGCTACCGCGGCGGCCCGGCGTACTACATCGAAAAGGCGATGGGGCTGAAGTGGTACGCGCTGCTGTTCGCGCTCGCCACCATCGTCGCCACCGGCTTCCTGATGCCCGGCGTGCAGGCCAACGCGATCGCCGACAGCGTGGTCAACGCCTGCCGCGGCGGTCCGCTGTGCGGCCCGCTCGACGGACTGTGGATGGGGCTGCCGGCGGCGCAGGCGCTGAAGCTGGGCATCGGCGCGACCGTGGCGCTGCTGCTGGCGGTGATCATCTTCGGCGGGGTCAAGCGCATCGCCAACTTCGCCGAGATCGTGGTGCCGTTCATGGCGCTGGGCTACATCCTGATGGCGGTGGTGGTGATGGTGCTCAACGCCGAGCGGGTGCCGGAGATGTTCGCGATCATCTTCCGCAGCGCCTTCGGCACGCATGCCGCGTTCGGCGCGCTGCTGGGCCTGGCGGTGGAGTGGGGCGTCAAGCGCGGCATCTACGCCAACGAGGCCGGGCAGGGCACCGGCCCGCACGCGGCCGCTGCCGCCGAAGTCTCGCATCCGGCCAAGCAGGGTTACGTGCAGGCCTTTGCGATCTACTTCGACACGATGATGGTGTGCACGGCCACCGCGTTCCTGATCCTGGCCACCGGCAAGTACAACGTGTATGCGCCGAACGGCGGCGAGCCCCTGTTCGCCGGCCTGCGCGGCGTGCAGGAAGGCCCGGGCTACGCGCAGGCCGCGGTGGACGCGATCCTGCCCGGCTGGGGCGCCGGCTTCGTGGCGCTGGCGCTGTTCTTCTTCGCCTTCACCACGATCATGGCCTATTACTACATGGCCGAGACCAATCTCAGCTACATCAACGGCAACCGCCGCCGCCCGCTGACCGTGCTGGTGCTGCGGTTGGGCATCATGGGCATGGTGGTGTTCGGCGCGTTCCACGACGCCAAGCTGGCGTGGTCGCTGGGCGACATCGGCGTGGGCCTGATGGCCTGGCTCAACATCATCGCCATCCTGATCCTGCAGAAGCCGGCGCTGCTGGCGCTGCGCGACTACGAACGGCAGAAGAAGGCCGGCCTGGATCCGGTGTTCGATCCGCTGCCGCTGGGCATCAAGAACGCCGACCTGTGGCGCGAGCGCCTGTCGCCGCCGGTGCCGCGCGGCGAATGATCGACGCGCGGCGTTGCGTGCCGCGATGCACGCTGCCGGCCTGTGGCCGGCAACGGCCCGTGCCAGGGAGGGACTGGGCGCATCAGTAGGAGATCATCGTCGAGGTGGCGGTAACGTCCAGGGCGCAGGTGTATGGCGGGCCGACATCGGAGCCGTCGTCGATCGATTTCCGTGCGGCGAACCCAGTTGCGCAGGTTTTCTGTCGCGCGAACGACGCCAACCGCACCTGCGGGGCAGGGATGAGCGAAAATCGCCGGGTCGCGCCGCTACGGTGCGTTGCCATTGCGGTCCAGGAGGCCTTGCCCATGCGTCACAAACTTTCCTTCCCGCACGTTGCCGCCGCATGCGCCGGGCTGCCGAGCGTGCCGCGATGAACAATCCCTGGGGCAAGAGCCCGCGCGGCCCGCGTCCGCCGGCGCCGCCAGAACGCGCTGCGCCGGTGCCGCGCGCGGCCGACGCCAATCGCGGCGAGCTGCGCCTGTACGGCCTCAACGCGGTGCGCGCGGTGCATGCGCGCCGACCCGAGGCGATCCGCAAGCTGTACCTGGCCGAGGCACGGATTCCGGCGTTGCAGCCGCTGCTCAAGTGGTGCGTGGCCAACCGCGTCGGCTACCGGGTGGTGGAGGACGCCGATCTGAACAAGCTCGCGGCCAGTTCGCACCACGAAGGCGTGGTCGCCGACGTGCTGCGCGCCGAACCGCTGCCGCTGGCGGCGTGGTTGCAGGGACTGGCGCCGGGCCCGGCGCTGGCGTTGTGGCTGGACGGCGTCGGCAACCCGCACAACTTCGGCGCGATCCTGCGCTCGGCCGCGCATTTTGGCGCCGCCGCGATCCTGCTGCCGGAGACCGCGACGCTGGCTCTGTCCGGCGCCGCCGCGCGCGTGGCCGAGGGCGGCGCCGAGGCGGTGCCGCTGGTGCGCCTGCCGCCGACGGACCAGGCGCTGGCGCAATTGCGCGCGGCCGGCTTCGCGCTGGCGGCGACGCTGGTCGACGGCGGCGACGACGTGTTCGCCGCCGCGCTGCCACCGCGCCTGGTGTACGTGATGGGCGCCGAGAGCGAAGGCATGGACCGCGACTTCGCCCAGGCCTGCGAACGGCGCCTGTCGATCCCCGGCAGCGGCGCGGTGGAAAGCCTCAACGTCGCCGCGGCCACTGCGGTGCTGCTCGGTGCCTGGCGCAGCCGCATCGGGCAACCGGGAGCGCCGCGATGAGGCGGGGATGGCTTGGTTTGGCGGGCGCATGCCTGCTGCTGGCGATGGCGCCGTGGGCAGCGGCGATCACGCCGGCCGATGGCGCGGCGTCACCGGCCTCTGCCGCACCGCAGGTGACGTTGGCCGCGGGCACCCTGCGCGGCCAGGTCCAGGACGATGGCAGCGTGTTGTTCCGCGCCATTCCGTTCGCCGCGCCGCCGACCGGCGCGAACCGCTGGCGGCCGCCGCAGCCGCCGGCGCGCTGGCACGGCGTGCGCGATGCCAGCCAGCAGGCGCCCAACTGCGCACAGCCGGCGATCGGCTGGAACACGGCGTTCGCCCAGCGCTCAAGCGAAGACTGCCTGTATGTGGAAGTGCAGACTCCGCACCTGGATCCGGCGGCCAAGCGCCCGGTGATGGTCTGGATCCACGGCGGCGCCAACGTCGCCGGCGGTGCCGACATCCTGCCGTCCTCGCTGGTGCAGCAGGACGTGGTGCTGGTCACCGTGCAGTACCGGCTGGGCGTGTTCGGTTTCCTGTCCTTGCCCGAGTTGAGCGCGGAATCCGGCCAGCATGGTTCCGGCAACTACGCCTTGCTCGACCAGATCGCAGCGCTGCGCTGGGTGCGCGACAACATCGCCCGCTTCGGCGGCGACCCGGCGCAGGTGACGATCTTCGGCCAGTCGGCGGGGGCGCAGGACGTTGGCCTGCTGCAGCTGTCGCCGCTTGCACGGGGCCTGTTCCGCGCGGCGATCGAGCAGAGCGGCACCGCCGGCTTCGGCCTGCCGCCGCGCACCCTGGAGGAGAACGAGGCGCTGGGCGCAACGATCGCGCAGCGCGCCGGCGTCGCGCCGAAGCAGCGTCTGGCGGCCTTGCGCCGGCTGCCTGCGGCCGCTGTGATCGCCGCCGCGCAAGGCGTCGATGTGCCGGCGTTGGACGACGACGGCTACGTGTGGCTGCAGGCCATCGTCGATGGCCACGTGTTGCCGCGCGCGCCGGCGGCGCTGCTCGCCGACGCCACGCAGCCGCGCGTGCCGCTGCTGCTCGGCAGCGTCGCGCAGGAGTTGACCTACGGCGGCGCCGGCGGTGCCGAGGCGCGGTTGCGTCGCGACTACCCGACGCAGGCTACGCAGGTGCTGGCGGCGTACCACGGCCCCACCGCCGCGCCCGATCCGCGCTACGGCGACGCAGCGATGCAACTGGCCACCGACCTGACCTTCCGCTGCCCGGCGCTGGCGGTGGCGCGCGCGCAGGTGCGACAAGGCGTGCCGGTGTGGCATTACGAGTTCGATCTGGCCGCACCCGGCGGCAAGGTGACCCACAGCGCGGAATTGCCGTTCGTGTTCAAGGGCCTGCCGATCGGCCAGTCGTCGTTGAACCTGCAGCGCTACTGGGCGGCATTCGCGCGCAACGGCGATCCCAATGGCGCAGGCCTGCCGCGCTGGCCGGCGTTTGCGCCCAGCCAGGCGTCGTTGCGCTTCGACCAGGATGGCGCGCAGGCGGTGACCGGTTTGCGCAGCGAGGTGTGTGCGCTGCTCGATCTGCCGTAGGCGAGTTGTCGCTCGTAGCGGCGCAGATTCGGTCAAGGCATCGGTCGCTGGCGAAATGCTGGGTGCGGTCGCGGATTCAGGCCACCTCTAATAACCCAGAAGCACGTCGATGCAATGCGAGCCGCCGATGCGCCCAGCCTGCCGGTCCCCACATCGAGGCGTTCGAGATGCCGCCTGGCAGAGACGCATTGGTGATGGGACTAGGTGGCGTTGCGTGAATACCTTGGCAGTACGGCCACTTCGTCCTCCTGTCGCGGCTGAAGCCGCTCCTACAACATGCGCATGCTCTTGTAGGAGCGGCTTCAGCCGCGACAGAAAACCCCAAGCCGTCGCCAAGCGTAACGTGGAGCTTTCGGACTGAAGTTATCGGAGGCGTCATTCAGTCGCGACGCGCCCTATCGATAAGGCGCTCGCGACCGATAGCCCAAGCATCTACAGCTCGCGCCCGCAGGTGTCACCACCCGCACACACTACGAACGATGAAGAGCCGGGCTAGCCCGCCTGCGGCGGCACCGGGTCCGCTGGCGGCGCGGTCGAGCCGCGGGTCACCAGCGTGTACTTCATCACCTGGTGGACGCCGCGGCTGGGCAGGCCGTCGCGGCGTTGGCGGATCTCGCCGAGCAGCAGCGCAACCGCGGCGCGGCCCATCGCGGTGACCGGCTGGTGGATGGTGGTCAGCTCGGGCCAGATCGTGGTCGCCACCGGGGTATCGTCGAAGCCGGCGATCGACAGGTCCTCGGGCACGCGCAGGCGCAGGCTGTAGGCGATGGCGACCGCGGCGGCGGCCATGTCGTCGTTGCTGCACAACAGGGCGGTCGGGCGCGGCGCGGCGTGCAGCAGCGCGGTCGCGGCGACCAGCCCGGAGCGATAGGTGAACAGGCCGTCGGCCACGCGCGTCTGAGCGACCGGCAGCCCGGCCGCGGCCATGGTGTCGAAGAACGCGCGGCTGCGCAGCGCGCTCGGGGTGTGCTTGGGATCGCCGCTGATGAAGCCGATATCGCGATGGCCGAGTTCGATCAGGTGCCGGGTGATCGCGCAGGCCGCCTGGTAGTCGTCGATGCGCACCGAACTGACGCCCTGCATCGGCGCGCCGGTGGCCACGGCCACCACCGGGATGCCGCGCGCGTCCAGTTCCTCGATGGTCTGCCGCGAATCGCACAGCGGCGGCGGCAGGATCACCCCGTCCACGCCGGCGTCGAGCAGGCGCTCGGTGGCGGCGCGCTGGCTGCCCATGTCGTCGCTCTTTTCCACCAGCACCTGGCTGCCGTCCAGGCTGCTCTGCTCGAGGATGCCGAGCATGAACTGGTTGAGATAGGCCGCGCTGGGATTGCTGTAGAGCACGCCGATCCGCGCCAGGCTGGCGGTGCGCAACGAGCGCCCGGCCAGGTTGGGCCGGTAGCCTAGGGTCTTGATCGAGGCCTCGACGCGCTCGCGCATCGCCGCACCCACGCGCGGGTGGCGGTTGATCACGCGCGAAGCGGTCATCGGCGAAACGCCCGCGTGCCGCGCCACATCCAGCAGCGTCACCGCCGAGCCTGCACGACCTTGCCGTTTGCCCATCGTGGGTCCTGACGATGCTGCGAAAAGGGGGAAAGCCTGCGCGCATCCCCGCGGCAGGCGTGCCAGCTTACTCTGTGGGCGGCTGCACTGTCTTGGCCTGGCTGCCGAAGCCGCCGTCGGCCTCCGCGGCCAGATAGGCGAACACCGCGTAGGCGGCGACGTTCTGCGCCAGCGCCTTGGGGTCGATCTTGTCCAGGGTGTCGTCGGCGGTGTGGTGCAGGTCGAAGTAGTCGCTGCCGTCCTGCGCCAGCCACGCCCAGGCGCCGCCCTTGGCCGCGAGCGGACCCACGTCGGGGCCGGGGCCGCCGCTGTCCGGCGCGTAGTCGATGCCGAGCGGCGCCAGCGCCTCGGCGATCTGCCGGGTCGCCTCGCGCGAGCCCGCCGCGTCGCCCGAGCCGGTGTTGAACGCATAGATGCGGCCGGCGCCGAAGTCGCTCTCGGCGGCGATCTGGTGCAGCGCCACGTCCTTGGCATGCGCCTGCGCATAGGCCTTGCCGCCGTACAGTCCCTGTTCTTCGTTGGCGAAGGCGACCACGCGGATGCTGCGCTTGGGCGCGCGCTTGAGCTGGCCGATCAGGTGCCCGGCGGCCATGCTGATGCCGACTCCGGCGCCGTCGTCGATCGCGCCGGTGCCCAGGTCCCACGAATCCAGATGGCCACCGATCACCACCACTTCCTTGGGCTTGCTGCGGCCGGTGATCTCGCCGATCACGTTGTACGAGGTGGCCTGACCGTCCCAGCCGCAGTCCAGCGCCAGGCGCAGCCGTACCGGGCCGCGTGCGACCAGGCGCGCCAGCTGGTTGGCGTCGGGCACCGCCAGCGCCGCTGCCGGCACCGGGGTCAGGCCTTCCTCGAAACGGGTGATGCCGGTGTGCGGCACGCGGTGCGAATCGGTGCCGGCCGAGCGCATCACGAAGCCGATCGCGCCCTTGCGGATCGCCTCCGACGGCCCCTTGCTGCGCACCGCGCCGCCGTTGCCGTAGTCCTTGCCGTCGCGCGCCTTGACCATCTGGTAATCGACGAACGCGATCTTGCCGCGCAGCGAACCGGCGGGGGCGGCCTGCAGCGCGGCGAGGTCGGCGAAGCGCACCACCTCGGCCTCGACCGTACCGGCCGGACTGCCGCCCAGCGCGGTGACGCTCAGCGGCTGCGCATTGGGGCCGAGCACTTGCGCGTGTTCGCTGCGCCGTTCCCATTTCGGGAACGTCACCGGCTCGGTCCACACCTTGTCGAAGCCCAGCGCCTTGAACTTGGCCTTGGCCCACGCCACTGCGCGCGCATCGGCCTCGCTGCCGGCCATGCGCGGACCCACTTCGGTGGTCAACGATTCGACCACTTTCCAGCCGGTGTCGTCGGCCAGCGCCTGCTCGCGCAGCGTGGCGGCGGTGGACAGCGCCGCGTCCGGGATGCGGGTGGTCTCGGCCGCGGTGGCGGACGAGGCAGCGAGCATGGCGGCGATGACGACGGCAAGACGGCGCATGGAGGACTCCGCGACAATGGAAGCCACGAGCTTAGCAGCGCGTGGCGCGCCTGCGCACGGCGCTTACTGCGGCGTGGCGTCGTTCTTCAATGCATCGCGGATCTCGCGCAGCAGCAGCACTTCCTCGCTCGGCGCCTTGGGCGCGGGCGGTTCCTTGCGCGCGATGCGATTGATCGCCTTGACCACCATGAAGATGGCGAAGGCCACGATCACGAACTGGATGATGGTGTTGAGGAAATCGCCGACGCCGATCACCACCGGCGGCACTTCCTTGCCGGCCGCATCCACCGTCGCCGCCTTCAGCGTCCATGCCCAGCGCGAGAAATCCACGCCACCGACCAGCAGACCGATCGGCGGCATGATGATCTTCTCCACCAGCGCGGTGACGATCTTGCCGAACGCGGCGCCGAGCACCACGCCGACCGCCAGGTCCAGCACGTTGCCGCGCATGGCGAATTCCTTGAACTCGCGGATCATGCCCATCGGGGATTCCTCAATCGTTGCGCGGGCCTGTCGCCGCTGCGCAAGCCTAGCGCAGTCGTTGTCGTTCCCGGATCAAGCCGCGCAGCGACAAGCGACGGCGGCGATGCGGCATCGCTCAGCCGACGATCGTGCCATGGCGTTCGGCCACGTTCTCCAGCCGCGCGCTGAAGCGATCGCCCGGCTGCAGCGCGGCCACGCCGGCCGGCGTGCCCATGAACACCAGGTCGCCGGCGCGCAGCGCGAACAGCTTGGACAGTTCGTGCAGGATCTCCGGCACGTTCCAGATCATCTGGTCGAGCAGCGATTGCTGACGCACCTGGCCATTGACCTCCAGCGACAGGTTCAACGCCTCCAGCGCGCCGACTTCGCCGGCCGGGATCAGCTCGCTGATCGGCGCGGAATGGTCGAAGCCCTTGGCGATGTCCCACGGCAGGCCCTTGGCCTTGGCTGCGGCCTGCAGATCGCGTCGGGTCAGGTCCAGGCCGACGCCGTAGGCGAGCACCAGCGCCGCCGCCGCCTCGACGCCGAGCACGCCGCCCGGCGCATCCTGGCCGAGCGCCACCACCAGCTCCACTTCGTGGTGCAGGTCCTGGGTCGCACTCGGGTAGGGAATGGAATCGCCGCCGATCACCAGCGCATCGGCCGGCTTCATGAAGAACGTCGGTTGGCCGCGATCGGCCTTCGAGGCCGGAGCGCTGGCGCCCATCTCGCGCGCATGGTCGGCGAAATTGCGGCCCACGCAATAGATGCGGTGCACCGGAAACAGTCCCAGCCCACGCACGGGCACACGCGGCGCTTCGGCAGCAGCAAACAGGTCTTTCATCGGGCACGCATCCAGAGTATCGGGATGCAGCAGTCTAGCGCGTCAGGTTCGCCCGGATTCCAACAGCCGACGGGACATCGCTTTCACGATTCCCCAATCCCCATTCCCGAATTCCGGCTTTTAAAGCGGCAAGGCGGGCTTGCGCAGCACGCGGTACTCGCCATCGACCACCTGCTGGCGCGCCGCGGGCGCGCGCTTGCCGCGCTGGCTCAGCAGCTTCATCGCGATGCCGCCGAGGATCATCGCCGCACCGACGAACACGCTGACAAACACCAGGCCGGCGAGGATCGCCAGGCCCAATAGGCCGACGGCCAGTTTCACCAGCGGATGGCGCGGCTTGCGCGGCGCGAACACGTGCCGGAACTGATCGAAATTGAAAGCGCGTACACGCATGGCAGAAGTCTGTGTCAGTTGGAACCGATGGCGCAGTATCGACGGAGTCTTCTGTGACGGAGTGAAAAGTTCGTTAAGCGAAAAATTAACACTTGCCGGTTCAAGGTCTTGCATGTCGTCGCCAGGTGAATCGCGGCGCGGGCGTAAGCCGCGGACATGCAAGAATGGCGGCCCTTTCCGCGTTTGCCGCCGTCTTCCATGACCGAGTCATCTTCCGCCGCCGCGCTGGCGCACCTGGACCGGATCGAGCCCGGCAGTCTGGTCGAAGCCGAGGCCAGCATCGGCGGCGAGGTCGAATCGCTGCTGCTCTACCGCGACGGCGACGGCGTGCGCGCGTGGTTGAACGTATGTCCGCATGCCGGGCGCCGGCTCGATTGGGCGCCGGGGCAGTTCCTGAAGAGCCGCGAAGGCCACGTGGTCTGCGCGGCGCATGGCGCCGCGTTCGAATTGCAGCACGGCAGTTGCGTGTCCGGGCCGTGCCGCGGCGAGAATCTGCTCGCGGTGCCGGTGGCGGTGCGCGACGGCCAGGTCTTCCTGGCGTAAGCGACGCCTAGAACGCGCCCCACCAGGCCATCGACATCAGGTTGACCATCAGCACCACCACCGCGGTATAGATCAGCGACAGCGGCGCGCCGACGCGCCACAGTTCGCGCGGCTGGTAGTTGGCCGGGCCGGTGATCATCGAGATCACCGGGTTGGACGCGGTCATCAGATTGTTGGAGGCCGACAGCGCCACGATCAGCGCGAACGCGGTGGGATTGCCGCCGGCCGCCAGCGCCAGGTTGACCGCGATCGGCACCATCACGATGGTCGCGCCGACGTGGCTGATGACCAGCGAAAACGAGGTGGTCAGCAGCGCCAGCGCGATCTCCAGCGCCCACACCGGCACGCCCTCGGGCAGCCGCGCGATGGTATGGCCGGCGACCCAGGCCGCCGCGCCGCTGCTGTCCATCGCCCAGCCCAGCGGGATCAGCCCGGCCATCATGAAGATGGTCTTCCAGTTGATCGAGGCATAGGCCTCGTCCATGCGCAGCACGCCGGTCAGCAGCATGCCGGCCACGCCGGTCATCAGGGTCAGCGCCACCGGCAGCTTGCTGGTCAGCGCGATCAGGATGGTCAGCGCGAAGATGGTCATCGCGATCTTGAACTTGTGCGGACGGTGCTCACCCTTCGGATAGTCGGTGACGACGACGAAGTCACGGCTCTCCGAGGCCTGCGCCAGGTCCTGCCAGATGCTGTGGAACACCAGCATGTCGCCGGCGCGCAGCGGCACCTTGCGCACGTCCTCGCGGATCACCTGCTTGTCGCGGTTGATCGCCAGCAGGCTGATCCCGGCCTGCTTGCGCAGGCGCAGCTCGGCCGCGCTCTTGCCGATGAAGCGCGAGGTCGGCGGGATCACCGCCTCGGAGATGCCGGCGCGGCTGGGATTGAACAGGTCGCCGAGGTTGCGCAGCCGCGAGGACAGGCGCAGGAACTGGTTCTGCGCGAAATCGGCCACCTGCTGCCTGGCGCCCATCACCCCGAGCACGCTGCCGACCCAGATGCGCATGTCCGCCGGCGGCGCCAGGCGGGTGTCGTTGCCGGTCTTCAGTGCCAGCAGCAGCGGCGCGTCGTGCACCGTCTCGGCCTCGCCCAGGGTCATGCCGACCAGCGGGCTGTCGGCGCTGACGATCAGCTCGAACACGTCGCCTTCGATGCCGTAGGTACGCGCGAAGTAGCTCTCGGTGCGCGCCGGAGTGACGCCGTCGTTGATCAGCCGTTCCTCTTCGGCCAGCGCCTTGTCGCCGCGCACGCGGAAGTAGATCAGCGAGGCCGCCAGCAGCGCCACGCCGATCGGCAGCGGCGCGAACATGCGCAGCGGCTCGATCGTGGCCATGCCCGAGGGCAGGTTGTTGTTGGCCGACTGCAGCAGGTCGTTGAGCAGGATCAGTGGCGAGTTGCCGACCATGGTCAGCGCGCCGCCCATCACGATCGCCGCGGCGATCGGCAGCAGCAGGCGCTGCAGGGTCAGCCCGGTGCGCCCGGCCAGGCGCGACGCCACCGGCAGGTACAGCGCCATCACCGACGGATTCTGCATGAACGAGGAATTGAGCCCGGCGATGCCGGTGGTCAGCAGCATCAGCCGCTCTTCCACGCCGTGCGCGCGGCGCAGCAGCCACGACGCCAGCCGGTTCAGCGCGCCGGTGCGCTCGAGCCCGGCGCCGAGGATGGTGGTGGCGATGATGCTCATCACCGCGTTGCCGGAGAAGCCGCTGAACAGCTCTTCCGGCGCGATCAGCCCGGTCACCCCGAGCACCACCAGCACCACCAGCGCGACCACGTCGGCGCGGATGCGCTCGAACACGAACATCGCCATCGTGAAGCCGACCAGCCCGAGCACGAGCTTCATATCGGTGGTCAGCGTCAGCGCGGTGTCCATTGGGGGCCGGGATTGGGGAGTGGGGATTCGGGATTAGCTAATGGCGCAAATCGGGGCTGGACGCTGCAATAGCGTGCCGCGGATGCATTCCTTCCGGATGCTGGCGGATTCGCTCTTCATCCCTAATCCCGAATCCCCAATCCCGGCTTCTCATACAGCAAATCCCAAACGCCATGGCCCAGATTCTGGCCGCGGGTCTCGAAATGGGTCTGCGGGCGCCAGTCCGGGCGCGGCACGTGGCCGCGCGGGCCGGCGCGGTTGACCAGGCCGGCGGTGGCATCGAGCACGTCCCACATCTGCTCGGCATAGTCGGCCCAGTCGGTGGCCGCGTGCAGGCGGCCGCCGTCGCGCAGCTTGCGCACCAGCAGCGCGGCGAAGGCCGGCTGCAGCAGGCGGCGCTTGTTGTGGCGCTTCTTGTGCCACGGGTCGGGGAAATAGATGCGCACTTCGTCGAGCGCGCCGTCGGCGATCTCGTGCTGCAGCACTTCCACCGCGTCGTGGTGGTACAGGCGCACGTGTTCGCTGCCGTCGGCGGCCAGCGCGTTCAACGCGCGGCCCACGCCGGGCGCGTGCACTTCGATGCCGATGTAGTCGCGGGCCGGGTCGTGGCGTGCGGCGAAGCGCAGCGCCTCGCCGTTGCCGAAGCCGATCTCCAGCACCTTGGGCGCGGCACGGCCGAAGGTGGCGTCCAGATCGCGCGGTTGGCCGCTGTAGTCCAGGCCGAAGCGCGGCCACAGTTCGTCGAACGCGCGCTGCTGGGCGGGCGTGAAGCGGCCCTGGCGCAGCACGAAACTGCGCACCTGGCGGCGGCCTTCCTCAATCGTGAAGGGCTTGGGCGGGGTCTTGGCGCCGGCGCTGGAAAACGGATCGGTCATGCGCGCGGCTCAGCCGATCAGGCCGTCGACCGGCGACGACGCGCTGGCGTAGCGTTTGCGCGGGATGCGCCCGGCCAGGAACGCCTCGCGCCCGGCTTCGACCGCCTTGCGCATCGCGCTGGCCATCAGCACCGGGTTGCGCGCGCCGGCGATGGCGGTGTTCATCAGCACGCCGTCGCAGCCCAGTTCCATCGCGATCGCCGCGTCCGAGGCGGTGCCGACGCCGGCGTCGACGATGATCGGCACCTTGGCGTTGTCGATGATTTCCAGCAGGTTGTAGCGGTTCTGGATGCCCAGCCCGGAGCCGATCGGCGCGGCCAGCGGCATCACTGCCACGCAGCCGATCTGTTCCAGGCGCTTGGCCAGGATCGGGTCGTCGCTGGTATAGACCATCACCTCGAAGCCGTCGGCGACCAGGATCTCGGCGGCCTTCAGGGTCTGCACCACGTCCGGAAACAGCGTGCGCTGGTCGCCCAGCACCTCCAGCTTGGTCAGGTTGTGCCCGTCGAGCAGCTCGCGCGCCAGGCGGCAGGTGCGCACCGCCTCGTCGGCGGTGTAGCAGCCGGCGGTGTTGGGCAGGATGGTGTAGCGCTCCGGCGGCAGCACGTCGAGCAGGTTGGGCTCGCCCGGGGTCTGGCCGATGTTGGAGCGGCGGATCGCTACGGTGACGATCTCGGCGCCGGCGGCCTCGGTGGCCTGCCGGGTCTGTTCCAGATCGGCGAACTTGCCGGTGCCGGTGAGCAGGCGGGAACGGTAGGGCTTGCCGGCGATCACCAGCGCGTCGTGGGGGGCATGAGCGTTCATCGCCGGATTATCGCCCATCGCACCCGGCGCTGCCGAGCCGGGCGCCGTGCGGAATTCAGCCGCCGCCCAGCGCGTGCACGATCTCGACCCGGTCGCCGTCGCGCAATGCGTGTTCGGCATGCGCGCCGCGCGGCACGATCGCGCCGTTGACCTCGACCGCGACGCGGCGTTGCGCCAGCCCTTCCTCGAGCAGCAGGGCGGCGACGGTGGTATGGGGCTGCAGCGGGCGGACCTGGCCGTTCAATTCGATGTTCATGTCATCATTGTGCAGTGCGTGCCGTCAGGCGCGCGATTTATTGCGGCAGTGCAACGTGAGCGTGAGGGGCAGAGGTGAAATCATGCCTGCCATGCGGCTGCGTATGTTCTGGCCGTGCCCCGAGTCACCTTCATTATCGCCCGGGAGGGCATCCATGACTTCGTCCATCCGTCCACTCCGCTCGCTGCTGGCCGCCGCGATCGTGCTCGCCGCCGCGCCCGCGTTCGCGCAACAGACCTATAGCCGCACCGTGTTCTTCGGCGACAGCCTGACCGACGCCGGCTACTACCGGCCGCTGCTGCCGGCCTCGGTGCAGGCGGTGACCGGCCAGTTCACGACCAATCCGGACTGGGTCTGGGCGCAGTACCTCGCCGACTACTACCACACCGACGGCCACGCCAACGGCAACGGCCAGATCGGCGACAACTACGCCGCCGGCAACGCCCGCGTCGGCGTGGCCAACCCCAGCGCGCTGGGCGTGGCGCCGTCGCTGGCGACGCAGGCCAGCAACTACCTGTCTGCCAACGGCGGCAAGGCCGACCCGAACGCGCTGTACAGCGTGTGGGGCGGCGCCAACGACCTGCTCGCGGTCGCCGGCGGCGCGCCGGCGCAGACCACCATCGGCAACGCGGTGACGGCCGAGGTGGGCATCGTCGCCAGCCTGCAGAACGCCGGCGCGCGCTACGTCATGGTCACCACCATTCCCGACGTCGGCCTCACCCCGCGCTTCCGCGCCGGCGGCGCCACGGCGATGGCGCAGGGCACCGCGCTGGCCAGCAGCTACAACAGCGCGCTGTTCGCCGGGCTGAAGAGCGCCGGGCTGCAGGTGATCCCGGTGGATACCTTCCACCTGCTGCAGGAAGTGATCGCCAGCCCGTCCAGCTACGGTTTCAGCAACTACACCGGCACCGCCTGCCAGCCGCAGATCACCTCGCAGTCGCTGACCTGCAACCCGACCAGCTACGTCAGCGCCGACGCGGCCGACAGCTACGTGTTCGCCGACGGCATCCACCCGACCGGCCGCACCCACGAAATCCTGGCGCAGTACACGCTGTCGATCCTGGAAGGCCCGCGCCTGCAGCAGGTGCTGAGCCACTCGGCCGAGGTCACCGGCCGCTCGCGCGCCGACCAGGTCGCCTGGCACGTCGATGGCCGCCCGGAAGCGGACGGCATGCGCTGGTGGGGCAACCTGCGCGGCGACATGCAGCGCTATTCGCATGGCGACCTGTACGACGGTCTGGCCCCGGCCGGCCTGTTCGGTGTGGACTGGTCGCGCGGCGAGTGGGTGTTCGGCGGTTTCGGCGGCTTCGGCCGCGTGGATGCCGACTTCGGCAACCGCGGCGGCGACTACACCCAGGACGACAGCACCCTGGGCGGCTTCGCCGGCTGGTACGGCGAGCACGCCTGGGTCAACGCGCAGGTCAGCTACAGCTGGCTGAGCTACGACGTCAAGCGCAAGGTCAACCTCGGCGCGGCCACCATCGAGCACAACGGCTCGCCGGACGGCAGCAACCTGACCGCGGCGCTGCAGGGCGGCTACGAGTTCGGCGAAGGCACGTTCAAGCACGGCCCGGTGGCCGCGGCGATCTGGCAGAAGGTCAAGCTCGACGGCTACACCGAGAGCAACCCGAACTCCAGCGCGCTGGGCTACTACGACCAGGACGTCGAGTCGCTGGTCGGCCGCGTCGGCTGGAAGGCCGGCCTGGATCTGGGCGCGGTGAAGCCGTACCTGCAGGCGACCTACGACCACGAGTTCAAGAAGGGCGAGCAGGCCACCGCATGGCTGCAGACCATGCCCGACCTGGGTGCCTACGCGGTGCCGGGCCTGACCATCGACCGCAACTACGCGTCGGTGGTGCTGGGCGCGCGGACCAAGGTGTGGGGCCTGGAGAGCAATGTCGGCATCGCCGCCACCACCGGCCAGAGCCGCGCGCACGACACCTCGCTGTTCGTGAACTTCGGCGGCAGCTTCTAAACCCGGTCTTGCGGTTGCCCCTCGTGCCCGGCCATGCGCCGGGCACGACATGGACAGCACAGGGCAGCGGCAGCGAAAACGCCGCACTGTAGGGAGGGGCTTCAGCCCCGACGCCTTACCGATAAGGCGTCGGGGCTGAAGCCCCTCCCACAAAAAATCCCATCTGAAGTACCGATATCGCGATCGGGTGGGCGCCGGCGCACCATCGCCGCAGCGCCATCACCGCCGCTGGTTCACACCGATTTCTTGCGCAACCGCCGGCCCACCGCATAAACTGCGCCGGCGACGCGGGCGTAGCTCAATGGTAGAGCTGTAGCTTCCCAAGCTACTGACGAGGGTTCGATTCCCTTCGCCCGCTCCAGATGATCGGCAAAGCCCGCAAGTGGCTTGGCAATTCTTGTTCGGTCCCAGTTTTGTGTGCGCCTAGCAATTTTTCATGGCTAAGAGTCATGGGCGATCGGCATTCTTGCGTTCAGATCCTGACGCTCAGCGCCGTCAGCGTTTCAGTCGTCATGGTGCCGGTGGCGGATAAGCCATGATCGCGCTGGAAGGCGCGTATGGCTGTCTGAGTTTGTGGATTCATCACGCCATCGATAGCGCCAGGATCATAGCTGCGCGCAAAAAGCGCAGCTTGTACTCGCATGATGAGCAGCTTGAGTTCGTTTTCGTTCCGACGTGGTACTTGCGTTTGCGTGGACGACAACGGTCGCGCAGAGGTCGAGGATGGATGGTAGGGCTCGGCTGCATTGCCCGCTGGTGCGGTTGGTGTTCCGGTTGATTGAAGGGATTGTGTTGTAGGCGTGCCGTAAGTTGACGGCGCTGTGTAAGTAGGTGAGGGCGAGTAAGATCGATAGGAGCTTCCCGAACCCGAGGAATGGGAGCTGTGAGAGCTATGCGAACTGTGCGAGCGATGCCCCGCGTAGAGGTTGTAGCGCCCCTCATTTAAGGGCGAGCGCAATACCGCTGCATACTTCCCATCCATCTCCGCTAAATCATGGAGTCCGGCCGGCGTCTGCGGTGGCTCGGTACTGAAGGCGCCAAGCGTCGAGCTTGCGAGGATCAGTGCGTTGGACATGCGGTCTCCTTTTTGATGGCGCCGATGGCGCGGCTCGTCCATTGGGGCGTCACCCAAGAGAAAAAGCCGCCACATTGGGTCTTGGCCGCGCAGCCGGAGCAGTCGTCCAGGTAGTCGTTCTTCCAACTGGAGATGCTTTGCTTGGCATAAGGCCAAAGCGCCTGCGGGATGGCGCAAAGAGGTAGGTTGTAAAGCGATACCGCCATTCCTGCGCGACGAAAGGCGCTGGTCGAGGCGGTTAGCTGCTCGGCGTAATCTGCCGGGTCCGCCCACAGTGATGCGTAGTGCGCTTTTGCGAACCCGATCGGCTCGATGCCCATCAAGGCCACATGTTCGGCAAACGGCAGGTTGCGTAGGATGAAGCGGGTGATTTCTTGTAGCCGCTCGAACGCGGGGCGTACCAGGACGACTCGGATTTCGATCCGCTGCTGCGCAGCATCGAGCGCATAGAGCCCGCGGATGGTCTGTGCGAACGCGCCTTCGCTTTGGACCACATAGTCATGCAGAGCGTAGTGGTCGCCATATAGCGGGATGCCCCAGCTGAGTCTGGGCGTGAGGCCCTTGAACATGCTGGCAAGCGCCTGCTCGCTAAGCAAACGGCCATTGGACAGCACATGAAGCTGCGTATCGGGCAAGGATTCTGCGCATTTGGCGACCACGCGGCGAAGGCCATCGCCAAGTAGCGTCGGTTCGCCACCACTGATCGCCAGCGATGGTTCGGATCGATCAATCAGCTCAACCAACTCGCACAATTGTTCGACTCGCCAGTCATCTTGGATTTGCCTTGGCGGCTGCGAGCACATCAGGCATAAGCTATTGCAGCGTTCGGTCGCAAACAGCACGTTGCCCTTGTCGCCACGGCGATACCGGATCGCGATCTTCTGTTTGATGCGGTCAAGCTCGATGACGTCGCCTGCGCGCACAATACCGGGGTCTCCACTCACGCTGATCGACGGGCGGCCTGGCACCAGCGACTGGTGTTCTCCGCTCAAGAAGGCGGCCCACGGCAGATCCACAAGATCCGTGGAGAGTGCGCTGGCGGGCACTGCCCGCAGATCCAAGGCCATCCGCTCGAAAGGATGCGTGCCGGCGGCAATTTCTGCCAAGCCTGCGATCTTGAGCAGGTTGGTCATAGTGTCGCCCGAGATCGCGGCCTTGCTCTCAAGCGGCAACATTGAGCGCGCCCTCGACTTGTTCGGCAGCGGACGATCTCAAGGCCCAACCTTCGAGAACGTCGCGTTCTCGTGCATCGGCTACCTCATAGCGTTGCAGCAATAGGTCGAAAAGACCCATCTGGCGTCGGCAGAAATCGCTCGTAGGGCGATGTCCGACCATATCGCCTTGCCGGGCGAAGTGGTCTATGGGGTCTGCGCCGCAGAGCGGGACATAAGCACAATCGCTGCATGTAGGCAGCGCCTCGGCGACACCGGCGGAAATTAGTTGCTTCATCGCAGGCGACTTCAACCATTGCTCGACCGTTTGATCGACACGCCCAAGCGAGAAGCGCGCGTCACCCATCGCCGCCAGCATGCGTGCTTCGTCCGAAGGATAGATCTGACCGTCGTAGTCATAGATGACCGCGCCGAATCCGGCGCCGGTGGGTGAGCGCAGATCCACATAGCCATGGGCGAATGGTCCCAGCAACTGCGACAGCAGCAAGCTTGCGTAAGTCTCTTCCATTCGGAAGCCGCTTCGATTGACCTCGACGAGGTGATCCAAGGCCTTGGCATAAAAGTCCAGAAAAGCGTCTGTCGTATAGCCGCTGCGGTGGTGCGTCTTGGCGGCAAAGCCGTAAGGACTCAGCGGGCGCAACGAAATCGAATGGAAACCAAGCTTGCGGTATTCGTCGATGATGGCGGCAGGGACCTCCAGGCTCCGCTTGGTCAAGGTTGTGAGGGCCGATACCGCATCGTCCCCAAGGGCCATGCGGCCGCGGTCGATGCCTTCGAGGGTTCTGCGATAGCTGTCGCGCTCAGGGCGCGGCCGGTTGGCGTTGTGCAGCCACTCGGGGCCATCCAGGGAGGTGGAGAGCTTGAACCTATGCTCCTTGAAGAAGCTGAGCTGGCTGTCGGTCAGGTCGTGGAGCGTAGAAGCCAGAACAAACCGCAGAGAGCGTTTCTCCGTGTTATTGCGTACCAGTATCCGCTCCGTAATCGCTCTGACCTGGTCGAAGTGAAGCAGCGGCTCGCCCCCTTGAAACTCGACGGTGAGTTCAGGGGTCGGCCACTCAAAGAGACGCTCCACTGCCAAGGCCGAGGTATTGGCATCCATGTCGAAGGCGGTTGCCGAAGATTGCTGTCGAGAGACTTGGCAGTAGCTGCAGGTATGGTGACAGCGAAGCGACACCACGAAGATGTGGAGTGCGGGACCACCTAGCAGATAGGACTTGCGCGTGCGGTATTGGCTCATCAGCGGCGCGAGCGAACTTCTGCTCTGGTCGAGGACCAGTAAGTGGCGCGCTTGCAGGTCGGCAAGCAACGGGTCGTCGACGGCAAGGTCGTGTCCAACGAAGCGCTCAAAAGCTGTACGCTGCATCATCAGCCAGTCGCCTGCGAGCGACGAGACGAAAACCCGGTCCTGATCCCACGGCAGTCGTCGGAAGCGAAGAGGCAGGAGATGATAGGTGTTGGCCTTACCTATGAATGCTTGGGGAGGCCGGAACTTCATGTGGTCGAGGTCGCCCCGCGAGGCGATGCTTCTCGGAGCGCGGCCTGGATGAGATCCCGATGGATGTCAGCAGTCTCGACGCGCACCGATTCGCGAAGTCTCTCGTCGAGCGCATCGTTGAGGAAGCGTGATTTGAGGTCGGCGGGTATCTGCACGCCGTCATGCGGCGTCAGTACGACCCCGATTCCAATGTTGCTGCTCAGCAACTCGACGCTGAAAAAATGCGTATAGCGGTGGGCCGCCCGCGCAACGACTTCGTCGCTGAACAATCGCCGTTCGAGCATGATCTTGAAGCCCTGCATCGTTCCGCGTCCCCTCGCAGCCCCCTGCGCAATGGGACTTTGCGCCAAAGTTAGACGGCTTACATCTCTTAAATCAGCAAAAATTCTACTCTCGTAGACAATTCTCGGTTCTTGGAATCTTTAGCAGGGCCAGGCTTGCGGCCGGGCGCCGTTGCTCAGGACTGCGTGGCGATCGCGAACTCGTCGAGCTGGCGTTGCGACATGCTGCTGGTGTTGAGGATCACCACCGTCGCGCCCGCCGCGGTCCACCTGTCAAACCCGCTTCATCCGCGCCGTCTACGCTGGTCGGTCAGTGAGCGCATGCTCGTCGCCGGTTTCTCCACATGGTCGAACACAGCCGTCGCCGTTTCCTCGCCAGCGCATCCCTGGCCCTCGGCGCCGGGGCGGTGATGCCGCTGCTGCCCGGTGCCATCCGCAGCGCGTTGGCGGTGCCGCCGGCGCGCGTCACCGGCACCTTGCAGGACGTGCAGCACATGGTGATCCTGATGCAGGAGAACCGCTCGTTCGACCACTACTTCGGCTGCCTGCGCGGCGTGCGCGGCTTCGGTGATCCAAGACCACTACAGCTACCCAGCGGACGTCCGGTCTGGTATCAGCCGGAGGTGGGCGCCAGCGATCGCTACGTGCTGCCGTTCCGCCTCAACGGCCAGACCAGCAGCGCGCAGTGGATGCAGGGACTCAACCACGACTGGAAGGGCTCGCACGAGACCTGGAAGCACCACGACGCCTGGATCGCGCAGAAGACGGCGCTGACCATGGGCCACTTCCAGCGCGAGGACGTGCCGTTCTACTACGCGCTAGCCGACGCCTTCACCATCTGCGACGGCTACCACGCCTCGCTGTTCGGTCCGACCAATCCCAACCGCATGTACATGTTCACCGGCACCAGTGGCTTGAGCGTAGGCAACGATGGCGAGCAGGCGGTGAACAACCGCGACGACGGCAACTGGACCGCCGACATGGCGCGCGACAACCCGGCGTTTCCCGGCTACACCTGGACCACTTATTCCGAACGCCTGCAGCAGGCCGGGGTGAGCTGGCAGGTGTACCAGGAGTTCGACAACTACGGCGACAACAGCCATCCGTATTTCGCCAATTTCCGCAACCTGGATCGCAACTCGCCCCTGTACCGGCGCGGCCGCGCGATCGTGGCGGGTTCCACCGCCGACAACGCCAAGGCCTCGCGCGGCGAGCACCTGGTCGCTGCGTTCGAACGCGACGTGCGCAGCGGCAACTTGCCGCAGGTGTCGTGGATCGTGGCGCCGTACTTGCTCAGCGAACATCCCGAGGCGACTCCGGCCTATGGCGAGTCGCTGAGCGCGCGCTTGCTGGAGGTGTTGGCGGCCTCGCCGGCGGTGTGGTCGAAGACCGTGTTCCTGATCAACTACGACGAGAACGACGGCTTCTTCGATCACGTGCCGCCGGCGCTGCCGGCGACCGATCCGGCCATCGGCGCCAGCAACGTCGATCTGCGCGGCGAGGACTACCACGGCGTGCCGGTAGGACTCGGGCCTCGCGTGCCGATGCTGGTGGTGTCGCCATGGAGCCGCGGCGGCTGGGTCGATTCGCAGGTGTTCGACCACACCTCGGTGCTCCGTTTCCTGGAGCGCCGCTTCGGCGTCGCCGAACCCAACATCAGCCCATGGCGCCGTGCGATCGCCGGCGATCTGACCTCGACGCTGGATTTCGCCGGGCACGACGATGCCCGCGTCGCCTTGCCGGACACCCGCGATTTCATCGCCCGGGTCGACGCGACCGCGGCCTTGCCGGCGCCGCAGCGGCCTGCGCAGCAGGCCATGCCGGCGCAAGAGCCGGGCCAGCGCCCGGCGCGCGCGCTGCCCTACGATTTCGATGTGCGCCTGCAGGCGGGGCCGCAGGGGCCGACGTTGCGGATGCTCAACCGCAGCACCGTCGGCGTCGCGCTGAACGCCTATGCCGATGGCGGCAGCGCCGGCCCATGGTTCTACACGCTGGCGGCGGGCAGCGAACTAAGTGATGCGCGCGATTGGCGCGGTACGGCCGCCGCTGCCGGCTACGCGTTGCGGGTGCATGGACCCAATGGGTTCCTGCGCGAGTTCCACGGCGACGGCACGACCGATACGGGACTGCAGGCCGATGCCGACTACGACGCCGCCAGTCAATCGCTGCTGCTGGACCTGCGTAATGCCGGCGCACAGGCGTGCCGGCTGCGGATCCGCGACGGCTATCGCGGCGGGGCGGAGCAGGCGCTCGACCTTGCGGCCGGCGCACGCCAGGTGCTGCGCGTTCCTTTGGCGGCACAGCACCATTGGTACGACCTGGAGATCGTGAGCGAGACGATGCCGCAGTGGCGGCGGCGCCTGGCTGGGCATATCGAGACCGGGCGCCCGAGCATGAGCGATCCGGCGATCGGCCGCGCTGTTGCCGGGTAGCTGTCGATCCGGTCTAGACCGCGGCGTTCGGGCCGTGTGTCGCGGCTGAAGCCGCTCCTACAAGAGCCCGGACCCGCGCGCTTTTGTAGGAGCGGCTTCAGCCGCGACCGATGTCCCTGTCAACGCGACGTCCATCAGCACCGCGCGCCATCAAAAACGCCGCCGAATGGCGGCTTCATCCATGCGGCGATACACCGCTTGAACGCAAGCGCCGCCGCTGCTTCCGCAACGGCGGCGCGATCGCCTTCCCTGGCGAGGCGTCAGCTCAGAACTTGCCGCTGAAGGTGACGAAGAACTGCCGCGGCGCGCCGGCCATCAGCGTCTGGTTGTAACCGTCCGGATCGGAGACGACGTAGCCGTTGGTGCCGACGGTGGCGAAATAGCGCTTGTCGAACAGGTTGGTGACATTGGCGCTCAGACCCAGGTTCTGGAACATGCCGACTTCGCCGAAGTCGTAGCCCGCGCTCAGGTCGAAGCGCCAGTAGCTCGGCACCGACGAATCGTTGAGGTAGCTGATGTAGCGGCGGCCGGTGTACTTGCCATCCAGCGCGGCGTGCCAGCCGGCGTTCTCGTAGGCCAGGCTGCTGGAGAACATCCACTCCGGGATGCCGACCACGCGCTTGCCCGAAGTGGCCACCACGCCGCCGTTGAGGTAGTCGTCCTGATAGGTGGAGTCGTCGTAGGACAGCGAGTTGAGCCAGCGCAGCTGCGCGATCGGGCGCCACATCACCGCCAGGTCGGCGCCCTGGCTGCGCACCGAGCCGACATTGTTGAGCGTGGCCGAGCAGGTCTGGATCGCGCTGCACGGCGAGGTCACCAGCAAGCGGTCGTCGAACATGGTGTGGTACAACGCCAGCGATGCCTCGATGCCGTCGCCGCGCACCCGATAGCCCAGCTCGTAGGTCTGCGCCGTTTCCGGCTCAAGCGAGTTCTTGATCGCGTTGAACGCCGCCTGCGATTCCTGGAACGGGGTGAAGCCGAAGCCAGCCATGTTCTTGTTGTAGGACGCGTAGATTTCCTGGTGCTCGTCGAGCTTGTAGTTCACGCCCACCTGCGGCAGCAGATCCGAATCGGCCTTGATCTCGCCGGCCGCGTTGGAGGTGGTAGGCACCAGCGACTGCGCGGTGGTATCCACCTGCAGTTTCTTGGCGCCGAAGTTCACGGTCAGGCGATCGTCGAGCAGGCGCAGCGTGTCCTGCGCATAGAACATGCGCGTGTCGGTGTCGTAGTGCTGGTCGAACTGGCGCGCGAACAGGGTGCCGGACTTGTTGAAGTAGTACAGGTCGGTGAACGGGCCATCGAGCAGGAAGTAGTTGCGCTCCTGCACAGTCTTGGCGTTCTGGTACCAGCCGCCGATCTCGATCTCGTTGCCGGCGACGGTGAAGTTCAGCGACGCGGTGACGCCATGCCGGTTGAGCCGATAGTCGGTGGTGCGCATCGACAGCGGCACCGTGGCCGAGGACGCCACGTACGGCGTGGTCCACTGCCCTTCGCCGTTGTTGTCGTGGTAGTAGCCGGTCAGGTTCAGCGTGGCGTTGCCGCCTAGGTTGAACGCGCCGCTGAGCGCGGCCAGATTGTCGCGGCGCAGGCCGGCGCCGGAGTAGTAGGACGCGTCGGCCTTGTCGTAGTCGGCGGGCAGGGCATTCAAGGACGCCGGATAGCTGCCGTTGCCGTTGAGCGCATTGGCGATCTGCACCGCGCTGTTCCAGTCCGGCATCAGGTAGTCCCAATCCCAGCCCAGCGCTTTCTGCGAGGCCAGCGACAGGTCCATGATGTCGTATTCCTTGCGCTTGGAGCTGTCCAGGAACAGGCTGACCCGGTTGCCGTCGCCCCACTGGTACAGCGCCTTGAGGTTGGCCTGGTTGTATTCGTTGTTGCCGTAGCCCTTCCACTTGTCCGCCTCGCCGTGCACCAGCGAGGTGTACATCGAGAAACCATTGATATCGCCGGTATCGCCGCGCAGGTAAGTGCGGCGGGTGGAGTCGGAACCGAAGGTCTGGCTGAAGCGGATGCCCGGAGCGGCGTCCGGATCGTCGGAGTAGTAGCGCACGGTGCCGCCGAGGTTGCTGCTCGAAGCGGTGCCCAGCGCGCCGGCGCCCTGTGCCAGCTCAACGGAGCCGACGTTCTCGGAAATGATCGCGCGGGTCACCTGCAGGCCGTCGGTGACGCCGTAGCTCATGTTGCCCAGCGGCACGCCGTCCAGGGTGAAGCCGAGGCGGCTCTGGTCGAAGCCGTGCAGGCTGATCGCGGTCGACCACTCGTAGGCGCCCCACGCATCGGCCGACTGGAACTGCACGCCCGGCAGCTTGTCCAGGACCTTCAGCGCGCTGGTGCCGGGCGCGGCGATACCGATGTCCTCGCGGGTGATCCGCTGCACCTGGCGGGTGGTGCCGGTGGACACCACGGTGATCGCGTCGAGCATCGTCGCGTCGCCACTGCTGGCGGTCGCCGTGGCATCGGCACCGGCGTCGGCCGGTGCGGTCTCGGCCAGCGCGGCGAAGGCCGGCAGCGCGGATGCGACGGCGAGCACCAGCGCATGCAGGCGCAGGGATCTGGGGGTGGGGGTCATCGAAATTCACCAATAATGGGAGGAGGCGTTGGGGCCCGGCGTGCGATGCGTGACAGTCACCACACGGCCTTGCGGCCCGCTCGCCACCATGCAACGGTTTTGTGAACGTTTCGGGGCGGTTCCGTGTCGTCTCTGGGACAGCCTGTCTGCAGATGCGCGTGGCCCACCTCGGCGTGCCGGAGCCGATCGTGCGCAGGCACCGCGTTCGCGCATGCGATCGGGTGACGCCACCGATCCCGCAGCGCCGACGGCGCAACGTATGATGCCGGGCCAGCCACCGCCGCCGCGCCTCGATGAAGCTCGCCATCCTGTCCCGCAACACCAAGCTGTATTCGACGCGGCGCCTGGTCGAGGCCGGCCGCGAGCGCGGGCATACGGTGCGCGTGCTCGACCCGCTGCGCTGTTACATGCGCATCGCTGCCGGCGCCTTCACCATGCATTACAAAGGCAAGCCGATCACCGGCTACGACGCGGTGATCCCGCGCATCGGCAATTCCGTCACCCGCTACGGCACCGCGGTGCTGCGCCAGCTGGAGATGATGGGCGTGCGCACGCCCAACCCGTCCGACGCGATCCTGCGCGCCCGCGACAAGCTGCGCGCGCACCAGTTGCTGGCGGCCAAGGGCATCGACATGCCGATGACCGTGTTCGGCGACAACCCGGACGACACCGGCGATCTGCTGTCGATGCTGGGTCCGCCGCCGCATGTGGTGAAGTTGAACGAGGGCACCCAGGGCACCGGCGTGATCCTCACCGAGAAGACCAGCGCGTCGCGCGGCGTGGTCGAGGCGCTGCGCGGCCTGTACGCCAATTTCCTGGTGCAGGAGTTCATCGGCGAGGCCGAGGGGGCCGACCTGCGCTGCTTCGTGGTCGGCAACCAGGTGGTCGCGGCCATGCGCCGGCAGGCGCCGGAAGGGGACTTCCGCTCCAACCTGCACCTGGGCGGCAGTGCGCAGGTGGCGACCGCCAGCCGCAGCGAACAGGAGGTCGCGGTGCGCTCGGCCAAGGCCCTGGGCCTGGGCGTGGCCGGGGTCGATCTGATCCGCTCGCGGCGTGGCCCGCTGGTGCTGGAAGTCAACTCCACCCCGGGCCTGGAAGGCATCGAAGCGGTCTGCGGGCTGGATATCGCCGGCAAGGTCATCGACTACCTCGAAGCCAGTCTGATTCGAAAGAAATCAGTGGGTTAGGGCGCTATTTGCCCCTCCATTCTGGCTTAACGTCGGTTTAATTCCCGCCTGCGTATGCTTCGTCGGACCGCAGCTCTGCCCTCCTCAGCAGGAACGGTAATCGGGATATATCTTTCGGCCCAAGCGGCCTTGCCGCTTGGGCCTTTTTGTTTGCGAAACCGGGCGCGCTCGGCGCGGCGCCGAGCGCGCCAGGCGCGCAGCTTGCGGCCCCGTTCGCGAGGCGGCTACATTGTGATTCACACCACCAATCGCGTAGGGGACAGGGATGAAAAAGCTGATCGGTCTGATGTTGGGGATGGCGCTTGCATACAGCGCGGCGGCAGCACCGAAAGGTGAGGCGCCCATGAACGTGAAGAAATCGTTCGCACAGCAACTCAGTACAATTCGCCAGCAGTTGGACGACGGCAAGACCTACTCCGAACTCAGCGCAGAAAATCGCAGCAAGGTGGAAGCCGCGTTGTCGCGCATGGCGACGGTGCTCAATTCCCATCCCGACGTCGATACGCTGCGCGAGGAAGACAAGGTCGTGCTGTTCAACGACCAGGAAACGGTCAACACGCTGCTGTCCAAGGCGTCGGCGGACAGCCGGTTGATCTGCAGGCGCGAAGCGGTCATCGGATCGCTGCGCACCACGACGCAATGCAAGACCGTGGCGGAACGCCGCCGCGACAACGAGGATGCGCAGGAATTGATGCGGCGCAATCCAACTGGCAAGTACGACTGACGGGGTAAATGTTGGTGCGAATTCTAGTGATCGAAGACAACAGCGATATCGCTGCCAACCTGGGCGACTACCTCGAAGACCGCGGGCACACGGTGGATTTCGCCGCCGATGGCGTCACCGGCCTGCATCTGGCGGTGGTGCACGAATTCGATGCCATCGTGCTCGACCTCAACCTGCCGGGCATGGACGGCATCGAAGTGTGCCGCAAGCTGCGCAACGAAGCGCGCAAGCAGACGCCGGTGCTGATGCTCACTGCCCGCGATTCGCTGGACAACAAGCTGGCAGGCTTCGATTCCGGCGCCGACGACTACCTGATCAAGCCGTTCGCGCTGCAGGAAGTGGAAGTGCGGCTCAACGCGCTGTCGCGCCGCGGCAAGGGCGTGCACACCCGCGTGCTGGAGACCGGCGACCTGGAGTACAACCTGGACACGCTGGAAGTGCGGCGTCAGGGCAAACTGTTGCAGCTCAACCCGACCGCGCTGAAGATCCTGCAGGCGCTGATGGAAGCATCGCCCGCGGTGGTGACCCGGCAGGAGCTGGAAACCCGCGTGTGGGGCGAAGAGCTGCCGGATTCGGACTCGTTGCGCGTGCATATCCACGGCCTGCGCGCGGTGGTCGACAAGCCGTTCGAGGTGCCGATGATCCAGACCCGCCACGGCATCGGCTACCGCATCGCCGCGCCCGATGCCTGAAGCTGGAGAGTTGCCGCGGGCGGTGCGGCGGCGCGGACGCTACCGCCGCCGCCTGCGCAGCCGCATCATCCTGTCCTTCGTGCTGTTGGGCTTCGGCCTGACCGCACTGTTCGCGTTCGCCACCAACTGGGCGCGGGCGCGGGTGGAAAATCAGCTCGTCGAAGTGGTGTTGAACCGCAACATCGACGAGTACTCGCACCGGTATTTTTCCGAACCTTCCAAGAATCCCGATCTGCCCGTGCAGCAGATGGTCGGGCGGGTGGTCAAGAGCGACCGCTTCGAGGCGCTCAAGCGCGAGCAGCCGGAGTGGTACAACTTCACCGACGGCATCCACACCGTCTCCGGGCGCGACGAATCGGGCAAACCGTTCTCGTATAAGGTCGCGGTGCGCAAGACCCCGGACGTCTGGTTCTTCCTTGCCTATGACATGACCCAGACCATCCAGGGCGAGGTGCAGCTCAACCGCACCCTGATCCTGTCGGTGCTGGTGTTCAGTGCGCTGTCGCTGGTGATCGGCTGGTGGTCGGCGTCGCGGGTGATGCGCCCGGTCTCCGATCTGGCTGCGCGGCTGCGCGCCTACCGCGGCAGCAGCGATCCCAAGCCGCTGGCGCCGCATTTTCCCGACGACGAAGTCGGCCAGCTGGCCGAGGCCTTGGACGACTATTCGGCCCGGCTCACCGAAGTGGTGCAGCGCGACCGCGAGTTCAACGCCGACGTCAGCCACGAGCTGCGCACGCCGCTGGCGGTGATCCGCGGCGCCACCGAACTGCTGCTGACCCGCCCCAATCTCGACGACAAGGTGCTGCAGCGCCTGCAGCGCATCCAGCGCGCCGAACAGCAGTGCAGCGACCTGATCGGCTCGCTGTTGCTGCTGTCGCGCAACGAGCGCGGGCAGGGCAACAGCAACGTGGCCAAGGTCGCCGAGCAATTGATCGAATCGCACCGCGCGCAGCTGGGCGGCAAGCCGCTGCAACTGGTGCTGGAAGGCGAGCGCAACCTGACCATCGACGCGCCGGAGGCGGCGCTGTCGGTGGCGCTGGGCAACCTGATCGGCAACGCGGTCAAGTACACCCAGGAAGGCCAGGTGGTGGTGCGGGTGCTGAGCGATGCGGTGCAGGTGATCGACTCCGGCCCCGGCCTCAGCGCCGAAGACGCCGCCAAACTGTTCCAGCGCGGCTACCGCGGCACCCACGCCGGGCACTCGCAGGGCGGCGGCATCGGCCTGTCGATCGTCAGCCGCCTGTGCGATCTGTACGGCTGGCAGGTCAACGTGCGCCCGGGCGCGACCAAGGGCGTGGTGGCGACGCTGTGGTTCCGGCCGGCGGCCGGCTGAGATAGCGCCCGGCGAGATTGCCGAACGCATTCGGATTATTGCAGCTGTAGGAGCGGCTTCAGCCGCGACAGACATTTCTGGGAGCGCCTGTCGCGGCTGAAGCCGCTCCTACAAAAGCGCGCGGTCGTATCGCGTCTAGCCGATCTTCGCCGCTGCCAATGCACGGTACTGGCGATCCAGCGCATCCACCGCGTCCTGCAACCGCGCGGCATCGCCATCGTTCACCACCACATCGTCGGCGATCGCCAGTCGCGTCGCGCGCGTGGCCTGCGCGGCGATCATCCGCTGCGCCAGCTCGGCGGTGATGCCGTCGCGCTGCATCAGGCGCGCATGCTGCAGCGCTTCGGGCGCATCGACCACCACGATCCGGTCCAGCCACGGATACGCGGCGCGCGCGCCGACTTCGGTCAACAGCGGAATCGCCGCCACGGCATAGGGGCTGGCGGCCTCGCGGCACGCCTGCTGCATCAGCGTACGAATCGCCGGGTGCGTGATCGCCTCCAGATCGCGGCGCGCCACTGGATCTTCGAAGATGCGCTGACGCAACGCGGCGCGATCGAGGCTGCCATCCTCGCGCAGGATCTGCGTACCGAAACGGGCCACGATCTGCGCCAGTGCTGGGTGCCCTGACGCGACCACTGCGCGGGCCGCCACGTCGGCATCGGCCACGACGATGTCCTTGGCCTCGAAGCGGCGGCTCAACTCGCTCTTGCCGGAGGCGACGCCGCCAGTGAGGCCGACGATGAAATCGCTCAAGGCGCGGCTCCGCTCAGCGCAGCCCGGACCAGCGCATGTAGGTGTCGATGATTTCCGTGCCCCAGAAGAACACGATCCAGCCGGCGATGGCCAGATAGGGGCCGAACGGAATGGGCGTGGCCCGGTCGCGGCCCTTGGCCGCCAGCCAGATCGAGCCGAGCACCGCGCCGACCAGCGAGGAGATCAGGATCGTCGGCAGGATCCCCTTCAACCCGCACCAGGCGCCGATGGCCGCGAGCAGCTTGAAGTCGCCATGGCCCATGCCTTCCTTGCCGGTGATCTGCTTGAACAGCCACCACACCGACCACAGCGACACATAGCCGACCGCCGCACCGAGCAGCGCGGGCTTGGCCGGCATGTACAGATTGTCCATGCTGCCGACCAGGCCCAGCCACATCAGCGGCAAGGTCAGCTGGTCGGGCAACAGGCGAGTGCGCAGGTCGATCCCCGACATCGCGACCAGGAAGCAACTGAACACGATCGCGCCGAACCCCTGCCAACCGAAGCCGAAGCGCCAGACGCTGGCGACCACCAGCAGGCTGGTCAACATCTCCACCAGCGGGTACTGGATGGAGATCGGCGCATGGCAGTGCCGGCATTTGCCACGCAGCGCCAGCCAGCTGAACAGCGGGATGTTCTCGTACCAGGACAGCTTGTGCTTGCAGTGCGGGCAGTGGGACGGCTCGACCACGATCCCGGGCGGCGGTGGATCATAGATGTCCGGCAGCTCCAGGATCTCGCGCGAATCGCGCTTCCACTGCCAGTCCATGCGCTTGGGCAGGCGCAGGATCACCACGTTGAGGAAACTGCCTACCAGCAAGCCCAGCCCAGCCGCGGCGGGAAAGCCGAGGCCGGGGTGTTGATCGAGAAATGCCATTAATGCTTATCCAACGACGGAGGCCAGCTTGAAGATGGGCAGGTACATGCCGACGACCATGCCGCCGACAATGGTGCCGATGAAGACCATAATCATGGGCTCTAGCAAGCTACTCAAGGCATCGACCGCGTTGTTTACTTCCTGCTCAAAATACTCGGCGACCTTGAACAGCATCGCATCCAGCGCGCCCGCCTCTTCGCCGATGGCAGTCATCTGGATGACCATGTGCGGGAACAGGTTGGTCTGCTTCATCGCCACATTGACCGGATAGCCCACTGACACGTCGTCGCGCATGCGTAGCACGGCCTTCTCATAAACGCTGTTGCCGGTGGCGCCAGCGACGATGTCCAGTGCCTCCACCAGCGGGACACCGGCACGGAAGGTTACGCCCAGCGTCCGCGAAAAACGCGCGATAGAGCTGTTGTGCATGATGGCGCCAATAACGGGCACCTTCAGTATCAGCCGGTCCATGCCGTGTTGCATGGAAGGCGAGCGCTTGTAGGCGAAAATGAAGCCCACGATGCTTCCCAGCAAGACGATCAAAAGCAACAGCCAGTACGACACCATGAAGCGCGACGCCGCGACGATCATCTGCGTAAAGGCTGGCAGCTCGGCGCCGAAACCCTTGAAGACATCCTCGAACTGTGGGACGACCCAGACGAGCAGGATAGAGCTGACCAGCAGTGCTACCGCCATAACGGCCGCCGGATAGAACAGGGCCTTTTTGATCTTCCCTTTCAGCGCTTCGATGTTTTCCTTGTAGGTGGCGACAGTTTCGAGCACGGTTTCGAGTACGCCGGCCCCTTCGCCAGCTTTGACCAGATTGCGATACAGCTCGTCGAACTGCACGGGGTGCTTGCTGATGGCCTCATAGAGGGAAGAGCCGCCCTCGATGTCCGCGCGGATCTGCTCCACCATCTTCTTCATGCGCGGGTTTTTATGCCCGCTGGAAATGATTTCCAGCGACCCGACGATGGGGACGCCCGACTTCATCATGGTCGCCATCTGGCGGCTGAAGAAGGCTATGTCCTTCGATGAGATCTTGTTGCCGGCGGAGCCGAACAGCGGCTTGGGCTTGGGCTTGACCACCGACGGTGTGATGCCCTGGCGGCGTAGCTCGGCCCGCAGCAGGTTGGCATTCTTGGCGGTCTGCTCGCCCTTCATCTTCACGCCGCGTTTGTCCGTGCCCTCCCAGACGAACGACACCTGTTGACTGGTGTTGCGTGTGACGGGCTCTTTTGTGACTGCGCTACGAGTTGCGGACATCAGCTGGGCTCCCCGTCCGACCATCCCCAGGCGGACATACCCAGCATGGTATCGGTTTCCGAGGCATCTGGCATCCGCGGGGCCTTGGCAGCGGGCGGACCCCGGTTGGCGAAGCGGCAGGTCCCGTCATGTGACGTTTTGCGTCACTATCTGACCTTATATGGCAGATGGGAGATCCCATCGCAAATCCCAGCTTTGCCTGCGTCGCATGGCATGCAATAGGGCATGATGCGCCCCGGGGAGACGTCGGATGCGCGCGAGTAAGTTGGCACGCAGTCTGCTTGTATTACCCTCACGTGGCGCTTCGCCGCGCGGCGCTCAGTGTTGCCAACCACAATCTCTAGGGGATTCACATGAAGAAGCAGCAGGGCTTTACCCTGATCGAACTGATGATCGTGGTCGCGATCATCGCTATTTTGGCGGCCATCGCGCTGCCGGCTTACCAGAACTACGTCGCCAAGTCCCAGGTCACCGCGGGCCTCGCCGACATCCGTGGCGCCGTTACCGCGTACGAGGAAGGCATCCAGTCGGGTAAGTCCGGTACGCCGGCTCTCGCCGACATCGGCCTGAACAGCAGTACGCCGCGTTGCACCATCGCTGCGCCGACCATTGCCTACACGGCTGACGGCGGCCAGGTCATCCAGTGCACCCTGAAGGGCAACCCGAAGGTCGTCGGTAAGTACGTCAGGCTGACCCGTACCTCGTCGGGCCAGTGGAATTGCAGCACCGATGCCGATGCGAAGTTCAAGCCGACCGGTTGCACCTAAGGCTAGGTTGATTGGTAATGTTCATAGGATGAGGGGCGAATATCGCCCCTCATCGTTGTTTGCGGGATAAGTTAGTGCCATAGGGGGCTATATGGGTGCTAACCAGCGTGGCTTTACGTTGATCGAGGTGATGATCGTTGTTGTGATCATTGCTGTTCTGGGCGCACTCGCGCTTCCCATTTATCAGGGATATGTCGCCAGATCGCAGGTCGCGGCGGGGCTTGCCGAGGTCAGCGGTGGCCGAACGATGTTTGAGGCACAGCTCTTGGCCAATAGTGCCGCTACCTTCTCGCTGGCCGACATTGGCTTGCCTACGAGCACCGCGCGTTGTGACTTGAGTGTGGATCCGGATGAGTCGGGAAACATTCGCTGCCGATTGAAGGGCAACTCCGCCGTGGAAGGCAAGACGGTGGAGATCGCGCGCTCCGCATCAGGCGAATGGCGCTGCCGAGTTGACGCATCGATCGGTTCGCGGTATTGGCCGGCTGGCTGCAGCTGACATACTTGCCTTGCATCCGTTGCGGTAATAGTAGAGGGGAATGGCTTGAGTTCGCGCGCTTACTGGGTTGCATCCCTTCGCATTGCTGCCTTGCTGGGATTGGTTGCGTTGGTCTACTGGCCCGGGTTGACAGGGCCGTTTCTGTTCGACGATTTTCCGTCCCTTGTGCAGAATCCAAAGGTCCATGCTGCGGACCTGTCTATTTCTTCTCTACAGCGCGCGGCATTCGGTTTTGATCCGGGTGGCGGAGGGCGGCCATTGGCCATGGCGAGCTTCGCGGTCAATTACGTGCTTGGAGGCATGGACCCTTGGGGGTGGAAGCTGGGTGGGCTTGTGGTCCACCTTCTTAACGCTTGTCTGGTTTATCTGCTGTGTCTTAGCCTGTTCAAGCTGGCTGCCGTCGAGCGTCTTCGGCGCGCTTCGGCTTGGGCGGTGGCGGCGCTTTGGGCCGTGCACCCTCTGCAGGTCTCAAGCGTGCTCTATGTTGTGCAGCGGATGGAAACGCTGTCGCTGACGTTTGTGCTTCTGGCGCTATTGGCTTACCTCCGTGGTCGCACAATGCAGCAACATGGACGCGGTGGTTGGCTCTGGATCGCCTCCTGCGTTCCGCTTGTTGGCCTTTCGCTGGCGTGTAAAGAAACGGCAGCGCTTTTCCCTGTGTATACGCTGGCTCTGGAACTTACCTTGTTGAAGTTCGCCGCGTATCGCACCGGTATTCAACGCTTTTGGCGCTGGGGTTATGGGTCGGGCGTGGCGATAGGGTTTGTGCTGTTTTGCGCTGTGGTGCTGCCGCGCTACGGCTCAGAATCCGTCTATGTGCTGCGGGATTTCACGGCTTGGCAACGGGTGCTGACCCAGTTGCGCGTGCTTCCCATGTACCTCGGCCAAATGCTGCTGCCGTCCCCGCAATGGATGACGTTCTATTATGACGACATCGTTGCATCGCGCTCCTTGCTCGCTCCTATGACCACGTTTTGGGGTGGGTTGGTGTTAATGGCGCTGTTGGGCGCCGCTGTATGGGTACGTCAGCGGATGCCACTGCTCAGCTTGGGCATACTTTGGTTTTTTGCCGCTCACCTGATAACAAGCAATGTCGTGCCGCTGGAGTTGGCGTTCGAGCATAGAAACTACTTTGCGCTTCTGGGCATATTGCTGGCGTTGGCCGACTTGGTGCGACGGATACCGGTAAAGGACGGCCCGGCGATCAAGGTCGTAGGGGTATCCGCTGTAGTGCTGGCGATCGCTGCCTTGGGTTGGGTTCGCTCCGCGACCTGGGGGGATGGCCTGTTGCTTGCGACGGAGCTGGCTTCGATCAATCCGCGGTCGCCGCGGGCTGCGCATGACTTGGGTTCCGTCTATTACCAGATGTCCGGTGGAGCGAAGGATTCGCCGTTCTTCGATTTTGCGCAGCGAGAGTTTGAGCGGGAGGCGAGTCTTCCGAACGCATCGATCCTGGCGGAGCAGTCGCTGATCCTTTTACGGGCGTCGCAGGGCGAGGCGGTGGATCCGATGCTTTGGGGGCGCCTGCAACAGCGTCTGCGTGATAAACCGATTACGCCGCAGACTACTGGGGCACTGTTCGGGTTGCTCGAAAATCGTCAGAAAGGCGTCGAGCTCGACGATAGCGAAATCGATCGCTCGTTTGTATTGCTGTTCGAAAGAGTGCAAATGCCGGCGTACAGTTATGCTCAAGCAGCAAACCACGCCTTGCAATACACCGGCGATGAGGCGTTGGCCCGCCATTGGTTCATGACGTCGGTGGAACGTTCAGTGGATCAGCCTGAGTATGTTTCTGTGCTGGTCCGCGATCTGCGCAAAGGCGGGCACGACGACCTGGCGTCAGCAGTAATCTTGCGGGCCAAGGAGCTGGATATCGAGGGCTACGGCAAGTAGGGCGGCGGGTCGCATGGCGTCCGACGCCCGGCAATCCCGTTTCGAGGCGGGATATGGTGATTGCAGCATCTTTCAGACAGAGCTGGGCCCTTGGGGCATTGAGCCGCTGCCCTGGTTCGCTGTTCGTGCTGCTTTCAGTGCCAGATCTAGTTCGTCTGCACAATTTCGCCACGTCGAAATACTGATCCGTGGAGAGCTCCCCTTTTCCAGTTGTACACGAATGCGCTCTGCAAGCATGTTCGGATCTCCTGCTGTGTACAAGCACTGGGGGTGGGAGGCGAGGATGCCGGCGACATCGCCGAGAGCTGCGGCTACTACCGGGATTTGCATTGCCGACATTTCGTGCAATTTCAACGGGAAGCAATAGCGCCCAAACGCTGAATCTCGATTGCAAATTACTCCCACGTCCAGCGACGCCAATACCTGTGGAACCGCGACTTGCGGCAATCTGCCCAGATCGATGATGCGGGGATGCCGGTAGCGGCCAATTGACCGGTCCGTCGGGCCCGCATGGACAAGCCAAAGATCCTGATCGGTCCGGGCCATCTGGATGAAGGCATCAAACAGGTCGCTGATACCTCTGCTTGCCGTTACGGCACCGGCCGTACCGACCAGGCGCGCGTCGACCGGCAATCCCAGGGCCATTCTTGACGAGCGCTTGTCCAGCGGGTGGAACATTTCGGTGCGTATTCCATTCACTACGACGTGGACGGGACAAGCGGTGCCGTAGTCCGTACGAACATGGTCCGCAAGGGTGCGGCTAACCACAGTCAATGCGCTCGCGCGCCGGCATGCCGACCTGAATGCGCGAGCCAGACCGGGTAGGCGTGAAAGTCTAAAGCTCTTGTAGTTGTCGTAGAGATCGATAACGAAGGGAAGGCTCCGCTGTGTGGCCCACCTGGCGGCGAGCACCGCTTGAAGCATGTCCGAGCTGGCCCACACGATATCCGGGCGCCATCGCAAGGTGACGGCGTCAAGCCACTGCGAATGACGGAGAAGGCCTCCCGGCAGCGCATTGGTGGAATACCACCGCACCCCCGCGTCGTCAGGTCCGGAATCCCGGTCCCCGTGGCGTCGGCGATAGCTGAGCGCGCAGACGCGAACGCTGTGGCCTTGCCTGGTCAGTTCGCGAGGAAGTTCGTACAAACGTCCGAAACGGTCGTCAAGGAGGTCCTTGTCCGAATACTGCCGCTTGCATAGCACTAATATCTTCACTCGGGCCTTTAATTGATCAATGGATGACCCGGCGCACGGTCGTCTGGCGTGCTCTTCCAGTGGGGAAGATTAGCCGCGTCAGGTAGTACATTCCAGAAGCATCGACGTTTGCGCCGCATCTTTCTTTGGGCTCTTGGCGCATATGGCCGCGGGCACTGCAGATCATTTCAGAGTGGGGAGTCGCCAATCAAGTCAGGGCTCGTATGTCCGTGTTTGAGGCGCGAGATTGCGGACTAGGCGGATCTCCTGGATGCTTGTTTAAGGACTAGGAGATTTTTCTGAGCTATCTGTTGCATAGATAAATTTTCTATGACATGCGCACGAGCGCGGTCTCCCATGGCACGCAGCGCAGAGCGGGGCGTGGCAAGGGCGGAGCGTAGTGCGTGTTCAAGCGATTCTGTATCGTCAGGTTCCGCTACCCAGCCACTGGATGGATCTATAAGGCAGTCTACCCCTCCGCAACGTGTGCAAAGAATGGGAAGGCCTGCTTCCATTGCTTCCAAGGCCGCGTTAGACATTCCCTCGTATCTTGAGGGGAGTATGAAAATATCCGACTGCATAAGGCGTTCGCGCAGCTCGTTCGGGCTGAGCGTCCCCATGAAATTCACTTTTTCTTTGAGGTCGTATGCTGCAACTTGCAGTTCGAGTTCTCCGCGAAGGCTGCCGTCGCCATAAAGTGCCAGTTCGAAGCCTGGACTCGTAGCGAGTACTTTGGCAATCAAGGGGATAAGTAGGTCAAGCCCCTTCTGCCTCTCAAATCTTCCTGACCAGACCATGAGGATGGGTTCTTGGTGCAGATCTCGGCGTGAAAAATCTGGGCGGGCGACCACACCATTTGGAATCATGTACCTGATTGGCCGTGTGATGCCAATCTGATCTAGCTCTTGAGGAATAAAGCGATTGATGATGCAGAAGGCCGCAACTTGTCGGTTGATGCAACGAATCAGTACTTTCCAGAAAGGGATACTTCTGAGGAATGCGACATCGCCGTTCCCCTTGGCATTGATTGGACAGACAACAATTGCCGATCGAGGCCACCCGCCAAGACATTTCAGCAGCGAAAGCGTAACCGCTGCGTCGGCCAGCCCCCGGCAATAGATCACGTCGAAGCAGGTGCGCCGCTTCCAAGCAAGCCTGGAAAGCGAGGTGGCGAAGGCTACTGCACGCTGCATTCTCCCATGAAGACTCGCTCCCCTTAGACGGTGTGTCCTAACACGGTGACCACCCAGCTCGATGTATCCGTCGGGAATTCTGGTGCCTGCGACTTCGACCACCGCTCCCGCGTTGAGCCAGCCTTCTACGAGCCGCGCGACTTGGTTTTCCGCGCCTCCAAGGACATACGGTGGCAAGTTGCCTATCACCAGGATCCGCAACGGCTCAGTGTGCATGCAGCCTACTCCAAGTGACATACATCAGTAGAGACCAAAGCGCATAACTGAAGTCGGCACGGCCCGACATGTGCAGTGCTTTGCCGCGCGCAATGGCATCGATATTCAAGATGGAGTGGTGTTTCAATATCTCGTCTGCAAATAGATCTTCCGCCCATTCGCGCAGTGGGCCGCGCAGCCAATTGGCGATGGGAACATCAAATCCGTGTTTGGGCAGGTGTGCGTTGTCCAGGGCCGGTGTCAAGCGCAGCAACGAACGTAGGATCTCCTTGCCCTTGCCTCGCTGTAGAAGGAATCCGTGCGGCAAGGTCCAGGCGAACGCCATGATGCGAGGATCGAGTAGTGGACAGCGGACTTCGAGCGCATGGTGCATGCTCGAACGGTCCACTTTGGTCAGGATGCCATCCGGTAATCGCTTGGCTTGGTCCACCCGGCGCATACGTTCGTCTATCTTCCAAGTCCCCGATTCAAAATGATCAATAGAGACGGGGCTCCTGATGAACGCAGAAGCTCCTGGGTGCGATTGGACGGTATTCAGATACTGATTGCAATTCTCGGCAGCAACGCGTTCGGCCATGCGTAATGCTTTCTCGGTCCATTTGCCTGCAGGCAGCAGGTTTCCCGCGCTACGCAGTGCAAAATCCGTCGCCTTGTGCATGAAGCGAGGTGCGTTTCCTGCGGTCTGCCAATACCTGGTCGCATCAATGTATCGCTGATAGCCAAGAAAGAATTCGTCGCCGCCGTCGCCGGAAAGAACGACTTTGACGCGCTGGCGCGCAAAGGCGTTGACAACCATTGCCGGAAGAGCGGCTACATCCGCAAATGGCTCGTCGTAGACCTTCGCAAGCTCAATCACTTCATTCAGCGCTGCAGATGAAGGGAGAGGAACCTCGCTGTGCCTGCTTCCGATGACGCGCGCGACGTGTGCGGCGCGCGAGCTTTCGTCGAATCCGTCTTCCTCGAAACGGACGGTGAACGTGTGAATCGGCTGACTTGATTGCCTTGCCATGCTGGTAGCTATGAGTGTCGAATCCACCCCGCCAGAAAGAAGTGCGCCAACCTCCACGTCGGCCCGCATGCGGATGCGTACCGACTCATCAATGAGATCCTGTAGTGCATGTCTTGCTTCTTCGTACGACCCTGTCCAAGGCGAAGCGATCCCAGCATCTGCCAATTCAGCAGCCGACCAGTATCGCTCCATACGATCGTGAAGTTGTTGACGGCTCCAGTTGGCTTTGGCATCGCCGATTCGTAGCACCAGCATGCAGCCAGCAGGCAACTTAAAGACGTTTGGATGGATGGTTGCCGGAGCGGCAATGTAGCCACGTGACAACATCTCAGCTAGAGCCGATTCATCGATGTTGTGACACCATCGAGGATGGGTTCTCAGCACGCCGAGTTCAGACCCGAATACGATCGTTTTGTCCACCCAGCCAAAATAGAGCGGCTTCTCTCCAATTCGGTCGCGGACGAGGGTCAACGTGTGTTCAATGCGATCCCATATTGCAATGGCAAACATCCCATTGCACTTATATATTGCCTCGCGAGTCCCCCAGATGGCGATCGCCTGAAGAAGTATTTCGGTATCGGAATGGCCGCGCCATTGCTGTTTGCAATGGCGCTCGATCTCATTACGCAACTCGAGGAAGTTATAGATTTCTCCATTGAAGGCAATAACCCATCGGCCATCGGCGGATACCATGGGCTGTCTGCCTGCATCGCTTAGGTCCACGATGGATAGGCGCGTGTGAGCGAAGCCAACCAAGGTATCCATGTCGCACCATGTGCCATGGCCATCGGGCCCGCGATGCGCTATCGATTCTGCCGCTCTATGCAGGAACGCTTCGGGATCGCCGCCAGGTGGCGGGCCGAGAAAGCCAGCTATCCCGCACATGGTCGTTGCTCCGGGGGTTCTCTTCTTCGAAGTATGTATATCTCACAGGCACTTCCAAGAAAGCGGGCGATGCGCCGCCGTGCTGTCGTCCCAATTGAAGCGCCTGCGAAAGCGCTCCCCGTGTAGAAGAGTCGTGCCGGAGCCGAGGCGATCAACTCGAAGCCGGCCTCGGTAAAGGTTCGCTTCCACCACGTTCTTGAGAAATACCATGTTTCGGTCAAGGTATTTCCTCGTACGCCGTGAGGCTGTGGCCAAAGCATTGTCCACCACGGCCGAGGAGCTGCAATGAGGTCGTCGCATCGACTCGCGCTCGTCCTGCGCTGTCCTCCCAGTGCCAACTCGAATGCACGCTTGACTAGCCAGGGATAATGGCTAACGCTCGACCATGTCCGCCAAGAGGAAGTGGGGAGTATGTGAATGCAGATGCCTTCGGGTTTTAATACTCTCGTTATTTCCGCAAACAGGCCATGCAGATCGGTAATGTGTTCGAGCAAATTCGAGGTGAATATACAGTCGACTGTGTCGTCTAGTAGAGGAATGTTTCTTCCGTCGTACTCGGATACGGGGAAAACGCGATCGCCTGCGTAGGGGCTATTGGGCAGGTCTATTGCGATCACGTCGTATCCGACGCGCTGCAGGCAAAGCGCTTGCTGTCCGGTACCTGCACCGATCTCAAGCACACGGGGCGGTTGCGCGGGCGTCGCGTTCGGTAGCCACGGTCGACAGGCCTCGAATTCGGCCCTTCGCAGGCAATCGATCCAGTGCGCCGGATTCACCTGCTTCCTTTCCCGCGCCATAGCGCCCCCCAGAGCAATGCCGTCAGTATGGCCTCGGCGCACACCAGTGACAGGGCAGCGCCTTCCTCTGAATATTCTGGAATCAAGTTGAACATAAGAGCGGCACAGCCCACGGTACTCGTGAGCTCTGCCGCGATGCGCCAGCGCTTGAGCCCTGCGGCCAGCAACAGATTGCCGGCGAGTACGCGCAAACAGTAAATCGGAACATAAATTCCCAGGATTCTGAGGGTTTCTATCGCACCAAGGAAGTCCCTGCCCAAGACCAAAGGAAGCAAGGGCGCCGCCATTGCAATGACGCTGCCGGCCATTGCCCCATAGCATAGGGTCGTGAGGAACAGAGGCTTCACGATTCTGCTCTCGGTCGGGTTCGCTGCGCGAAACAGGCGCGGAAGCGCCGCCATGAGCAATGTATCGATCGGGAGGGCGAGGAGGCTGGCGAAGCGCTGTCCTGCCGAGTAGTTGCCGGCGACAGTCGCGCCACCGATAGAATACGCGGCCGTCTTGTCGAGCGATGTTTGTGCGAGGCCGCTTGCCCAAAGCGAAGCAAAGCCGCTTGATGCACGGACATCTGCCCATGTGACTCGCGCAATCATGGAACAATTCTGAACGGTGGTTCGGCAATAGAGGGCTACGAGCCCGACGGCCAATGCCGATGCGAGCATATGAAACCAAGCATAGGCAGATACACTCGCGGGAACAATCCCTGACCAGAGTAGCGTCGCTGCGAGGAATCGCGCTCCTGCAAGTGCGACGGGTACTGCTGCGGCAGCTGCAATGCGACCTGTCGCTGCCAGCAAGAACGCATATTGCGCGATCCAAGGAGCGACCGCGATCTCGGCAAGTGCAAGTGGCAAGAGTAACGCGCGCGCATCACTGAAAATCAGACGATTGGCTACCAGCACAAACAGAACCGTCAACAGGATACCGGAGATCCATGTCGCGGCTACTGTCTGCGACCAGCGTTCTGCAAGTTGGGCGGGCGTCCGTGCGCCATCCTGGTAGAGGCGCATTCCGAACCCGAGTCCGCTTAGTCCACCCAGCACGATGGCGATCGCGGCAACTGCAACGTATTCACCATAGCCCTTCACGCCGAGCGAGCGGGCCAGTGTGATGACCCAGGCGAGTTGCAATCCAAGTCGTGTGACGTTCCATGCGAATACTTGGGCCGTTTCTTGAGCGAACGGCGAGTGGCGCGCACGGGCTATCGATCCCCAAATCACATGGTGCCAGTTCACCGCGTTACGCGTCCAGGCGATGTTTCAGGCGGGTTGATGGTGTTTGCAGGCGCAATTGGAGCGGAAATTGCCTTCAAAAGGGTGCCATAGGCCTTTGCACGTTCCTCCCAATCCATCGAGGCTACCTTCATCGGCGAGGGGGTCTCGCCGCCAACGAGTTGAGCCGCGATTGCCGCAGCCAGCGCGTGCGCGTCTGCGGGAGGGACCTTGCGAATCCCCGGGCCTGGCTCAAGTTGACGAGTGGCCGGAATGTCGCTAATGATCACGGGGCAGCCACAGGCCAGCGCTTCGTAGGTCACCAAGCCAAGTCCTTCCTGATCCCCGTTCGAGGCCTCCACGAACGGCGCAGCAAAGACCGCCGCTTGGCGATACAGCATCGGTAACCTGTCATTGGCAACGCTTCCAAGGAAGACGACATTCGCTTCGATGCGCAGTCGTTCTACCTGTTTACGCCGCGCAGACTCCTCTGGGCCAAAGCCGACAACAAGCAATCTTGCATCAGGGCGTTGGGCTGCCAGGATGGCCATTGCATCGATAAGATGCTTCAGGCCCTTCTTCTCCACCAATCTGCCGACGAACAACACGTCAGTGTTGCTTCTATGCGCATCCGCCGACGGGCGGAAGTCATTCAGGTCGATCCCCATTGGCTCGACCTGTACGTCCGCCGGGTTGCAACCTACTCGGATCAAAAGTTCGCGCATTGAGTCGCTGACCACAGTGAGCTTGTCTGCACATCGGATCACCCAGCGCTTCAGCCATTGCCAGGCGGTTCCTCTCAGCGTAAACAGGTCCGCCCCATGCGACGTCATGAGCACGGGAGGGGCATGTAGATGTATCGTGGCCAGGCGCCAGGCCAGGCCTTGCGGAATGATCCAATGCACGTGGACAGCATCGGGTCGGAGACCCACGAGGAGTTTTCGTGTCGCCAAGATCTGGGCAATGAGGAAGCCAGGAACAAGCAAGATGGCCCATTTCTTACGTCGGAGATTGGCCATGATGCCGCCGTCATTGACCAGCACTTCCAGTGCCGTGGGGGCATATCTGTACCGCGTGATGGTCACGCCATCCAGTACTGCGGAAGTGTCGGTCCCTGATGCATGCGGGCAAAGAACGTGTACCTCGAAATCTTTCGCCAAGCGTTTGCTCAACTGGTGAACGAAGGACGGCTCGGGATCGCGCGCGAATCTGGGGTAAGTCGAAGCCAGGACCAATAATCTGGGTTTACGGTGGGCACTGGCCGCGGTATTGGATTCAGGCGCGGTCTCGACTTGGGTATGCATTGGACTCAATCTGTATTACGTCGAGAGTTTAAGTACATCAAGCCCGTGATCTGCTCCGAGATCAATCCAATGAGAAATACGATCACCGACGCGCTGAACAGTAGGGTGCTCATGTTGGTGAAGCGGTGCATCGTCGCGAAGGTATAGCCGTAGTAGGCCAGGCCCAGGGCGAAGAACGCCATGGAAACGGGAACGAACAGCTTCAGCGGCGAATACAGCGTGGCGATCTTGAAGATGATCAGGAGGAAGCGGACGCCGTCCTTGAGCGGGCGGATGTGGCTGCCGCTGCCGATGCGCTTGGCGACCGGGATTGGGACGTAGGCCACCGGGTAGGCGCTGCGGAAGAAGGCCATGGTGCTGGTAGTGGGGTAGCTGAAGCCGTTCGGCAGCAGGTGCAGGAACTCGCGAAACCTGTCGGCGCGCACGGCACGAAAGCCGGAGGTGAGGTCCTTCACCTCGAAGCCGGTCATGCGGCTCGCCAGCCAGTTGTAGAAGCGGTTGGCGAGGCCGCGGTGCACGCTGGCCTGCCCGCTGCTGTCGCGCGCGCCGACGACCATGTCGTAGCCCTGGCCTAGGACGGCGAGCAGTTTCTGGATATCGCCCGGATCGTGTTGGCCGTCGGCGTCCATGAGCACGAGGATCTCGCCGCTGGCAGCCCGCGCGCCACGCTTGATCGCCGCGCCATTACCCATCGAGTAGGGACTGCCGATGACCCGTGCGCCCTGGTCGCGCGCCACCTGCGCGGTCGCGTCGGTGGAGCCGTCGTCGACCACGATGATCTCGGCGCCCGGCATTTCCTCGCGCAGCCGCGGCAAGGTGCGCGACAGCCCAGCTACTTCGTTCTTTGCCGGCAATATGATGCTGATCTTGTCCAAGCTCGACCCCTAGTTCCCCGTCCGCTATGGTAATCCCAGTCGCGGCCAGATACGTGGCGCACGCTGCCACCCGGTGGCTTGCTACCGTGAAGGCGGTGGTTCGGAATTTGCAGTATCTTTGGTTCGCAAGAACGGGGACTTTTCCATGAATGCAGCTGTCTCGGCCAACCTGGTTGGCATCACCGGCATCGCGCGCCGCCTGGTTCAGGATGGTGCGGTCGAAGAAGCGGTCGCGCGGACCGCCATGGCGCATGCCGCCGAGGCCAAGATCCCGCTGCCGCAATGGTTTTCGGAGAAGAAGCTGGTCACCGCGGCGCAGCTGGCCGCCGCCAATGCGGTCGAGTTCGGCATGCCGTTGCTGGATGTTTCGGTGTTCGATGCCAACCAGAACGCCATGAAGTTGGTCAGCGAGGAGTTGCTGCAGAAGCACCAGGTGCTGCCGCTGTTCAAGCGCGGCAACCGGCTGTTCGTGGGGGTCAGCAATCCGACCCAGACCCGGGCGCTGGACGACATCAAATTCCATACCAACCTGACGGTCGAGCCGATCCTGGTCGACGAGGACCAGATTCGGCGCACGCTGGAACAATGGCAGGCGAGCAACGATTCGCTCGGTAACGCGCTGGGCGGTGACGACGAAGGCATGGACAACCTCGAGGTCGGTGCCGGCGACGAGGACATGGGCGGCGGCGGCGATAGCGGTGTCGATGCGAAGAGCGACGATACGCCCGTGGTCAAGTTCGTGAACAAGGTGCTGGTGGATGCGATCCGCCGTGGCGCCTCGGACATCCATTTCGAGCCGTACGAGGACGATTACCGGGTGCGCCTGCGCATCGATGGCCTGCTCAAGAGCGTGGCCAAGGCGCCGGTCAAGCTCAACCAGCGCATCGCGGCGCGGTTGAAGGTGATGTCGCAACTGGACATCGCCGAGAAGCGGGTGCCGCAGGACGGGCGCATCAAGCTCAATCTGTCCAAGAGCAAGCAGATCGACTTCCGTGTCAGCACGCTGCCGACGCTGTTCGGCGAGAAGATCGTGCTGCGTATCCTCGACGGCAGTGCGGCCAAGCTGGGCATCGACAAGCTCGGTTACGAGCCGGAACAGCAGAAGCTCTTTTTGGACGCGATCCACAAGCCGTACGGCATGGTGCTGGTGACCGGCCCGACCGGTTCGGGCAAGACGGTGTCGCTGTACACCGCGCTGGGCATCCTCAACGACGATACCCGCAACATCTCCACCGCCGAAGATCCGGTGGAAATCCGCCTGCCCGGGGTCAACCAGGTACAGCAGAACAACAAGCGCGGCATGACCTTCGCCGCGGCGCTGCGTTCGTTCCTGCGCCAGGATCCGGACATCATCATGGTCGGCGAAATCCGCGATCTGGAAACCGCCGAGATCGCGATCAAGGCGGCGCAGACCGGCCACATGGTGCTGTCCACGCTGCACACCAACGATGCGCCGCAGACCATCGCGCGCCTGATGAACATGGGCATCGCGCCGTACAACATCACCAGTTCGGTGACGCTGGTGATCGCGCAGCGCCTGGCGCGGCGGCTGTGCAACAACTGCAAGCGCCCGACCCAGTTGCCGGACAATGCCTTGCTGGCCGAGGGCTTCACCGAGGCCGAGGTCGCCGCCGGCATCCAGCTGTACGAGGCGGTGGGCTGCGACGAGTGCACCGAAGGCTACAAGGGCCGCACCGGCATCTATCAGGTGATGCCGATGAACGACGAGATCGCGGCCATCGTCTTGCAGGGCGGCAACGCGATGGACATCGCCGATGCGGCGCAGAAGATCGGGGTCAAGGACCTGCGCCAGTCGGCGCTGCTCAAGGCGCGCGCGGGCATTACCAGTCTGGCCGAGATCAATCGCGTCACGAAGGATTGATTGAGCCGGGATTCGACATTCGGGATTGGGGATTCGTAAAGAGCCGGGCAGCGGCCCTCGTTTAAGCCTGTATCCGGCTTTTCTGTCTGGGCCGAATGAGGCGCAGGGCCGGGAAACGCATCGCTTTTACGAATCCCGAATCCCGACTCCCCAATCCCGGCGCCTCTACTCCATCCCCAACTTCTTGAGCTTGTAGCGCAGCGCGCGGAAGGTGATGCCCAGCTGCGCGGCGGTGCGGGTCTTGTTCCAGCGGTTCTCTTCCAGCGCCTTCTGGATCGCGGCGCGCTCGAGCTGCTCGATGTAGGAGGGCAGGGCGGAGGAGGTCGGGTCGATGTCGACCACGCCGGGCGGCAGCGCGGGAGCGGCTTCGGCGGCGGCGCGGGCGCTGTTGCCGGGCTGCGGCAGGTGCAGGTCGGCGGCGCTGATCTGGTCGTCTTCGGCCATCGCCAGGGCGCGCTCGAGGATGTTCTCCAGTTCGCGCACGTTGCCGGGGAAGGCATAGCGGTTCAGCGCGTCCAGCGCCGACGGCGACAGCAGGGGAGTGACCCGGCCATGGCTCTTCGCCAGCCGCGCCAGGATCGCCGCGGCCAGTTGCGGCAGGTCGCCGCCGCGGTCGCGCAGCGGCGGCACGCGCAGTTCGATCACGTTGATGCGGTAATACAGGTCGTGGCGGAAGCGGCCATCGGCGACCAGGTCGGCCAGGTCCTTGTGCGTGGCGGAGAGGATGCGCACGTCGGTCGGCACTTCGACCGAGGCGCCGACCGGGCGAACCGACTTCTCCTGGATCGCGCGCAGCAGCTTGACCTGCATCGGCAGCGGCAGCTCGGCGACTTCGTCCAGGAACAGGGTGCCGCCGTGCGCAGCCTGGAACAGGCCGGCCTGGTCCGCATGGGCGCCGGTGAAGCTGCCCTTCTTGTGGCCGAAGAACTCGCTTTCCATCAGTTCGGCCGGGATCGCGCCGCAGTTGACGGGGACGAACGGCCCGGCCGCGCGCGCGCCCTGCTCGTGGATGGTGCGCGCCACCAGCTCCTTGCCGACCCCGGACTCGCCGAGGATGTAGACCGGCGCCTGGCTGCGCGCGACCTTGGCGATGGTGGCGCGCAGCACGTCCATCGCCGCCGAGGCGCCGAGCAGGCGGCTGGCCTGTTCCGGCGGCGGTGCCGGCGGCGCGGCGCGTTCGCTGTTGTTGAGTTCCAGCGCGTGCTTGACCAGGCCGCGCAGCACGTGGATGTCCACCGGCTTGCTGACGAAGTCGAAGGCGCCGGCCTTCAACGCTTCCACCGCCAGGTCCATGCTGCCGAAGGCGGTGATCATCGCCACCGGCGTGCGCGGGTAGTGGCGGGCGATCTCGCTGACCAGTTCGATGCCGTTGCCGTCGGGCAGGCGCATGTCGGTGATGCACAGGTCGTAGGGATTGCTCGCCAGCAGTTCGCGCGCTTCGGCGAGGTTGGCGGCGGTGCTGATGCGCAGCCCCATCCTGCCCAGGGTCAGCACCAGCAGTTCGCGGATGTCGCGTTCGTCGTCGACGACCAGGGCGCTTCGGGTTTCGTTCATGTGCGGAAAAGATAGCCCAGGTGCGGGTGTAGCGCCAAATTATCGACGCGCCAGAGTCTTTGGTGACGTGCGTCTCAACCCGAGAGCATGGTGTGCGGACCAGGCAGGACCACGCGGAAGCACGCGCCGCCGGCCGGCACCGGGACGTATTCCAGGCGCGCCTGGTTGGCCCGGCACAGTTCGCGGGCGATATACAGGCCCAGCCCGGTGCCATGCTCGGAGGTGGTGAAGAACGGGCGGAACAGCTGGGCGGCGACCGCCTCGGGAATGCCGGGGCCGCGGTCCATGACATCGACGATGGCGTTGCGTTCCTGCATCGCCACGCGCAGCCGCACCCGCGCCGGTTCCTCCATCACCCGCCCGTATTTGAGCGCGTTGTGCACCAAGGCGCTGAGAATCTGGTGCAGATGCTTGGGATCGACCAGCGCGTGCACCGGCTGCGGGGCGAGGATGGCTTCCAGGCTGTCGGTCTCGATCGACAGGGTCTGCCGGTACTCCAGCACGAAGCGGCGCACGAACACGCCCAGATCCAGATTCTCCGGATTGGAGCGCTCGCGCCGGGCCAGCCCCAGCACGCTCTCGACGATGCCGTTGGTGCGCTGGCACTGCATATGGATGATCTGCAGCAGGCGACGGTCGGCGTCGCCGATCGCCGGCGACTCCTCGAGCAACTGCGAGGCGTAGCTGATCGCAGCCAGCGGGTTGCGGATCTCGTGCGCCAGGCTGGCCGAGAAGCGGCCCAGCGCCGACAGGGTCAGCGATTCGGCGCGCCGCGACACCACTGTCGCATCGTCCAGGAACACCAGGGTCAGGTCGCCCTCCATCAGCAGCCGGGCGAAGCGCGGCTGCACCTCGGGCTGGTCCGGCGACAGTTGCAGCGGGGTCTCTTCCTGGTTCCAGCCGTTGCGCCAGCGTTGCAGCCGCTTGCCCAGTTCCGGCGCGGCGCTGAGCAGGTCCAGGCGGCCGCTGGCGCTGTTGCCGTCGGCGTCGCCGAGCAGTGCCGAGGCGGCCTCGTTGGCCAGGGTGACGCGGTTCTGCGCGTCCACCACCAGCACCCCGGTGCGCATGCGGCGGATGATCAACTCGTTGATTTCGTAGAGATTGGCGACTTCGGCGCCGCGCCGGTCGGCCAACGTCTGGCTGCTGCGCGCGCGCTGCCCGATCTGGTAGCAGATGTAGGACACGGCCAGATAGCTGGTGGCGAACATCGCCAGTTCGGCCAGGCTGCGGGTGCTCTCGCCGCCGTCCAGCGAGGTCCACGCGTATTCCAGCACGGTCGCCGCCGCCGCGGTCAGGGCGACGCCGAAGCCGTAGCGCAGCCGCAGCAGCATCGCCGCGGCGGCCACGTTGAACAGCAGCATCATCGCGATGCCGGCGCTGGCCGCCGGCAGCGCATGCGCGGCCAGGGTGGCGGCGGCGATGTCGGCGGTCGCGCTGCAGGACACGATCAGGGTCAGGTGGCGTTCGTTGCGGCCCCACAGCAACAGCAGCAGTGCCACCAGCAGGTAGGCCCCGGCCAGCCCGATCGCCAGTTGCGGAAAGCGCGGCGCGCCGACCAGCACGCTCAACGGGCTGAACACCAGCGCGGCAATCAACCCGGCCACCAGGACCCGGTACAGCGCGAAGAAATACAGCTCGCGGCGCGGGATGGACTCGATGCGGTCGATGAGCGAGGCGCTTGTGGGCAAGCCGGACTCCAGCCAGGCGACGGACGGCGCGAGTATAGGCGTCGCGCCTGGGAATGCGATGGCAGGGCATGCCGGTGGCGGCCGCGGCACGGCCGAGGGCAGGCTGCGCGGTACCGTCCGAGCCGCGTCGCGACGGCGGCTCGCCGGCTCTGCAAGGCGGCCGGCGGGGGCGGCAGAACCGGCTTTTTTGCGCCGCCGGCCAGGGTCGGCCACAATATGCGGCCCGTCCGTACCGCTCCCGGCCGCCACTCAGGTCCGGATCGCTGCGGGACGGTCGTTCCTTTTCCCACGGTGACGCATGAATTTTCACGAATATCAGGCAAAACAACTGCTTGCCGAGTACGGCATCCCGGTCCCGGCCGGCAAGGTCGCGGCGACTCCGGAAGAAGCGGTTGAAGCCGCCAAGTCGCTTGGCGCTGGCCCTTGGATGGTCAAGGCGCAGATCCACGCAGGTGGCCGCGGCAAGGCCGGCGGCGTCAAGTTCTGCAAGACCACCGACGATGTGAAGGCCGTTGCCGAGAAGCTGCTCGGCACCAAGATGGCCACCTACCAGACCGCCGGCGTCGAGCTGCCGATCAACCTGGTGCTGGTGACCACCGCCGGCGAGATCGTCAAGGAGCTGTACCTGTCGGTGTTGGTCGACCGCGGCACCCGCACCATCAGCTACATCGCCTCCTCCGAGGGCGGCATGGAGATCGAACAGGTTGCCGCCGAGACCCCGGACAAGATCCACACGCTCAACGTCGACTTCGTCGAAGGCGTGCAGGGTTACCACGGCCGCGACATCGGCTTCAAGATGGGCCTGACCGCCAAGCAGGCGGGCCAGTTCGCCAGCATCATGGTCAACCTGTACCGCATCTTCAATGAGAAGGACCTGGCGCTGGTGGAGATCAATCCGCTGGCCATCCTGGACGACGGCAACCTCTACGCGCTGGACGGCAAGTTCAACAGCGACGACAACGCCAACTTCCGCCACAAGGAACTGGTCGCCATGCGCGACAAGTCCCAGGAAGACGAGACCGAAGTGACCGCTTCGGAGCTGGACATCAACTACGTCACCATGGACGGCAACATCGGTTGCATGGTCAATGGCGCCGGTCTGGCGATGGCGACCATGGACGTGATCAAGCTCAACGGCGGCGAGCCGGCGAACTTCCTCGACGTGGGCGGCGGTGCCAACAAGCAGCGCGTGATCGAGGCGTTCAAGCTGATCCTGTCCTCGGACAAGGTCGAAGGCATCTTCGTCAACATCTTCGGTGGCATCGTCCGCTGCGACATGATCGCCGAGGGCATCATCGCGGCGGTCAAGGAAGTGGGCGTCAAGGTTCCGGTCGTGGTGCGCCTGGAAGGCACCAACGTGGAAGAGGGCAAGCAGCTGCTGCGCGACAGCGGCATGGCCATCATCCCGGCCGACAACATCAACGACGGCGCCAAGAAGGTCGTTGAAGCTGTCAAGAACGCCGCCTGATCCACGACACCAAGGAACTCCAATGTCTGTCCTCATTAACAAGAACACCAAGGTGATCGTGCAGGGCTTCACCGGCCAGCAGGGCACCTTCCACGCTACCCAGATGATCGAGTACGGCACCCAAGTCGTCGGCGGTGTCACGCCGGGCAAGGGCGGCACCACCCACATCGACCTGCCGGTGTTCAACACCGTGGCCGATGCCGTGCAGAGCACGGGCGCCGATGCCTCGGTGATCTACGTGCCGCCGCCGTTCGCGGCCGACGCGATCCTGGAAGCGGCTGCGGCCGGCATCAAGGTCATCGTCTGCATCACCGAAGGCATCCCGGTGCTGGACATGCTGCGCGTCAAGAACGTGCTGACCCGTTCCTTCCCGGAAACTGTGCTGATCGGGCCGAACTGCCCCGGCGTGATCACCCCGGGCGAGTGCAAGATCGGCATCATGCCAGGCCACATCCACAAGCCGGGCAAGATCGGCATCGTCTCGCGTTCGGGCACGCTGACCTATGAAGCGGTCAAGCAGACCACCGAAGTCGGCCTGGGCCAGTCCACCTGCATCGGCATCGGCGGCGACCCGATCAACGGCCTGAACTTCGTCGACTGCCTCAAGCTGTTCAACGAGGATCCGCAGACCGAAGGCATCATCATGGTCGGCGAAATCGGCGGCGACGCCGAGGAAGCCGGTGCCGAGTACATCGCCAAGCATGTCAAGAAGCCGGTGGTCGGCTTCATCGCCGGCGCCTCGGCACCGGCCGGCAAGCGCATGGGCCACGCCGGTGCGATCGCCTCGGGCGGCAAGGGCACGGCCGAGGGCAAGTTCGCGGCGATGGAAGCGGCCGGGGTCAAGACCGTGCGTTCGCCGGGCGACCTGGGCGCGGCAATCGCCTCGCTGGTGAAGTAAGCGCAACAGCACGTGTAGTATCAAAAGGCCCGCCCAGTGCGGGCCTTTTGATGTTCAAAGGTTGCCGGGGAGGGCAGGGGTGAAGTTCCGTAACGGGATCGAAGGGCTGCGTGGCATCGCGGTGCTGATGGTGGTGCTTGCCCATGCCCGGCTTGCCTATCTGCCGGGCGGCTACGTGGGCGTCGACGTCTTCTTCGTCCTTTCCGGGTTCCTCATCACCGGCGTACTGCAGCGGGAGTTGCTGGCCACCGGCCGCATCGACATCCGTGCTTTCTACGCACGGCGGATGAGGCGCTTGCTTCCAGCTTTCAGCGTCATGCTGATCGCGAGTGCGGGACTTACGCTGTGGTTGTTGCCGAGGAGCACATGGGGCGCCCAGGCGGAGGCCGCACGCTGGGCCGCACTGTGGTCGTCGAATCTATTTTTCGCTGCGTCCGAATCCGGATATTTCGATCAAGGAGCGGAAGCCAATCTCTATCTGCACACTTGGTCGCTGAGTGCCGAGGAGCAGTTCTATCTGGTCTGGCCTGCCCTCATCGGCTTCGCATGGACGCTGGGGCGGCAGCGCGGTACCGCTGCTGCGGTGTGGGCGATGGTGGCGCTGGGCTTCGCAGCGACTGTCGCGATGACGGCGCTGCAGCCGTTGCATGCCTATTATCAGATGCCGTGTCGGTTGTGGCAGTTGGCGCTGGGGGCCGGCGTTCAAGTGTCGTTCGGCCAGGCCCGGCTTTCCCTGCGCGGGGTTCACGCTGCACGTGCCGTAGGCTGCTTGTTGCTCGCCGTGGCGGCGGTGTGGCTGGCGCCGGACCGCGTTTCGTATCCGGGCGCGTGGGCCTTGCTGCCGACGCTGGGTGCCGCGCTGCTGCTGCTGAGCGGGCCTGACCGGTGGCGGGATGTCTGGCTGGACACCAAGCCGTTGCGATTCTTTGGCCGCGTGTCGTACAGCTGGTATCTGTGGCACTGGCCGATCCTGGTACTGGCCTTCGCCCTGTTTGGCCGCACTGCGCCGGTCGGCGTCGCGGCAGCGACATTCTCGCTGCTTCCAGCGTGGCTCAGCTGGAAGTGGGTCGAGCAGCGCATCCGCTATATGGACCAAGGTGGTTCTGCGATCTGGCTGCTATCCGGATTGCTGATTTCCGCTGCGCTTGCCTACGCCGCGATGGGTTGGGAGCGAGCGGCGGTGGTTCCTAGTCCGGAGGGAACGCGGAGTCAGGTGTTGCTGGCAACCCTGGCTACGCCCGCGCTCTACCGTCAGCCTGGCTGCGACGAATGGTTCCACGCGGATCGCCTGGTGCCATGCACCCTCGTCCGTGCCCCCACCGCGAGCGCGCCGACGGTGGTGTTGGCGGGCGACAGCGTGGCGGCGCAATGGTCGAGTGCGCTCGAGCCCATTGCCAAGGCGCGCGGTTGGAACCTGGTGGTGTTGACCAAATCGTCGTGTCCGATGATCGACCATCCATTCGTCTATCCGCGGATCAATCGACGCTACGTGGAGTGCGAGCGCTGGCGGGACCGGGTTGTCGCGTATCTGCATCAGCAGCCGGTCGCGCTGCTGGTGTATGGATCTTCTGCCGCCTATGCGATCGACCCTGGTGACTGGGAGCGCGGCACGCGCCTCTTCCTGGACAGGATCGAAGGTACCGCGCAGCGCACCGTCCTGCTCGCACCGACGCCGCTGTTGCCATTCGACGCACCGCAGTGCGTGCAAGCGCATCCTGCGCAGAGCGGCCGGACGGCGCCGGAGTGCAGTGTGCCATTGCACCAGGTCAGCCCGGGCGCGGTGGTGGCAAGTCTCCAACGCGGGGTCGCCGGGCGGCCATTGGTTTGGTTGGTCGACCTGTCGCAGTCCATCTGTCCGGAGCAGACTTGTTCCGCCGAGCGTGATGGGTTGCTCCTGTATCGGGATGGTCAACATCTCAACGCGAACTATGTTCGGCGACTGGCGCCGGCGCTGCAGGCTGCCCTGGATCGATCCGCCGCTCGTTGAGCCCGCGCCGGCCTGTGCTGTGAGGAGCCTGCACTGCGTGGCCTGACGTCGCTCGCGCTTGGTATGTCGCGGAGCGCGGCCGCGGTCCGTGCGCCCTGTGCCCGAAAACTGCGCAATAAGCAGGATGTCCGACCGGACGCGCACCGTTCATCCCGGTATGACCGCCACTAATCACTCAGCGGGCTGTTTCCACCCCACGTCCGGCGTGGGAAGACGCCGCAACGCCGCACACTCGTCACTACATCAAAGCGAGGGCGGTACCAGTGGGCAGCAGATGGCAGGCAGCGATATGCGGTGCGGGACTGGCGCTCGGCGTCGGCGGGATCTGCGCGGCGGCGCCGGGCGACTGGTCCAGCTATGCCGGTGCGCCCGGCGGTGGCCAGCATTCGCCGCTGACCCAGATCACCCCGGACAACGTGGGACGGCTGCGCATCGCCTGGTCGTTCCGCACCGGCGAACTCGGCGCGGGCCTGCCCGATCCGGAACGGCGCCGCTTCGAGGCCAACCCGCTGGTGCTGGGCGGACGCATGTACCTGGTCACCGGCACCGGTATCGCGTTCGCGCTGGATGCGGCCAGCGGCCGCGAACTGTGGTCGTTCGACGCCAAGGTGTCGCGCGGCAAGCACTACAGCGATCCGGCCTCGCGCGGGGTGAGCTTCTGGCGCGACGCGCAGGCCGTGGACGGCGCGTGCCGCGAGCGCATCGTGTTCGGCACCCTGGACGCGCGGCTGATCGCGCTGGATGCGGCCGACGGCCGGCCCTGCGCCGGGTTCGGCAATGGCGGCACGATCGACCTGCACGCCGGAATCGACGTGCACGACAATGCCAGCGATGCCTGGGCCAACTATGCGGTGACCTCGCCACCGGTGGTGGCCGGCGATGTGCTGGTGGTGGGAAGTTCGATCGGCGACAACCGCGGGCATGCGCTGGAACAGGGTGTGGTGCGTGGCTACGACGCGCGCAGCGGCCGCGAGCTGTGGCGCTGGGATCCGGTGCCGCGCGATCCGGCCGCCGCGGCCGCGGCCGGCTGGCAGCCGGAGCAGGCCGCCACGGTCGGCGGCGGCAACGCCTGGGCGCCGCTGGCGGTGGATCCGGCGCTGGGGCTGGTGTACGTGCCGACCGGCTCGGCCAGTCCCGACTACTACGGCGGCGAGCGGCTCGGCGACAACCGCGATGCCAATTCGCTGGTGGCGCTGGACCTGCACAGCGGGCGCCGGGTGTGGGCGCAGCAACTGGTGCATCACGATCTGTGGGACTACGACCTGGCCTCGCAGCCGGTGCTGACGACGGTGCAGACCGCGCAGGGGCCGCGCGCGGCGGTGCTGCAGGCGACCAAGACCGGCTTCCTGTTCGCCTTCGACCGCCGCGACGGCAGCCCGGTGTTCCCGATCAGCGAGGTGCCGGTGCCGGCGACCGACGTGCCTGGCGAGCGCGTCTCGCCGACCCAGCCGATGCCCGAGCCGGCGTTGCGCCTGGCGCGGCATACGCCGCTGACCCCCGCCGATGCCTGGGGGGCGACGCCGGGCGCGCGCCGCGAATGCGCGGCGCTGATCGCCGGGCTGCGTTCGGAAGGCCTGTTCACCCCGCCCAGCGTGCGCGGCACGATCGCGCTGCCGGGCTGGGCCGGCGGAGTGAACTGGGGCGGCATCGCGGTGGACCCGCAGCGGCAGCTGGCGATCATGCCGGTGTCGGACCTGCCGATGCAGGTGGCGCTGATCCCGCGCGAACGCTTCAGCGAGGCCGAGCGCGCGCGCCATCCCGACCAGCAGTTCAACGACATGGAGGGCACGCCGTACTACATGCGCCGCGGCATGCTGGCCTCGTCCGGCGGTATTCCCTGCGTGAAGCCGCCGTGGGGGCGGTTGGTGGCGGTGGACCTGCGAACGCGCAAGATCGCCTGGGAGCGTCCGCTCGGCACGCTGGAAGAGAAGCTGCCGTGGCTGCCGCTGGACGTGGGCACGCCGCTGCTCGGCGGCGCGGTGACCACCGCCAGCGGCCTGACCTTCATCGCCGCGGCCGCCGATTCGCGCCTGCGCGCGCTCGACAGCGCCACCGGCAAGACCTTGTGGGATGCCAAATTGCCGGCCGGCGGCCAGGCCACGCCGTCGGTCTATGCGGTGGACGGCAAGCAGTACGTGGTGATCGCCGCAGGCGGCCGCGAGGGCATGGGCACGATGGGCGATTACGTGGTCGCCTACACGCTCGATGGCGAGGGCAAGGACGTGGTGTTCCAGCACGGCGTGGCCGCGCGCATGGCGACCCTGGGCACCGTCGCGCTGGCCCTGCTCACGGCCGCGGTGGCGCTGTGGCGGCGCTGGCGCCGGCGGCGTCGTGCGCGGTTTGGCGGTCGCGGCAACGGATGAGGCGACGCGCGACATGTCGCTCCGTGGAGCGACCTACAGTCGCGATGCGAGGTCTGTCGGCGACCGGCTTCTGCGCCAGTCGGGGCTGAAGGGCACCTCTAATAACTCCATTCCGGAAGCTGCACGCTGCCCGTGGCGATGGCGTGTTCCTTTTTTCTGTCGCGGCTGAAGCCGCTTCTACACATGCGCGCTTTGCCCTTGTAGGAGCGGCTTCAGCCGCGACAGGAGGACGAAGTGGCCGTGATGCCAAGGCGTTCATGAAAAACGCGGCCGCAATGCCACGGTCTACCGCAATGCGCCTTTGCCACTCCATGGCATCTGGAACGTATCGATACCCGAACCTGGGGGCTGGGCGTGTCGGCGTCTCGCACGTGCATCGACATGCTTTTGGGGTTATTAGAGGTGCCCTGAAGTCCCTCCCACAATGCACGCGGCCGGCACACGGCCTGCCGCTCCTTGTAGGAGCGGCTTCAGCCGCGACGCGGAGTCTGTCAGTCGCTGGCTTCGGAGCCAGTCGGTGAAGTTCCTCCCACAGCGCACCCGGCCGGCACTCGGCACGCGGCTTCTTGTGGGAGCGACTTCAGTCGCGACGCGCAGTCCGTCAGCGGCTCGCTTCGGAGCAGGGACCGAGTTGTCCCCCAGTGCACACAGCCGGTTCCAGCCACAGCGTGAGGTGGACGATCGGATCGCCGGCCGCGGTGCGGCGCTACACTGCGCATGCCGCTGTGCGCATCTCGGCTCCGCTGTTGCTGGCGCCGCGCCGCGGATGGCCGGCATCGGCGCGGCCGCCGCGCTTTCCCCCTCCCGCTTCCGCAAGGTTGTCCATGTCTTCTTCCCTTCGCATCGCCATGGCCCAGTTCGATTTTCCGGTCGGCGCCGTGGCCCAGAACACCGATCGCATCATCGCGATGATCGACGAGGCGCGCGACGAGTACGGCGCCGACATCGTGTTGTTCCCGGAGCTGGCGGTCAGCGGCTATCCGCCGGAAGACCTGCTGCTGCGGCCCGGCTTCCTCGCCGATTGCGAGCTGGCGGTGCAGCGCATCGCGGTGCGCGTGCACGGCATCGTCGCGGTGGTCGGCTGGCCGCAGAGCGCCGGCAGCGTGGTCTACAACGCGGCCAGCGTGCTGCGCGGCGGGCGGATCGAAACCACTTACCGCAAGCGCGAGCTGCCCAACTACGCGGTGTTCGACGAGCGCCGCTATTTCGATGTCGATCCGGACGGCGGCAGCTGCGTGTTCGAGGTCAAGGGCACCCAGGTCGGCCTGGTGATCTGCGAGGACCTGTGGTTCCCCGAGCCGTTGGCCGATACCGCGCGCCATGGCGCCGAACTGGTGCTGGTGCCCAACGCCTCGCCCTACGAACGCGGCAAGCACGCGCAGCGCGACGCGCTGCTGGCCGAGCGCACCCGCGAGACCGGCGTGGCGCTGGCCTATCTCAACGTCGTCGGTGGCCAGGATGCGCTGGTATTCGACGGCGCCTCGGTGGTCGCCGACGGCGACGGCAGCGTGCATCCGGCCGCGGCGGCGTTCACCGATCAATGGCTGGTGGTGGACTACGCGACGCAGACGCGTGCGTTTACCCCGTTGCGCTGGATCGACGACGGCGACGAGAGCATGGACGCGCTGGCCTGGCGCGCGGTGGTGCGCGGGCTGCGCGACTACTGCGGCAAGAACCGCTTTTCCAAGGTGTGGCTGGGCCTGTCCGGCGGCATCGATTCGGCGCTGGTGCTGGCGATGGCGGTGGATGCGCTGGGCGCGGACAACGTCACCGCGGTGCGGCTGCCGTCGCGCTACACGGCCGACATGTCCAACGATCTGGCCGACGAGCAATGCCGCGCGCTGGGCGTGAAACTGGAGACCGTGGCGATCGAGCCGGCATTCGAGGGCTTGTTGAAAGCGCTAGGCCCGTTGTTCGCAGGCACCCAGCCCGATGTCACCGAAGAGAACCTGCAGTCGCGCAGCCGCGGCGTGATCCTGATGGCCTTGGCCAACAAGTTCGGCGGGCTGCTGCTGACCACCGGCAACAAGAGCGAGTACGCGGTCGGCTACGCCACCATCTATGGCGACATGTGCGGCGGCTATGCGCCGCTGAAGGATCTGTACAAGACCGAGGTGTTCGGCCTGGCGAAGTGGCGCAACACGGTCGGCGGCGCGCCGGTCATCCCGCCGGCGGTGATCGCGCGGCCGCCGTCGGCGGAACTGCGCGCCAACCAGACCGACCAGGATTCGCTACCGCCTTACGACGTGCTCGACGGCATCCTTTACCGCTACGTGGACCAGGAGGAATCGCGCGACGAGATCGTCGCCGCCGGCTACGCCGCGGAGGTGGTCGATCATGTGGTGCGGCTGGTGCGCATCACCGAATGGAAGCGGCATCAGGCCGCGCCGGGGCCGAAGGTGTCGCGGCGCGCGTTCGGGCGCGAGCGGCGTTATCCGATCACCAACGGGTATCAGGCCTAGCCAGGGCTGCGCCGCGGTTGCGCGGCGTTTCGTGGTGGGTGTGGATCGGCTGCGTTGAGTGTCTTCGCGGCTGAAGCCGCTCCTACAGGGGCGGCAGGGCAGGGGGCGGCCGGTCAACGCGTCTGCCTCGGTAGCCCGCCAGGCGACGCGCTTGCCAATCCCAAATCCCGATTCCCCAATTCCGGCTCTTCAAACCGCCTGCAGCAAGCGCAGCCCGAACGCATCGCCTTGCGCGTTCCAACCGTGGCTGACTCGCAGCCCGGCGGCGGCGGCCATCTCGCCGAAGCTCTGGTCGGTGTACTTGTGGCTGTATTCCACTTGCATGGCCTCGCCGGCCGCGAAGTCGAAGCGGTGTCCGGCCACGTGCACCTGTTGCGCGCGTTGGCTGACCAGGAAGGTTTCGATGCGCTGGCGCTCGCGCGCATACACTGCGCGGTGGCGGAACTGCGCCAGGTCAAAATCGCTGCCGATCTCGCGGTTGAGGCGGCGCAGCAGGTTCAAGGTGAACTCGGCGGTGACGCCGGCCGCGTCGTTGTAGGCTGCTTCCAGCACCGCAGGGTCCTTGTCCAGATCGATGCCGATCAGCGCACAGCCGTCGTGGCGCATGGTTTCGCGCATCGAACGCAGCAGCTTGATGCCGTCTTCGCGGGTGAAGTTGCCCAGCGTGGAGCCGGGGAAGAACACCAGGGTGCGGCGCGCGCCGCGCTGTGGCGCCGGCAGCGCCACCGGCGCGGTGAAATCGGCGCAGACCGGCAGCATCTGGATGCGCGGGAAGCGCTCGGCCAGGCGCGCGGTGCTGGACATCAGCATGTCGCGCGAAATCTCGATCGGCGTGTAGGCCACCGGCTCGCGCAGGCCTTCCAGCAGCAATTCGGTCTTGCGTCCGCTGCCGCTGCCCAGTTCCACCACATGCGCACCGAGGCCCACCGCCTGTGCGATCGACGGCATCCGCGCTTCCAGCAACTCCAGCTCGGTGCGGGTCAGGTAGTACTCGGGCTGGCGGGTGATCGCTTCGAACAGGCGCGAGCCTTCGGCGTCGTAGAAATATTTCGACGGCAGTTGCTTGGGGCTGCGCGACAGCCCGGCGATCGCGTCGGCGGCGATGTCGTCGGGTTGCGGATGCAGGTCGGTGAGCGCGGCTTCGGTCAGTGCGCGGGCGGTCGCGGCGTTCATGCGGGGTCCTTGGCCAGGCGTACGCCGGCGAATTGCCAGCGCGCATCGGAGGGGAAAAAGTTGCGGTAGCTGGCGCGGATATGGTCGTGCGGCGTCGCGCAGCTGCCGCCGCGCAAAACCCACTGCGCGTTCATGAACTTGCCGTTGTATTCGCCCAGCGCGCCCGACCACGGGCGGAAGCCGGGGTAGGCCAGGTAGGCGCTGCCGGTCCATTCCCAGACATCGCCGAACAACTGCTGCAGGCCGGCCTCGCCCTGCGCGGCGGACTGCGGGTGCAGCGCATCGGCATCGACGAAATTGCCTTCGATGGCCACGCCGGTGGCGGCCTGTTCCCATTCGGCTTCGGTCGGCAGCCGGGCGCCGGCCCAGCGCGCGTAGGCGTCGGCTTCGAACAGGCTGATGTGGCACACCGGCGCATGCGGATCGCGCTCGCGCCAGCCGCCCAGGGTGAACTCGCGCACGCCGTCGGCATGCCAGTACAGCGGCCGCTGCCAATCCTCGGCGTTGCGCCGCGCCCAGCCATCGCTGAGCCACAGGGCGACGTTGCGGTAGCCGCCGTCGGCGATGAACTGCGCGTACTCGGCGTTGCTCACCGGTCGGCTGGCCAGCGCATGCGCCGGCACCAGCACGCGGTGCCGCGGCGACTCGTTGTCGTAGGCGAAGGCCGCGTGCGCCGGCCAGCCGGGGGCGCCGATCTCGCACACCTGTTCGTCGCGCTGGATCCAGCGCAGCGTCCTGGCCGGCGCTTGCGCCATGGCCAGATCGTCGCGATAGGCCGGGGTCAGCGGGTTGCTCCAGAACGCGTGCTTGATGTCGGTCAGCAGCAGTTCCTGGTGCTGCTGTTCGTGGTGCAGGCCCAGTTCCAGCACCTGCAGCGTCTGGTCCGACAGGTCGCCGGCCTGCAGTCGTGCCAGTACGCGCGCCTCGACCTCGGCGCGGTAGCCGCGCACCTGCGCCATGGACGGGCGCGACAGCACGCCGCGGCGCGGCCGCGCATGCATCGGGCCGACGCTCTGGTAGTAGCTGTTGAACAGGTAGTCCCACTGCGGATCGATCGCGCGGTAGCCGGTGTCGGCGGCCAGCACGAAGCGTTCGAAGAACCAGGTGGTATGCGCCAGATGCCATTTCGCCGGACTGGCATCGTCCATGCTCTGCACCATCGCGTCTTCCTCGCTCAGCGGCGCGGCGAGCGCGTTGGTGCGCTGGCGCACGCTGCGAAATCGCGTCGCCAGCGGCACGCTGGACGCTGCGGGCGAGGGGGATGCCGCCAGAGGGGTCGCTTGCATCGGCCAAGCTTAGGGGAAGACCGTGAACATGCCGTCATGCGTGGTGGAACGTCGCGTTACGCTAATGCCTGTTCATGCGATGGGAGCCTCCCCTCTCCGATCGCGCCATCAGGCCCGTCCCCACATGTCCACCCCAGACCCGTCCCACGCATTCATGTCCGCATCCGCGGCCGGCGCCGCCGCGCCGGCCGGCGTGTTCGACCTCACCGAGGCGGCGCAGGCCTTTGTTCTCCCCGAGGAAGTGCGCTACCTGGATACCGCCAGCAAAGGCCCGCGGCTGGCCAGTGTGCTGGCTGCCGGACAGGCGGCGCTGGCCGATTCGATCGCGCCGTGGACGCTGTCCTTCGATGCCTGGCGCGCGCAGATCGAGACCCTGCGCGGCCTGGCCGCCGCCACGCTGTTCGAAGGCGACGTGGACGGCGTGGCGATGTTGCCCTCGGCCGCCTACGGTCTGGCCACCGCGGCGCGGCAATTGCCGCTGGCGGCCGGCGAGGCGGTGTTGCTGCTCGACGGCCAGTTCCCGTCGAACCTGTTGCTGTGGCAGCAGCGCTGCGCCGAGACCGGGGCGCATCTGGCAGTAGTGCGGCGCGGCGAGCACCAGGACTGGACCGACGCGGTGCTGGCGGCCCTGGACGCGGAGCCGCGGGTGCGGATCGCCAGCCTGCCCAATGCCTACTGGCGCGACGGCGCGCTGCTGGACCTGGATCGCATCGCCGCGCGCGTGCATGCGGCGGGCGCGGCGCTGGTGCTGGACCTGAGCCAGAGCCTGGGCGTGCTGCCGGCGCGGCTGGCGGCGTGGCGGCCGGACTTCGTGGTGGCGGTGGGGCACAAGTGGCTGCTCGGACCGATGGGGCTGGCCTGGCTATGGGCGGCGCCGCACTGGCGCGCGCATGGCGTGCCGATCGAACACCATTGGCAGGCCCGCGATTCCGGCGCCGACTGGCACTTCCCGGTCGAGGCGCCGCCGCCGTTCCGCACCGGCGCGCGCCGCTTCGATGCCGGCGGCGTGACCGAACCGCTGCGGCTGGCGATGGCCAGCGCGGCGCTGCAGCAGCTGCAGCACTGGCAGCCGGCGCGGATCGCGGCGCGGCTGGGCGCGCTCGGTGCAGCGTTCGAGGACGAATTGCAGGCGCAGGGCGCCGGCGACTGGACGGTGCCCGGGCACGCGCCGCACCTCGGCGCGCTGCGCCCGCCTGCCGCGGCGATGCAGGCCTTGCTGCCGTGGCTGCAGCGCGCGAAGGTGATCTGCACGCATCGCCACGGTGCATTGCGCATCGCGCCGTATCTGCAGCTGACGCCAGAGGCGATGCGTGGGTTGGGGCGCGAGATGGTCGCTGCGGCGCGCGGGTGAGCGCTGGCTTGGAGCGTTCCTGGACGCCCTTCCAGCTGGCTTGCGGGGTGCACTGCAGGAAGGGCTTCAGCCCCGACACCGTTCGATTACGCTGACTCCGCCGCTTCGTTCGTCGCGACTGAAGTCGCTCCCACAAGGGACTCGCGGCCACTCGCTGGGGGCACTGTAGGAGCGGCTTCAGCCGCGACAGACACACAAAACCGCCAAGATTTCTGACTTCGTTCGTCGCGACTGAAGTCGCTCCCACAAGGGACTCGCGGCCACTCGCTGGGGGCACTGTAGGAGCGGCTTCAGCCGCGACAGACGAACAAGGTTGCCAAGATTCTCGACTTCACAGCGGTTTGCGGGACGCCCGCCGGGTGCACTGTGGAAGGACTTCAGCCCGGACGCTTTCCGCTGGCGTCGCCTATACCGCTTCGTTCGTCGCGGCTGAAGCCGCTCCTACAGGAATTTGCGGCGAACCGGGTGAGTGCACTGTGGGGAGGGACTTCAGTCCCGACGGGTTCCGAAGCCGATCGCTGACCAGCGCCACGGGGCGATCGATGGGCTGCGCGACGATCGCTTTCGCTGTCGCGCCGATGAGCGCCGCCTGGACACGCAGGCATCAGCGCCGCGCCGCCAGGCGCAGGCCGCGCGGGGTCAGCCAGCGCTCCAGGCCCTCGAACACCGCCTGCACCAGCAGCGCCAGCGCGGCCGCCGGCACCGCGCCTTCCAGGATCAGGCCGATGTCGTCCAGGCGGATGCCGGTGAGGATCGGCTGGCCGTAGCCGCCGGCACCGATCAGCGCGCCCAATGTGGCGGTGCCGACATTGATCACCGCCGCGGTCTTGATCCCGGCCAGGATGGTGCGCAAGGCCAGCGGCAACTCGATCCGCCACAGCCGCGTGCCCGGCGGCAGGCCGATCGCCGCAGCGGTCTCGCGCAGTTCGCGGGCGATGCCGGTCAGGCCCGCATGGGTGTTGCGCACGATCGGCAGCAGGCTGTACAGGAACAGCGCGGCGATCGCCGGCTTGGCGCCGATGCCGAACAGCGGAATCATGAACACGAACACCGCCAGCGACGGCAGCGTCTGCAGCACCCCGGTCAGCGACAGCACCACCTGGCCGAGCCGCGGCCGATGCGCTGCCACGATGCCCAGCGGCAGCGCCACCAGCAGGGCAAGGCCCAGCGACAGGCCGACCAGCGCCAGGTGTTCGCGGGTGCGTTGCAGCAGGCGCGTCGGCCGGGTGTCCTGCGCCGGTGCGGCGACGCCCAGCCACTGCGCGGCGATCGCGCTTTCGGCGCGCTTGTCCAGCTTCGCCTCGGCATTGAGCCGCTGCATCGTCGCCGCGTCGATGCGTCCACCCAGGCCTTCCAGCGCCTGCACGAACCGCGGCGCGCGCTGCGCCAGGTCGCCGCGGTACAGGAACACCGCGGCGTAGCGCGGAAAGTAGCGGCGGTCGTCCTGCAGCACCAGCAGGTCGTGGGCCGGGATCTCGGCGTCGGTGCTGTACAGGTCGGTGATGTCGATCGCGCCGCTGTCCAGCGCGCGGTAGGCCAGGTCGTGGTCCAACCCGGTCGGCGTCTGCGGCAGCCCGTAGGCATCGCGCACCCCGGGCCAACCGTCGGCGCGCGATACGAACTCGTTGCTGAGTCCGAGCTTCAGCGACGGATGCGCGGCCAGGTCGGAGATGCGGGCGATGCCCAGCGCCTGCGCGCGCTGCCGGCGCATGCCGAACGCATAGGTGTTGTCGAAGCCCAGCGGCGCGCTCATCGCCAGGCCGCGCTGCGCCAGGGCCCGGCGCAGCGCGGCATCGTCAGCATCGGGCAGGTGCAGCAATTCGGTCGCCAGGGTGCCGGTGTATTCGGCGTAGGCGTCGATCGATCCCTGCTCCAGTGCGCGCCACAGGATTCGGGTGCCGCCGAGTTGGCGGCGGTGTTCGACGTCCACGCCGGCCTGGCGCCCGGCGCCGGCGGCGATCTCGCCCAGCACCACCGCCTCGGTGAAGTTCTTCGAGCCCACCACCACCTTCTCCGGCGCTGCCGCGGCGCCGCAGGCGGGCAGGACGAGCGCCGCCGCGAGCACCAACCGTGCCGCCGCGCGGCGCCGCAGCCAGGCCCTCACCGCGCATCCTCCAGCGTGCGCTGCGCGTGCAGGAACTGGCCGACGAACGGTTCCGCGGGCGCGTCCAGCAGCTCGCGCACGCTGCCTTCCTGCACGATGCGGCCGTTGCGCATCAGCACCAGGGTGTCGCCCAGGTAGGCGGCCTCGGCGACGTCGTGGGTCACCAGCACCACGGTCTTGCCGAGCAGCGCGAACAGTTCGCGCATCTGCGTCTGCAGTTCGTGGCGCACGATCGGATCGAGCGCGCCCAGCGGTTCGTCCAGCAGCAGCACCGGCGGGTCCAGCAGCAGCGCGCGGATCAGGCCGACGCGCTGGCGCTGGCCGCCGGACAGTTCGGCCGGATAACGCGCCAGCAAGGCCTCGGGCAGGCGGCACAGCGCGGCCAGTTCGCGCAGGCGCGCGTCGATCCGCGGTCGCGCCCAGCCCAGCGTCCGGGCGAGCAGGGCGGCGTTGTCGCGCGCACTCAGATGCGGGAACAGCCCGCCTTCCTGGATCACGTAGCCGATGCGGCGGCGCTGCGCCAACAAGGTGTCCCGGCGCAGCGGTTCGCCCTGGAAGCGGACCTCGCCGGCGTCCGGCCATTCCAGCCCGAGCAGCATGCGCAGCGCGCTGGACTTGCCGGCGCCGCTGGGGCCGATCAGCGCGGTGGTGCGACCGGCGGCGATGCGCAGATCGACCCGGTCCAGCGCAAGTGCGTCGCTATAGCGGCGGGTGACCCGATGCAGTTCGAACATGCGCCCAAGCATAGCCGGGCCGCGCCGCATGGCGCGCGAAGGCGCCGCGCGACCGACGCGCTCAATCGGCGGAATCGGTCAGCAGCTGCAGCGTCGGCTTCGGCCGCGCCAGGTCGTACATCAGGCCGAAGTGGCTTTCCACGCCCTGCAGGTTGGGCTGGTCGAGCAGTTCGTAGAGATTGATCTCGGCGACCACGTCGGCGTAGTCGCTCTGCAGCGTGCGCACGATCTGCGCCACGCTGTCGTAGCAGGCGCCGTCGCCGGCATGCCCGCCGTCGGTGTTGCCGATGTACACGTCGGCGCAGTTGACCTCGTTGAAGAACACCTTGCCGCCGTACTTCTGCGCCGCGCCGCGCATCTGCCCCAGATACAGGTCCATCCAGTAGCCGCGATCTTGATAGAACGGGTAGTAGTGGAAGCTGATGTGGTCGAAATCGAAGCCGGAGGCCTTGGCCATGTCCAGGAACCACAGCGAGCCGCGGCGGTCGCCGGGGCAACGCGCGTTGGCCGACTGGTCGTCGCTGTTGCAGGCGGTGATGTTGATGGTGAATTCCAGGCCGGCGCCGAGTTCGTCCGAGGCCTGCTTCATGCCACGGTACATCTCTGTCATCGCATCGATGCGCGCCTGTGCGCCGTCGCGGCTGTAGTCCTGCTCGTTACCGATCTCCCACAGTTTGATGTCGGCCGCATAGCGCCGCGCCAGCTGGTAGCCGATCTCGCGCGACATCGGGTACACCATCGGCCGCAGCGCGATGCCGTAGCGCCGCGCCAGCGGCACCAGCCGATCGAGCACGGCGAAGTTGCGCGGATCCACGTCGAAGCGGTAGCTGCGCAGGTTGCGTTGGTCGAGCAACTGGAACACCGCCTCGGACTGGCTCAGCGGATAGGCGGGGCGGTCGTCGTGGCCGTTGACGCCGAACACGATGGCCGGCTCGGCGGCGCCGGCCGGCAGGGCGGTGCCGAGGGCGAGCGACAAACTCAGCATGGCGGCGGGAAAACGGAACATGGCGCGTCTCCTGGCGGGGGCCGACGAGCGCCGTGGCGATGGACGGCGCCGCAGGCGCACCGGAACGGCGGGCGAGTGGATCGAGCCTAGCAAGCGGCAGCTGCGCGCGGCGCGCAGCGGCTGGGCGCTGCACCACAGATCGCGACACTGGCTGTGGCAGGCGGCATCGGCCCGGGTCGCATGTCCAGGCCGATGCCGCTGGCGGTTGCCCGACGACGGCAGTGCCGCGTGGGCGCCCGGGCCGTGCAGAAGGCGGCGCCCACATGCCGCGGTCGCCAAAACGCAACAGGGGCCTTGCGGCCCCTGTTGCGGTGTCCCTGACAGCGTGGCTCAGTTGGCCATCTTCGAGTTCGACTGCCCGGTGGCGGCGGACTTTTCGCCGGCGAACGGATTCAGCTTGCGGATCATCCACGGGTACTTCGGCCAGTGGCCGGTCAGCCACGGATGCTGCGGATCGTTGAGTTCCAGCACCCGGCGCGCATCGTCGGCCAGCGGCTTGTTGCCCAGGTGGGTGTAGGCATCGGCCAGCACCGCCACCGCGTCGTACTGGTAGGCGCTCTGCGGGTAGGTTTCCAGCAGGTAGGTGGCGCGGCCGGCGGCCGACACCCAGGCGTTGCGGCGCAGGTAGTACAGCGCGTTGTCCAGTTCGTGCTGGGCGAACACGTTGCGCAGCGCGATCATGCGCTGGCGCGCGTCGGCGGCGTAGCGGCTGTTCGGATAGCGCTCGGCGACGATGTTGAAGTCGGCGTAGGCCTGCTGCGGCGTGGACAGGTCGCGGCGGCTCGGGTCCAGCGACCACACCCGGCGCAGGAACACCGTGTCGCGGTTGGAGTTGGACAACCCGCGCAGGTAGTACATGTAGGAGATGTTGCGGTGGGTCGGGTAGGTGCGGATGAAGCGGTCGATGCTGGACACCGCGTCGTCGTGCTTGCCGGCCTTGTACTGGGCGTAGGCGCTCTCGATCATCGCCTGCTCGGTGTACTGGCCGTAGGGGTACTGCGCGATCAGGCGCTTGAAGCTGCCCTCGGCGCCGGCCCAGTTGCCGGTCTCCATCTGCGTGTGCGCCTTCTGGTACAGCTGCTCCACCGGCATCCCTTCTTCGGGATTCTTGTTCTTCTGGCGGTGGCAACCCGTTGCCACGACGACCATGACCAGCATCAGGGCGATGAAACGGACGTGCGCGGAGAGCGGGACGGAGCGTCGGATCATGGGTTCGGGCAGGACACGTCAGGAATACGAAGGGGCGATGATAGCCTAGTGGCCTGTCCGGCGACTGACTATGGCCGCCGCGGCCCTCCCTTTCCGACGTAGCCGTGCCCTTTTCATGCCCAATACCCTCCCGGACACCCCTGAGGACGACGCTTCCGACGGCCCGCGCCAGGCGCGCGTGCCCGACCACGCCGCCGGCCGCCGCTTCGATGCGGTCCTGGCCGAGCTGTTTCCCGAGTTCTCGCGCTCGCGCCTGGCCGAATGGATCAAGTCCGGCGACGCGCTGCTGGACGGGGCCCCGGCGCGGCCGCGCGACGCCCTGCGCGGCGGCGAGATCGCCAGCCTGCATGCGGTGCTGGAGACCCAGACCCATGCGCTGCCGGAAGACATCCCGCTGGAGGTGCTGTTCGAGGACGACCAGGTCATCGTGCTGAACAAGCCGGCCGGGCTGGTCGTGCATCCCGGCGCCGGCAACCCCAGCGGCACCCTGGTCAATGCGCTGCTGTACCGCGATCCGTCGCTGGCGGCGCTGCCGCGCGCGGGCATCGTGCACCGCCTGGACAAGGACACCAGCGGCGCCATGGTGGTGGCGCGGACCCTGCCGGCGCACACCTCGCTGGTGGCGCAGCTGTCGGCGCGCGACGTGCACCGCCAGTACCTGGCAGTGGTGGCCGGGCCGCTGGTCTCCGGCGGCACCGCCAATGCGCCGATCGACCGCCACCCGCGCGACCGGCTGCGCATGGCGGTGCGCGAGGACGGCCGCGACGCGGTCACCCATTACCGGCTGCGCGAGCGCTTCCGCGCGCATACCGCGCTGGAATGCCGCCTGGAGACCGGGCGTACCCACCAGATCCGCGTGCACATGGCGCACCTGAAGCACCCGATCATCGGCGACCCGCTGTACGGCGGCCCGCTGAAGCTGCCCAAGGGCGCGACCGAGGAACTGATCGCCGAATTGCGCGGTTTCAAGCGCCAGGCGTTGCACGCCGAGACGCTGGAATTCAAGCACCCCACCCATGGCGAGCCGGTGCGGGCCACCGCCGCGGTGCCGGCCGACATGTTGCGCCTGCTGTCTGCGCTGCGCACCGATTCGCGGCTGGCCGCCGAGCAGGCGCGGCGCTGAGGATGGCGCCGATGGGCGAGGGCGGGCCTGGCGCCTTGCACCGCTTCCCGAGCGGGCCTGCGCGGGAAGGCGCGACCAGGCTGGGCGCGCCGGTGGGGATGCACAGCCGGTGCGGTCGCCGCCGCGATGCCCGCGCGGCCGCTGCAGCGCGGTTGGCGGTCGCCGGCGGCGTTGCGCTGCGCCTGCCATCGCGGGCCACACGCGCATGACCGACTTCGCCCTGGCCGCCGACTGGCCGGCAGCGCCGCGAGTGCATGCGCTGACCACGTTGCGCACCGGCGCCGGCGCGTCGTCGCCGCCGTTCGACCGGTTCAACCTGGGCAACCGCAGCGCGGCCGACGGCGACGATCCGGCCACGGTGCAGCGCAACCGCGACGAACTCGCCGCGCGCCTGGCGCTGCCGTCGCCGCCGCACTGGTTGCGGCAGGTGCACGGGGTGCAGGTGTTGCGTTTCGAGCGGCCGCCGGCCGCGGCCGGCATCGACGCCGAGCCGACCGCCGATGCCGCGGTGACCGCGGTGCCCGGGGTGGTGTTGGCGATCCTGACCGCCGATTGCCTGCCGGTGACCTTCGCCGCCCGCGACGGCAGCGAAGTCGGGGCCGCGCATGCCGGCTGGCAGGGCCTGGCCGGCGGCGTGCTGGAAGCCACCGCCGCCGCGTTACATACCCCGCCGGCGCAGCTGCAGGCCTGGCTGGGCCCGGCCGCCGGGCCGCAGGCGTACGAGATCGGCGAGAACGTGCGCGATGCCTTCCTCGGCCACGATCCGGCCGCGGCCAGCGCCTTCGTCGCCACCCGCCCGGGCCACTGGCGGGTGGACCTGTATGCGCTGGCGCGGCAACGCCTTGCCGCCGCCGGCATCGACCCGGCGCAGGTGCATGGCGGCGGGCTGTGCACGATTTCCGACGCGCAGCGCTTCTTTTCCTATCGCCGCGACCGCCGCAGCGGCCGCATGGCGACGCTGGCATGGATCGCGGACTGAGCACGCCGCTGTTCGCGCAGCTGCTGGGGCCGGGCTTCGCGCGGCTGCCGCCGGCGCTGCGCGCGCTGCATTCGGTGCCGCAGCGGCAGCGTTACGTCGGCCATGCCGAGGTGCGCCGCGGGCGGCATCCGTTGCTGCCGCTGTGCGCATGGCTGGCGCGTCTGCCGCCGGCCAGCGCCGCGCTGCCGATCGAGGTGACCTTCAGCGCCGACGCGCAGGGCGAGCGCTGGCAGCGCCGTTTCGGCACCCACGCGATGCCGTCGCGGCTGTGGCTGCAGGACGGGCGGCTGCGCGAGCGCCTGGGTGCGGTCGAATTCGAATTCGCGCTGCGCGTGGAGGGCGCCGCGATCGTCTGGAGCGCCACGCGCGCCTGGGCGTTCGGCGTACTGCCGTTGCCGCGGCACTGGCTGGCCGGTGTGCACTGCCGCGAATCCGAACGCGACGGCCGCTATGCGTTCCTGGTCGACGTGGCGCTGCCGTGGATCGGTCCGTTCATCCGTTACGAGGGCTGGCTTGAACCGGCCTGAGCCCGCGCGCGACGCGACGCCCGCCGCGGCTGCCGACAGCGCGATCGTGGTGTTCGACGGGGTGTGCCTGCTGTGCAGCCGCTGGGTGCGTTTCCTGTTGCGCTTCGACCGCCGCGGTCGCTACCGCTTCGCGTCGATCCAATCGGCGAGCGGCCGCGCCTTGCTGGTTCGCCACGGTCTGGATCCGGACGACCCGCTGTCGTTCCTGCTGCTGACGCCGCAACGCGCGTGGACCGATTCGGACGCGGCGATCGGCGTGATCGCCGGCCTCGGCGGCGCCTGGCGTGTGGTGGCTGTGTTGCGCCTGCTGCCGCGGCGCTGGCGCGATGCCGCGTATCGGGTGCTGGCGCGCAATCGCTATCGCTGGTTCGGCACGTCGACGCAATGTTTCCTGCCCGATCCGCAGCAGCGGTCGCGCTTTCTGGAGTGAGCGTTGCGGTCGCCGCGGTCCGGCCGCGCGACGTTCGCATCCGAACCCGCCTGCCGCACTGCGCGCCCGCTCAGCGGGCGCTGCGCACCAGCGCGGTGACCTTGCCGCCGCTCGGCTGCGCGCGATGGGCTTCGATCCGGAACACCGCCACCGCGGTGGCCAGGCCGCCGGCCTGTTCTTCCATGCTGCGCGCGGCGGCGGTGGCTTCTTCCACCAGCGCGGCGTTGCGCTGGGTCACTTCGTCCAGCTGCATCACCGTGCGGTTGACCTGCTCGATGCCGCTGGATTGCTCGGCGCTGGCGGCGCTGATCTCGCCGATGAGTCCGGTCACGCGCTGCACCGAGCCGACGATCTCGTGCATGGTGGCGCCGGCGCGGTTCACCAGGCCCGAGCCCTGCGTCACCTTGCTCGTGGAGTCCTCGATCAGGTGCTTGATCTCCTTGGCTGCGTCCGCCGAGCGCTGCGCCAGCGAGCGCACTTCCGAGGCGACCACGGCGAAGCCGCGGCCCTGCTCGCCGGCGCGCGCGGCTTCGACCGCGGCGTTGAGCGCGAGGATGTTGGTCTGGAACGCGATCCCGTCGATGACGCTGATGATCTCGCCGATGCGCCGCGACGAGGTGCTGATCGCGCTCATCGTGGCGACCACCTCGTCCATCACCTTGCCGCCGGACTGCGCGATCTCGCCGGTGCTGTGCACCAGGCCGTTGGCCTGCTGCGCATTGTCGGCGTTCTGCTTCACTGCCGAGGTCAGTTCCTCCATCGAACTGGCCGCTTCCTCCAGGCTGGCCGCCTGCTGCTCGGTGCGGTCGGACAGGTCGGTGTTGCCGGCGGCGATTTCCATCGCCGCGCGGCGGATCGCCTCGACCGCGCCCTGGATGCCGACGATGATCTCGGTCAGCTTGGCCACGGTGCGGTTGGTGTCCTCGCGCAGCCGCGCGAACACGCCCTGCGCGTCGCCGTCGACGCGATGGGTGAGATCGCCTTCGGCCAGCGCGGCCAGCGCGCTGGCCAGCGCCGCCAGGTTGTTCTCCACCGAATCGGAGATGCGGTTGACGCCTTCGGCCAGCGACTTGAGCACGCCGTCCATCGACGCGGTATCCAAACGGCGGCTGAAATCGCCGTGCGCGGCGGCCTCGATCACCGCGGTCAGCGCCTGCTCGGCATTCACCTGCGCGGTCACCTCTTCCCACTGCGCGATGGTGCCCAGGCGCACGCCGTCGGCGCCGGTGATCGGGCTGTAGACGAAGTCGATCTGGCGGCCGAAGAACGGCGCGCGCACGCGCTTGGAACCGGTCAGCGCGCGCATGCGGTCGATCGCCGCCTGGCTGTCCGGATAGATGTCGCCGATGCTGCCGCCGACGAACTGTTCGGCGCTGAATTCGGGGCGGAAGCTCTGCACGTCGGGCTCGATCATGCGCAGCATCTGCAGCAGCTTGCGGTTAGCGAAGTGCACGCGGCCGTCGTCGTCGGCGATGCGGACCATGGTGTCCAGATCGTCCAGCGCCTGGATCACGAAGCGGCCGCGGCGCAGTTCGGCCTCGGTCTCGGCCTGGCGTGCGGCCAGCCGCGCCTGCGCCGCCTGCAGCGCGCGCAGCAGCGCGGCGTCGGCGGCGTCGCCGGCGCCATCGAGGCGTTGGTCGAAGCGGCCTTCGCCCAGCGCCTGGATTGCCTGCAGCGCGCGCTGCGACGGCGCCGCGCGCCGCGTGCCGGCCCAGGACAGCGCCGCCACCAGCAGCGCCGCGGCCACCAGGGCCGGCGCCAGGCGCGCCAGCGCCGGAGCGTTCGGCCCGAGCTGGCGCCCGAGGTGCAGCGCGTACAGCGCCATCGCCAACAGGCCAAGCGCATAGGCCAGTGCGAACAGCAGCGGGCGCGATGGCAGGCGGAGGGCGCCAATCGGGCGAGGGGATGCGGCGTCTGGCAGGGTCATGGCGGCTACCGGCTGGAAGATCGGCGCGATCTGTTCGCGTCGACAAAAGTCAAATATGCCTCTCAGTATCGGCCGGCAGGTTCCCGGGCTTGACCGCGCCACAGACCGCTCGTCGGAAATATCGCGCCTGAATAGGCGGCGCAGGTCCCTGAAAAAACTGAATTTTTTTGCTGCAGCGCAATAGGTCGCTCAGCGAAGCCCTGGCCCACGACGCGCACCTGCGCGAACACGCCGCGGTTGGCCGCAGCGCTTCCCACACAAAAAGCCGGCCGTCTTGCGACGGCCGGTCGGGTGCATCGGAGCGGGCCGGCGTTACTTCGCCGGTGCGGCGTCCGGCAGGGTCCAGGCGATCACGCTGTCGCCGGGCTTGGTCTCCATGCGGTCGTGGCCGCCGATCGCGGCGACGATGTACTGCTTGCCGTTCGCCGTGTAGCTCAGCGGCGCGGCCTGCGGGCCGGCTGGCACCCGCACTTCCCACAGCAGCTTGCCGGTCTGGGTGTCGTAGCCGCGCAGGAAGTTGTCCAGCGCCGCGCCGATGAAGGTGACGCCGCCGGCGGTGGCCAGCGAGCCGCTGTTGTTCGGCGTGCCCAGCTCGAACTTCATCTTCGACGGGATGCCCATCGGGCCCTGGTCGTAGCCGGTGCCCAGCGGACGCCGCCAGATCACCTGCTGGGTGCGCAGGTCCACGCCGGAAATGTAGCCCCACGGCGGGGCGATGCACGGCGTGTTCAGCGGCGACATCCACGGTTCCTTGCGCGCGCCGTAGGCCAGGCCTTCCTGCGCCATGTAGCCGGGCGTCTTGCTCTTGCCGTTGAACACCGACACCACGCCCAGCGCGTTCATTTCCTGCCGCGGATAGACGTGTTCGGTATACGGCAGGCGGTTGCTGTTCATCACCATGATGCCGCGCTGCAGGTCCACCGACACGCCGCCCCAGTTGATGCCGCCGTGGTTGCCGGTGAACGACAGCGAGCCCTGCAGGCTGGGCGGGGTGAACATGCCTTCGTAGCGCAGCTGCTTGAACTGGATGCGGCAGGCCAGCTGGTCGAACGGGGTGATGCCCCAGGCGTCGGATTCGACGATGGTCTCGTAATCCTTGCTCGGCGCGCCCACGGTGTTGGGCATGCCCGGCGACACCGGCTGGGTCTTGGCGGTCCAGTCGCCGTGGTCGGTGCCCTGCGGCACCGGCAGTTGCTGCACCGGCATGATCGGCTTGCCGGTCTCGCGGTCGAGCACGAACACCTGGCCGGACTTGGTGGCCTGGATCACCGCCGGGCGCGTGCCGCCGCCGGGAACCGGGAAATCGACCAAGTTCGGCTGCGGGCCGATATCGTAGTCCCACAGGTCGTGGTTGACCGTGCGGAAGTGCCAGCGCTCCTTGCCGGTGGCCGCGTCCACCGCGACCAGCGAGGCGGTGTATTCCTCTTCCTGCGGGGTGCGGCCCTTGCCGAAGAAATCGCCGGAGGCGTTGCCGGTGGGCAGGTAGACCAAGCCCAGTTCGTCGTCGGCGGCCATCAGCGACCACACGTTCGGAGTCGAGCGGGTATAGGTCTGCCCGGCCGGCGGCGCGGCGGCGATCGCCGGGTTGCCCAGGTCCCAGGCCCAGCGCAGCTGGCCGCTGATCGCGTCGAAGGCGCGCACCACGCCGGACGGCGCATCGCGTTCCTGGCCGTCGCGGACCTGGCCGGTGGGCTGAATCACCACGCCGCGCATCACCACCGGCGGCGAGGTCGGGCCGACGAAGCCGGGCTTGGTGTTGCCGGTGTCCTTGTTCAGATCCACGTAGCCGTGGTCGCCGAAGCTCTCGCACAACTTGCCGGTGGCGGCGTCGAGCGCGCCCAGGCGGCCATCGACCATCGGCCAGAAGATGCGTTTGGCGCATTCGGCGACCTGGGTGGTGGCCTCGAAATAGGACACGCCGCGGCAGGTGGTGGCGGCGACGCCGGCCATCGCCTTGGGGTTGGTCTTGGGATCGAAGCGCCAACGCTCCTTGCCGGTCGTGGCCTCGACCGCGATCACCTTCTGCGTCGGCGTGCAGATGTAGACCAGGTCGCCGACCTTCAGCGGGGTGTTCTGGAACGCATAGCCGAGCTTGGAGCCGGCCGGCTTGAGGTCGCCGGTGTGGAATTCCCAGGCGATCTTCAGGTCCTTGACGTTGTCCGGGGTGATCTGCGCGCCGGGGCTGTAGTGGTTGGACAGGTTGGAACCGGCATAGGCGGTCCAGTTGCCGGCATCGTGATTGGCGGCGACGTTGCCGTCGGGGCTGCTCACCGTGGCGCGACTGAACGCCGCCTGCGGCCGTTGCGCGGCCAGCCCGGGGTCGGCCAACTCGATGCTGCGCGGGAACAGCAGCGGCCCGAACACCAGCAGCGCACCGAGCACCGGCAGCACGCCGGCGACCAGCGCGTAGCCCAGGCCGGACAGCGGCGCCATTCGCCGGCGCGCCACTTTCCAGAACGGCAGCAGCACCAGCCCCAGCACCGAGATCATCGCCAGGCGCGGGATCAGCGCCCAGCCGTCCAGGCCGACTTCGGCCAGCGCCCAGGCGATGGTCGCGGCCAGGGTCATGCCGAACAGCCACAGCCCGGCACGGCGGCCGAGCGCCAGCAATATGCCGGACACGGCCAGGGCCAGGCCGGCCAGCAGGTAGTACCAGGAGCCGCCGACGGCGACGAGTTGCCCGCCCATGGCGGCCAGGGCGGCGCCGATCAGGGCGATGACCACGGCGTAGGCGACGAACAGCCAGGTGCCGGGTCCGGAGGTGGTAGTGGGATCGTTCATGGAAATGGGGAGTCCAACAGGGACCCGGACGCGTCGCAGAGGGGGCTACGGCATAAGCGGGTCGTGGAGGGGCAGGCGAGGGCATGACCGCATCGGGGCGGTGGTCCTGCGCACAACGGGAACACCGCGCTACCCCTCCCAGGGTGCAGAAAAAGCACGGTGCGTATGGGCGATTTTAAGGCATCGGAGTTGTCGAGCCGTGACGGCAGACGCAACCTTCCGTCCTGTTTGGCGGAAGCAGTGCGCAAGGCAAGAGTGGGATGTGCATCACCAGCGACGCACGCCGATGTTTCGTGCCGGCGCATCGCTTGGGTAGAGTGCGAGGCGCAGGAACCGCGTCGAGGCGCAGCTGCTGCTGCGTGCACGCATTGCGTGCGGGCAGCGCTCAGCGGCTGTCGACAGCCTCGCTGCTTCCTGTGCCTTGCGATCCAGTCATGTTGTGCCGAGCCAAGAGGGATCTTGTATGGCCAATTCGCCGACTGTTCGACTTCCCAGCGACCCGCTGCATCCCGATCACGAGATGTACCAGCGCCTGTTGACCGGCGTGCAGGACCTGCATCGCGGCACGCCGGAGCAGAATGCCAACCTGGCGGCCGCCTTGTATGCGGAGATCCGCACGCGGCAACCGCATATGGCGGCGCGCGATATCGGCCAGGTCATGGCGGGCGATCCGGGCGCGCGACAACCTTCCGTGCTCGTACTGCCGAGGGCGGGTTACCACACGCACGATCCCGATCCTGCGGCATCGCGCTTCAGCGTGCCGATGGAAGCCGCGTCGCGGCCTGCGCCGCAGTCGCTGGCGCCGTTCGGGCGCGAAACCACGATCGGGCGGGACGGCTTCCTGACCGATCCGGGCATCACCCGCACGCCGGTCGCCAAGATCGAGCACGGCGCCATGCCGCAGGTGAATGGCATCGTGCTGCACCGGACCGACTCCAACACCGCGGCGAGCACGCTGAATACATGGCGGACGCGTGCGGACGCCACCGGTGCGCACTTCCTGATCGATACCGACGGCACCGTCCACCAAACCGTCAGCGTCGACAGGCAGGCCTGGCACGTGGGCCCGGTGCGCTCGCGTGGCGAGGTGGAGGGAACGATCACGCCTGCCGACCAGCGCGAACTCAATGCCGCCAGGGGCACGACACCCGAGTGGCAGGGGACGGCGGTACGGGCGGTCAGCGCCGTCGAAGCGACGCGGCCGTACCCCGAGCGCTATCCGACCAACGGCGACAGTGTCGGGATCGAGGTCGTCGGCCGCTACAACGCGGCAACCAAGACATGGGACCCGCCGACGGCGGCGCAGACGGCCTCCATTCAACGGCTGGTGGGAACCTTGCAGAACAACTTCGGGCTAAACGACCATGACGTGTATCAGCACGATGCCATCTCGCGCAAAACCCCGGGCGAAGGCGCAGGCCTTTACACGCCTGCCGCCCCTGCTGCTCCTGCTGCCGATGCTCCTGGGGTGTCACCCGCAGGTCCGAGCAGATAGCGGCGCGTCGCAATTGACCGTCCTGGAGATTTCCAAGGCGGTCTACGAGCCTGCGCGCGGCGCCGCCAGGCTGGCCAAGGAGCAGGCGATGTGCAGCGCCTGGTCGCTGGACCGGACGCAGGCGGAATCCTTCTTCGGCCTGAGCAAGCAACTGGGCGAAGGAGAACTGCACGACTTCGACTGGCTACCCTGCTCGATCAAGGGCCGCGTGCGGGCGCAAGGGCGCGTGTGGGAGTTCGAGATCAATGCCGCAGGCACCAGCACCTGGCGCAACGGCGAGCAGACGCGGATGCTGGGATGCGCGCAGGCCGCATGCGCGCCGTTCGTGGTATTGATGCCGGAGACCGGCGGGCCGTAACCGCGGGCGGTTCGCGATCGCTTCGCCATCCGCTCCGTGTCGACGCGCCGCAGGCCCGCGTCCGCGTGGCCAATTGTCGTCGAACCGCAGTGTATGCGAGGCTGCGCGACCGGCGTCGCGCAGGCCTCGTCGCCTCAGCGCTCCAGCGCCTGCAGGTAGCGTTGCCGCCACACGCCGATGTCGTTCTTGCGCAGGTGGTCCATCATGGTCTGCCAGCGCTCGATGCGCTTGGCCTTGGGCAGCGAGGCGGCGGTGGCGATCGCATCGGCCACACCGTCCAGGTCGTGCGGATTGACCAGCAGCGCTTCCTTCAGTTCGTCGGCGGCGCCGGCCAGCAGCGACAGCACCAGCACGCCGGGATTCTCCGGGTCCTGCGCGGCCACGTATTCCTTGGCCACCAGGTTCATGCCGTCGCGCAGCGGCGTCACCAGGCCCACCTGGGCGGCACGGTAGAAGCCGGTCAGGGTGGCGTGGGTGAAGTTGCGGTTGACGTAGCGCAGCGGGGTCCAGTCCGGCTCGGCGTGGCCGCCGTTGATGTGCCCGGCGATCTGTTCGAGCTGGTTGCGCAGCTGCTTGTATTCGGCGACGTCACCGCGCGAGACCGGCGCGATCTGCAGATAGGTCAGGCTGCCGCGCTGGTCCGCATGCCGTTCCAGGTAGCGTTCGAAGCCGAGAAAGCGTTCGGGCAGGCCCTTGGAGTAGTCCAGCCGGTCCACGCCGATCGCCAGCTGGCGCTCGCGCAGGCTGCTGCGCAGGTCGCGCACCGCCGGCTTGGAGACCGCCGCGCGCGCCTGCTGCGCGATCAGTTCGGTGTCGATGCCGATCGGGAATTTCTCGGCGCGGAAGCGGCGCCCGCCGGGCGCTTCCAGCACGCCGTCCTTGATCACCTTGCCGCCGCCGAACAGACGCACGTAGGCCTGGAAGCGGTCCACGTCGCGCTGGGTCTGGAAGCCGACCAGGTCGTAGGCGTAGAAGCCGGAGAACAGCCGCGCATGGTCGGGCAGGGCCTGGATCAGGTCGGCCGAAGGGAACGGCACGTGCAGGAAGAAGCCAATGCGGCAGCCGATGCCGCGCTCGCGCAGCAGCGAGGCCAGCGGGATCAGGTGGTAGTCGTGGATCCACACCGTGTCGTCTTCGCGCAGCAGCGGCGCCAGCTTCTCGGCGAACATCGCGTTGACCCGGCGGTAGCCCTCGCGGGTGGCGCGGTCGTAATCGACCAGGTCCAGGCGGAAATGCAGCAGCGGCCACAGCGTGCGGTTGGCGAAGCCGTTGTAGTACGCGTCCAGGTCGGCGCGGTTGAGGTCCATGGTGACGAAGCGGATGTCGCCCTGGGTCTGCTCGTGCAGCGCGCCGCTGTCGCCGCGCACGGTCTTGCCGCTCCAGCCGAACCACACCCCGCCGCGTTCCTTCAACGCGGCGAGCAAGCCCACGGCCAGGCCGCCGGCGCGGTTCTCGCCGGGCAGGGCCACGCGGTTGGATACCACGACCAGTCTGCTCATGAAGCCTCCTGCCAGCTGCGCGACAATCGCATCGCGGCGATGATCAATCCGACGTGCGAATAGGTCTGCGGGAAATTGCCCCAGGCCTCGCCGTTATCGAAGGCTAGATCCTCCGACAGCAAGCCCAGGTGATTGCGGCGGGCGAGGATGCGCTCGAACAGCTCGCGCGCCTCGTCCTTGCGCCCGATCGCGGCGAGCGCGTCGATGTACCAGAACGTGCAGATGGTGAAGCTGGTTTCCGGCTCGCCGAAATCGTCCGGCGCCACGTAGCGGTACAGCGCGTCGCCGTGCTTGAGGTCGCGGCCGATCGCCTCGACCGTGGCGACGAAGCGCGGATCGTCCGGGGCGATGAAGCCGATGTCGGCCAGCAACAGCAGCGAGGCATCCAGGCGGTGGCCGCTGAAGGTGTCGGTGAAGTGGCCGCGTTCGGCGCTCCAGGACTCGGCCAGCACCCGCGCGTGGATGGTGTCGGCGCGTTCGCGCCAGTAGGCCACGCGCGCGTCCAGGCCAAGCCGTGCGGCGATCTTGGCCAGGCGGTCGCAGGCCGCCCAGCACATCGCGCTGGTGTAGGTGTGCACCTCGGCGCGGCCGCGGAATTCCCACAGCCCGGCGTCGGGCACGTCGTGCAGCGCGAACGCGTGCTCGCCCAGCGGTTCAAGACGCAGGAAGGTGTCCTTGTCGCCGGGATCCTTCAGGCGCAGATCGAAGAACAGCTGCGTGGACGCCAGCACCACGCTGCCGTACACGTCGTGCTGTTTCTGGATCCAGGCCAGGTTGCCGCGCCGCACCGGGCCCATGCCGCGGTAGCCGGCCAACGACGGCACTTCGTGTTCTTCCAGCGCCGCTTCGAAGCCGATGCCGTACAGCGGCTGCAGGCTGCCGTCGGTGGTGGCGATGTTGAAGATATAGCCGAGGAACTGCTCCATGGTGCGGGTGGCGCCGAGCCGGTTCAGCGCGCGCACCACGAACGCGGCGTCGCGCAGCCAGCAATAGCGGTAGTCCCAGTTGCGCGGGGTGTCCGGCGCCTCGGGGATGGAGGTGGTCATCGCCGCGATGATCGCGCCGCTGTCCTCGTACTGGCACAGCTTCAGCGTGATCGCGCTGCGGATCACCGCGTCCTGCCAGTCCAGCGGCACCGACAGGTAGCGCACCCACTCGCGCCAGTATTCCTCCGTGCGTTCCTGCGCTTCCTGGATATAGCCGGTCAGCGAGCGGGTCAGCGATTCGTCCACGCCGAGCATCAGGTTGACCGGGTGGCTGAGCACGAACGGAAGTTCGTCGCGGATGAAGCGCACCGGCACGTCGGTGGTCAGGCGCAGGGTGAAATCGGGCAGCAGCCAGCGCACGTGGTTGCTGCCCCAGGTGCTTTCCGGCTTGCGTGCGCCCCAGTCGGCCAGCGGCCGCGCCAGCACGCGGATGCGCGGATTGCCGGCCAGCGGCCGCACCTGGCGGATGATGCTGACCGGCCGGTAGAAACGGCCGTTGTTGCGCCAGCGCGGCGCGAAGTCGATCACTTCCACCGCGCCGCCGTGCGCGTCGCGCAGCACGGTGCGCAGGATCGCGGTGTTGGCCAGGTAGTGCTGCTCGCTGTCGGCGAAATCCTCCAGTTCGATGCTGAAATCGCCGCCGTCGTGGTCGCGCGGCGACAGCAGCGCGCAGAACGCCGGGTCGCCGTCGAACGCCGGCAGGCAACTCCACACCACGCGCGCCCGCTTGTCGACCAGCGCGCCGAAACTGCCGTTGCCGATCACGCCGAGGTCGAGAGTGGGGGAACTCATTGAGGAAGCGGATCCTTGTGCATGGTCGGGGAGGGGACGAAGCGGAGCGTTGCCGCCGGGCGCGGTACTCATGCGGCGTTGTCGCGCAACCAGGCGTGGACCCCGCGCGGGTCGGGCAGGGCGAACGTCGCCGCGCTGCGTTCGCGGGTGCCGACCAGCACGCTCCAGCCGCCGGCGGCATTGGCCGCGGCGAAGCCGAACTCGTCGGTGAGGTCGTCGCCGACGAACACCGGGCGGCGGCCCTGGAACGGCGGCTGCCGCAGCAGCGTGGTCAGCGCCCGGCCCTTGTCGCTGCCCTCGGGCACGAACTCGACCACGTGGTCGCCGGCCTGCAAGCGATAGCCGGGCAGTGCGTCGATCTGTTCCTGGGCGAAGGCGATGACGTGGTCGCCGGCGTCCGGCGCGGCGCGCCAGTGCAGCGCCAGGCTGGCGCCCTTGTCTTCGACCAGCACGCCGGGATGCGCCTGCTTCAGGTGCGCGGCGCGTTGATGCAGGCCATGCAGCCACTGCGAGGTATCGGCGGGCATCGCCGCGCGGGCGTTGCTGTCGCTGCGCAGCTCGTGGCCGTGCAGGCCGGCGGCAGGCAGGCGCAAGGGCGCGAACAGCGCGTCCAGCTGGGCCAGCGGCCGGCCGCTGACCAGCGCCAGCGCGCCGTGCAGGCGCTCGCTGATGCGGCCGATCGCCTCGCGCACCTCGGGCAGCAGGTGCACGCCATCGGGACGATCGGCGAATTCGATGAGGGTGCCGTCCACATCCAGGAACAATGCGCAGGCATCGTCCAGGCGCGGCGGCGGCGGTCGGAGGGGGAGCGCGTCTGCCATTCGTTCATCATGAACGGGACAGCGTTAGGGCCAAGTGGAGTGGAGCCAGGATTCGGGATTGGGGATTCGGGATTGGCAAAAGCCGTGCAGGGTCCCGCTGCTGCGAATCCCCAATCCCAAATCCCCAATCCCACACCTTCGTCAGAAGGTGTACCGTACCCGCCCGTAGTAATAAGCGCCGTTGCTGCCGATCGGCGACAGCACGTCGTAGGGCAGGTTGCCGAAGTAGTAGATGTCGGTGTTGGAGCGGTCGGAATAGTTGTCGGTGAGGTTCTGCCCGCCCAGCGCCACGCTCCACTGCTGGGTGATGTGGTATTCGACCTCGGCGTCGAGCTGCCACTCGGCGCCGTAGGTCTGCCGCGGCACATAGCCGTCGCCGAAGTCGAACACGCGGGTGGCGCTGCCGTAGCGGCTGACCCGGGTCTGCAGCGCCCAGCGGTCGTTGTTCCAGTTCACGGCGAGCTGGGCGCGGGTGCGCGGCGCGGCGTCGGTCAGGGTGTTGCTCTCCTCCACGCCGAACAGCACGTAGTCCGGGTTCAGCGCCAGCAGCTGCGCCGGCGTGGCGACCACGTTCTTCAGTTCGGTCTTGGCGTAGCTCCAGGTGCCGGTCAACTGCAGCTGGCCGTCGCCCAGCGCCTGCCGCCAGTTGCTGACCAGCTCCGCGCCGCGGGTGCGGGTGTCGGCGGCGTTGACGAAGAAGCTGGCGCTCTGCAGGCCGGTGACGCCGAAGTTCTGCGCGACGAACGCGGTCAGCGCGTCGCCGCTGATGTCTTCGGACAGCGCGATGCGGTCGTCGATGTCGATCTGGAACAGGTCCAGCGACAGGTCGAAGTGCGGACCGATGCGGCTGGTGAAGCCCAGGCTGTAGTTGACCGACTTCTCCGGCTTCAGGTCTTTCGCGCCCAGCGCCTGCGCGATCGGGTTGTTGACCGACAGCAGCCGGCCCTGCAGCAACTGGCCGGCGGCGTCGTAGCCGGTGGACGTGGCTTCGTAGCCGATCTGGCTCAGCGACGGCGCATGGAAGTTGTTGGAGATCGCGCCGCGCAGCGCGAACGCCGGCACGAACTCGTAGCGCGCGGCCAGCTTGCCGGTCAGTTCCCCGCCGAAATCCTGGTAGTGCTCGTAGCGCGCGGCCAGGTCGGTGGAGAACTTGTCGCCGAACTGGCTCGACACGCTGGCGTAGGCGCTGGCCACGTTACGCGACAGGTCGGCCGCGTCCTGCGGGGTCAGCCCGCCGCCGGCCTGGGCGCCGGTGGGGCGGTCGGTGTAGGCGCCGGCGGCGTAGCTGGCCGGGTCGCCGGGACGGGTGCGGTAGTGCTCGCGACGGAATTCCACGCCGCTGCCGACGGTGTGGGTGGCGCCGGCGGCGTCGAAGCTGCGGCTCAGGTCGAGGTTGGCCACGCTCTGCTCGAAGGCGTAGTCGCCGGTCTTGAAGCGGGTCGGGCTGCCCGGGCCGAGCGAGGCGTTGAGCGAGTTCTTCAGCCGGTATGTGAAGTCGTTGCGGCCGTAGTCGACGCTGGCGTCGTAGGCCCACTCGCCCCATTGCCCGCGCGCGCCGGCCACGCCCTGCAGGTCGCGGTTCTCGCCCAGCGACACCGGGCGGTAGCCGTTCGGGTAGACCTGGGTCCAGTTGGCGTCGCTGTCGGGATAGCGGAAATAGTTGGCGCCCTGCGTGTCGCGCTGGTTGTAGGTACCGAAGAAGTAGAACTCGCTGGTCTGGCCGAACGGCAGCTTGCCGTTGATCCAGGCGTTGAGGTCCTTGCTGGCGCCGTCGCCGAGCACGTAGTTGCGCTTGCCGGCCAGCGCCAGGTTGGCCGGGGTCTGCGCTTCGAACGGCGGGATCTGGTCGTAGCCGGCGCGGTTGGTGCCCTCGCGGTTCTTCAGCTCCAGGCCGACCTTGAAGAAGCCGCCATCGTCGCCCAGGCGGGTGCCGACCTTGGCGCTGGCGTAGCTGGTCTGGCCGTCGGTGACGGTGCGGTCGATCGGCTTCACGTCGGTGTGGTTGGCGCCGAAGCTGGCTTCCAGCGCGCCGCTGTCCGGATCGTCGTCGAGGATCACGTTGATCACCCCGGCCACCGCGTCCGAGCCGTATTGCGCGCCGGCGCCGTCGCGCAGCACTTCGATGCGCTTGATCGCGCTGATCGGGATCGAGTTGAAGTCCACCGGGGTGGTGCCCTTGCCGATCTTGCTGTCGGTGTTGACCAGCGCCGAGGTGTGGCGGCGCTTGCCGTTGACCAGCACCAGCACCTGGTCGGGCGAGAGCCCGCGCAGCTGCGCGGCGCGGATGTGGTCGGCGCCGCCGGAGTTGGACTGGCGCGGGAAATTGAACGACGGCAGCAGCGCCTGCAGCGCGCTGCCCAGCTCGCCGTTGACCACGCCGGCCTTGCGGATGTCCTCGGCGCTGAGCACGTCCACCGGCGCGGTGGATTCGAGCACGGTGCGGCCGCTGGCGCGGGTGCCGGTGACGATCACCGTGTCCAGGTTGGTCGCGGTGCCGGGATCGGCCTGCTGGGCCAGGGCGGGGGCCGACAGCGCCAGGGCGATGGCCAGGCTCAGCGGGCGGGCGAACGGATACGACATGGGGGTCTCTCTCCTGCGGTGACGCAAAGACCGGCTGCGGCGGTGGTCCGTGCCGCGCAGGCGGAGCAAATTCGGGTACATCCATCCGGATGAAGCGATATATTATCTTATCGTTAACGTGACCGCGAGCCGCCGCGTCCACTCCGTTCGGCATCAGCTGATGCTCTGCGGTTATCGGGCGCGCGCTGCCGCCGTCGCCTACCATCCCGTCTTTCCGTTCCGCTTCCGAGACCTGCCGATGCTGCTGCGTGCCCCCTTGCTTGCCGTGTTCCTGGCCCTGACCGCCTGCGCCAGCGTGGCCCCGTCCGCTTCCACCGCGCCGGCCAAGGTCGCTGCGGCGATGCAGGGCGATGCCGCGCGGCCGGCGCAGGCCAGCGGCTGGGTGCGCAGCGAGCTGTACTTCGGCGTGGGCGAGGAGAGCGGCCCGGCCGACCGTCCGCAGGCCGAGCCGATCAGCGAGGCGCAATGGCGCGCGTTTCTGGACAAGCAGGTCACGCCGCGTTTTCCCGATGGCCTGACCGTGTTCGATGCCTACGGCCAGTGGCTGTTCCGCGGCGCCAAGGAGCCGAACCGGCTCAACACCAAGGTGCTGGTGATCCTGCACGAGGACACCCCGCAGCGCCGCGCCGACATCGAGGCGATCCGGCTGGCGTGGAAGCAGGCGACCGGGCATCAGTCGGTGCTGTGGTCGCGGCAGCCGGTGGAGGTGTCGTTTTGATGCCGGGATTTGGGAATGGGGAATAGGGAATTGCAAGAGCGGGGTGCTGCGGTGAGTCCAGTGCCGTTCGCGATCCGGCCAGCGGCGCTGGACGATGCGGCGGTGCGCGCGTTGCTGGCGTATCACCTGCAGCAGATGCAGGCGCAGTCGCCGCCGGGCAGCGTGTATGCGCTGGATCTGTCAGGGCTGCAGCGCGCCGACGTGCGCGTGTGGAGCGTCTGGCGCGGCGACGCGCTGGCCGCGGTCGGCGCGCTGCGCGTGCTGGGCGACGGCGGCGGCGAGCTGAAGTCGATGCGCACCCATCCCGACTTCCTGCGCCAGGGCGCGGCCGCGGCGTTGCTGGAGCACATCGTGGCCGCCGCGCGCGCCGCCGGCCTGCACCGGCTGAGCCTGGAGACCGGCAGCGGCGCGGCGTTCGAGGCGGCGCTGGCCCTGTACCGGCGACGCGGTTTCCGCAATGGACCGGCGTTCGCCGATTACGTGCCGAGCGCGTTCAACCAGTTCCTGCATCTGGCGCTGTAACCGCGTCGCACACGCGCAAGCCGGGATGCTGCATCCTGAGTTCGCGCGCCAATCCGCACGCGCCGCTTCCATTACCATCCTTCGACCCCCCACCCAGCCATCGCCCACATGCCCAGCACCGCTCCCGTTTCCTCGCGCCCGCGCTGGTTCGTCGCCGGCGACCTCAATGGTTTCTTCGGCCTGGTGCTCGACAACCTGTCGATCCTGGGCTTCATCAGCGCGGCCTTGGTCGGCCTGTTCCAGTTCCCGGCCGAGGTGATCTACACGCGGATGATTCCCGGCACCGCGTTCGGCGTGCTGATCGGCAATCTGCTGTACACGTGGATGGCGCGCCGGCTGGCCGCGCGCAGCGGGCGCAGCGACGTCACCGCGATGCCGCTGGGGCTGGACGCGCCGACCAGCATCGGCATGGCGCTGCTGGTGCTCGGCCCGGCGTTCGCGCGCTACAAGCAGCAGGGCCTGGACCCGCAGGCCGCGGCGATCGCCACCTGGCACCTGGGCATGGCCGCGCTGGTGGTGATGGGGGTGCTCAAGACCGTGCTGTCGTTCTTCGGCGACGCGGTCACCCGCGCCCTGCCGCGCGCGGCGCTGCTCGGCTCGATCGCCGGCATCGCGTTGGTGCTGATGGGCTTTCTGCCGTTGCTGGAGACGCTGCGCTCGCCGCTGGTCGGCCTGGTCGTGCTGGGCCTGCTGCTGTACGTGCTGATCGCCAAGGGTCGCCTGCCGTACGGCGTGCCCGGCGTGCCGCTGGCGCTGGTGCTCGGCACCGGCCTGTACTACTGGTTGAACGCGGCCGGTTTCGGCATCCCCGGCTACCAGGCGCCGCAGTGGGTGGCGCCGCAGCTGGTGCTGCCGTGGCCGAGCCTGGGCTTCGTCGCCGGCCTGGCCGATGCGGTGCCGTTGTTGCCGCTGCTGCTGCCGTTCGGCCTGCTGATGGTGGTCGGCGGCATCAACGTCAGCGAGAGCGCGCGCGCCGCCGGCGACGACTACCGCACCCGCGACATCCTGCTGGTCGAGGCCTGCTCGACATTGATCGCCGGCGTCTGCGGCGGCGTCGCACAGACCACGCCGTACATCGGCCAGCCGGCGTACAAGCACATGGGCGCACGCAGCGGTTATACCCTGCTGACCGGGCTGTTCATCGGCCTGGGCGGCATGTTCGGGCTGGTCGCCGGGCTGGTGCAGTGGCTGCCGCTGGCGGTGCTGGCGCCGATCATCGTGTACGTGGCCATCGACATCACCACCCAGGCGTTCCAGGCCACGCCCACGCGCCATGCCGGGGCGATGGTGCTGGGCTTCCTGCCGTCGGTGGCCTACCTGCTGGCGATCAAGGCGCCGGGCTGGATCCCGCCGGACAAGCTGGCCGCGTTGACCACCGCGCTGGATGGCCACGGGCTGCCGGAACTGGCGGTGATCTTCACCCTGGGCAATGGTTTCATCATCACCGCGATGTTGTGGATCGCCGCGGTGGCGGCGATGGTCGACGGGCGCCTGCGCCGCGCCGCGGTGTTCCTGCTGGTCGCGGCCGGGTTGACCCTGTTCGGCCTGATCCACTCGGTGGATCCGCGTGGCGGCATCTACCTGCCGTGGACGCTGAGCGGCCTGCCCAAGCTGATCGCCTGGCAATTCGCCGGCGGCTACCTGGCCCTGGCCGCGCTGCTGGGCCTGCTGTCGCTGCAGAAGCCGCGCGCGGTGCTGGTGGATTGAGCGCGCGACAATCGGCGCCGGCAGCGCGCCGGCGCGCGGGCGGAGGGTGAAATGGACAGGAAACATGGTCTGCGCGCGAGTGCGCTCGCACTGACGCTCGCTTGGATCTCCACGGCCGGGGCGGTGTCGTTCGACTGCGCCAAGGCGTCCAGCGCGGTCGAACGCCTGTTGTGCACGGACCAGCGGCTGGACGCCGCGGACGAATGGCTGGCCCGGCGCTATGCGGCGCTACTGGCGGCCGTGCCGACCGCGCAGCGACAAGCCGTGCGCCGCGCGCAGCAGGCCTGGCTGGCGCAGCGCGATAGCTGCTGGCCCAGCCCGATCCGGGCGCCTGCCTGAAGAAGCGGATCGAGGCGCGGGTGCGCGCGCTGGACAGCCAGTTCGCGCCACAGGCGGCGCGCTTCGATCGCATCGTCGCCAGCATCCCTGACGCGCCGGCCGCGGCGGCGGTGCAATTGCGCGACTACGACGGCGGCCTGGCGTCGGCCTGGCTGGTGTACTTGCATCGCTTCGTGCCGGCGGCCGGGGTCGGCGCGTCCGAGGCGCGTGCGCGGTTCGCGTCTGCAAGCCGCGTGTTGCGCCAGCAGGACGGGGTGTCCGCCGGGCTGCTCGACACCGCCGAGCCGGCCAGCCGACAGGCCGGGGAGGCGCGTGATCTGACCCTGTTGCGGCTGTGGATCGAGCGCAGCGGCTATACCCCGGATGCGGCCACCCAGCCCAATCCGCGTCCTTACGTGCACTGTTTCGTGTTCGTCCAGCAGGGACAGGCGGCTTACGACGCGATGGGGCCGATGTACGGTTCCAGCCGGGATCTCGATGCGCCGATCTGTCGGCCTGCACCGGGTCTGTTCGACCAATCCGCCTGGAAGCGTCTGTACCGGGCGTTCGGCAGCCTGGTGGACCGCGTGTCCGACGATGCGGGCACCATGCGCTATGCGGATTTCGCTGCATGGGCGGTGATCTCGCTGCAGGCGACGGCGTCGCCACTGCTGTTGCTGCAGCAACAGCGGGGCGCGCAGCCGCCCGCCGATCCAGCGGCGGCCATTGCAGCGTGGCATGACGCCGCGTTGTGGCCGGATGCCGATCGCAAAGCCGCCTTGGCCGCCTTGCCGGCGGCGCGTGAGGAAGCCGCGCAATGGATGATCGAGCACAAGCGCATGCCGCCGACACAGGCGCGTCAGGTTGCCGACGCGCTGGTCGCGCAATGGGTCGACGCGCGGATCGCCTTCGGCAAAGGACCCGAAGGCTAGCGTCGCTCGCTGGACCTGCAGCGTTGCAATCGCGGGCTCAGGCTGAACGCTGGCCGTCCCACGATGGAACCGGCGCCGAGCGCGGTGGTCACAGCTGCCACTGTGCAACGGAGAACCGGACCCCATGCAGCCGCGTCAGTCGTTCTGGCCCTGGATCCTGGTCGCTGTATTGGTCGGCGCTGCCGCCGTGTGGCTGTTCCGCGACAACATCAGTGCGCTGCTGCATGGCGCAGCGCCGGTGCCTGTCGCGGTGGCACCGGCAGCAGCGCCGCCCGTGGCGCCGCCCGCGCCTGCGGCCAGCGCCGCGGCTGCGCCGCCGATCCAGCATCCGATCGATCCCGCCGCCGCGGCCGATGCGGCGATCCCGGCGCTGGCCGACAGCGATGCGGCGGCATGGACCGAACTGGCGACGCTGGCCGGCAGCGAGGCGCCGCTGGCGCTGTTGATCCGCGACCATCTGATCCAGCGCGCGGTGACCATGATCGACAACCTGCCGCAGCGCCGCGTCGCGGCGCGGACCCTGGCGCTGAAGCCGGTGCCCGGGCAGTTGCAGATCGACACCGATGCCGCTGGCAACAGTGCCATTGCCGAGGCCAACGCACAGCGTTACGCCCCCTACGTGCAGGCCTTCACCCAGGCCGATGCCGGCGCGATGGTGGCCGCGTACCGGCGTTTCTATCCCTTGTTCCAACAGGCGTATGTGGAGCTGGGCTATCCCAACGGCTATTTCAACGACCGCCTGGTGCAGGTGATCGACCATCTGCTGCAGGCACCGGTGCCGGCGACGCCACCGGCGGTGATCGCCGATGCGCGCACCGGCAAATACCGCTTCGTCGATCCGGCGCTGGAGTCGCTGTCGGTCGGACAGAAGGCGCTGCTGCGCCTGGGGCCGGCCCAGGCCGCGGCAGTGCGCAAGCAACTGCAGGCGATCCGTGCGGCGTTGGTGCGGACCTGAGGGATCGTGCAAGACGGCGGGGCAAGCGCCGCGCATCGCGCACGCTCTGTAGGAGCGGCTTCAGCCGCGACAGGTACTCCGGCAGCTTGTCGCGGCTGAAGCCGCTCCTACATCGATCGAGGCTCGGCGAACTGGCGCCACCTCGCGGCCACGCGTCAGTGATGCGTCACCGCTCACCCGTCCAACTCGGGGTAATGACGGAAAATCCCGTTGTCGTTGAACGGCAGGCGCCGCTCCGAGGCCAGATACGCCGCGATGGCGGGACGTTCGGACACCCGCTGCTGCAGCGCGCGCAGTTGCGGCAGCTTCGGCGAGAGCTTCTTCATCGCGCTGGGGAATGCGTAGTCCAGCCCGCTCATCAGCTGGAACAGCGACAGGTCCACGTAGGAATGTTCGCGCAATGCGTGGCGGCCGCCGCCCTGGCTCATGACCTGTTCGAAATAGCCGAGGAATTTGGGCAGCCGCTGCTTGCGCAGGTCCTCGGCGCGGCGCCGCGCCTCCGGCTTCTGGTCTTCGAAGTACAGCGCGCTGGCGATGGGATGGTGGCTGTCGTGGATCTCGGTCACCAGGTCGGCGATGGTCAGCTGCAACTGCAGCGCCTGCATGCGCCGCGACTCGCTGTCCGGCACCAGGCCCAGCGACGGGCCCAGGTAGTGCAGGATGTTGGCGACCTGCGCGATCACCAGCCGCCCGGCCTTCAGGAACGGCGGCGCGAACGGCCGCGCGCCCGGCTGCTCGCCATCGAGAAAAGGCTGCATGACCGCGTCGCCTTCCTCGCGGGCGACGTCGCGGTAGGCCGCGCCGGCATCCTCCAGCGCCAGTCGCACGAACTCGCCGCGGCCCTGGATGCCGGTCCAGTAGTAGAGGTCGTAGTGCATGGCGGCTCCTGTGCGGGAAGGGTCGGAAGCGCGAGGGTAGAGGCTGTAGCGGTAGTGGCGTGTGACCGTGCTGCGACCGGCGCCGGGAATCGCGCTGGGCGAGGGCGCGATGCCGGATGGCGGCCTGAGCAGGGGACGCGCGCATCGCGCGCCTTGCGTGGAGCCCCTCTGGGGTGGCGCAGACGTATACAGGCCGCCGCGCGGCCTTGAAACATGCCGCGCCAACCGCATCTGACTAGCATGCCGGCACGGCCGGCCCTTCATTCAGAGGAATTCCCCGATGCGGATGGACAAGCTCACCTCGCGTTTCCAGCAGGCGCTGGCCGACGCCCAGTCGCTGGCCGTGGGCCGCGACCACACCATCGTCGAGCCGGTGCACGTCTTTACCGCGCTGCTCGACCAGGCAGGCGGCAGCACCCGGCCGCTGCTGGCGCAGGCCGGCGTCAACGTGCCGGTGCTGCGCGAGCGGCTGGGCGAGGCGCTGGACAAGCTGCCCAAGGTCAGCGGCCAGCCCGGCAACCTGTCGATCGGCAACGACCTGAGCCGGCTGCTCAACCAGACCGACAAGCTGGCGCAGCAGCACAACGACCAGTTCATCGCCAGCGAATGGTTCGTGCTGGCCGCGGCCGACGATGGCGGCGCGCTGGGCCTGGCGCTGCGCGCCGCCGGCGCCGACAAGAAGAAGCTCGAAGCGGCCATCGACAAGCTGCGCGGCGGCGAGACGGTGCAGTCGGAAAGCGCCGAAGACCAGCGCCAGGCGCTGGAGAAGTACACCATCGACCTCACCGCGCGTGCCGAGAGCGGCAAGCTCGATCCGGTGATTGGCCGCGACGAGGAAATCCGCCGCACCATCCAGGTGTTGCAGCGGCGCACCAAGAACAACCCGGTGCTGATCGGCGAGCCCGGCGTCGGCAAGACCGCCATCGTCGAGGGCCTGGCCCAGCGCATCGTCAACGGCGAAGTGCCCGAAGGCCTGCGCGGCCGCCGCGTGCTGTCGCTGGACATGGGCGCGCTGATCGCCGGCGCCAAGTTCCGCGGCGAATTCGAGGAGCGGCTCAAGGGCGTGCTCAACGATCTGTCCAAGACCGAAGGCCAGGTCATCCTGTTCATCGACGAACTGCACACCATGGTCGGCGCCGGCAAGGCCGACGGCGCGATGGATGCGGGCAACATGCTCAAGCCGGCGCTGGCGCGCGGCGAGCTGCACTGCATCGGTGCGACCACGCTGGACGAGTATCGCAAGTACATCGAGAAGGACGCGGCGCTGGAGCGGCGCTTCCAGAAGGTGTTCGTCGGCGAGCCGACGGTGGAGGACACCATCGCCATCCTGCGCGGGCTGAAGGAGCGCTACGCGGTGCACCATGGCGTGGAAATCACCGACCCGGCGATCGTCGCCGCGGCCACGCTGTCCAACCGCTACATCGCCGACCGCCAGTTGCCGGACAAGGCCATCGACCTGATGGACGAGGCCGCCAGCCGCATCCGCATGGAAATCGACTCCAAGCCGGAGGAACTGGACCGCCTGGAGCGTCGGCTGATCCAGCTCAAGATCCAGCGCGAGATGCTGAAGAAGGAAAAGGACGAGGCCTCGCGGCAGCGCCTGGCCGACCTGGAAAACGACATCGACAAGCTCGAGCGCGAATTCTCCGACCTCGACGAAGTGTGGCGCTCGGAGAAGGCCAGCCTGCAGGGCGCGACCAGGATCAAGGAACAGATCGAGCAGGCGCGGGTCGAGCTGGAAGCGGCGCAGCGCCGCCAGGACTACGCCAAGATGAGCGAGATCCAGTACGGCCTGCTGCCGAACCTGGAGAAGCAGCTGGCCGCGGCCGGCGATGCCGAGCATCACGATTTCAAGCTGGTGCAGGACCGCGTCACCGCCGAGGAGATCGCCGAGGTGGTGTCGCGCTGGACCGGCATCCCGGTCAACCGCATGCTCGAGGGCGAGCGCGACAAGCTGCTGCGCATGGAAGACGAACTGCACCGGCGCGTGGTCGGCCAGGAAGAGGCGATCAAGGTGGTGTCCGACGCGGTGCGGCGCTCGCGCGCCGGCCTGTCCGATCCGAACCGGCCCAGCGGCTCGTTCCTGTTCCTGGGCCCGACCGGCGTCGGCAAGACCGAGCTGTGCAAGGCGCTGGCCGAGTTTCTGTTCGATAGCAGCGAGGCGATGATCCGCATCGACATGAGCGAGTTCATGGAGAAGCATTCGGTGGCGCGGCTGATCGGCGCGCCTCCGGGCTACGTCGGCTACGAGGAAGGCGGCTATCTGACCGAGGCGGTGCGGCGCCGGCCGTATTCGCTGATCCTGCTCGACGAGGTGGAGAAGGCGCACAGCGACGTGTTCAACATCCTGCTGCAGGTGCTCGACGACGGCCGCCTCACCGACGGCCAGGGCCGCACCGTGGACTTCCGCAACACCGTCATCGTGATGACCTCGAACCTGGGCTCGCACCAGATCCAGGAACTGAGCGGCGACGGCTCGGCCGAGGCCTACACGCAGATGAAGGCGGCGGTGATGGGCGTGGTGCAGGCGCATTTCCGCCCGGAATTCATCAACCGCCTGGACGACATCGTGGTGTTCCACCCGCTGGACAAGGCGCAGATCAAGTCGATCGCGCGCATCCAGTTGCACGGCCTGGAGAAGCGCCTGGCCGAGCGCGGGCTGAAGATCGAACTCGGCGACCGCGCGCTGGAACTGCTCGGCAACGTCGGCTTCGATCCAGTGTACGGCGCGCGGCCGCTGAAGCGTGCGATCCAGTCGCAACTGGAGAACCCGCTGGCACAGCAGATCCTGTCCGGGCAGTTCCTCAACGGCGACACCATCCGCGTCGAGGCCGAGGGCGGGCACCTGACGTTCCTGAAAGCCTGATGGGTTCCGGCGCCGAGGCGCCCGCGGTGCGGGCGCTGCTGATCGACCTGGACGGCGTGCTGCGCCTGTGGCCGGACGACGATGCGGCCCTGGAGCGTGCCTACGGCGTCGCGGTCGGCAGCCTGCGTGCGGCCGCGTTCGCGCCGGCGTTGCTGGAGCGCGCGATTCGCGGCGCAACGACCCACGCACAGTGGCTGGACGAAGCGGCCGCGCGCATCGCCGCGCTCGCGCCGCAGGCCGATGCGGCGGCGCTGGTTGCCGCATGGTCGGCGCCGCAGGCAGCGCGGCTCAACCAACCGGTCCTGGACCTGGTGCGGCGCGTGCGCCGGCGCATGCCGGTGCTGTTGCTGAGCAACGCGACTTCGCGGCTGCAGCGCGATCTCGAGGCGCTCGGCATCGCCAACGCGTTCGATGCGGTGGTGAACTCCAGCGAGGTCGGCGCGATCAAGCCGGAGCCGGCGATCTTCGCGCATGCGCTGGCGCAGCTCGGCGTGGCAGCGGAAGCCGCGTTGTTCGTCGACGACACGGCGGGCAATGTCGACGCCGCACGCGCGCTGGGACTGCGCGCCGAACGCTATGTCGGTGCCGATGCACTGCGCGCCTGCCTGCTTGCCCACGGTGCGCTCGGCGGCGACTGAGGCGCCGTCGCCAGGGCGCGACGCTGACGATTTTCCACTGCCGGCCACGACCCGGAGATTCGCAAGCCGCAGCACGCGTGCGCCGACGCGTAGGCGGCGATGATGGCGCGGCACACTCGCGCCGCCATGCCGGCGCCGGCCCGTCGCCAGCGGGCCTCTATTTCGCCAGGGTAAGCGTGATTCTCGCCACGCATGCCGCCTCGGGGTCGGCGCGTTGTTCGACGAACAGGCCTTGCAGGGTGGCCCCGACCGCAAGCCTGTCGCGCTGGAAGCTGGCACTGACCCCGTAATCGGAATCCGCATCGTCCGGTTCGGGCGGCTCCAGGGGGCCGTACTCCTTGGAAAATCCAGCGGCAGCGAGCTTGCCCGCCAGTTGCCCGAGCCGCAGCGGGCAGGCGTCGCCCATGTCGCGGTAGCGGTACTCCGGTGCATGGGGCGGGAACGCAGGCGTGTCCGCGTTCGAGCTGAAGGACAGCGAGAGCGACGCGCTGTCCGCCAGGTAGGTCGCTTCCAGGCTTTGCTGAAACGCACCGCCGGGTAAATCGACATACGCGGTGAAGACGGTGCCGACCGGCTGCGGCGGCGAGGGATTCCACGGCTCGGGGCGTGGCGGCGGCAGCGCGCCAGGATGGAAATCGACGCCGAGCCGCGCGCATAAATGGGCGAACTGCAAGGCCGCCGCGTCACCGGCAACCACCTCGTCGAGCACGCCGAGGTAGCGCTGCATCAGCACCTGCGCGGGGACGCCGCTGGCGGACGTCGGGTCCGCAGCATGGCGCCGATGCTGCGTATCGCAATCGCCGGGCTGGCTCCACTGTTCCATCGCATAGGACGACAATGGCGGCGCGGCCCGCGCGAACGCCGGCAGGGCGAAGAGCAGCAGCGGGAGCGAGCGGATGGCGGCGCGTTGCATCGGGTGAGCATCCCTGCGGACTGGCCGGTCCATCATACGGGGGGCGCCTGCGCACCGCCGCACCGGTGCGGCGTGCCAGCCGCGAGTGTCCGCGCCGGGTGGGCTGACAACCCGGCGGCATGGCGTCATAACCGCAGGTTTGCATTCGCCGCCGCGCATGGCGCTATCGTCTCGGCTCCTCTTGCCGAGACCCGCCCATGTCCGACCCGAACTGGAAGCTGGAAACCATCGCCGTGCACGGCGGCTACCGTCCCGATCCGACCACGCGCGCGGTGGCGGTGCCGATCTACCAGACGGTGGCCTACGCCTTCGACGATACCCAGCACGGCGCCGACCTGTTCGACCTGAAGGTGCAGGGCAACATCTACAGCCGCATCATGAATCCCACCACCGATGTGCTGGAGCAGCGCATCGCCGCGCTGGAAGGCGGCATCGGCGCGCTGGCGGTGGCATCCGGGCAGGCGGCGGTGACCTATGCGATCCAGACCATCGCCGAGGCCGGCGACAACATCGTCTCCTCCAGCGCGCTGTACGGCGGCACCTACAATCTGTTCGCGCACACGCTGCCGCTGTCGGGCATCGACACCCGCTTCGCCGACTACCGCGATCCGGGCGCGTTCGCCGGGCTGATCGACGCGCGCACCAAGGCGATCTTCGTCGAGTCGATCGGCAATCCGCGCGGCAACGTCACCGACCTGGAAGCGGTCGCCGCGATCGCGCATGCGCATGGCGTGCCGCTGATCGTCGACAACACGGTGCCCACGCCGTACCTGCTGCGGCCGATCGAGTTCGGCGCCGACATCGTGGTGCATTCGCTGACCAAGTACCTGGGCGGGCACGGCACCAGCCTGGGCGGGGCGATCGTGGATTCGGGCAAGTTCCCGTGGGCGGCGCATGCGCAGCGCTTCCGCCGGCTCAACGAGCCGGACGTCAGCTACCACGGCGTGGTCTATACCGAGGCGCTGGGCGAGGCGGCCTACATCGGCCGCGCGCGGGTGGTGCCGCTGCGCAATACCGGCGCGGCGCTGTCGCCGTTCAATGCGTTCCAGATCCTGCAGGGCATCGAGACGTTGCCGCTGCGCATGGACCGGATCAACCAGAACACGCTGGCGGTGGCCCGGCATCTGCAGAGCGAGGCCAAGGTGGAATGGGTCAACTACGTCGGCCTGCCCGGGCATCCGGAGCATGCGCTGGCGCAGAAGTACCTGCGCGGGCAGGGCTCGGGCGTGCTCACCTTCGGCCTGCGCGGCGGCCGCGCCGCCGGCGCGCGCTTCCTCGATGCGTTGCAGTTGTTCACCCGGCTGGTGAACATCGGCGATGCGAAATCGCTGGCCACCCATCCGGCCTCGACCACGCACCGCCAGCTGTCGGCGCAGGAGCTGGAGCGCAGCGGGGTCAGCGAGGACACGGTGCGGCTGTCGGTCGGCATCGAACACATCGACGATCTGCTCGCCGACCTGCGGCAGGCGCTGGCGCAGGCCTGATCCCGGCCCACGCCATGGCGGCAGCGGCGGCCTGGACGCCGCTGCCTGGGCGATCGCGACGGCAAACGCACACGCAAGCGGACAGCCAGGCGAAAGGATTGGCCGCCACGCTATGCGGTGTCGTCCATCTTCGAGCGGGTCGCGTCGAGGGTTGGCAGGCCGTCGGCGGGCGGTGCGTGGCGTAGCGCCAGACTGGGCGGTCGGGTCGCGCCGCGCGGCGCCGGCCGCTGGCCTGTTCGCTGCGGCGCACTCCGCGCGGGGATGGACGGCATGCCCAGATGCCCGGCCCCCGCGCCGGCGTCGTCGTGTCCGCAGGCCAGGAGCCGTCTTGATGTTGTCCATCGCGCATGTCTGGTCCGTCGTCGTCGCCGCGGTGGCCGAACATGCGGTGGCGCCGCTGCTGGCGGCGTTGCACCTGACCGGACTCAGCGACGATCCGCGCGACATCGCCGCCTCGCTGCTGATCGCGGCCTTGCAGCTGTGCATCATCGGCGTGCTGTTCCGCCCGCTGGAAAGCCTGTGGCCGGCCGAGCGCTGGGAGCATCGGCGGCTGGCGCGGATCGACTTCCACTATACCTGGCTGATGCTGATCGGGGTGTTCCCGCTGTTCTCGTTCCTGATCCTGACCCCGCTGGCCAACGCGCTGGGCGGCGCCGACCCCAGTGCCGCGGCGGCGCCGGAAACGGGCCTGCGCCACGCCTGGCCGTGGCTGGACCGGCATCCGCTGGCGCTGTTCGCGCTGTACTACCTGGCCTACGACTTCACCTACTACTGGATGCACCGGATCCAGCACTGGCTGCCGTGGTGGTGGGCGATGCACAGCATGCACCACAGCCAGCGTCAGCTCAGTTGCTGGGCCAACGACCGCAGCAACTACCTGGACGGCATGCTGCAGTCGTTCGTGCTGGCCGCGGTAGGCATTGCCTTCGGCATCGAGGCCGACGAGTTCGCCTGGCTGATGCTGCTCGGCGAGCTGGTGCAGAACCTGTCGCACGCCAACGTGCGTTTCGGCTTCGGCCCGGTGCTCGACAAGATCCTGGTCGATCCGCCGTTCCACCGCCTGCACCACATGCGCGTGGATCCGCAGCGGCCGAACCTGCACAACTGCAACTTCGGCCAGGTGTTCGCGTTCTGGGACGTGCTGTTCGGCACCGCGTTGTACGGTGAGCCGGTGCGTCCCACCGGGGTCGGCGACCCGATGGTGGACCGCGACAACGAGCTGGGCCTGGTCGCGCTGCAGTGGGAAGGACTCAAGCGCTTCTGGGGCGCGGTGCGGCGGCGTTCCGGATGGACGCCGGGCGAGGTCGCGTTCGGCGAGGACTATGCGCCGATCCCGGTGGATCATGGGAGAAGCGGGGATTCGGGAGTCGGGATTGGGGATTCGTAGGGGCGGCTTCAGCCGCGACCGACTGCCAGCCTTGCTGGCTTCGCTGGCTGTCGTACCCTCACCCCAACCCCTTTCTCCCGCGGGGACTCCCTTCGGTCGCCGGGGGGAGAGGGGCTTGCGGCGCTCATTGGTTCTTCAGGCAGCCGCTCATGAAGGTCTTGCGCGCATCGCCCTGCAGCTTCTGCGTGGCCGCCTTGGCGTTGCAGTCCTTCATCCGCTGCTGCGAGGCGTTGCCGGCGGCGGGCGCCGCGCTTTTGCCGCTGAGGCAGGCCTTTTGCGCGCTCTTGTACTCGTCGCCCTTCTTGCCCTTGTTCTGCGCCGAGCACTGGGCCATCAGCGACTGCTGCGCGGTCTGCGGCTTGGCCGCGGCATCGGCCAGCAGCGGTGCGGCGCTCAGGCTCAGCAGCAGGCAGACGGCGAGCGGGAGGGAACGGGTCATGGCGGTGCTCCGGTCGGGTGGTGCGCGCATCCTGCGCCTGCGTCTCTGACCGAACCGTGACATGGTTCGCGGAGCGGCGATGGGCGCGCGCCCCGACTGCCCGAACCGGCGTTCGCATATCGCGGCGGACGCGCCGGGCGGCCGGGGCCGCGTCGATCGCCGATCGCCGATCGAAGATGCGGCCGTCGCTGTCCGCGACGGCCGTCAGTGGCCGAAGTCCGCCTGTCGGCGAATGCGCGCCTGGCTCAGACCTGGGCGAATCCGCCGTCCACGAAGACTTCGCTGCCGGTCATGAAGCTGCTCTCGTCCGAGGCCAGGAACAGCGCCGTCGCCGCGACTTCCTCCGCCCGGCCGATCCGGCCCAGCGGCAGCTGCGCGGTCATGCCGTCGATGATCGCCTGCTGCTGGCCGGTGCTGGACAGCGCCAGGTCCAGGCCCGGCGTCGAGATCGGCCCGGGCGAGAGCACGTTGACGCGAATGCCGGTGCCCTTCAGGTCCAAGGCCCAGCTCCTGGCGAAATTGCGCAGTGCGGCCTTGGTGGCGCTGTACACGCTGAAGGCCGGTGTGCCCATGGTGCCGGTGGTCGAGCCGGTCAGGATCACCGAACCGCCGTCGCCCATCAGCGGCAACGCTTTTTGCACGGTGAACAGCGTGCCCTTGACGTTGATGCCGAAGGTGCGATCGAAGGATTCCTCGGTGATCGCGCCGAGCGGCTGGAAATCGCCCAGTCCCGCATTGGCGAACAGCACGTCGATACGACCCTTGGCGGTTTCGACCTGGGCGAAGACGCGGTCCAGATCGTCCAGCTTGGAGATGTCGCCTTGGATTGCGATGGCGTCGTGGCCGATCAGGCGCAGCGCCTTGTCCAGTTCTTCCTGCCGGCGTCCGACGATGACCACCTGTGCGCCTTCGGCCGCAAAGCGCACCGCGCTTGCCAGACCGATGCCGCTGTTGCCGCCGGTGACCACTGCAATCTTGCCGTTGAGCCTACCCATGGTGCGCTCCAGAAAATAGTGAGGCGCCACTGTAGATCTCGGCTATTCTTTTGAATAGTATGCACCATCTGGTAAGTACCTTCGGAGCGATCGGAGCATGGCCAACCCCACCTTCAGTTGCGGGCTCGAGGCAGCCCTGTCCGTGCTCGGCGGCAAGTGGAAGCCGCTGATCCTCTACAACCTGGCGAAGAACGTGCACCGCTACGGCGAGTTGCGGCGCGCCATCGGCGGCGTGACCGACAAGGTGCTGATCCAGCAGCTCAAGGAGCTGGAACGCGACCAGGTCGTCGCGCGCATCGACTTCCAGGAGATCCCGCCCAGGGTCGAGTATTCGCTGACCCCGTTTGGGCAATCCCTGGCGACCGCCCTGGGAGGGCTGTGCGAGTGGGGCACGGAACACATGCAGACGGTCGAACGCATCAGCGAGCGTCGCGCGGCCGCACTCTCCAAATCCGGGTCTCCTGCCTGATCTGCATGCGGCGGCGATGCCGCCGCATGCTCTTGAGGTCCGGTCTGCGCGCGCGGCGTGTTGGGCAGGCGAGCGCGTCGGCATCGGTGCGGCGCCGGTGTGCGGCAGGGCGCCTGGCGCCGCCGCCGCTACCGGAAGAACTGGCTCGGCGGCTGCCCGAACTGGCGCTTGAACATCGCGGTGAACGCGCTGGGGCTGTCGTAGCCGAGTTCGATCGCCACGTCGAGGATGCGGTCGCCGGCGGCCAGCCGTTCCAGCCCGCGCAGCAGGCGCAGCTGCTGCCGCCATTGGCCGAAGCGCATCTGCAACTCGCGTCGGCACAGGCGCTGAATGGTCTTGACGTCCACGCCCAGCCGCGCCGCCCAGGCGTGCAGGGTGGTGGTGTCGGCGGGGTCGGCATCGAGCGCGGCGGCGATGCGCAACAGGCGCGGATCGTGCGCTTGCGGCAGGTGCAGCGGCAGCGCCGGCAGGGCATGCAACTCGTCCAGGATCAGCCGCATCAGGCGCCCGTCGCGCGAGTCGGCGGCATGGTCCCAGGGCACACTGGCGGCACTGCGGATCAGCGCCTCCAGCAGCGGCTCCACCGCCATGACCGTCGGCTGCGCGGGCATGCCGGCGATGGCGCCGGGGCGGATGAACAGGCTGCGCATCGCCAGCGTGCCGACGCAGCGCACGCTGTGCACGGTGCCGGCCGGCATCCACAGCGCGCGGGTGCTCGGCACCACCCAGTGGCCCTGGCCGGAGCGCACCACCATCAGCCCGTGCAGCGCGTAGACCAACTGGTGGCGCGCATGCTGATGCGGCGCGATGGCGGTCTCGCTGGGATAGTCGGCGACCTTGCAGACCACGTCGGCGGGCGCGTCGTCGATGCTCCACGCCGGCGCCGGCGCCGGCGCGGCGCTGGCGGAGGGCATGTCCTTTTCTCGACGAGTGGTGGGCATGTTGCGCAGGAAGGTCGAGGCCGGCCAGCCTACCATGCGCGCCGTGCCCTCCACTGTCCGGTCCGCCATGTCGAGCTTGCGTCCTGCCGCTGCCCCCGTTCCCGCCGCCGCCGCGCCCCGCGCCGTGGTGGCCGGTGTCCTCGCCGCGATCACGTCCTCGCACCTGATCAACGACATGATGCAGTCGCTGATCCTGGCGCTGTATCCGGTGCTGAAAGGCCAGTTCCAGCTCAGCTTCGCCCAGGTCGGACTGATCACGCTGACCTACCAGCTCACCGCCTCGCTGTTCCAGCCGCTGATCGGCTTGCGCACCGATCGCCGCCCGGCGCCGTACTCCCTGCCGCTGGGCATGACCTCGACCCTGTGCGGCCTGCTGCTGCTGGCGTATGCGCCGAGCTTCGCGATGGTGCTGCTGGCCGCGGCGCTGGTCGGGATCGGCTCGGCGATCTTCCATCCCGAATCCTCGCGCATCGCGCGGCTGGCCTCGGGCGGGCGCCACGGGCTGGCGCAGTCGGTGTTCCAGGTCGGCGGCAACACCGGCACCGCGCTGGGGCCGCTGATCGCCGCGGCGGTGATCGTGCCCAATGGCCGCCACAGCGTGGCCTGGTTCGGCGCCGCGGCGCTGCTCGGCATCGCCCTGCTGTCCTACGTCGGCCGCTGGTATGCGCTGCACCTGCAGGCGGTGCGCGCCGCGCCGCGGCCGGTGGTCACGGCGCCGGCACTGCCGCGCAGGACCGTGCTGCGGATCGTGGCGGTCCTGCTGCTGCTGATCTTCTCCAAGTATTTCTATATCGCCGGGCTGAGCAGCTACTACACCTTTTACCTGATCCAGCGCTTCGGGGTGTCGGTGCAGAGCGCGCAGCTGCACCTGTTCGCGTTCCTGCTGGCCTCGGCGCTGGGCACGCTGATCGGCGGTCCGGTCGGCGACCGGATCGGGCGCAAGCCGGTGATCTGGGTGTCGATCCTGGGCGTGGCGCCGTTCGCGCTGGCGTTGCCGTACGTGGGCCTGCATGCGGCCACCGCGTTGACCGTGCTGATCGGCTTCGTGCTGTCCTCGGCGTTCTCGGCGATCCTGGTCTACGCGCAGGAAATGATGCCCGGCCGCATCGGCACCATCTCCGGGTTGTTCTTCGGCTTCGCCTTCGGCATGGGCGGGCTGGGCGCGGCGGTGCTCGGCCTGCTCGCCGACCGCGAGGGCATCGTGTTCGTGTACCAGGCGATGTCCTATCTGCCGCTGCTGGGCATCGTCGCGGCGCTGCTGCCGAGCCGGCGCCCGCTGCCGGCGCCGGCGCACTAGGCGCAGCCCGGGGGCGGGCGGCCGGGCTGCGCGATCGGCGCAAGATCGGGAACGCGCGGCGCCAGACGGCGCGGCACACTGGGCCGGGCTTATGGAGACCGGCCATGCAGCGGACGCGGATGTCTTCCCGGCAGCGCGGCATCGAAGGCGCGCTCGCCTATCTGCAGCAGCGCGTGCAGGCGCGTGCGGCCTTGCCCGATCTGGCCGAGCTGGCGCTGGCCGCGCGAACGCAGGCCGGCGCCGTGCCGGTGCGGCGCAACGCCCGCTAGCCCGCGTCGTCCACGAACAGCATCTGCGGCGGCGGATGCATCAGGAACTGCTGGTGCGAGATGTTCCAGGCATAGGCGCCGGCGAGCGGAAACGCCAGGCAGTCGCCCGGCGCCAGGGCCGCGACCGGTTGTGCGCGCGCCAGCACGTCCTTGGGCGTGCACAGCTGGCCGACCAAGGTCACCTTCGTGTCGCGCAGCAGCGGCGGCTGCATGCCGCGCAGCACCAGGAACGGATGATCGTGGGCTTGCGCGGCCGGGGTGCGGAAGTGATGGGTGCCGCCGCGGCCGATGGCGAAATAATCGCCATGGCTGCGTTTGATATCGAGCACCTCCATCAGGTACCAGCCGCAGCTCGCGCTAACGTAGCGGCCCGGCTCCAGGCGTAGGCGCAGGCCGTCGCCATGCGTGCGCAGCAGCGCCGGCAGGCCGGCGCAGAACCCGGACCAGTCGAACGAGGCCGCCGCATCGGCGTAGTTCACGCCGAAGCCGCCGCCGGCGTTCACCGTCAGCGGACCCAGCGCGTAGGCCTGGCGCCAGCCCTGTACGGTCTGCAGATAGCCGGCGACCAGGCGCAGCTGCGCCTGCGCGTCGCACTGGTGCGACAGCAGATGGAAGTGGAAGCCGGCCAGCTGCAGCGCCGGCGCGTCGCGCAGCAGGTGCATGGCCGCGTCCAGGTCGAGCGCGTCCAGCCCGAACGGCGAGGGCCGCCCGCCCATCACCAGGCGCGTGTCCTGCATGCCGGGCACGGCGATGTTCATGCGCAGGAACACCGCCACGCGGCGCCCGGCGTGCGCGGCGATGCGCGCCAGCCGCTGCAGTTCGCCCAGGCTTTCCACGTGCAGCGTGCACGCGGGAAGCGAGGTGGCCAGGTGCAGTTCGGCGTCGAGCTTGCCGGGGCCGCCGAACAGCAATGGCCGCCCCGGCTGGTGGTCGCTCAGCCATTGCAGCTCGCCTCCGGATGCGGCCTCGAAGCCGTCCACCCACGGCGCCAACGTGCGCAACAGCGGCGGCTCGGCATTGGCCTTGGCCGCGTAATACAGCTCGCACTCGGCGGGCAGCTGCGCGCGCATGGCCTGGGCGTGTCGGCGCAGCGCCGCCAGGTCGTAGACGTAGGCGCATACCGGTCCATCGCTGCGTTCGCGCAACTGTGCCAGCGCCGCCGCCAGCGGTGCGGAATCGATGCGCAGGCTCATGCCGCGGCCTGCCGTTGCGCCGGCCGCGCGATCGGGTTGGGCAGCAGGGTGTAGTCGGCGTGGCGGTCGGCGCGTTGCAGCAGGCGCAGGCGCAGGTTGTTCTTGGCCGGCAGCGGCGCGCCGTCGAGCAGCGCCTGCAGCGCCGGTTGCGCGCCGTGGCGCTGCTGCCAGGCCTGGGCGATGTCGCCGACGATCCGCCACAGCTGCCGTTCGCGGTGGTCGTGGCCGTCGGCCAGGTGGAAGATCGCCTCGGCCAGGTTGTTGACCAGCGCGCAGTAGGCGATCCGGTTCCAGCCCTGTTCGTCGCTGTAGTAGAGCGACTGCCGGGCGGTCTCGGACATGCCGTCCAGGCGCGCGGCCGGCCAGCGCGCCGGCAGCAGCTTGGTGCCTTCCAGGTCGCGGATCCAGACCCGTGCCGGCAGGCCGTCGGCAAAGCCGATCACGGTGTTCTGCAGATGCGGCTCGAGCACGATGCCGTAGTCGAACCACGCGCTCCAGACGCCGTCCAGCAGCAGCCGCGCATAGGCGTGGAACCAGGCCGCGGTTGCCGCATCCAGGCTGCCGTGGCGCCGTGCCAGCGCCTGCAGCGGCGCCGCGCAGGCGGCATTGCCGCGCGCGTCGCGGGTGAACAGCGCGCCGGCGACCTGCGGCTGGAACCGCAGCCGTTGCGGTGCCGGGATCGCCTGCCGGTAGAGGATGCCGAAGCTTTCGCCAAGCGCGCGGCAGGCCTGCGCATCGCCGTCCAGGGCCGAGAAATCCAGATCGGTGGCGGCCGGTTCCAGCAACACCTGGAAGCCCGGCACGCGCTGCGCCAGTGCGCGCCAGGCCGGCGCCAGCAGGCGGGTCAGCGCGACCGCGCTTTCCAGTTCGTACCAGGCGTTCTTGCGCACGCAGTTGGTCAGGCGCACGTGCACCGACAGCTTGAGGAAGTAGTCCAGCTCGGCGTGATAGAGCGTGCGCACCGAGGAGGTCGGGCGCAGCGCCAGGCCGCGTTCGCCCAGCGGTTCGATCCAGCCGCGCGCCTGCGCCTGGCGCAGCAGCGGATGTGCCAGCACGCGCTCGGCTTCCCAGGGATGGCACGGATACAGATCCGCTGAACCGCCGGCCTGCGCCAGCGTGGCGCGCACGTCCTGGCCCTGCGCGCGGTACAGGCGCGGGTCGATGCGGAACCAGAACAACGGGAAGCGGCTGCGCGCTTCCGGCGCGCAGGCCAGCACCTGCGCCAGCGGCACGCCTTCGCGGCTCTTCGGCGTCGGATGCAGTGCGTGTCCCCACAGCATCGACTGTTCGGCATCGATCATCGCCTCGCCGCTGGGCGCGGCGGCGTCGGCGCAGCGCAGCAGCTGTGCGGTCACCGCGACGCTGTTGTCGCTCTGTGCCAGCAGTTCGGCATTGAACGCCTCGCCGTTGGCCAGTTCCTGCAGCAACAGGCGCACCAGCGCCGTCGTATCCAGGCAGTGCCACGGCTGGCCGTTGGCCTTGAGATATGGCGCCGAGCCGAAGCTGCAGCGGCCCAGCGTGTCGGCCTGCGTCACGCGGATGCACAACGCGGCGCCGGAAGGCAGCTGCAGGCGCAGCCAGCGCTCGCCGGCGCTGGCGATGCCGGGGCGGTCCAGGCCGCGGTAATCGAACTCGGCCTGGCCGCGGCCAATCGCCACTTCGCGCAGGTAGCAGTTGAGCCAGCAGGTGATCGCCTGCGCTTGCGCCAGGCTGTCGTACCACGGGTCGTGCATCGGTTCATGCTTCGCGAGCTGGGACATGCGCGGTTCTCCGGATGGACGTGAGCGAGAGGGCCGGCGCCAGCGCCAGCAGGGCCGCCGCGGCGGCAGCGAGAAATGGCACGGCCAGGCCGTGGTGTTGCACCAGCGCGCCTGCAAGTGCGCCGCCGGCCACGCCGGCGTATTTGCCGAACGCATCGAAGCGGCCGAACAGCTGCCCGGCGGCGTGCGCGCTGGCGATAGCGGCGAGGCTGCGGTTGAGCCCACGCAGCGCCATCCACATGCCCACGCCGAACAGCAGGCGTGCGCCGATCAGCCACGCCGGCGCGTGCAGCACCGCCTGCAGCAGGCAGGCAAGGGCAAACAGCGCCAGCCCGGCCGGCAGAGGCGAGGCGCCATGCGCGCGGCCGCGCCAACATGGCAGCAGCACCAGGTAGACCAGGTGCGGCAGGCTGTACAGCAGGCCAGCGGCCGCGGCGCTGCCGATGCCCTGCGCCTGCGCGTACGGCAGGAAATACGGGAAGGTCACCACCATCGCGAAGCAGAACAGGAACTGCATGCTCCACAATGCCCAGCGCTGGCGGCGTCGGCCGCTGTCGTCGTGCGCATCGCCAGCCGTTGCCGCCGTGGCATGGCGTGGCCGCGGCGGATCGGCGGGCAGTCGCCAGCTCAGCGCGAAGGCGAGCAGCGGCAGCAACGCCAGATAGCGGTACAGCGATTGCGCCGGACCCAGCGTGCTGGCCAGGCCGAGCAGCACCGGCGCGGTGACCATCGCCAGCCGCGCCGAGAACTGGGTCCAGTCCAGCGCGCGCGCCAGCGGTCCGGTCCGCGCCTGGGTGGTCAGATAGGCATTGGTCGCGGCCAGGGAGCCGCCGCAGGCGCCTTGCACCACCAGCCCGGCCACCAACCAACCCAGATCGGGCGCGAAGCCGGCCATCGCGAAACCCAGCGCCAGGCCGAGTTGCGCACGCAGCAGCGAGCGCTTGCGTCCGTAGCGATCGGCCAGCCGGCCCCAGGCGCTGGCGGTGAGCGCGGTGCACAGCGTCGGCAGCACGTACAGCACGCCGCTCCAGCCGATCGCCGCGCCCGGCGCCAGCTGGTTCAGCACCTGCGGCAGGAACAGCGGCATGCCCAGTGCGGTGAACGCGGCCAGGTAATGCGCGGCCAGCACCGGGCCGAGCACGCGCTTCATCGCGACCCTCCGTGCGCGAACGCCGCCGGTGCCGGCACCGCGACCGCGGGCGCTGCCGCGGCATCGTTCGCCTCGCGCAGCAGATTGGGCGCGCTGTCGCCGTAGAACTTGTTGATGTCGGCGGCGCCGGTAATCTGCTTGCCGAGCAGGCTGCCGGCGCTGAGCAGGTATTTCACCGGCAGCCGCGGCATCGCCAGCAGCGCATGCGCCGGCGCGGTCTCGATGCCTTCGGCGTGCAGCTCGCGCAGCGTGCCGTGCAGGCGCGCGCGCAGTTGCGCGTACAGCGGCGCGCGCAACGCGGGCTGCGTTTCGGCCAGGCCTTCCAGCACCGCCTGCAGGTCCAGTTGCAGGATGATGGTGCAGAACATGCGCGCCAGCGCGGCCTCGTCTTCCACCGCGATGCGCACGTCGCGCGGCGGCCCCAGTCGCGCCAGTTCCGGCCGCTGCGCATACAGCCGCGACAGCTTCACCCGCGCCGCATCGTTGTCCTTCAGCAGCAGGCGCGGTGCGCCGCCGTGGGCATAGATCAGCACGCTGTTCTGCTGGTTGGCTTCCAGCGCGATGCCGTAGCGCAACCACAGCCGCAGGTGCACCTGGCACATCAGCGCGAGGTAGGCGTCCCACCATGCGTGCAGGTCGCCGCCATGGAAGCGCTCGGCCAGGTGCAGGGCCAGCGGGCGGCCGTCCGGCAGCGGCGCGCACAGGCCGGCGACCGGCACCAGCGTCGCGTCCGGCAGGGACGGATAGCGGCGCAGCAGATAGGCCAGGTGCCGCGCCTCGCCGACCTGGCCGGCGTGGGATTCGTCCACGTGCAGGTAGCGTTCGCCCAGGGCCGGATCGTGCGCGGCGATGGCGCACAGCACGCGTTCGAACCAGTGCCCGTCGTACAGCGTGGATGGCTTGATCAGGCGCAGGTTGAGCGCGCCCAGGCTGCGCATCGGCAGCGGCAGCTTGAGGTGGTGGTCCGGGTAGTCCAGCGGAATCACCGTGCGCACCGACAGCGACGGACGCACCCGCAGCCAGGGCCGCGGCGCGGCGATGGCGCCGTCGGGCAGGGCGAAGTCCGCTTCGCCCAGACGCGCGAAGGTCAGCGGGTGCAGCGGCCAGGCGACGTGGCTGGCGTCCAGCGTCGGCGCCAGGCCGAGCATGCTCGGGCGCGGCCAGAACGCCGGCGGCGGCGTGGTCTGCGTCGCGTCGGCGGCCGGCAGCGCCAGCCAGCGCAGCGCGAAGCACGGCGCGAACTCGGGCGCGTAGTGCGGCAGCTGTGCGTCGTTCAGCCCGACCTTGGCGCGCGCGGTCGGATAGAACGGATGGTCGCGATGGCTGGCCAATTGTTCGCAGCGGTAGGCGCGTTCGTGCGCCTCGGCCGCGTCCAGCACCGCGGCCAGCAGCGGGCGCTGTTGCGCGTAGGCCTGCCGCGCCAGCCCGCGCTGACGCACCGCGCAGCCCGCTTCGTCGGCATAGGCGCGGTGCAGGCGCCGGGTGTCCGCGTCCAGGCCCGCGCTCATCCGCGCCAGCCAGGCGGCGGCGCCGTATTCGAAGACGATGCGCTCGCCGTCGCGCAGCAGCCAGCCGTCGCTGCAGGCGCTGAGCTCCTGCAGGTAGCCGCGACGCTGCAGCGGCAGCCACAGCTCGCCGTCGGGCAGGTGCGCGATGCGCCACCACAGCGCGTTCGGCAGCGGCGCCGGCCAGGCCGCCAGCAGCGCCGGCGATGGCGTGGCGGCGGCACCGCGGCTGAGGATGCCGCGCAGGTCTTCGCGCAGGCAGGCGTCGATGATGCGCAGGTCGACGTAGCGGCGGTCGTCCAGGTTCATGGCTGCGCTCCGGCGTTGTCCTCGATCCGCCAGTGCAGCGGCGCCTCGGCGGCGGCCAGCGCGCGTTGCAGGTCGGGCGCGGCGTCGGCGAGCACGTCCAGCGCGCCCAGGTAGTCCTTGTTGGAGTGGCTCAGGCGGATGCTGTCGCCGGGTTGCCGCAGGCGCCGGTAGCGCGCTTCCCAGCGCGTGTCGTGGCAGGCCTGGTCGTCGCTGGCCATGGCCAGGGTGCCTTCGGCGTCGGCGACGTAGTAGCGCACCAGCGCGTGTTCGCGCTGCGCGCGCAGGGTGGGCAACGGCCGCCCCAGGTGCAGGCCGAGCACGCTGTCGAACCAGCGTCCGCCGAACATGCGGTCGAGCAGGAATTCGCGGCCGTCGCCGATGCTGCGGTAGTTGATCTCCACCAGCACCGGCCCGTCGGCGGTGAGGATGAATTCGCTGTGGCAGGCGCCGAAGCCGATGCCGAACGCCTGCAGCTGCGCCACCGCCTGGCGCAGCGCCGGCGTGTCGGCAGCGCCGCGCCAGCTGGCCTCGCATTCGACGAAGTGCGGTGGCGGCGACAGGCGCACGTCGAAGCCGCCCAGCGCCTGCAGGCGCTGCCCATCGCCCAGCGTTTCCACGGTGAACAACGGCCCTTGCAGCACGCTCTCCAGCAACACGCTGCGCTGCGGATGGCGCTGCCAGAAATCGGCGAGATAGGCCTGCAGCGCGGCGGCGTCGGCGCAATGGCGCACGTCCAGGCTGGCCACGCCTTCGCGCGGCTTGGCGATCAGCGGCCACGGCGCCTGCGCCGGTGGTGCGGCGCCTGGCGCCAGGCTGCAGAACCACGGCGCCGGCAGGCCGTGCGCGCGCAGCCGCTGGCGCATCGCGGCCTTGTTCTTGGCCGCATAGCAGATCTGCCAGTCCTTGCCCGGCAGCTCCAGCGCGGCGGCGACCAGCGCGGCGCTGGTCTGCAGGTGATCGCTGTTGCTGAACACCGCGCGCGGCTGCAGTTGCAGGGTGCTGAGCAGGTCGAGCACGCCGAGCGGATTGAATACGTCGCACTCCAGCACCTGCACCGGCGCGGTGGGCGGATGCTGGCGGAAGTGCGCCAGGTGGTCGTGGCGGTGGTCGGTCAGCAGCAGCGCCGGCACGCCCAGGCGCTGCGCGGCGGGAATGAAACCATCGGTCACCGCCGGATGGCAGACGTGGCTCAGAATCAGCAGGGGAGCATCATGCGGGGTCATGATCGGTTCTCGTTCGGAAGGCGGGGACGGACGCGCGCGACGCCGCGCGCGGCCGCGAGCGGGCGGACACGGTGAGCGAGCCGCGGCTGCGGCGGTTCTGTGGATTGCCTGGCGCACGCGTCGGGCGTGCGCTGGGTACGCAGCGCACGCGGCCGCGTTCGCTGCAGACGCCCGCGTCTCCCGCGGGCGGCGGCGCGCCGGAAGGCGCGCGGTACGGCGGGCGCTACCGTCGTCGTTCGACGGCAGCGGCGATCAGAAGCGGTATTCCAGGCCGAGGGTGACGCTGCGTCCCGGCGCCGGCTGCCGGCCCCACGGGCTGGTGTCGATGCCGCGGTACCAGTACTTGCGGTCGAACAGGTTGTTCACCGCCAGCGAGGCGCTGAGCTTGCCGCTGTCGCGCTCGCTGAGCACCTGGCTCAACTGCGCGTTCCAGACCCAGTACGCCGGCAATTCGCCGACCGAGCCGATCGCGTTTTCCTGCACGGTATTGGCGGCGTCGCTGAAGGCGCGGCTGAAGTAATAGCCGGACACGGCGACAGTGGTGTGACCGGGCTGATAGGCCGCGCCAAGGCTGAGCTGGTTGCGCGAGGTGTAGGGCACCAGCTTGCCGTCGTAGGTGCCCGATTCCTGGCGCGCGTCCAGGTAGGCGTAGCCGGCGTTGAGGATCAGCGCGCGCAGTTGCGCCGGACTCCACTGCAGTTCCACTTCGCCGCCTTGATGGCGGGTCTTACCGAGGTTGCGGTAGGTGCGGGTGGTGTTGTCGAGCTGGATCTGCTGGTCGAAATCGATCAGGTAGCCGCCGAACTGCACGCGGGTGCGGTCGTTGGGCTGGTAGCGCGCGCCGGCCTCGTAGTTCCAGGCCAGTTCCGCGTCGAGATTGTCGCCGTAGATGATCTGGGTGACCTGCGGCGCGCGCAGCGAGCGTTGCCCGTCGGCGTACAGGTACCACTGCGGCGTGGCCTGGAAACCGATGGTCAGCCCGGGCAGGACGTCGCTGGTCTTGTTGCGCGTGCTGACGCCGCTGGCGAGGTTGTAATAGCGCGAATCCACCCGTTCGTAGCGCAGCCCGGGGGTGATGGTGATGCGGTCGTCGGCCAACCCGATCGCATCGCTGACGTAGGCGGCGGCGCCGCGGTCCTTGAAGCGCCAGTCGCGCACCAGGGTGTACAGCCCGTCGCTCAGCCGCGTGTTGCCGACCAGAAAATCGATGTCCTCGCTGATCGCGCGCGCGCCGACGGTCCACTGCTGGCTCACCGCGCCGGCGTCCATCTTCCAGCTCAGCCGCGGCTCGCTGCCATAGACCTTGAAATCGCGCGGCGCGCTCTGCCGCAATTGCGGCGGCAGATCCGCACGCCAGGTCTCGCTGGACGCCGAACGCATGCCGACGACGAAGTTGCGGCTGCTGCGCGCGCTGAAGTTGCTCCAGTCCAGGCGCAGGTCCTGGAACGGGCCCAGGTCGCCGAAGTCCTGCTGATAGACCAGCGAGGCGCGTGTGGTGCGGCCGGTGAATTCATCCAGCGGCCGTGTCGACTGGCGCGGATCGCGCAGATAGTCGGCGGTGGACAAGGCGCCGGCCATGTCCATGTCGGCCACGTAGCGCTGCACGCTGGCCTTGAGCAGCTTGTCCGGCGCCAGCCACCATTCGGCGCGCAGGCGCAGGTTCTTGATGTCGGTATCGCTGTGCTCGCGCCAGTACTCGCCCTTGGTCCAATTGGCATCCAGCTGCAGGCCGAACGTCTCGCTGGCGTAGCCGCCGGTGCTGATCGCGGTGTCGCTCAGGTAATGCCCGGCGCCGCCGGCGGTGACTTTCTGGCCGAGGGTGGTGGTCCAGGCCGTGGGAATGTCCGGACTGATCAGGTTGATCACGCCGCCGACGTTGTTGGGGCCGTACTGCACCGCCGCGCCGCCGCGCACGATGTCGATGCGGTCGACCTGGTTCAGGCCGACCGGAAACAGCGACAGGCTGGTCTGCCCGTATGGCGCCAGGGCCAGCGGAATGCCGTCCTCGAGCACCTGCACGCGGCCGCTGCGGCTTTCGTACAGGCCGCGCAGCATGATCTGCGGCAACGCGCCGGTGCCGGTTTCGTCGAACACCTTGATCCCCGGCACGCGCTGCAGCGCGTCGTCCAGCGAGCGGTTGGCGCCGTTGCGCAGCTGCGCGTTGTCGATCACCTGGCGGCTGCCGGCGTAGTGCTGCACGTCCTGCACGGTGGAGCGGCCGAGCAGGCTGCCCTGCACCTGCACGGTGTCCAGCTGGCGGATCCGCGCGGCCGCGTCCTGTGGATCCTGCGCCTCCTGGGCGATGGCCGCGGACGGGGCGAGCAGGGCGAGGCCAACGGCGGCGGCCAGCAACGAGGGGCAAAACGAAACGATCAAGGCGACGACTCCGGAGAACGAAAGATCAGGACGCGCGCAGTTCGGCGGCGTGCTGGCGCAGCGCGGACTGCAGCAACGCGCGGTCTTCGCCGGCGAACAGCCACTGCAGGTTCGCCTGCGCCAGCCAGTGCCGGCGTTGCGCCGCGTCGCGCGGGTTGGGGCAGAAGGGAATGCCGGCGTCGCGGCAGGCCGCGGCGATCGCCAGCAGCTGTGCCCACACCTGCGGATGGGTCGGCTGCGGGCCGACGCCCAGATCCAGCGCCAGGTCGAGCGCGCCTTCCATTACCAGCGACACCCCCGGCACCTGCAGGATCTGCGGCAGCGCGCGCACGCCGGCGGCGCTTTCGATCATCGGCACCACCCGCAGCGTGTGCCGGCTGCGTTCGATGTAGTCGGCCAGCGCGAGACTGCCGAAGCCGGTGACGCGGCCGCCGCAGATGCCGCGCCGGCCATGCGGCGGAAAGTGCGCGGCAGCGACCGCGCGCTCGGCCTGCTCGGCGCTGTCCAGCCCGGCCAGCACCACGCCGCGCGCGCCGGCATCGAGCACCCGGCCGATCAGTTTGGCGTCGACCTCGGGCACGCGCACCCAGGCCTCGCAGCCGCCCAGTTCGCAGGCGCGGATCGCGTGTTCCAGTTCCGCCGGCGAGCGCAGCACGTGCTCCAGGTCGAGCACCGCGAAGTCGTAGCCGAGGTGGCCGAACATCTCGCACAGCAACGGGCTGGGCACCGAATTGAGCAACCCGATCTTGCAAGCCATGGGGGGCGAGCGGGGCTGGGGAAGGGGCTGCAATCCTGGCCTAAACGATAATGATTATCAAGTAGGTTGAGGCCGCCGCCGCTGCATTCGTGTAGACGCTTTTTGTGCGCAGGTGCCGCTTCGCCGACAGCTCATCAGAATGAAATGTCGGCCGACTTCGCCGTCCTTCGAGCGTGGCCCATGCCCCGTTTCCGGATCCCGAGTCCCGGGTCACGGGTCACGGGTCACGCCCGTACGGCACCGCGCTGCGCAACTGCCGGTACGGCGGCGTCGCCATCACCATCTCGGCCAGCGAATAGGCCAACTCGCGCTCGGCCATCACCGTGCCGTCGGCGCCGTGCTCGAGCAGGTGCTTGACCTCGGCATCGCTGTGCGCGCGGGCCAGCAGGGTCAGTCCCGGATTCAGCGCACGCAGCTTGGCCAGGGCCTCGCCGGCCTCCAGCGGCTGCGGGATCGCCAGGATCGCGATCTTGGCCTTCTCCGGATGCGCCTCGGCCAAGACCCGGTCGGCGGCGGCGCTGCCGCGGATGCCGGGAATGCCGTCGGCATGCGCGCGTTCCACGTGCTCGCGGTTGTCGTCGATCACCAGCACCGGCACGCCGCGCTCGCGCAGCACCGCGGCCAGCGTGCTGCCGACCCGGCCGTAGCCGATCACGATGGCGTGGTCTGCCAAGTCCAGCGACGGGCCTGGCGGCAGTTCCGGCTCCACCGTCACCGGCGCCTCCACGGCTTGGCGCGCCTGCCAGCGGTCCAGCCAGGTGAACAGCAGCGGGTTGGCGATGATCGACAGCAGCGCGCCGGCCAGGATCAGGTCGCGCCCGGTTTCGGGCAGGATCGCCAGGCTGACCCCGAGCCCGGCCAGGATGAAGGAGAACTCGCCGATCTGCGCCAGGCTGGTGGAGATGGTCAGGGCGATGCCGGTGGGATGGCCGAACGCGCGCACGATGACGAACGCGGCCAGCGACTTGCCGACGGTGATGGTCAGGAACGTGGCCAGCACCTGCCACGGATGCTCGAGCAGGATGTGCGGGTCGAACAGCATGCCCACCGAGACGAAGAACAGCACCGCGAACGCATCGCGCAGCGGCAGCGAATCGTTGGCGGCCTTGTGGCTGAGTTCCGATTCCTTCAGCAGCATGCCGGCGAAGAACGCGCCGAGCGCGAACGACACCCCGAACAGGGTCGCCGAGCCGAATGCCACGCCCAGCGCGATCGCCAGCACCGACAGCGTGAACAGCTCGCGCGAGCCGGTCGCGGCGACCTTCTCCAACACCCACGGGATCGCGCGGCGGCCGACCACCAGCATCACCACCACGAACGCGGCCATCTTCAGCAGGGTGATGCCCAGCGCGCCGAGGATCGCGCCGGTGCCCGCGCCCTTGCCGCCGAGCGCGTCGGCCAGCGCCGGCAGCAGCACCAGCGCCAGCACCATCACCAGATCCTCGACGATCAGCCAGCCCACCGCGATGCGCCCGCGCAGGGTTTCCAGCAGGCGCCGTTCCTCCATCGCGCGCAGCAGCACCACGGTGCTGGCCACCGACAGCGCCAGGCCGAACACCAGCCCGTGCAGGGTCGGCCAGCCCATGCTCCAGGCCAGGCCCCAGCCGAGCAGGGTGGCGACCGCGATCTGCGCCAGTGCGCCGGGGATCGCGATCCATTTCACTTCCATCAGGTCTTCGAGCGAGAAATGCAGGCCGACGCCGAACATCAGCAGCATCACCCCCAGTTCCGACAACTGGTTGGCCAGCGCCTGGTCGGCGACGAAGCCGGGAGTGAACGGACCGACGCAGATGCCGGCCACCAGATAGCCGACCAGCGGCGAGAGCTTGATGCGGTGGGCGAGGGCGCCGAGCACGAAGGCGAGGGCGAGCCCGACCGCGATGATGTCGATGAGACTGGTGTCGTGATGCATGCAGATCCGCGGAACAAGATTGCTGGGAGTGTGGCCGATGCGGCTTTTATCGGCAAATCAGGGTGTTGGCCTCGCGCGGGGCATGCCGGTCGGGCGCTTCATGGCCCGATTACCGGATCCGCGCGCCGCGCCGTTTGCTTGCACACCCGGGGAGGGGCCGCGTCCGATCGCCTCGCGACGATGTCGCTGCTGGAGGCCGGTAGCCAGTACGATCTGCGCTGCACTCGGGCGATGCAGCGCGCGTCGGGGGCAGGTCGGGTCGGGCGCTTAGGCAGGACATGCGTCGCGTTCCCAGTTCCCTCGGCTCCGCCGCCTTTGCCGAGTGTCGGCGGCTCCGTCCGATTGTAGTCAAGCCGCGCCGCTCCGACAAAACACCGACATCGCCGCCGCCTTGCCGCTGCAAACGCTCGTGTGTCAGGCCGCAAGCCAATGCTGGCGGCACTCTCACGGATGCGTGATACGCGAAACCGGCAAAATTGCGCGCGTCTGGAACCACGCCGAATGAGATGCGGGTCCCAGCATCTCCGAAATCTCCTCAAACCCCCGCCGCGCAAGGCGTTGCCGCCGTATTGCGCTGCGCAAACTGTCTACTGTGCGCGCTTGCGCCGTACTGTATGTTTGCGCCAATCGGGCATCCTGCCAAGGATCAAGGTGGCATGGCTACACTGAAAAAATTCGCTGGCGGCATTCTCCTGAGCGCGGCCTATTGCGCGCTCTATGTGTTCGCCTGGCATTGGTCCATGGACCAATGGTTCTTGCCTGCCGGCGTGCGTGCGGCGGCATTGCTGTTCCTGCCTTACCGACTCTGGCCCTACGTCTTCCTGGGTGACGCTGCCGCATTGCTGACGATGCGTCTGCCGATGGCCGACCACGACGGCGTCAGCGAGTTGTGGGCATATCTGAGCCCATTCGTGGTCGTGCCGGTATTTGCACTGGCGCCGTGGGCGTTCCGCACCCGTTTCGGCGGTTCGTCGGCGGTGCAGCGCTGGCTGCCCTTGCTCGCCGTGGGTCTGGGGCTGTGGGGTTTGCTGGTCAACAAGGCAATCAATGCCATGTTGGATGGGCCCGCCGCCTTCATCACCCTGGAAACCAGCGTCAGGTATTGGATGGGTAGCTATCTGGGTATCCTGATGTTCTTCCTGCCGACGCTGCTTTGGCTGCACCGCAAGACCGACAAATCCCTGTCCAGGAAATTGTTGCGCGACTCGGCAATTGCAGTTCTCGCTGTGGCCGGCATCTTTGCTCTGGCGATGCGCACACCGGGCTTGCTGCACCAGTTCATCCTGCTGATGCTGTTGGTTCCAGGCGCCTGGCTCACGCTGACATATGGCTGGCGCGGCGCGGCGGTCGGCGTGGTACTGGCCAACCTGGCGGTCGCAATGTCGCTACCGCGCTCGAACCATGCGGGCGCTTTCGATCAGCAGACGTTCGATGTGCAGATGCTGGTGGCATTCGCCGCGACCTTGCTGTTCGTGCTTGGCGTGAAAATTTCCAGTGCCTTCCGCCAGGCGCGGCACTTCGGCTATGCCCAGCAGCAGGCGTTGCAGGTGGCGCAGGCCAGCTACATGTCGGCCGAGCGCACGCTGCGCAACCGGGTGATCGAGTACACCGATATCCATACCCATCTCAACAAGCTGCGCCGTGACATCGCCTCCTCGCTGAAGGAGCGTGGCCACTACGCTGCGGCCATGGAGATGAACCGCACCGGGGTGATCCAGGCGCAGCTGATGGACGACTACGTCGCCGCGCTGTACCCGCTGGACATTGAGACCCATGGACTCTATGGCGCACTGAGCTCCATCGCCTTCGCCAATGCCTGCGACACCGAGGTGGAGACGCGGCTGCGCGGCGAATCGCGGCAGTTGTCGATCGGTTTGCAACTGGCGGCGTACCGTTGCGTGCTCAATGCGATGGAAGTGCTGCCCAGCGGCAGCCGCCACCAGATCACCGCGCGGGTGTGGAAAGCGCGTGGCCGGCGTGGCCTGGTGGTGACGATCGCTGCCGATCCGGAGCTGCTGGTCGCCAGGAACGCAGCGGACAAGCGCGTGGACGAGATCGAGTGGGAGCTGGCGAGCCGACTGAAAGCCCATGACGGCACCTGCCGGCGCCGTCATGAGCTGAAGATCAGCTTCCTGGTCTCCGAGCCGTCGGAACGCCGCACCCTCACTTCTTGATGGTGACGGTCCAGGCGTCGCCGCTGTTGGTGCTGGCGCGCTGCACGGTGAAGTAGCGCGCATCGTAGACCACGGTGCCGCGGCTCTGGTCCAGCGTCTCGACGATGCTGACCCGGTCCACATCCTTGCCCATCGGCGTCACCCAGGCGGTGTTCTCGATGCGTCCGATCGCGCCCCGAACCTGTCCGTTCGCATCGTTGATCTGCAGGTAGGTCACCCCGCTGCGCTCGAACTGGTAGATGCTCACGGTCGCGTTGGCCGACAGATCGGTTGCGGCCGGTGCGCTTTCGCCCAGGCCCTGCCTGGCGATCTGGCTGCCGCCTCCGGTGGGGCAGCAGCTTTGCGCTTGAGCGGCGGTGGCAAACGCCGAGCACAGCAAGACGCCCGACGCCAGCGCCGCGATTTTCGCAATATTCCTTTCCATAGCAATTCCTTCCCCTGCTAAGGGTTTATCGCCTGCCGTTCAGGCGGTTCCACCTTACGCGAGTCGCAGAGGCCAGCTGTTGACAAATATGCGGTAGATATACGGCGTAGCGCGATATGCCGTTGATAATCTAAGGATTGCGGGATTGTCTACAGAAGTAACTTCCTGCAGTTCTTGATTTGTGCTAACCGCCAACGTTAATCGGTGGCCGTCGAGCGCCGATTAACTCGCGATCGCCGCCTGCGCGTGGCTTGCCTGTAAAAAAGCCCCGGCGAACCGGGGCTTTTCCTATTTGGCGGCTCGTGCCGCATCGATCTCGATCTGGCGCATTACCACTTGTAGTTGACGTTGGCGTAGGCGAGTGCGCCGTTGAACCCGAACGGCGAGGACGTGCTGTAAGGCAGGTAGGTACGGGTACCGGCACCGGCACGCGACTGGTCGGGATATTCGTTCAGCACGTTGTCGCCGCCGATGGTGAAGTCCCAGTTGCCCAGCTTGTAGCTGGCGGCCAGGTCCAGCGTCCACTTCGCCGCATAGGTCTGGTCGGCGGCCGCGGTGGTGCCGAAGTCGGTGAACTCGCCCCAGCGCGTGGCGGTGGCGGTGAACGACCAGTTGCCCGGCGCCCAGACGCTGCTCAGGAAGAACTTGTCGCGCGGCGCGCCCTTGGTGATGCGGCCGATCTCGGCGCGGCCGATACGCACCGCGGTCGGGTCGATCGCTTCCAGCACCGCCGGGTTCTCGGCGATCTTCTCGATCTCGGTCTTGTTGTAGTTGTAGCCGGCGGTGAGATCGAGGTTGCTGTTGGACAGCGCGATCTTGTAGGTGCCGACCGCGTCCACGCCCTGGGTCTTGGTGTCGATCGCATTGGTGAAGTAGCGTCCGCCGCCGATGCCGGCATAGCCGTTGGCCTGCAGGTAATTGCGCACCGCGGTGGAGGTCAGGTTTTCCGACAGCACGATGCGGTCGTCGATGTCGATGCGGTAGGCGTCGACGGTGACGTACAGCGCATCGACCGGCTGCAGCACCAGGCCCAGGCCGTAGTTCTTCGACTTCTCCGCCTTCAGCGGTTCGGCGCCGAGCGCGACGGCGGCCGGATTGTCGGTGCGGAAGGTGCCGATCTCGAACGGCGTGGCGGTGATGCTGCCGTCGGGCTGGGTGACGTTGATGAAGTTGGTGGCGATGGACTGGAAATACTGCTGTTGCAGCGACGGCGCGCGGAAGCCGGTGGAGGCGGTGGCGCGCAGCGCGACCTTGTCGGTGAACGCGTAGCGCAGCGACAGCTTGCCGGTGCCGGTGTCGCCAAAGTCGCTGTAGTTCTCGTAGCGCCCGGCCAGGCCGGCAGAGAACTTGTCGGTGATGTCGCCTTCCAGGTCCACGTAGGCCGAGTAACTGTTGCGGTCGTAGTGGCCCGAATCGCTGGGCTTGAAGCCGGCGAACACCTGCGCGCCCGGCAGCAGCGTGCCGTTGGCCGAGGGCACGCCGCCGTTGACGTAGGAGGCCACGTCGCCCGGCGATTCGTTGAATTTCTCGCCGCGCCACTCGCCGCCGAAGGCCAGCGTGACCGGGTAGGCCAGGCCGACGTCCAGCGACTTGGTGAAGTCGGCGTTGAGCAGGTTCTGGGTGACTTCCAGGGTGCCGGCATAGAAGTCGGTCGGGCTGCTCGTGCCCAGGCTGTTGTTGAGGCTGTTCTTGACCTCGAAGCTGAGGTTGTTGCGGCCGTAGTTGTAGCTGATGTCGATGCCCAGCCCGCCTTCGGTGCTGGCCTTGAAGCCGCCGACCCAGGACACGTCCTTGCTGACGTTGTAGATCTGCGGGAGGAAGCCGTTCGGATAGATCTCCGGGCGGTTGCGGTTGTCGCCGGACCAGCGGAAATAGCCGTTGGACAGCACTTCGCGGCGGCTGAGCATGCCGTAGGAATAGAAGGTCAGGTACTCGGCCGGGCTGTACTGGCCGTTGTAGGAGAACGCGCCCTGGTCGACGTCGGGGTCGCCGTAGCGCTGCTGCACTTCGCCCTGGTACGGCTTGGCGCGATCGGTCTGGTCCTGGTGGCCGGCCTGCGCGGCGAAATGCACGCTGCCGTTCTCGCCGAACTTGACCCCGGCGTCGCCGGACAGCTGGTACTGCTCGCCGTCGCCGGCGCTGTACTTGCCGTAGCGCGCAGCGATGCTGCCGCCTTCGCCGCTGCCCTTGAGCACGATGTTGATGACCCCGGCGATGGCATCGGAGCCGTACTGCGCCGAGGCGCCGTCGCGCAGCACTTCGATGCGTTCGACCGCGGCGATCGGAATGGTGTTGAGGTCGGCCGGCGACGAGCCGCGGCCCTGCGCGCCGTTGAGGTTGACCAGCGCGGTGGTGTGGTAGCGCTTGCCGTTGACCAGCACCAGCACCTGGTCGGGCGAGAGCCCGCGCAGCTGCGCCGGGCGTACCGCGTCGGAGCCGTCGGTGATCGCCGGGCGCGGGAAGTTCAGCGATGGCACCGCGCGCGACAGTGCGGTGGCCAGTTCGGTGGTGCCGGTGGACTGCAGCATTTCCGGCGAGATGATGTCGATCGGCGAAGCCGATTCGGCCACGGTGCGATCGGCCACGCGGGTGCCGGTGACGATCACCGTATCCAGTGTCTGCGCGCTGGAGGAGGAACTCTGCGCGAGCGCAGGCGTTGCGGAAGTGGTCAGGGCGAGGGCGACGGCAGTGGCGAGAGGACTGAACGTGCGGGTCATTGGCGGGACGGCTCCAAGATGGGGGAAGAGTCGGCGCCGCCGCATTCGCCATCACCCCCTCCCGGGTGTTGCGCCTATGGCGAATGTTGCGGCTGCGGCCATGGGTTACCGGCATATGTCGGATGTGTCAATGTTCTGTTAAACCCGTTTGCGTTGTTGCATTTGCAACGACCGCTGCGGCACTTGCGGCAGAATCGATGCCGCCCTTTGACGTGTTTGTAGACAAAATCGAAAGGCCCCGCAGTGCGGGGCCTTTCGGGTGTGGTGCAGTTCACGTATCGCGCCGCAGGGCGCGATGCGATGGCGATCACCAGCGGTAGTTGATCCGCCCATACACGTACGCGCCATTGAAGCCGTACGGCGAGTAGTTGCTGTAGGGCAGGATCCCGTAGGTGGAGTTGACCAGGTTGCTGGTCTTGTCCGGATACTGATCGAGCAGGTTGTCCGCGCCCAGGGTCAGCGTCCAATTATCGCTGGGCTTGAAGCTGGCCGAGGCGTCCACCACCCAGCTCGCGTCGTAGGTCTGGTCGCGGGCGGCGCTGGCCGAGTTGCGCACGGTGAAATCGCCGTAGCGCGTGGCGGCCAGGTTGAAGTCCCAGTGCTGCAGCTTCCAGGTACCGCTGAGGATGATCTTGTCCTTCGGGAAGCTGTCTTCCAGGCGGCCGATCTCGTCGCGACCCAGCGTGGTCTGGGTCGAGCCGATGTCCACCAGCGCCTGCGGCTGCTGCACCGCGTGGGTGATCTCGGTCTTGCTGTAGCCGTAGCTGGCGGTCAGGTCCAGCGCGCTGGACGCGAACGGGATGGTGTAGGTGCCGACCAGGTCGACGCCGCGGGTGCGGGTGTCGGCCGCGTTGCTGAAGTAACGCACGCTGGTGACGTTGGAATAGCCCAGGCTGCGCAGCTGCGCCAGCACCGCGGCGTCGTTGAGGTTGGAGGACAGCAGGATGCGGTCGTCGATCTTGATCTGGTACGCGTCCAGGGTCACGTACAGGCGCTCGACCGGCTGCAGCACCAGGCCCAGGCTGTAGGACAGCGAGGTCTCTGCCTTCAGCGGCGCGGCGCCCAGCGCCTGGGCCACGGCGCTGTCCACCGGGAAGGTGCCCGATTCGAAGAAGCTGCCGTTGATGTAGCTGCTGGTCACCGCCTGGTATTGCTGTTGCGCCAGCGACGGGGCACGGAAGCCGCTGGCCACGGTGCCGCGCAGCGCCACCTTGTCGGTGAACGCGTAGCGCGCCGACAGCTTGCCCGAGCTCTTGCTGCCGAAGTCCGAATAGTCCTCGTAGCGGCCGGTGAGGCCGGCGGAGAACTTGTCGGTGAAGTCGGCTTCCAGCCCCGCATACACGGCGTAGTTGTGGCGGTCCGAGTGCACCGCGTTGGCCGGCGAGAAGCCGGCGAAGCCCTGCGCGCCACCGGTGGTGCCGGTGTAGGAGGCCAGTTCGCCGGGCGACTGGTTCCACTTCTCCTGGCGGTACTCGGCGCCGAAGGACAGCGTCACCGGATACGCCAGGCCCCATTCCAGCGGCTGGGTGAAATCGGCATTGACGATGTTCTGGGTGTACTCCAGCGCGCCGTCGTAGAAGCTGCTCGGGCTGTCGGTGCCCAGGCTGTAGTTGATGCTGTTGCGGGTGTTGAAGTCGATCTTGTTGTAGCCGTAGTTGTAGCTCACGTCCCAGCCGAAGCCGCCTTCGGTGGTGCCCTTGAGCCCGGCCACCAGCGAGCGGTCCTTGGAGTACTGCTCGATCTGCGGCACGTAGCCCTCGGGATAGGTCTGCGCCAGCAGCGCGCTCTGGCCGTTGTGGTTGCGCGAGCGGTAGAACGCGAAGGAGGTGATGTCGCGGTTGCTGGCGATGGCCGTGGCGTAGCCGGTGACGTGGTCGCTGAAGCGGAACTCGCCGTTGGCCGAGACCGCGGTCGCGTCGACCTGCGGATCGCCGTAGACGAAGGTGGTCTCGCCGATGCCCGGGTAGTTGCCGGTGTTCGGCGCGGTGCCCTGGTACGGGCCGGCGCGGTTGGTCTCGTCCTGCTGGCTGATCTGCGCGGCCACATGCAGGCTGCCGCGGCCATCGCCGAAGCCGACGCCGGCGTCGCCGGAGAGCTGCGACTTGGCGCCGTCGCCGGCCGAATACTGGCCGTGGTCGATCGCCAGGCTGCCGCCTTCGCTGGAGCCCTTGAGCACGATGTTGATCACCCCGGCGATGGCGTCGGAGCCGTACTGCGCCGAGGCGCCGTCGCGCAGCACTTCCACGCGCTCGATCGCCGCGATCGGGATCGCGTTGATGTCCACCGCCGAGGCGCCGCGGCCGATGCTGCCGTTGACGTTGATCTGCGCGGAGGTATGGCGGCGCTTGCCGTTGACCAGCACCAGAACCTGATCCGGTGACAGCCCACGCAGCTGCGCCGGGCGGATGCCGCTGGTGCCGTCGGTCAGCGCCGGGCGCGGGAAGTTCAGCGAAGGCAGCACGCGCGACAGCGCGGTGGCCAGCTCCGAGGTGCCGGTGGACTGCAGCGCTTCGGTGCTGATGATGTCGATCGGCGACTGCGACTCGGCCACGGTGCGGTCGCTGACCCGGGTGCCGGTGACGATGACGGTGTCGAGCGTGCTCGGGGTATCGGGGGTGGCCTGGGCCAGGACCGGAGGGGCGGCGAGGGCGGCGAGCACGGCGCTCGCCAACAGGGACAACGGACGGTTCATGGAAACTCCAGCGGATGCCGAAACGGCAAAGGGGGCGGTCGCTGTGCGACGCGGGCCATGCGGGCCTGCCCCGGGAATCGTTATTATTGTTTAACAATCGCGCGGCAGTGCAGCATGCCTCAGCATGTTCTTATGCATTTCGGTTCTAAGCGGAGTGGTGGCACCGCCCCAATGGCACAGGCCGCTCGCTTCATCGGGGCGGGCGGCCTGTGCCAGGTCCGGCGGTTGCGAGGCTAGAAGCGGTAGCTCACGCGGCCGAACCAGTAGCGGCCGTTGAAGCCGAACGGGGATAGCGACGAGTACTGCAGGCCGCTGGGGCGATCCTCGTAGATGTTGTTCGGCGCCGAACGGGTCGGATACTGGTTGGTGAGGTTGTCCGCGCCCACGCTGAAGGTGAGGTCGCGCCAGGTGTAGCTGGTGGACAGGTTCAACAGCCAGCGTGCGGCGAAGGTCTGGTCCTGGCTGCCGTCGTCGTTGTCGCCGCGGCGGGTGACCGCGCCGTAGCGGGTGGCATCGCCGCGCACGCTCCAGCCGGCAAGGGTCCATTCGGCGCTGAGCACGTACTTGGTGCGCGGGGTGGCGTCGGTCAGCAGGCCCTGGCTGGCGCGCCGGAAGTTGGGATCGGAGACCTCCAGGATCTCGGTCTTGTTGTAGTTGGCGCTCAGGCTCAGGTTGAGCCTGCCGGCCTGCTCCAGATCGAGCAGATAGTTGTTCACCCAGTCGACGCCGCGGGTCCGGGTGGTCGCGCCGTTGACGAAGAACTGCACCGCGGTGACCTGCCCGATCGGCACGGCCAGCGACAGCTGGTCCGAATACAGGATCTGGTCCCAGATGCGGATCTGGTACAGGTCCACGGTGGAGCTGAAGTCGGTGCCGGCCTGCCACACCGCGCCGATGCTGTAGTTGCTGGATTTTTCCGGGGTCAGCGGTTTGGCGCCGAGCGCGATGGCCACCGGGTCGGAGGTGCGGTAGGTGCCGATCTGGGTCAGTTGCCCGTTCTGCAGCAGGGTCACCACCGAAGCGTAGTTCTGCTGCGCCAGCGACGGCGCGCGGAAGCCGTTGGAGATGGTGCCGCGCAGGGCGAAGGCGTCGCTGAGCTGGTAGCGCGCCGACAGCTTGCCGGAGCGGGTGGAGCCGGCATCGCTGTAGTCCTCGTAACGCGCGGCCAGGCCGCCGGAGAGTCTCTCGCTCAGGTCGGCCTCCAGATCGGCATAGACCGCCTTGCTGTGCCGCTCGAAGTCGCCGGCCACCGCCGGCGACAGGCCGGGGAACACCTGCGAGCCGCCGGGATAGGCGCTACCGGTGTCCGGATTGATCGTGGTCGGGTCGAAGAAGTAGGAGTCCGGCGAGCCGGCGCGGACCGCGTATTTGTCCTGCCGGTATTCGGCGCCGAAGGCCAGGTTGACCGGATAGGCCAGGCCCCAGTCCAAGGATTTGCTGAAGTCCGCATTGAGCACGCCCTGCCGATTGCGGAAGCCGCCGGCATTGAAGCGGGTGGGCGAGGCGCCGGTGGTCCAGTACAGATTGGTGTTGATGGTGTTGAGCAGGTTGAAGGTCACGTCGTTCTCGCCGTAGTCGGCGGAGACGTCCCAGCTCCAGTCGCTGTCGGTGCTGCCCTTCAGGCCGAGCACCGCGGCGCGGTCGTTGGACGGGTTGTAGATCTGCGGCAGGAAGCCGTTGGGATAGATCGCCTGCACGTTGCGGTCGCTGTTGTCCCAGGCGCGGTAGTAGCCGTTGGACACCACCTCGCGGCGGCTGAAATTGGCATAGCCGTACAGGTCGATGCGCGGGGTCAGCGCATAGCCGAAGCTGAGCAGGCCCTGGTAGGTCTTGACCGCGGGGTCGCCGTAGCGCTGGTAGGGGATGCCGCTGGGATTGTCGGCGCCGGGCAGGGTGGTGGCCTTGTCGGTGTTCTCGGCGCGGTTGGTGTTCATGGCGTTCTGGTAGTTCCAGGACAGCCGCACCCAGCCGGGCGCTTCGCCGTCGCTGGCGCCGCCGAAGGCCAGCCCGTACGAGCCGTCCACGCCGTTTTGCGCGCCGTCGCCCTTGTCCATGATGCCGCCGTTGACCGAGACGCTGTTGCTGCCGGGCTTGGCGCCGTGCTTGAGCACGATGTTGATCACCCCGGCGATCGCATCGGAGCCGTACTGCGCGGAGGCCCCGTCGCGCAGCACCTCGATGCGCGCGATCGCCGACATCGGGATCGAATTGAGATCGGCCGGCGCCGAGCCGCGGCCGACCGACGGGTTGTAGTTGACCAGCGAGGTGGTGTGGTAGCGCTTGCCGTCCACCAGCACCAGCACCGCATCGGGTGACAGGCCGCGCAGGGTCGCCGGGCGCAGTGCATCGTTGCCGTCGTTGATCGCCGGGCGCGGGAAGTTCAGCGACGGCAGCAGCTTGCCCAACGCACTGCCCAGGTCGCTGGCGCCGGTCGCCTGCAGCGATTCCGGGCCGATGATATCGATCGGCGATTGCGATTCGGCCACCGTGCGGTCGGCGATGCGGGTGCCGGTGACGATGATGTTGTCCAGGGTCTTGGGCGCGGGGTCCTGCTGGGCGACGCTGGTGCCGGAGGCGAGGGCGAGCAGGATGGCGCTGGCCAGGGGGAGCGGGCGATGCTTCATCGTACGGAGACTCCAGTGGCTGGGGGGGTGGCATGGGTCTGAGTGCCTAAGGCAGACGCGCATGCTGCGTTGCAGCAATGCGTCATCCCGATTGAAATGTTTTTTTCATCTGGCCGCGTATACAAAAACGGTATTGGGTCCAGTTCCCGGGTCCGGAGGGGCGGACCCGGGCCCTGCGCGGCAGAGGCGTTGGCCGGCCGCTGCCCGGGTCCGGGGTGGGCCATCCGTGGCGAAGCGGCTACACTGCCGCCTCGAACGTCGAGTGCCCCCCTTCCCGTGATTTCCCTCAGAAACTTCGCCATGCGCCGCGGCGAGCGGCTGCTGTTGTCCAACGTCGACCTCACCTTGCATGCCGGCTACCGCGTGGGCGTGGTGGGACGCAACGGCACCGGCAAGTCCAGCCTGTTCGCGGCGATCCGCGGCGAGCTGGAGGCGGACAAGGGCGATGTGGAGCTGCCCGGCAAGCTGCGTACCGCCAGCGTCGCCCAGGAAACGCCGTCGCTGCCGGATCCGGCCCTGGACTTCGTGCTCGGCGGCGACACCGAGGTGGCCGCGGCGCTGCAGGCCGAGGCCGCCGCGCTGGCCGCCGAGGACTGGGAGGCGGTGGCCGCAGCGCACGTACGCTTGGAGGAGGTCGGCGGCTACGACGGCACCGCGCGCGCTGGCAAGCTGCTGCACGGCCTGGGCTTCCCGGCGGCGACGCATTCGCGTCCGGTCAAGGATTTCTCCGGCGGCTGGCGGGTGCGGCTGAACCTGGCGCGGGCGCTGATGATGCCCTCCGACCTGCTGCTGCTCGATGAGCCGACCAACCACCTGGACATGGACGCGGTGCTGTGGCTGGAGCAGTGGCTGCTGAAGTACCCGGGCACCCTGCTGCTGATCAGCCACGACCGCGAATTCCTCGATAACGTCGCCACCCACACCCTGCATCTGCATGGCGGTGGCGCCAAGCTGTACGTCGGCGGCTACACCGATTTCGAGCGCCAGCGCACCGAGCAGCTGCGCCAGCAGCAGATCGCGCACGAGAAGGAACAGGCCGAGCGCGCCCACCTGCAGAGCTTCATCGACCGCTTCAAGGCGCAGGCCAGCAAGGCCAGCCAGGCGCAGAGCCGGATGAAGCGGCTGGCGAAGATGGCCGGCACCGAGGCGGTGCGCGCCGAGCGCGAGTTCCGCATCGAGTTCGCGCAGCCCAACCGCCTGCCGCATTCGCTGATCCGGCTCAACCATGCCGACTGCGGCTACGGCAGCGAGGTGATCCTGCGCCAGGCCGGGTTCGGCCTGGAAGCGGGCGATCGCATCGGCCTGCTCGGCCCTAACGGCGCCGGCAAGTCGACCCTGGTCAAGAGCCTGGTCGGCGAGATTCCGCTGCTCAGCGGCGAGCGCAGCGCGCACCCGGACCTGCGCATCGGCTACTTCGCCCAGCACACGGTGGAGTCGCTGCACGAAGGGCAGTCGCCGATCGACCATTTCCGCGAGATTTCCCCGGACGCGTCGATCCAGGCGTTCCGCGATTTCCTGGGCAAGTGGAACTTCCCCGGCGACCGCGCGTTCGAAGTGGTGGACGGCTTCTCCGGTGGCGAGCGCGCGCGCCTGGCGCTGTCGCTGATCGCCTGGCAGCAGCCGAACGTGCTGCTGCTGGACGAGCCGACCAACCATTTGGACCTGGAGATGCGCGAGGCGCTGGCCGAGGCGCTGAGCGACTTCGACGGCGCGATCGTGATGGTCTCGCACGACCGCCACCTGATCGGCTTGGTCTGCGACACCTTCTGGCGCGTGGCCGATGGCGTGGTCGAGCCGTTTGACGGCGACTTGGACGAATACGCGGCATGGCTGCGCAGCCGCCCCGCCGCGCAGGGCACCAAGCAGAAGATGGCCGAGGCCGCGCCGACCCCGCCGCCGCCGGTCAAGCCGCTGCCGGCGAAGAAGCCGCCGAACCCGCACAAGCTGGCCGCCGCCGAGAAGCGCGTCGGCGAACTGGAAGCGGCGCTGGCCGAGCTCGACCGCCAGCTCGCCGATCCCAGGCATTACGCCGACGCGGAAAAGATGGCGGTGCTGGGCCGCGACCGCGAAGCCACCGCGCAGCAGCTGGCGCAGGCCGAGCAGGGGTGGATGGAGTTGATCGAGGGCGCGTAGCGCGCCGTTCCGTGCGGCATCGCGTGTGCATGCCGTTCCGCTAAGCTGTGGCGTCAAGCCGGAGACGCTGGGAGGCAACCGTGATCAGCGGCATCATCAGTGTGGACGACTATCTGGCCGCGCAACGCCTGCACACCCGCCACCAGCTGCGGCGCGCCTTGGCGGTGCTGACGGTTGCCTTGCTGGTCGGGCTGGTGCTGGTGCTGTCGTTGCCGTCCAAGGCCACGGTGTTCGGCGCCATGCTGATCGGCGGAGGCGGCGGTGGGTTGATCGGCCTTGGCATCACGCGCGCGTGGATACTGCCGCGCAAGGTGCGGCGCCTGCATGCGCAGCAGGCCACGCTGCGGCATGTCATCACCTATGCCTGGGATGAGACCGAGATCGAGGTCTCGTGGGCGGGTGGACGGACGCGCCATCCCTGGACCGACTATGTCCGCTATCGCGAGAACGCGCAGCTGCTGTTGCTGTACCACAACGACCTGCTGTTCGAGCTGGTGCCCATGTCGTGGTTCACCGATGACGCCCAGCGGGAAGCGTTTCGGCGCCTGGCCACGCGGGTGGGAACCGCTGCCCGCGCCGCATAGCGCGCATATCGCAGTGCGCATGCCAGCGGCACACGAACCCGAATAGCACGCGGCCATGTGCCATGTGCGGGCGGCAGCGATGGCATCGTGCCGGGCCGATGCCCTTTGCGCGTGGCGCCGGCTGCCCGGGTGACTCAGGCGGCGGCGCTGGCCACGACCAGCAGGCCGCCGGCGATGGCGGCCCAGTCCAGCGGCGTGCGCGAGCGCAGGCCGCGCAGCGACGGACGTGCCGTTGGCGTCGGCCGCAAGCCGGCCTTGATCCCCATCAAGGCCAGGCCGGCCGCGCTCAGCGCCCAGTGCCACTCGCTCGCGCCGCTGCGCAGGAAATAGGCCAGGTGCAGCGCGCACAGACAGGCCAGCACGGCGGCCAGGACGATGTCGCGCGAAACCAGGGCCGGACGTGCGGCCATGACGATACGGTTCATTGCGTGTTCCCCCCAGGAACGTGATCGCCTTCCCCTGGCGCACATTACGACTGCGACCAGGATCATAGTTCTGGGTTCGAGCGCCGCCAAGCGGCACTGCACAAATTATTCACATGCCCTGTGCTGCGTGCCCGAGACCCCGTTTGCCGGCACACCGCTTGGCGGTTGCGCCGGCGATGGCCGGTTCCGGTCCCGGTCTGCGTTCAACCAGGGTGGTGCGGACTTAGCGCCAGTGTCTGCGGCGAATGCAGCGGGCGATGCGGACGTGCCGACGGCAATGGAGACCTCTCAAGGAGCGCGGCATGAACCGAATGGTGGCGACAACACTGGTATGCGCGTTTCTGGCCGGCTGCAGCAGCTACGGCCAGCAGCGCACGCAGCGGACGATTTGCCACGAGGCCTCGTCGCTGAGCGGCGAGTGCAAGGGGGCAGAGTTCATCGTGCTGGACGGCGACGGCACGGCACCGGCGCCGGCGCTGGCCTTCGTCGAGTTCGACCAGAACGGTACGCCCTACGATCCAGCGTCCATCGACGATGTCATCGGCAAGATCGCCACGGCCTCGGCGCAGCCGCCGCAGCGCCAGCTGCTGGTGGTGTTCATCCATGGCTGGAACCACAACGCGGCACAGAGCGACGGCAATGTCATCGCCTTCAAGGCCTTCCTGCGCCAGTTGCAGGCGCAAGAACAGGTGTTGGCGGTGGGCAAGCGGCGTGCGGTGGTCGGCGTGTACCTGGGGTGGCAGGCCAAGGCCTCGGACAACAGCCTGCTCGAACTGCTTTCGTACCGGGACAAAAAGGAGCTGGGGCTGACCACCGGCGTGCAGGGCGTGCGCGGCGTGCTGGAGCGCCTGGCCACACTGCGCCGCGCTGCGCCGGAAAGCCGCCTGGTGCTGATCGGGCACAGCTTCGGCGGTGGCGTGCTGTTCACCGCGGTCAAGGACCGCATCGTCGCCGCCATCGCCGATCCGCAGGCGCCCAGGCAGAAGGCGTATGGCGATCTGGTGATCCTGCTCAATCCGGCGATCGAGGCCGAGCAGTTCGTGGCGCTGCACCAGACGGTCGCGCAGACCACGTTCCCTGCCTGCGAGCCGCTGGCGATGGCCAGCTTCACCTCGGACGCCGACACCGCGCTGTCCAGGGAATTCCCGCGCGGCATGCGCCTGTTCTATCCGCAGCGGCTGGCGGTGGCGAGCGCGGACGAAGCGGAACGGATCACCACGCCGTACGGTCTGTATGCGCCATTTTCCCACTATCGGCTGCGTGTGTTGCCGGATGCGACGGCGCAAACCGCGCTGACCCCGGCGGCGTTCACCGCGGCGGCGCGCACCTGGGGTGGCTTCAGGGCCGGGACCGGCGCGTTCGCGCTGGGCGGAATCGCGTTGGCGCCCAACGCGGCGCCGGCGCCGCAGCCATGGGTGCCGCTGTTGAACGTGCGCGTGGACAAGGCGCTGATCCAGGAACACAACGCGATCTGGGATCCCAGGTTCGCCTATTTCATCCGCGGCCTGGTCGGCATGGAATTCGCCAAGGGCGACGCCTGCCGGTGACGCGACGGCACGCGCGGCATCGCGCTTGCGGGTCAGGGCGCGAGCGCATCGCGGTGCATGGCTCGCCGGCGCGCGCTGCGCTCAGCCCGCCGCGGCCTGCTCGGCCAGCAGCCATTCGCGCAGGCGCCGCCCGGCGTCGCTTTCCGCGCGCGAGCGCAGCCGGGTGAGCCAGTAGCGCCCGGCGTCGATGCGGACCGGGAACGGCGCCAGCAGGCGTCCGGCATCCAGGTCCTGGGCGAACATCCGCAGCGGCAGCAGGGCCACGCCCGCGCCGGCCGCGGCGGCGCTGGCCAGGGTCAGCGAGGAATCGCAGATCGGCCCGCCGGCGACCACTTCCGGCGCGCCGGCGGCCTGCAGCCAGCGCGGCCATTCGTCGAGCCGATAGGAGCGCAACAGCGGCACGCCGCCCAGGTCGGCCGGTACGCGCAACGCGCGCGCCAGCGCCGGCGCGCACACCGGCGCGAACGGCGCATCCAGGATCGGCGTGGCGCACTGGCCCTGCCAATCGCCGTCGCCGAAGCGGATCGCCAGGTCCAGGCCTTCGCCGGCCAGATCGACCCGGTTGTTGTGGGTGTGCACGCGCAGTTCGATGTCCGCATGCGCGGCGTGGAAGGCGTCCAGCCGCGGCAGCAGCCAGCCCACCGCGAAGGTGCCGACCACGCCGATGCTCAGCGTCTCGCGGTAGTGACCGCCGGAGAAGCGCTGCAGAGTGGCGGCGATGCGGTCGAAGGCCTCGGTCAGTACCGGATGCAGGCGCTGGCCTTCGTCGGTCAACGCCACGCCGCGCGGCAGGCGCTGGAACAGGACCACGCCCAGGCGCGCTTCCAGTTGCTTGATCTGGTGGCTGAGCGCGGCCTGGGTCACGCACAGCTCGGCGGCGGCGCGGGTCAGGTTCTGATGCCGCGCGGCGGCTTCGAAGGCGCGCAGGGCGTTCAACGGCAGCTGTGGGCGGATCATCGTGCGCCATTAGTTATTTTTATGATTGCGATTGAATAACCTCGCTGGTGGGGCGCGGTCAAGCTGCGCATGATCGGGTCTTCCGATGGAGGTGGACGATGCTGGCGAGACGACGATTCCTGCAGGGCATGGGGCTGGCGACGGCCGCGCTGGCGGTTGCGGCGGTGGATGCGAAAGCGCCGAAAAACCAGGCGCCGACGTTGGCGCAGCGGCTGGCCGCGATCGAGCGGCACACGGGCGGGCGGCTCGGTGTGACGCTGCTCGACGGCAGCGGCGCCGTGCTCGGCGGGCAGCGCCAGGACGAGCGCTTCCCGATGTGCAGCACCTTCAAATTTGTATTGGCGGCCGCGGTGCTGCAGCGGGTGGACCGCGGCGAACTGAGCTTGCGACAACCGGTGCGGATCCGCGCCGAGGACATGGTGTCGCACGCGCCGGTCACCGAGCGCCATGTCGGCGGCACCTTGAGCGTGGCCGAGTTGTGCCGGGCGACGATGATCTTCAGCGACAACCCGGCGGCCAACCTGCTGTTCCCGCTGGTCGGCGATCCGCCCGGGCTGACCCGTTTCCTGCGCGGCCTCGGCGATGCGCAGACCCGCAGCGATCGCCACGAGCCGGAGATGAACCGGTTCGCCGCCGGCGACCCGCGCGATACCACCACCCCGGCGGCGATGGCCGCGACCCTGCGCGCATTGCTGGTCGGCGGCGCGTTGCAGCCGGCGTCGCGCCAGCAGCTGACCGCATGGATGCTCGACAACCGCACCGGCGACGATTGCCTGCGCGCCGGTCTGCCGCCGGGCTGGAAGATCGGCGACAAGACCGGCAGCAACGGCACCGATACCCGCAACGACATCGCCATCGTGTGGCCGCCAGGCCGGCGCATGCCGTTGCTGCTGACCGCCTATCTCAATGGCGCCAAAGTCGATGATGCCGCCCGCGACGCGGCGCTGAAGGCGGTGGCGATCGCGGTGCGCGAAACCCTCGTGGGTTGAGCGTTGCCGCGCCGCCACGCCGCACGCGTTTGCGGCGTTGCCATCGCGCCACTCGGGCATCGCATGCCTCCATGCGCTCGCCGATCCCGAACTTCCAATCCCACCTCCGCCCGCCTCAAGCGGGCCCAGGTCCATCGAAGGTCGGCGTGTCGTCCTGATACAGCCGCGCCGGTCCGCCCATCGCCGGATCGCTGACGCCGGGTTTGCCGGTTTCCACGCGCCCAGCCAGACGCTGGCGCGCGCCGTCCTGGATCAGCCACAGGTCGTACCAGCCGCCGGTCGGTGACGCGCTCCAACTGCGCCGTTGCTCGGTACCCGGCGCCAGCAGCACGCTGTCGCGCGGTTGCGCGTGCGCATACGCGCCCGGCTGCAGTTCCACGCGCAGCGCGCTGCTGCCGGGATTGCGCAGCAGCAGGCACAGCGCCTGCGGATCGTGCGCGTCCTGGGCGATCTCGGCCTGCAGTGGCGCTGCGTCGAGGTCGCCGCGGTAGTGGCGATGGAAGCCGTTGGGGCCGAGCAGCCACAGGTCGTAGCGGCCGTCGTAAGTGGTCCAGGTGGCGTCCAGCGTGGCCCCGGGGCCGAGTGTGTAGCGCCGCGGAATCGTGGCCAGGTCGTAGCGGTCGTAGACGTGCAGCACCGCGGCCGCGCCGGCATTGCCCAGCCGCAGCAGCACTTCGCCGCGTGCATCCACGTGCTGTAACTGCACCGTGGGGCGATACGGCACCGCGCGCGACCGGCGCACGCCGAACGGCTGCTGCGGCGCCTGCACGGTGTCCGGCAGCCGCGGCAGCGCATGCTCGTGCAGGGCGGCCGCGCGCGCGGCCGCGGCGCCGACGTAGGGCAGCGCGGCGAAGAACGGGCGCGTATCGGCCTGGCGGAAATCGAAGGCATCCACCAGGTCGCCGCAGACCGCGCGGCGCCACGGCGTCAGCCCGCTGGCGGCGACGCCGAAGCGGCGTTCCAGCAGGCGCAGCACCGAGGTGTGGTCGTAGACCTGCGAGTCGACCCAGCCGCCGCGGCTCCATGGCGAGATCACGTACATCGGTACCCGCGGACCCAGCCCGTAGGGCCGGCCGCGCAGCTCGGGCAGGTCGGCCTTTTCGTCGCCCGGTGCCGGATGCAGGTGGTATTCGCCGTCGGTGCTCACCGTGGATGCGCCGGCCCAGCCGCCGGCCGCCATCGGATCGGGCGAGGGTGGTGCCGGCGGCGGCACGTGGTCGAAGAAGCCGTCGTTCTCGTCGAACATCAGCAACAGCGCGGTGCGCGACCAGACCTTCGGGTCGGCGGTCAACGCATCCAGCACGCGCGCGGTGTAGGCCGCGCCCTGCGCGGGACTGGACGGATCGGGGTGCTCGCTGCCGGCGGCATCGGCGATGATGAAGCTCACCGCCGGCAGGCGCGCGCCGAGCACGTCCTCGCGCAGCTGCGCCAGCGTGCGCGTGCCGACCCCGCGTTCGCGTAGGTGCGGATCGTGCCCCGGCGCGGTGCGCCACGCGGCGCGGAACGGGGCGAAGCCGGCCAGCGGGTTGTCGGTGAAGTTGTCGGCCATGTCCTGGTAGATCTGCCAGGACACGCCGGCCTGCTGCAGCGCTTCCACGTAGCTGGGCCAGCGGTAGTCGTCCGCGTATCCGCCCAGTTCGGGAAAGTTGTCGTGCGAGTTGGCGATCACCGGCCCGCCGGCGCGCGCCTGCGGATCGTTCTGGCCGGTCCACAGGAACACGCGGTTGGGATTGGTGCCGGCCTGGATCGCGCAGTGGTAGGCGTCGCACAGGGTGAAGGCCTCGGCCAGCGCGAACTGGAACGGCAGGTCGTCGCGTTCGAAGTGGGCCAGCGCATGGTCGTGCTTGGCCGCGGCCCAATGGCCCATGCGGCCATGGTCCCAGGCCTGCTGCGCATTGGGCCAGGTGTGCGGGGTGCCCTGCACGCGCATGCTGCGGAAGTCGCGCGCGGTGTGCAGCGGGAACGGCGTCAGCAGCCGGCTGCCGTCTTCGCTGGGTTGCAGCCAGACGGTGCGCGCGGCGATGCCGGGCAACGGCGGCGCCGGGATCGGGAAGCGGTCGCCGAAGCCGCGCGCGCCGGCGAAGCTGCCGAAGTAGTGGTCGAAGGCGCGGTTCTCCTGCATCAGGATCACCACGTGTTGCAGGTCCTGCAGGGTGCCGCTGCGTACGTCGGGGGCGATCGCCGCGGCGCGGGCGATGCTGGGCGGCAACAGCGCGGCGGCGGCGCCGGCGACGCCAGCCTGGAGCAGGCGGCGGCGGGGAAGATCGGTCATGGCGGGCACCGGCAGGACGGGACGAAAAAGGCTCGCCGGCGGCGCCAGGCCGCCGGCGAGGACGCAGCATGCGGGCTGCGCGATTACAGATCCAGCGTCAGGGTCAGGCCGACGGTGCGCGGTGCGGCGATGAACGCGCTGTCGCTGCCGTCCACGCCTTCCAGATAGCGCTTGTCGGTGAGGTTGCTGACGTTGAGGTCCAGCTTCATGCCCTGCAACTGCGCCGACAGCTGCGACAGGCTCAGGCCCAGGTGCGCGTCGAAGGTGGTGACGCCGTCCAGGCTGTTGCTGTTGGACGCATCCAGGTAGCGCTTGCCGAGGTAGCGCCCGGAGATGCCGAACGCCCACGCCTGGCCCTGCCAGTCGGCCGAGGCCACCAGGGTGTTGCGCGGCTGCCCGATCACCTGCGAGCCGGGGGTGATCTCCAGTGCCGTGTCGCGCGCGGCGTCGCCGCTGCCCAGGTAGGTCGCTTTGTTGAAGGTGTAGGCGCCGTTGACCCGCCAGCCGTTGTCCCAGCCGTAGCCCAGTGCCGCTTCCACGCCGCGCGCATGCACGCCGCCGAAGTTCTCGTAGACGCCGTCGGTCTCGCCGAGATAGTCGATGCCGCTGACGAAGTTGGCCGGCACGTAGACGATGCGGTTGTCGAAGCGGATGTCGTACATGGTGACGCTGCCGGTCAGCGGCCAGCGGCTCATGCGCAGGCCCAGCTCGATGTTGTCGGCGGTCTCCGGCTTGACCCGGCTCAGCGCCACCGCGTCGGTCTCGCCGAGCACGCCGGAAGGAATCGCGGCGAAGTTCTGCGAGTAGCCGGCGAAGGCTTCCAGGCCCTTCACCGGGGTGGTCCAGGTCAGGCCGGCGGAGAACAGCGGATCGGAGTGCGAGTCCGACTCGACGTGTTCGCTGTCGCCGATGCGGCGGTCGCGGGTCTGGTCGACGAAGAACTGCTTGACCCCCACGCGCCAGGCGAAGTTGCCGTAACGCATCATGTCTTCGACGTAGTACATGCGCTCGTCGGTGTCGTAGTCGTCCTTGAACTGCACCCAGTACGGCACGTGGTCGAAGGCGATATTGGTGCCGACGTCGAGCAGCCGATGCCAGTCGCGGGTGACGCTGCGCCGGTAGGTTTCCAGCCACACGCCGCTGCGCACGGTGTTGTCGATCGCGCCCAGGTCGGTGCGCCATTCGGCATCGGCGGTGACGCCGGCGCGGTGGTTGTCGTAATGGCTGTGGCGGTAGGACTGCACCGCCTGCGAGCCGGCCGGATAGCAGGCCGGATCGGATTCGGCCGGCAGCGTCGCGCTGCCGCTGCAGCCGGCCAGCATCGTCGCCGCCGCGCCGCTGGGGGTGACGAAGTAGATCTTGCCCAGGTCGCTGCCGCCGTACACGGTGTGCCCGCCGGTGTATTCGGACTCGGGCTTGCCGCTGCCGTCGTCGGTCACGTCCACCAGGTACGGCGGGATCCAGTCGCCGCGGCCTTGCATGCGATGCGCGTAGCCGGCGAGCGTGGCCTTGAAGCCGTTGCCGCCGTCGAACGCGCCGCGCAGGTAGCCGAAGGTGTTCTTGCGCAGCGCGCGCGAGCCGGAACGGTAGTTCTGGTCCAGATACGGAATGCCGGCGAGGGTGCCGGTCAGCAGGTCGTGTTCGGGATCGCGCGCGAACTGCTCGGGGGTGACGCTGCTGTACTCGGATTCGTCGGCGTCGTCGTAGGACAGGTAACCGCTGAGCTTCCACGCACCCAGGTCGCTGTCGAACTTGCCTGCGAGATGATCGCGGGTGGTGTGGCCGCTGCCGTCGATCCAGTCGGTGTTGCTGCTGTGCGAGGCGCTGAGCCAGGCCTTGCTGCTGCCGATCAGGCCGGTGTCGTAGCGCGCGTAGTACTTGCGCGCATCGTTGTCGCCGATGCCCACTGCCATGCGCACGCGCTGCGCGTCGAGCGGTTCGCTGGTCAGGTAGTTGAGCGTGCCGCCCAGCGCTTCGTTGGAGCGCGAGGCGATGTCGGCGGTGCCCTGGCTGACTTCGACCGTTTCCAGGTCGAGCGTGTCGATGAAGCGGTTGGCCTTGGAGCCGCCGCCATAGGCCGAGCCGCCGTTGGGCAGGCCGTCGATGGTGGTGCCGATCTGCTGCGTATCGCGGTTGCTGACGAAGCCGCGCATGCTGATCTGCGTGCCCCAGTCGGAGGAGCCGAACGCATCGGCTTCGGTCACGATCACGCCGGGCAGTTCGTTGAGCACGTCGTTGACGCTGCCCATCGCGAACTGGCGGTCCAGCATCTCCTTGCTGACGCTGGTCTTGGCGTAGGTGGTGGCCTGGCCGACGACCTGCACCTGGTCCAGGGTGGAGACTTGCGCATCGGCGTCGGCGGCGGGAGCGCCGGCCTCGCTGGCGGCCTGGGCGTGGGCGACCATCGCCGACAGCAGCAGGGCGAGGGCCGTGCGCCGCGGGGCACGGAAACGTTTCGGAAAATTCATCAAGGGGGAACGTGTGTGGGGGTGTGTGATGGTGTCGACACATGGTTGCGTGGTTGTGACTGCCTGTTTGCGCCAGACGCCACGGCGTGCGCGTATGCGAAAGACGGCTGGCGCAGCGTGTGTACTCGCGGCGAAGCGTGCGATCCGCATCGTCGTTGCCGACGCAGCCGGCATCAGGCGCGTCGTGCGGTGCAGTGCGGGTCGAGCAGGTAGCCGGTGTTCGCGCCGGTGCGATGTGACGACACGCGCGCACGCCACGCGGCATCATTGGCGCCGCTGCCGCCGGCGGCCCCCCTCGATGGATGTACTGCCCGATGCCCCACGAACTGATCTACCTGCTGCTGATCTTCGCCCTGCTGGTGATTCCGCGCGCGCTGCAGCGCTTCAAGCTGCCGGCACCGCTGACCTGCCTGCTGTTCGGCATCGTCGCGATGCTGGCCATGGGCGAGCGTGCGCACGATGCGGTGATCGCGCTGCTGGCCACGCTCGGCATCTCTTCGCTGTTCCTGTTCGCCGGCCTGGAGGTGGACCCGAAGGCGCTGCGCCGCGGGTTGTGGCCGCTGCTGCTGCATCTGCTGGTGCGCGGCGGCACCTTGTTCGGGGTCGGCTGGCTGGCCTGGCGCTACGCCGCACTGCCGTGGCAGGCGGCCGGATTGCTGGCGCTGGCCCTGCTGACCCCGTCCACCGGCTTCATCATCGATTCGCTGGGCCGGCTAGGACTCAGCGAGGAGGAGCGCTTCTGGGTCACCAGCAAGGCCATCGCTGGCGAATTGCTGGCGCTGGCGGCCTTGTTCGTGATCCTGCAGGCCGGCGATCCCTGGCGCATGGGCCTGTCCAGCCTGGCCTTGCTGGCGATGCTGGTCGGCCTGCCGCTGCTGTTCGTGGCGTTGGGACGCTGGGTGGCGCCGCAGGCGCCCGGATCGGAGTTCTCGCTGCTGGTGATGGTCGGGCTGATCGCCGCCTACATCACCTATTCGCTGGGCGTTTACTACCTGGTCGGCGCGTTCATCGCGGGGCTGGTCGCGCGCCTGCTGCGGCAGCGCATGCCGCTGCTGGCCTCCGACGAGAACCTGCACGCGGTGCGATTGTTCGCGTCGTTCTTCGTGCCGTTCTACTTCTTCAATGCCGGCACCAAGGTGCCGAGCGGGGCGCTGAGCCTGCAGGCGCTGGGGCTGGGCCTGGCGCTGACCGCATGCGTGTTGCCGCTGCGCATCGGCATCGTCTGGCTGCAGCGGCGGCTGCTGTTCGGCGAGGGTGCGCGCAGCAGCCTGCGGGTGTCGCTGGCGCTGGCGCCGACCCTGATCTTCACCCTGGTGCTGGCCGGGATCCTGCGCGAGCGCTTCGCCATCGCCGATGCGCTGTTCGGCGCGCTGCTGCTGTACGCGGCGCTGAGCACGCTGCTCCCGTCGCTGCTGTTCCGCATGCCGTTCGACGTGGACCCGGTCGAGGCCGCGCCGTTGCCGGCGGCGCCGGCCCAGGGCCTGCTCGAGGCGCCGGCGGCGCCAGATCCGGCAGTGCCGCCGGTCGATCCGCCGGGGCCGGCGCTGCCGCAGGCGGCTGTTTGAACGGCCGACAGTTCTCGAACTCGCGCCGTTACGCTGCCGCCCGCTGGAAGATGCAGGACAGGGCGCCACGCGCCGGTATCGCTTGAAAGCCGGCGCCCGGGCCCCATACTGGCTGCCTCCGTTCCTTTCGCGTTTTTGCCGCCATGCCGATCTATGCCTTCCAATGCGCCGAGTGCGGTCACAGCTTCGACCGCCTGCAGAAACTGTCCGATCCCGATCCCGATGCCTGTCCGTCGTGCGGCGCGCCGGCGGTCAAGCGCCAGCTGACCGCGCCGTCGTTCCGCCTGTCCGGCAGCGGCTGGTACGAGACCGACTTCAAGAAGGATGGCGACAAGAAACGCAACCTGGCCGAATCCGGCAGCGGCAGCGCTGGCGATTCCAAGCCGGCAGCCGCTTCCAGCGACAGCGCGGCCAAGCCTGCCGCAGCGCCCGCGGCCACGCCGGCGCCGGCGGCCAAGCCCGCTGCGACCTGAGTGCGGCGCCCCGCAGCGGGCGCCCGAAAATGCGAACGGCCCGGAGGCGACTCCGGGCCGTTCGCGTTCCTGCCGTGGAAGATTCAGCGGGCGCCGAAGCGTGCCCGGCAGCCTTCCTTGACCCACACCGCATTGCCCTCGTAGCCCCAGTTGCGGCCTTCGATGCAGGTGGTGCCGGACAGCTGCTGGATCACCACCGGGCGGCCCTGGCGGCGGTCCCAGGCGCAACTGCGCAGGCGCTTGTCGTCGCTGCTGCAGGTCACCGAGTAATCGCCGCCGGACGGCGGGCGGCCCGGACCCCAGCCGCCACCGCCGCCGCCCCGGCCTTCGGCGAACTCGCCGCGGCAGCCATCGTCCACCCACACCGCGCCGCCGCGCTGGCCCCAGGTGCGGCCTTCGATGCAGCGGGTGTCCGACAGCTGCCGGACCAGCACCGCACTGCGCCAGCCGGTGTTGCAGACGCGCTGGCGCTGGTCCTGGCTCTCGCAGCGGATGGTGCCGCCCGGGCCGGGACCCGGCCCGGGGCCGCCGCTGTCGCCCCAGCCGCCGCGGCCTTCGGCGAAGCGGCCGCGGCAGCCGCCGTCCACCCACACCACGCCGGGGCCGGACCCCCAGGTCTGGCCCTCGATGCACGGCGAATCCGACAACGTACCGACCAACCGCGCGCGGCCGCGGAACGGCGTCGCGCACTGGCGGCGCCTGCGGTCGTTGCTGGAGCAAGCGATGGTCTGCGCATCGAAGCCGGGCTGCGGCCGCCACTGGCCGCTGCTGCCGCGCAGGGAGGTGGAAATGTCCTGCTGGATGCGGCCGAAGCCCCAGCCGCGGTCGATCTGGTCCAGGTAGAACTCCAACTGGTCGTCGGGGATCTGCCGGCCGCGGGTCTGGTCGGCGTATTCGCGTTCGATCACCCGCACCCGGCTCGGCACCGACAGCTGCCGCAGGTCCTCCGGCGCATAGGCGCGCGCGCTTTGCGCGGCCACCGGCCCGCTGGCCAGGGCCAGACCGGCCACCAACAACCAACCGCTCAGCTGCTTCAACATGGGTCCCCTCCGATGCCCGTGACTGGTGGCGGACTATAGCCTCACGGAAACTTAAGGCCAGGTGAGTTGCGGCCGGATTTGCCCGGGCCGGCGCCGCGCCGCAGAATATCCGGCTTGCCGCCGCGTTCTGCGCCGGCGGCCCCACCTTGGAGTTTGCGATGCGTACCCACTTCTGCGGCCTGGTCGACGAGACCCTGATCGGCCAAACCGTCACCCTGGCTGGCTGGACCGATGTCGCCCGCAATCTCGGCGGGGTCTGCTTCATCGACCTGCGCGACCACGAGGGCATCGTGCAGGTGACGGTGGAGCCGGAGAGCGCAGAGGTGTTCGCGGTCGCCGCCTCGCTGGGTTACGAGGACGTGTTGCAGGTGGAAGGCGTGGTGCGCGCGCGGCATGCGGTCAACGACAAGCTGCGCAGCGGCAAGGTCGAGGTGATCGCCACCCGCATCGCCATCCTCAACAAGGCCGCACCGCTGCCGTTCCATGCGCACGAGAACCCGGGCGAGGAAACCCGCCTGAAGTACCGCTACCTGGATCTGCGCCGTCCGGAGATGCAGCGCATGCAGCGCACCCGCATCAAGCTGGTGCAGGCGCTGCGCCGCTACCTGGACGAGCGCGGCTTCCAGGACATCGAGACCCCGATCCTGACCAAGGCCACCCCGGAAGGCGCGCGCGACTTCCTGGTGCCGGCGCGCATGCATCCGGGCGAGTTCTACGCCTTGCCGCAGAGCCCGCAGCTGTTCAAGCAGATCCTGATGGTGGCCGGCTTCGACCGCTACTACCAGATCGCGCGCTGCTTCCGCGACGAGGCGCTGCGCGCCGACCGCCAGCTCGAGTTCACCCAGCTCGACATGGAGTTCGCGTTCGTGCGCGAGCGCGACGTGCAGGATGCGGTGGAACAGATGATCCGCCACATCTTCAAGGAAGTGGTCGACGTGGAACTGGCCGCCGAATTCCCGCGCATGACCTGGGCCGAGGCGATGCGCCGCTTCGGCTCGGACAAGCCGGACCTGCGCATCGGCCTGGAACTGGTCGACGTGGCCGAACTGGTCAAGGGCAGCGAGTTCAAGGTGTTCGCCGATGCCGCCGCTGATGCCGATGGCCGCGTCGCCGCGCTGCGCATTCCCGGCGGCGCCACGCTGTCGCGCAAGCAGATCGACGAGTACGCCGCGCACGCGGCCAAGTACGGCGCCAAGGGCCTGGCCTACATCAAGTTGTCGGAGACCGGCGAAATCAACTCGCCGATCGCCAAGTTCTTCTCCGAAGAGGCCTTCGCCGCGCTGGTCAAGCACGTCGGCGCCGGCAACGGCGACATCGTGTTCTTCGGCGCCGGCGGCTACAACAAGGTCTCCGACTTCATGGGCGCGCTGCGGCTGAAGGCCGGCAAGGACTTCGGCCTGGTCGCCGAGGGCTGGGCGCCGCTGTGGGTCACCGATTTCCCGATGTTCGAATGGGACGAGGAAGCGCAGCGCTACGTCGCGTTGCATCACCCCTTCACCGCGCCGGCGGTGGACGACATCGCCGAGCTGCGCACGCACGCCAAGACCGCGGTGTCGCGCGGCTACGACATGGTGCTCAACGGCAACGAGATCGGCGGCGGCTCGATCCGTATCCACCGCCCGGAGATGCAGAGCGCGGTGTTCGAACTGCTCGGCATCGGCGCCGAGGAAGCGCGCGCCAAGTTCGGCTTCCTGCTCGACGCGCTGAACTACGGCGCGCCGCCGCACGGCGGCATCGCCTTCGGCATCGACCGCATCGCCGCGCTGATGGCCGGCACCGAATCGATCCGCGACGTGATCCCGTTCCCCAAGACCACCGGCGCGCAGGACCTGATGACCGACGCGCCGTCGCCGATCGCCGACGCGCAACTGGCCGAAGTGCACGTGCAGGTACGCGCCAAGCCGGTGCAGGGCTGAGCGATGGCCTTGGCGATCCGCCAGGCCACCCCGGACGACGCCGCCATGCTGGCGGCGCTGGCCGCGGCCACCTTCACCGAGACCTTCGGTCACTTGTATTCGCCGGAGGACCTGCACGGGTTTCTCGATGAGACCTACACCGCGGCGCGGCAGCGCACGATCCTGCAGCATCCGGACTACGCGATCTGGCTGCTGGAGGACAACGGCGTGGCGGTGGGCCATGCCGCGGCCGGCCCCTGCGGCCTGCCGCACGCCGAGGTGCGGCCCGGCGACGGCGAGCTGAAGCGGTTGTACCTGCTGCGCTCGCACCAGAACAGCGGCTGGGGCAGCCGCCTGTTCGAAACCGCGCTGGCCTGGCTGGAACGCGAAGGCCCGCGCACGCTGTGGATCGGCGTGTGGTCGGAGAACTTCGGCGCGCAGCGCTTCTACGCGCGCTACGGCTTCGAGCAGGTCGGCACCTACGAATTCCCGGTGGGGCAGACCCGCGATCTGGAATTCATTCTGCGCCGCGTGCCGCAGGCGGCTTAGCCGACGCCGCGTGCCCAGCAACGGCCGCGCGGGGCAGGCCTGGTGACGTGAAGCAGTAAACTGGCCACTCCTCCGTCCCTGACAGGAGATCGCCATGTCGCGACCAATGAGATGCGTCGCCGCCCTGTTGCCGCTGCTGGCCGCATGCGCGCCCTCGGCTTCGCTGCAACCGGCCGCTGGCGGGCCGGCGGTGCAGGACGATGGCCACTGCCAGGCCGAGCCGGTGGCGTGGGCGGTCGGCCAGGTCGCGACCGAGGCAACCCTGGCGCGGGTTCGCCAGGAGAGCGGCGCCGGTCAGCTACGGCCGATCGCCCCCGGCCAGGCGACGACCCGCGACCTGCGTCCGGACCGGCTCAACGTGTTCGTGGATGCATCCAATGCCATCGTCCGCATCACCTGCGGCTGAGGCTGCGCCTACGCTTGCCGAGGACGCCGCGGTCGACCCCTTGCCGCAGGTCCTGTTGCTGCACGGCATCTGGAACGCCCGTGCCTGGCTCGGCCCGCTGGCCTGGCGGCTGCGCCGCGAGGGCTTCCGCGTCGCCACGTTCGGCTATTCGACCGCGTTCGGCGGCGCCGAGGCGGCGCTGCCGCGTCTGCAGCAGCGGATCGAGCGGCTGGCGGAGCGCGGGCCGGTGGCACTGGTCGGGCACAGCCTGGGCGGGCTGATCGCACTGCATGCCTTGCGCCAGGCGCCGCATCTGCCGGTGACCCGGGTGGTCTGCCTGGGCAGCCCGCTGGCCGGCAGCGCGGTGGCGCAGGCGCTGCTGCGACGCGGCCTCGGCGTCGCCCTGGGGCGCAGTGCGGCCCTGCTGCAACAAGGCCTTGAACATTGGGACGGTCGCGCTGCGGTCGGCATGGTGGCGGGCAGCGTGGCCTTGGGGCTGGGCAACCGCATCGCCGCGCTGGGACCGGAATCGGACGGCACCGTCGCCCTGGCCGAGACCCGCGTGCCGGGCCTGCACGACCATTGCCTGGTGCGCGCCAGCCATAGCGGCCTGCTGTTTTCGCCGCTGGCCGCGCGCCAGACCGCGGCGTTCCTGCGCCACGGCCGCTTCGCCGCCTGAGCGGCTGCGTCGCCGATGCGGGCGCGGCGGCGCAATCGAGTAAAATCCGCCGCTTGTCCTTACTGATGTCCGGAACGCCCCATGGGTAGAGGCCCCTCGATCGAGGCCCGCAAGAACGCATCCGATGCGAAGCGCGGCAAGATTTTCACCAAGATCATCCGCGAGATCGGCGTCGCCGCGCGCGCCGGCGGCGGCGACCCGTCCAACAACCCGCGCCTGCGCGTGGCGATGGACAAGGGCCTGGCGTCGAACATGTCCAAGGACGTGATCGAACGTGCGATCAAGAAAGCCACCGGCGAGCTGGAAGGGGTGGAGTACGAGGAGATCCGCTACGAGGGCTATGCGCCGGGCGGGGTCGCGGTGATCGTCGATTGCCTGACCGACAACCGCGTGCGCACCGTGGCCGACGTGCGCCACGCCTTCAGCAAGTGCGGCGGCAACCTGGGCACCGAAGGCTCGGTGGCATTCATGTTCAAGCGCCTGGGCGTGCTCAGCTTCGCCGCCGGTGCCGACGAGGAGAAGATCACCGAAGCGGCGATCGAAGCCGGCGCCGACGACATCGTGGTGTATCCGGAAGATGGCGCGATCGACGTGCTGACCTCGGCGGACGCATTCCAGCAGGTCAAGGACGCGATGCAGGCCGCCGGCCTGGCCGCCGACCACGCCGAGATCAGTTTCCGTGCCGACAACGACATCGCGGTGGAAGGCGATACCGCGCTGCAGGTGCGCAAGCTGCTGGACATGCTGGAAGATCTGGACGATGTGCAGGCGGTCTATTCCAATGCCGATCAGTCCGCGCTGAGTGGCGGCTGAGGTGGCGATGGCCGGGGCTCGGGGCACGGCCGGGACTCGGGACGTGGGACTCGGGACTCGGAACAGCGCATCGACTGGGCCCGATGGAGCGCCGTCGCCCCGGGCCGTACCCGTGCAAGCCGGCCGTGTCGCCAGTGCTTCGGGTCCTCAGTCCCGCGTCCCGCGTCCTGGCAACGTCCGCATCCTCGGCATCGATCCGGGCTCGCAGCGCACCGGGGTGGGCATCATCGACGTCGACGGCAGCGGCCGCACCACCCATGTGCACCATGCGCCGCTGCTGCTGCTCGGCGAGGGCGACTTCTCGCAGCGGCTGAAGCGGTTGCTGCACGGGCTGGGCGCGCTGATCGAGGAGTACCAGCCGCAGGAAGTGGCGATCGAACGGGTGTTCATGGGCAAGAGCGCCGACGCGGCGCTGAAGCTCGGCCACGCGCGCGGCGCGGCGATCTGCGCGGTGGTGCTGCGCGACCTGCCGGTGCACGAGTACGCGGCCAAGGAGATCAAGCTAGCCATCGTCGGCAAAGGTGCGGCGGAGAAGCAGCAGGTGCAACATATGGTCGGTCTGATGCTGAATCTGACCGGAAAACTGCAGGCCGACGCCGCCGACGCGCTGGCCGTGGCCATCACCCATGCCCACGTGCGCGCCACCGCGCAGCGCCTGGGCGTCAGTACGCAACAGGCTTGGAGCAGAAAATGAGTGGAGCCGGGATTCGGGATTCGGGATTGGGGATTGGAAACAGCCGCGCGCAAGCGCGGATGCCGCGCTGTTACGAATCCCCAATCCCGAATCCCCAATCCCGGCACCTCGCACGAGGCGCCCAATGATCGGCCGTCTGCGCGGGATCCTCGCCTACAAGCAGCCGCCGTGGCTGGTGATCGACGTGGGCGGGGTCGGCTACGAGCTGGAGGCGCCGATGAGCACCTTCTACGACCTGCCCGACGTCGGCCGCGACGTGATCCTGTTCACCCACTACGCGCAGAAGGAAGACAGCGTCTCGCTGTACGGCTTTCTGCGCGAGGGCGAGCGGCGCCTGTTCCGCGACGTGCAGCGGGTCACCGGGATCGGCGCCAAGATCGCGCTGGCGGTGCTGTCGGCGGTCAGCGTGGACGAATTCGCGCGCATGGTCACCGCCGCCGACGTCACCGCGCTGACCCGCATCCCCGGCATCGGCAAGAAGACCGCCGAGCGCATGGTGGTGGAGTTGCGCGACCGCGCCGCCGACTTCAGCGGCGGCGCGCCGATCACCGGCCAGCTCGGCAACGATGCGGTGTCCGAGGCCACCGTGGCGCTGCAGCAGCTCGGCTACAAGCCGGCCGAGGCGGCGAAGATGGCGCGCGATGCCGCTGCCGACGGCGACGAGGTCGCCACCGTCATCCGCAAGGCCCTGCAGGCCGCGTTGCGCTGACCGCGCGCCGTACCTCCTTCTTCACGCCTCGCGGCGCTAACCTGATCCCCACATGTCCACCACTCCCGCTCCGTCCTCCGGCTCCGGCCATTCGGCCGACGCCTCGCATGGCAAGGCCGGCTTTGCGCTGATCATCGGCGCCATCGGCGTGGTGTTCGGCGACATCGGCACCAGCCCGCTGTACACGCTGAAGGAGGCCTTCTCGCCGCACTACGGCCTGAGCAGCGACCACGACACCGTGCTCGGCGTGCTGTCGCTGGCGTTCTGGTCGCTGATGATCGTGGTCACGCTGAAGTACGTCACCATCATCATGCGCGCCGACAACGAGGGCGAGGGCGGCATCATGGCGCTGATGGCGTTGACCCAACGCACCATGCGCAAGGGGTCGCGCTCGGCTTACGTGGTCGGCATCCTCGGCATCTTCGGCGCCTCGCTGTTCTTCGGCGACGGCGTGATCACCCCGGCGATCTCGGTACTGGGCGCGGTCGAAGGCCTGGAGGTGGCCGCGCCGGGCCTGCACGCCTTCATCGTGCCGATCACCGTGCTGGTGCTGGTGATCCTGTTCCTGGGCCAGCGCTTCGGCACCGAGAAGGTCGGCAAGGTGTTCGGCCCGATCACCTGTCTGTGGTTCCTGTCGCTGGCCGCGATCGGCATCTGGAACATCGTCGACGCGCCGGAGGTGCTCAAGGCGTTCAGCCCGTGGTGGGCGATCCGCTTCTTCCTCGACCACGGCTGGCACGGGGTGTGGATCCTCGGCGCGGTGGTGCTGGCGGTGACCGGCGGCGAGGCGCTGTACGCGGACATGGGCCACTTCGGTGCGCGCCCGATCCGCCACGCCTGGTACTTCTTCGTGCTGCCGTGCCTGGTGCTGAACTACCTGGGGCAGGGCGCGCTGGTGCTCAAGCATCCGGCGGCACTGAAGAATCCGTTCTTCGAGGCGGTGCCCGGCTGGGCGCTGTACCCGATGATCGTGCTGGCCACGCTGGCGGCGGTGATCGCCTCGCAGGCGGTGATCACCGGCGCGTTCTCGATTGCGCGCCAGGCGATGCAGCTGGGCTACATCCCGCGCATGCTGATCAAGCACACCTCGCACGACACCATCGGCCAGATCTACATCCCCGGCATCAACTGGCTGCTGATGGTGATGGTGATCGCGCTGGTGCTGATCTTCCGCAGCTCCACCAACCTGGCGGTGGCCTACGGCATCTCGGTGTCGGCGACGATGCTGATCGACACCCTGCTGCTGGCGCTGGTGGCGCGCGCGCTGTGGCCGCACTGGCGCAACTGGGTGCTGCCGCTGTGCGTGCTGTTCTTCGTCATCGACGCCGCGTTCCTGATCGCCAACGGCGCCAAGCTGCTGCAGGGCGCCTGGTTCCCGGTGGCGCTGGGCATCGTGATGTTCACCATGATGCGCACCTGGCGCCGCGGCCGCGAGCTGCTGCGCGAGGAGATCCGCAAGGACGGCATCCAGATCGACAGCTTCCTGCCCGGGCTGATGCTGGCGCCGCCGGTGCGCGTGCCCGGCACCGCGGTGTTCCTGACCGCCGACTCCACCGTGGTGCCGCACGCGCTGATGCACAACCTCAAGCACAACAAGGTGCTGCACGAGCGCAACGTGTTCCTGACCGTGGAAACCCTGCCGGTGCCGTACGCCTCGGCCAAGCAGCGGTTGAAGATGGATGCCATCGGCGACGAGTTCTACCGGGTGATCGTGCGCTTCGGCTTCATGGAAACCCCCGACGTGCCGCTGGCGCTGATGCGCTCCTGCGACCAGGGCGGCATCTATTTCGATCCGATGGACACCACCTATTTCGCCAGCCGCGAGACCATCGTCGCCAGCGCCAACCGCGGCATGCCGATCTGGCGCGACAAGCTGTTCGCGGTCATGCACCGCAATGCCGCCCCGGCCACCGGCTTCTTCCGCATCCCCGGCAACCGGCTGGTGGAGCTGGGGGCGCAGGTGGAGATCTGAGGCCGCCTGCGGCGGCCGGGATTGGGGAGTCGGGATTCGGGATTAGTCAAGGCCATGGCGCCGAAGCCGTCCCGCAGTCGATACTATTGAGCTACCAATCCCGAATCCCGACCCTCCAATCCCGGCTTTAAATGGACCGCATCATCGCCAGCAGCGCCACCCGCGAGGACGACGCGGTCGAGGCCAGCATCCGACCCAAGCGGCTGGCCGACTACCTCGGCCAGCAGCCGGTGCGCGAGCAGCTGTCGATCTACATCGAAGCGGCCAAGGCGCGCGGCGAGGCGATGGACCATGTGCTGATCTTCGGGCCGCCGGGCCTGGGCAAGACCACGCTCAGCCATGTCATCGCCAACGAACTGGGGGTCAACCTGCGGGTGACCTCCGGGCCGGTGATCGAGAAGGCCGGCGACCTGGCCGCGCTGCTGACCAACCTGCAGGCGCACGACGTGCTGTTCGTGGACGAGATCCACCGCCTGTCGCCAGTGGTCGAGGAAGTGCTGTATCCGGCGATGGAAGACTTCCAGATCGACATCATGATCGGCGAGGGCCCGGCCGCGCGCTCGATCAAGATCGACCTGCCGCCGTTCACCCTGATCGGCGCCACCACCCGCGCCGGCCTGTTGACCGCGCCGCTGCGCGACCGCTTCGGCATCGTGCAGCGCCTGGCGTTCTACACCCCCGAAGAGCTGGGCAGGATCGTGCGCCGTTCCGCCGCCATCCTCGGCATCGCCTGCGACGCCGACGGCTGCGCGGAGATCGCGCGGCGCGCGCGCGGCACCCCGCGCATCGCCAACCGGCTGCTGCGGCGGGTCCGCGATTTCGCCCAGGTCCGCGCCGGCGGGCTGATCGACCTGGAGGTCGCGCAGGCGGCGATGCAGATGCTCGGGGTCGACCCGGAAGGCTTCGACGATCTGGATCGGCGCCTGCTGCACACCATCATCGACTACTTCGACGGCGGCCCGGTCGGGGTCGAGTCGCTGGCCGCCTCGCTGTCGGAGGAGCGCGGCACCCTGGAAGACGTGATCGAGCCCTACCTGATCCAGCAGGGCTACCTAATCCGCACCGCGCGCGGGCGCATGGCGACCAACAAGGCCTATCTGCACTTGGGCCTGCAGCCCAAGCGGGATTCGGGATTGGGGATGCGGGATTCGGGAGAGCTGTTTTGACCACGAGCCGCCAGGATCCGCCTTTGCTCAGCGAATCCCCAATCCCGAATCCCCAATCCCGGCAGCTATTCAGTTGGCCGACACGCATCTACTGGGAAGATACCGACGCCGGTGGCGTGGTCTACCATGCACGCTACGTCGCCTTTCTGGAGCGGGCGCGCACGGAATGGCTGCGCGCGCTGGGCTACGGACAGGAGCGCCTGCGCCTGCAGCACGATCTGGTGTTCGCGGTGCGCGCGATGCAGCTCGACTTCCTGCGCCCGGCGCACCTGGACGATACGCTGCAGGTCGGCGTCGCGCTGACCCAGTGCAAGCGCGCCAGCCTGCTGTTTGCGCAGTCGATCCATCGCGACGGCGAACTGCTGTTGCGCGCGCAGGTGAAGGTGGCGGCGCTGGGCGCCGGCAGTTTCCGCCCGCGCGGCATGGACGACGCGTTGTACGACATTTTGAAAGCTCTCGAAATCACTGAAGCAGCATTACTGAGGAACGACGGATGATCGCATTGCTCCTGGCCCTGCAGGACACGGTGGCGGAGGCGCTACCGCAGGACGTGACCCAGACCGCCGCGCAGGCCGTCGCCAGCACCGCCGCCCACGGCGGCATCAATTACCTGGATCTGCTGATCAAGGCCAGCCTGCCGGTCAAGGTGATCGTGCTGTTCCTGCTGCTGGGCTCGCTGATCAGCTGGGTGATCATTTTCCGCAAGGCGCGGGTGTTCAAGCAGGCCAATCGCGAGGCGGACGACTTCGAGAACCGCTTCTGGTCCGGCACCGACCTGACCAAGCTCTACGCCGGCGCGGCCGACCGCAACCGCGTGGTCGGCGGGCTGGAGGCGATCTTCGAGGCGGGTTTCCGCGAATTCACCCGCCTGCGCGACAAGCGCAAGCTCGACGCGCGCGTGCAGCTGGAAGGCGCGCAGCGGGCGATGCGCGCGACCTATGCGCGCGAAGTGGACCGCCTGGAGCGCAACCTGGAGCTGCTCGCCAACATCGGTTCCACCGCGCCGTACGTCGGCCTGGTCGGCACCGTGTTCGGCATCATGGTGACGATGCACGACATGCTCAACAGCGGCCAGCAGGCGGGCATCGCCGCGGTCGCGCCGGGCATTTCCGAGGCGTTGTTCGCCACCGCCATCGGCCTGTTCGTGGCGATCCCGGCGGTGTGGGCCTACAACCGCTTCACCACCCGGGTCGAGCGGATGGCGGTGCGCTTCGAGACCTTCTCCGAAGAGTTCAGCTCCATCCTGCAGCGCCAGGCCAGCGGCGACTGAGCGCTGCCGCGCGCTCCGCCCAAGACCCCAGGATTCCCGCATGACTGCCGCCATTTCCCGCCGCAAGCGCCGCAAGCTCAAGTCCGAGATCAACGTCGTGCCGTACATCGACGTGATGCTGGTGCTGCTGATCATCTTCATGGTCACCGCGCCGCTGCTCAGCCTGAGCGTGGACGTGGACCTGCCCGATTCCACCGCGCGTTCGGTGGAAAGCAAGAAGGACCCGGTGATCGTCAGCGTCGATGCCGAGGGCCGCTACACGCTGACCCTGCAGGACGGCAAGCCGGAGAAGATCGGCGCGCCGGAACTGAAGGCGAAGATGCAGGCCTTCGTCAGCCAGAACAAGGACGTGCCGGTATTCGTCGCCGCGCCAGGCAGTTCCAACTATCAGCTGGTCATGGACACCATGGTCATGCTGCAGCAGGCCGGCGTTCCCAAGGTGGGCCTGATGAGCCAGCCCGGTACCAATGCACGCTGAAGCCGACTACCGACCGCCGCTGACCCGGGGCGACAACGACAGCCTGCTGTACGGCATCGCCCTGGCGGTGGGCGTGCACGTGCTGATCGCGCTGCTGTTCTTCCTTGCCTGGTGGTGGTCGCCGGTGCGCCAGGTTGAGCCGGCGGCGGGTTCGCCGATGGTCGAGGCCTCGCTGGTCGTGTCGGCCGCCGACGTGCGTTCGGCGCAGAAGGCGGTGCAGGACGCGCCCAAGCCCTTGCCCGAGCCGCTGCCCGAGCCGGTCAAGGAGGTCGCCGAGGACGACACGGTGCCGCCGCCGCAGCCGATACCCGTGCCCAAGCCGCAGGACGCGCCGACCGAGCAGCAAAAGAAGGCCCAAGACTTCATTCCGGTGCCGGACAAGGTCGACCAGGACCGCGCCAGCCGCACCGCGATCTCGCAGGAAAAGGAGAAGCAGGAGCAGGAAGCCAAGCGTCGCCAGGAGCAGATCGACCTGACCGAGCAGAAGCGCCAGCAGGAGGCCGAGCAGAAGCAGCGCCTGGCCGCGCAGCAGGAAGAGGAGCGGCAGAAGAAGATCGCCGAGATCCGCAAGCAGCGCGAGCAGGCCGACCGCGAAGCCAAGCTGGCCGAGCAGAAGCTGCGCCAGCTGGCCGATGTGCGCGCCAAGCAGGCCTCGGCCACCGCCGCGACCACGCCGCAGGCCGCGCCCGGGCAGAACGGCACCAACACCGACCTGTCGGCCAAGTACGCCGCGGCGATCCAGCAGGCGGTGCTGAGCCAGTGGGTGCGCCCGGACTCGGTGCCGCTGGGGCAGAAATGCAAGATCTCGATCAAGCAGATTCCTCCCGGCCAGGTGATCGAGGCCAAGGTCAGCCCCGACTGTCCCTACGACGAGGCGGGGCGGCGCTCGATCGAGGCAGCGGTGCTGCGCGCCCAGCCCTTGCCCTACCGCGGCTTCGAGCAGGTGTTCGCGCGTGAGCTGAACTTCAATTTCACCGCGCAGGATCGCTGAGCGGCCGGGATTGGGGATGGACAGCTTGCGGCTGTCGAAGAGCGCGCGGGAGTGGGGATGCGAAGTTTTCGCCCCCGTTCCAGGATCCGAAAGCCCACCGCAGGCCTGCTGGGGCCGCGGGACCTCCCCGGGCGGCGCTGCGATAGGCGATAATCCGCGCGTCCTGCCATCGGCTTCACATCTCGATGGTTCATGATTGCGAATACGTTCACCCGCGCATTGCTATCTCTTGCGCCTTCCCGAGTACCGCTGAGCGACCCATGAAGAAACTGCCGCGCTGGCTTGCCGTCCTGACTGCCCTGTTGCTCCCCTTGGCCGCGTCCGCGCAGGACAGGGGTCTGGAAATCGACATCGTCGGCGGCAACGCGTCGGCGACCCCGATCACCGTCGTGCCGATGCCCTACCAGGGTTCGGCCGCCGCCCCGTCCACCGACGTGGCCGCAGTGGTCCGCGCCGACCTGGACCGTTCCGGCCAGTTCCGCAACCTGCCGGAGGCGCAGATCGTCGAGCGCCCGACCCGTGGCAGCGAAGTGCAGTACGCCACCTGGCGCGCGCTGAAGCAGGACTACCTGGTCGCTGGTCGGGTGATGGATGCCGGCGAAGGCGCCTACCGCGTCGAGTACGAACTGTTCGACGTGGCCAAGGGCGAGCGCATGCTCGGCCTGGCGATGACCGCGCGTGCCAGCGCGATGCGCGACGTGGCGCACCAGATGGCCGATGCGATCTACGAAAAGATCACCGGCGTGCGCGGCGCGTTCTGGACCCGCATCGCCTACGTCACCGCCAGCGGCAAGGGCGGGGCGATGCGCTATGCGCTGATGGTCGCCGACTCCGACGGCTTCAACCCGCAGACCATCGTGCGTTCGGCCGAGCCGCTGCTGTCGCCGAACTGGAGCCCGGACGGCAAGAAACTGGCCTATGTGAGCTTCGAGCGCGGTAACTCCTCGATCTACATCCAGGACATCGCCACCGGCGCGCGCCAGCTGGTCTCCAGCTTCCGCGGCATCAACGGCGCCCCGGCGTTCTCGCCGGACGGCAAGAAGCTGGCCCTGGCGCTGTCGCGCAGCGGCAACCCGGAAATCTACGTGATGGACCTGGGCAGCAAGCAGCTGACCCAGCTGACCAACCACTTCGGCATCGACACCGAGCCGACCTGGGCGCCGGACGGCAACAGCATCTACTTCACCTCCGATCGCGGCGGCCGGCCGCAGATCTACCAGGTGGCGGCGACCGGCGGCAGCGCCAACCGGGTGACCTTCCAGGGCAACTACAACGCCACCGCCAGCGTGTCCTTCGACGGCAACAAGATCGCCGTCGCCCAGGGCAGCGGCAACACCTACAAGATCGCGATGATGGATCGCAGCCTGGGTTCGCCGCGCTGGAGCACGTTGTCTACGGGTTCGCTGGACGAGTCGCCGAGCTTCGCCCCCAACGCCAGCATGGTCCTGTATGCCGCCCGCGAAGGCGGACGTGGCGTGCTTTACGCGGTTTCGGCCGATGCCCGCGTGCGCCAGCGCCTGGTCCTGGCTGATGGCGACGTGCGCGAGCCGTCGTGGTCGCCGTATCGGACCGCGCGTTGACATGTAAGTTTGATGTTAATATTTCGCTGCGTTGAACCCCTCTAGGCTCAGGAGCCACAAAGGTATCCCCATGAACAAGACCACCCGCGTTCTGCTTGTTTCGCTGTTGTCCGTCGCAGCTCTGGCCGGCTGCTCCAAGAAGGTCAAGGAAGTTCCCCCGACCGACACCACCGGCACCACCGGCACCACCACTCCGACCGGCCCGTCGACCTCCGGCCTGTACGGCCCGGGCGATCTGGATACCGATGCCTGCCTGCGCCAGCGCGTGGTCTACTTCGATCTGGACCAGGACTCGCTGAAGCCGGAGTTCCAGGCCATCATGGCCTGCCACGCCAAGTACCTGCGTGACCGTCCGTCCTCGCGCATCACCCTGCAGGGCAATGCCGACGAGCGCGGTTCGCGCGAGTACAACATGGGCCTGGGCGAGCGTCGTGGCAACGCCGTTTCCTCGGCGCTGCAGGCTGCCGGCGGTTCGGCTGCGCAGCTGACCGTGGTCAGCTACGGTGAAGAGCGTCCGGTCTGCACCGAGTCGAACGAGTCCTGCTGGTCGCAGAACCGTCGCGTCGAGATCGTCTACACGGCGCAGTAATAGATGCGTATCGGTGTCCTTACATCGATGATCGTCGCGGCGGCCTTGGTGGCCGCCGCGCCGGCTCATGCGCAGCGCGCGAGTCTCGCCGACCGCGTGTCCGCGCTCGAGCAGCAGGCCATGAACACCCAGGGCAACACCGACATGCTGAACCAGCTCAACCAGCTGCGGACGCAGGTGCAGTCGCTGGAGGCCACGATCGAGCAGTTGCAGCACGACAACGAACAACTCAAGCAGCGCGCCAAGGACCAGTACCTGGACCTGGACGGCCGCCTGAACCGGATCGAGGGTGGCGCGACGCCGCCGTTGCCGCCGGCTGGGGCTGCCGCACCCGCCGCTTCCGCACCCGCTGCCAAGCCGGCTGCCGCCGTTTCCGAACGGCCGCCGTCGGTGCATGGCGACGCCGGCACGCTCGCCGCCACCGGCGACGAGCGCACCAGCTACAACGTCGCCTTCGATGCGCTGAAGGCCGGCAAGTACGCCGACTCGGCGAATCTGTTCCAGAGCTTTCTCGAGCTGTACCCGAACGGCGTCTATGCCCCCAATGCCCTGTATTGGCTGGGCGAGAGCTATTACGCCACCAAGAATTTTCCGCTGGCCGAGGCGCAGTTCCGCGACCTGATCGGCCGCTACCCGACCCACGACAAGGCCTCCGGCGCGCTGCTCAAGCTGGGCCTGTCCCAGTACGGCGAAGGCCGCACCCAGGATGCCGAGCAGACCCTGCAGCAGGTGATCAGCCAGTATCCGGGATCGGATGCCGCGCGTACCGCGCAGGACCGCCTGCAGTCGATCCGCATCGGCCAGCAGCTGCGCTGAGCCCCCGACCGCTGCCGCCATCGTCGCGGGGGCATACTTTCCCGCCATGGCCGCCGTTCCCAGCGATATCGTCCAAAGCCCGCTGCCGCGCCTGAAGCTGACGGAGATCTTCCTGTCGCTGCAGGGCGAGGCGGAGAGCGCCGGCTGGCCGACGGTGTTCGTGCGCCTGACCGGCTGCCCGCTGCGCTGCAGTTACTGCGACACCGCCTATGCCTTCCATGGCGGGCAGTGGTGGGACATCGACGCGATCCTGGCCGAAGTGGCGCGGCATGGCGTGCGCCATGTCTGCGTGACCGGCGGCGAGCCGCTGGCACAGAAGCGCTGCCTGCGCCTGCTCGAGCAACTGTGCGACGCCGGCTACGACGTCTCGCTGGAAACCTCCGGCGCGCTGGACATCGCCGAGGTGGACCCGCGCGTGTCGCGGGTGCTCGACATCAAGACCCCGGCTTCGCTGGAGGTATCGCGCAACCGCTGGGAAAACCTGCCGCTGCTGACCGGGCGCGACCAGATCAAGTTCGTGCTGTGCGGCCGCGCCGACTACGACTGGGCGCGCGCGATCGTCGCCGAACACCGCCTGCACGAGCGCTGCACCGTCTGGTTCTCGCCGAGCAAGAGCGAACTGGCACCGCGCGATCTGGCCGACTGGATCGTCGCCGACCGCCTGCCGGTACGCTTCCAGATGCAGCTGCACAAGCTGCTGTGGAACGACGAGCCGGGACGATGAGAGGCCGGGATTGGATATTCGGGATTGGGGATTGGTGGAACGCCCCTTCGATGTCCGATCGCGTGCTGTAGCTTTTGCAAATCCCCAATCCCTAATCCCCAATCCCGGCCCCAATGAAAAACGCCGTCGTCCTACTCTCAGGTGGCATGGATTCCGCCGTCGTCGTCGCCATCGCCCGCGAGCAGGGCTATGCCGTGCATGCGCTGAGCGTCAGCTATGGACAGCGGCATACCTCCGAACTGGACGCGGCCAAGCGCGTGGCCGACGCGCTCGGCGCGGTGGCGCACAAGACCGTCAATGTCGACCTGCGCAGCATCGGCGGCTCCGCGTTGACCGACGATATCGAGGTGCCGGACGCGGGCGGCGAGGGCATTCCGGTGACCTACGTGCCGGCGCGCAACACCATCATGCTGTCGGTGGCGCTGGGCTGGGCCGAAGTGCTGGGCGCGGCGGATATCTTCTGCGGCGTCAACGCGGTGGACTATTCCGGTTACCCCGACTGCCGCCCCGAGTTCATCGACGCGTTCCAGGCCCTGGCCAACCTGGCGACCAAGGCAGGCGTGGAAGGCGCCGGCCTGCGCGTGCACGCGCCGCTGCAGCGCATGAGCAAGGCCGACATCGTGCGCGAGGGCGAGCGCCTGGGTGTGGATTTCGGCCTCACCGTGTCCTGCTATCGCGCCGATGCCGACGGCCGCGCCTGTGGCCACTGCGACGCCTGCCGCCTGCGCGCCGCCGGCTTCGCCGATGCCGGCGTGGCCGACCCGACCCGCTACGCCTGATTTCGCGTTGACGCGGCGCTGGGGTAGACTACGCACCCCGGCGCAAGGCCGGGGCATTGTTTTGGGCCGTTAGCTCAGTCGGTAGAGCAGAAGACTTTTAATCTTTTGGTCGATGGTTCGAATCCATCACGGCCCACCATCTAGTCGGACACCCGGTTTTCTCTCCCGCGTTCCGTCTCGCGAAAAGTAAGCGCGACGGCGTTGCGACAAGCGGGTCGGTGCAGCCAAGTTGTCAGGTGACGCAAAGCTTCAGGGCGGGATTTCTCGGGCGTCTCGATTTCGAGACCAAAATGCTGCCGCTTTGACGGAACAGCGGAAGAATGCAATGCCGCCCGCTAGCGGACTCCCATTTTGTTGAAATGACGCCACTAGGTGCCTGGCTGCAGCTAACACTCGTTGCCGCACACCAGAATATGCGCTACAAATATCGGGTCGAAAGAGCGCAGCCCGGATGGTAGCCCGGGCACCGTCCTAAACCGGGCGGCAGTTCTCCCGCAGGGTATCCGCGACACCTGCGCCGGCTATGCCGGCGGTCTAGGTGTGCCTGCCGGAACTCTAAGGTCTTCGTCGGCGCACCTTCTCATCTCCGATTAAGAAGGAAAGTCGACATGAACCTGACAGCAAACACTATTCTCATCACAGGCGGAGCCGCTGGCATCGGCTTAGCGCTAGCGCGGCAACTTTCCGAGCGCGGCAATCGCGTCATCATCTGCGGACGAAAGGCGGATGCGCTGCTCAAGGCGCAGGCAGAAGTACCGGCCTTGATCACCCATGTCTGTGACATCACCGACGCCGCGAGTCGGCAAGCGATGGTGACTTGGCTGGCCGCCACATATCCCAAGCTCAACATCGTTGTCAACAACGCGGGCGTTCAATATCGCCGGACATTCAACGAAGACCGCGCGCTCGAGAACCTGGAACAGGAGGTGGCAACCAATTTCACCGCGCCTGTCCAGCTGATTGGCGAACTCTTACCCATGCTGAGGCGACAGTCGCATGCCGTGATTGTCAACGTCAGTTCGGCACTGGCCTTCTCGCCGCTGGCGGGAGTTCCCGTCTACTGCGCGACCAAGGCCGCCATGCATTCCTTCACGCTCAGCTTGCGCCACCAGCTCAAGGCAGAGGGAATTCGGGTCGTGGAGATCGCACCGCCCATCGTCGACACCGGGCTAGGCGGCGAGGGTCGCATCGCAGGCACGAGCACGCAAGCCATGATGTCACCGGACGACTTTGTCGCCGAAGCGCTCACCCAGTTGGAGGATGGCCAGGACGAAGTAATGGTCGGTCTGGCTGCTGGCGCCCGAAAGATGGGTGAGGCGTTGTTCGAGCGAATGAACGGATCCTGATTTCATCTGGTAGTGGGCGCGTCAGACGCTACGCGTCCATTGCCTTCGGTAGGTATTCCACCAGTGCGTCCACCGCCAGTCGCAGTCGCAAGGGCATGTGTGGCGCACTCGGCCATAGAGCATGGATCTCCATGACAGCACCCGGGTGATCGTCCAGCACGGCGACGATCGCTCCCGTGCTCAGGCGATCCCGTACCAGCCATTCGGGCAACCACGCCAGGCCCAAGTCTGCAGCGGCCGCATCCGCAATGGCCTCCAGATCATCGAACTGTAAGCGCGAGCTGAGCGGCATCTCCGCGATGCGGCCTGTGGCGTCCGGCAGTTGCCAGACGTTGATCCGATCAGCGCGCCGGTAAAGCAGGATGCTGTGCGCAACCAGTTCGGCCGTGTCCCGCGGCCGTCCGTGCGCGGCTAAGTAAGCCGGCGAGGCGCATACCCGCTTGCGTTGTACCCCCAGCTTGCGCGCGCGCAATCCTTCGCTCTCGGTCCCGAGCGCGCCGCATCGGATGGCGAGATCGAAGCCCTCAGCCAGCACGTCCACAGGCCGGTCGCTGAAACTCAGGTGCAACTCCAGCGCCGGATGCTGCCGAGCCAGGTCCACCAGGATGGGCGCCACACAATGGCGGCCGAACAGCACGGGCATGGAGACGCGCAACCGCCCTCCCATTTCGCGCCGACCAGACGTCATTTGCGCCTCGGCGGATTGCAGTTCCGCCAGCGCACGCAGGCAATGCTCGTAATAGATCTGACCATCGTCAGTAAGGCTTTGAACACGCGTGGTTCGATGAAACAAGCGCGTGGCCAGCCGCGCCTCCAGCCGCGCCATCGCCTTGCCCACGGCCGAACGTGTCAGGCCCAGGTGTTCGGCCGCGCGAGTGAAGCCCCCCAGACGCACGACATCTACGAACACGCAGACCCCGTCGAGCCTCTCTTGGCGCTCCGGAAGAGCCTTTACCAAGTGGATTGGTGAATTCAGATCCTTTGGCATGAGAATGCACCTCTACATTGAATAGTTTTTTCTACCTAGTATGCCTGCCAAGCTTCGGTAGGAATGCCGGGTTACAAGAACTAGTTTGAAGAGACGCGGCTCTCCCTAAGCCGACGGGAAGCCGTTTTTGCGAGATTCGGAGTTTCAGTCATGCGCTGTGTCGCACCTCAGACAGGCAGCACGAAAACACTGGTGCCAATATCTGGCACCAACGTTGTCTAGACTGAAGTCTCTAAGCAATACCTAAGGAAATGTCGTGACTCAAGCTAGTAGCACCGCATTGGGAAATGCGAGCGTGGTGACCCGGAGCTTTGCTGAATCGTCCGCCAGGAGCAGCCTGCCATGAAACGTATTCAGTACGGCATGTACGGTGGTCCGGAGGTGATGCGGCTCGACGAGTTCGAATTGGCTTCGCCAGGCAAGGGGCAAGTGGCTGTGAAGGTCAAGTTTGCAGCCGTCAATCCCATCGATTGGAAGCTGCGCAACGGCCAGATGAAGATCGTCACGGGCAACACTTTTCCCCGCGCAATGGGGTTCGATTTCTCCGGCACGATCATCTCCGCCGGTCCTGGAGTGACACGCTTCAGCCCTGGCGACGCCGTCTTCGGGCTTGCGCGCTTCAAGGAAAGCGGCGCGCTGGGAGAAGCCGTGATCGCGAACGAAACTGCTTTGGCAAAGAAGCCCGCCAACACTTCTTTCGAGGATGCGGCTTGTCTTGGCACTCCCGGCGTCACGGCGTGGAACGGGCTGATCGACAAGGCGAAGCTAACCGCGGGCCAGCATGTCTTCATCAACGGCTGCACCGGGGCGGTCGGCGAAGCGGCAGTTCAGATTGCGCGAATGCACGGGGCCGTTGTCTCCGGCAGTTGCAGCGGGGAAGCCATGGAACGGGCGCGGATTCTCGGTCTCCAGAACGTCTTCGACTATCGGACCACGGATCTGTCCAAGCTGCGCGAGCGTTTCGACGTCGTCTACGACACGGCCGCCACGATGACGACCGCCCTTGGCTTGAGCCTGTTGTGCGAGGACGGCGTGTTCCTGGACCTCGATCCAATGCCAGGCAAGTTCATTCGTTCGATCTTCAGCCGACGACTGAAACCGATCGTCTGCACGCCCCGGCCCGACATTCTCGACAGCTTGGCTCGTGCTGCAGAGGGCGGCAAGTTTCGAATGCCAGTCGCCGAGATCGTCCCCCTGGAACAAGCAATAGGCCTCATCACCGCTCTCGAAGCGGGCCGCAAGCTTGGCGGCAAGGGCCTTGTGGCAATGGCCTGACATGTCCCGAAGCCATCGCTTGTTCGATCTCATGCAGGTGCTTCGTCGGCATCGCGGAACGGTGTCCGGCGAAGTGCTGGCCCGCGAGACGGGCGTATCGCTTCGGACCATCCGCCGCGACATCGCGACGCTGCAATCCATCGGGGCGCACATCGAGGGCGAGGCCGGCGTCGGCTACATCCTCAGGCCGGACTTTCTGCTGCCGCCGCTGTCTTTCACGGAGGAAGAGATCCAGGCGCTCGTGGTCGGTGCGCAGTGGGTCAGCCGCCACGCCGACGAAGCCCTGGCGCTTGCCGTCCAGAACGCTCTTGCAAAAATCAATGGCGTTCTTCCGCCAGAGATGAGAACGGAGTTGGACGACAGCGCGCTCTACATCTTTCGCAAAAGGAAAGAAACATCGGTCTTCGATCTGGCGCAGGTACGGCGGGCAATGCGTGAGCAGCGAAAGATGCGCATCGGGTACGCGGATGACGGCGGGGCCATTTCGCAGCGGACCATCTGGCCGATCATGCTCGGCTTCGTCGAATCGCAACGGTTGATTGCTGCGTGGTGCGAGTCGAGCGGCGACTTTTGCCGTATTCGCACAGACCGCATCGTGACCGTCGAATTTCTGGACGAACGCTACCCACGTGCTCGTCGGCAGCTTGTCAAGGAATGGCGGGACGGGCTTCCCTGCAACCAGCCGGATGGCGCTTAGCGCGATCCAGTTTGCAACACATCCATGCACTTCCAAAGTGCATGGCACCAAGCCGCCGCCACGAATGCGGTGACGTCATCGAGCTGCGCCCGGTGCTGCGGCCGCGTTCGACGAGTCCATTGGCGAATTCGACCCTTGTCTCAAGGGAATGCTTTTCTACATTGGATATTATTTTTCTACTTTATTATCAAATTAGCGCGATGAAATGGAATTCAGGGCGACAAAGTGAGATCTCTGGTCGGTCCCGCCCCTTCACGCCACGGCATTGACTGGAAAGCGCCGCTTAGTTGGGCGACGCGTTGTCGGTCCCGTTCGCCAACTTGAATCCGCTTGATACTTTTTAGCCATGGAGCCTCCTCATGAAATTTCTTTGCCTCGACATCCCCGCGGCCGGCGCCACCCCGGAAAAGTACCAGCCGCATATGCAAGATGAAGCCCGCCACGCCTGGCAGCTCTACAAGCGCGGCATCGTGCGCGACATCTACTTCCGTCAGGATCGCCCCGGCGTTGCCATCATTGCCGAGTGCGAATCGGCCGATGCCGCCTTGAAAGCGTTGCGCGAATTTCCGCTGGCCAAAGCCAGCCTCCTCGATTGGGAGGTCATCCCGCTCGGCCCCTTCTTGAACTGGGAAACGCTCTTCGCGCCCGGCAACGCTTGATATTCCCGGGCGACAAGCCGATCAACAGATGAGAAATCGTGATGGCCAATGACGTTCATTTATCCACAAAGCGGTAGAGATTGCGCGCATCTTCACCTGCCTGACGACTTCGTGAAGACAAGAAGTACCCCGCCCTCGTCGGGTTCGCAAAACCGAGCGCCGCTTCAGGGCCGTGGCCGGCTTCTAAACGTTCCCTCTGATCCCCGGTTTGCTGATCAAACCATTGCTTCTGATCGCCGGCAGCAAGGTCGACACCAAGGTGTATGGCGACCAGGCCTACGCGCTTTCCAAAGGGCCGTAAGAGCGGTTCGTCATCGAGGATGCCACCCATGTCGCGATGTACGGCGTGCCTGAGTACGTGGATCAAGCGGTTGCCAAGCTCGTCCCGTTCCTTCGGCAATCTCCAGCCCCTACCGCAACCTTCGCTCTTCTCTCCGAATTCGAAAGCCACGACCATGACCAAGCAAGCCTCTGAACTCAAGCCTGTTCTCTTCGTCGTCACCAGCAACGCGCTGAAGGGCGCGACAGGCATCCCCACCGGCTACAATCTGGCCGAAGTCACTCATCCGCTGGAAAAGCTGCATGCAGCGGGCATCCGCGTGGAGTTCGCCTCGCCGCAAGGTGGCGACGCACCGCTAGATGGGCTGGAGGACATGAAAGACCCGGTTATTGCCCGCTATTGGGCCGATGCCGATTTCCGCCACGCAATCGCCCACACGCTGTGCTTGGACGACGTGAATCCTTCGCGCTACTCGGCCATCTTCTTTGCGGGCGGCCACGGCACGATGTGGGACTTCCCCGACAGCGTCGCTGCGCAGAAGGCCATTCGCGAGATCGATGCGGCCGGCGGCATCATCGCGGCGGTGTGTCACGGTCCAGCGGCCCTGGTCAACGCGCGCCGTGCCGATGACGGCCTGCTGGTCGCGGGAAAGCGGTTGGCCGCCTTTACCAATGGCGAGGAAGAGGAAGTGCAGTCCACCCAGGTGGTGCCTTTCCTGCTGGCGTCCACGCTGATTGAGCGCGGAGCGCAGCACCAGACCGCAGCAAATTGGGCCGACAACGTAGTCGTCGATGGCCGGCTCGTCACCGGCCAGAACCCGCAGTCCGCCGCGAGCCTGGGCGTAGCGCTGCGCGACGCCTTGTTGGCATGACCAGCCCGCTGTTGCATGCAAGGGGATAGCATGAAACTGATTTGTGTTGAAGAGCATGTGCTCGATCCCGCCATCGGCAGGGCCACGCAGGGTTTCGTGCGCGCCGAGGGCCCCTATCTTTCCGATTGGGGCAGCCGGGTGGTGGATGGTCAGAACGTGACCGATCTGAGCCGCCCGCATGTCATTGCACCCAACGAGTCCGCTCGCAAAGGACTGGAGATGGGCGCTGCGCGCCTGGCCGACATGGATGCGGCCGGCATCGACATGCAGGTGCTCTCCTATGGAGGGTTCCCACAGCTGCTGCCCGCTACGCAGGCCATCGACCTGAACCGCGCCGCCAACGACAAGCTGGCCGAAACGGCGCAGGCGCATCCGGCGCGCTTCGCCGGTTTTGCAACCTTGCCTTGGCAAGCACCTGAGGCAGCAGCGCGCGAATTAGAACGGGCGGTAAAAGAACTGGGACTCAAGGGTGCGCTGATCAATGGCCGACCAGGAGACAGCTTCCTGGATGACGCGCGCTATGCGCCCATCCTTGCCGCTTTCGACGAACTGAACGTGCCGTTGTACGTCCACCCCGGTTTGCCACTGTCCGCCGTGCAAGTGCCGTACTACGGTGGCTTCGATCGCGAACTCAGCGCGCGGCTCGCCATGTTCGCCTGGGGTTGGCACAACGAAGCCGGCATCCACGTCGTGCGCATGCTGCTAGCAGGCGCGTTCGACCGTTACCCCAGCCTGCAAGTCATCAGCGGCCACTGGGGCGAGATGGTGCCCTTCTTCCTGCAAAGGCTGGAGGACTCCATTCCGCAGGAAGCCTCCGGCCTCCGGCGCCCCGTCATGCAGACCTACCGCGAGCACGTGTACGTCTCGCCCAGCGGCATGCTCACGCTGCCACACTTCCAGTTCATACACGCGCTGATGGGGGCCGAGCGGATTCTTTACTCCATCGACTATCCCTACCAAAGCCTGGACGGTGCGCGAACCTTCATCGAGCGCCTGCTCATCAGCGACACTGACAGGGCTCTCATTGCCCACGGCAATGCCGAGCGCCTCCTGGGCTTGTGATTCAATTTCCGGAGGGGAGCATTGCGCGCGAGGAACTGTCATGGCGACTCACGGCTGCAGCAGCGCCTTGATCGCTCGACGTTCGTCCATGGCCTTGTAGCCTTCGGCCACCTGTTCCAGCGGGAGCACGAGGTCGAACACGGGCGAAGGATCGATCTTCTGGTCGAGCACCAGGTCGATGAGGTCGGGTAGATAACGGCGTACCGGGGCGGGACCGCCTTCCAGGTGGATGTGAGAAAAGAAGAGCGACTGGCCTTCGATCTGCACCCCATGCGGTACGCCGACGAACGACATGTGTCCGCCCTTGCGCGTGACCTGCATCGCCTGCTGCATCGATTCGCCGGTGCCAACGCATTCGAGCACGCTGTCGGCGCCCATGCCGCGGGTCATCTCGAGGATCTTCGTTACGCCTTCCTCGCCGCGCTCGGCGACGATGTCGGTGGCTCCGAAATCGCGCGCCAGCTTCTGGCGCGCCGGGTTGCGGCTCATTACGATGATGCGTTCGGCGCCCATCTGTTTCGCCGAGAGCGTGGCCAGCAGCCCGACCGCGCCATCGCCGATAACCACGGCGGTGGAGCCCGGTTTGACCTTCGCCGCATCAGCTGCGTACCAGCCAGTGCCGAGTACGTCCGAGGAGGCGAGCAGGCTTGGCACCATCGCTGCGTCCGGCGCTTCGCGCGTGGTCACCAGCGTGCCGTCCGCATGTGGCACCCGTAGATAGGGCGACTGCGCCTGGCTGATGAATTCGCGCTGCACGCAGGAGGACTGGTAGCCGATGCCGCAGGTTGGGCAGGTGTTGTCGGACGTGGCGAAGGAGCCCACCACGAAGTGTCCTTTCCTGAGCGAAGTGACCGCGCTGCCGATTTCCTCGACGTAGCCGCAGTACTCGTGCCCCATTCGGGTCGGGCCGGCACCTGGTTGGATGCCTCGGTAGGGCCACAGGTCCGAGCCGCACACACAGGTGGCGACAATGCGGATGATCGCATCCGTTGGTTTTTCGATCGCAGGGTCCGGGACTTCCTCGAAACGGATATCGCCTGGACCGTGCAGTACGGTGCCCTTCATTCTTGGTCTCCTTCGGATGTTCTGACGTGCATCTGACGCGCGCGCGGAATCATGGCTCCGGCATTCCTTCGACGATGTAAGTCCTCGAATTGCCTGAGCGGTGTCGGATTGGGATGATGGCCTGATAGGCCGGGGAGTCGTACCAGGCCTGGGCTTGAGCCAGGCTGTCGAACTTGATGACGACGAGGCGGCCTTGTGCTCCGAAACCTTCCTTTACGCCTGGCACCGCACCGCGAACGATGAAGCGGCCGCCGTAGGGTTTGAAGGTGCCCGCGACGCGGGCGCTGTAGGGTTTGATGCCCTCGACATCGGTCGCCTCGAACTCGGCGACATAATACGCGGGCGACGGCTTGGCGTCGGCTGCCGGAGATTGCGCTTGCGCAGCACGGATTCCGAAACTGCTGGATACGAGAACGGCCAGAAACGCCAGCCAGAGGCGAATGGGTGCTTTCATGATGAATTCCTTCGTATGGGAAGTGGCACCGAAAGTGCGGACGGCGCCGCTACGCTTTTGCTCTGGGGACGGACGCGTACTGTCGCAGCGCGCGCCCCAGAGGAAATCATCGGAGTCAAATAGGGGCTCTTGGCATACTTTTGCCGATATGCCTCATCGATTCGATCATTGATCTCGCCATCGACCGACGCGAAGGCAACATCCTGAGTTTGTCCAGCGGCCACGATCAGGCCTGCTCGTTGCTTCAACGCAGCCTGGTACCAACGTGAGCGGGTGCCGTTGTAGCCGCGAACGTACAGTTCGCCATCCACCTCCACGCACCAGATCCAGGTGGGAGTACCTGGCGTTTGTCCGTCATCGCGGAATGGGGCGATGTGGAGGTCATCGGCTTCGACGATGCGTTTTAGGGTATTGCCTTGCCATTGCATGGTCGTGTTCCAGGAAGTCAATGGATGTCGTTCCACTGAAGGTGCTTGCGCGTATGTCGCTTTCGGGCTTGGCCAACCCGCAGTCCGCCCGACGCAGGTTTAGGTCGGATCGTCAGTGGCTTGCTGCGTCGGCGACGCATCGAACAGCAATCCACCCCTGCTTTGCAGCGCGATGTTCTCGACCCCGATATGGCCCTTGTCCACCAGCATGCCGCCGGTCAGGCGTAGATAGTCCTTGAAATGCGGTGTCTCGCGATGCGAGGCGTAGGCTGCGGAGTCGGCGTAGATCTCAAAGAAAATCCACTGTTCCGGTCGCTCCTTTCGCGTCACTGCGTACATGGCCAGGACTCCGGGTTCGACCTTTATGGACTCACGCATTTCCGCCATGACGATGCGACGAAACTCGGCGAGGTCTTCGCGCTTCACGGTGACCTCGACGATGCGGACCTCGGGCGTCCTGCCGCGCTGCATGACCGACAGCGGTGCAGGCTTCTCCGCCAGGAAGACGGGATCGGCCTGGATCAGCCGCTTGCCAGTGGTCAATGCGTGCGTTTCGTCGAGGAAGCGCTTGAAGTGGCTTGTTTCGACGTGGGCGCGGTACGCGGCTTCGTCGGCATAGATCTCGATTACGTGGACCATGCCGGGCTTGTCCTGGTTGGCGGCGGCATGCATCGCCAGCACGCCGGGCTCCTCGCGGTTGGAAGCCTGCATGTTGTGCCGGCCTGCGACGTCGAATGCCTGGGCCCGCGTAGGGTCGGTCTGCAGTTCGAACATGCGTACCAGGGGCTGCGCGCTTGCCATGTGTGCCATCAGCAGTGTCGCCGTTGCCAATAGTGTTCTCCAGGATTTCATCGGGCTACCTTCGTGCAAATGCAGATCAAACCGCGACGCGTTTCAAAGCTTCATGCGCTTGGGAGCCGCGGACCAAGGCTACGGGACGACGGTGCTGCGACGCGCGGTTTCCGCACGATCAGCGGCCTCGGTGCCCACGCGTTCGCGGAGCACGGCTACCAGTTGCTGCAACTGCGCCTCGCTCAGGCCCACGTTGCGGCTGATCCGCATATGCGCTTGCACCTGTGAATCCGCGCCATGCAATGCGGCTAGTGCGCCGACGGTGGCCAGTTCGCGATCCTGCCAACTCAGGTTGTCGCGCGCGAAGATCGCGCCAAACAGATGTTCCTTCAGATAGCGATCTATCTGCGGCGAGAATTCAAAGAGTGGACCGGTGACCGGCTGGCCGGACAGTTTGGTCTGGTTCGCGGTCCCGACCTCCAGCATGCGCTCGGGCGCGGGCAGCGGACTGGGGGCCGCGCCCAAGGGATCGTTGATGCCCTGTGCCTTGCGATCTTCGATCACCCTCATGAACTCGCTCAGCGCGTTCAGACTCCTGGGGAAGCCGACGTAGGCATACATCTGACCCAGTATTTCCTTGATCTCGTTCACCGTGAGGCGGGCATCCAGGCCTTGGCGTAGCGCGGCATTGAGCCGTTCCATATTTCCGGATGCGGTGAACGCGGTAATCGGCGGAATCGCTTGCTGTTTCTCGGAGAGCTGTTCTTGGTTCATCGAAGTGCCCTTGATGGAGTCCATCTGGTCGTGGGATTGGGCATGCAGCGGCGACATGCTCAATGCGGTGCACGCGAGCAGCGTGGCGATAAGCGTGCATTTCATGTCCTGTCCTCAGCGGGCCAGGTACTGGTCGTCGGTCACCTTCTCCATCCACTGGACGTTCTTGCCATCTTCCATGCCAGTGATCGCCAGGTGCGTCATCGCTGTATTGGGTGCGGCGCCATGCCAATGCTTGATACCGGGTGGACACCAGATGACGTCGCCGGGTCGGATTTCCTCAACCGGTCCACCCCATTGCTGGGTCCTTCCTACGCCAGAGGTGACCACCAGGTATTGGCCCCTCGGATGGGTGTGCCAAGCCGAACGTGCGCCCTGCTCGAACGTCACGTAGGCACTCGTCGCGTTGATGTGCTCGTTGGCTTCGTACAGCGGATCTATCCGCGCCCGGCCCGTGAAATATGCCTGCGGGCCATCCATCGAATGCTGGGTGCCCCCACGGCTGATTGTCTGTGCGGATCCTTCCTGTGCCGGTGCGACGGGTGCCATGCCCACCATAAGGAGAGACAGCATCGTTCTGTTCATGTTGCTCTCCTTTTCGAAGACAGGATGCGTTGTGTCCGCCGGAGTACTGCATGGGGCCCGAGTTCGACTGGCGTGGCGCAGTCTGCGCGCAACCGCCTTTTGGATAAACTGGGGTAATTCGAATAGACTTATGAATCTGTCTGATTAATCAGGACGGCGATGGCACGTGACCATTACAACGATCTACGAGCCTTGCTCGTCGTGGCGCGGGAACGCAGCTTTACGAGAGCGGCGGCGCAACTGGGTGTGTCCCAATCCGCCCTGAGCTATACCATCCGCGGGCTGGAACAGCGCCTGGGCATCCGCCTGCTGACCCGGACCACCCGCAGCGTCGTGCCGACGGAAGCCGGACAACGGTTGCTCGCACAGATCACGCCGCATTTCACTAGCATCGATGAAGCGGTGGAAGGACTGAGCGAGCTGCGTGACCGCCCTGCAGGCACAGTGCGGATCAACAGCAGCGAACACGCCAGCGAACTCATCCTGTGGCCAAGGATGAGGCAACTGCTCAAGGAATACCCGGATATCCACCTAGAAGTGGTCGACCAGTCGAGCTTGGCTGACATCGTGGCCGAGGGCTTCGACGCAGGTATCCGCCTTGGGGAGCAGGTGGCGCGGGACATGGTTGCCGTTCCGATCAGCCCTCCCGTCTGCATGGCAGTGGTCGGCTCGCCCGCCTACTTCAAGCGCCACGGAAAGCCCGACACGCCCCAGGACCTCAATCACCACGAATGCATCAACATGCGGCTGATGACGCAAGGTGGCCTGTACGCCTGGGAGTTCGAGAAGAACGGACGCGCGGTGAATGTGCGTGTAGAAGGCGGGCTGACCTTCAACAACGTCCGGCTGATCATCCAGGCTGCAATGGACGGTTTCGGCCTGGCCTGCGTGCCCGATGCAATCGTCGCTGCCGAGATCCGGCAGAAGCGCCTGATCCAGGTGATGACGGACTGGTGCCCGCCGTTTCCCGGGTTCCACCTCTACTACCCTAGCCGGCGCCAGAACTCACCGGCGCTCGTGCTGTTGGTCGAGGCATTGAGATGGACAGGTCATAGGTAAGCGCATGTCCAAGTTTCGGGCGACCTGTCGCCTCGAACTCTTCCGATCAGGCTGCCCTGGTTCAAGTGCCGGAGGGCGGATGGTCCAAAGAGGGCCACTAATGTCGAATGCCGCCTGTTCCTAAGACTCTTTTCCTTATTCGGCTTCCTGACAGCTCCAGGACTGGATTCCCTGGAAACGTTCGTGGCCCAGGCTTTTGTGTCAGAGAAGGAACAGCGGCAGCCCGGATCCACTGAAGTTGCCTGTTAATTTCCTTGTTACGGGAATGGGCCAGAGAGAAGCTGGCCCTGGACTGGATACACTACGACTTCGATCAGCGATCTGAGCATTGCCATGGCTGGTTTCGCACCGCCTGCTGAAACCGCGCCTGAAAAACCTGGCGGTGCGGGCGTGCTGCCTGCGATTGCCGCGGGAAATGCATCGCTGGCTACGCGTCGAACCTGCATGCGGCTGTCGGGACTGAAGTTTCTGCCGCCATGCACCTGATCGCAAGTCACAGGAAGCGGCTTTCGTCGCGACAAGCGCAGCAACTGAGCTCGTCGCGCTCAAGCGCGTTGCCGGCCGCCGTGCATGGTCGATGCCGCCGTGCGCAACGCCTGGCCGATCTGCTGCAGGACGCTCGAGCGCACCGCCGCGTGCTGCCAATAGAGTGGGACATCGAGCCAGCGCTGCGGATCGATGACGACGATCTGTTTCTCGCGCAATCCGGACGTGAGCAGTTGCTCGGGGGCGAGGCACCAGCCGAGGTCGCGCGCGGCGGCTTCGACGAAGCCGGTCGAGGTCGGCAGGTAGTGGATGGGCGGGCTCAGGCGGGTGCGGGTGATGCGCCGCATGAAGCGGGCCTGCAGCGCGTCCTTGCGGTTGAACACCATCATCGGCGCCTGCGCCAGCGCGGCCGCCGTGAGTCCTGCGGCGAAGTGGCGCGCGACGAACGCCGGCGAGGCGATCGCGTGGTAGCGCATGCTGCCCAGGGCATGCACGTTGCAGCCCTGCAGCGGCTTGCTGGCGGAGGTGACCGCGCCGAGCACGGTGCCGTTGCGCAGCAATTCCAGCGTGTGGTCCTGGTCGTCCACGTGCACATCGAACAGGAAGCCGTGCGCATGATGCAGCGACGACAGTGCGGCGAGGAACCAGGTCTGCAACGAGTCGTCGTTGACCGCGATCGCGATGCTGCGCGCGGGGCCGGCGGCAGCCGTGCTGGGCAAGAAATCGGCCATCGCCTCGGCCTCCAGCGCCTGCATCGGGCGCACCCGGCGCAGCAGCGCTTCGCCTGCTGGCGTTGGCCGGCAGGGCGCCTGGCGCACCACCAGCACCTGCCCGAGGCGGTCCTCGAGCGCCTTGATCCGTTGCGAGATGGCCGACGGCGTCAGCGACAGCCGGCGCGCAGCGGCATCGAAGCTGCCTTCGTCGAGCACGGCGGCGAAGGCCGACAGTTGCGGATGAAGCAGGTCCATGGGTGGCGTCGATTAGAATTTCTTCATAGCCTACAGAATATTTAGCTTGGCTAATGGCCGGGCCGGGGCCAGCATGCGCCCCTCCCCAGTCCTGGTCATCCCTCATGGTTCTCGAAGCAGCGTTTGCCGGCTTAATGGCCGGCGCCGGCTTGATCGTCGCGATCGGCGCGCAGAACGCGTTCGTGCTGCGGCAGGGCTTGCAGCGCCAGCGGGTGGGCCTGGTGGTGGCGGTCTGCGCGGTCGGCGATATCGCCTTGATCGCGCTCGGGGTCGCCGGCATCGGCGCGCTGGTGCAGCAATGGCCCGCACTGCTGCAGGTGTTGCGCTACGCGGGCGCGGCCTTCCTCGGCGTCTACGGCCTGATGGCGGCGCGACGCGCATGGCGCGGTGCCGGCGCATTGAAGGCGCAGGGCGAGGCGCCTACGAGCTGGCGCCGCGTGCTGCTGGCCTGCCTGGGCTTCACGTTTCTCAATCCGCACGTGTATCTGGACACGATGGTCCTGCTCGGCAGCCTGTCCACCCGCTATCCGGGCGCGCTGCGCTGGGCGTTCGCGTGCGGCGCCTGCCTGGCGAGCGTGCTCTGGTTCTGCGGTCTCGGTTATGGCGCGCGATGGCTGCAGCCGGTGTTCCGCACGGCGCGCGCATGGCGCGTGCTGGACGCGGGCATCGCGGTGTTCATGCTGACCTTGTGCGGCCTGTTGCTGTTGCATCCGTTGGACTGACGCGAACCGCGGTACTGCGCGTGCCGTGGCCGCAGCATGCGTGCACGGCAATGGCTAGGCGGAGGCGGGCGCGGCCCTGAGCATGCCGGCGAGACTTTCGCTGAGGATCAGCTGCAGGTGCATGCGCTTCAGTTCCACGCCGACCACCATCATGTGCAGGCCCACGCACATCGCCGCGACCGCGTAGACGCGCGCCTGGAACTCCTGTTCGTCGCCGCTCCAGTCGTCATGGCCGCGCAAAAGACGCTTGAGCATGTCGCCCAGGTGTTCGATCAGGGAGACGCCGCGCCGCCGCGCATAGTCGGCCAGTTCGGGATCGCGCGCAGCCGCCAGGTCGATTTCCAGGCCGAGCCGCAGGCGGCGGCCATCGGCCTCGGACAGCAGCCATTCCTCCAGCGCGCCGGCGATGAAGTCGGTCGCGGCCAGATGCTGCGGCCGTTCGATCATCCACATGGTGCGCAGCGACCGCTCGTAGCTGCGTTCCATCAGCGCCCGCACCAGCCCGCGCTTGTCGCCGAAGCAGCGGCGCAACGCGCTGCAGGGCACGTCGCTGGCTTGCGCTATCAGTTCGAAGCTGGTCGCGCCGAGGCCCTTGTCGGTGATGCACTGTTCGGCCGCGTCGAGCGCGGCATCGCGGATGCGCTGCTCGCGTTCCCTGGCGCTGCGCAGGTCAACGACATTGGACATGGGGAGCGGTCCTGGCGAAAAGGTGGATGGTGACCCGATTGCGTCGCCGATGCCATGCCGAACGCATGCGAGACGCATGTGGCGCAAGACGAAACGGCGGTCGGCATGCTTATCATGCGTATAATAATCATTCTCGTTAACTAGCGGTGCCTGGACGGTGCCGTGTCGTCTCAAAGGATCCGTTGATGCCTGCACCGCTTCTCCTGTCCGTCGCGCTGTTCACCGCGTTGGCGACCATCGCCCGCGCCCACGCGCAGTCGCCCGACGCGCAGACCCTGGATACCGTCGTAGTCAGTGCCTCGCGCACCGATCAGCCGGCCGAAACCGCGCCACAGACCGTGGTGGTGATCGACCAGCAGCAAATCGCCCAGCAATTGGCCATCAGCAGCAATTCGTCGGATCTGCTGTCCAGCCTGCTGCCGTCGTATACGCCGAGCCGCGGCAAGATGAACGGCAGTGGCGAGACCTTGCGCGGACGTACGCCGTTGATCCTGGTCGACGGCATCCCGCAGTCCAATCCGCTGCGTCCGACCGGGCGCGAAGCGCACACGATCGACTATGCGATGGTCGAACGCATCGAGGTGATCCAGGGCGCCAACGCGATGAACGGCCTGGGCGCGACCGGCGGCACCATCAACCTGGTCACGCGCCGCCCGCAGCCGGGTGCGCTCAACCAGCATGTCGAAGTACAGACTACGATGCCGACCACCGACGTCGATGCCGAGACCACCAGCTACAGAACCAGCTACCGCATCGATGGACGCCGCGACAAGCTCGACTACCTGCTCGGCGTCGGCTACGAGGACCAGGGCCTGTACCTGGACGGCGACGGGCACGCGATCGGCACCGACGTGACCCAGGGCGATCTGATGGCCACGCGCGCCTATGACGTGCACGCCAAGCTGGGCTACTGGATCGACGACCGGCAGGAACTGCAGTTCAGTTCCAACCGCTACCGGATCAAGTCCAAGGCCGAGTACCTCGGCGTGGCCGGCGATCGCGAACGCGGCATTCCGACCACCTCGGTCCGCGGCCGGCCGGAAGGCACGCCGCCATGGAACGACGTGTGGACCACCGGCCTGTCCTACGCGCACCACGACCTGGCCGGGATGGAACTGAAGGCGATGGTGTTCAACCAGGAGTTCGAAGGGCTGTTCGGCGCCGACAACTCTGCCACCTTCCAGGATCCGCGCATCGCGCCCAATGGCACGCTGTACGACCAGTCGCGCTCGGTCGCGTCCAAGTGGGGTTCCAAGAGCAGCCTCGGCAAGGACGACCTGCTCGATGGCCGGCTCAAGCTCGCGGGCGGCTTCGACACCCTGTGGGACAGCGGCAAGCAGGATCTCTACGGCACCGGCCGCACCTATGTGCCCGAGTCGGAGTTCCGCGACCTGGCCGCGTTCCTGCAGGGCGAATACCGGCTGCTGCCGCAGCTGACCGTGCACGGCGGCGTGCGCCATGAAGACGCCAGGCTGCGCATCGACAGCTACCAGACCCTGGCCCGCTACAACCGGGTGCAGGTGCAGGGCGGCACGCTGTCCTTCGCCGAGACGCTGTACAACGCCGGCGCGGTGCTGGCGCCGAGCGAGCGCTTCAACGTCTTCGCCAGCTATTCCGAAGGCTTCGGCATGCCCGACGTGGGCCGCGTGCTGCGCTCGATCAACACGCCCGGCACCAGCGTCGCCAGCCTGAGCGCGCTGCAGCCGGTGCTGACCCGCAACGTCGAGCTGGGCACGCGCCTGCGCGGCGCGGCGTGGGATGTCGATGTCGGCGTGTTCCAGTCGCGCTCGGACTACGGCACCCGGGTGATCGCGGTGGACGGCGCGTTCCAGATGGCGCGGGAGAAGACCCGCATCGAGGGCGTGGACGCCAGCGCCAAGTACCGGCTCAACGACCGGCAGCGCCTCGGCCTGGCCTATGCGTACACGCGCGGACGCTACGACAGCGACGGCAACGGTACGCTGGATGCGCACCTGGACGGACTGAACATCGCGCCCAACCGCGTCATCGGCAGTTGGTCGTCGCAATGGACGCCGCGGCTGTCCAGCTTCGTGCAGGCGCAATACGCGTTCAGCCGCAGCTTCGACGATCCGCAAAAGCGCTTCAGCGGCTATGCGCTGGTCGATGCGGCGCTGAACTACCGGTTGCGCCAGGGCGAGCTGCGCCTGGCGGTCGCCAACCTGCTCGATCGCCAGTACATCACCTACTACTCGCAGAGCGCGCTGGTCGAACCGGACCGCTATTTCGCCGGACGCGGGCGCACGCTGACGGTGGGTTACAGCCTGGATTTCTGAGCGGCGGCGGCTGTGCGGCGCAGGCGTGAATGCGCGGGTTCGCGTGCTGCCGAGCGCACGTGGCGCCGTACTTACGTGTGGCGATGGAGGCAGGGATGCGGCAGAAGTGGAGGCTCCGTCTGCCGATCCCACACCGGCGATTTCTTCTGCGCGTCGCTCCGCTGCAGCCTGGTGTGGCGCATCCGCTGGCAGGCGCGCGTGCCGAAACCTTGGTCGTCCATATCTTCGGTGTGGACCAGTGCGTGCTTGCACCGCGCTGGCAAGCGCGCTGCCCTGCTGCGGCTGGCTAGCGGCTACCAGTCGCCGTAGGGATAGCCGTAGCCGCTGCGGCCGTAGTAGCCGTGGCCTTCGCTCTGGCCGACGCTGATGCTGATGCCGACTTCGCGCGGCTTGCCGTCGTCGTTGTAGTAGGTCTTGCACAGGTTGAGGTTGGCGGCCTGGTAGTTGCTGTTGCCGCCGCGCGAGGAGTAGCCGAAACCGGTGGCGACGCTGCCGTGCACGTCGCCCTTGCAACGGTCGGCACGCGCCTGCTCGGCCTCGGCCAGGGCCTGGGTGGCCGCGGCCTTCTGTGCCGAGGCCGAGGTGCCGCTGGTGTCGCCGTAGTAGGCGCCGGGCGGATCGGCCTTGTAGACCGGGTCGGTGCCGTAGGTGATCGGCTGCTGCGGCACGCTCAGGTCCAGCGCGCGCTTGGCCGCTTCGCTGTCGCTGCTGCCGGAACCGCCGTCGGCGGGGGTTTGCGCCATTGCCGGGCCGGCGAGCAGGGCACAGGCAAGCAGGAAGGATCGTTTCATCGGACGTACGCCAAGGAAAGTAAGGGCTGGATGGCGGCAGCCGCCGCTGCGCGCCACCATGAGCCGACGCTATCAATAGCACGTTGAACCCGGCCTGTCGGCGCCGGGGAATTTTCTTGCCGGCGCCGGCCATCTTTCGCCAAGCGGCGGCAAGCGGCGCCTTCCGCCTGCTGCCGCTAGGGCGTGTCATCGATTCCCAGTAGATCGCGTTGGGTTTGTCAGTCGCCGGCTGGCGGTCTGACAGACCCAACCCGCAGGGCCGCTCCTGTGCGCGCTCGGCGCTACGTCATCGCCTGAATGGAACCGTCCTCCACGCCTTCTATTGCTTGCCTCGTGCACGCACGCGAGCGGCGCGATCTGCTTGGGGATTGATGGCGCGCCCTAGCCTTGCTGCAGCACGATATCGATCAGCTGCTGGCCGTAGCGGGCCAGTTTGGTGCCGCCGATGCCGCCGACATGGCCCAGCTCGTCCAGGCTGGTGGGGCGCTGTTCGGCGATATTGCGCAGGGTGCTGTCGTGGAAGATCACGAACGCCGGGACGTTCTGCTCCTTGGCCAGGCCGGCGCGCAGGTCGCGCAGCGCGTTGAACAGGTTCAGGTCCTGCGGCTGCACCGGGACGCCGGTGCGCGGGCTGCCGCTGCGGTCGCCGCGTTCGCGGCCGCGGCTCGGCGCTTCGCGGCGCATCATGATCTGGCGCTCGCCCTTGAGCACCTGTCGGCTGGCGTCGGTCAGGCGCAGCCCGCCGTAGGCGTCGCTGTCCACTTCCAGCAGCCCGGTGGCGACCAGCTGGCGGAACACGCCGCGCCAGGTGCGCGCGTCCAGGTCCTTGCCGATGCCGTAGGTGCTGAGCTGGTCGTGGCCGAACTGCTTGATCTTCTCGCCGTCGCTGCCGCGCAGGATGTCGATCAGGTGGCCGACGCCGAAGCGCTGGCCGCTGCGGTAGACGCAGCTCAGCGCCTTCTGCACGGCGACGGTGGCGTCCCAGGCCGCGGCCGGGCTCAGGCAGTTGTCGCAGTTGCCGCAGGGCTGCGGATAGGTTTCGCCGAAGCCGGCCAGCAGCACCTGGCGGCGGCATTGCATCGATTCGCAATAGCCCAGCAGCTGGTCGAGCTTGCGCCGCTCCACCCGCTTGCGGTCCTCGCCGGCCTCGCCCTGTTCGATCATCTGCTTGAGCAGCACCACATCGCCCAGGCCATAGCACAGCCAGGCCTCGGCGGCTTCGCCGTCGCGGCCGGCGCGGCCGGTTTCCTGGTAGTAGCCTTCCAGCGACTTGGGCAGGTCGGTATGCGCGACGAAGCGCACATCCGGCTTGTCGATGCCCATGCCGAAGGCGATGGTGGCGCACATCACGATGCCGTCCTCGCGCAGGAAACGGCGCTGGTTGGCGGCGCGCAGCTCGGCCGGCAGGCCGGCGTGGTAGGGCAGGGCATTGAGCCCTTCCCTGGCCAGGAACTCGGCGGTCTCCTCGACCTTGCGCCGCGACATGCAGTAGACGATGCCGGCGCTGCCGCGATGCGCGCGCAGGAAATCCAGCAGCTGGCGCTTGCTGTTGTCCTTTTGCACCACGGTGTAGCGGATGTTGGGGCGGTCGAAGGAGCTGACGAAGTGGCGCGCCTGGGTCAGGTCCAGGCGTTCGGCGATCTCGCGCTGGGTCGGCGGATCGGCGGTGGCGGTCAGGGCGATGCGCGGGATCTGCGGCCAGCGCTCGTGCAGTACGGTGAGCTGCCGGTACTCGGGGCGGAAATCGTGGCCCCATTGCGACACGCAGTGCGCCTCGTCGATCGCGAACAGGGCGATGCGGCTGCGTTCGAGCAGGGACAGGAAGCGCGGGGTCAGCAGGCGTTCGGGGGCGACGTACAGCAGGTCCAGCTCGCCGGCCAGCAGCTCGCGCTCGACCCGCTGCGCGGTCTCGGCGTCCAGCGTGGAATTGAGGTATTCGGCGCGCACTCCGAGCTGGCGAAGCGCCTCGACCTGGTCCTGCATCAGCGCGATCAGCGGCGAGATGACGATGCCGGTGCCGTCGCGCAGCAGCGAGGGGATCTGGTAGCACAGCGACTTGCCGCCGCCGGTGGGCATCAGCACCAGCGCGTCCTGGCCGGCGGCGACATGTTCGACGATGTCCTGCTGCGGACCGCGGAACTGGTCGTAGCCGAACACGCGGCTGAGCACGGAATGGGCGGAAGATTGCATGCCTCTAGGATACCGCGTAGGTCAAGCGCGGCAGCCCGTCGCCGCCACGCACCGCGGTGTCAGGCGCCAGCGGCCGCGTGCGTAGGCATTGCCCGACGCGCACGGCGCCTGCCGACGAAGTGGCCGATCAACAGCACCGGCAGCGCGAGCAGCAATGCCGCCGAGCACGCCAGCGCCGGCGCGATCATCGCCAGCAATTGCGCCGGATGGCCGGGATCGTAGCCGCGCGCCCATGCCGACATCGCCAGCAGGCCCAGCCCGCTCGCCAGCACCAGCAAGGTCAGCGCGGCGACCTTGGGCACGCTGCGCTGGCGCCCCTGGCACAGGTCGATGGACAGGGCCAACGCGACGCAGCCGGCCCACACCGCGGCGAACCAGTTCAGCGCGGGCACCAGGAAACTGACGCTGTAGCCGATCGCGGTCAGCACCGCGAGCAGCAATGCGACCAGGCCATGGCCACCGTTGGTGGGCACACCCGAGTCGCCCAACTGCCACCACGCATGAAAGCCCGCGGCCAGGCCAGCGGCGATTCCAAAGGCGCATCCCAGCACAATGGCCAGCAACGGTAGACGCAGCGAGGGATACGAAGCGCTCATCGAACGTCCATGCAAGCGGGCGGTAGCCCGCCCGCCAGTATGCATGACGCCAGCGATCCAGCCCTCGCATTGAAGCCTCGGCGTGCAAGCCCCCTTAGTAAGGGGGCGCGCCGCAGGCGCGGGGATTGGAAGCCACGAAGCTGGGGCCCAGAGTTTGCGACGCAAACTCTGGGAGGCCATGCCTGCTGCGCAGGCGTGGTCGTACCCTTACTGCAGCAGCGAACGCAGCATCCACGCGTACTTCTCGTGGGTCTGCAGGCGCTGGGTCAGCATGTCCACCGACGGGTCGTCGCCGGCATCGTCGGCGGTCGTGAGCGCCTTGCGCGCGGTGCGGCACAGCGCCTCGTTGCCGACCACCAGCTGGCGCACCATCTCGCGCCAGTCGGCGCTGTCGCTCAGGCCCGGCTCTTCCGGGATCGAGGTCAGCGCGGCGAATTCCTTGTACGAGCCCGGCGCGTTGAAGCCCAGCGCGCGGATGCGCTCGGCGATGTCGTCCAGCGCCGCCCACTGCTCGGTGTACTGGGTCTCGAACATCAGGTGCAGCGAATTGAACATCGACCCGGTCACGTTCCAGTGGAAGTTGTGGGTCTTCAGGTACAGGGTGAACGCGTCGGCCATGACGTGCGACAGGCCGTCGGCGATCTTCTTGCGGTCGCCGCCGCTGATCCCGATATCGATATTGGGCGCGGACGGCGCCAGCGCCGCCAGTGGCGTGGTGGATGCGGCCTGCTTGGCGGCGCTCTTGGTCTTGCCGGGGGTCTTGCTCTTGGCCATCAGGGAATCCTCTTGAGGGGTTGGGAACGATATGGCGTCACAATAGACAGACTAAAGCATGCGCTGTTATTCAAAGTTCAATGGCACCCGATTGATGAGCACTATCGAAAAACACCTGGCCACCCGCCTGCGCGAGCGCCGCGATGCGATCGGCGGGGCGCTGACCCGCGACCGTGGCCGCTTGCTGGGCCTATGGTCGCGCTGGCAGGCCGCGCCCGGCAATCCCGCATTGGAGGCAGCGTTCGACCAAGCGCTGCTGCAGTCGCGGGCGCGCTGCGAGGCGCGCGCGGCGGCGCAGCCGGCGATCACCCTGGACGCGCAGTTGCCGATCGCGCGCGAGGCCGAGCGCATCGTGGCGCTGATCCGCGCGCGCCAGGTGGTGGTCATCGCCGGCGAGACCGGCTCGGGCAAGACCACGCAGCTGCCGAAGCTGTGCCTGGCCGCCGGCCGCGGTGCCGCCGGCATGATCGGCTGCACCCAGCCGCGGCGCCTAGCCGCGCGCGCGGTGGCCGCGCGCGTGGCGGAGGAACTGCGCACGCCGGTGGGCGGCGCGGTGGGCTTCCAGGTGCGTTTCAACGACCGGGTCGGCGAGGAGACCCGGATCAAGTTCATGACCGACGGCATCCTGCTGGCCGAGATCGCCAGCGACCGTTGGCTGTCCAGCTACGACACGATCATCGTCGACGAGGCGCACGAGCGCAGCCTCAACATCGATTTCCTGCTCGGCTATCTGAAGCAGTTGCTGCGCAAGCGCCCGGACCTGAAGGTCATCGTGACTTCGGCGACGATCGACACCGCGCGCTTCGCCGAACATTTCGACGGCGCGCCGGTGATCAGCGTCGAGGGCCGCACGTTCCCGGTGGAAGTGCGCTACCGGCCGCTGGAAGAGCCGGGATTGGGGATTCGGGATTCGGGATCGGCGGAAGCACGGGATGCCGAGCGCTCGCGGCCATCCGCCGTTTCCAATCCCGAATCCCGAATCCCCACTCCCGGCCTCTCCGTCAACGAGGCAATCGTGGCCGCGGTGGACGAGATCACCCGGCTGGATCCGCGCGGCGACGTGCTGGTGTTTCTGCCGGGCGAGCGCGAGATCCGCGATGCGCACCAGGCGCTGGAGCGGCGCAAGTACCGCGAGACCGAAGTGCTGCCGCTGTACGCGCGGCTGTCCAACAGCGACCAGGACCGGGTGTTCAATCCCGGCCCGCGGCGGCGCCTGGTGCTGGCCACGAATGTCGCCGAGACGTCGCTGACGGTGCCGCGGATCCGCTACGTGGTCGATCCGGGCTATGCGCGGGTCAAGCGCTACAGCCCGCGGCAGAAGCTGGACCGGCTGCACATCGAGCCGATCTCGCAGGCCAGCGCCAACCAGCGCAAGGGCCGCTGCGGGCGCGTGGCCGAGGGCATCTGCTACCGGCTGTACGCCGAGGCCGATTTCCAGGCGCGCCCGGAATTCACCGATCCGGAGATCCGCCGCTCCAGCCTGGCCGGGGTGATCCTGCGCATGCTGCAGCTGGGCCTGGGGCGGATCGAGGATTTTCCGTTCCTGGAGCCGCCGGATGAGCGCGCGGTGGCCGATGGCTGGCAGCAACTGGTGGAACTGGGCGCGGTCGGCGAGCCGGACCGCCATGGCGTGCGCAAGCTCACCGAGATCGGCCGCAAGATGGCGCGGCTGCCGGTGGACGTGAAGCTGGCGCGGATGCTGGTGGCCGCGCAACAGCACGGCTGCCTGCGGCCGATGCTGGTGATCGCCGCGTTCCTGGGCATTCAGGACCCGCGCGAACGCCCGCCGGAGGCGCGCGAGGCGGCCGACAACGCGCACGCGAAGTTCGCCGATGCACGCTCGGAATTCGTCGGCATCCTGCGCCTGTGGGACGGCTACCGGCAGGCGCACGAGGAGCTGACCCAGTCCAAGCTGCGCGACTGGTGCGGGCGCCATTTCCTGGGTTTCCTGCGCATGCGCGAATGGCGCGAACTGCATCGCCAATTGCATCTGCTGTGCGAAGAGCTGGGCTGGAGCGAGGAGCCGGCGACGGCCTCGCTGCTGCCGCTGCTGGCCGGTGCCGCGTCGCCGCCGCCTGCCCGAGATGCCGAGACCAGCGCACGCGCCACGCGCGGGCAGCTGCATCGCGCCGCCCGGCTGGCGCGCGAAGGGCGCAGCGAGCCGGCGCCGGTCGCACCGGTCGCGCCCAAGTCTGCGCCGCCCGCCAACGCAACCGACGACGCGCCGCGCGCCAGCGAGCGCGAGCGCGCCGCCGCCTACCAGGCGCTGCACCGCGCGCTGCTCGCCGGCCTGCCGACGCAGGTCGGCCATCGCACCGAGAAGGGCGATTTCCTGGCGCCGCGGCAGCGCCGCTTCCTGCTGTTCCCCGGCTCCACGCTTGCCCGCAAGCCGCCGCCGTGGGTGCTGCCGGCCACGTTGCTGGACACGCAGAAGGTGTGGGGCCTGACCAATGCCGCGGTCGAGCCGGACTGGGTCATCGCCGAGTTGCCGCACCTGTTGGCGCGCAAGCATTTCGACCCGCATTGGTCGCGCGCGCAGGGGCAGGTGCTGGCCTCCGAGCAGATCAGCCTGTTCGGGCTGGTGCTGGCGCCGAAGAAGCCGGTGCATTACGGCCGCATCGATCCGCCCGGCGCGCACGAACTGTTCGTGCGCCAGGGCCTGGTGCCGGGCGAGATCAACACCCGGGCCAGCTTCGTCGCCGACAACCAGAAAGTGCTGGCGCAGGCGCACGAGGAAGAAGCCAAGCTGCGCCGCGCCGGCATCGTCGCCGACGAGGACTGGCAGGCGCGCTGGTATCTGGACCGGATTCCCGGCGAGATCCATTCGGCAGCAGGCCTGGACGCGTGGTGGAAGAGCTTGCCGCCGGAGCAGCGGCGCGCGCTGCAGTGGACGCTGACCGACCTGTTGCCCGGCGAAGGCAGCGAGGCCGACCGCTATCCGAAGTATTTCGCGCTCGGCGATGCGCGCCTGGCGCTGCACTACACCTTCGAGCCGGGCGCGGCCGACGACGGCGTGACCCTGGAAGTGCCGCTGCACCTGCTCAACGCGCTGGATGCGGCGCGGCTGTCGTGGCTGGCGCCGGGCTTCGTCGCCGACAAGGCCGCGGCGCTGATCCGCAGCCTGCCCAAGGCGCTGCGCCGCAACTACGTGCCGGCACCGGATTTCGCACGCGCCTTCTACGAGGCGTTCCCGCAGCCCAGCGCCGACGACCTGCGCGGCGAACTGGCGCGTTTCCTGCAGCGCGCCACCGGCGCGGCGCTGAGCGCACTGGACTTCGACGAAAGCGCATTGGAACCGCATCTGCGCATGAACCTGCGGCTGCGCGACGACGCCGGCAAGGTGCTGGCCGAGTCGCGCGACCTGGACGCGTTGCGAGCGCGGTTCGGCGACCGCGCCGGACAGGCGTTCGCCGCGCGCGCCGGACGCGAGATGGCCGCGGACGGGCTGCGCGAGTTCCCGTCCGCGCCGATTCCGCTGCAGGTGCCAGGCGAAGCGGGGGTGCCGGCGTATCCGGCGCTCGTCGATGAAGGCGAGGCCGCGGCGCTGCGCATCTTCGCCGACCGCGCCCAGGCCGAGGCCGAACATCCGCGCGGCGTGCGCCGCTTGCTGGAGATCGCGCTGGCCGACAAGGTCAAGCAGGCGCGCAAGCAGCTGCCGGTGTCGCCGAAGACCGGGCTGCTGTATGCGGCGATCGAGTCGCAGGAGCGGCTGCGCGGCGACCTGGTCGATGCGGCGTTGAATGCCTTGCTCGAAGCGGGTCTGGACGCGATCCGCGACCCGGGCAGCTTCGCCCAGCGCCGCGATGCCGTCGGCAAGCAGTTGTTCGGCGAGGCGATGGAGCGGCTGAAGCTGGCCGAGGCGATCATGGGCGCGGCGGCGGAATTGAAGCCGCAGCTGGAATCGCCGCTGATGGGCTGGGCCAGCGGCAACCTCGACGACCTGCGCGCGCAGCTGGCGGCGCTGGTGCATCCGGGCTTCCTGCGCGAGACGCCGGCGACCGCGCTGGCGCAGTTCCCGCGCTACCTGCGCGCGATGATCCTGCGTGCCGAGCGCGCCAAGCGCGATCCGGCGCGCGATCAGGCGCGGATGCTGGAACTCAAGCCGTTTGCCGATGCACTGGCCGATGCCGCCGCGGCCGGGCGCAGCAGCGATCCGCAGTGGCAGGCGCTGCGCTGGGACCTGGAGGAACTGCGCGTGTCGCTGTTCGCGCAGGAGCTGGGCGCCAAGGCCGGGATCTCGGCGAAGAAGCTGGCGCAGCGGGTGGCTCAGTTGCGGTGATTCGGGATTCGGGATTGGGGATTCGTAAAAAACGCAAATCGCGCGATCAGACATCCGTAGTTGCTTCTACGAATCCCGAATCCCGAATCCCAAATCCCGGCCCCTCAATCATCCACCCGCTCGCCCATCAGCTCGCGCTGGCGCTTGTCCAGCTCTTCGGCGTAGCGCTTGCGCACGAAGCTCTCGGTGAGCACGCCGAGCACCTTGCCCTGTGCATCGACCACCGCCAGTTCGTCGCTCTGGGTCAGGTCGAACTGGCGCATCGCGGTGACCACGTCGGTCTCGGCGCGTAGCGCCACGTCGCGGTTGCCGGCGTAGTCGGCGATGGGCGCGTCGGCATTCACGCCGTCGGCGTAGGCCGCGGCCAGCGTCACCAGCCCTGCGTAATGGCCGTGTTCGTCTTCCAGCACCACGCGCACGCCCGAGCCGAGCGGAAAGCGGCGGCGGAACTCGGCCACCGAGGTGCCGGCGGCGAGCGGGTGCACGTCCTGGCGCATCATCCGTCCGGCGTTCAGGTGTTTGACCCAGCCCACGTCGCGCGCGCTCTTGATGGTCTCCCCGCGCAGGTGCAGGCGCCAGGTCGAGAACGAATAGCCGAACACCTGGCGCACGATGGTGTTGGCCACCAGCACCGCCACCATCACCGCGCTGGCCAGCACGAAATCGTGGGTGCCCTCGAGCACCAGCATCGCCATCGTCATCGGCGCGCCGACCACCGCCGCGGCCAGCGCGGCCATGCCCGCCAGCGAGGCGGCGGTGCCGTCCACCAGCGCCATGCCGGTGCCCAGGTTCAGCAGGCCGGCGAACAGGCCGCCGACCAGCGAGCCCATGAACAGCGAGGCGAAGAACAGGCCGCCGCGGAAGCCGAAGCCCAGGGAAATGCCCGAGGCCAGGCATTTGAGCAGCAACAGCACGCCCAGCCAGCGCAGCGAGGTCGGACTGGTCAGGTCCAGGTGCAGCGCCCCGTGACCGGAGGACAGCACCTGCGGGGTGATCAGCGCCAGCGGGATCAGCATCAGGCCGCCGGCCACCGGCCGCGCCCAGCGCGGCAGCGGGCTGCGGTTGACCGCCTGCTCGATCGCACCGACCAGGCGCATCACCGCCACCGCCAGCAGCGCGCAGATCACCCCGAGCAAGGCGTACAGCACGTAGTCGCGCGCTTCCAGCGCTGACGCCGCCGAGGCCGGCAGCAGATACGGCTGCACGCCGGCGACCTGGGCCACGAATACCGCGCCCAGCGAGGCCACCGCCACCGGCGCCAGCGCCGATGGCGAGTACGCGCCGATCACGATCTCGAATGCGTAGAACGCGCCGGCCAATGGCGCGCCGAACGCGGCGGCGATGGCCGCGCCGGCGCCGGCGCCGACCAGGGTGCGGATGTCGGCGCGGCGCAGGCGCAGGATCCGCCCCAGGTGCGAGCCGCTGCCGGCGCCCATCTGCGTGTACGCCGCCTCCAGCCCGACCGAGGCGCCGCAGCCGTTGGACAGCAGGGTCTGCACGGACACGATCAGGTTGTCGCGCATCGACATGCGCCCGCCGTACAGCGCGTTGGCTTCGACCGCATCGATCAGCTGGCGCTTGCGCGCGCGCGCGGCCATGCCGAGCAGGCCGACCAGCAGCCCGCCCAGCGGCAGCACCAGCAACTGGCCCAGGCTCAGTTCGGGCATCGCGCTGAGCCGGGCATCGACATCCAGGCCGTACAGCCAGGCCTGCGCACCGTGCGCCAGGCCGCTTTGCAGCAGGGTCAGCAGGCCGGCGAGCAGGCCGACCAGCAGCGCCAGCGCGATGAACCAGACGTCGCTGGCGCGGAAGCGCCGGCGCAGCGCGTCGGCGAGGCTGTGCGAGGCGTCGGCCAGGCCCAGCCGCGGATGCTGGCGCACGTTCACGGCATGCGCCCTACTTGACGCGGCGCACCTTCGCCTGCGTGTTGTAGGTGTCCACCTGCATGTACCACACGCCGGCAATACCCGGCTTGATCCGCACCTTGGGCGCGCTGCGGTGCACGCTGCTCAGACTGGCGGACTCGGTCTGCTCCCATTCCTGGCCGTTGGCCAGCACGTAGCGGCGGCCCTTGGAGAAACCGGTGAACTCGCCGACCAGGGTGCTTTCGATCGGCTCCTGGCTGCCGAAGTCGAAGAAGCCACGGTTCTTCACGATCACTTCCTGGCGGCCTTCTTCCTTGGCCTTCTCCAACGCCACCGCGGTCTCCTTGGCGACCTTGCCCTGCAGCCAGTCGTTCAATGCGCTCAGTTCCTGCGGCGACAGCTTGTCCAGTCCGGCGGCCTTGAATTCCTGCGCCGACATCTGCGTCTGCAGGTCGCCGGCGACGGTGCGCTGGGCGGCGGCGGGAGCGGCGGACACGGCGAGCGCCGCGCACAGGAGCAGGGGAGTGAGGCGCGCAAGCGGCATGGCGGGATCCGGGCAGTGGAGTGCGCCGTAGTGTAGTCGCAAGACGCTGCGCCGGCGGCGCCAAACGTGGCCGGCGCGGCGCTGCCTGCACGGGGCGGAGCGGGCGTGTTGCCGCGGGGCTCAGCCCGGGCCGAACTCCGCCGCGGACGCCGTGCGTGGCGGGCGCCGGTACACGAAGGCCGGGGCCGCGTCGGCGGCCTCGCGCTGTGCCGTCGCCTGCAGCGCGGCATGCTCCGGCGCGCGCTCGCAGACCGGGTCCAGCGTGGCCGCGTCACCGCTCAGCGCCAGCGCCTGGCAGCGGCAGCCGCCCCAGTCGATCTCGCGTTTCGGGCAGCCCTGGCATACCTCCGGCATCCACGCGGTGCCGCGGTAGCGGGCGAACGCCTCGCCGTCCTGCCAGATCGCCGCCAGCGGCCGCTCGCGCAGGTTTTCGAACACCATGTCCGGCAGGGTTTCGGCGGCGTGGCAGGGCAGCACGTCGCCGCGCGGGGAGATGTTGACGAAGCGCTGGCCCCAGCCGCCCATGCAGGCCTTGGGCCGGTGCGCGTAGTAGTCGGGGGTGACGAAATCGATGGTCAGGCGCTCGCCCAGCCGCTCGCGCGCGGCGCTCACCGCGACCACGGTGGCGTCGATCTGCGCGCGGCTGGGCATCAGCGCGGCGCGGTTGCGCAGGCCCCAGCCGTAGTACTGGGTGTGCGCCACTTCCAGGCGCTCGGCGCCCAGTTCCAGCGCCAGTTCGATCATCGCCGGCACCCGCTCGGCGTTGTGCCGGTGGATCACCGCGTTGATCGTCAGCGGCAGCTCGAGCGCGCGCACCGCCGCGGCGAACGCGCGCTTCTTGGCCAGGCTGTCGCGGTAGCCGGCGATAAGGTCGGCGCCGGCCGCGTCGGCGTCCTGCACGCTCAATTGCACGTGCTCCAGCCCGGCCGCGGCGAGCTGCGCCAGCATCGGCGCGCCGCCGGCCACGCCGGAGGTGATCAGATTGCTGTAAAGACCCAGTGCCCTTGCATGCGCGACCAGCTCGGGCAGGTCCTTGCGCAGCATCGGTTCGCCGCCGGAAAAATGCGCTTGCAACACGCCCATCGCCGCGGCCTGGTCCAGCGCCGAGCGCCAGCCGGCGGTGTCCATTTCTTCGCGCAGGCCGGCCAGGGCGATCGGGTTGGAACAGTACGGGCAGGCCAGCGGGCAGCGGTGGGTCAGCTCGAGCAGCAGCGACAGCGGCGGCGGCACGGTCGCGTTCATGCGCGCAGCAAACGCTTGCCGTGCAGGTCCGCGGCCAACTCGAGCACGTCGCGCTCGACCTCGGCCGGATCGGCGTCGAACTCCGCGGCCAGTTCCGCGGCGATCGCCGCCAGCGAGCGCGTGCCGTCGCAGCGCGCGACGATCGCATGCGCGATCTCGTCCAGTTCGACCACCCGTTCCGGCGCCAGCAGCACCCATTGCGCGCGGGTGCGGTCGTGCTGCAGGCGCACGCCGGCCGCCAGGCGCGGGCAGCTGTCGGGCGCCGCGGCGCTCATGCCGCCGCCTGCGCCGGTGCGGCGACGAACGCGTCCGGCCAAGCCACGCCGGGTTGCACGTAGGCGAAGTGCAGCGCGTCCAGCTGCGACCACAGCACGCCGCACTTGAAGCGCAGCGCATCCTGCACCAGTTGCTGTTTTTCCACCGTGTCGGCGTGGCGCTTGACGTAGTCCAGCGCGAAGTCCGAATCGCGCGGCGCCTCGTGCAGGCGGTGCTCGAAATACGCCAGCGCCTCGCGCGAGACGAAATCGTAGTGCTGCAGCATGCCGGCGACGCGGCGGCCGATGATGCCCGGCGCGAACAGCTCGGTCAGCGACGAGGCGATCGCCTCCAGCAGGCTCTTCTCGCGCACGAAATGCAGGTAGGCCTGCACCGCGAAGCGGGTGCCGGGCAGCAGCGCGCGGCCGGATTGCACGAGCGCGCGGTCCAGGCCCAGCGCGTCGGTCAGGTGCAGCCAGCGCGCGATGCCGCCTTCACCGTCGGCGCTGCCGTCGTGGTCGACGATGCGCTGGCGCCAGATCCGGCGCAGCGCCGGGTCGTCCATGCGCGCCAGGATCGCCGCATCCTTCAGCGGAATGCAACGCTGGTACTCGTAGCGGTTCAGCGCCCAGGCCTGCACCTGGCCGCGTTCGAGCCGGCCGCTATGCAGCAGCGCGTGGAACGGGTGCTGGTCGTGGTACAGGCGCGCGCCGATCGCGCGCAGTTCCGCTTCCAGCTGCTCGGGGCTCAGCAGTGCGCTCACAGGCGGGTTCTCGCAGGCGGATGTTTCACAGCGTGATGTCCATGCCGTCGTGGGCGACCTCCCAGCCGTGCGCGGCCACCGCCGCGCGTTCGGCCGAGCCGGCGTCGAGGATCGGGTTGGTGGTGTTGATGTGGATGAAGACCTTGCGCGCCACGTCCAGGTCGGCGAACGCGCGCAGGGTGCCGGCTTCGCCATCGATGCTGAGGTGGCCCATGCGCTGGCCGGTCTTGGCGCTGACCCCGAGCTGCACCAGCTCGTCGTCGCGCCACAGGGTGCCGTCGAAGAACACCAGGTCGGCGCCGCGCAGGCGCGTGCGCAGCGCGTCGGTCATCGCCGCGCAGCCGGGAATGTAGTGGAAGCGGTGGCGGCCGTCGTCGATGGTCAGGCCCAGGGTCTCCTCGTCGGAGCCGGCCAGGTCGCCGCTGTGGCGGCTCTCCATGAACAGCGGCACCTTGCCCGGCACCGCGAACGGGGTCACCTGCAGGCCGAGCAGCGACAGCGGCGTGTCCAGGGCGAAGGCATGACGTTGCACGTAGGCCGGGTGCAGCGCGTCGAAGATCGGATTCTGTGCCAGCAGGTCGAGCACGCGGCCGCTGCCATGCAGGTCGAAGCGCTGACTTTCGCGCATCGACAGCAGGCCGGCGATATGGTCGATCTCGCCGCTGGTCAGCAGCACGGCCTCGATCGGCGAATGGCGCAGGTCGCGTTGCGGCCACAGCGCCGGGGTCGCCAGCAGTTGCTGGCGGAAATCGGGCGAGGCGTTGATCAGCAGCCAGCGCTGGTTGTCGGCGCTGACCGCGATGCTGGCCTGGGTGCGACGTTGGGCACCCGCAAGCTGTTGCCATGCCCGCAGGCTCGCGGGGGTATGGCAGTTCCATTGCGGGTGCCCTCCGCCGGCCGCCGATCCCAATACGATGAGGTGCATCCGGTCTCCGTCTACGGCGCCTGGCCGGTCACGCATCGTCTCGGCAACGGGGCTGACACGCGATCAAAGCTCGCCGGAGGCGTAACAGTTGATTTCCGCACCAACGCAGATTTCGCGGATCACGGGCTTGTTCCACTTCTTCATGGGCGTTCCTCTTCGGGGTGGGATCACGGGCGACGCCGGCGACCTCGGTCGCAGCCGAGCGCGGCGTCGGTTTCGAGAATAGGCCTGCCCCCCACGGGCGGTGTGAAAATTCCGGTAAGGACGGCCCAAGTCGCAAGCCGGTCACAGTGAGCTTGCGGTGCGTGTGCGGCCGCGGCGCTGCGCACGGCGGGTGCGCGCAATTGTGGGCGGGCGCGCAAGCGCGCTAGTGTAGGGGGCACCGCTTCGTCACGACCGTCCGTCCTTGAATCACTCTTCCCATCCCGGCCTTGAGGCGCTGCTGCAGCGCCCGGCCGCCGCCGCGTTGGCGCCCGCGCTGCGCGAAGCGCTGCTGCAGGCCTGGCAGGCGCAGCCGGAACAGACCGCGCGCGCGCCGTGGCCGGTGCTGGCCGATACGCTGGACGCGCTGGCCCTGCTGTCCGCCGACGAAGCCGCGCTGCTGGCCGCGCTGCTGTTCGACCTGCCCGGCTTGCGCGCGCAGCTGGCGCAGTTGCCGGTCGCGCCGGCGGCGCGGGCGCAGGCGGTGGTCGGCCTGCTCGACGGCCAGGACGCGGCCGACCAGGTCTGGGCGCTGCACGCCGGGCGCGAGGCCGGGCGCAACAGCGAAGGCCTGCGCCGCCTGCTGCTGTCGATCGTGCAGGACCTGCGCGTGGTGCCGATCCTGCTGGCGCGGCAGCTGGCGAAGATGCGCGTGGCCGACAAGCTGCCCGAGGCGCAGCGCCGCGCGCTGGCGCAGCTGACCCGCGACATCCACGCGCCGCTGGCCAACCGCCTGGGCATCTGGCAGCTGAAATGGGAGCTGGAGGACCTGGCGTTCCGCCACCTGGAGCCGGACACCTACCGGCGCATCGCGCGCGAGGTGGACGAGAGCCGGGTGGCGCGCGAGCGCTACATCGAAGCGGTCAAGAAACTCCTGTCCAAGGCGCTCGGCGAGCAGGGCCTGCAGGCGGAGATCAGTGGCCGGCCCAAGCACATCTACAGCATCTGGCGGAAGATGCAGAAGAAGCGGCTGGCCTTCGACCAGCTGTACGACCTGCGCGCGGTGCGGGTGATGGTCGACGACGTCGCCGCCTGCTACGCCGCGCTGGGCGTGGTGCACGCGCTGTGGGCGCCGGTGCCCAGCGAGTTCGACGACTACATCGCCCGGCCCAAGGCCAACGACTACCGCTCCCTGCACACCGCCGTGGTCGGCCCGGAAGGGCGCACGATCGAGGTGCAGATCCGCACCCACGAGATGCACGCGCAGGCCGAGCTGGGCGTGGCCGCGCACTGGAAGTACAAGGAAGGCGGCAAGGGCGCGGAGAAGGCCTTCGACCGCAAGATCACCTGGATGCGGCAGCTGCTGGAGCAGTCGCAGGACGGCGAGCAGGGCGGGCTGGCCGGCGCGCTCGATGCCGAGCTGGTCGAGGACCGGGTCTATGCGCTGACCCCGATGGGCGAGGTGATCGACCTGCCGCAGGGCGCCACGCCGCTGGATTTCGCCTACCACGTGCACACGATGGTCGGGCACCGCTGCCGCGGCGCCAAGGTCAACAACCGCATCGTGCCGCTGACCCACAAGCTGCGCAGCGGCGACCGCGTCGAGATCCTCACCGGCAAGGAGGCCGAGCCGCGCCGCGACTGGCTGCTGCCGGCCAACGGCTACCTGGCCAGCGGCCGTTCGCGCGACAAGGTGCGCGCCTGGTTCCACAAGCTCGACCGCGCGCGCAACGTGCAGGCCGGCAAGGACCTGCTCGAACGCGAACTCAAGCGCCTGGGCCTGCAGCACGCCGACCTGTTGCCGGCGGCGAAGAAGTTCCATGCCGACGGCATCGAGGAGCTGTACATCCAGGTCGCGCTGGGCGACGTCGGCCCGAGTCAGGTCGGCCGCGCCCTGCACGAGGCCGAACGCGCCGCGGCGCAACCGGCGGCGCCGGCCATGCCGCGCCCGACCGCACGCCGCAGCGGGCTGGCCAAGTCCAAGTTCACTGTGCAGGGCGTGGGCAACCTGCTGGTGCAGCTGGCGCGTTGCTGCCAGCCGGTCGCCGGCGAACCGATCGCCGGCTACCTGACCCGCACCCGCGGCGTCACCGTGCACCGGGTCGATTGCGCGTCCTTCGCCCGGCTCGCCGCCGGCAACCCGCAACGGGTATTGCCGGTGGAGTGGGGCCAGGCCGGCGGCGGTTACGAGGTGGACGTGCTGGTGCGGGCGATGGACCGGCGCTGGCTGCTCAAGGACATCACCAACCTGATCGCGCAGGAGGACGCGCACGTGCTGGAGATCAACAGCGACAACGTGCGCGACAGCGGCCGCACGCAGCTGCGGCTGCGTTTGAAGGTCGGCGACTACGGGCAGCTGTCCACCTTGCTCGGCAAGCTGGATGCGCTGCCCGGGGTGGACGAGGCGCGGCGCCTGGGCTGACCCGGGCCGCGCGGCGCGCATGCACGGTCTTGCCATGCACGCACGCTAAGCTTGTGCGGTGAGCAAGCCGCCAGATCAGGTCAGGGACGAACGCCGGCGCCCACAGCGGTCGGTGCCGCTGTGGCGCGACCGCCGTGTCTGGCGCTGGACGCTGGCGGCCTTGCTGCTGGCGGCGTTGGCGCTGGTGATGTTCCGCCGCCCGCTGGCCGATCTGCTGTGGCCGGAAACGCGTATCCAGCAACTGCTCGACCAAGGCAATGCGGCCTTGCGCGCCGGCCGTCTCAGTGCGGCCGACGGCAGCGGCGCGCGCGAGCGCTTCGAGGCGGCGCTGGCGCTGGACGGCGACCGTCTGCAGGCGCGGGCCGGGCTGGCCGCCACCGGCCGCGCCGCGCTCGGCCAGGCGCGGGCGGCGCTGGCCGCCGGGCGCTACGAGCAGGTGCGCTCGGCCTTGGCGCTGGCGCGCGCGTTGCAGGTGCCGCGTGCCGATGCCGATCGGATCGACGCGGCCTTGCGCCAGCGCGAGGCCACGCATGCGGGACTGGACCAGTTGCTGCAGAAGGCGGCGCAGGCCCTGCGCGAGGGTCGCCTGGATGGCGCCCCGGATGCGGCGTTGCCTTTGTACCGGCAGGTGCTGGAGTTCGCGCCGGAACGGACCGAGGCGCTGGAAGGCCGCGAGGACGCCTTGTCCGAATTGCTGCAGCGCGCGCAGCTGGCGCTGGCGCGCGGCGACGTGGCGGCGGCCGCGGCGCTGGTGGACAGCGCCCGCGGCTACGACCCCGGGCATGTCGACCTGCCGGCGGCGCAGGCCGCGCTCAACCGCACGCTGGAAGCCTTGCAGCGCGAGGCCGATGCCGCGTTGCGCCGGCAGCGCCTGGACGCAGCGGCGCGCGCCCTGGCCAAGCTGCGTGCCGCGGCCCCCGATGCATCCGCCGCGCGCGACAGCGCCGAGCGCGTGGCCGCGGCGTATGCGGCGCAGGCCACGCGTGCCGCGGCCGATTTTCGTTTCGCCGAGGCCGAGCGCGCGCTGCAGAAGGGGCAGGCGGTGGCGCCCGACAGCCGTGCGCTGGCCGACGCGCGGCAGGCGCTGGCGCGGGCACGGCAGAGTCAGGCCACGCTGCAATCGCCGCTGTCGCCGGCCGCGCGCGCGCGTCGCCTGCAGACCGTGCTGGCGGAGCTGCAGGCGGCCGAGGCGCGCGGCGACTGGCTGACCCCGCCCGGCAGCAGCGCCTACGACGCGCTGCAGGCGGCGCAGGTGCTGGCGCCGCGCGATGCGCGCGTGCGCAGCGCCGAGCAGCGCGTGCTGGCGGCGCTGCGGCGCTGTTTCGACGACGCATTGCGCGGCAACCGGGTGCTGGCGGCGAGCGCGTGCTACGACGCCTGGCGTGCGCTGGCACCGAGCGGCAACGGCGTGGCTGCGGCGCGCAGGCGTCTGGCGCAGCGCTGGCTCGCGGTCGGCGACGAGCGCCTGAGCGCCGGCGACGCCGACTTCGCGCGCGAAGCCCTGCGCCGCGCGCGCGCGATCGATCCCGGCACGCCGGAACTGGCTGCGTTCGCGCGGCGTCTGCACAGTCTGTCGCCTGGGCGTTGAGCGCCTGGGCGTGGCTTCTGGCCTTGCCGGAGGGACCGTTTCAGTGACTGCCGAAACCTGCCGTGTCGCTGCTGCTTGTGTCGCGTTCGATGGCGTGAGGCTGCAGGGAAACCCTGCTGCAGGAGCTGGCCGGCTTCGTGCTGACGTTGCTTCGGACGTTATCCGAAACTGTCGGGTCCATCGCTTCGTTCGTCGCGACTGAAGTCGCTCCCACAGGGGCCAGTCGGTCACCTGCTGGTTGCACTGTGTAAGGGGCTTCAGCCCAGACGATGGCGACACTGTTGTGGTATCCGTCGCGGCTGAAGCCGCTCCTACAGAAGCTTGCCGGATGCACTGTAGGAGCGGCTTCAGCCGCGACGCGTTAGCGGTAGCACATCAGCGGTAGCGCATCGGGTCGATGGCCCGACCGACTCCCGCCAACGCCGCTTCTATCCGACGATCCGGCCCTGTCGGGCGGCAACCGGACGCAGCCGCCCTAGTCCAGAAACACCTGCCGCACCGTGGCGCGCGCCGCGTCCAGCGAGAAGTGGGTGGCGATGTTGCGCAGGCCGTTGCCGGCGAGGGTGTTCCACAAGGCCTCGTCGGTGTACAGCTGCGCCAGCGCGGCGACGAACTGCGGTGCGGTGTCGGCGATCAGCACGTCTTCGCCGTGGCGCAGGTGCATGCCTTCCACCGCGCATGGCGTGGCCACCACCGGTTGCCCGTGCGCCATGCTCAGGTTGACCTTGCCCTTGACCCCGGCGCCGAAGCGCAGCGGCGCCACCGCGATGCGGATCCCGTCCATGTAGGCGGCGATGTCCGGCACGTAGCCGAGCAATTCCACGCCGGGCGTGGCGGCGCCGAGACGGCGGATGTCGTCGGGCATGTCGGCGCCGATGCAGTGGAAGCGCAGTTCCGGCAGCAGCGCGCGCAGCGGCGGGAATATGTCCTGCAGGAACCAGCGCACCGCATCCACGTTGGGCGCATGGCGGAAGCCGCCGACGAACACCAGGTCGCGGCGCTGCGCCCACGGCAGGCCCGGTCCGGCCACTTCGTGCAGATTGGAGATCAGCGCGGTGCGCACCTGCGGCGCCTCGCGCTGCAGCTGTTCGCGCTCGACGCCGCTGACCAGCACGGTGACGTCGACCTGGGCCATCACCTCCAGTTCGCGCGCGCGGGTGCGTTCGGCCTCGCGCAGCAGGCGCGCGTCGCCGGCCAGCTCGGCGCCGCGGCGCTCGCGCAGGTAGTGCAGATCGACGGTATCGAACAGCCGCCGCGCCTGCGGCGCGAAGCGGCGCAGCAGCGGCAGGCAGGCATGGGCGACGTGGTGGCGCACCAGCAGCACCGCATGGAAGCGCGCGCCGTGCTCCAGCAGGAAGCCGGCCAGGCTCTTCAGATACGGCGCGTACCACACTTCCACGCCGAGCCGCTGCAGCGCTTCGCTGTGGCGGCTGGCGTACTCGCGGCCGCTGGGCACGAGCACCACGTGCGCGCCTTCCTGCAGCAGCAGGCGGATCAGGTTGAGCTGGCGCAGCGAGGCCGAGTCGCGGTCCGGCTGCGGCAGCGCCTCGTCGATGATCAGCACCTGGCGCTGGTGCCGGTGCAATTGTGCCGGGCTCGGCGTGGTGCCCGGCGGCAGCTGCTGCGCCAGGACGTCGGCCCATTTGGCCGCGAACACGCCGCGGTTGCGCACCTGGTAGGCCTTGATGCCGCTGCCGGTGTCGGTGCCGTTGCTGGTGCCCTCGTCGTGCACCACCTGGCTCGCCGGCTGCAGCAGGGTGCGCAGTCCGGCCTGGCGCACGGCGAACGCCAGGTCGGTGTCTTCGTAGTAGGCCGGCATGTAGCGCGTGTCGAAGCCGCCCAGCGCCAGAAAACGGTCGCGCTCGATCGCCAGCGCCGCGCCGGCGCCGTAGTCGATGTCGCGCAGGTAGGCGTAGCGCGGATCCTCCGGCGATTCGAAGCGGCCGTAGCTCCAGGCGCTGCCGTCGGCGAAGACCACGCCGCCGGCTTCCTGCAGGCGCCCGTCCGGGTACAGCAGCTGCGCGCTGACCAGGCCGGCCTGCGGCACCTGCGCGAAGGTGTCCAGCAATGCATCCAGCCAGCCCGGCTGCGGCACCGTGTCGTTGTTGAGGAACACCAGGTAGCGGCCGCGCGCGCGCGCCGCGCCGTCGTTGCAGGTGGCGATGAAGCCGCCGTTGCGGCCGCGCACGTGGTAGTGCAGGCCCTGGATCTGCGGCAGCCACTGCACGGTCTCGTCGCTGCTGCCGTCGTCGATCACCAGGATCTCGCAGGCCGCCGCCGGCGGGTGCGCGGCCAACGCGCGCAGGCAGGCGAGGGTGTGCGCGACGTGGTTGTAGACCGGAATCACGATGCTGGCCAGCGGCGCGTCGCTGGCCGGCACCGCGAAGGCGGCGAACGGTTGCGGCGCGACCGCGAACAGCGTGCGCCGCGGCGGCGGCAACGGCTGCGCATGCACCCGCAGCCGCTGCCAGGTGCTGCGCCAGCCGCGCGAGCGCAGGCTGACCAGGCCGCGCCGCAGCAGGCCGGCAAAACGGTTCAGGGCGTAGCGCAGGTTCGCCCAGGACATCGACATCCGTTACAACTCCAGCTTAAACAAAGGGGACCCCGCGCCGCGCTGCCTGCTGGCCTGCGCTAGACTCGCCGGAATTTACATTCTCGCATCCCCGTGCCACGACGCTACGACGACAACGACACCGACGATCAGGATACCGACGATCTCGACAGCGGCGCCTCGCCCTGGCGCCGGCGCCTGCTCACCTGGGGCCTGGCCGCTGCCGCGCTGGGCCTGGGCTTCCTGATCCCGTACACGGTCTATCTGAACAAGCAGGTCACGCAGCGCTTCGGCGAACTGCGCTGGCAGATCCCGACCCGGGTCTACGCCCGCCCGCTGGCGCTGGCGCCGGACACGGCGATGGACGCGCAGACGCTGAAGACCGAACTGGATGCCGCCAGCTACCGCGAGGACGCCGGCGCGCAGCGCCCAGGCACCTACCAGCAGGAGGGCAGCCGCTTCGTCATCGCCAGCCGCGGCTACATCGACGTGGACGGCCGGGTCGCGCCCAGGCGCGTGGAAGTGAGCCTGTCCGGCGGCCGCGTGGCGGCGCTGCGCGATGCGCAGACGCGCAAATCGCTGACCGCCGCGCGCCTGGATCCGGCGCGCATCGCCACCTTGTACGGGCAAAAACAGGAAGAGCGGCGGCTGGTGCGGGTGGACGAAGTGCCCGAGCTGTTGGTCACCGGCCTGCAGGCGGTGGAAGACCGCGACTTCAACTACCACCACGGCATCGACCTCAGCGGCATGGTGCGCGCGGCGTGGGTGATGGTGCGCTCCGGCGGCAAGAGCCGGCAGGGCGCCAGCACCCTGACCCAGCAGCTGGCGCGCAGCGGCCTGCTCGGCATCGGCAAGGAGCAGACGCTCACCCGCAAGTTCAACGAGATCCTGTACGCGCTGATCATGGAGGCGCGCTACGACAAGCGCACCATCCTCGAGGCCTATCTGAACCAGGTCTACCTGGGCCAGCGCGGCAGCCAGGCGATCCATGGCGTGGCCTCGGGCGCAGAGTTCTGGTTCGGGCGCGAGCTGGATTCGCTGCCGCCGGAGCAGGTGGCGCTGCTGATCGGCCTGGTCAAGGGACCGTCGTACTACGATCCGCGGCGCTTCCCCGAGCGTGCGCTGGACCGGCGCAACTTCGTGCTCGGCAAGCTGCGCGAGAGCGAGCTGATCGACGAGCCCACGTACCGCAAGGCGCTCGCCGCGCCGCTGGGCGTGCCGGCCAATCCAGGGTTGGTCGCGGCCAACCGCTTCCCGGCCTACGTGGACCTGGTGCGCCGCCAGCTGGCGCGCGACTACCCGGAAAGCGCGCTGCAGGGCGCCGGGCTGAGCGTGCTGACCGGCATGTCGCCGTCGGCGCAGGCCTATGCCGAAGGCGCGGTGACCCGCACCCTGACCGCGCTGGAAACCAACAAGAAGCGCCCGCCGCTGCAGGCCGGGCTGGTGCTGACCGACACCCACAACGGCGACGTGCTGGCGGTGGTCGGCAGCCGCGACGTGTCGCAGCCCGGCTTCAACCGCGCGATCGAGGCGCAACGCCAGGTCGGCTCGTTGCTCAAGCCGTTCGTGTATCTGCTGGCGCTGGCGCAGCCGGACCACTACTCGCTGGCCAGCTGGGTCGACGATTCGCCGGTGACGGTGCAGCTCGCCCGCGGCAAACGCTGGACCCCGGGCAATTCCGACAACCGCAGCCACGGCACGGTGCGCGTGGTCGATGCACTCGCGCATTCGTACAACCAGGCCACGGTGCGGATCGGCATGCAGGTCGGGCCGGAGCGGGTGGCGCAGCTGATCAAGGTGCTGGCCGGGCTGGAGGCCGAGAACAATCCGTCGCTGATCCTGGGTGCGACCGACCAGAGCCCGTACGCGATGACCCAGCTGTACCAGTTCCTCGCCTCCGGCGGCGAGATCCAGCCGCTGCACGCGGTGCGCGGCGTGCTCGATCCGCAGGGCAAGCTGCTCAAGCGCTACGACAAGGCGCCGGCGCCGGCGCAGGAAGGCGATTCGGTCGCCGCCAACCTGGTCGGGCTGGCGCTGCAGCAGGTGGTCAGCAACGGCACCGCGCGGCAGCTGCTCGGCGACGGCCTGGGCAAGCTGACTCCGGCCGGCAAGACCGGTACCAGCAACGATGGCGTGGACAGCTGGTATGCCGGCTACACCGGCGATCATCTGGCGGTGATCTGGATCGGCAACGACCAGAACAAGCAGACCGGCCTGTACGGCGCCACCGGCGCGATGCGGGTGTGGTCGAACATCTTCGCGCGGCTGCCGAGTTCGCCGTTGAAGGTGCAGGGCAAGGGCATCGACTGGCAGTGGATGGACCCGGCCGGCAGCAACAGCACCGATCCCAGCTGCCCCGGCGCGCGCCAGTTCCCGTTCGTGGTCGGTTTCGCCCCGGCGTATGCGCCGTGCGCGCCGCCGCAGGCGCTGCCCGAAGAAGGCCAGCCTGCAGCGGCCGAGGGGGGCGAGGAGAGCCGCGGCGGCGGCTGGCGCAGCTGGTTCGGCCTGGACAAGAAGAAAGAAACGCCGCCCGCCGACGCGGCGTCCACCCCTCCGGCGCACTGATCCACGGATGCCTGCCATGACCCGATACGCCCCCACCGTCGCCATCGCCACGCTCAGCCTGCTGCTGGCCTCCTGCGTCAGCGCGCCGCCGCCGCCCCCGCCGCCGCCGGTGGACACCACCACTCCGGCGCAGCGCCTGGCCGCGATCGATGCCAGCGGCGGTGCCGACGACACCGAACTGAGCGTGCAGCCATTGCGCGATCCGCAGGTCGAGGACCTGCGCGACAGCGCCAAGCGCAAGCGCGCGGCCGGCGACCTGGCCGGCGCGGCGGCGGCGCTGGACCAGGCCCTGCAACTGGTGCCGGAAGACCCGGCGCTGCTGCAGGACCGCGCCGAACTGGCCTTGCTGCTGAAGGACGACGCGGGCGCCGAGGCCTTCGCCAAGCGCGCCATCGACCTGGGCTCGCAGACCGGCCCGCTGTGCCGCCGCCACTGGGCCACCATCGAGCAATCGCGCCTGGCCCGCGGGCAGAAGGAGAACGCGGCGTCCGCGCATGCGCATATCGAGGGCTGCACGGTGGCGGGGATCAAGCGCTATTGATCGGGAGCCGGGATTGGGGATTCGGGATTCGGGATTCGGGATTGGTAAAAGCGGCGGCGGTTCGATTGTTTGTGGCAGGCCTATATCGTTGCGTCGGTGGGCGCACTAAATAGCGAAACCCGACGTGCCGCTTCGCGAATCCCCAATCCCGAATCCCCAATCCCGGCCCCTTAATGTCCCTCGCCCACGCCAGCACCGAAGCCCTGAGCGAAGGCGGTGCGCTCGCCCGCCAGCTGGATGCGTTCGTGCCGCGTGCGGCGCAGCTGCGGCTAACCGCGGCCATCGCCGAGGCGTTCGAGCAGCGCGACGTGCTGCTCGCCGAGGCCGGCACCGGCACCGGCAAGACCTATGCGTATCTGGTGCCGGCGCTGCTGTCGGGATTGAAGACCATCGTCTCCACCGGCACCCGCGCGCTGCAGGACCAGCTCTACCACCGCGACCTGCCGCGGGTGCGGGCGGCGCTGGGCGTGGGCCTCAACAGCGCGCTGCTGAAGGGGCGCGCCAACTATCTGTGCAAGTACCGGCTGGAACAGGCCAAGGGCGAGCCGCGCTTCACCGCGCGCGAGCAGATCGCGCAGTTCCAGCGCATCGTCGCCTGGGGCGGGCGCACCCGCTTCGGCGACATCGCCGAGCTGGACGCGCTGCCCGACGATTCGCCGCTGCTGCCGATGGTCACCTCGACCATGGACAACTGCCTGGGCACCGAATGCCCGTTCTGGGGCGAGTGCTTCGTGGTGCAGGCGCGGCAGCGCGCGCAGGCGGCCGACGTGGTAGTGGTCAACCACCATCTGCTGCTGGCCGACCTGGCGCTGAAGCAGGAGGGCTTCGGCGAGATCCTGCCCGGCGCGCAGGCCTTCGTCATCGACGAGGCGCACCAGCTGCCGGAACTGGCGGCGAACTTCTTCGGCGAGAGCTTCGGCATGCGTCCGCTGCAGGAACTGGCGCGCGATTGCGTGGCCGAGAGCCGCCACGTCGCCGGCGCGCTGGCCAGCCTGCAGGCGCCGGTGCAGGCGCTGGAGCAGGCCTTGCGCGAACTGCGCGCGGCGATGGAAGGGCTGCCGACCCGCGGCACGCAATGGCGGCTGCTGGCCAAGCCGCAGGTGCGCGACGGTTTCGATGCGCTGCTGGCGGAACTGGCCCGGTTGCAGGAAAGCCTGGCATCGCTGCGCGAGGCCTCCCCCGGCTTCGATGCCTGCGCCGCGCGCGCGCAGGACATGCGCACGCGCCTGGGCCACTGGCTCGGCGACGACGCGCCGATCCCCGATTTCGACGCCGAGCCGGCGCCGCCGTCCAGCGACGTGCTGTGGTACGAACTGAGCGCGCGCGGCTTCCGCTGCCAGCGCACCCCGCTGGACGTGTCCGGCCCGCTGCGCCTGCACCGCGAAAAGTCGCAGGCGGCGTGGGTATTCACCTCGGCCACGCTGGCGGTGAAGGGCGATTTCGAGCACATCGCCACGCGGCTGGGCCTGAGCGATCCGATGACCTTGCTGCAGCCCAGCCCGTTCGACTGGGCGCGGCAGGCGCTGTGCTATCTGCCGGCGCTGCCGGACCCGAACGCGCGCGGCTTCGGTACCGCCTTGATCGCCGCGCTGCATCCGGTGCTGCAGGCCTCGCAGGGCCGCGCCTTCCTGCTGTTCGCCTCGCACCGCGCGCTGCGCGAAGCCGCCGAGGCGTTGCGCGACGGGCCGTGGCCGCTGTTCGTGCAGGGCGAGGCGCCGCGTGCGAGCCTGCTGCAGCGCTTCCGCGAATCCGGCAACGGCGTGCTGCTCGGCTCGGCCAGCTTCCGCGAAGGCGTGGACGTGGTCGGCGATGCGCTGAGCGTGGTGGTGATCGACAAGCTGCCGTTCGCCGCGCCGGACGATCCGGTGTTCGAGGCGCGGCTGGACGCGATCCGCCGCGACGGCGGCAACCCGTTCCGCGAGGAACAGCTGCCGCAGGCGGTGATCGCGCTGAAGCAGGGCGTGGGCCGGCTGATCCGCAGCGAGACCGACCGCGGCGTGCTGGTGCTGTGCGATCCGCGGCTGCTGTCCAAATCCTACGGCCGCACCTTCCTGGAGTCGCTGCCGCCGTTCGCGCGCACCCGCGACGTCGAGGACGTGCGCCGCTTCTTCGGCACCGACACCGCGCCGCGGGTGGACAATCACGAACAGATCGCGTCACCGCCGTTCGACTAGCCCCGCGCACGGCATCCGCTTTTGCTCCTCGCTTCGCTTTTTCGAATCCCCAATCCCGAATCCCCAATCCCGGCTTTCAATGAAAATTCTCGCCTTCGAAACCTCCACAGAAGCCCTCTCCGTCGCCGTGCATGTCGATGGCGCGGTGCGCGAGCGGTTCGAGCTCGCGCCGCGCCGCCATGCCGAACTGGCGCTGCCGTGGGCCGAGCAATTGCTCGCCGAGGCCGGCATCGCGCGCCGCCAGCTCGATGCCGTCGCCTTCGGGCGCGGCCCCGGCGCGTTCACCGGCGTGCGCCTGGCGATCGCGCTGGCGCAGGGCATCGCGCTGGCGCTGGACCTGCCGGTGTTGCCGGTGTCCACGCTGCATGCGCTCGCCTTGCGCGCGCCGGCCGACGCGCCGCAGGTGCTGGCCGCGATCGACGCACGCATGGGCGAGATCTACGCGGCGGCGTTCGTACGCGATGCCGATGGCCTGCGCGCGCTGACGCCCGAGCAGGTGCTGATCCCGGACGCATTCGTGCTGCCGCAGACGGATGCGCCCTGGCACGGCGTCGGCACCGGCTTCGCCGCCATCGACGCGGCGCTGCAGCGGCGCCTGCATGCGCAGTTGCGCAGCGTCGATGCGCAGGCGCTGCCGCATGCCACCGACGTGCTGACCCTGGCGCTGGCCGCCCATGCGCGCGGCGACGCGATCGCGCCGGAGCGCGCCGAACCGGCCTATCTGCGCGACAACGTCGCCCTGACCCTGGCTGAGCAGCAGGCGCAGCGGGCCGCACGATGAGCACCGCCGACATCGAGCGCGCGCGTTTCCGCGGCTGCCTGCTGGGCCTGGCGGTCGGCGATGCGCTGGGGACAACGCTGGAATTCAAGGCGCCCGGCAGCTTCGCGCCGATTGACGACATGGTCGGCGGCGGTCCGTTCGATCTGCAGCCGGGGCAATGGACCGACGACACCTCGATGGCGCTGTGCCTGGCGCACAGCCTGCTGTACCGCGACGGCTTCGACGCCGCGGACCAGATGAACCGCTATTGCAACTGGTACCGCCATGGCTACCTGAGCAGCACCGGCACGTGTTTCGACATCGGCAATACCGTGCGCCAGGCGCTGGAGCGCTATCTGGACGGCGGCCCGGCCTTCAGCGGCAGCGACGACCCGCGCGCGGCCGGCAACGGCTCGCTGATGCGGCTGGCACCGGTGGCGATGTACTACGCGCATCGCCCCGAGGTGGTGGCCGACCGCGCGGCGGACAGTTCGCGCACCACCCATGCCGCCGCCGAAGCGCTGGATGCCTGCCGGCTGTTCGCGTTGCAGTTGCGCGCGGCCCTGCTCGGCGCCGAGCGTGCGCAGGTGCTGCGGGTGCCGGATCTTGCCCTGGCTACGCCGGCGCTGCGTGCGCTGGCGGTGCGCGATCATGCCGCGGTGCCCGCCGCGCAGATTCGCGGCACCGGTTACGTGGTCGATGCGTTGTCGGCGGCGCTATGGTGTTTCGCGACGACCGATTGTTTCGCCGACGCGGTACTGCGCGCGGCCAACCTCGGCGACGACGCCGACACCACCGCGGCGATCTGCGGCCAGCTGGCCGGCGCTTTCTACGGCATCGACGGCATCCCCGCCGCCTGGCGCGCGCGCGTGCAGGACGCGGCGCAGATCGTGGCGCTGGCCGATCGCCTGCACCAGGCCAGCGCGGCGGCATGAACGCATGCGGGGATGCCGGCGATCGGTCGCCGGCATCCCGTACTGCGTCGAGCGCTAGCGGTCAGTAGTCGTAGCTGACGCTTAAGCGTAGCGAGCGCGGTGCCTGGCTCAGGAACGCGGCGCCATAGACCGGATCGCTCACGCCCGGGTCGCTTTCCGAATACGGATACTTCCACAGCGTGGCCTGGCTGTTGAAGACGTTGAACACGTCCAGGTTGAAGGCCAGCTTGTGGTCGGCGTATGCCGGTCGCCACGCCACGCCCAGATCGAGCTGCTTCATCCATGGCAGGCGTCCCTGGCTACCGGGAGGCGCGGCCTTGCCCTGGTAGTAGTGGTAGGCGATGCCATAGCCGGACGGATCGCTCTGGTCGGCGCCGTAGGAACCCAGCGCGCTGAACGGCGAGCCGGACACCAGCTTGAGGTTGGCCGACACCAGCCATTCGGGGGTGAACTGGTAGTAGCCGTAGAACTTGAACTGGTGGGTATGGTCGTTGCTCTGCGGGCCGTTGGTGTGCTCCATCAGCTGCGCGTAATCCCAGGCCTGGGTGGTGGACACCGCGGTCTGGCCGATGCCCGACAGCAGCTGGCCTTCGCTGGTGCCGTAGCTGCGCGACCAGGTGTAGTCGATGCGGCCGTACCAGCGCTGGTCGAACGGATGCTCCAGCGACAGGTTGAGTCCGTAGTAGTTGCGCTTGAACTTGGGGAAGCCGAGTTCGGCATTGCTCAGCGGCACGCTGACGTAGTTGCCCGAGGTGTCCACCAGGGTGAAGGTGTTGCTCTTGCCCGGATTGATCAGCCAGCAGCTGACCGGATTGCTGTCCAGGGTCACCGTATGCCCTTGCGCCGCCGCCGCGGCGAACACCGTGTCGCTGTCGCAGTAGTCGTCCACGCCGCTGCGCAGGACGCGGTAGGTGCCCTTGGCGCCGTACACCCAGCTGTCGCCCCAGGCCTTGGTGAAGCCGAGGATGAATTCGTCCTGGAACGAAGGCTTGATGCCCTGCGTGGCCACGGTCTTGGGATCGGGCAGGATGCCGTAGTTGTTGTTGGAGGAAACCGCGCCGGAGATCTGGGTCAGGTCGGTGGGATAACCGTTGGCGTCGATGCCGCCGTAGGTGTAGTAGGTCGAGGTCGCCAGCGTGGCGCCGGCGGCATTGAACGCCGGGTTCAGCGGCAGCGCCAGGTAGTAGCGGCCGGCGTTGCCGTAGACCTTGAAGCGCGCGTCGCCGTCGACGTCCCAGCTGAAGCCCAGGCGTGGCGCCCACTGTCCGCTGGTCTGCTTGATGTAGGCGTCGCCGTCGCGGTTGTAGTTGGTGAACTGGTCCAGGCGCAGGCCGAGGCTGAGCAGGAAGCGGTCGCTGATCTGCCAGTTGTCCTCGACGTACTGCGCGCGCTGCGCCGCGCGCACCGAAGCCAGCGCGCTGTAGACGTAGCGGCGCACGTAGTAGCCGTCCTCGCCGTTGGCGTAGCCGCCGGTGGCCGGCACCCCGAGTCCGGTGTTGATCGGGATGTTCGGGTTGGACTGGCCGTAGATCCAGTAATAGCCGTCGCCCGAGGCCACCGAGCCGCGGTTGAGCGCGCGTGCGTTCTGGTTGTCGATGCCGACGGTGATGCTGTGTTCGCCGATGACGTAGTTCAGGTCCAGCCGCAGGTTGTCGGTGCGGTTGCCGCGGTCGGGATCGACCAGCAGCGAGGTGGTCTGCGCGTTGGTGATCGGGGTGCCGCCGGTGTAGGCGGGATTCTCGAACGAGGTGCCGCTGAGGTAGGTCAACGCGCCGTTGTAGGTGGGGTTGCCGGTGTAGTCGTCGGTATGCTGCTTGCCGTATTGGGCGCTGAAGGTCAGGCGGTCGGTGAGGTAGCCGGTGTACTTGACGGTCCACAGGTCGCCGCCGGTCTTGGTGGTGTTGGCGCTGCCGAGCCGCGCGCCGATGTCGTAGCCGCTGTAGTCGTAGTAGGTGCCGCGGGTGATGTAGCGGCTGGAGGCGCCGGTGACTTCCAGCAGCTGGCTGTCGCTGATGTTCCAGTCGAGCTTGGCGTACCAGCTCGGCCGGCGGTAGTGGTAGTCGTAGTAATACTCGCCCGGGGTGGTCTCGCGCGCCCCGTAGAAGCGGTCGCCGTCCTGGCGCTGCAGTTCGTAGGAGCCGAAGAAGAACAGCTTGTCCTGGATCAGCGGGCCGCCCGCGTAGAGGCTCTGGGTGCTGAGCGTGGAACCGCTCTTGCTGTCCGGCCGGTACAGGCTGCCGTCGCCGGGCGCGTAGACGTCCTTCTGCGAGGAGCGCAGCCCGTCCGGCTCCCAGGTCGCCTGGCCGCCGAAATGCCATTCGTTGCTGCCGCGCTTGCCGACCGCGTTGATCACGCCGCCGTCGGAACGTCCGTACTTGGCGCTGTAGCCGCCGGTGTAGACCTCCAACTGGTCGATGCTGCCGTAGGGCAGGGTCAGTCCGCCCAGTCCGCGCAGCGGATCGGTGGTGTTGAAGCCGTTGATGTAATAGGCGTTCTCCGCGGCCGAGGAGCCGCCGAAGCTGAGCAGCTGCGCGCCGGTCGGGCCGATGTAGGTGCCGCTGCCGCTGTTGCCGGCCACGCCGGGCGCCAGTTGCGCGATCGCTTCGGCCGAGCGTCCCAGCGGCAGCCGCTGCAGCTGTTCGGCGTTGATCACCGTACGCGAGTCCACGCTGCTGACGTCGATCGCGGCGGCGGCGCGGTCGGCGCTGACGGTGACCCCGGTCAGGCTGGTGACCGCGGCGAAGGAAACGTCGGTGACCGCGCCGACGGTCAGACCCACGCCCTCGCGACTGCCGAGTACGGCGTCGTCGGCGCCCTTGGCGACGACGGTGTAGGTGCCCAGCGGCAACTGGCCGATGCTGTAGCGGCCGCGCGCATCGACCGCGACTTCGCGGGTGAGGCCGCTGTCGCTGCGGACCTGGACACGTTGCGCATTGGCCGGCGCCTGGCCGGCGACGGTGCCGGTGGTGGACTGGGCCAGGGCGGCCGGCGCAGCGAGGGCGGCGCTCAGTGCCAGCGCGAGCAGGCCGGGCCTGCGAAGGAGGGTGTGCTTTTTCATGGAGGAAGCGGCTCGGGTGGGTGGGGGCAAGGGACGCGCGCGCCGACCCCCCATCCACTCGTCCTTGATGATGCGGTGTGCGGTAACGTTCCCCGCCACCATTAACCTTAATGTGACGCCTATTCAGAAATGCCGCGTGGTTATGTCGCCGGCACCAATCGTTATTTCGGTTGCTGGCATGCGGGCGCATGTGGCGCCACGCGGTGCAATCCGGCTCCCCTTCTCCCATCGGGAGAAGGTGCCCCGCAGGGGCGGATGAGGTACGGGGCGAAGCCTCGCAGGTCCGGTGCCGGCAGGCGATCCGTGCCGGCCGTACCCTCACCCCAACCCCTCTCCCGGTGGGAGAGGGGCTCTAAAAGGCCAGCTGTTCCCTTCTCCCATCGGGAGAAGGTGCCCCGCAGGGGCGGATGAGGGTACGGGTGAAGCCTCGGAGGTCCGGTGCCGGCAGGCGATCCGTGCCGGCCGTACCCTCACCCAACCCCTCTCCCGATGGGAGAGGGGCTTACAGCGCGGCGCTCAGCGGTCGTCGCGCAGCGTGCCGCCGGGCAGGAACACCCAGGTGCGGGTCACCTGCAGGATGTCGATGTTGTCTTCGGTATGCGGCAGCGGCGGGAACGGTTGTGCCAGCTGCACCACCCGCAGCGCCGCCGCGTCGAGCATCGGCACGCCGCTGGAACGCAGGATGCGGCTGCTTTCGACGCTGCCGTCGCGGCGTACGCCGACGCTGATCACCACCTGGCCGCCCAGCCGCTGCCGGCGCGCCTCGTCCGGGTAGTTGAGGTTGCCGACGCGCTCGGCGCGGTCGACCCAGGCGCGCAGGTAATTGGCGTAGGCGTACTCGCGGGTGCTGGCGGAGACGAACTTGCGGTTCGGGCGCTTGGCGTACTGCTCCGAACGCAGGTGCACTTCGGCGGCCAGGCGCGCCATCTCCGCATCGCGTTGCTCGCGCAGCGCATCTACCGGCTGGGTCGGCGCGTCGGTGCGCGGCTTGGTCTGGGGCGCCGGCTGCGGCTGTTCGCCGCGCGCGCTGCTGACCACGCGCGGGGTCGGCTCCGGTGCCGCCGCCGCGGTCCGTGCGCGCAGCGCCTGCGGCGCCAGGCCGTCGTGCTGCTGCGGCACGATGCCGGGCTGGCTGTCGCGCGGGCGCTGCGCCTTGTCGTGGTCGCCGCCGCCTTGCTGGTTGGCCTGGGCCAGGAAATCGGCCTGCTTCGGGGTCAGCGGCGTGCTGGTCTGGCTGAAGATCACGTCCAGGGTCGGCACCAGCGGGGCGTCGTCGTCGATCGCGAAGCCCACGCCCAGGATCAGCAGGCCGTGCACGATCAGCGACAGCACCAGGGTGGCGCCGAGCCTGTCGCGCTCGCCGATGCGCGGCGCGGGCGTCGCGGCGGCCGCGCTCATCGCGCCGGGTAGGCCTCGATCGCGTCGAACAGCAGTCCGGCGATGTTCAGCCCGAACTGCGCGTCCAGTTCGCGCACGCAGGTCGGGCTGGTGACGTTGACCTCGGTCAGGAAGTCGCCGATCACGTCCAGGCCGACGAAGCGCATGCCGCGCCGCTTCATCTCCGGGCCGACCTGGGCGGCGATCCAGCGGTCGCGCTCGCTCAGCGGGCGGCCTTCGCCGCGGCCGCCGGCGGCCAGGTTGCCGCGGAATTCGTCGCCCTGCGGGATCCGCGCCAGGCAGTAGTCCACCGGCACTCCATCCACCAGCAGGATGCGCTTGTCGCCGGCGCTGATGTCGGGAATGAACCGCTGCGCCAGGGCCAGGGTGCGGCCGCCGTCGGTCAGCGTCTCCAGGATCACGTTGAGGTTGGGGTCGCCGGTGCCGCTGCGGAAGATCGAGCGCCCGCCCATGCCGTCCAGCGGTTTGAGCACCGCCTGGCCGTGCTCGAGCACGAACGCCTTCAGCGCGGCCGCGTCGCGGCTGACCAGGGTCGGCGGGCAGCATTGCGGGAACAGCTGCGCGGCCAGCTTCTCGTTGAAGTCGCGCAGGCCCTGCGGGTCGTTGATCACCTGCGCGCCGGCGCGCTGGGCCACGCTCAGCACGTGGGTGTCGTACAGGAATTCCGAATCGAACGGCGGGTCCTTGCGCATCAGCACCACCTGCCCGGTACCGAACGCCAGTTCGGCGAACGCGCCCAGTTCGAACCAGCCCGTCTTGTCGTCGCGGACCTGCAGCGGCGCCGCCTGGGCCAGCGCGCGGCCTTCGCGCAGCGACAGCCCGCCGGGGCGCACGTAGTGCAGGCGATGTCCGCGGCGCTGCGCTTCCAGCAACATCGCGAAGGTAGTGTCTTTGGCAATCTTGATGCTGGCGATGGGATCCATCACCACGATGACATCGAACGACATGGCGTTACCCGGGGGACTGAACGGAGGATGGTAGCGGGTCGGCGGCGGGGGTGCGCAAGGGCGGCGGCACGGGGCCGTGCGCTGCCCTGCGGCGGCAATCAAACTGTGACATAGTTAGCGCTGGAAAGTGACACAACGCAGAGCCGTGGCGGCGGCCTTGACAGTCCGAGCGGGTCTTGGGATACATGTCGTTTCGCAGCGACGTCGGAACCGATGAAGCGTCGCGCGCCTGGGGGCAAGTGAATGAGTGAAAACACGACTGCGGGTGGGGAACTCGCAGGACTGAGGGTCATGGTGATCGATGACTCGAAGACGATCCGTCGTACTGCCGAAACGCTGCTGAAGCGCGAGGGGTGTGAGGTGGTCACCGCCACCGACGGCTTCGAGGCCTTGGCCAAGATCGCCGATCAGCAACCGCAGATCATCTTCGTGGACATCATGATGCCGCGGCTGGACGGCTATCAGACCTGCGCGCTGATCAAGGGCAACCAGCTGTTCAAGGCGACGCCGGTGATCATGCTGTCCTCCAAGGACGGCCTGTTCGACAAGGCGCGCGGGCGCATCGTCGGTTCCGAGCAGTACCTCACCAAACCCTTCACACGCGAAGAACTGCTGGGCGCGATCCGTACATACGTCAACGCCTGACCAGGGGGAAAGGCACCATGGCTCGAATCTTGTTGATCGAGGACTCACCGACCGACCGGGCGGTGTTTACGCAGTGGCTGGAAAAAGCCGGGCACGAGGTGCTCGCCACCGACAACGCCGAGGACGGGCTGAAGATCGTCCGCGAGCAGGCGCCGCGCCTGGTGCTGATGGACGTGGTGCTGCCGGGGATGAGCGGCTTCCAGGCCACCCGCGCGCTGTCGCGCGACGAAGCCACCCGGCACATCCCGGTGCTGATCATCAGCACCAAGAGCATGGAGACCGACAAGGTCTGGGGCATGCGCCAGGGCGCCACCGACTACATCGTCAAGCCGCCGCGCGAAGACGAACTGATCGCCCGCATCAACCAGCTGGTCGGCTGACGTGCGGTCGCCTTTCGACATTCTCGAGGCCTACGAGCGGCGCAGCCTGGCGCATGCGGTGCAGATGCCCGAGCGCGAATTCGACGAGGACATCTGGCGCGGGGTCGGCTTCCGCGTCGGCAACCGCCATCTGGTGTCCGATTTCCGCGAAGTGGTGGAAATCGTGCGCATGCCGCCGATCACCCCGGTGCCGGGCGCGCAGCCGTGGCTGCTGGGCGTGGGCAACCTGCGCGGCAACCTGTTCCCGGTGGTCGATTTGAAGCAGTTCATGGAAGGCCAGCGCACCTCGCTGCTGGAAGGCCAGCGCGTGCTGATCATGCGCCAGAGCGGCGGCGACGTGGCGTTGACCATCGACGAACTGTTCGGCCAGCGCAGCTTCGTCGAGTCGCAGGCGGTGGAGCCCGGCGACCTGGCGCAGGGCCGCTACGCGCACTTCGTCGACCGCGCGTTCCGCGGCGACACCCACGACTGGGGCGTGTTCTCGCTGTCGCTGCTGTCGCGTACACCCGAATTCCGTCAAGCCGCCGCCTGAGGGCGCGGCCTGCCTTCGCATCGAAGATCGAGGTCGAATCATGAGTACTGCACCGGACGCCCCCAAGGCCAGCAAGCTTGGCAGCGTGGGGACGAGTTTCTGGCTGGGCCTGTTGGCGCTGTCGCTGATCGTGTTCGGCGCCAATACCGGCGTGGCCACCTGGCAGGGCAACCGCCTGGCCGGCGCCAGCACCGGCGCGGCCGACCTGCAGGTGCTGTCGCAGCAGCTGGCCAACCAGGGCCGCGACGCGGTCTCCGGCAACGCGGCCACCTACAAGCAATTCAAGCAGACCAAGGCGCGGGTGGAGAGCACCGTCGCCGCGCTCAACGCGCGCTATGCCAACGAGACCGGCATCGCCGGCCCGCTGGAACAGCTCAACCGCACCTGGACCCCGCTGGGCAAGAACGCGCAGCAGGTGGTGGACAGCGAGCCGGCGGTGCTGGCGCTGGCCGGCAACGCCGAGCGCTTCGTCGGCGGCGTGCCGCAGCTGCAGGCGCAGTTGAACGAGGTGGTGCGCGCGATGACCGTCGGCGGCGCCCCCGCCGCGCAGATCTACAACACCCTGCAGCAGGTGGTGGTGGCCGGCACCATGGCCCGCCGCGTCACCGAGATGCGGGCGGGCGGCAGCGGCGCGGCCAGCGCCGGCGATGCGCTGGCGCGCGACTCGGTGGTGTTCGGGCAGATGCTCGAAGGCCTGCGCAACGGCAACGAGGAACTGGGCATCGCGCCGGTGCGCAACGCCGCCGCGCTGGCCGCGCTGGAGCAGTCGCAGGCGCAGTGGGCGGAAATGAAGAAGGACCTGGACGCGCTGCTGGCCAGCTCGCGCAGCCTGTTCGCCGCGCAATCCTCGGCCGCGGCGCTGACCGCCGGCTCGGACAAGATGCTCGACGACAGCAAGAAACTGTTCGATGCGTTCTCCGCGTTCGGCTCCACCCGCGACACCCGCCTGTTTCCGAACTTCTGGCTGGGCGTGGTGTCCGGCCTGCTGGCGCTGCTGTCGATCATCGGCTTCGTCTGGACCTCGGTGCGCAGCCGCACCCGCGACCAGGAAATCCGCTACCAGACCCAGGTCGAATACAACAGCCGCAACCAGCAGGCGATCATGCGCCTGCTCGACGAAATCAGTTCGCTCGGCGAAGGCGACCTGACCGTCAAGGCCTCGGTCACCGAGGACATGACCGGCGCCATCGCCGACGCGATCAACTACGCCGTGGACGAACTGCGCCACCTGGTCACCACGATCAACGACACCTCGGCCAAGGTCGCCATCTCCACCGAGGAAACCCAGGCCACCGCGCTGCAGCTGGCCGAGGCCGCCGGCCACCAGGCCGAGCAGATCGGTTCGGCGTCCGAGCGCATCAACGAAATCGCCTCCAGCATCGAACAGGTCTCGCGCAACTCCAGCGAGTCGGCCGAAGTGGCGCAGCGCTCGGTGGTGATCGCCGCCGAGGGCGCCGGCGTGGTCCGCGAGACCATCCAGGGCATGGACCAGATCCGCGACCAGATCCAGGAAACCTCCAAGCGCATCAAGCGCCTGGGCGAATCGACCCAGGAGATCGGCTCGATCGTCGAACTGATCAACGACATTTCCGAGCAGACCAACATCCTGGCGCTCAACGCCGCGGTGCAGGCCGCCTCGGCGGGCGAGGCCGGCCGCGGCTTCGCGCTGGTCGCCGACGAAGTGCAGCGCCTGGCCGAACGCACCTCCGGCGCCACGCGCCGGATCGAAGGCCTGGTGCAGACCATTCAGGCCGATACCAACGAAGCGGTCAGCTCGATGGAGCAGACCACCTCCGAAGTGGTGTCCGGCGCGCGCCTGGCCGAGGACGCCGGCACCGCGCTGACCGAGATCGAGCGCGTCTCCAACGCGCTCAACAACCTCATCAAGAACATCTCCATCGCCGCGCACCAGCAGTCCGCCGCGGCGACCGACATCACCCAGACGATGGACGTGATCCGCCGCATCACCGGACAGACCTCGCAGGGTGCCGGCCAGACCGCCGAATCGATCGGACGGCTGGCGCAGCTGGCGGCGGATCTGCGGCGCTCGGTCGCCGACTTCAAGCTGCCGGCGTGAGCCGACCGGAACAGGGTGGAAGGAAAGCGCACATGACGTATCGTGAAAACTCCCTGCACACCGCCGCCGCGCTGGCGACGCGCGGCGCGTGGCCGTCCGCGGGAGCGCCGCGATGAGCGCGCTGCGCGATGCGATGAGCCATGCCGCGCTGGGCTGGGTCAAGCCGGAGCTGGACGAGACCCTGCGCCAGGTGCGCGGGGAAATCGAATACTTCGTCGAAGACCCCGCCGACACCAGCCGCATGCGCTTCTGCGCCGGCTACCTGCACCAGGTGCAGGGCACCTTGCGCATGGTCGAGCTGTACGCCCCGGCGATGGTCGCCGAGGAACTGGAGCTGCTGGCGATCGCCGTGCAGAACGGCCAGGTGCCCGACCGCGACGAGGCCTGCGCCACGCTGATGCGCGGCACCGTGCTGCTGCCCGATTATCTGGAGCGCCTGCAGGACGGCCATCGCGACATCCCGATCGTGCTGTTGCCGCTGCTCAACGAGATCCGCGCCTCGCGCGGCGAGCCCGGGCTCAGCGAAGGCGCGCTGTTCGCGCTGTCGCCCGACGCCAGCGCCGCCACCGAAGCTGAACTGGACCATGCCCGCGGCAGCCTCAGCGGCCGCAACCGCGAACTGCTGGACACCGTCGGCACCGCGATCAAGGAAGAACTGCTGCGGGTCAAGGACGCGCTCGACCTGCACCTGCGCACCGGCGGCGACGTGGCCGCGCTGCAGACCCAGGTGGACGAACTGGGCAGCGTCGCCGACACCCTCGGGGTGATGGGCCTGGGTGTGGCCCGCGGCGTGGTGGTGCAGCAGCGCGATGCGCTGCGCAGCATCGTCGAAGGCGAGCGCCAGGCCGACGAAGGCCTGTTGCTGGATATCGCCGGTGCGCTGCTGTACGTGGATGCCTCGCTCGACGACCAGGTCGCCTATCTCGGCGCCAGCGCCGGCATCCACGACGATGCCAGCGCCGCCGAGGCGCGGCGCACGGTGGAAGTGCTGGCGCACGAGGCGATCGCCAATTTCGCCGCCGCGCGCGAGCATTTCGTCGCCTTCATCGAGACCAACTGGGATCACGAGCGCCTGAGCGACGTGCCGCGCCTGCTCGGCGAGGTCGCCGGTGCGCTGCGCATGCTGGAACTGCCGCAGCCGGCCGATTACCTGGAAGGCGTGCGCCGCTACGTGGCCACCGAGCTGATCGGCAAGCGCCGCGTGCCCAGCGGGCGCCAGCTGGACACGCTGGCCGACGCGATGGCCAGCCTGGAGTACTACCTGGAAGCGCTGCGCGAGCGCCGCCCGGGCCGCGAGGAAATCCTCGACATCACCCGCACCAGCCTGGAAACGCTGCGCTACTGGCCGCTGCCCAGCGAAGCGCCGGCGGCGCAGGGCGTGGTGCCGCAGGGGGGCGATGCGCCGTCGTTCGCGCCCGTGGCGGAACTGGGTGGCGCGTCGACCGACGACGTGGCCGACGTGCCGAGCCAGGTGTCCGCGCCGCCCTCGGCGCCGTCCTGGGAGCTGGCGCCGGTCGCTGACGCGCCGAGCGCCGTCGGCCAGCCGCCGCCGCTGCCGGGCGAAACGCCGCAGGCGCCGCAGTGGGCGCTGCACGAAGACAGCGACGCTGTCGCCAACGCCGAGGTTGCCGAGCACCTTGATGCCGACGCCGAGCCGTCCACCACCGCGATCGGTGCTGCGGGCAGCGAGGATGCGTCCGTCGTCGCCGCGTCGCCGATCAGCTTCGATCCGGTCGCCGCCGAACAGGAAGAGTGGTCCGCCGCGGTCGAGCCGCTGCAGATCAGTACCGATACGCTGGCGTTGGAAGGCGATGCACTGCGTTGGGAAAGCGCCGAGGCGTCGACCGAGCAGGATGTCGCGCCTGTCGAGGCCGCGCCCGCGTCCGACCAAGCGCCGGCCAGCTACGGTTTCGACCCGGTGGCCGCCGAATACGCCGAGCTCGACGCCGCTGCCGAACACGACGATCCGGCCCTGGTCATCGTCGACGCCCCGGCCGCCGCGCCCACCGACAACGCCCACGACGATGTGCTGGTGATCGAGCTGGAGGATGCGCCGGCCTTCGCCGATACCGCGTCCGACGAGGTCCACAGCATCGCGTGGAACGAGACCCCGGCGACCCTGGCCGACGACGACAACGACGCTGTCGCCGAGCCCGCCACGTCCGCCATCGACCTTTCGCCGAGCGATGCCGTCGAAGCCGAAGCCGAAGCCGAGAGCGAGAGCGACGCGGCGCCGCACGCGCATGCCGGCGACACAGAGCATGCCGACGCCAACGCCAACGCCAACGCCAACGCCAACGCCGAACAGAGTCCGTTCGTCGACCTGACTTGGCCGGAGCCGACCCCGGAGCCGGAAGCGCCGGTACCCGGCGTGCACAAGGCCAGCATCCAGCCGATCGAGCTGGACGCCGCGTCGGCAGCGTTCCTCGCCGAACTCGACGCCGCAGCGGCACAGTTCGATGTCGCCGCGCCCGCCGCGGCCGAGTCTGCCGCCGACCACGCGCAAGCGCCGAGCGATGCGGTCGCGGCGCCAGAGGCGCCCGCGCCGGTCGCCATCGATGGCGGCTTCGTGGATGACGGCGGCGAGATCGACGCCGACATCCGCGAAGTATTCCTCGAGGAATTCGACGAGGAACTGGTCAACCTCGGCAACCTGCTGCCGGCATGGCGCGCGTCGCCGAACCACCTGGAAAGCCTGCGTCCCATCCGTCGCGTGTTCCACACCCTCAAGGGCAGCGGCCGGCTGGTCGGCGCCCGCGTGCTCGGCGAATTCAGCTGGAAGATCGAGAGCATGCTCAACCGCGTGCTCGACGGCACCCGTCCGGCCAGCCCGGCGGTGGTGACCATGGTCGAATTGGCCTACGAGGTGTTGCCGCAGCTCAACTCCGCACTGCGCGGGCACGGCGCGATCCAGGCCGATCTGGACGCGATCCAGGCGGTCGCCGACCGCATCGCCGCGGGCGAGGACGCCTACTACTTCGCCGCCGCGCCGGCAGCGGCCGTTGTCGCTCCGCGCGCCGGTACCCCGGCCTCGGTGGACAGCGTGCTGCGCGAGATCCTCGAAGCCGAGGTGGGCACTCATCTGGAGACGGTCCGCGACTGGCTGCAGCATGCGCCGCAGCCCGCCACTGAGGCGCTGCTGCGTGCGGTGCACACGATGAGCGGTGCGTTCGCGATGACCGACGTGCCGGAAATCACCGACGTCACCGGCCCGGCCGAGAGCTACGTCAAGCGCCTGCTGGCCGCCGCCGCGGTGCCAGGCGCCGATGGCGTGCGCGCGCTCGACGATGCCGCGCATGCGATCGCCGCCACCATCGAGGAACTGCAGGCGCCGTCGCCGGTGATCCCGCCGTTCACTGAGCTGGCGCAGCGCCTGCAGGCCCTGGTCGCCACGCTGCCGGAAGTGCAGTGGCCTGCGGTCGCGCACGACGAAGAAGACGAGGGCGAACCGCAACCGCAGGCCGATGCCGGCTTGGACGCGCAGCTGCTGCAGGCGGTGGAACTCACTTCGGCCGACGACCTGTCGGCGTACCTGGGCGATGCCCGCCATCTCGAAGCGGCCGGTACCGACGCGGATCACGCTGATGCCGCGCCTGTCGCCGGCAGCGCCGATGCCGATGCCTCGGTCGCATCGGCGGTGGATGCGCCAGCGGCATTCGATGCCGCGCAGTCGCATGCGCCGAGCGAAGAGGCTGCCGACGACAGCGAATCGTCGGTGTCTGCGTTCGACACCCACGACGCATCCGTCCACGAACAGCACGACAGCGCCGCATCGGACGTCGCGCAGGATGCGGACGGCGCAGCAGAGGAAACGGACGAGGTCGCCGCCGCACCGACCGATGATGGCGAGCCTGCCGCGATCGACGCCGAAGAACAGGCGCTGTTGGCGCAGGAGGGCAAGCTCGACGAATTGACCGTCGACGCGCCGCTGGCCGAGGAGCGCGTGCCGGCGGACAGCGAGCTGCCGCCGCCTGTGGAAACGGTGGCCGAGACGCAGGAGCAGGACGTAGCGGCCGACGCGGAAGCTACGCACGACGCAACCCATCACGGCGATCCCCAGAACGATCCGCTGCAAGGCGAGCACGACCACGCTGGGCACGCCGAAGGCGAGCCGGTCGAGGGCGAGCGCGACCAGGACGAGCACGACCAGGAGCGCGATCCGCAGGGTTATGCGTTCCATGCGGAGCCGGTGCCGCCGTCCACGCACTGGCACGGCAGCGAGCCGGTGTCGGCGAACGACGATGCCGAACCGCTGCCGGTGGCGGACGACGCGGCGGCGCATGCCGATACCGCGCCGCACGCGCACGACGACGCGGATGCAGCAGCGCAATCGCAGCACGAGACCGTCGACCAGAGCGTCGATGGCCCCGCGCAGGCCGACATCGAAACGCATCCGGCCGACGCCGAAGCGGTCGAGGCGCACGACGTGCACGATCACGCGCCGACGCCGCACGCCGAAGACGCTGTGCATGCCGAATCCGCCGATCCGGACGTGGACGCGGACGCAGCGCTCGACGCAACAACCGACTCCGAACAGACCCGTTCGACCGACACGGCCGACGCGCCAGAGCACCATGCCGGGCACGAGGACTACGCCGGTTCCGACCTGGCACCGGTCGAAGTGCCCTATGCGCACGAGATGCATGCGGACGAAACGCAAGCCATCGACGTCGCCGACATCGCGCCGGACAACGGCGAGCCTACAAGCGACGCCGCGCACTCCACGGACACGGATGCCGAGCCTGCGCACGCGCAAACCGCCGAGCCGGCCGATACCGCAAGCAGCGACGGGCATCACCCGCACGCCGATGACGCCGCCGAATCGCCGTTCGCCGAATCCGCCCAGCACGACACCGCCTGGACCGAACCGACGGACCTGGCCGCGGTCGATCTCGGTCCGCTGGACTTCGCCGATCTGGACCGCGAGCTGGTCGATATCTTCGTCGAGGAAGGCAAGGACCTGCTCGACCATTGCGACCGCCTGATCGCCGACCTGCGCGCGGCGCCGCAGGACCGCGACGCGCTCGCCGGCCTGCAACGCGACCTGCATACGCTGAAGGGCGGCGCGCGCATGGCCGGCGTCAACGCGATCGGCGACCTCGGCCACGGCATCGAATCGCTGCTGGAGGCGGTGGCCGCCAACCGCACCGAACTCGATCGCGGCGACGTGCAGTTGCTCGAACGCGGATTCGACCGCCTGCATCAGCTGCTCACCCTCACCGGCAACCACCGCGCGGTGGCGATGCCGATCGATCTGATCGGCCGCTTCGACGCGCGCACCCACGGCCGCAGCCTGCCGTTCGCCGTTGACGGCAGCGAGCCTGCTGCCGACACCCAGGCCGATGCCGACGTGGCGGCGATGATCCAGGCCGCGGTCGATCCGGCCTCGGTGCCCGCACCGGCGCCGGCGCCGCTGTCGGCACCACTGCCGGTGGACGGCACGCTCGACGAAGAGTCGATGATCGCGCGGCCGATGCAGGAACAGGTGCGCGTGCGCGCCGACCTGCTGGACCGCCTGGTCAACCACGCCGGCGAAGTGGCGATCTACCGCTCGCGGCTGGAACAGCAGCTGGGCGCATTCCGCGGCGCGATGGCCGAACTGGACCGCACCAACGCGCGACTGCGCGACCAGCTGCGCCGCCTGGATCTGGAAACCGAAGCGCAGATCGTCGCCCGCTACCAGCGCGAACAGGACCAGACCGAGCAGAGCTTCGATCCGCTGGAACTGGACCGCTTCTCCACGCTGCAGCAGCTCAGCCGCGCGCTGAACGAATCGGCGGCCGACTTGGGCGGCCTGCAAGGCGTGCTCGACGACCTGGCGCGGCAGTACGACGGCTTGCTGCAGCAGCAGTCGCGCGTGAGCTCGGAACTGCAGGACGGGCTGATGCGCGCGCGCATGGTGCCGTTCGACGGCCTGGTGCCGCGGCTGCGCCGCGTGGTGCGGCAGGCCGCCAGCGAAACTGGCAAGCAGGTGCATCTGACCCTGGAAGGCACCCACGGCGAACTCGACCGCAACGTGCTCGACCGCATGATCGCGCCGCTGGAACACATGCTGCGCAACTCGGTCGCGCACGGGCTGGAAACGCCCGAGCAGCGCCGCGCTGCGGGCAAGGCGGAGGAGGGCAGCATCGCCATCCGCCTGCGCCGCGAAGGCTCGGAAATCGTGCTGGAAGTGGCCGACGACGGCGCCGGCCTCAACCGCGACGCGATCCGTCACCGCGCCGAACAGCGCGGCCTGATCGCGATCGGCGCCGCGCTGTCGGACGAAGAGCTGGATTCGCTGATCTTCGCTCCCGGCTTCAGCACCTACGACCAGGTCAGCCAGCTGGCCGGCCGCGGCGTGGGCATGGACGTGGTGCGCAACGAAGTGCGCCAGCTCGGCGGCTCGGTGGACATCCACTCGGTGTGGGGCCAAGGCGTCACCTTCACCCTGCGCCTGCCGCAGACCCTGGCGGTGACCCAGGCGGTGTTCGTGCAGATCGGCGAGACCACCTTCGCCGTGCCGGTGGCCTCGGTCAGCGGCATCGGCCGCATCAGCCGCGAGCGTTTCGAAGCGGCCGACGGCGGCTACCACTACAGCGGCGAAGAGTACGCGCTGCACGACCTTGGCTCGCTGGTCGGCCAGGCGCCGGCACGCGCCGAGGGACAGGCGCAGGTGCCGCTGCTGCTGGTGCGCGCCGGCGACCTGCGCGCCGCGGTGGCGATCGACCAGGTGCTCGGCAACCGCGAAATCGTGGTCAAGCCGGTCGGCCTGCAGATCGCCTCGGTGCCCGGCATCTACGGCGCCACCATCACCGGCGATGGCCGCGTGGTGGTGATCCTGGACGTCGCCCCGCTGGTGCGCCGCTACCTCGCGCAACCGGCGCGGCCGGTGGTGGAAGCGGCGCCGACCGAACAGCGGCGCGTGCCGCTGGTGATGGTGGTCGACGATTCGCTGACCATGCGCAAGGTCACCGGCCGCGTGCTGGAACGCCACAACTTCGACGTGATCGCCGCCCGCGACGGCATCGAGGCGCTGGAGCGCCTCGAGGAGCGCGTCCCCGACCTGATGCTGCTGGATATCGAGATGCCGCGCATGGATGGCTACGAACTGGCGACCGCGATGCGCGCCGACCCCCGCTACGCGTCGGTGCCGATCGTGATGATCACCTCGCGCAGCGGCGAGAAACACCGCCAGCGCGCCTTCGAGATCGGCGTGCAGCGCTACCTGGGCAAGCCCTATCAAGAGTTGGATCTGATGCGCAACGTGTACGACCTGCTGGGGATCGCCCGTGTTCGCGAATGACGGCGCCGCCAGCGGGACCCCGGTCGCGTTGCTGGCGCGCCCCGGCCAGGCGCGCGAGCGCCTGCGCGAGGCGCTGCACCAGGTCGGCGCGGCGATCGTGCTCGAGGACGATCCCGGCGCGATCGATGCGCAGACCCTGGCCGACGCCGCGCCCAACGCGGTGCTGATCGCGCTGGAACCGTCGATCGAGGACGCACTGGAACGCCTGGATGCGGCGCTGGACCTGCCCGGCCTCACCGTGATCTTCGACGAGGCCGAACTGGCCGCGCGCCGCGAGGGTTGGGAAGCGCAGCGCTGGGCGCGGCATCTTGCCGCCAAGCTGCAAGGCCACCAGGACGTGCTGCCGCCGGGTCGCGAAACAGACACCGGCCTGCAACCCGAACCGGGCCTGCCGGCGACCCCGGCGCAACTGCACGAAGGCGCGCCGATCGGCTTCCACGTCGAGGAAGCGGCCAGCTTCGCCACCACCGTGCCCGGCGACAGCTTCTATGCCTGGCAGCCGCCGGCCGATGCCGCGCCCGGATTCGAGGAGCTGCAGTTCTCGCGCGATCAGATCGCCGCCGGCGATGCGGCCGCGCCTGCAACGAGCGCCGAGGCAGCGAGCGCGACCGAGGCGGCATCCGCCGCTGCGCCGGCCAGCGCGCCGCCGCCGCCGCTGCCGGCTAGCGCCTGGTCGCTGGTGGACGACGACGCGCCGCTGGTCGTGCAGGCGCGCGCGCCGCTGAGCCAGATGCAGATTTCCACCGAAGGCCTGTCGCTGGTCGCGCTGGAGTCCGAGGAGGAGGCCACCAGCGGCCAGGCCGCCGCTGCAGCCACCGCCGCGCACGGCGCTGTGCTGGTGATGGCCGGTATCGGCGGTCCCGATGCCATTCGCCGCCTGCTCGCCGCCTTGCCGCCGGATTTCCCGCAGCCGCTGCTGGTGCAGTTGCGCCTGGACGGCGGCCGCTACGGCAACCTGGTCAAGCAGATCGCGCGCGTGTCCGCGTTGCCGGTGCTGCTGGCCGAAGCCGGCCAGGCGGTCGCCGTCGGCAACGTCTACATCCTGCCCGACGATGTCGGCGTGCGCAGCGGCGAAACCGCCGGCCTGCGGTTCGTCGCCCAGCAGGCCGGCGCCTCGGTGGTCGGCGGTTTGCCGGCTGCGCACAGCGCCGTGCTGCTGCTCAGCGGCAGCGACCCGCAGCAGGTCGAGGACGTGCTGGCCGTGGCCGCGCAAGGCGCCTGGGTCGCCGGCCAGACCGGCGACGGCTGCTACGACCCGGCCGCCGCCACGCAGCTGATCGGCCGCGGCCATCCCAGCGGCGATCCCGTGCAGCTGGCGCAGGCCCTGTCCGCGCGGTGGGGCGGCTGAGCCGTCGCCCGCGCGTTTTTTCCGGTTCCAGGACGACGTAATCCATGAGCAGCTACGCCAGCAACGACGAAATCCGCGGTGTCCTGATCCAGGCCGGCAGCGAGCGGGCTCTGCTGCCCAACGCCACCGTCGCCGAAGTGATGTCGCGCGTGCCGGTCGAACCGCTGCCCGACGCCCCGCACTGGCTGCTCGGCCAGATCGCCTGGTACGGCTGGAACGTCCCGCTGCTCTCGTTCGCCCGCCTCACCGGCCTTGGCAGCGAAACCGTTGCTTCCAACAACAAGATCGTCGTGCTGAAAGCGCTGGGCGGCAATCCCGACCTGCCGTACTTCGCCCTGATCACCCAATCCTTCCCGCAACTGATCTCGGTCCCGCGCGACGGCCTGCTGGCCGACGCCTCCGAAGAAACCTTGCCGGCTGGCGTGCATATGCGTGTGTTGTTGGGCGAGCAGAGTGCGTTGTTACCGGATATGGAAGCGATCGAGGGGATGATTTCGGAGCGGTTTTTGGCTGTGGGTTAATTCGAGCAAGCTCGATTTAAAACCGCTTGGCTAGCACCACTGGCTAATGACGGATGCCTTGGAGATGGGTGGTTGTCCGCATCTACTTTGCGTGTGATTCTGTGTCATATGGATAATATTTATTTATAATACTTTCCAAAAGGAATGGATTGTGCGAATTTTTTATAATTTTGTTTATAGTGTTATATTTTTGGTATTGTTTTGTGGTGTGTCGTTGAGGGCAGAGGCGCAGGCTGTCAACGAATATTGTTATGAATCCTGCTTTGGCTCGCTCGACGAGGCCGAGGCCGAGATGCGCTCGATATTGCCGTATGGCGCGTATCTTGTTCGAGATAAGGCCACTATTACCGAAGGTGCGTCGGAAACTCCGTCGTACCAGATCGCTTATAAGGTTAGGCGTCAGCCGCCTGCGTATATAAGTCCGCCGGCTTATCTGATCGGCGGTAACGGAAGTACAAGTACAAATCCTTCTATTTGTTCGGCCAGTCCCGAGCCGATGTTTCGAGAATATTGCGCAGATGAATCTGAGATGATTCAAGGGTGGATCGATCTCCATCATTATGTCTGGCCGGACTGTACGATTTCTGGGGAGCGAATAGATGGTGCATATGGTGAGCCCTATGTTCAGAGCTTGCCATATTATGATGGCTTGGGCTTGCTTACGTTTGATGTGCCGAATGGTAAATGGTTTCGATTCAACATGTCCTGCCCTGGATGGAGCGATCCTACGCCTGATCCACATGATGCAATGCTTGTAAAGGCACAGGTTTATTCTTGTCCCGCTGGCTTGCATCCTGTTAGTGCATTTAATCCCTCGTATAACACTACCGGTAATCCGGATTTTGTCGCGGAGTATCCATATCTTTGTGAGACTACTGATACCCCGATCATCTATGCTAAAGGTATAAATCAGACCAAGTCGTGCGCGGTCAACGCAAATCCTTGCCTTCCGGCAACCGGTGAAAAGTTTAGGCGTGAAGACGATCTTGTTTTTGCTGGTAAGCCATTTCAGCGGTTTTACCACTCTCTTCAACAGCTTCAGGCGGGATCAGGAATGGCGCCGGGATGGAGCCACTCGTTTTCCGATACCGTGGGCTATGGCGCTCTCTTCATGACGACACAGGAGGGGTTTTTTGAACAGTTCCGGACTGTGGGTGAGTACAAGTCCCGCGGCCGGCATAATGTTGGCGATATGTTGCTTGGGTCAGATAGTGGGCTTTGGACTCTGGTCACTGCAGATGGCGAGAGGCGTAGTTATAATTCGGCCGGTCAACTTGCGGCCATTCAATCCAGTGTGTCTCCTGCATTCGATGTTGAGCTTGTATACGCCAGCAACAAACTGATCAAGGCCGTGGATGGTTTGGGGCATGCCCTCAGCTTCACGTACCGTAACGATTTATTGGAAAAGGTCGCGTTGGATGATGGCAGCTACGTCCAGTACGGCTATGACGCCGCGCAGAATCTGAGCAGCGTCACCCGTTCCGATGGAAGCGTGCGCGTCTACCGTTATGGAGAGTCAGGCCACGCCCCAGCTGGGCGCGCACATTTGCTCACCGGTATCGAAGAGGATGGAGTTCGATACGCAACGTTTGGTTATGCCGCCGATGGGCGTGTGGCATCGAGCAGTCTGCATGCCAACGGTGCGGAGGTGGAAACCACCTCTATCGTGTACTCGGGCACAGATAGTGCCCAAGTGCTGCAGCCGAACGGCGCAAGCTATACCTATCAGTTTGGGCAAGGTCTTTTCCGACAGATCGAAGGCATCAGTGGTCCGAATGGCGCTACGACGATGAGTTTCGATGCGGGACGTCCCATTGCCTCCACGGATAGGCTTGGGAACTCCACGCAATTCAGTTATCAGGATTCCCTGTCCGGGCAAGCCACCTCGTCCAGCACCACGACAGAAGGAGTTGGCACCTCTTACCAGCGGTCGCACACCGTCACGCGCGATTCGGAAAATCATGTGGTCGGTCAGGAGTCGAGTAACGGTAGTGGGACGCTTTCGCTTTCGCGCGTGATCTACAGTGCGGGATTGATCTCCTTCCGCTGCCAGTACGACACGTCGGTTTCAAACGCGTCGGCCTATGTGTGCGGTTCCCAGGCTAGCGCACCGGCTACCGTTCGGCAGGCGGCGTATAGCTATTGCACCGACGCCGACGTCGCTGATGCGGCGAGCAACTGCCCGAAGGTAGGTCTCTTGAAGCGTGTCGATGGCGGGCGTATCGACGTCAGCGACACTGCCAGCTATGCCTATTACCCATCCGATGATGCGGCCTGCTCCACATCGCCGACCACCTGCCCGCACCGCAAGGGCGACCTCTGGAAAGTCACCAACGCCTTGGGTCAGGTGACCGAGTATCTGTCCTACGACGGTGCCGGCCGCCTGCTGTCGGTGAAGGACGCCAACGGCATCATCACCGACTTCACCTACCTCCCGCGCGGCTGGCTGACCGCGAGCAAGGTCCGCGGTGCCGACGACACCAGCGAGAGCGACGATCGCATCACCTCGATCGACTACTGGCCGACCGGCCTGGTCAAGCAGGTCACCCAGCCAGACGGCGCGTTCACCGCCTTCACCTACGACGCAGCGCACCGCCTGACCAATATCGCCGACAACGCCGGCAACACGCTGCACTACACGCTGGACAACGCCGGCAACCGGGTCAAGGAAGACACCAAGGACGCGTCCGGCACGCTCAAGCGCACGCTGTCGCGGGTCTACAATCAGCTCGGCCAGCTGGCCACGCAGGCCACCGCCAGCGGCGACCCGACCGACTTCGGCTACGACGCCAACAGCAACGCCACGGCGGTCACCGACGCGCTCGGGCACAAGACGCAGAACGACTACGACCCGCTCAACCGCCTGGCGCGCACGCTGCAGGACGTGGACGGTATCGCGGCCGAGACCAAGTTCGGCTACGACGCACTGGACAACCTGACCAAGGTCACCGACCCGAAGGGCCTGGACACCACCTACGCCTACAACGGCCTGGGCGACCTGACCAAACTCACCAGCCCGGACACCGGCGCCACCACGTACACCTACGACAGCGCTGGCAACCGCGCCACGCAGACCGATGCGCGCAACATCAAGACCACCTACAGCTACGACGCGCTGAACCGGCTGACCAAGGTGGCCTATCCGACCACCAGCCTCAACGTTACCTATACCTACGACGTCAACCAGAGCACGTGTGCCAGTGGCGAAACCTATGCGATCGGTCGCCTGGCCCGGATGCAGGACAGCAGCGGCACGACCGACTACTGCTACGACCGCTTCGGTGACCTGGTGCGCAAGGTGCAGACCACCAACGGCAAGGTATTCGTGCTGCGCTACGCCTATACCAAGGCCGGCCAGCTCAGCCGGCTGACCTATCCCGACGGCGCAGCGGTGGACTACGTGCGCAACGCCCAAGGCCAGACCACGGAGATGGGCGTCACCCCGGCCGGCGGCACGCGCCAGGTGCTGTTGGGTAACGCTACTTACTACCCGTTCGGTCCGGTGGCGAGCTGGTCGTACGGTAATGGTTGCCCGATGCAGCGCGTGCTGGACCAGGACTACCGCCCGCTGGCGGTCAGCGACACCCGCAGCGACGGCTTGAGCACCGGCTTCGCCTTTGACCCAGCCGGCAACCTCAGCGCCCTGACCGCGGCAGGCAACACCGCGCCTGTCGTCAGCCTGGACTACGACGCCCTGGGCCGCCTGACCGCGTTCAAGGACGGCCCGACCGGCACGGTGATCGATGGTTACAGCTACGACGCAACCGGCAACCGGCTCAGCGCCAAGGTCAACACCGTCACGCAGAACTACACGTATCCAACCACCAACCACCGCCTGAGCGCGGTGGCCGGCACTGCGCGCACTTACGACGCGATCGGCAACACGCTGTCCATCGGCGGCACGGCGCAGGAGTTCGCCTACGACGCCACGGGCCGGATGAGCCAGGCCAAGCGCGCCGGCACGGTCGTCATGAAGTACGGCTACAACGGCCGCGGCGAACAGGTGCGTCGGGTGGACAAGACCAACACCTACACGCTGTACGACGAAAGCGGCCACTGGCTGGGCAACTACGACGCCAACGGGGCCGCGTTGCAACAGGCGATCTGGCTGGACGACCTACCGGTCGGCGTCCTGGCCAAGAACAGCCTGCGTTACGTGCAGCCGGACCACCTGGGCACCCCGCGCGCGGTAATCGACCCGACCCGCGACGTAGCCATCTGGACCTGGGATCTGAAGGGCGAGGCCTTCGGCAATACCCCGCCGGACCAGGACCCGGACAAGGACGGCACCGCGTTCGTGTTCGACATGCGCTTTCCGGGGCAGCGCTATGACTCAGCCACGGGGTTCAACCAGAACTACTTCCGGGACTATGACCCCGGGACCGGGCGGTATGGGCAGAGTGATCCCATTGGGTTAGAGGGCGGCTTCAGCACTTACTCATATGTTGAGGCTGCACCATTTCGCTATAGCGATATCTTCGGCCTTGTAAAGCATACTTCTGGTCGCTGGATAGATTGCGGAAAAGGCTGCAGGATAAGGATAGATTTTACATACGATGAGAAGACAGGAAGAAAGGCAAGGCACTTGCATTGGGAGTGCAAAGGTGCGGAGGGGGAGTGTGGTGAATATGGTGGAGAATCTCATGGCGGAACATGGGATGATGCTCCTAAATCCATTAAAGAATGTGCTCTAAGGAACGGTTTCTCAGGGCAGTCAATTACTAATGAAAATTACTCTCCCATGGTTCAATCGCCGGAAATTAGCGCTGGTGCAAAAGCTGCAATTTATGTTGGTGGGGCTGTCATAATAATATTGAGTGCTTTGACGGGGGCGGGAAGCTGATGGAGACTGATTTTCTAGAGTTGGATCTGCATGATGCGATAATTGATCGTGTGTCATTTGAATTTGGTGATTGTTCGATCGAGGTTGGGTTGCGTTATTATAAATCTTCTTCCAGTAAAGAGAGGAGTGTTGGTAGAATAGTGTTTATTGGAGTTGCTTTCTCCTCCTGTTCCATGGATTTTTTGAGAATAATTAATAATTCAAGGTCTGGAAATATTAATTATTGGGTGCCTGCGGTCGCAGGAAGTGGTGCGTATTTTTATTTTGTGGATGGGTGTCTTCAGATTAAATCAGATGAAATAAAGTTTTTTGTTGAAGAGTGATTTCTGTCTGGGACGTATGGTCTATGTGGCGGATAGCGCTGTACGGACGGGTAGGGGCTGCAATGGAGATTGCGTTGAGGGTTTCAGATAAATCTTTCGATGAATTAATGGCATTGTTTTTTTGTGAAATATCAGATGATGACGATTTCTACGATATTGTCGCTGTTCAGTTGGCGGTAGGATATCGGCAGCAATTGGAAATGATGCTAGACAGTCTTTCTGTCAAACGGCTGCGTGCAGGAATATGTGGCTTGGGAATAATTTCTTCTGTCGAAAGTGATTCAGTTATAAAAAATTTCATCAACCATGATGAGCCTTTGGTAGTCGTTGCTGCTATTGACGGACTTCGGCGCATTGGTGTTGCGGATTGGTCTGCAGTTTCGTGGCAACTGCAGCATCCTTCTCCGTTTGTTCGCGGTGCTATCCTCCGCTTTGCAAAAGATAGGCTGGGTGAAGAAGCGTTGCCTTTGTTGTTGCGTGGGCTTCATGATGAAGACCCGATCGTGCGAGAAAATGCAATTGATGAGTTGGATGGGCTTGTTTCGTCTGATGGTGCTGATCTCATAAGGCCTTATCTTGATGACCCCTCAGCCCATGTTAGGCAGGCAGCCAGGTCTCTATTGGACTCTATTGACTGACAAAGTGAAGGTCATTGGTCGGCTATTGGCCGCACTGTGATCGGATGCTGGTAGATGGATCGTCCTGCGGCAGCCATGTATGTAATTGACCTGCGTCTGACTCGCCACGGGCAATTCGATGGCGCATCACCCATTCAATCCCGCCCCGCTCTGCCGCATGATGCAAGGCCAACCGCGGGCAATCGTCCCGCTGCGCCCATCCTTACCCCGCGCCGGAGTCCCCCCATGCACGAACGCCGCCACTTCTTGAAGACCGCCGCCTTCGGCGCCCTCGCCACCGGCCTGGCCGCTGTGCTGCCGCGTGCACGGGCGGCCACCGGCAACGGCGTCGCGCCGCTGCCGCGCGGCGCAGCACGAGTGATCTCGACCTGGGATTTCGGGATCGCGGCGAACCAGGCGGCGTGGCAGGTGCTGTCGCGTGGTGGCGCGGCGCTGGATGCGGTGGAGGCCGGGGTGAAGGTGCCGGAGGCGGACCCGAACAATCCCACCGTTGGCCTCGGCGGCTATCCCGATCGCGATGGGCGCGTCACGCTCGATGCCTGCATCATGGATCACACCGGCGGCTGCGGGTCGGTGGCGGCGCTGGAGGACATCGTGCATGCGATCTCGGTGGCGCGGCGGGTGATGGAGAAGACGCCGCATGTGATGCTGGTCGGCGACGGCGCGCTGCAGTTCGCGCTGGCGCAAGGCTTCGAGCGCACCAGTCTGCTCACGCCGTCGTCGGAGAAGGCGTGGAAGGAGTGGCTGAAGACATCCGAGTACAAGCCGGAAGCGAACATCGAGAATCGCGCCTATCAGAAGGGCACGCTGCCCGGCGGCAAGGACAACCACGACACCATCGGCATGTTGGCGCTGGACGCGCACGGCAATCTGTCCGGGGCGTGTACCACCAGCGGCATGGCGTGGAAGATGCACGGGCGGGTCGGCGACAGTCCGATCATCGGTGCGGGCCTGTACGTGGACAACGAGGTGGGCGGCGCGACCTCGACCGGCGTCGGCGAGGAGGTGATCCGCAACGTCGGCAGTTTCGCGGTGGTGGAGATGATGCGCCAGGGCAAGAGTCCGGCCGAGGCCTGCCGCGAGGTGGTGATGCGTATCGTGCGGCGCAAACCGCAGCTGACCCGCGATCTGCAGGTCGGTTTCCTGGCGATGAACAAGCGCGGCGAGGTCGGCGCGTTCGCGATCCAGCCCGGTTTCAGCTACGCGGTCTGCGATGCGCAGCGGCAGGATCTGTTGCTGCCGGGGCAGAGCTATTTTGCGAAGCCGGCCGCATGAGCCAGGTCGTGCCGATGGGACTGGAGGTGGCCGCCGATTCGATCGGCTCGGCGCTGGCGGCGCAGGCCGGCGGGGCGATGCGGGTGGAGCTGTGCGGTAGCCTGGACGGCGGTGGGCTGACGCCGTCGTTCGGCACGCTGGCGGTGCTGCGCGATCGCTTGACCATTCCGCTGTATGTGCTGATCCGCCCGCGCGTGGGCGATTTCGTGTTCGACGCTGCGGAAGTGGAGGCGATGCGCCGCGACGTGGAGCAGTGCGTGCGGCTTGGGTGCGACGGGGTGGTGCTGGGCGCGCTGGATCCTGCCGGCGAGGTCGATATGGAGACGATGCGGGTGTTGATCGCGGCGGCCGGATCGCTTGGCGTCACCTTTCATCGCGCCATCGATGTCAGTGCCGATCCGCGGCGTGCGTTGGAGGATGCGATCGCGCTGGGGTGCGAGCGGGTGCTGACGTCGGGTGCGCGCGAGACGGCGGAGGAGGGCGCGGCATTGATCGCTGAGCTGGTTCAGCAGGCAGGCACGCGCTTGAGCGTGATGCCGGGATCGGGGGTGTCCGAGACCAATCTGGCGCGGCTGCGTGCGCTGACCGGTGCGCGCGAGTTCCATGGTTCGGCGCGCGGGCCGCTGGCATCGCGGGCGCTGGCGCCGCATCCGCATGTGCGCAGTCTGGGCGGGGATCGCATGCAGACCGATGTGGAGCGGGTGCGGCGGATGGTGGCGTTGCTGGCGGAGTAGGGGGCGCTGGTGGATTTTGGGGAGCGATTCGTCGCCAATTAGGGTGCAGGTGAGGCGGTCATGGTTGCTGCCGCTGATGCGGGTTGCGGGCCGCTTCCTCGACCTGCAGGAGCGGCTTCGGTTTCCGGCAGTTCATTACATTGGTGCGGCGGCTGGCTCCGCTCGTCGCGACTGAAGTCGCTCCCACAGGGACTTGTGGTGGGTCTGCCGAGTGCGATGGGGAAGGCCATCAACCCTAACCGGTCGCCGGAGTTCGCTGCTTCGGCGGAGCCTGTGTCGCGGTTGAAACCGCTCCTACAGGGGCGCTTGCGATTGGTTGGATGGGTGCACTGTTGGAGGGACTTCAGTCCCGACGGCTGCCGAAGCCTTCTATCTCGTCGTGGTCCGTGTCGCGGGTTGAAACCGCTCCTACAGGGACTCTTGCGGTTGGTTGATTGGGTGCACTGTGGGAGGGGCCTCAGCCCCGACGGTTGCCGAAGCCTGCTGCCTCTTCGTGGTCTGTGTCGCGGTTGAAACCGCTCCTACAGAGGAAGCAACGCTGAGTTTGCGGGGAGCTGCGTTATCGGTTCACCCATTCGCGACGGCATGTAATGGCGCTTCGCGCCGCGAACGCTTCATTCCCGCGCGAACTACCTCACTCCTTGCCGCCCGACTGCGCCGCGGCCACGTTCAATCGTTTCGGATCCAGCACCACGTGCTTGATGCGGGTGCGTTTCCAGGTGTAGCTGATGTGCACCAGGCCGTCGCGGGTCTGGATCACCGCCGGGTAGGAGAATTCGTCCTTGGCGCTGTCTTCCAGGGTCAGGACGCGGGTCCAGTGGCTGCCGTCGGCGGACAGGGCGACCGCCAGGGTGCCGCGGCCGTCCCACCAGTCCTTGCCGGCTTCGGTGGGGTTATAGACCAGCAGCGAGCGGCCATCGGCCAGCACCACCGCGTCGGTGCCGGAGTTGGGGTTGGCCAGATCGAGCAGGGTCATCGGTCCCCAGCTGCGGCCGTGGTCGTGCGACCAAGTGCTGAACACGTGGTTCTGCTGGCTGCGGCCCACCGCCTGCACGCTGCCGTCCGCGTGCACCAGCACGCTGGGCTGGATCGCGCCGATCTGCGCCGGGTCGTTCAAGGCCGGACCGCGGGTCCAGTGAGCACCGTTGTCGTCGGACCATTCCATGTGCGCGACCCAGCCGGCGTCCTCGCTGCTGCTGGGGCTGAGGATGCGGCCGTCGGCCAATTGCACCGGCTTGTTCTTGATCGGGCCGAGGATGCCCTCGGGCAGGCGCTCGGGCGCAGACCAGTGCGCGCCGCCATCGCGGGAAGTGAGTTGCATGCCCCACCAGCGCTTCGGGTCCGGGCCGACCTTGTAAAACAGTCGCAGTGGTCCCTTTGCCGGCTGGAACAGCACCGGATTCCATGCCGGCAACGGCGCGCCCTGCGGCTGCTTGCCGTCGGCCACGCGCTGCGCCGGATGCCAACCGTGCGCGTCGCGCCGTGCGACCCAGATGCCGACGTCGTCGGCGCCCTCGTGGCGCCCGCCGAACCACGCGGCCAGCAGGCCGTCGCGGGTTTCCAGCAGGGTCGAGGCATGGCACTGCGCGGTCGGTGCGGTGGCGTTGACGAATTCGCTGTAGACGACCGGCGAGGGCGGGCCGAGCGTTGGCGTGGTCGGCGCGGGCGCGGCGATCGCGCGCACGGCGAACAGGGACAGGAGCGGGAGCAGCGTGGGATACATCATGGTGGTCCGGTCCTGTTCCGGCTGGAAGGATACCTATTTATCATCAATTTAATACCAGATGATGGCGATGCTGCCAGCGAACAGGTGCACCGATGACTGGGAGCGGATCTGGGACACGGAACTGCGCTTGCTCCGATCAGTTGGCTTGCTCCCCTCGGCAGACTGCATCTGCCGCGCCGCATACGTTGGGCGTACGGCCTTTTTCCTAGATGAAACCTTCGCCGCGCCAGGTCGACTGGCAGGGCGTGGCATCCGCGTGATCGAGCGCGAGAACCGGAGGTGATCGCCCGCCGCGGCCAACCGTCCAAGGGCCCGGTGGAAGTGGGCGCACCGCTGCGCCAGTTGCGGTGGTCTGGAACGGATAGCGGCCAGGCGCTTTTTTCACATCGCGACGAAGGCGGCGTTTAGGAGGGTGTCGCCGAACATCGCGCGATGTCGGCCGTGCACCGCGCGGACAAGACATTGCAGGCCGATGGCGATGCGTTCCCAAACGGAGAATCGCCATGGTCAGCAGGGCAGGTGGACGCCGATCCCGTTTCCGATCGGCATGGACACGTTGCAGGGTCCGGCGACGTGCGCGGCTGCGCCAGGCCTGGTGCGTGGCATTGGCGTGCATCGCGATCATGCTGGCGCCGGCGTGGGACACGCGCGCGCAGCCGCTGTCGGCCATGGCTTGCCGCGATCCGTTGCGGATCGTCCGCGAGCCGGTCATGACGCGGCATGCGGTTGCGCCGCTGGCGCCGACCAGGCGCAAGCATTCGGCCGATGCGCTGCAACGCGTTGCGCTCGCCGTCGGCAGTCCACCTTCGCGCTGCGCTGCACATCCGGAGCGATCCGGCTTCGCGTCTTGTCCCTGGGCGGCGAATGCCGCCGTCTCTTCCACAAGGATCCGTCATGGCCTATTTCAAGCTCGCCGAACAAACCCAGTTGACCCGCTACGTCTGCGATTACCACAGCCACTTCACCGGGATCCTGCCGACCCAGCGCAAGCAGGACGACGCGGCCGGTCCGTCGCTGGCGAAGTTGCTGGCGCAGCGCTTCTTTCCCAATGACGCGCACAACCTGGCCAAGGGCGAGCTGCTGCTGTTCGACTATGCGCTGGCGCTGATGATCGATCCGGCCAGCAATCCGTTCGCACGGCTGCTGCGCAAGGCCAATCGCGCCGAGTACGAGCGCGCCGAGTGCGCGGCGGAGAATCTGTACATCGCCTGCCAGGTGCTGGCGGCGAATGCGGGCTATCTGCAGGAAGAGCTGGCTCTGCCGCCGCAGTCGCCGGCGCTGTACGCGTTGGTCGGTCGCGAGATCGTCGCCCCGGCGCTGGCGTCGGCGGCAGGACCGGACGCGCGCTTGCGCGAACTGGTGCGCTACTTCAACAACAAGCTTTACAGCGCCAGCAAGTACACTCCGTTCGACGATGCCTACAAGCTGCGCGGGAATTTCGTGAAGCAGCTGTGCCAGGGCGATCCGGCCCGCTATGCCAGCTGGAGCGAAGCGCAGCAGGCCGACTATCGGCTGTGGGTGACCGCGACCTTCGACTACCTGCGTGAAGACGGCGTACTGCTGACCCAGAGCGCGGCCACCGAGGACGAGATCCCGCAGCTGGCCGCACTCGCGCAGCAGTACAACGCGCAATACGGCACGGATTATCGCCTGCTGGTGCACACGCCGCACCAGTACATGCCCGATGGCGCGCTGACCAAGTATCTGACCGACAAGATCAAGCCGTTGCTGGCCGGGACTGGCGACGGCTACGCGACCATCGTCGGGCTGGATCTGCTGGGCGCGGAGAACAAGGTCGGCAACTACGCCGAGCTGTTCGCCTGGTTGCAGGCCAATGCCGATGCGCTGAGCGGCAACTTCGGCAGCGGCGACGGCAAGCGGGCGCTGCGTGCGATCGTGCACATCCATTGCGGCGAAGGCAGCGGCTTCGGTGCGGAGAACCGTTCGCTCACCGGTTACTACATCCACCAGGCGGGCGAACCGGACCAGGGGTTCTACGCCGCGCTGTCCGCGCACGTGCTCGACGCCTGGAACGCGGCGCAGGCCAAGCGCCGCGACACGCCGCGCGGCACGCGCGGGACCGCCACGCCACAGGGCCTGTTCGAGGAATTGTTCACCAACACCGCGTTCGGGCATGCCGGGCACGTGCTGCGCCGTTTCGACATCAATGCGCCGCTGTCGCGCGAGCTGGCCGGCTATCACGCCAAGCGCAACGTAATGGCGTTGAGCGAGACGCTGGACCAGCCATCGGCGACGCCGGCGACCAACTGCTATCAAGCGCTGGTGCAGGACAATCCGCTGTACGCGTTCCGCCTCGGCCACGACTACTACTATCGCAGCTACATGGTGTCGCGCTATCCGTGGCTGGCCTTCGACACCAACCTGGGCAGCAATGCGATCACCGGCGCCTCGGCGCTGTTCGGTTCGGTGCAGGGCTACCGGCTCAATCGCGGCTACCGGCAGCTGGACGGCTACATCGATACCGACGTGCTCGCCGCGGCCGGCAACGCGGTGCTGAGCATGGACGCGCAGGGGCTGAGCCGCGCACAGATCGCCACCTTCATCGGCCTCAGCCGCCCCGACGATCTGTCCGCCACGCTGCAACAGAACCGGGCCGCGCTGCAGCCGCTGCTGACCGACGCGCTGGCGCCGATCCACGATCCGGCGCAGGACGATTTCATGTTCGACACGTACTGCAAGCTGACCCTGTACTGCGCCGGCGACGATCCCTCCGCCGCAGCGCGCTATCAGGCGATGGTGCGCAGCCTGCTGGTGTTCCAGAACTGGCGCTCCTACCTGCTCGGCGCCGATGGCCAGGGCGTGGAGCATACCGGCGTGCAGCACGAGTACCTGCGCATGCTGGTGCTGCTGATCTACACGTTGCTGCCGAACAACCAGAACGATCTGCAGGTGGACCTGTTGCAGACCGTGGCGGCGCTGCTGCGCAAGCTCGCGCTCGGCTATTGGCGGGCGACCATCGGCCAGCCGGGCATGCTCGAGGTCAATGCCGATCCGCTGGGCCTGGAATCGCTGGACGGCTTCAAGGGGCCCGCCTCGGTCGTCGTGGTGCGGCGCACGCCGCCCGCCAAGCCGTGACATCCAGGCAAGGGGACAGCGCGATGGACGAGATCACCGAGTACCTGTGGCAAGAGCAACTGGCGCAAGCGCCGGCCGTGGCGGCAGACACGCCGCCGGCGGACGCCGTAGCGGCGGCACCGCCGCAGTCGTCGCCTCCCGAGCCGGATCAGCCCTACCAGCCGAGCCTGGAACAGCTGCTGCGGGCATTGAGCAACACCGAAGTGCGCGAGGCCTTGATCAAGCTGCTGCGGCCTCGCTGATTCACGGCGCCACGTTGCGACACGGGCCTGACTGCACGCGCAGCAGGCCCTTCTTTTTGTTCGCGCGCCGCAGGAAATGCGGCTGCTTTGGTGCACGCGCGTATGCATACGTAGACAAAGCAATGCGGCGCGCCGCGTGTGGCGCGGTCGGCCGCCGATGCGGCGTGGCGTTGTCACCCAGGGAACAGCTATTGCCCGTGAGCCCCGCAGAGACTCGCTGCACAAGGGACTTCGGGAGTGTGTGCGATGGATGTGGCAATGGGGAAAGAGAAAGGGGATGCCGGCCGTTTCGCCAAGGCCGACGAGATGTTCACCCGGGCATGGCGCAACGCCTTGCCGGATCTGCGCAGGCGTGCGTTGCGGCTGTCCAACGGGCGCATGGACGCGGCGGAAGACCTGCTGTCGGATACCGCGGTGAAGGCGCTGTTGTTCATGCGCCGCTCGCCGGAGGCGATGACCGATCCGCAGGGATTCCTGTTCGTGGTGTTGCGCCATGTGTTCCTGGACGCGGTCAGGCGTCGTCGCGGTGGCGAACCGCTGGATCGGCAACACGAGGCGCACGAGGTGGACAGCGTGGCCGACCAGGGCATGACCGCGTTGCAGCGCGCCGAGTTGAGCGACCAGATGGAGCGCGTGGTCGCCGCGGTGGCGGCGCTGACCCGCGAACAGCGGCGCCTGTTCGGCTACCGCTTCGTCGAGGAATTGCCGTATCCGGTGATCGCCAATCTGCTCAGCATCAACCAGCCGCTGGTGCGCAAGCGCGTGGAATTGCTGCGCAAGCGCCTGCGCCTGGCGCTGGTGGCCGAGTGAGCGCGCGCGGTCGAGGTTCACAAGCCGCCCACGGCGGCGTTTTCATTCAACGCCGGGCCGGCGCGGGCCGCGGCATCGCGGGTGCTGAGGCCGACCCACGGCGCGTCCGTGACGACCGCAGCGCCTCCCGGCAGGCGACTACGAAGGAACAGGTTCATGGCAGACAACACGCTCGTCAATTCGCAGATCACCGATGCGGTCACCCAGACCAACGTCAAAGTGGTGGCCGAGGCGCCCGCCCAGGCGATCGCCTCGCTGTACCAGGTCTCCAGCCACTCCACCGGCCTGGCGTTGCAGAACGCGGTGCACAGCCAGCAGGCGCTCAACCAGGTGTCCAACGCGGTGGTGTCCAAGGCGGTGGCGCTGATCATGGCGATCGGCGAGAAGTGATGCGCTGTCCGCGTAACGCCTGGTGATGCCGCGGCGTCGATCCTTCCTTCAGGAGAGTGGTATGTGGCCTTTCAACAGCAAGACCAATCCGCCGCCATCGTCGGTGGGCGCCGCTGCAGCATCGCCTGCATCCGCTGCGGCGGTGGCGGGCGCCTCCAACGGCGCACCTGCGGCGAGCACCGGCGCGGTCAGCGCGGCGGCGGCCCCGGACAGCGCCGCACCCGCCGCGCCCGCCGCGCCCACCGCCACTGTTGCGACGGCCACGATCACCACGCCCGCCGTGGCAACGGCGACGCCCGTCGATGGCGACGAGGCTGGCGCAGGTGGCAGCGCAGCGACCGCATCGGCCGCTGCAGCGCCCGCGGCGGCGGCCACGACGGATAGCGCTTCGGCCACTGCGGGCGGTGCAAGCGGTGGTGGCGGATCGCCGCCGCCGGCGGCACCGACGTCGCCGCCACCGCCGCCGCCCGCACAGCCAGCATCGCCGACGTCGCCGACGTCGCCACCGCCACCCCCACCCCCGCCGTCGATGCTCAGGACGCTCAACGCACGCATGCTGGAACAGGCGTCGGCGCCTACCCCGGCCAGTGATGCGCTCAACAGCAAGATCGTGCAGGCGGTGCAGCTCAGCAACGCCGAGACCGTGGCGTACGCGCCGTCGCAGATCGTGGTCGGCTCGAACATGCTGATCAGCCAGGCGTCCGGCCTGATCGCGCAATCGGCGGCTGTGTATTTCGATGGCGTCAGCAAGATGGCGCTGGCCAGCCAGGGCGTGCTGATCAAGCAGATGACCGAGAACTTGGCCGAGAACAAGCTCGAGCAGGCCGCCGAGGATGCGCTGGGCGTGCTGGCGACCGATGTGCTGGTCGGCGCGGCAGCAGCGGTGGCGGCTGCGGCCGGCGCGCTGGAAGCGGAGTCGGCCGGTTTCGCCATCGACAAGATCGACCAGAGCATCGCCAAGTACGCCGACCTGATGCGCGGGCGCAAGCCGGCCAGCAGCTGAGCGCGCATCGCGCGCGAGATCCGCCATCGGGAGCCACCATGCAGGACACCCCAGAATCCGAACTCGATCCCCTGTACGGCTTCGCCCAGCGTTGGCTCGGGCGCGAGCTGAGCCCGGTCGAGCGCGTGCAGTTGCAGGCGTTCGCGCAATCGGCCAACGCCGCCCAGAGCAAGCCGTCGGCCAAGGCGCGGGAGATGTCGAAATCGCTGATCGACGCCGAGCGCCAGCGCGTGGACGGCTTGATCGCGCAGATGATGCACGGCATGCAGGACGCCGCGCGTGGCGTGGAACTGGCCGACGGCGCCAGCGGCCACGCGGTGCTCGAGACGGTCGCCGCCGCGCCGTCGCTGGATGCGCTGCGCCCGGGCAGGTTGCGCCCGCTGCAGAGCGGCGAGACCAGCGGCAACCAGCTGCTGGTGGCGCAGATCGCCGATCGCCTGGGCAACCTGGTGCGTACCGAAGTGCGTGCCTGTTTCGATCGCGAGTTCGGCAACCTGGCGCAACAGATGCAGGCGGTGGTGGACGCGGCGCGCGCGGCCGGGCTGGTCGGTGCGCCGCCTTCGGTGGAGGCGGGCGAAACCAAGCCGGCAACGCCCACGCCGGGCTGATCTCTCCTGACGCGTATGGCCGTGCATGTCCGCTTCGTCGGTGGAGGTGCGCGGCTGCGCGCGTTCGCGTAGCTGCGATCCGGCGACCCGGAAGAGGGGCATCTGCCCGCACAGCATGAACACCCGGTCCAGGATGGCCGACACGACGGGGCTGCTGACGCGCGGTCGGACGTGCCGTGCGCATGGCGCAGTAGCGGCGTTACGGCGATGGCGGCCATGGCCCATGACGCGGCATTGCATGCGACCCGCTGCAACGTCTCAGTCACCTGTTCGCATCGCGTACGTGCGCCGCCTGCAGCGGTCGCCATGTCGCCGATCGCATGTGGCGATCCCGGTGGCTTCGCGAGGCAGGTGATGCATGCGCATGCGTGGCGACATTGCCATGGGGTCGATCCCCGTTAGCGTCGCCGCTGATCCGGCGCGATCGTACGCACCGTTTGCCGGCATCCTTGCCGGCCTGCACGGCACCTGGTGGAACAGCGAGACAAGTGCGGCGCCTGCTTTCACAGTCCCTGCACTGCGCCGTTTTCATTGATCGTACGGCGTGGGCCGTACGCCAACCCAGGAGCGAACACATGGCATTTCCAACCGCCGTCAACGACCAGATCACCGATGCGGTCACCCAGTCCAACGTCAAGGTCATCGGCGAAGCGCCCGCCTTTGCGATGGCGTCGATCTACCAGAGCATGGCGCACTCGACCGGCATCCTGTTCGAGAACGCCGTCTCCGCGCAGCAGCAGCAGAACACGCTGGCGCAGGCCGCGGCCAACCAGGGCGTGATGCAGATCTACAGCCTGGATACCTCCGCCGACGCCGGCGCCACCGAGAAGGTCGCCCAGACCGGTGTCTCCGACAACCTGACCAGCCTGCTGACCGTGCTCAACGCGTTCAAGTAAGCGTCGGCCCGCTTGCCGTCGCCGCGGCGCGACGACGGTAGCGCGGGGCGCAAGCCTGCTATTTCTTTCCTATCTAGGAGCGTTTCATGGCTTATCCCACTGCAGTCAACAACCAGATCACCGATGCCGTCACCCAGTCCAACGTCAAGGTCATCGGCGAGGCGCCGGCCTTCGCCATGGGCTCGATCTACCAGAGCCTGGCGCACTCCAGCGGCATCCTGTACGAAAACGCGGTCGCCTCCCAGCAGCAGCAGAACACGCTGGCGCAGGCTGCCAACAACCAGGGCGTCATGCAGGTCTACAGCCTGGACACCACCGCCGCGGCGGGGGCGTCGGAGAAGGTCGCGCAGACCGGCGTGTCCGACAACCTCACCAGCCTGATGACCGTGCTGCAGGCGTTCAAGGGCGGCGGCGGCGTCGCGGGCTTGAACAACCCCTGACGCCGGCGCGTCCAGGACGGCGCCACCCTCGGTCGCGCCGTTCCTTTGCCGGTCGCGTCCACTTCGGTCCGCAGGCGTGCGGGCCGGAGCGGCGATGCTGCCGCGGCGCGCACCGCGCCGCTTTCATCACGACCTGCCTTCGACCGGCGGCCTGCCGCGGCAGGCGCGTTCGACGCCAGGCGTTGCGCAATGCGGCGTCTGAGAAGGGGGAGTATGGACTTTCCTGCAGTGGCCACCCAGGAGACCGCAGACATCGTCGCTGCGGCCCATGTCGGCAACGACCTGCAAACGCCCGCGGCCCTTGTTGGCCATCGGACATTGCTGGAGCGCTCGGTGCTGTTCCACGACCTGCCTGTCGCGTTGCTCGACCACCTGCTCGCGCATGCCAGCGAATGCGAGCTGGCGCCCGGCAGCGTGTTGTTCTTCAAGCACGACCCGAGCAGCTTCGTCGGCGTGGTGGTGCGCGGGCGCGTATACAAGGTGCTGTACGGCGCGGACGGGCAGGAACTGATCGTCGGCAGCATCGAGCCGGGTGGCGTGGTGGACGAGGCCGCACTGCTCGAGCCGCACGGACGCAGCTTCACCGCGATCGCATTCGGCGCCAGCACCGTGCTCAAACTGTCGCGCCGCCATTTCGCGCCGCTGATGGAATCGCCGTTGCTGCGGCAGCGCATCGACGCGCTGCTGCGCGTGCGCCTGCGGCAGGCCCTGGACAGCCTGGAAAGCATGTGCCTGCATCGGCTGGAAGTGCGCCTGGCGCGCTATGTGTTGCGCCAGCTGGAGTTGCAGGAATGGCAGCGCGGCGGCAACTGCGCGATCGTGCTGCCGCCCAACCAGAGCATCCTGGCGGCGATGCTCAACGTCAGCCGCTCCAAGCTCAATGCGCAGTTGCAGCAATGGAAGCGCAGCGGCCTGGTGAGCCGCCGCCGCAACCTGCTGCGCATCCACGATCTGGACGCACTGTGCGCCAAGGCCTACCTGCACGCCAACGCGCCGCTGCGCTCGTTGGCCTGGCACGGCGAGGACGGACTGCGGCCGGCGCCCTGCCTGCCGCTGCTGCCATGCGGCCTCGACTAACGCACCCCCGATCCCGTGACGCCCCTGTAGGAGCGGCTTCAGCCGCGACAGACTGCCTCAACAGCGAACTTGCCGAACACACGCTCGATGTTGGCGTTGGTGGCGACGACCTTGATGTCGCCGCGCAGCGAATGTGCGAATTCGTTGGAGGCTTCGCCCCAGAGCGAGCCTTCCAGTGACGTGGCGCTATGGGCGACAGCCTGGGATTGCCATACAGGAAGTCTGCGGCGGATGCCTTGGCCTGTACGAGACCCTGGCCCTGCTCCTTGAATATCTGCATTGCCGCGTCATGGATGGCTTCTTCGACCTGTTTGTTGCCAAGAAACTGCGCCCGTGGCGTGTTGTTGATGATGGGCTCGCCCGTCTTGCTCGCAAGTTCCTTGGCGATCACCTCAGAAGATACCTCGCCGACCGGGCGGCTATAGAGGATGCCTCCTTCCCCCATGGCCTTGGCGGGATACTGGCGCGCGACGGCCTGGATTTCCTCGAGCGACCGGGCTTTTTGGATTTGCTCGATCTGTTTGGAATAGTCGTCGCTCATGACGTGGCTCCATCATCCGTGACCAGAATCCACCCATCTCTGTAGAAGATCTGGCCCATGAAATGGGCATCCGGAAACTCTTTTAGAATGGACGGCCTATGCGGGTAATGCATGCCGGCAGCGATCAGTTGAGCTATCAGCGACTGAATGGTTCTTGCTTGTAATGCCGTGAAGACTCGGCACGCCCCTAACATCGGCATCCCTATGTCGCCATCGCGGCCATAGCCAAATGAGACTACTTCGACATTGTAGCCGTTGCCATTGGGCAGGAATGCGTTTTGAATTTCGCCGAAATACTCTTCGCTGTCCACTTCGACGGCGAACGTCTCATGACGCTGTTCATCCATGATGCCGCGCACGCCGCCTGAAAACCTGGCGCGTCCCTCCGGGAATTGCAGCCAATCGAAGGTGGAGTGGTTGGATAAGTCCATGTCTAATATTCCATGTTGGGTCATCGGAGATTACAGCCTTGCAAGCGGGCTTCCAGTTGCCAGGTCCGATCAGGCGATCCGCTTGGTGCCCGACCAACGAAGTCCCACGCTACGACTCGGCAGTAGCTTCTGGCATCACGGTGAGGATTTCAAGAAAGGCGCCGATGGTTCAGATCTGACGTGGCTCCATCATCTGCGACTGAAGCCCAGCCGTCCTTGAAGCTGACCTTGCCGATGAAGCGGGCGCTAGGGTATTCCGTCAACAGAGACGGTCTGTCCGCGAATCACGTACCCGCGGCGATCAGTTGAACGATCAGCGTCTGGACTATTCCAATTTCAGCTTTCGAGAAAATCTGGCGCCTATCATGGAAAGGAAGTTCGTGGCCGATTCCCCGGCTTGCGCGAGGCTCTGCCCCTGCCCTACGAAGACGCGCTCCGCGGCTCCGCGGATTGCTTTTGTCACCTCGGGGTCGCCAAGGAATTGCGCTCGTGGCGTATTGTTGATGACAGGCAGGCCGGTCTTGCTCGACAGCTCCAAGGCGATCGCCTCAGACGACACCTCGCCGACTGGTCGGCTGTAGAGGATTCCTCCGTCGGCCGTCGCTTTGGCGGGGTACTGGCGTGCGACCGCTTGGATTTCTTCCAGCGAGGTCGCTCTTTTTATCTGCTCGATCTGCCTGGAGTAGTCATCGCTCACGACGTGGCTCCATCATCCGAGGCCAGAGCCCAGCCATCCCTGAAGCCAACTTGCCCATGAAGTGGGCGTTTGGGTATTCGGTCAGCAGGGACGGTCTATCCGAAAACTGCGTGCCGGCAGCGATCAGTTGAACTATCAGCGCTTGAACGGTGTTGATTTGAACTTGCGAGAAGACCTGGCATCCATCCAGCATCGGTATTCCGAGAGACTTCTCGCTCCCGTAACCGAAGGAGACCACTTCGATGTTGTAGTCGTTGTCGTTGGGCAAGAAGGACCTTTGGATTTCTCCAAAGAATTCGTTGCCATCCATCTCGACAGCGAACGTCTCGTGACCAAGCTCGTCAACGGCTCGAACCAAACCTGAAAATCTCGCACGCCCTTGGGGGAACTGCACCCAGGCGAAGGTCGGATGGTCATGTAAGTCGATGTCTGTTGCTCCCTGTTAGCGGATCGGAATTCCTACTTCCTGCGTCGGATTGTCCAGCGGCGGCGCCAGATCATGCAATCGCTTCGCGATCGGGTGACGGCCTTACTTTGCAACCCACAAGTGACTCCTGCCATCGCCAGCCAGGACGCACGAAGTTGCAGGGTGGTGCAGGTCACTTGGCAGGTCATGGCTCAGTAACAGTCGATCTTCACACAAGCTCCCAATGCCTAAGATCAGACGGGGAAACAGGAAATGGGGGGCAGCGTGCACTGCGCCTCTTGCTGCGCGGTTTCCTTCTCCGAGGTCGTGCAGGTCGGCATCCTAGCGTCCGATATCGCGGACAGCGCTATCCGCAGACGAATTTGCAAATTTCACGCGAATGCTCGCGAAGAAAGGCGTGTTTGTTCTGTAGCGGTTCGATGCTTTGCGGGGGCGGTTGATCCATGAACGAGAAATGGCCTGCACCGTCAGTGACCCGAACGTCCACCGTTTGCCAGCCGGACATGGCCTGAGCCAACCACGCACTTTGCGCGGGAGGGGTCATTGTGTCCTCTGTCCCTACCCAGACCAGGATGGGGACGCGCACCGCATCGAGCGCGCCTAACGCTTGAAAGAACCCAGTAGGAGGCGCAAGCAGGCCAAGGCGACCTAACCGCGCATCTGCTGCGATGGCGACGCGGCGACCGGGGCCCAACCACATTTGCCCTCCGGCCAACGCGACAAGTATTGCCGCGCCGATGGAATGACCCACGCCCGAGACGGTCGCACCGGGTTCGCCGAAAACATCGAGCGCAAGCGACAGCCGTCTCGCTCGGAGTGTCAATTCCGCCTCCGAGGGCACGTGCGAAGCGAGTCGTTGGAAATGTGGTGCAACGACCGTGCAGCCTGATGCAGCCAATGTGTCCAGAAGCGTGACGTGACGCTCCGGGTTGCCGCCTGCACCCGCCGCGAAAAGCACCACTGGGGAAGGTGCTTGCGCCTGTCGGACCGACACATCGAATGATTCTGCGTCATCTTGGAGTTTCTGCATGTGCATCAAGAGATCTGCCTTGCTTTGGTGCGATGGAGATGGTCGATGCGTGAACCAGGCCGGGTCACGAAACGGGTTCTGCTTGAACGAATGGTTGGGCGCCAGTCTTAGTGCGAGGGAACGCGGGCCTGCTGGTCGCCCTGCGCTGTCCGCACGGCCCCGTTTCGGCCTATGTTGGCGCGGCGAGGTAGGCCGCGCCAGCATGATGACGTTATTTTCCGGAAAGCCTTGTGGGCCATGGCCGGTTTCAGGTGTGGACGAGGACTCGAACAGAAGACCGAGGGCCGTTGGCGGGCCCTAGTGCGGCAACACTCAGTCGGTGAACCGGTAGGACAGCGTCAACTGTGCCGACGCAGGCGTGCTCGGCGTCAGCGTGTAGTTGAAGACGCCGGCCGAGCCGCCCGTATCGTACTTGCGGTCGAAGACATTGAGCAGATTGAGCTGCGCGGTCCACGGCCCGCGCGCGTAGGACACCATCGCGTCAGTGCGGGTATAGGCCGACAGCTGGAAGGTGTTGGGCAGCGTCGCCTCGCGCGCGCCGACGTAGTAAACGCCGGCGCCGATCTTCAGCCCGGGCAGCGCGCCGAACGCGTACGTGCTCCACACGCTCCCGCTGTGCCGCGGCACGTTCGACAGCGCATCGCCCACCGGCAGGTCGGTGTCGCGTTCGACCTGGGCATCGGTATAGGCATAGCTGGCGATTACCTTCCAGCCGGGCAGGATCGTGCCGGCCACGTCCAGTTCCGCGCCGCGGCTGCGCTGCTTGCCGTTGAGCACTTGCCGCAGCGGATTGCTAGGATCGCTGGTCAGGATGTTGGCGAGGTCCAGGTTGAACAGGGCCAGGCTGGCATCGAGCCGGTCTTCGACCAGCGCCTGCTTGACGCCGACCTCGAACTGCTCGGCGATCTGCGCATCGTAGGTGATGCTGCCGCCGCTGTGGCCCACGTTGGGCGAATAACTGCGGCTCCAGTCGGTGAACAGCGATGTGGTGGCAGTTGGCTGCCAGGTCACGCCCACGCGCGGGGAGAAAGCCGTCTGCTGCCCACGCCCGGTGACCGCGCCACGTTCGACGGCGGTGTTGACGAAGCGGTCCACGCGCATCCCGAGCATGGCCTTGAGCTGCGGATGCAGCGCGACCAGATCCTGGAAATACACGCCGTAGTCCTTGCCCTGGCCCTGGTGCGATTCCAGCGAGCCGTTGGCGACCAGTGGGGAGACGTACGCGGGATTGAACAGATCGATGTCCATCGTATAGACATCGGACCCATTGCCGCCCTGCTGCAGATAGCCGTAGTCGACGCCGGCCAGAATCTGGTGGCGCGTGCCGGCGAGCTGGACATCGCCGGCCAGCTCAGCACGCCCACTGTATTGCCGGGAGTCCTCGTCGGCATTGGCATAGACCGAATACGCCAGCAGGTTGCCCGCTGGCGTGGTGCTGTCAGGAAAGGTCTGGGTCGAGCGCTGGCTGGCCGAGACATACTGCCCGCCCAGGCGCAGCGTCCAGTCGGCCGACAAGGCGTGCGAGAACAGCAGCGTCGCCGCACGGGTGTCGTTGCGGCCGTAGTCGCCGGAGACCATGCCGTCGACGCCATCGCGCAGGCCGAAATAGCGCGTCCGCGAAAGCGCGCGATAGTTCGCGATAGCGGGAACCCCAAGATCGAAGCCATCGCGGTGGAGATGGTTGAACTCGGTCAGCAACGTCAGCGACGTACCCGCGTGGTTGTCCCAGGTCACCGCCGGTGCGATCGACCACGACGTGTAGCCGCCATTGTCGCGGAAGCTGTCGTTCTGCTCGACGGCGCCGTTGAGGCGCAGGCTGACGTCGCCGCTCATGGCGTGGTCGATGTCCAACGTGGTGCGGCGCAACTCGTCGCTGCCCAGCGTCTGGCCGATCTCGCCGGAGTTTTCCTGCTGCGGCCGTTTGGACACCGTATTGACGTAACCGCCCACCGCGCCGACGCCGCCGTACAGCGCGCCTGCCGGTCCCTTGAAGATTTCCACCTGCTCGATGTTCTGCACATCGCGGAACGCGTAATAGCCATAGTTGCGGAAGCCATCGCGCAAGCCGTTGCTTTCGCTGAAGCCGCGGATATTGAAGAACGTGGCCCCGTTGCCGCCGTAGCTGGCCTCGGCATGCACGCCGCTGACATTGTCCACCAGCTGTTCGGTCCGGGTCACGCCGCGGTCCTGCAGCACCTCCGAGGGCACCACCTGGATCGATGCCGGGTAATCGGCCAGCGCGATGTCGGCCTGGATGGTGCTGTTCGCCTTGTCGGTGGCGTAATCGCCGACCACCTGCACAGCTGGCAGTTGCGAGGTGTTTTGGGCGACCGCGGGTTGCGCGGCTCCGGCGATCAGGAGGCCGGCCAGTGTCTTGTTCATGATGTTGTTGGATCCCGTTTGAAGTGCGGCTTGCCGCGGAGGGCGCACGCAGATGCAAGATCATCCGCGAGGAACGCCATCGCGCCGCGGCAAGCGGCATGCGCAAGGCCCGGTGCAATGGCACCGCGGCATCGGCAATAACGCATCAGGTCACTCCGCATCCAAGTCGCCGTCGTGTCGATACGGAGATGGCGAGCGCAGCAGCGCATGCCGGACCGCGAGGGCGGCCCGATGCGCAGCCGCAGGTGGCTTATCTGCGACGACGGAACGAGTAATGCGAAGACGGATCGCTGGTAGCCCGGATCACACACACCAGGCACCACCAGCGGCATCAGGCCAGCAAGGCGCCTGGCGGACCGCGTGCGCCGTGGGCGGGCCATGTGCTTGTCGCGTGCGGCAGCATCTGCACTGCCGGCGGGCGCATCGCCGCGTGCATCAGCAACGGCAGTAGCAACAACACCAGCACGAAGGGCAGCAGGTCGGCCGCAAGCACGCAGTAGTCGCAGGCCATGCCGTCGTGGTGATCCGCCGGCATGGCATCGGCATTGCCGTGGTCCGTTGCAGACATCGCCATGTCCATCGACATGGTGTGCGTAGCGTGCGCCGACGCCATGACCGCGCCCAGGTCGGGTTGCTGCATACCGCGGCTGGTGCACAGCGCGGTCAGCTGACCCAGTGGATCCGTATTCGATTGCAGCCAGCGACTGACCACAGGCGCAATGGCCATCAGCAGCGCGCCCATCAGGGCGAGCCGGTGCATGACCTGCAGGAAGCGGCGTTGGCGCAGCATGGGGCTTAGTCTAGACCATCGTGCAGGGGAGTTTTCTCCGCGCCCCCGATGCGCTGGCGTTCCACTCGGCCGTGCGTGGGCGCTTGTCGCCGCAAGTAGCCGCAGGTGGGTGAATCCCGGCCGTGGCGTGGCGTTGAAGTGCCGCGAGGGAGGGGGCTCCACGGCACAGAGGTCCGTTTCCGTTGACAGCGTCGTTCACCACCTGCCGATCCGTCGTGTCCTTGCGCCATGCGCGTGCTTTTGCAAACCAAAGCCGCTGCATACTATTGATTGCCAAGAACTAAGCTGGGGAAACGTCAGGATCTGCGCCCTGTCTTCCCAGTTTCATCCCCGACACCGACCACGCCGACCTCCAGCCATGACCAAACTTCTGATCCTCAGCGTAAGCGCCGGCAATGGCCATGTGCGCGCAGCACAGGCGCTTGCCGCCGCCGCACCGTCGCTCGCTCCCCCGTGCACGGCTGTACATATCGACACCATGGCCAATGTGTCAGGGGCATTCCGCAGGATCTACACCGAGTGGTACATCCAGCTCGTGAATCGCGCGCCCGAACTCTGGTCGTATCTGCATCAGCGTAGCGACGTCACGCCGCACCACGCGGCGTCGCAGCGCCTACGCCGCGGCATCGAGCGACTGAGCACCGGCGCGCTGCTGCGCGAGATTCGAAACGCCAAGCCCGATGCCGTGATTTGCACCCACTTCCTGCCGGCCGAGCTGTTGATGCGCGAACGCAGAAACGCGCGCCTCGACTACCCCGTCTGGTTGCAGATCACGGACTACGACCTGCACAACATGTGGCTCGTTCCCGAGATGACCGGCTACCTGGCGGCGAACGAAGAGGTCGCGTTCCGGCTTCGCGCACGCGGCATTCCGGCCGAGCGTGTGCACGTCACAGGCATTCCGGTGATGCCGGCATTCTCGAAGCCCGACGCGCCGACGCTGGAGCGCGATGCGTGCGCGGCCGCCCTGGGTCTGGATCCATCGCGTCCCACGCTGCTGATGGCGTCAGGCGGCGCTGGCGTTGGCGATCTTGCGAGCATGGTCGAACGCGCCCTGGGCATGGCAAGCGATTTCCAGGTCATCGCCGTGGCGGGCCGCAATACCGAAACGCACGCCAGACTGGCGGCGCTGGCGCTGCGCCATCCGGGCCGGATGATCGCTGTCGGCTTCACTGACGAGATGCACAAGCTCATGGCCGCTGCCGATCTAGTCGTCACCAAGCCCGGCGGCCTCACCGTGTCCGAATGCCTGGCGCTGGGCAAGCCGATGCTGCTGATCTCGCCGATCCCTGGCCAAGAAGAGCACAACGCCGGCTTCCTGATGGAAGAAGGCGCGGCATGGCTGGCCTACGATGCCATCGGCCTTGACTACAAGGTCGAACGGTTGATGGCCGATCGGCAAAAATTGCGAGCCATGGCCGCTCGCAGCCGTGCGCTCGGCAAGCCCCAGGCCGCAGCGACGGTGCTTCAACGTGTGCTGCAGAGCGTGCCCGCATGATGGGGGGAGGAGGTGCAGCTTGCGCTTGCTGATTCGCGTTGTGTTTTCCTTGTTAGTGTCGTTGGGCCTATTGGCCTGTACGCAGGCCCCAGCGGATGCCAAACGACCCCAAGAGAAGAGTGCGGACGAACGGCTCCCCATCGCTGCCGAGTTGCGCGCCGAGCAAGACAAGGCTGCGGCGAGCGCGGATCGCGCCGCCGATAAGGCTGGTGCAGCGACTAACCCAGTTATTAGCGCTACGGATGTCTTTGCCCCATTGCCGCAGGGTCCGGAGTTGACGCCGAGCGCCTTGCTCGAAGCCATTATTCAGGTGGCGAAGACCCTCCAATCCCAGCCCGATATGGCGCCGGAAAATGTCGTCCAGATCATAGGGGTGGAGCTCCGGCCCGATACGGAGGACCGGCGAATCGGCGCTCAAGGAACGCTCGGGTCAGGCCAATACGAAATCGCCATTTGGAAGCCCTATGCACGCCATCCCGGGCATACCATCGAGATCATGGTTCGCCCGCCCGAGGCATGCGCGCTTGCATTCAAACCGTTGCATGATGAACTGGTCGCGGCCGGATTTGGCGTCAGCAACAGCGCCCCGAACTTCAAACCTGATGTCTACTTCGATCGAGCGGTCGTCGGCAATCTCGGCTTATATGTCATCGTCCGTACGGATCAGCGCCAGGGGCCGCGCTGCGTCTCCTTGTTGACCATGGAAATGGAGCCGCGCGATGGCTGAGCAGTGCGATATCGACAGGCTGCTTCTCCCTGCCTCCGAAAGGAGGAGGGTCAAGGCTTTGATTAAAATTTGGCTTATTGCCGCAATTAAATGCGATTCGGTAAAACTGGGTCCTTAATAATGTCGTCGGGTAAGAACCCTATCCCGCAACTTTCACAGTAGTAGCCATTGACGAATTGTTCCAATGGTGGTGTCTGTAGCCACTCTGTCTTGCATTCGTCAACAGCAAGTTGATCTTTGCGCTGGTAACCCGCTCGCTCTTCGCCCTTAAAGATCTTTCTCGGACTTGCGGACCCAATGAGAAGTGTCTTCTCACAGACGTGAGAACTGCTCAAGCACTTGGGGCATGTGGTCAGATTTTTAGAAAGACCCATATCAAAATCTCGTTTCTGTTCCTGTTTTTCCCACTGCGACGTCCGGCTGTATGCCGCGCACGTGGGCGGCTGTGCACGTCCCCTTTTGCTCCTGGAGTTACGTCACGTCGCCATAGCCTCGCCACGCTCGCATTCCGGCGCTTCGCCCGGAGCACGTGACATCCCGCCGTTGCGATACGACTCCCCCCATTCGCGCAGGCTGATCAGCACCGGCGCGAGGGATTCGCCCAGCGGCGTCAGCGCATATTCGACCTTTGGCGGCACCTGCGGATAGACGTGCCGCACGATGACACCGTCCTCTTCGAGCTCGCGCAATTGCAACGTCAGCATGCGCTGCGTGGCATTCGGAATCAGGCGCGTCAGTTCCATGAAGCGCCTCTTTCCGGAGAGCAGGTGGAACAGGATCACGGGCTTCCAGACGCCGCCGATCACAGACAGCGTGACTTCAACCGCGCAGCCGCTCTTGCCGTCCTGACGTTTCAGACGCATGGTGTCGTACCCACAAAATTGATAGTACCAGTGGAAATTGTACGTTCTTGCGATGCAGGAGGTACGTGCTGACAATGCCTGCAACGCGGCAGCGCTGCAAATGGTGCAGCGCTGCGCTCCCCACCTTCCACCAAGGATGCCGTACTCATGAAAGCCATCACCCTGCGCAAGCCCGCCGGCCTGGACAACCTCCGCCTCGTCGATCTTCCGGATCCCGGCCAACCGGGCGCCGGCGAAATCCGCGTGCGCGTGCATGCAAGCTCGCTCAACTTCCACGATCTGGGCGTGGTGACCGGCCGCATGCCAAGCGCCGACGGCCGCATCCCGATGTCCGACGGCGCCGGCGTGGTGGAGGCGATTGGTGAAGGTGTGGACGAGTTCGCCGTGGGCGATGCCGTCGTCTCGACGTTCTTCCCGACCTGGCTGGATGGCGGGCCGACCATCGCCGATTTCGCGACCGTGCCTGGCGACGGTGTCGACGGCTATGCGCGCGAATACGTCGTTCGCCCGGCGCAGTGGTTCACGCATGCGCCGCGCGGCTACAGCCACGCCGAAGCGGCGACGCTGACGACGGCAGGGCTCACCGCGTGGCGGGCGCTGGTAGTGGACGCGCGCCTGAAGGCCGGCGAAACCGTCCTGGTGCTCGGCACCGGCGGCGTGTCGATCTTCGCGTTGCAGTTCGCCAAGCAGATGGGCGCCACCGTGATCGCAACCTCATCCTTCGACGTGAAACTGGCGCGTGCGCAGGCACTGGGCGCCGATTTCACGATCAACTACCGGCGTGATACCGATTGGGCCGCCAAGGTGCTCGACTATACAAACGGCCGTGGCGTCGACAACGTGATCGAAGTAGGTGGACCCGACACCCTGGGGCAATCCATCCAGGCATGCCGCATCGGCGGACATATCGCCTTGATCGGCGTGCTGACCGGCATTGCCGGCCAGGTGCCGACGGTGGCGCTGATGCAACGCCACCAGACCCTGCAGGGATTGATCGTTGGCAGCCGCAGCCACCAGCGCGACATGATCCGCGCCATCGACGCAACCGGCATCAAGCCGGTGGTCGACCAGACCTTCGCGCTGGAAGACATCGCCGATGCATTTGCGCACCAGGCGGCGGGCAAGCATTTCGGAAAGCTGTGCTTGTCGATTTAGTAGGGACGGGGACGGAGGCAAGCGCACTCTGTCCCCTGTTTTTGAAGACAAAGCGGTTGCACGCCATCTCAGCGATCCTCCGGTGCGTGGTGAGCGATGGCTGAGTCAGTCCTTGCTGGCCACGCTCACCACCAGTTCGCCGTCGCGCACCTGCACACGCAGCGTGCTGCCGATGGTGAAGCCCAGTGCCTCCATCCAGCTGCCGCCCAGGCGCTTCGCGGGCATGCGCTTGCCGCTGGCGGAGGCCGCGGCCCACGGTGCACGTCTGCGGCGGGCGTGGGCGGCGGGGCGCGCGTGGCGGGCGGGCCAGCTCGGCGGCGATGGCGGCCGCGGCGTCTTCCACCGACATCATCGGCGTGCACGGTGGCTCGATGTAACGCAGGAAGCCGGCCGGCTCGGGCGCGGGACCGGGCTTCGGCTGGCGCGTTGCACGTTTGCGGGCAGGCGTGGGGCGGGCAGGGGCACTACTGGATGACGGTTGACGCATGGCACAGCCTCCTTGGCAGACAGGAACCCGCGCCGAACGGCGACGGGATGTCGGGAGGTTAGAAACCGCACGTAGCCGGCGGGCTTATTTCCCCGAAGGGTGTTGTATTCGCCGCCCTCCCGACGCAGACAGCGCGTCGGAGTGTGCCTGCGAACAGGCACAAAAAACCCACCGGTTTTACGGAGGTGGGTGCCGCTACGTGAGGAGTTTCTACGCTCCTTGGAGGCAATGGTGCTACCGGGCTTGGGGGATGTCAACTGGTTTGGAGTGGTATGGCTAAGACGAGACTTTGAATGCAACTAACACTGTTACTTCTTCTTCTGGTCCTAGATAGGAAAATAAGAAGATCGTTTGGCTATAATCTCTCTGGAGTTCTTCGCGAGCATGAGGCTGGTCAGTGGTCTTCAAGTTCCCTGTTGGCCCGTCCAAGGGACGTTGCAACATATGTGGCCAAGACTCCGACCTGACCGAGAATCACGTGCCGCCCAAGGCTTGGGCTCAAGGCATTGCTTTGAGGGTGTCGAGCATCGCTGACGCTATCAGTGGAGATAAGAAGCCACGGTCCCATAAGATGCCAAATGGTGTTTGCTTCAAGAGCATCTGCCGGATATGCAATGGTTCGGTGCTTTCTCGCTACGACAGGGCACTTGTGTCCATGAGTCGCCAAGTGACTGATATCTTGCGTGATCGAACTAGGGTGACTTACTCCCAGAGCATCCGTATCCAGCCACAGCTTGTGGCAAGAGGCGTTCTGGGCCACATGTCCTCGGTGGGCTTAAATCGCTACGACGAGCGCCACAGCCAGCACCTATTCGACGACCGATCGGGTCTTTTGGATCAGGTGAGACTTCACTATTGGGTGTATCCCTACAGTGGTAGGACGGTTCTCCGAGACTTTGCATTAGGCATATTGGGTGGGGGAGGCAGCTCAGCGATCTACATCTTGAAGGCGTATCCCATGGCGTTTGCGATGGTCTGGAACAAGGACTTCCAGTTTGAGGATCGGCAGCCACGCAGCTTTGATCAGTTTGCTAGCATCGAGCCAGATCAAGAGGTCGATCTTCCGCTGGAATTCGTTGGCTTGCCAGGCCAGGTCTGGCCGGAGCACGTGCAGGGGAACACCATCGCGCTACTTCATTCCGATGGGGCCTTCGTGGCAACTGAGAAAAGGCAGAGCAAAGCTTAGGCAGGTGCTGGGTTCCGGTTCGTCTGGAACCGACAATTCAAAGATTGCGCCAACAGTTCAAGGGAAAAGCCCAGAACTAGCCCAGGCTCTTCGTGTCGGTCAACGGGTCGCGTGGCTCACCACGCGTTGGCCTAGAGCCCGCGGTAGGTCGTGCTGGAGTGTAAGGTGCGGATAGTATTCGCCGGCGGAGTTTGTGGTTGTCGGCTTGACCAACCAGTTAGGCTGACGGCGGTTGATAAATTTTTCATCCCTGCCTGAAAATTCGTTCCACCTCAATACGAATAGGGTTGAAGAAAAATTTCTCACCTAGCAGTATTAGGCATTCGTTTTCTGGGTCAATCAATTTGAATATTTTTTGGGTCGGTCCATCTGCAAGGCTATGATTGCCAATAATTGGATCAGGAAAGAAGTGGCCCGCGATGTTTGAAATTAGATATGTGTCAAGTTTCTCGTCAAAGTGTTCCCAGGCGTTGCGGAGGTCTCGGTTGTAAAGTGGCGATTCGTCCGTGATAGCGAAAATATTTCTCAAATTTTCTCCTCGCTTCTTTCTCATCTCTATTTGCTTTGCTTGCTTCTTCTTGTCTCCCATGGACGTGGGCCAAAAATAACGTGATAGCGCAGCAGCATGGCCTATAGCTTCTTGAATAGCGCTTACAAGATAGATGGGCTCTATATCTCGATGGTTAAGTAGCTGTTCGTATTCATCGAAGGCGGATAAGCAACGTTTGGCAGAGTAGTAGATTGAGTGATGGTAGAAAGCCATATGCATCGGTTGAATTCCGTTGCAAGATTCAATATTTATTTCTGCGCGCCTCTCCAGCTCTAAATTATCCATTTTTTCCTAGGATTTCTGGCTTGTCGGACATTTGATGACTAGCGACGACTACAGATTCTTTAGAAGAAGATACAGGAGCGGTTCTTGCGTGCGCTCGTCTAGTAGGTTGAAGTTGTCGTGAATCGCATTCACGCCGTCGGTGGTATCGATTGCCATCTTGATATCGCGTGCTCGAACCATTGCCTTACCTCCCCCATCGAGAACTTTTGCTGCGATCATTCGACCAATTGCTCCGCAGGGAATACTCATTGTACTCTCGCTACTGGAGAGCTTGACGAGATCGATGCCATGACGAGCCACGACAAGCACCATTCGATCTGGGTTTTTCACGTAAATTGCTCCTTGTTCAATCTGTTTCGACCATAGGATCGCTCTCTCCGGGAGCAGGAGTAGAGGAAATATGCGTTGAACTAGATATTTCCTCTGACCCCGTTCTTAGTCGATTACGTGGTTTCAATTCATGCCAAATACCCCATGAGATTTTTTGATGCCAGAGACGCGCCGCGAAGCAACTTCGGCTTGGACAAATTGTTAAGCGCTGTCCGCATCATCCAGCTTCATCATGGCCCTTGTCCATGCGTTAACCATCAATTGTGTGGCAGCCCAAGTTTGCTGAAGAACGCGCGGTTACGCTCCTCTGCGCCTTTCAGTAGTCGATCGTAGGACATGACTTCAATGTAGCTTTTGTAGTTGTCGTTATATCCGAAGAATCCCATCCTATCAGCTGTGACGGTTAAATTTGCTAGTCGGCAGCGAGCTTCGATGCTTGTGGTGATGTCGCAAACTATATAGCAGAAACCGGGGATCTCTTCCGCGCGCGGAATTGGTCGCCCTCGGGACGTCGTTACTTGGCCTTTACGAATCCTATCAAGGTAGCCCAAAGCCTGCGTGATCGGATCTTTGTCTTCGCCCTCTTTCGCATCATTCCGCATCGGTCGTTTTAGCTCAATAACCACTATCGAGCCAAGAGGTAAGGCGCCTTTGTCGGAAACGAGGATTGGCTCATCAAAAACGTTTAGTGCGACAATGTCTGGTTCTTTATTCTCTGTGCTGTTGGTGATGGGTAAGCTTGAGAGCGGCTTATCAGAAGCTAGGTAATCGTGAAACGCAAGTCTTTCGTCTAACAACCATAGATTGCTTTGATCAAAATGAATTTCATTGGAGTCCTTGCGCATTGGCATAATGAACTCATGAATAAGATCTTCGCGCGCATAACGGTCGTCGGCTTGTTTTTCGATAGCTCGTCTTAGTACGTCTAGTACTATTTTTCTGTGGAAAACATAGTCGGCCAGATCCGATTTCTTTACGTCGTCAACTTTGGATAGGTATTCAGAAAGTCGCTCTTTATATCGCTTCGTGCTTTCCCCGTCATGGAGTTTAAGTATTTCATGGCCCTCGGAGATGAGATTGCTTTCCAAGTCTGCGAGTTGCTTGTGGAGGATCAAATCAAGCTCTTTATCAGATATTTCCGGGTCGACTGCAAGCTTTTCGTCTGTGACATGCTTCAGTACTGTGCGGTAGCGAGGAGCTTTCTCTCGAACGAAGGTGGCTACGCGTTCTTGGCTCGCCTCTACGCTTGACTGCAATGTGTCTCCCAAGAATTCCTGTGTGGATTTCAGTGCTTCGGCTCTGATTGTCGATAAATCAGGAAAGCCAAGTTGACCTCCATTCTCTGGGATAAGGAATTCGGTTCGCTCAGGCCGGACCTTCTCGTCCAAATACTTGGATGTTAAATAACCTGCATATAAGAATTCGCCATCGGCATCGGTTAGCTTTCCGAAAAGTCCGGGCAGTTTCCCTGATATCGAATCCTCTCTAACTACCCGTCCAGCTGCGCACCATGCTAATGCAGGGGATTGTCGAGAGTTCGCCTTCAATTTAAGGTGTGTGATTTCAAAATTATTGTTGGAGACAGTAAATTGCGCCGTCTTTGCGGAAGTGTGCATGTGGCTTTCGAACATTTTATTAATGTTGAATATTTCATCCGCGTCCACGACATCTAAATCTGGAGCGCCGCCATCTCTGACGAAATACCACAAGCAATGCTCCATCAAGGCAGTTGCAATAGTTTGGCCGCTTTTAGGGGACTTCTCCCTATAGGCCTTCTTGAATCCTTCTAGGGTGATGATGGTTCGATTCTGATTCGCTTCGGTGGTTGTGAGTCGGGAATCTTCAACGCCGTTCAAGCCGAACTTGAAATTGCGCTGCTTATACGAATTATCGATTGGATCTTTGTATGTGCTTTCGACAATCGCAGAATCAAACGCTTTTAGCCACAGCAGCCTGCCGACTCCCCGGCAACCGAGTCGTGCTTTATGCTCGCTGTCGAGTGTCTGGAATGACGTATAATTAGTTTCGTCGAATCCCTCCCCATTATCAGATATGATGAATGACTTGATGGGCTCAAGCGGCGGTGCCCCTCTGCGGGACTCATCCGGAAAACCAAGTCCTGTCTGGGGCTCGCGACATACTAGTACTGATATACGACCGCTTGTAAAGTCTTCCCCACGGGCATCGATTGCATGAATTGAGTTAACAATCGCTTCAAAGAGAGGGGCAAGCCCATGACTATAAGGCAGCTCAGTGTTTCGAAGGCGTCCTCTAAGAGATGTTTTCATTTCCATGGAGTTTTGCGTCCTTGTCGCTCATCGGCCACACATCGTGCGAACTAATTTGGAAAAGCCACGCCACAAAGGTGGGTTGAGTTAATTTTTGGGTTGCATGTCAACTACGGCACTTGATTTCGAATATCAGCAAGATGTTCTTTCTTATCCCCAATGCGTTCTGCAAAAGCCACGCTACCATCGGCAAAACGCAGGCACAAGTTAGGCCGCTGACGGAACAGCCGGCGGCCATCGTCAATGAATGGCGCAACCGCGGTGCCGCGCGATCCGAATGCAGCGGATAGCGCGGCGCGGGCGGACTTAGCCGCCCGGCGCACTCCAAACCTGCCCCTTAACCCCACGCACACTCGCATCCGCCGCGCTATCCAGATCGAACACGATCACGCTGTTCCCACCTTTACGCTGCATCGGCGCCGGGAAATACAACGCCCGCTGCGGCCCGATGTTCCAGTGCCGGCCGAGGTTATGGCCGTTAGCCCAGGCGAAGCCTTTGCCGAAAGCCTGCATATCAAGGAACGTGTCGGTGGGCGTGCCGATCTTGACGGTGCCGCGGTGGAAGGCGGGGCCGTCGACCTTGGCGGTGGTCCAGCCTTTGAGCTTGCTCGGGTCGTCCATCGGCAGCGGGAAGGTCTGCCAGCCGGTCAGCGGCTTGCCGTCGAGCAGCACGGGGTCGACCAGGCCGGCGCGGCCGTCGGCCAGGTGGGCGCCGTAGTTGATGCGGCCGCCGTTTTCCACCAGCACGTCCACGGTGTGGGTGCCGGCGGGGATGTCCACGTCCACGGCCACCTGCTGCAGGCGGCGTTCGGCGCTGCCGGCGAGCTGGCGATCGACGTAGACGCGGGCGTAGTCGCGCACGTCGCCCAGGTACAGGCTGCCCTTGCGCGGGCCGGTGACGGTGGTGCGGTAGAGGATGTAGCCGTAGGCCTGGCCGTAGCGCTCCATCGGTTGCGGGGTGTCGGTGGTGGCGGCCGGCGCGGGCAGGTTGTCCCAGAGCGAGGCCGATTCGCGCAGCGGGGTGGCCGGGAGGTCGGCGAAGCGGATCGGGGTGGGCAGGGCGGGCGGCTGCACGCCGGTGACGCGGGTGATGGCGTCGCGGAACAGGGTGAACTTGGGCGTGGGGCGGCCGGCTTCGTCGAGCACGGCGTCGTAGTCGTAGCTGGTGGTCTGCGGCGCGTAGTGGTCGCTGGCGTTCTTCTGGAAGTTGGCGCCGTTCATGAAGCCGAAGCTGGTGCCGCCGACGAACATGTACAGGTTGGCGGAATGGCCCTGGCGCAGGATCCATTCGAATTCGCTGGCCTGTTTGGCGGCGTCGGTGGCGGCGTGTTTCTCGCCCCACTGGTCGAACCAGCCGGCCCAGTATTCGCCCACCATCTGCGGTTGGCCGGGGCGGAACTTGGCCAGGGTCTGGAACGCTTTCTCGGCATCGCCGGGGCCGAAGTTCACCACGGCCAGGGTGCCGGGCAGGGTGCCGTTGGCCAGCACGTCGGCGCCGTCGGCGGTGAACAGCAGGGCCTTGTCGAAGCCGGCCTTGACGAACATGGCGCGGTTGGCCTGCATGTAGACGTGGTCGTCGTCGTAGGAGCCGTATTCGTTCTCCACCTGCACGGCGATGATGGGGCCGCCGTTGTGGTTGAGTTTGGGCTTGATCTGCGCGGCGACGGCGTCGAGGTAGGCCTGGCTGGCGGCGAGGAAGCGCGGGTCCTGGCTGCGCACGCGCATGCCGGGTTCGGCGAACAGCCAGGCGGGATAGCCGCCGGCTTCCCATTCGGCGCACACGTAGGGGCCGGGGCGCAGGATGACGTTGAGGCCCTGGGCGGCGGCTTCGTCGATGAAGGCGGCCAGGTCGTTGTTGCCGCTAAAGTCGAACTGGCCCTGGCGCGGTTCGACCAGGTTCCAGAACACGTAGGTCTCCACGGTGTTCAGGCCCATGGCGCGCGCTTTGAGCAGGCGGTCCTTCCAGTAGGCGCGCGGGATGCGCTGGAAGTGGATGGCGCCGGAAATGATCTGGTAGGGCTTGCCGTCGCGGGTGAAGTGTTCGCCCTGGGTGGCGAAGGCGGGCCAGGTGGCAGTGTCGGCGGCCTGCACGGCGGTGGCGGGCAGGGCGAACGCCAAGGCGATGGCAAGGGCAGCGAGGGTCTTGCGTGGCATGGGGGTCTCTCAAAAAGGTTGAGCAAGGCGGTAGCCAGTGCGGCGCGCGACGCAGTTCGCCTGCATCACGCGCGCGGGATCAACGGAGCGCGGGAATCACCCAATCCCCATTCCCGAATCCCAAATCCCGGCTCTCAAACGAATGACGGCGGCAGGTCTTCCTTGGCGGCGCCGAAGGCGGGGTTGGGCTTGGGGCCCATCTCCAGTTCCAGGGTGCCGCCGGCGGCGAGGTCGGCGTGGCGCAGCCAGCTGCGCGTATACGGCTTGCCGTTCCAGCGGGCGCGTTGGATGTAGACGTTGGTGGCGCTGTTGCCGTGGGCGACGACGCTGAGGGTGCGGCCGTTGCCGACGTCGACGTCGGCGCGCTTGAACAGCGGGCTGCCGAGCACGTAGGTGGCGCTGACCGGGTCCACGGCGTAGAAGCCCAGGGCGCTGAGCACGAACCAGGCGCTCATCTGCCCGCAGTCCTCGTTGCCGGAGAGGCCGTTGCGCGCGTCGTGGTATTGCTCGCGCAGCAGCCGGCGCACCATCGCCTGGGTCTTGTACGGTTGCCCAGCGTAGGCGAACAGGTAGGCCACGTGGTGGCTGGGTTCGTTGCCGTGCGCGTACTGGCCGACCATGCCGTCGATGTCCGGCGGGGCGTCGGCCGGCAGGTCGGAGCTGGTGGAGAACAGTTCGTCGAGCTTGGCGACGAAGCCGTCGCGGCCGCCGAACAGTTCCATGTAGCCATACAGGTCGTGCTGGTTGAGGAAGGTGGCCTGCCAGGCGTTGGATTCGGTGAAGTCGCGCCACTTGGTCAGGTGGCCCATCGCGCGCGGATCGAACGGGGCGGCCCAGTCGCCGTTGCTCAGCCGCGGCTGCACGAAGCCGCTCTTGCGGTTGAACACGTTGCGGTAGTTGCGCGAGCGTTCGCGCAGGGCGCTTGCGTCCTTGGTCGCGCCGGCAGCCTGCGCCAGGTGCGCCACGGCCCAGTCGTCGTAGGCGTATTCGAGGGTGCGGCTGACCGCTTCGTCCACGGTGTCGCTGGGGATGTAGCCGCGCTTGCGGTACTCGTCCAGGCCGTGCGTGGTGTCGTCCATCGCGCGCTTGCGGTAGGCCGGCCAGGCGGCGGCGTAGTCGATGCCGGTGAAACCCTTGGCGTGCGCTTCGGCCAGCACCACGGCGGAGTGGTAGCCGATCATGCAGCCGGTCTCCACGCCTTGCAGCGGCCAGATGCCGACGCCGTCCGGGCATTCGTTGGCGCCGCGTACCAGGCATTGCACCAGGTCGGGCACGCGCTCGGGCTGCATCAGGGTCAGCAAGGGGTGCAGGGCGCGGTAGGTGTCCCACAGCGAGTAGGTGCTGTAGTTGTGGTAGCCGGCAGGCGCCTGGTGCACCTGCAGGTCCATGCCGCGGTAGCGGCCGTCGGTGTCGCTGAACAGGGTGGGCGCGAGCAGGCTGTGGTACAGGCCGGTGTAGAAGATGCGGCGTTGCGCGTCGTCGTCGCTGTCGATGCGGATCCGCGCCAGTTCCTTCTCCCACGCGGCCACCGCGGCGGCGTGCACGCGCGCGAAATCGAAGTCGGGCAGTTCGGCGTCGAGATTGGCCAGGGCGTTTTCGGCGCTGACTGCGGAGATGCCGACCTTGACCAGCAGCGGTGCGTCGGCGGCGTCGGGGTAGTGCAGGGCGACCTTGAGGTGGGTGCCATCCGCCTTGCTTGCATCGGCGGCCAGCGGTTGGTCTTCGGAGTAGAGCTGCGCCTTGGCGAACGGCCGCGACAGGCGCATGGCGAAATAGATGTAGCGGCCCGGCGCCCACTGGTACACGCGGCGCCCGCCGGTCAGCGTCTGCGCATCGACGATGCGCAGCTGCGCGTCGCTGACCCGGGTCGCGATCTCCGGCTTGTCCTGCATGCCGTGGCACAGGTCCAGCAGCAGATGCGCCGGCTTGCCCTTGGGGAAGTGGTAGCGGTGCAGGCCGGCGCGCGCGGTGGCGGTCAGCTCGGCGTGCACGCCGCTGTCCTCCAGGCGCACGCGGTAGTAGCCGGGCGAGGCGGCTTCATCGGCGTGGTCGTAGCGCGAGCGGTAGCCGGCGTCGGGATCTTCCAGCGTGCCGGGGACCAGTTTCACGTCGCCGGTGGCGGGCACGACCAGGAAGTCGAGCAGGTCGCCGACGCCGGTGCCGGACAGGTGGGTGTGCGAGAAGCCCATGATCGAGCCGTCGGACTCGTGGTAGCCCGAGCACGCATCCCACACCGCGTTGTAGGTGTCCGGGCTCAGCTGCACCATGCCGAACGGCAGCGTGGCGCCGGGGAAGGTGTGGCCATGGCCGCCGGTGCCGATGAACACATCGACGTGGCGGGTGAGCTCGGCCTTGGCGCGCGCGTCGGCGGGCAGCGCGTAGCTGCCGGCGCGGGCATGCGCCAGGCGGGCGATGCCGCTGCTGCCGAACAGGGCCAGGGCGATGGCGCCCTGCAGGAAACCGCGTCGTGTGGCCATGGTGCTGTCCTCGGGGTGTGCAGCGGAGAGGTGGTGGTCTGGGAACTGGGGCGGTGAGGGCTGTTGTGGGAGGGACTTTAGTCCCGACGCTTTCTCGGTGATGCCCGTCGGGACTGAAGTCCCTCCCACAAGGAGCCGCGAGTGGATCAGCTACGTAGCAGGTGCGGTTTGCGCTGGTGCAGGTCGATGATCAGTTCGCCGAACAAGGTGTTGGCCCAGGCGAACCAGTCGCGGGTGAAGGTGCTGGGGTCGTCCTTGTGGAAGGCTTCGTGCATGAAGCCGCTGCCGGCGTCGGTGTTTTTCAGCCAACTCAGGCATTGGCGGATCTGCGCGTCGTCGTCGCTGGCCAGGGCGTACTGCATGATCGACATCGGCCAGATGGTGCCCATGCCGCTGTGCGGGCTGCCCACGCCTTCTGCGGCGCGGCCGCGGTAGAAGTACGGATTGCGCTCGCTCCACGCCAGTTGGCGCGTGCGCAGGAACAGCGGGTCGCGGCGGTCGCAGCAGCCCAGGTAGGCCAGGCTCAGCAGGCCCGGCGCGTTGGCGTCGTCGATGAACAGCTGGTTGCCGTAGCCGTCCACTTCGTAGGCCCAGAACGGTTGGCCGTCGGCATCGCGCATCTGCCCGTACTTGCGCGTGGCGGTCTCCACTTCGTCGGCCAGGGCGCGGCATTCGCCGGCGAAGGCCGCATCGCGGTGCAGCGCCTCGCTCATCGTCGCCAGCTGGCGCAGGGAGGTCACCGCGAACAGGTTGGCCGGCACGAACAGCGGGTACAGGCAGGCGTCGTCGGACGGGCGGAACATCGAGTGGATCATGCCGTTGGGCTTGGTCGGCTGGCCGTAGCCGTCCAGCACCAAAGTCTCGGTGGCCAGCGGCGAGGGACGCTGGAAACTGTAGGGCCCGCGGTCGTGCAGGCGCTGCTGCTCGCGGAAGGTCTTGACCACCACGTGCATCGCCGCGCGCCAGTCGTCGTCGAACGGTGCGGTGTCGCCGCTGGCGCGCCAGTATTCGTGCGCCAGGCGGATCGGGTAGCACAGCGAATCCACTTCCCACTTGCGCTCGCCGACGCCTGGCTTCATCTCGGTGATGTCGGCCACCGACCACTTCAGGCGCTGGCTCTTGCCGTCGGGCAGGAACGCGTTGGCATAGGGGTCGAGCTGGATGCAGGCGGCCTGGCGCTGGATCAGGCCATGGAACATGCGCCGCAGCGCCGGGTCGCGCTTGGCCAGCGGCACGTAGGGATGCACCTGCGCGGAGGAATCGCGCAGCCACAGTGCCTCGATGTCGCCGGTGATGACGAAGGTGTCCGGCTTGCCGTTGCGGGTGCCGATTTCCACGGTGGTGTCGAGCGTGTTCGGGTAGCAGTTCTCGAACAGCCAGGCCAGGCGCGGATCGCCGATGCCGGCCTTGACCGTGCGCAGGTGCTTTTCCACCGCGGCGCTGACGAAGCGCCGTTTTGCCGGTGCCGGGCGTTTGCTGGGCAGGCCTGCCGCCGATGCGCCGGATGCGGCGAAGCCGGGCACGGCACTGGCGAGCAGGCCGGCGCCGGCGGCGCTGCCGAGCAGCTGGAGGACATCGCGGCGGGAAGGCATGGGTGGCTCCTGGTCTGTCGTTGTGCGTGGCCGTGCGAGGCGGTCTGTGCGTTGTGTTGCGTTGCTTCCTGTAGGAGCGGCTTCAGCCGCGACCGGGTCTTACCGGTGAGACTCAGTCGCGGCTGAAGCCGCTCCTACAGAAAGCGGGGTGCATTCGCTGGTCACCGTGGAATGGGCGCGCTGCCCTGGATCGAAAACGCGGCTTCGCCGCCGGGCGCATCGGTGCCGGGCTGCCCGCCGCCGACGAACACGCGGTAGTCGCCGGGCTGCACCGCGCGCTGGCCGGCGCGATCGACATCGCTCAGTTGCCGCGGTTCCAGGTCGAAACTGACCTCGCGCGTTTCGCCCGGCTGCAGCGTCACCCGCTGGAAGCCGACCAGGCTGCGCAGCGGCGACTGCGCGCGTTGCGGATATTCCAGGTACACCTGCACCACTTCGTCGCCGGCGCGCGTGCCGCTGTTGCGGACCTGCGTGCGCACCTGCAGGTTCGTGCCTGCCTGCAACATCGTGGTCGACAATTGCGGCGCGGCGTAGGCGAAGCTGGTGTAGCTCAGCCCGCTGCCGAACGCGAACAGCGGCTCGCCCTTGAAGTAGCGGTAGGTGCGGCCCTTCATGTCGTAGCTGACGTAGGCCGGCAAGTCCTTGGTGGAGCGGTAGAAGGTCACCGGCAGGCGGCCGCCCGGATTGACGTCGCCGGCCAGCGCCTGCGCGATCGCAGTGCCGCCGGACTGGCCGGGATACCACGCCGCGACGATCGCATCGGCATGCTGCTTGGCCCAGTTCAGCGCCACCGCGCTGCCGCTCATCAGCACCACCACCAGTGGCTTGCCGCTGGCCTTGGCGCGCTCCAGCAGCGCCTGCTGCGCGGCGGGCAGGGCCAGGTCGTTGCGGTCGCCGCCGTCGAAGCCGGGCACGTCGATGCGCAGTTCCTCGCCTTCCACGTCCGGCGACAGGCCGACGAAGGCGACCACGGCATCGGCCTGCGCGACCGCGCGTTCGGCCTCGGCCAGTTGCGGCGCGGCCGGCGCCAGCCATTCCAGGCGCAGGCCCTGGTCCTGGCCGCGGTGCTCCAGTTCCAGGCGGATGCGGCGCGGACGCGTGTCGTCGAAGTGCAGCACGGTCTCGACGTTGCGGCCGTCGGCGTTGTGCATGCCGGCCGGCAGGTGCTTGTCTTCGGCGTTGCCGGCGACGACCAGCTTGTCGTCGATGTACAGCCGCACCGGATCGTGGCCGGCGCAGTCGAAGCAGCGCGCCACGCGCACCGCCAGGGTGTAGTCGCCCGGCCCGGGCGGCAACAGCTCGCCGCTCCAGCGCACCGAGTAGCGATCCTTGTCCACGCCCTTGGTCGGCGCCACGTGGTCCCAGTTGAAGCTGACCACGCGGTCCTGGCGCTGCGTGCGCGGCGTGCCGGCCAGATCGACGTTGGCGAAATACTCGCCACGCAGGCCGGGTTTGCCGTCGCTGCGCAGGGCGGTCTCGGGGATCATGCCGGGTACGCCGGCGGCGAGCGGGGCGCCTTGCGCGTAGCTGACGTTGGCGGCGCCGAAGCGCTCGCGCAGGCCCAGCAGCGGCGTCACCGGCGCGGCCGAGGTGCCCTGGTAGTTGGCTTCCAGCGCGGCCAGCGCATCGGCGTTGGGGCCGAGCACCGCCAGGCGCAGGCCTTGCTTCAGCGGCAGCGTGCCGTTGCGGTTCTGCAACAGCACCAGCGATTGCTGCGCGGCCTGCAGCGCCAGCGCGCGATGCGCGGCGCTGTCCACGTCCTTGGCACCCAGCCGCGCGTACGGGTCCTTGCGCTGCGGCTGCAGTTCGCCGAGCCGGTAGCGCGCCGCGAACAGCCGCACCAGCGACCGGTCGAGCAGGGCTTCGTCGGCATCGCCGCGTTCGATCGCCTTGCCCAGGTCGGCATAGGCGTGGCCGCAGTTGAGGTCGTGGCCGGCCTTGAGCGCGGCGGCGGAGGAGCCGGCGTTGTCGGCGCGGAAATAGTGGAACTGGGTCATGTCGTCGACCGCATCGCAGTCGGAGACGACGAAGCCCTTGAAGCCCCAGTCGGCGCGCAGGCGGCCGTTGAGCAGCCAGTCGGCGGCGCAGGCCGGGGTGCCGTGCAAGGAGTTGTAGGCGCACATCACCGAACCGGCACGGCCGTCGACGATGGCGGCGCGGAACGCGGGGGTGTAGGTCGCTTCCACATCGCGCGGCGACACGTCCACGTCGAAGCCGTGGCGGCCGGGTTCCGGACCGCTGTGCACGGCCAGGTGCTTGGGCGTGGCGATGGTGCGCGGATGCGTGGGGTCGTCGCCCTGCAGGCCGCGGATGAAGCCCACCGCCAGTTGCCCGGTGAGGTAGGGATCCTCGCCGTAGGTCTCCATGCCGCGGCCCCAGCGCGGGTCGCGGAAGATGTTGATGTTCGGCGACCAGATGGTCAGCCCGGCGTAGCGCGGGTGGTCCTTGCCGGGGCCGCCGGCGAGATTGAACTTGGCGCGCGCTTCGGTCGAGGTCACCGTGCCGACCTGCTCGAGCAGGGCGGTGTTCCAGGTGGCGGCCAGGCCGATCGCCTGCGGGAACACGGTGGCGTAGCCGTTGCGGGCGATGCCGTGCAGGCCTTCGCTCCACCATTCGTAGGCCGGCACGCCCAGGCGCGGAATCGCCGGCGCCGCGTTCATCGCCTGCGCGACCTTTTCCTCGCGGGTCATCTTCGCCACCAGCGCGGCGGCGCGGTCCTCGGCGTCGTCGGCATGGGCGAGCGGGGCGCACAGTAGGCCGCTCAGGCACAGCGCCAGCGGCAGGGTGGCATGTGGGAGGGACTTCAGTCCCGACGTGGCGTTACCGGAAAAGCGTCGGGACTGAAGTCCCTCCCACAACATTGCGTTCGCGTCGACGATTGGCAGCGGCATCACTTCGCCTCCGCCGGCTCGGGCGGCGATCCGGCCAGGGTGTCGGCCAGATCGCGCACCTGCAGGGCGGCGCGCAGTTGCTCCAGCGTCGCGTTACTGCGCACATGCACGGTCAAAGGTTCGCCCGGCAGCAGGTCGAAGGCGTTGTCGGACAGTGTGGCATCCAGTTCGCCGAACGCCAGCCACACCTCGCGTGCCAGATGGTTGCTGGTGAGGGTCAGCGCATAGCCATCGCCGTCGGCGCGCAGCTCGCTGCGGATGTCGGGGCTGGGCAGGTGCAGGTTCTTGGCCGCGTCGAAGAACACCAGGTTGCGCGACAGCACGCGCGCGCCGTCGAGCAGCTCGAACACCGCGAAGCTGCGCATCGGATCGGCGCGGCGCAACAGCTGCGCATCGCTGAAGCTGCCCACGCGCACGCTGGACAGCGGCGCCAGGGTCACCGGCTTCTCGCTCTTGCTCAGCACCTTGCCGGACACGTCCATCAGCCGCATACGCCAGCGCGCGGCCAGCGGCACGGTGCGGTCGGACACCAGCGTCACCTCGGTCTGGCCCTTGTCGTTGCGCAGCGCGGCGATCAGCTCCGGCGCGTAGAAGCGCTTGGCGTGGTAGTGCAGCGCCTTCCAGCGGCCGAAGTAGTCCAGGCTCGACCACGACGCGCCCGGCCACACGTCGTTGAGCTGCCAGTACAGCGAGCCCATCGACTGCGGCCGCGCCGCGCGCAGGTGCTCGGCGGCCAGGGCGATGCCCTCGGCCTGCATCAGCTGGCTCAGGTAGACGAAGCTCTCGAAGTCCTTGGGCTCGCCGAATTCGCGGCGGATGTACAGCAGCAGGCGCTGGTTGCCGTTGCCCTTGTCGAACTTCTGGTGCGCGCGCATCACCGGCGATTCCGGCTGCAGGTCGCCGGGTTCGGCGAAGGCGCGGATCGTGCGCATCTCCGGGAACGACTGCAGGCCGTACTCGGACATGAAGCGCGGGGTCACGTTGAGGTATTCGGTGACCGGCAGCGCCGGGCCGCCCCACACCTTCCAGTAGTGCATGTCGCCGTCGTCGGGCTGGTCGGCGGCGCCGTCGAAATCGGTGCCGGGCGAGGTCGCCCAGTACGGCGTGTCGCTGTCGTACTTGCTCACCGCCTCGCGCAGCACGGTGCCGAACAGGGTGGTCATGCCGCGTTCGATGCGGCTGCGTTCTTCCGGATCGATCGACTGCTTGAACTTGACACGGTCGCCCCAGTTTTCCCAGCCGGTCTGCACTTCGTTGTTGCCGCACCAGATGACGATGCTGGGGTGGTCGCCCAGGCGCTTGACCTGCGCTTCGGCCTCGGCGCGGGTGTTCTCGCGGAACGCCACGTCGTAGGGCGGGATCGCACCGCCGAACATGAAGTCCTGCCAGATCATGATGCCCAGGCGGTCGGCGTCCTCGTAGAAGCTGTCCGGCTGGTAGTGGCCGCCGCCCCACATGCGCAGCATGTTCATGTTGGCGTCGCGCGCCGATTGCAGGATGCCGCGCATGCGCGCCGCATCGACCCGGCTGGGGAAGCTGTCGAACGGGATCAGGTTGGCGCCCTTGGCGAACACCGGGATGCCGTTGACCACGATCGCGAAGCCCTTACCCCACTTGTCCTTGTCGCGGCGCAGTTCGACGCTGCGCAGGCCGCTGACGCGCTCGGTGGCGTAGCTGTCGCCGGCGGCGTCGCGGATGCGCGCCTTGAACGTGTACAGGTCCTGCTTGCCGTAGCCGGCCGGGAACCAGCGCTGCGGCTTGGCGATGCGCACCGGCACGGTCAGCGTGTTGCTGCCCGGATCGAGCACCGCCTTCTGGCTCAGCTGCGCCACGCGCTGGCCGTCGGGGCCGAGCACGTCCAGCTCAAGTTGCACTTCGCCGCTGCGTCCTGCCTCCACTTCCAGCTGCGCGAGCAGTTGCGCGGCGTCCGCATCGACGCGTTGCTGGGCGATGTGCAGGCCGTCCACGCGCAGCGCGTCCCAGGCTTCCACGCGCACGTCCTGCCAGATGCCGGCGGTGACGATGCGCGGACCCCAGTCCCAGCCGAAGGTGTAGGGCGCCTTGCGCACATAGGTGGAGCTGTGCCGCGCGACGGGCTCGTCGCCGAACGCCGAGTCGTAGGCGCCGGGCAGCGCGTACGGCTGCTTGGCCAGCCACGGCTGGATCTTCTTGATCGGCGAATACAGCCGCACTTCCAGCACGTTGTCGCCGCGCTTGAGCAGCGGCTTGGCGTTCACCCGCCACTGCCGGAACATGTTGTCGGCGGCGAGCAATTTCTTGCCGTTGAGATACACCTCGGCGAAGGTGTCCAGGCCGTCGAACACCAATTCCACGTGCTCGCGCGCGAGCAGCGCGGCGTCGGCCTTGAAGCGGGTCTGGTACTGCCAGTCGCTCAGCCCGGCCCACTGGATCTTGGCCTCGTTGTCGCGATAGAACGGATCGGGCACCACCCCGGCCGCGATCAGGTCGGTCTGCACCGTGCCAGGCACCTGCGCCGGCAGCCACTGCGCTGCTTTGGGAAACTCCTTGGCGTGCGTTTCGCCCGGCGCCAGCCGCACCTGCCAGCCCTGCTGCAGCGGCAGCGTCGTCGGCACCGCGGCCTGGCCCAGCGCGGGCAGGCCCAGCGCCAGCAGCAGCCCAAGCCGGGCGGGAAGACGCGCGTGCGGCGCGGAACGGAAGCGGCGGTGCGACTGGGTCATGCGTGGGTCTCCAGGGTCAACGCGCGGCGGCGGGGGGCGCCTGCGCGGTGGTTTCGATCAGGTGGACGGCGCCGATGGCGTAGTACGGGCCGTTGATGCGGGCGGTGGAACGCAGGCACAGGTCGTGCGTTCCGGTTTGCTTGGGCAGCGGCGCTTCCAGCGAGAACTGCTCGCCCAGGACCTTGCCGCCCGGCAGCGGGATCCGCGCCAGCAGCTTGCCCTTGCAGTCGCCCAGGCGCACTTCCAGTTCGCCGTGCGCGGTCTTGGCCGGGTACTGCTTGACCTTGACCTGCTCGTGCGCCAGTCCGAAGTTGCGCGCCAGCCGCGCCGCATCGATACGGATGCTGGCGATGCCGTCCAGGCGCGCGTCGGCGTAGCGCCAGCAACTGCCGAACAGGTCGATGTTGAACACCGGCGTGTCCTTGCCCGGCATGTCCGGCAGCAGCGGCACGCGCAGACCCAGGCCGCCGTCGCCGCACGAGCCCAGGCCCTGGGTGTCGCGGCTGAGCAGGCCGGGGCGGTCGAGGATGCGGGTGCGCGGTGCGGCCAGCACGCTGCCGTCGTCGGCGAAGGTGGCGGCGCGCACGGTGACCGGCAGGGTCACCTCGAACGGCTTGGCGTAGCGCGGCGAATCGGCCTTGGGTTCGCTGCCGTCGGTGGTGTAGCGGAAGCTGCCGAACTTGGCCTGGTTGCCGAGCACGATCGTGGCCTTGCCGCTGTCCAGCGCGGCGTTGTCGCCGCCCTGGATGACGACGTCCGGCGCGAACGCGCCGTCGCCGTAGTCGATGCCGAGCGCGCGGTAGCGGTTGAGCTGCGCCGGCAGGCGCTGCACGAAGCCGTCCCAGCCGCGCACGGACATCGGCGACCACGCCGCCTCGGCCAGCGCGCCCAGACGCGGGAACAGCGCATGGTCGATATGCCAGGCGGAGGGAATATATTCGGCCCACAGCGCGGCCTGCGCGCCGAGCACGTGCTTGGCTTCCTCGGCGTTGAGCGCGGCCGGGACCGGGTCGAACTCGTAGACCTTCTGCAGCGGCAGCACCGCCAGCCGGCCGTTGGGCTCGTCGTTGCGCGCGCTCTGCAGGTTGTCCAGGTACAGCCAGCCGGCCGGCACCAGCACCACGTCGTGGCCCTGCCTGGCCGCGGCCACGGCGCCGTCGACGCCGCGCCAGGACATCACCGACGCGCTGGCGGGCAGGCCGCCTTCCAGGATCTCGTCCCAGCCGATCAGGCGCCGGTCGTGTTTGGTCAGGTAATCGGACAGCTGCTGGTTGAACCAGCCCTGCATCGCGTGCGCGTCCTTGATCCCCAGCTTGCGCATCTGCGCGCGCACCGCCGGCGAACGCTCCCACTGGTCCTTGACCGCTTCGTCGCCACCGATGTGGATGTACTGCGAGGGGAACAGCTGCAGCACTTCGTCGAGCACGCCCTGGATGAAGGCCATGCTCTTTTCGTCGGTGTCGAACAGGTAGGGATTGACGCCCCAGTCCACCGACACCTTCGGCCGCTGCTTGGTGACGCCGACCAGCTCCGGGTACGCCGCGACCGCCGCCTGCGCGTGCCCGGGCATGTCCAGCTCCGGCACGATGGTGATATGCCGCTCGGCGGCGTAGGCGACCAGATCGCGGATCTGGTCCTGGGTGTAGAAACCGCCGTAGCGGTCGGGCACGCCCTGCGTGCCGGCACCGGGCGGGGTGCGCCAGGCGCCGATCTCGGTGAGCTTGGGATAGCGCTTGATCTCGATGCGCCAGCCTTGGTCGTCGGTCAGGTGCAGGTGCAGCACGTTGAGCTTGTGCTCGGCCATCGCGTCGATGACGTGCTTGACCGTGTCCGGGCCGTGGAAGTGGCGGGCCACGTCGAGCAGCAGGCCGCGCCAGCCGAAGCGCGGCCAGTCGCGGATCTTGACCTCGGGCACGTCCACTTCGCCCTTGCCCGCGTCGGGGGTGAGCAACTGCCAGGCGCTCATCGCGCCGTAGAACAGGCCGCGCTCGTCGCGCGCCTGGATCAGCATGGTGCTGCCGTCCACATCCAGCCCGTAGCCTTCCGGCGCTTCCACCGGGGCATTGGGGTTCATCTGCAGGCGGATGGCGCCGTTGGCCGGGATGGTCTCGGCGCGCACCTCCAGCGACAGGCCGCGGGTCTTTTCCAGCAGCGTGGCCAGTTGCCGGGCCACGCGCATGGCCGGCTCGTCGTCGGTGGGCACCGACAGCGTGCTGCCGGTGCCGATGGTCAGCGTGGCGCTGCCGCGCTTGACCTGCGCCGGTGCCGGAATCAGCGGCAACGGCGCGCTGTTCTCCGGCTTCGGTGCCGCCGGTGCCGGTGCCGGCGCGGGCGCCGGCTTGGCCGTGTCCGCGGCGGCGGGGGCGTCGCGGTTGCAGCCGCTCAGCACGGCAGTGAGGGCGAACAGGGCAAAGCCCAGCCACGTGGTGCGGGAAGCCGCCGTGACGCGCGCGGGGGCGGTCGTCGGGCGGTGCGGCGTACGGGGGCGTTTACCCACTGCAATCATGCTGTCTGTCTCGTGCTTTCCGGACCCCTATCGTAGTGGATCAGCGCGACGCGGTCGGCAGCTCGTCCCACACCTTCGGATCCTCGGCGCCCAGCACCCAGCAGCTGAAGCCTTCCAGGCCGTATTCCTTGACCAGGTCGTAACGTGCGCGGAAGCTGCGCGCGTCCGGGCGGAACACCCACTCGCGCATGTCGTCGCGGTAGAAGTAGAACCACGACTCCTGCTCCTGCGCATCCCATTGCACGGTGGCGTTCTGCTCGATCGCCAGCGGGAAGGATTCGTCGGCGTCGATGTAGTCGGCGGAGATGTTGGACGCTTCGGTGCCGTCGGCCTTGACCGGGTTGCCGGTGTACCAGCGGTAGCCGTAGGTGGCGATGCCCAGCGACAGCTTGTCCTTCGGCACCTGGGTCAGCGCGTAGTCCAGGTGCTTCTTCATCCACACCATGCCGTCGACCGGGCCGGGCGTGGTCCAGCGGGTGTGCTGGTCGTAGGTCATCAGGCTGACCAGGTCCACCGCCTGGCCGAGCGCCTTGAGGTCATAGGCGCCGCGCCAGTATTCCCACATCCACTTGGAGAACTGCCCGCCTTCGGCATAGCCCGGCGCGTTCGGCACCACCGCCACCGACATCTTCAGGCCGGCCTTGTGCAACGCGTCGGCGGTCTGCTTGACCATCAGCGTGTAGGCGTCGCGGTCGGTCCAGGCGATGTTCTCGAAATCGAACTGGAAGCCGTAGTAGCCGTGCTTTTTGCCGTGGATCAGCAGCGCGGCGATCATGCGCTTCTTCGCATCCTCGTCGTGCATCAGCTTGTGGAAGCCGTCGCGGCCGGTGGTCATCGACAGGATTGGCATCACCCGCAGCTGCTTGCGCTTGGCGATGTCGTAGATGTACGCATTGGGGGTGCCGTTGACCAGGCCGTTCTGGTCCACGCCGTACCAGGTCGGCACCACCACGTCGATCTTGTCGACGTTGGCCAGGAACGAGTTGGTCGACTTCTGCGTGCCCATCAAATAGAACAGCGCGGTCGGGTTCTTGGCCATGGCCGGAGCGCAGACCATGGACAGGGCGAGCAGCAGCCCGGCGAATCGCTTCATCATCGGGGGAATATCCGTCAGCGGGTGGAAGTGGGGGAGGACAGGTCGATGCGGAACACGTAGGCGTGTTCGCCGACGGGCTTGGCCGGCAGGGTCAGGTGCAGGCCGTCGGCGCGCTGTTCGAACGGCACCTTCTTGCCGGTGGCGAGCAGGGTCACGCCGCGCACGCCGTCGGCGGGCGTCAGCGAACGGATCACCGCCTTGCCGCCGGCCGGCCAGCCCAGCTCGATCGCGTACAGCGCGCCGTGGCCGGTGGTGAAGCGGAAATCCTCGGCGGTATAGGGCTTGGTCTTGGTGTCCTGGAAGGTGCCGCCGACCACTTCGGTCGGGCCTTCGCCGTAGGTGCGCCACGGCTGGCTGTCGTAGATCGCCTCGCCGTTGGTCTTCAGCCACTTGCCGATCGACAGCAGGATGTCGCGCTCGGTGTCGGGGATCGAGCCGTCGGCGCGCGGGCCGATGTTGAGCATCAGGTTGCCGTTCTTGCTGACCACGTCCACCAGCATGTGCACGATGAAGGTCGGGGTCTTGTAGGTGTCGTTCTCCACATAGCCCCACGACGCGTTGCTGACCGAGGTGTCGGTCTGCCAATGCGTCGAATGGATGCCGGTGAGCTGGCCGCGCTCGATGTCCAGCGTACCGGCGCCTTCCGCGAACGCGCCGAGCTTGTAGTTCACCACCACCCCGTCGCCGCGCGCGGCGCCGTGGTTGTAGTAGTACGACAGCATGGTCGGCAGGGTGCTACGGAACGTCGGGTGCGCGATCCACCAGTCGAAGTAGATCAGCTCCGGGTCGTAGCGGTCGATCAGCTCGGTGGTGCGCGCCAGCCAGTCGTCCAGCCACGCCTGCGACACCGGCGTCCAGTCGTTGGCGACGTCGGCGTCGTCCTTGCCGCGCAGGCGGAGTTGCGCCGGGCCGTACAGGCCGGCGTAGCGCGGATCGTTGACGTCCGAGTCGAAGGTGCGGCCGCCGTCGAAGAACCAGTTGTGCTCGGCGCGGTGCGAGGACAGGCCGAAGTGCATGCCTTGCGCGCGGATCGCCTTGGACAGCTCGCCGATCACGTCGCGCTTGGGACCCATCTTGGTCGCGGTCCAGTCCGACAGCTGCGAGTCGTACATCGCGAAGCCGTCGTGGTGTTCGGCCACCGGCACCACATAGCGCGCGCCGGCATCGCGGAACAGCTTGGCCCAGCCCTGCGGGTCGAACTTGGGCGCAGTGAACAGCGGGATCAGGTCCTTGTAGCCGAAGCTGGACTGCGGACCGTATTTTTCGCGGTGGTGCGCGTAGTCCTGGCTCTCCCTGGTATCGGGTTGGTACATGTTGCGCGAGTACCACTCGTTGCCGAAGGCCGGCACCGAGAACACGCCCCAGTGGATGAAGATGCCGAATTTGGCGTTGTCGTACCAGCCGGGCGAACGGTAGCTCTTCAGCGAGGTCCAGTCCGGGCGGAACGGCCCCTTGCGCGCGCCGGCCTCGGCTTCGCGCACCAGCCGCGCACGTTCGGGCGCGTACTTGGCGGTGGCCTGCAGCCACTGCTGGTCGATCTGTTCGGGGCTGAGGGTGGTGGCGGTGGGCGCGGTCGGCGACGGCGCATCCGCGGCGCAGGCGGGCATGGCCGCCAACGCGAGAATGAGGGAAAAGCTGCTTGCCAGAGTCTTGCGTACAGCTCCGGCGTGGCGGGATCGGTCCGCGCGCAGGCGGGTCTCGGACGTCATGGAACTGCACTCCTCTTGAGAAAACGCGATGCCGGCGCAACCAGCCGCCGGGCAAAAAAAGGGCGCGCCACCGTGGAGGGTCGGTGGCGCGCCAGTCCTACATCAGAACTTGAAGTTCAGCTGCGCCTGGTAGCCGCGGCCGTTCTTGTACATGCCGATCGGCGCGTACTTGACCTCGTTGTACCAGTAGTACGTGGAGTCGAGCAGGTTGGTGGCGCTGACGCTGACGCTCATCCAGTCGTTGATCTCGTACGAAGCGGTCAGGTCCAGCTGCTTGTACTCGTCGGTGAACACGTTCGAGTCCAGGCGGCCGATCTGGGTGAAGTACTTGGAGCGGTAGCTGTAGTTGACCCGCACCATCCACGGACCGTTTTCCCAATACGGGATCACGTTGTAGGTGTTGCGCGACAGGTACGGCAGGTTCAGGCCGTCCTCGGAGCTGGACTCGGCGTAGGTGTAGTTCGCCTGCAGACCGAAGCCGTAGCCGAACGCCTGCTGGTAGTTCAGCGACGCGCCCTTGACCTTGGCACCGGTGGCGTTGACCGGACGGGTCACGCTGTACGGCTGGTTGACGATGCCGTTGGTCGGGTCGCTGAGGATCTCGGTGGTGGTGGTGCTGACGATGTAGGAGCTGATGTCGCGGTAGAACACTTCGGCCGACAGCATGCTGGACGGGGCGAAGTACCATTCGGCGGCCAGGTCGTAATTGGTCGACTGGTACGGCTTCAGGTCCGGATTACCGCCGCTGGCGGTCAGGTCGCCGCTGGTGCTGTTGAGCGAGAACGAACCGGCCAGGTCGCTGTAGCGCGGGCGTGCCATCACCTTGGCCGCAGAGAAGCGCAGCACCTTGGTGTCGTCCAGGTCATAGGCGATGTTGAAGCTGGGCAGCGGCTTCTTGTACTCGTTGCTGACCTGCTCGAAGGTGTAGGTCGTGCCGCCATCGTTGGTCTGGTAGTACTGCGACTTGTCCTTGGTATCGGCGTAACGCAGGCCGATGTTGCCGCGGAACTTGCCGGCTTCGAAGTTCATCTGCGCGTACAGGTCGCTGGTGATTTCCTTGACGTCGTAGATCTGGCCGTACTTGGGCGTCAGCGCCGCCTGCGGCAGCGACTTCAGGTACTTGAGGACCGAGTTGAGGTTGGCGGTCGGCCAGTTGACCAGGTCGCCGCTGGCGCCCAGGCCGTCATACAGGCCGCTCGGCGTGGTGCCCGGGCTGAAGTCGGTCAGCAACACGTCCTGGTTGGCGAAGATCGCATTGCCGCGCGAGTTCTGGCCGTTGTCGTGGTTGATGTACTTGTAGCCCACCAGCACCTTGTTGAACGGGCCCCATTGCAGATCGCGGGCCGCATCGAACTGGAAGTACTTCTCCTTGTCCTCGGTGGTGGTGTACTCGACGCCGCCGGCCTGCTGGCCGGACGCCAGGCCCCAGTTGGACGCGCTGTTGTTGTCGTAGGTGACGCCGGTGTGGCTGCCGTCGTAGTTGAAGTTGTAGCCGCCGTCCTGCAGCAGGAACTTCATCAGGTACTCGGGGTTCTTGCCGCCGGTGGCCTTGGTGGTGCCGGCCTGGGTGGTGAACACCCAGTTGTCGCCATACCAGTCGTGGCGCAGGTTCACGCTCTTGGTGGTGACGGTGCTTTCGCGGTAGTTGGTGTCGAGCTGGGCATAGGGCTGGCCGGCGGCGCCGTCGGTAACGGTGCCGGAGGTGATGTAGCCGTTCTCGACATTGGCGCTGGTGACCTTCTTCAGATCGTCGTTACAGGCCGGACAAACGTAGCGCGATTCGCTGAAGTTGTTGTACTTGCCCTTGATGTAGATGCCGGTCAGGTTGAACTCGTTCTGCTCGTTCGGCTTCCACTGCAGCGCGCCCTGCAGGCCGTTGCGCTCGCGGGTCTGCTGGAAGTAGGCGCTGTTGATGCCGGCCGGAACCTTGGCAGTAGCAACGTTACCACCGTCGCCCGTGACATTGGCGGTGGCGGGGATATTGGCGCCGGTGGTATAGCCGAAGAACTCGATACCGGCGCGCGAGATGTCCTGCTTGTCGTGCGTGGCGGAGATCAACGCACCGAAGGTCTCGTCGTCGTTCTTCCAGCTCCACAGCGCCGAACCGCGCGGGTTGCCTTCTTCCGAGCGGTCGTTGTAGTTGTAGCCGACCGAGCCGCGGATGGTGTTCTTCGGCAGGTCCAGCGGCTTGCGGGTGTGCACGATCACGGTGCCGCCGATCGAGCCTTCGTCGATGCGCGCTTCCGGAGTCTTGTAGACCTCCATCAGGCCGATGATTTCCGGCGACAGCAGGGTGTAGTTGAAGGTACGGCCGCTGGTGTCGGACGGGTTGCCGCCCCAGTCGCCCGAAGCGATGGTCTGGCCGTTGAGCAGCACGCGGTTCAGCGCCGGATCGGTGCCGTTGATGCTGACCTTCTCGCCTTCGCCGAACTGGCGGTCCACGCTGATGCCCGGCAGGTGCGCCAGCGACTCGGCGGCGTTGGTGTCGGGGAACTTGCCGATGTCCTCGGCGCTGATCGCGTCGACGATGGAGTTGGCCGAGCGCTTGACCGCCTGGCTCTTCTCCAGCGAGGCGCGGTAGCCGGTGACGGTGATGGTGTCCAGTTCCTGGACGTTCTTCGATTCTGCGCTGGAAGCGGTCGCTTCCTGCGCCATAGCATTACCGGACAGGTACAGCGCGGCCATGATGCTGATGGCTAACGTGGTGGTGCGGCTATTCATTGGCTAAACCTCTGGGTTAGTACATGGGCATGAGGTGCCAACCGATGTTCCGGCGTGCTGGCCGCTGCCCGGCCTGTTGATTGCGCGACACCTTGCGGTGGCTGCGCGGATCGCGTTCGGTGCGCGTCGTCCGGTCGTTGACGCGGAAGTAGCCGGCCGGCGGCACCGAGGCGCCGGTCCTTCCTTGTTTCCTGTGGCAAAACCAAATACAGCAAGCAGTGCATGTCCTGATGTTGCGTGCTCGCCAGGAGTCCTGGCGGCAGTGGCAAGCGGTCCGCCTTCCATTGCGGGCGCGCGCCGTAGGACGGCTTCGGTACGCGCTGCCGTGACGCCGGACCTGCAGTCGCTGCCTGGTCCGAGGTCCGAACGTGCCATGTCTCGAAGCTGTAAAAATTTGTGTGATCCGAGTCTGTAATGGCCCTGACAGCGTTGTCAACACATGCTTCACATAATTTTGACAACTGTCGATGCAATTGCGGCCAAAGTGCGCCGCGATGTCTTGCGGGCGGTCACAGCTGCTGGACGTATGTATTTGTCTACGAAGGAAATTGTGCGGTGGGCAGAATCAAAGATTGGATTTGTTGTCACATCTGCAAAGGGGCCACCAATCCCGGCCGGCAACAGGCGTTCCCGGCACTTTTGTGCATTGCGGCGAACTTTTTGCGACGGCTGTTTACTGGTGGACAGCGCTGTGGGGCATGGGCGGGATCCATTCGAACAGGGACGACGACGCTACGATCACTTATGGTGGAGCGAATGAAAGAAGGACGAGACTTGACGAATTCATCTTGACAACGTTGTCAGCGTGGTCCGACACTCGATCGATCAACAGGCCAGTCGGCGTGCGCCCTGAGGGGTGCAACGGGAGAATACGTGTCCGCAAGCAGTTCATCAGTGGGGACGGCCGCGTCGCGCGCCGAGCCTTTCATTGCCGCCGACGTCGGCGGTACCCATGTACGTATCGGCCTGATGTCGCGCGGCGACGCCGCCGACAGCGTGCAGACGGTCAAGGTGCTGGACTATCGCAAGTACCGCTGTGCCGACTATCCCGGCCTGACCGAGATCATCGGCGAGTTCCTGTCCGGCGTGCCGGGTCCGGCGCCGACCCGTGGCGTGATCGCCAGCGCCGGCTATGCGCTGGAAGACGGCAGGGTGATCACCACCAATCTGCCGTGGAGCCTGTCGCCGCCGGAGATCCGCGAGCGGTTGGGCATGCAGGCGCTGCACCTGGTCAACGATTTCGAGGCGGTGGCCTATGCGGCCTCGTCGATGGATGCCAGCGAAGTGTTGCATCTGACCGGCCCGCGCAAGGCGCAGCGCGGACCGGCGCTGGTGATCGGCCCGGGCACCGGGCTGGGCGCGGCGGTGTGGATTCCGACCAATGGCGGCGCCGTCGTGCTGGCCACCGAAGCCGGACACGCGGCCCTGCCGATCGGCAGCGAACTGGAGATGGCGATCGCACAGCGGCTGTTGCGCACGCGCAGCTATGTGCCGGTGGAACACCTGCTGTCCGGTCCCGGCCTGCTCAATCTCTATAAGGTGTTGTGCGAACTGCGCGAGGCCGCGCCGGTGCATGCCGCACCCAGCGAGGTCACCACCGCGGCGCTGGCCGGCAACGATCCGCTGGCGCACGAAGCGCTGTCGGCGTTCTGCGGCCTGCTCGGCAGCGTGGTCGGCGACATGGCGCTGCTGTATGGCATCCAGAGCGGCATCTACCTGGCCGGTGGCTTCCTGCCGCAGATCGGCGACTTCCTGGCGGCCAGCAGTTTCGTCGAGCGCTATTTGAACAAGGGCGCGATGCGCCCGGCGCTGGAGCAGATTCCGGTGAAGCTGGTGGAGCATGGCCAGCTCGGGGTGATCGGCGCGGCGAACTGGTTCCTGCAGCAGCAGCGCTAGCGCGTTCGTGGTGTGCGGGCCGTTTTAACGAAGGCGTGCCGCGACGTTGGCGCGCGACGTTTTCGTGATCGTCTGGTGCCGCTGGAAGGATGCTCGAAGAACCTCGCGTCTGGATTCGGCGCGCGATCGGGCGGCACCGGCGTGTGCCGTTTTCTGTCGCGGCTGAAGCCGCTCCTACAGAAGCCGCATCGCGCGCTCTTGTAGGAGCGGCTTCAGCCGCGACAGAACGATGAAGCGATCGCGATGCTGAGGCGCTCATGGAAAACGCGGCAGCGCCGCCTGCGCGTCCCTCATTGCCAGTCCGCCTTGCGACTTGCCGCGATCAAGCCCCTGAGCGCCTGCACCTGCGACACGGCGACGGCCCACGCCGCCGCCGCCGCGATGCCCCCTACAGCGTGAAATGCACGCTGAGCATGTAGCCGCGCCCGTTCTTGTAAAGATAGTAGGGCTGGCTCTCCTGGCCGACGTAGCTGTAGTAGGTCTCGTCCAGCAGGTTGGTGCCTTCCAGCTGCAGCTTGACCTTGTCGGTGATGGCGTAGGACACCGACGCGTCGAGCTGGGTGAAGTCGTCGGTCATCTGGTTCGCGCCCAGGCGCCCGATCTGGGTGAAGTAGGCCGAGCGCCAGCCCAGGGTCAGCCGCGCCTCCCACGGTCCCTTCTCGAAGTAGGGGCTGAGGTTGTAGCTGTTCTTGGAGTTGTAGGGCAGGTTGTAGTCGCCCTGGGTGTCGGCCTTGGAATAGGTGTAGTTCGCCGCCACGCCGAAGCCGCCGCCCAGTTCCTGCTGGTAGCTCAGCGACACGCCCTTGACCTTGGCCGCGCCGGAATTCTGCGGCAGCGTCACCTCATAGATGTCTTCGCGGTTGTAGGTGTTGTTGTGCAACGGTTGCTGCACCAGCGTCTGCAGGATGTAGTTGGAGATGTCGCGGTAGAACAGCTCGCCGGCGAGCACGCTGTTGGGTGCGAAATACCATTCCAGCGACGCGCCGTAGTTGGTGGAGCGATACGGGTCCAGCGCCGGATTGCCGCTGCTGGCGGTGAGCTTGTTGTCGTCGGCGTTGACGTAGGGCGTGAGGTCGGCATAGCGCGGCCGCGCGATCACCTTGGCCGCGGCCACGCGCAGGATCAGCGCATCGGACAGGTCGTAGGCGAAGTTCAGCGACGGCAGCCATTCGCCGTAGGACTTGTTGTAGCGCACCGGCGCATAGGCGCTGCCGTCGTACTGGTAGCCGCCGATCGCATCGCGGGTGTTGACGTAGCGCACGCCGATGTTGCCGCGGTAGTTGTAGCCGGAAAAATCCGCCTGCAGATAGGCGGCGCGGTTGCGCTCGACCACGTCGAAGCTGCTGCCGTAGCTGGGCGCGAGCGTGCCGCTTCCGGGCAGGCCGCTGACGTAGTCCACCAGTGCGCCGGGGCTTTGCCGCGGCCAGTGACGCATGTCGTCGCTGACCGACAGGCCGTCCAGGTAGCCGCCGGGCGTGTTGCCGCCATAGACCGCGGCCAGCGTCGTGTTCGGATCGGCCGGGAAGCTGTCGTAGTACATGTCCTGCGCGGTGCTGTGGCGCGTGGCCTTGACCCCGGCGCGCAGCTTGGTGATCGGCCCCCAGGCCACATCGTGGTCGAAGTCCAGTTGCGCGTAGCGTTCCTTGTCCAGGTTCGGATAGCGGTTGACGGTGGCGCCCAGCACCGACATCGCGTCCACCGCCGACGGCGGCACCGCGTAGTCCACGCCGACGTTGCGGTGGTCGATGGCGTAGTCGTAGGCGCCGTTGCCGCGGAAGGTGAGGCCATAGATGCGATCGGCGCCGCCGGCCGAGCGGGTGGCGCCGACCTGGCCGGAGACGTTCCAGCCATCGCCGTGCCAGTCGCCGCGCAAGGTGTTGCTGCTGGTCTTGACCGTGGTCTTGCGCACGTACGAATCGAGGATGGTTTCGGCGTTGTCGCCATAGGCGCCGGAGGTGGCGACGCCGTCGGTCACGTCCAACGCGGTGGCGTTGGCCGGCACGAAGTTGGCGTAGCGGCTCTGGTTGACGTTGTCGAAGGTCTCTTCGACGTACAGGCCGGTGTAGGTCAGTTCGAAGGCGTCGTTCGGCTTCCACTGCAGCGAGCCGGTGACGCCGTCGCGCTTGCGGGTCTGGGTGAACAGCGCGCTGTTGATCGCGGTCGGATAGACCCCTTGCTTGCCGGCGGCGACCGCGTCGGGGAAGCCGGCGCCCTGGATGTCGCTGTAGCCGAAGATCTCCACGCCATCGCGGCGCAGCGAGCGCTCCGAATGCATCACCGAGCCGAGCACGCCGAGCGTGCCGGCATCGTTCTTCCAGTTGTACAGCAGCGAGGCGTTGGGCTTGCCGTCTTCGGAGCGGTCGTTGTAGCCGTAGCTGACGCTGCCGGTCAGCAGGTTCTTGTCCAGTTCCAGCGGCTTGCGCGTGTGCAGGATGACGGTGCCGCCCAGGCTGCCTTCGTCGATGCTGGCCTGCGGGCTCTTGTAGACCTCGGCACTGCCGATCACTTCCGGCGCCAGCAGCGAATAGTTGAACGAGCGGCTGTCCGGATTGTTCGGATCGCCGCCCCAACTGGTGGAGGCGATGCTCTGGCCGTTGAGCAGCACCCGGTTCAGGGCCGGATCGGTGCCCAGGATCGAGACCTTCTCGCCTTCGCCGAACTGGCGATCGACGCTGACACCGGGCAGGTGCGACAGCGATTCGGCGACATTGGCGGCAGGAAACTTGCCGACGTCCTCGGCCGAGATCGCATCGACGATCGCATCGGCATTGCGCTTGATGTTGAGGGATTTCTGCAGGCTGGCGCGATAGCCGGTGACCTTGACCGCATCCAGTTCCTGCACCGCCGCGGGCGCGGCCTGGCCGCTGGCAGCGGCGCCGCCGTCAGCCGTGGGCGCAGCCGCGGCGTCGCTCTGCGGCGAGGGAACTTGCTGGGCGAAGACGCTGACCGGTGCGGCCAGCGCGGCGGCGATGGCGAAGGCCAGGGGAGCGAGGCGGGTGTGGTTCAAGCGGGCGGTCTCCGAAAGGTGCGCAGGACGCGAAAGACCTGCCGGCGTGGCGGCAGGCAAGTGACGCCCTCGGCCCGGATGCGGCGCGATGGGCGAATGGAAAGGAAGGGCGCGGGCGTGCGAGGCGCCGGGGACGAATGCAGCGTGTCGGTATCGGCGCTGTGGTGCGTGCCGGCGCGCGCGCCGCACATGGGCGCGGCAGCGGCGCAGGGCACACACGCGGTTGCGTGTGCGTGGGTTGTGCGGACGGGCGGCCATGCTGGCAGGCCGTGTCGTTCGTTGCGCCGGTTCAAACCGGAGGCACCCCGCGCGATGGCTCAGGAGCGGCGACTGTGTCGCGCTTGTCCTTCGTTGTCAACGCGTGTCGCGGTTAAAGAATCGCTAAGAAAACCGGTGTTTTCAAGTGAAAATCGACAAGGCGCACGGCTTCGGCGGCGCAGCCGTGCGGCGCCTGCGGTCAACGATGTCTATGCGATTGCGTGCGCCGGTTCACAGGTCGCCGCACTGCGCCTGCAAGGCGGCGATCGCGGCCAGGCCCGCGGTCTCGGTGCGCAGGATGCGCGGTCCCAGGCGCAGGCCGGCGAAGCCGGCGGCCTGCAGCGCGGCGCGGTCGCGCGGCGACCAGCCGCCTTCCGGACCGATCGCGATCGTCGCCGCATTGCCGGCGATGTCCAGCGTGCGCAGCCGGTGTTCGCCTTGCGGATCGAGGGTGAGCTTCAGTTGCGTGCCGGCCACGGCGGCGGCGTCGGCCAGCGCCAGCGGCGCGGCCAGGCTGGGCACGCGCGCGCGGCCGGACTGTTCGCAGGCCGACACGATGACGCTGCGCCAGTGCGCCACGCGCTTGTCGGTGCGCGCTGCATCCAGCTTCACCTCGGTGCGCTCGGCCCATACCGGCACGATCGCGGCCACGCCCAGTTCGGTCGCCTTCTGCAGGATCAGGTCCATCTTCTCGCCGCGCGCCACCCCCTGCAGCAGGGTGATCGCCAGCGGCGATTCGTTGTTTGCCGGCTGCGCTGCGCCGATCCGCGCGCTGGCGCCGCGCTTGCCGACCTGCAGCAGTTCGGCCTCGTAGTCGCAGCCGTCGCCGTTGAACAGGACGCAACGGTCGCCTTCGCGCAGCCGCAGCACCCGCAGCAGATGCCCGGCGACGTCCTCGGGCAACGCCACATCGTCGCCTTCGCGCAGCGGCAGTTCCACATGGCAGCGGGTCACGCGCATGCCACGGCCTCGTCGATCGCGGCCAGGGTGGTTTCGGCGAGCAGCGCCAGCTGCGCATCGTCCACGCAGTACGGCGGCATCCAGTACAGCACGTCGCCCAGCGGGCGCAGCACCACGCCGCGCTGCAGCGCGGCGCGGTACGCGCACAGGCCGACCCGCGCGCCGGCCGCGAACGGGGTGCGCTTGTCGCCGTTGCGGGTCAGTTCGAACGCCACCACCATCCCGGCCTGGCGCACGTCGGCCACGTGCGGATGGTCGTTGAATGGCGCCGACAGCGCGCGCAGGGTTTCGGCGGTGCCGCGGTTGCGCGCGATCACGTCGTCCTGCTGGAAGATGCGCAGGCAGGCCAGCGCCGCGGCGCAGGCCAGCGGGTTGCCGGTGTAGCTGTGCGAGTGCAGGAAGGCGCGTTCGCGGCTGTCGTCGAGGAAAGCGTCATATAAGTGTTGCGTGGCCAGCACCGCCGACAGCGGCAGGAAGCCGCCGGTCAGGCCCTTGGACAGGCACAGCAGGTCCGGCATCACCCCGGCCTGCTCGCAGGCGAACAGGGTGCCGGTGCGGCCGAAGCCGGTGGCGATCTCGTCGGCGATCAGGAACGCGCCGTTGGCGTCGCACAGTTCGCGCGCGCGGCGCAGATAGGCCGGGTCGTGCATGCGCATGCCGCCGGCGCACTGCAGGCGCGGCTCCAGGATCACCGCGCAGATCTCGCCCGGGTGGCGGTCGAACAGGTCGGCCAGCGCATCGGCGGCGGCATCGGCGCGTTGCCGTGCGCTCTGCCCGGGGGCGGCCAGGTAGGCGTCGGGCGACGGCGCGAACAGCGCTTCGCACAGCAGCGGCGCGTACACCCGCCGGTACAGCGGGATGTCGCCGACCGCCAGCGCGCCGATGGTCTCGCCGTGGTAGCCGTTCTCCAGCGCGACGAAGCGGGTGCGGTGGGTCTCGCCACGGTTGTGGAAATAGTGGAAGGCCATCTTCAGCGCCACTTCGACCCCGGCCGAGCCGTTGTCGGCATAGAACACCTTGGCCAGCGGCGCGCGCCCGTCCTGCCGCGGCGCCAGCGCTAGCAGCTGCTCGGCCAGCTCCACCGCCGGCGCGTGGCTGAAGCCGGCCAGCATCACCTGTTCCAGATGGGTGGCCTGCGCGGCGATGGCCGCGGCGATGCGCGGCTCGCTGTGGCCGAACAGATTGGTCCACCAGCTGCTCACCGCATCCAGGTAGCGATTGCCTTCGTGATCGATCAACCAGGCGCCTTCGCCGCGTGCGATCGGCAGCAGTGGCAGGGTGTCCGGATGCTCGCGCATCTGCGTGCAGGGGTGCCACAGCACCGCCAGGTCGCGTTGCCGCCAGCCGGCGGCAGTCTGTGATGCGGTCAGGTCTGTTAGCATTTCGCGCTCATGAACAAGTTCTTCGCTCGGTGCATTCTATCGGTCGACGCTGCCCAGCGCCGCGGGGTGCCGGCGTGAGCCGTCCGTTGCCGATCATCCACGCACTGCGCGAGCGCGGCGAGTCGGCCATGGAGCGCAAGGTCGAAGAGCTGGACCTGGAGTTCAGCAACGGCGAACGGCGCGTGTTCCACCGGCTCAAGTCCCCCGGCCATGGCGCGGTGGTGGTGGTGCCGATGCTGGATGCGCAGACCGTGCTGCTGGTGCGCGAGTACGCCGCCGGCGTGCACCGCTACGAACTGGGCCTGGTCAAGGGCCGCATCGATGCCTGCGAGACGCCGCTGCAGGCCGCCGACCGCGAACTCAAGGAAGAGGCCGGCTATGGCGCCCGGCAGCTGCAGGTGCTGCGCGCGATGACCCTGGCGCCTACGTATATGAGCCACCAGTCCTGGCTGGTGCTCGCGCAAGATCTCTATCCCGAAAAACTGGCCGGCGACGAGCCGGAGGAACTAGAAGTGGTGCCCTGGAAACTGGCTGAACTGGATCAACTGATGTTGCGTGAGGATTTTTCCGAAGGGCGTTCGCTGGCGGCGTTGTTCATCGTCCGCGAGTGGTTGGGCCGTACCGGATGATCCGCATCACCGCAGACCTGCGCGAAACCGTCATCGCCATCGCCATCGACGCCGCCGCGGCGATCATGGCCGTCTACGCCACCGGCTTCGACGTCGAGCACAAGGCCGACGCTAGCCCGCTGACCCAGGCCGACCTGGCCGCGCACCGGATCATCGTCGAAGGCCTGGAACGGCTGACTCCCGACCTGCCGGTGCTGTCCGAGGAATCGGCGCAGATCCCCTGGGACGTGCGCGAGCACTGGACCAGCTATTGGCTGGTGGACCCGCTCGACGGCACCCGCGAGTTCGTCAAGCGCAATGGCGAGTTCAGCGTCAACATCGCGCTGATCCACCAGGGCGCGCCGGTGTTCGGCGTGGTCCAGGCGCCGGTCGATGGCCGTGTCTGGCACGCGGTGCGCGGCGAGCAGGCTTACCGCCGCGAGGGCTTCCGCGACACCGCGCTGAACACGCGGCGGCCGGCCAGCGCGCCGCTGCGGGTGGCGGCCAGCCGCTCGCACCGCGATCCGCGCACCGACGCGCTGCTGCTGCGCATGGGCGAGACCGAGGTGATCGCGCAGGGCTCGTCGCTGAAGTTCTGCCGCATCGCCGATGGCGAGCTGGACGTGTACCCGCGCTTCGGCCCGACCTCCGAATGGGACACCGCCGCCGGCCAGTGCGTGCTGCAGGCCGCCGGCGGCGCGCTGCTCGCCGCCGATACCGGCAAGCCGTTCCGCTACAACCGCCGCGAATCGCTGCTCAACGGCGATTTCCTGGCGCTGGGCGATCCGGCGCTGCCGTGGCGCAGCTGGCTGGGCTGAGCGGACGCTGCCGCCGGCAGCGGTGATGGGCTGCAAGGCGGCGTCGCGGTTGACGCCGCCGCAACGCGCGCCCTGGGGCGCCACGCAATGACGGCGCTGCGCCGCGGTGGTGCGCATGCGCGTATCGCTGCCCGCCACGCCGCCGACCGCTCATCGTACGGGCCGCTCTGCCAAACTAACCGGCAGGCGGCGCCGTTGCCGTCGCATCGGAACCCGCACGTGACCGCAGCCCGCTACGACCTTCCCGCCCTGCTTGAGATCATGGCGCGCCTGCGCGATCGCGAGCACGGCTGCCCCTGGGATCTGGAGCAGGATTTCGCCAGCATCGCCGCGTACACGATCGAGGAGGCCTACGAGGTCGCCGACGCGATCGACCGCAACGACCTGGGCGAGCTGAAGGACGAACTCGGCGACCTGCTGCTGCAGGTGGTGTTCCATGCGCAGATGGCGCGCGAGCAGGGCGCCTTCGGTTTCGACGACGTGGTAACCGCGATCTGCGACAAGATGGTGCGCCGGCACCCGCATGTGTTCGGCGACAGCCAGGTCGCCGATGCCGGGCAGCAGACGTTGAACTGGGAACAGATCAAGCGCGACGAGCGCGCTGCGGCCGGCAAGACCGACAGCTCGGCGCTGGCCGGGATCGCCCGCGGCCTGCCGGAATGGCAGCGCGCGGTGAAGCTGCAGGCGCGCGCGGCGCGGGTCGGCTTCGACTGGCCGGGGCCGGAGCCGGTGCTGGAAAAACTGCAGGAAGAGCTGGAGGAAGTGCGCGCGGAATTCGCGCGCGGCGCGGTGCAGGACAACCAGGCGCGGCTGCAGGACGAGATCGGCGATCTGCTGTTCGTCTGCGCCAATCTCGCGCGGCACGCGCAGGTCGATGTCGGTGCTGCACTGCGTCATGCCAACCAGAAATTCGAGCGCCGTTTCCGCGCGATGGAGCAGCTCGCGCAGCACGACGGCAGCGCGCTGGACGGCCTGTCGCTGCAGCAGCAGGAGGCGTACTGGCAGCGCGCCAAGCGCCAGGAACGCGACGCGGCGCAATGAAGACACTGCTGCTGTTCGCGCTGACCGCATTGGCCGAGATCGTCGGTTGCTACCTGCCGTATCTGTGGTTGCGCGAGCGGGGCAGTGCGTGGCTGTTGCTGCCCGCCGGCGCCAGCCTGGCAGCCTTCGTGTGGCTGCTGAGCCTGCATCCGGAGGCCAGCGGCCGTGTCTACGCGGCGTACGGCGGCGTCTATATCGCCATGGCGCTGCTGTGGCTGTGGGCGGTGCAATCGATCCGGCCCACGCGCTGGGACCTGCTCGGCGCCGGCCTGTGCCTGCTCGGCATGGCGGTGATCATGTTCGCGCCGCGGCAGGGCTGATCCGCGCGGCGCGCCGGCGCGCCTTGCAGAAACTGGCGACTTTCCGGCGCCGCGCCGAGGATGCGGCGCCGGCCGTCGCATGGCGCCCGCGGCGCCACTTGCCGCCCCGCGCGATTGGGCTGCGCGGCACCCGCCTCCGGCGTCTCGGGCCTTTCCAGCGCCCGCTAGCACGCTTCTTTAATGCCGACGCCGGCGCGGCGTATGCTGGCCGCCTGCGTTGCCTCGGGAGGGCCGCCGCATGCGCCGTTTCGCCAGCTTCCGCGAGTTCTATCCTTTTTACTTGAGCGAGCACCGCCATCCGCTGTCGCGGCGGCTGCACTTCGTCGGCAGCGCCGCGGTGCTGCTGAGCGTGTTGCTGGCGCTCTGCACCGGCCAGCCACGCTGGCTATGGGTGGCACCGGTGTGCGGCTACGGCTGCGCCTGGGTCGGGCATTTCTTCTTCGAGAAGAACCGTCCGGCCACCTTCCGCCATCCGCTGTATTCGTTCGCCGGCGACTGGGTCATGTTCAAGGACGTGCTGCTCGGCCGCATCCGCTGGTAGCGCTGGTCGCCTGCCGGCGCTCGCTATACTCGCGGCATAGTCTTTTCTTTGGTTAATGGAGCGACCCGATGCCGTCCACTTATTTCCTCGCGCTGGTGATCCTGTTCTTCGGCGTGGTGGCGCTGTTCAAGACCGTGCGGATGGTGCCGCAGGGATTCCAGTGGACGGTGGAGCGCTTCGGTCGCTACACCCACACGCTGTCGCCCGGCCTGAACTTTCTTATCCCGTGGATGTATGGCGTGGGGCGCAAGGTCAACATGATGGAGCAGGTGCTGGACGTGCCCAGCCAGGACGTCATCACCAAGGACAACGCCGTGGTGCGCGTGGACGGGGTGGTGTTCTTCCAGGTGCTGGACGCGGCCAAGGCGGCGTATGAAGTGTCGAACCTGGAGATCGCCACCATTGCGCTGGTGCAGACCAACATCCGCACCGTGATCGGCTCGATGGACCTGGACGAGTCGCTGAGCCAGCGCGAGACGATCAACGCGCAGCTGCTCAGCGTGGTCGATCACGCGACCAACCCGTGGGGCATCAAGGTCACCCGCATCGAGATCCGCGACATCCAGCCACCGCGCGACCTGATCGATTCGATGGCGCGGCAGATGAAGGCCGAGCGCGAGAAGCGCGCGCAGATCCTCGAGGCCGAGGGCTCGCGGCAGTCGGAGATCCTGCGTGCCGACGGCGAGAAGCAGGCCGCGGTGCTGGAGGCCGAAGGCCGCAAGGAGGCCGCGTTCCGCGACGCCGAGGCGCGCGAGCGCCTGGCCGAGGCCGAAGCGCGCGCCACCGCGATGGTGTCCAAGGCGATCGCCGAAGGCGACGTGCAGGCGATCAACTACTTCATCGCGCAGAAGTATGTGGAGGCGTTCAAGGAGCTGGCCACCGCGCCGAACCAGAAGTTCGTGCTGATGCCGATGGAATCCAGCGGCATCATCGGCTCGATCGCCGGCATCGCCGAACTGGCGCGCGAGGCGTTGGGCAAGCAGCAGTCCGCGCCGCCGGCGGTGCCGCGCGGCATGCCGCCACGAAGCGGAGTCTGAGCCATGCGCACCGAGGTGGTGGCGTGGGGCGCGCTGACCTTGCTGCTGTTCGCGGCCGAAGCGCTGGCGCCAGGCGCCTTCATGCTGTGGATGGGGTTCGCCGCCGCGGCGGTGTTCCTCGCGGTGCTGGTGCTGCCGGACATGTCGCTGCTGCTGCAGGTCGGCGCGTTCGTGTTGCTGAGCTTCGTCTCGATCCAGGTGTACCGCACCTGGTTCCGCAACCGCGGCCGGGTCAGCGACCAACCGCTGCTAAACCGCCGCGCCGAACAACTGATCGGCCGGGTGGTGATGCTGGACCAGGCGATCCAGGCCGGCCGCGGCCGCGCCAAGGTCGACGACGCGTTCTGGGTGGTCGGCGGCCCCGATTTGCCGGCCGCCAGCGCGGTGCGCATCGTCGGCGTGGACGGGATGACGCTGCTCGTCGAGGCGGCTTGAAGGTCGGGATTGGGCCTTCGGGATTGGGGATTGGTGGCGCGCGTGCGCGGCACCTCGACGTTTCTGATGCGTACCGGTAGGAGCGACTTCAGCCGCGACCGCCGTCCGCGGATGTGTCGCGGCTGAAGCCGCTCCTACAACGGATGCGCGAAGGGTGTCGCTCCATCGGGTTCGGGAAGCCCGCTCCTGCGAATCCCCACTCCCGACTCCCCAATCCCGGCCTTCTGCCAGCGATAATGGGCGACTTTCCTCACGGACCCGCGCCATGACCCAGAAGACCATCCTCAACGACAGCCATCGCGCCCTCGGCGCCAAGATGGTCGACTTCGGCGGCTGGGACATGCCGATCCACTACGGTTCGCAGATCGACGAGCACCATCAGGTGCGCCGCGACGCCGGCATGTTCGACGTCAGCCACATGACCGTGGTCGACCTGCATGGCACGCAGGTACGCGGATTCCTGCGCCATCTGCTGGCCAATTCGGTGGACAAGCTCAAGGTGCCGGGCAAGGCCCTGTACACCTGCATGCTCAATCCGCAGGGCGGGGTGATCGACGACCTGATCGTCTATTACATGTCCGACACCTTCTTCCGCCTGGTGGTCAACGCCGCCACGCGCAGCAAGGACCTGGCCTGGATCGGCGAGCAGGCGCAGAAGTTCGGCGTGGACGTGCGCGAGCGCGAGGACTTCGCGATGATCGCGGTGCAGGGCCCGAATGCGCGCGCCAAGGCGATCGGCCTGCTGCGCGAGGACGATCGCGCCGCGGTGCAGAAGCTGGGCCGCTTCGCCGCGTTCGAGGCGACCTCGGCCGACGGCGTGGCGCTGTTCGTCGCGCGCACCGGCTACACCGGCGAGGACGGCTTCGAGATCGTGCTGCCGCAGGAACACGCGGTGGCGTTCTGGAACGTGCTGCTGCAAGCGGGGGTCAAGCCGGCCGGCTTGGGTGCGCGCGACACGCTGCGCTTGGAGGCCGGCATGAATCTGTACGGGCAGGACATGGACGACAGCGTGTCGCCGTACGAGGCCGCGCTGGCCTGGACCGTGGCGCTGGAAGAGGGCCGCGTGTTCATCGGCCGCGACGTGCTCGAGACGCAGAAGGCCAATGGCGCGCCGCGGCAGATGATCGGTCTGGTGATGGACGACAAGGGCGTGCTGCGGCACGGCCAGAAGGTGCTCACCGCGCAGGGCGAGGGCGAGATCCTGTCCGGCACGTTCTCGCCGACGCTGGGCAAGGCGATCGCGTTCGCGCGCGTGCCGGCCGGCGAGCCCGGGCAGGTGCGGGTGGACATCCGCGGCAAGGAAGTGCCGGTGCGCGTGGTCAAGTTCCCGTTCGTGCGCGAAGGCCAGGTCCAGCCCGGCGTCCTGGAGTGAACCGACCGTCGCCGCGATGCGCCCGCGACGTCGTTGCGGAGCATCCGGTTCGCTACACTAGCCATCCATTCCCGACACCGTCTTTTTCCGGAGCAGCCCCATGAGCGAGATCCCTGGCGACCTCAAATTCCTCAAGTCCCATGAATGGGCGCGCGTCGAAGGCAACGGTCGCGTCACCGTCGGCATCTCCGAGCACGCCCAGGGCCTGCTTGGCGACCTGGTCTACGTCGAACTGCCCAACGTCGGCGACGACGTCGTCGCCGGCAATGGCGTGGCCGTGGTCGAGTCGGTCAAGGCCGCATCGGACGTGTACAGCCCGCTCAGCGGCAAGGTGGTCGAGGTCAACTCCGCGCTCAGCGACAAGCCGGAGACGATCAACGAGGACGCGTACGGCGAAGGCTGGATCTTCGTGCTGGAGATCGAAGATCCGGAGCAGTTGAACGACTTGCTGACGCCGGACGACTACGCCGAGCTGCTCGAGGAAGACGGCCACTGAGCCGAGCCTCGCGTCGCGACAGCCGAACCGGCCGCCTTGTGCGGCCGGTTTTCGTTTGGGCGGCGCAAAAGAAAGCGGCAGCGGGAATACAGGAGGCGGAGCGCGTTTCGATGATCCGCGAGGTTTGCCGAGCGGGCGCGCTGGCTCGGCGCTCGGCATTTCCGAGTGGCCGGCGTGGCACCGAGCGGATGCGCCACAGGCGAGGGTGCGGCACGCCAGGCGGTGGATGCGGTCGCACCGCACGCAGCGATGCGCACCGGATGATCGCCGTGTGCAGGAAAGCGACGTCGCTGCAGCGACACCGGAACGCGGCGACCACGCGCCGGTTTTTTGGCAGTGACGGTGATGTGCATCGCAGTCGGTCGTGGGCGAGGCATCTGCCGATCGCGGCGGCGCTGGCTGCGTTGCGGCCAGCGGCGTCGCATTCGTTCGTTCGGTCGGGTGGGTTCGGCGTGGCGCGCGCATGCGCAGTGCGGCGAGTCGGTCGAGGCGGGCATGCGCGACGCGGCGGACGCGGCGGCAACAGCGAGCGCGACGCGTCCGGTCGCGTGCGCGTGATGTGCCGGTGAGGAGCATGCGCAGACATGCGGACGCTACAACGGCATCGTCGCCGCCGCCGCGATGCAGTGCGAGGCGCCGCGCACGCGCGCTCGCAAGCGCCGAACAGCGCGAAAAAGTTTGCGCAGTTTTGCGCATTTGCTCTTGTGCGATGCCGGAACGGTGCACGCCGCGAAAAGTTTTTTTCAGCTTGCGGACAGGCTCGCGTACGCGCGCCCGGATGCCGCCGGCGCCGCGCGCGGCAGCACGCGAAACTGCCGGTCGCGTCGGCGTGTTGCAAAAAACCACGGGAATTACCGCTGTTTTTGTTTGCGTCGAAGTTTCGCTGCGGGTTTCGCAGCGGCGGTCGTCGAGGTCCGGGGGCTGCCGATCGCGATGCTCGGTGCGCTCGCGCCGCGCGACGCCTGAAAAAAAATTGCGCAGAACTGTTGACAGTAAAAAAAAGCGTGATTAGGTTTCGCCCAGCAGACGTTGCTGCGCAAGCGAGTGAATCGGATCGACATCAGAACGCGAAGCACAACTTGGACCTCCACCAGGAACCTGACGATGGTGGATCAGGTGTCGCTTCCCTCCGAGAAACGCAACGTCTCCCCCGGCACGGCACCCGTATCGAGCTTCGATACGGGTGTTTCTGTATCCGACCCGGCCCGCACTACGCGCCGACGGATCCTGCAGGCGCACCATCGCCGCAGGTTTGCTTTAACTGGGCGTTTTCAATCCATAGTTCACTGACGAGGAGCCATCCCATGGCCACGAAAAAAGCTGCGAAAAAGAAGCCGGCCGCTAAGAAAGCGGTCAAGAAGACTGCCGCCAAGAAGCCGGCAGCGAAGAAGGTCTCGGTAAAGAAGGCGGCCAAGAAGGTCGCCAAGAAAGTCGCCAAGAAGGTCGCCAAGGTGAAGAAGGCCATCAAGAAGGCCACCGCCAAGAAGACCACCGCGAAGAAGGCGGTAAAGAAGACGGCGAAGAAGGCGACCGCCAAGAAGGCCGCCACCAAGAAGGCCGCCACCAAGAAGACCGCGAAGAAGGCCACCGCCAAGAAGGCCGCCACCAAGAAGACCGCGAAGAAGGCGACCGCCAAGAAGGCGGTGAAGAAGTCGGCTGCCAAGAAGCCGGCCGCGAAGAAGGCCGTCGCCAAGAAGGCCGTCGCGAAGAAGAAGCCGGTTGCCCGCAAGAAGAAGACCGCTCCGGTCGCGCTGCCGGCAACGCCCGCGCCGCTGATCTGATCTGATCCATCCCGATAGCCGTACCTAGAGCTCTCTCCCCGGTGCCCAGCGGGGAGGGAGCTTTTTTATGGGCGTCCGCTCGCCGTCGCCGTGGCGAGCTGCTTGCCGGCGTCGCCATGGCACCGACCTGCCGCACCTCTGCTGCCGACGTGTTGCCTGCACGGCGGCTAGCCCTGAGCCGTGACCGGCAGTGTTGCCGCCGCCGCGCTCCGCCGCCAACGCGCGCGTGCCCGATCTGTGCCGGATTCCTGCGCGTGCAGGTGGCGATGCTGCGCGAGTTCGCGAAGTGTGTGCCTCGCTGCCGTAGATGAGTGGTCGCCACGCCGCTCGCAACGCCGGATGAGGGGGTATGCGTAGCCACCCTGGTAGGGCGAGGTGGGGAGGCATCGTCATGCGCACTCATTGCCATCAGGCTCGGCCGGGTCCTCACAGCCGCTTTTTGTCGCGGGCCTCGCCCGGTCTCAGCGACCTGTTGTCGCGAGGCTTTGCCCGGACCCTACCCCAACCCCTCTCCCGATGGGAGAGGGGCTTTTGTGTTGGCTTGATGGATTTCTGCGCGAGTGCCCGCAGCTGACCCGATAGCCGGTTGTCGTAGTCGCAGACGACGGCCACGCCGCCAGCGACTTTCCGGTCGCTGGCATCAGCAGCCTGTCGACGCGCACGCTGCTCTTCCTGTAGGAGCGGCTTCAGCCGCGACAGATCGCCTGGTTCCCATCGACCTCGAAGCAGGCGCAGTTGCTGACTAGCGCAGCCCGCGCCAGATCCCGTCACGCTCAGGCCGCGGCTCCGCTAAAGCCGGCGCGCAGACAGCAGAAAGGCGGCTCGCGCCGCCTTCCGCCGCATTCATCGGGAGACCGCCCGCGTCAGTGCGGCGACGCGGTCGACTTGGACGAGGAGGCGCCCTTCTTGTCCTTCGGGTCCGCGCGCTCGGCCATCATGTTGTCGCTGCCGAAGTCGGTGTCCACGTCCAGCCAGCGCTGCGTCGGCAGGCCGATCGCGCGGTCGAGGATGGTCGGCAGCAGGCCGGAAGGCAGGCCGCTCTCGCCGTTCCACAGGATCGCCACGCCCAGGTCGCGTTCGGGCACCAGCGCGACCAGGCCGCGATAGCCCTGCACCGCGCCGGCATGGAACACCACCTGGTGGCCGGAGTAATCGAAGATGCGCCAGCCCAGCGCGTAGCTGGCCGAGTTGACCCGCTCGCGGCGCCAGCCCGAGCGCATTTCGCCAGGCGTGAGGATCAGCGGCGCGTGCAGCGTGGCCAGCAACGGCGCCGGCAGCACGTCCGGACGGTGCCCGGTCTGCGCAATCAACCACTGCGCCATGTCGCTGATGCTGGCGTTGACGCCGGCGGCCGGGGCCAGCCGGTAGTAGGTGGGCTTGGGCATCAGCGACACCCAGCCGTTGCGGCTGCGCACGTGCGGGCGTGCCCAGCGCGGGCTGGCCTGGATCCCGGCCAGGCCCATGCTGGCGTCGTTCATGCCCAGCGGCTTGAAGATGCGGCGCTCCACCGACTGCTCGTAGAAGCTGCCGGACGCGGCGAACACCACGTCGCCGATCAGGCTGAAGGCGACGTTCTGGTAGGCGTAGCACTCGCCCGGCGCGCACTTGAGCGGCGCGTAGGCGAGCTTGTGGCTGAGCGTGTAGTAGTCGGTATTGGATTCGACGTCGCGGTCGTAGGCGTTGTAGGTCAGGCCGACGCGATGGCTGAGCAGGTCGGCCACGTTCAACTGGCGGGTGGCGACCGGATCGCTGAGCTGGAAGCCGGGCACGTAGTCGACGACCTTGCTGTCCCAACGCAGCGTGCCGTCGTTGACCAGCAGGCCGGCCATGGTGCCGGCGAAGGCCTTGGACAGCGAGGCCAGGCGGAACACGGTGTGCGCATCGACTGGCTCGGGGCGGTTGACGTCGGTGACGCCGTAGCCGCGCGCGCTGATCACCTGGCCGTTGTGCACGATCGCCACCGCCAGGCCGGGCACGCGCTCGCCGTAGGTGAGCTGCTCGGCCATCGCTTCCAGGCTGGCGACATCGAAGTCCCTGGCCAGTGGCAGCACCTTGCTGTCCGGCAGCGACGCGCGGTACGGCAGCGGCTGGGTCGGCGAGGTGTAGCGCGTGGCCTCGGTGTAGATCGGCGGCGGCAGCGGCTGCGAAGGAGCCGGCGTCTGCGCGGTGGAGGACATCGCAAAGGGCAGCAATGCCCCGAGCAACCCGGTTGCCACCGGTCGAAGGAGCCGGTGCCTGCTGTTCTGTTTCATCGCGCGTGTGGCCTGTGAGGTGCTGCCGAAACCGATTCTAGCGCCGCTTTTCGCCATTGCACAAACCGGGAGAAGATGAATGGGCATCGCCTTGATCCTGCTGGTGATTTTGCCGGGCCAACAAGGCCGGCAACGTGGCGTCCGCGGCGGCTGCCGCGACGCTATGGCGGGTGCCTGAAAGACATGCAATCGATGTGCCGAAGCCGCTGCGGCCGCGGTTGACCAGACCGAATCGTTGCGGGCGCCGTGACGGCGCGGTACTGCTGCGGGATCATGGCGCATGCCCGCTCCCGACCTCGCCCCGATCCCTGCCGCCCGCACGGCGCCTGCCGCCGCGACCTGGCTGGGCTTGGCCTTCGTGCTGGTCTGGTGCACCGGCTACATCGCCGGCAAGCAGGTGGTGGCGCATGCGGCGCCGTTCACCGCGCTGCTGTGGCGCTTCGGCCTGACCGCGCTGTGCTTCGCGCTGGCCGCCGGTCCCGCACGCCTGAAGGCGCTGCCGCGGCAGGAGCTGGCGCGCAGCGCCGTGGCCGGGGTGTTGATGCTGGCCTTGCAGTTCGGCGGGGTCTACGCCGCCTTCGCGCTGGGCACCGGCTCGGGCGTGGCCGCGCTGGTGATCGGGGCGATGCCGCTGCTGGTGGCCTGGGTCAGCCCGTGGTGGGGTGGTCAGCGCTTGCGCGCGACGCAGTGGCTGGGCATGGCGCTGGGCTTCGCCGGCGTGGCCACGGTCGCCGCCGACCGCATCGACGGGGCGACGCCGTGGGGCGGCTGGCTGGCCTTGCTGGTGGGCCTGTTCGGCATCGCCGCCGGCACCCTGTACCAGAAGCGGCATGCCGCGCAGCTCGACCTGCGCGTCGGGCTGGCGGTGCAGAACGCCGCGGCGACGCTGGTGCTGCTGCCGCTGGCGGCGTGGGAAGGCTTTCGCTTCCAGGCCAACGGCGGTTTCGCCGCGGCGATGGCGTGGCTGGTGCTGGTCAATTCGATCGGCGGCTTCGCGTTGCTGTTCCTGCTGTTGCGGCGCGGCGCCGCCACCCAGGTGGCGAGCCTGTTCTTCCTGATGCCGCCGGTGACCGCGGTGTTCGGCCACGTGCTGCTCGGCGAGCACCTGACCGCGCTGAAGCTGTGCGGCTTCGCGCTGGCGGCGCTGGGCGTGTGGCTGGCGGGCCGCGCGCGGTGAGGCGCGGGTAGGGCGGCCGCGGCTCAGCCGTCGCGCAGCACGCTGCGGCCGCGGATCAGGTCGGCGGCGCGCTCGGCGATCATCATTGTCGGGCCGTTGGTGTTGCCGCTGACCAGGCGCGGCATCACCGATGCATCGACCACGCGCAGGCCTTCCAGCCCGCGCAGGCGCAGCTGCGGATCGACAACCGCCTGCGCATCGCTGCCCATGCGGCAGGTGCCGATCGGGTGGTAGATGGTCTCGGCCTTGGCGCGGATGTAGGCGATCAGGCCGGCCTCGTCCAGGTTGTCGCGTTCCGGCAGCAACGGCGCGCCGCGCCAGGGATCGAACGCCGGCTGCTGCAGGATGCGCCGCGCCAGGCGCGCGCATTCCACCAGCATGCGCAGGTCAAAACCGTCCGGATCGCTGAGGTAGTTCGCCTGGATCCGCGCCGGTGTGCGCGGATCGGCGTCGTTGAGCGACAGGCGGCCGCGGCTGCGCGGCTGCAGGTGGCAGGCGTGCAGGGTGAAGCCATCGCCGGGCAGCCGGTTGCGGCCATGGTCGTCGAGCATCGCCGGCACGAAATGCAGCTGGATGTCGGCACGCGCGTCCGGCGCCAGCGGCGAGCGGATGAAGCCGCCGGCCTCGGCGATGTTGCTGCTGCCGGCGCCGCGGTGGCCGCGCAGGAAATAGTCGAAGGCGATCTTCAGCTGGTTGCGGCGGTCGTAGCTGATGCCAGGGCGGGTGCGGTACAGCGTGCACACGTCGAGATGGTCCTGCAGGTTGGCGCCGATCTGCGGCTGATCCAGGCGCACAGGAAGGCCATGGCGCTGCAGCTCGTCGGCCGGGCCGATGCCCGAGAGCATCAGCAACTGCGGCGAGTTCACCGCGCCGGCGCTGAGCAGCACCTCGCGCGCAGCCCGCGCCTGCACTTCGGCGCCGCGTTGCGCATAGGCCACGCCGACCACGCGTTCGCCCTCCACTAGCAGTCGCAGCACTAGCGCGTCGGTGACCACCTGCAGATTGGCGCGCGCAAGCGCCGGCGCCAGGTAGGCGACCGCCGCCGAGCAGCGCGCGCCGTCCTTCTGGGTGACCTGGTACAGGCCCACACCCTGTTGCTGCGGGCCATTGAAATCGAGGTTGTGGGCGAAACCGGCCTGCTCTCCGGCCGCGATGAACACGTCCGACAGCGGGTTGTGGTAGCGCAGATCGGACACGTGCAGCGGCCCGTCATTGCCGTGCAGCGCATCGCCGCCGCGGCTGTTGCGTTCGCTGCGGCGGAAATACGGCAGCACGCCGCGCCAGTCCCATCCCTCGGCGCCGTCGGCGGCCCAGTCGTCGTAGTCGGCCGGCACGCCGCGCACGTAGCACATCGCGTTGATCGAACTGGAGCCGCCCAGCACCTTGCCGCGCGGCCACCACAGGCGCCGCTCGTTCAAGGCCGGCTCCGGCGCGGTGAGGTAGTTCCAGTTGATGCGGCGGTTGCCGGTCAGCCGCGCCAGGCCCGCCGGCATATGGATGAAGGGATTGCGGTCGCGCGGCCCGGCCTCGATCAGCAGCACCTTGCAATCGCGATCCTCGCTGAGCCGGTTGGCCAGCACGCAGCCTGCCGAGCCTGCGCCGATGATGATGTAGTCGTACACCCGCGGTCCCCCTGTTTCGTGGCGCCGACGCTAGTCGCCGGGGATAGAGCATATGCTCGGCCGCGTCGCGGGACGCGGACGCCGCGATGGGCACGGGGCTGCGCAGGCCGGCGGCGCTGGCGATGTTGCAGTGCATCGGCTACCGTGCGCGCAACCACACGGCGAACGGCGGGCCGATGCAAGCGGAAAACAAGCGCGTCCAGACCGGCGAGCTGCGCGCGGTGCTGCTGTCCTTCGTGTACTTCTTCTGCGTGCTGGCGGCGTACTACGTGATCCGGCCGGTGCGCGAACAGCTGTCGGCGGCGGTGGGCTCGACGCAGCTGCCCTGGTTCTTCATGGCGACCTTCGTCGCCACCCTGCTGCTGACCCCGCTGTTCGCATGGATGGCGGCGCGCTGGCCGCGGCGGATCGTGGTGCCGGCGGTCTACGTGTTCTTCGCGCTGTGCCTGCTCGGCTTCGTGCCGCTGTTCAGCGGCTACGGCGGGCTCAGTCAGCGCATGCTGGGCATCGTGTTCTTCGTTTGGGTCAGCGTGTTCAACCTGTTCGTGGTGTCGGTGTTCTGGAGCTTCATGGCCGACATCTGGAGCAACGAACAGGCGCGGCGGCTGTTCCCGCTGATCGGCCTGGGCGGCACCGCCGGCGCGGTGGCCGGGCCGCTGCTGACCCGCGGCCTGGTCGGCGTGATCGGCGTGGCGCCGCTGCTGCTGGTGTCCGCGGCGCTGCTCGGCGTGGCGCTGGCATGCGTGATCCTGCTCGGGCGCTGGGCGCGCGTGCATGGCGCGCGCCGCCACGACGCCGGCCACGAGGCGGCGGTCGGCGGTGGCATGTTCGACGGCCTCAAGCAGATCCTGGCCAATCCGTTCATGCGCGGCATGGCGCTGCTGATGCTGCTGGGCGACTGCATCGGCACGGTCGGCTATTTGCTGATGACCGATTACTCCGGCGCCACCTTCCACAACGCGGTCGAACGCACCGAGTTCGCCGCCAGCATCGACATGCTGACCAACGTGCTGCAGGTCGTGGTGCAGATCAGCGTGACCCGCTGGCTGCTGATGAAGAAGGGCGCCGGCGCGGTGATCGCGCTGTGGGCGCTAATCAGCGTGGGCACGCTGGTGGCCACCGCAGTGGCGCCCGATCCCTATGCGCTGGTGGTGTGGATCGTGCCGTGGGTGGTGCTGCCGCTGGTCATTACCCGTTCGCTGACCTACGGCATGGTCGGCCCGGCGCGCGAATCGCTGTACACGCGCGTGCCGCGGCAACTGCGCTACCAGGGCAAGAACGCGGTGGACACGGCGGTGTGGCGCGCCGGCGACGTGGCCGTGGCCTCGGCGATGAACGGTCTGCGCGCGCTGGGCATGGGCGTGCCCGGTTTCGCCGCAGCGGCCGCGCTGGCAGCCGGGCTCTCCGGCGTCATCGGTTGGCGCCTGGCGCGTGCTGTCGAAAGCGCCGCGCCTGCAGCAGCGGAGACGGCACCGACGCGCTGAGCCTGCGCGCCGCAGGCCACGCGGACGCGGTGCCGGCCGCCGCGGCAACGGCTATGCTGTGCATCCTCTTTCGCCGACGGACGCGCGCATGACCCTGCTGGCCTCGATCCTGGTAAGCCTGGTGGCCTTGCTGCACGTCTACATCCTGGTGCTGGAGATGTTCCTGTGGACGCGGCCGCTGGGCATGAAGGTGTTCCGCAACACGCCGGACAAGGCGCAGCTGACCAAGGTGCTGGCGGCCAACCAGGGGCTGTACAACGGCTTCCTCGCCGCCGGCCTGGGCTGGGGTGTGGCGGCGCAGCGGGTGGACGTGATGCTGTTCTTCCTGGGCTGCGTGGTCGTGGCCGGCCTGTACGGCGCGTGGAGCGTCAGCCGCCGCATCCTGTTCGTGCAGGCGACGCCGGCGGCGCTGGCGATCGCGGCGGTGCTGCTGGCGTACTGACGAGCCGGCGCCGTGCCGGCAGCGCGCTGCGGCGTCAGCCGTTCGCCGCCTTCGCGCGCGGCGACACCCACATGGCGATGCTGGCGAAGAACACCACCTGCTCGCGCGCGTCGCGGATCTCCACGCTGACCGGCAGTTCGTAGCCGCTGTCGGCGGCCACGATCGGCACGTCCGGCGTCGCCACCGCCTGCATCGTGCCGCTGGCCTTGCTGCGGTATTCGACGCGCATGCCTTTCGGGATCCAGCGCATCGACGGCGGCAGGCTGGCATCGACCATGACCCCGCCGGCCAATTCGGCCAGGTTGCAGAGCGCGATCGCATGCACGGTGCCGATGTGGTTGCTGACCCGCCGCCGATGCGCGATGCGCGCCTCGCAGCGGCCCGGCTGCAGGACGGTGATGCGCGGAGAAATGCTGGCGAAGTAGGGCGCCTTGAAGCACACCGCGCGCGAGAACAGCCACTGCCCGGCCGGCCAGCGCTGCATGCGTTGGTAGAGCGAAAGCAATCGGCTCATGATGCATGTCCTGAAATGACGACGGCGGACCGAAGTCCGCCGTCGTGGTGAGCGTAGCGCCGGCGCGGATGTCGCCGGCCCGGTTCAAGCCGCTTGCGGATCAGGCCGCTTCGCGCGAATGATCGTCGCCGGCCGCGGCACGGTGGTAGTAGCTGGCCGACCGCAGTTCGTCGGTGTCGAAGTCGTCCACGCTGATCGTGTCCATGGTGATCTCGCGCAGTTCCTCCAGCTGACGGCGCTCGTCGGCCGAGAGCACGCCTTCGCGCACCGCCTCGTCCAGCTGCGAGGCGAAGTCCAGCGCCTCGATGCCCTTGCTCTTGAGCGCCTTCAGGAACTTGCGCTCGACCGGCTCGGCCAGCACCGCCTTGGTCAGGTAGCTGGCGATGCGGCCGCCCGGATTGTTCTCGCACGGGGTCAGGAACACGCCCTGGCCGAGGCGATCGCGGGCTTCGTTCGGCGTCATCAGCAGCGCGGCGACGCGGTGACCCAGACGGTCGCCCGGGGCTTCGGCGCGGCGGCCCCACGGGAAGATCAGCGCCCACATCAGCCAGCCCACAGGGCGGATCGGGAAGTTGCGCAACGCCGCCGACAGCGCCAGTTCGATCTTGTGCACGCTGTCGTGGAACGCCCAGGCCAGCAGCGGCTGGTCGGTCGCCGGCGCGCCGTCGTCGTGGTAGCGCTTGAGCATCGCGCTGGTCATGTAGATGTGGCTCAGCACGTCGCCCAGACGGCCGGACAGCGATTCCTTGAACTTGAGCTTGCCGCCGAGCATCAGCATCGACACGTCGGCCATCAGCGCCAGGTTCGCCGAATAGCGGTCGAGCTTGCGGAAGAAACGACGGGTGTAGGCGTCGCCGGGCGCGGCGCCGATGCGTGCGGCGGTCAGGCCGAACCACAGCGAGCGCACCGCATTGGAGATGCCGAAGCCGATATGGCCGAACAGGTTGCGGTCGAACTCGTCGACGCCGGCCTTGTGGTCCGGGTTGCCGGCGGCCTTCATTTCCTTCATCACCCACGGATGGCACAGGATCGCGCCCTGGCCGAAGATCAGCAGGCTGCGGGTCATGATGTTGGCGCCTTCGACCGTGATCGCGATCGGCGCGGCCTGCCAGCTGCGGCCGGCGAAGTTGCGCGGGCCGAGGATGATGCCCTTGCCGCCGACCACGTCCATCACGTCGCTGATGACTTCGCGGCTCATCGTGGTGCAGTGGTACTTGGCGATCGCCGACGGCACCGACGGCACGTCGCCGCGGTCCACCGCCGCGGCGGTGGCCTGCGACAGCGCGCTGATCGCATAGGCCTTGCCGCCGATCCGCGCCAGCGCCTCTTCCACGCCTTCGAAGCGGCCGACCGACAGGCCGAACTGCTTGCGGATGCGCGCATACGCACCGGTGACGATCGCGCCGTACTTGGCGCCGCCGCTGGCGGTGGAGGGCAGGGTGATCGAGCGGCCCACCGCCAGACACTCGTTGAGCATGTTCCAGCCCTTGCCGACCATGTCCACGCCGCCGATCAGCTGGCTGAGCGGGATGAACACCTCGCGGCCGTGGATCGGGCCGTTCTGGAACGGCGAGTTCAGCGGGAAGTGGCGGCGGCCGATCTCGACGCCCGGGGTTTCGCGCGGCAGCAGCGCCAGGGTGATGCCGATGTCCTTGGTGTCGCCGATCAGGCCTTCCGGGTCGTACATGCGGAACGCCAGGCCGACCAGCGTGGCCACCGGCGCCAGGGTGATGTAGCGCTTGTCGAAGGTCAGCTTGACGCCGAGCACGTTGGCGCCGTTCCACTCGCCCTTGCAGACGATGCCGTAGTCGGGGATCGAGGTCGCGTCGGAGCCGGCGAACGGGCCGGTCAGGCCGAAGCAGGGCACTTCCTGGCCCACCGCCAGACGCGGCAGGTAATAGTCCTTCTGCTCCTTGGAGCCGTAGTGCAGCAGCAGTTCGCCCGGGCCCAGCGAGTTGGGCACGCCGACGGTGGAGCTGACCACGCTCGACACCGAAGCGATCTTCTGGATCACCTTGTGGTGGGCCAGCGCGGAGAAACCCAGGCCGCCGTATTCCTTGGGAATGATCATGCCGAAGAACTTGTGCTTCTTGATGAAGCTCCACAGTTCCGGCGGCAGGTCGGCGTGGACGTGGGTGATTTCCCAGTCGTTGGTCATCCGGCACAGTTCTTCGACCGGGCCGTCGAGGAAGGCCTGTTCTTCGGCGGTCAGCTGCGGCTTGGGATAGTTCAGCAGCTTCTGCCAGTCCGGATCGCCGGTGAACAGTTCGCCCTCGAAGCCGACCGAGCCGGTTTCAAGCGCGATGCGTTCGGTCTGCGACAGCGGCGGCAGCACCTTGCGGAACACTTTCAACATCGGCGCGGTGAGCAGCGGCTTGCGCACGAACGGCAGCAGCAGCGGAACCGCGATCACCGCCAGCACGACGGCGGCGACGATGGTCGCGACATGGCTGGCGCCGAGCAGCCAGCACGCGACCAGCAGCGTGGCGCTCAGCGCGGCCCACACGGCGAGCCGCATGCGGTGATAGGCGGCGAAGGCGCCTGCCAGCAACAACACGAGGAAGGGTGCGACGATGCTCATGGGCTTGCTCCGGGGACATGCTCGGTGACGGCGGACGATGCGCCGGCGCTAGCCGGTGGCAGTGCGTCCAGATAATGCAACACAGTGGCGGTAAATGCGGCGTTGTCGTCGCCGGCCAGCATATGCGTGGCCTCGGGCAGGTGCACATGCTGTGCATGCGGCACCAGCGACAGGAATTCTTCGATGGTCTGCGGCGTGACCAGATCGCTGCGTCCGCCGCTGACCAGCAGCACCGGGCAGTGCACCTGGCGCGCGGCCTGCGCGATCGCGTCCTGGTGCTGCTCGCTGTCGCGCGCCAACTCCTCGACCAGGCGCGGATCCCAATGCCAGTACCAGCGGCCGTCGGCGTGCCGGCGCAGGACGCTGCGCAGCGCCTCCGGCGATTTGCGCGCGCGCTGCGGCAGATAGGCGGCGATGGCATCGCCGGCATCGTCCAGCGTGGCGAAACCGTGCGGATGCGCGGTCATGAAGGCGAGGATGCGTTCGACCCCGGCCGGCTGCCAACGCGGGGTGATGTCGACCAGCACCATCGCGCGGAACAGGCCCGGCCAGCGCGCCTCGGCCATCAGCCCGAACAGCCCGCCCATCGAGGCGGCCACCAGCACCGGCGCCGGCGCCATTTCGCCGGCGACCACGATCAGGTCGTCGGTGAACTGCTCGCCGCGGTAAGCCAGGGCGGCGGGGTTGCGGGTGGAGTCGCCATGGCCGCGCGCGTCGTAGGCTACGCTGCGGTAGCCATGCGCCTGCAGCGCCGCGGCGCTGGCCATCCAGGCATGCCGGGTCTGCCCGAAGCCGTGCGCGAACAGCACGCTGCCGGCAGCGCCGGGCTCGGTGACGGTCGCGGCCAACCGCATGTCGTCCGCGCCGGCGAGCAGGGCGGAGACGGCAGTCGGCATGCTGGAAGGAGAGGAAACCATACGAGCTAGTATGGATGAGCCGGCGACGATGTCAATACGATGCAGTATGGAAGCGAAAAGCCAATGCTGCCGGGCATTTGCGCGCGATTCATGGAGGGCACATACTGCAACCGACTTCCCCGTATGGTTAAATCGACGGATGAACAACGCTTCCGTGTCTACCACCGACGATGCCGCCGCTCCCAGCGGTGGCCGCAACAACCGACTCAGCGCCGAAGACTGGGCGCAGGCCGCACTGGACCTGATCGCCGAACAGGGCGTCAACGCGGTGGCGGTGGAACCATTGGCACGGCGCCTGGGCGTGACCAAGGGCAGCTTCTACTGGCACTTCCCCTCGCGCGATGCGTTGTTGCAGGCCGCGCTGGAGCGCTGGGAACTGGTCGAGCAACAGCAGGTGTTCGGCAGCCTGGAAGAGGTGCCGGATCCGCGCACCCGGCTGCGCGCGCTGTTCCAGCTGGTCGCGCACGAGGTCAAGCCGCACATCATCTACAGCGAGTTGCTGAAGGCGCTGGATCATCCGGCGGTGCGCCCGGTCATCGACCGGGTCTCGCAGCGGCGCATGGAATACCTGATCGCCTCGTTCCGCCAGGCCGGCCTCAGCCGCACCGATGCCCAGCATCGCGCCCGGCTGGCCTACGCCGCCTACGTCGGCTTCCTGCAGTTGTCGCTGCAACTGCACCAGCCCAAGCAGGCGCGCGAGGAGTTCGAGGCCTACGTCGAACACGTGATCGTGACCCTGATCCCCGGCTGATGTTCCAGGAACTCACCCGCGCCGGCGTGCACGAGCAAGTGCGCCGCCATCTCGCCCAGGGCGACTACCGGCGCGCCGACGCGCTATGCGAACAGGTGCTGGCCACCGCGGCGGACGATGTGACGCTGCGGCGCATGCACGCGACGTTGCTGATGGAGAGCGGCGAGATCGCACGCGCGGCCCAGGCCTGGGCGTTGGTGGCCGCCGCCGAACCGAGCCTGGAGGCGTACAGCCGGCTGGGCGTCTGCCTGGCCCACCTGGGCGAGCATGCGCAGGCGCTGCCGGCGTTCGAACAGGCCTTGCGGCTGTCGGCGGACGCGTTCCTGGTACGGCTGTGCTATGCCGAGAGCCTGGATGCAGTGGGGCGCGGCGACGACGCCTTGCCGATGTACTTCGCTGCGGTGCATGCCGCGCAGGCCAGGGGCCGCTGGCTCGATCAGCACAGCACCGCGCCGGAGCTGCGGCCGCGGGTGATCGCGGCGATGGCGCGGATCGACCAGGGTCGGCATGCCTTGTTCGCGGCAGCGGTGCAGCCGCTGATCGACCGTTTCGGCGAAGCGGCATTGCGCCGGGTGACGGCGGCGCTGCGGATCTATCTGGGGCTGCAACCGCGTCCCGCCGACGACGGCCAGCATCCCACCTTCCTGTATGTGCCCGATCTGGATCCCTCGCCGTACCTGAGCGCGTCACGGTTCCCTTGGTACGCGCAGCTGCAGGCCGCCACCGAAGGCATCAGCAACGAAGTGCGGCAGGTGCTGGCCTCGCGCCAGGCGGTGCAACCGTTCCTGGATTTCAGCAACGGCGCCACGCCGCAGGACTACCTCAGCGCCAAGCACGGCGATGGCGCCTGGGATGCCTATTTCTTCTACCGGCACGGCGTTGCGCACGCCGAGAACCTGCAGCGGTGCCCGATCACCGCGGCGGCGCTGGCGCATGTGCCGTTGACCCGGATCGATCTGCACGCGCCGGAGGTGCTGTTCTCGATCCTGGCGCCCGGCACCACGATCAAGCCGCACTACGGGGTCAGCAACTCGCGTGTGGTCACCCATCTGCCGCTGATCGTGCCGCCGGAGTGCGCGCTGGAGGTCGCCGGCATCGCCCACCATTGGCAGGTCGGACAGCTGGTCACCTTCAACGACACCTGCCTGCACCAGGCCTGGAACCACAGCGAGCAGCTGCGGGTGGTGATGATCCTGGACACCTGGCATCCGGACCTGGAAGAGGCCGAGACGCTGGCGCTGCGGCAGTTGATCGAGACGATCGGCGCATTCAACCAGCGCGCGGGCCTGTAGCCCGCGCCGCCGTCCGGCCACGCGCGCCCGGCTCGCGCACGCGATGTCGGACCGGCGCGCGCCGCTCAGCGCTTGAACATCAGGTAGGTGGACAGGATGTACTTGTCGTTGGAGATCGGCGGATTGCCGACGTGCTGGTACATCCAGTACGGCGGGAACATCAGCAGCCTGCCGGTGCGCGGCACGGTCTCCACGTCCAGGTCGCAGAAGCGCGTGGTGCCGCCCTCGGCGACGTCGTTGAGGTACCACAGGAACACCAGGTAGCGCTCGGACACCTCGTCGACCGAATCGAAGTGCGGCTGGAAGCGGTCGCTGCCGCCGACCTGGTATTTCTTCAGGATTAGCCGATCGATGGTGGGGCGGTACGGGATCGACAGGGTCAGCCCGAGGTCCTGGTTGTAGCGCGCCAGGTAATGCTCGATCTTGTCCAGGAAGAACCCCAGGAACGCCGGGTCGGCGAGCGCGCCGACATCCAGTTCGGTCCAGTTGCTGTCGCCGAGCACCGCGCGGCTGTTGCTGCCGTTGCGCCGGTGGTGCGCGGCCGAGGCTTCGAAGCCGTCGATCAGCTGCCGGCAGAACGCCTCGGGCAGCGCGTCGTCGTAGCTGCGGATGTAGTCGCTCAGCGCTTTCATGACGCGGGAGTCTCCAGGTCGTAACCCCAATGCGCGGCCACCGGTTGCAGGATCGGCAAGGCGCCGGCCAGCCACGGCGCGTAGGCGTGCCAGCGGTCCACCGCACGCCGGTTCACCGGTTCCACCACCTGCGAATAGCTGGGCGTGCTGATATAGCCCTTGCGCGCGGCATGCTGGCTGAAGCCGGCCAGGAACTCCGGCTGCGCGATGCCGAGGAAGCCGCCGATGCGCTGCACCTGCGCGGGAAAATCGGCCACCGTTTCCTCGTACTTGAGGATCAGCAGGTCCGGCTGCAGCAGCGCCTGATGGTGGATCCAGAACCGCATCGCGTTGACGTAGCTCTTGGCCAGGCGCTCCAGGCTGGAGCACAGCACCATGAACGCCGGCGAGCGGAAGTTCTGCATGTAGCAGCTCAGCAGCACGTCGCAGGGATGGCGCAGGGCGAGGATGATCTTGGCGTTCGGGAACAGGCGCACGATCATCGGCAGGCGCAGCATGTTGAGCGGATTCTTGTCGACCAGTTGCTGCCCCGGAGCCAGCGCGATGACCTTGGCGATCTCCGACCAGTACACCTGGCGCATCGCCTCCACCTGCGCCTCGTCCAGCGTGCCCAGGTCGTAGGGATAGCGCTTGCCCTGCGCTTCCATCCAGTCGATGCAATTCTGCAGGATGGCACGCTCGTCCATCGACGCGTAGTTCGGGTGCGCGTCTAACATCTGCTCAAGCATCGTGGTACCCGAGCGCGGGAAACCGACAATGAAGACCGGCGAGGTACTGCTGGTGGGTGCTGCGTCGCGAGTGCCGGCATAACACGCTTGCGTTTGTTCTAGCCACAGTTGTGAGCTTTGCAGCGGTTCCTCTCCAGACTGGACGATGCCAGGCATGCTGCCCGCGGCGATCTTCAGCTGTATGGCATGCGCCTTTTCCAGCATCTGCATCGCCTCGGTGGTGTGCCCCTGCTTATCTGCGATGCCGCCGAGCATGAAATAGGCAGTGGCTTGTATCTGCGGGGGAGGCTGCAATTCAAGCAATGCTCTGAGCGCGTTGCGCGCGGCAGCATGATCCTTGCGGCGCAGCGCAAGAGATGCTTCCAACTGCAACATGTCCCCCCGCTCCTGTGGACTCTGCTCGCTCGACGCCAATGCGATTTGCCGCAGTAATTCGCTGGCTCGCTCAAGCCGATTGGTGCGCTCGTGCAACTGCGCAAGTCGGATGAGATGGGAGATAGGGGGATGCTGGCCCTGTGATGGTTGCGAAAGCAACACTTCGGCCTCCGCGGTTCTGCCCACTTGGATCAACGCACTCGCCAGTTCCCCACGCAGATCTTCGGACAGTTGCGGCCACGCCGATGGTGGCGGTAGCAAGGCGGCCGCACGCTGCGCATCGCCGCACTCGAAGCAGGCGATCGACGCATGGATGCGCGCTTCCGGCTGTGTAGGGTCCAGGTCGACGGCGTCCAGGAGGCGATGGCGGGCGTGGGCGATATCGCCCATCTCCATCAGCAGCAAGCCATAGTCGACCAGGTGGTGATGTGTGTGGGGAGCAAGCGCCAGCGCTTGCAAATAGGCTTGCTCTGCAGGGCCATGATCGCCAAGGGTGCGCAGAACCAATCCAAGGTTGGCCCAGTGCGCAGGCTCATGCGATTCCAGTACTGTGAGCGTTCGATAGATGGCGGCAGCTCCTGCGAAGTCGCCGATCTGCTGCAACGACATCGCCAGCAGCGTGTTCCAGGAGGGGTCTCGGGGAGCGCCAGCCAACGCCTGGCGGCAGATGCCAGCAGCCTCCTCGGCTGCACCTTGTTCGATCAGTTGAATAGCGTATTGCAATTGCGGAGCGCTCATTCGGATCTGCCAATGAAAAGGGCCGCGCGAATCCTTCGCGCGGCCCTCTATTTCAAACCAACAGCACGATCAACTCGATCAGAAGTTCATGCTGTAGCGAGCCCACAGGTAGCGGCCCACGGTGTCGAAGGTGTTCACGTCCGTGTTCGCATTCAGTACGTTGTTCTGATACAGCAGCGGCGGCTGCTTGTCGAACACGTTGTCCAGGCCGACTTCCACCTTCGAGTTGAACCACGGCAGCGCGTAGTTCACGCTGACGTTATGCACGAAGTAGGAGCCGTAGCTCGTGGAAATGGCGCAGTACTGCGGGGTTTCCGTGCTGCAGGCTGCGTCGCTGCTGAACTGCTGCCCCGGATCCTTGCTGCCCACATCGAACGGACCGACATAGCGCACACGCCAGCTGGCGCCGAAGTCACCCTTTTGCCAGTTCACGAACAGGCGGCCGCGGACGCGCGAGTACAGGCCGTAGCTCTTGTTGTACGTGCCTGCCACATGGACCACGGTGCCGTCCGGGTCGGCTGGATTGGTGTTGTTGTCGTAACGTGCGATGTAGGTGCCGTCCAGGCCGAAGGTGTAGCTGCCCCACGCGGTATCCGGCAGGCGGTAGCGCAGCGCCAGATCCCAGCCCTTGGTGTCGAGACGGCCCAGGTTGACGATCGGTTCGCGGATGAAATTGACTTGACCGTCCGAATAACGGCTGATGAAGCCGCAGAACGGGCTGCTTTCGTCGTTGTAGCAGATGTTAGACACGGTCTGCGCATCGGCGCGGTTGATCGTATCGTTCAGGTACAGGCGCCAGTAGTCCAGGCTGGCCGAGAAGCCCGGCAACCACTCCGGATCGTAGACAACGCCCCAGTCGAACGACTTGCCCTGTTCCGGCTTCAGATCGAAGCCGGCAGCGACGGAACCCGACCACACGCCGGTGGTTTGCGACAGGCCGGTGGAGGTGATGCCGGTGGCGGGAATGGCGGTCGCGCCCGAACCCGCGCCGCAAGCGGCTTCGTGGTTGCGGGGGGTGCCAGCAGCGCCGTAACCGATACACGGGTCCGTGAAGTTCGGCGCATCGCCGCTCGCACCCGCATACAGGTTGTCGATGGTCGGCGCACGGAACACTTCGGCAACCGTGCCGCGCAGCAGCAGGTTCTGGATCGGACGCCATTCCAGCTGAATCTTGCTGTTGGTGGTGTTGCCGAAGGTGTTGTAGTCGGAGTAACGCGAGCCCAGGGTCAGCGCCAGCAGGTGCGCGAACGGCACTTCCGACAGCAGCGGGACGTACAATTCGCCGTAGACTTCCTTGACGTTGTACTTGCCGCTCAGCGGTGTGCCGCAGGCTTCCTGCGAGATGAAGCAGTTGCCATTCGGGTCGGCGATGGCGATGTAGTCCACCGAGTTCTTCTGATATTCCTCGCGCCAGGACACGCCGACCGCCAGCTGCGCGGCGCCGGCCGGCAGCGTGAACAGCTCGCCGTTGGCATTGGCTTCGAAGCTGCGCATCTGGTACGTGGTCGAGTAGGTCGGACGCGCTTCGTAGTCCTTCAGCGTCGAGATCGTCTGCGGATCGTTGATGTTGAAGATGTTGAGCGGGGTGCAACCGGCGATCACATTGCCGGCGCTGCCGCACTTGACCACGCCGTCGGTGTCCTGGAACGACGGGCCCAGCGCGTCGCGCAGGCCGGCGTAGTACACGTAGCCGTAGCTGGTGTTCTCGCGGGTGTAGTGGCCGTAGTTCATCGCCGCGTCCCACTTCCAGGACGTGTCGCCGACGAAGCCTTCCAGGCCGGCGACGACCTGGTCGGTGACGGTGCTGTAGTACGAGCGACGCTGACCCAGCGAAGTGAAGCGGGTCAAGAGCTGGTTGTACTGGTTGCCCGCGGTGTCGGCACCGAAGTCGACGCCGAACGGGTTGTAGTAGTTGTCGGCGGAGATCACCACCTTGTCGCCGCGGGCGTCGAACGGCAGCGCCGCGATGGCGAAGTTCGAGCTGGTCTTGTTGTGGTAGACCTGCGCGAACGCGTTGATGCTGTCGGTGATCTGGTAGTTGGCCAGGAAGAACGCGTTGGTGCGCTCCTGCGGGGTCATGATCAGGTTGGTGGCCTGATAGTTGAACGCGTCGCGCGCGCCGGAGTAGCAGCGGTAGTCGCCCTGCGAAGCGCCGGTGGTGCCCGGGGTCAGGGTAACGCTCGAGCAGCCACCATACTGGCCCTGAAGAGACGTGGGCAGGGAAATGCGGCCACCCGGAGTGCGGCTGGAACCGCCGATGCTGATGCTGCCGCCGGACAGGTAGGTCGCGTCCTTGGAATACTTGCGGTTGGCCGAGGAGATGCCGTCGAACTTGTTGTAGTTCAGGCCCGCCATGATGTTGCCGCGATCGCCGACCTGGCCGAAGGTGACCGAGCCGCCGTTACGCGCGCCGTCGCTCAGGTGGGTCGCCTGGCCGTAATCAACCGAGACCGCCAGACCTTCGAAGTCCTTGCGCAGGATGAAGTTGACCACGCCGGCGACGGCGTCGGAGCCGTACACGGCCGAGGCGCCGCTGGTCAGCACTTCGATACGCTCCACCGCGCTGGCGGGGATCGAGTTGACGTCGTTGTTGGCGACGCGGCGGCCGTTGACTAGCAGCAGCGTGCGCTCATCGCCCAGGCCGCGCAGGTCGACCGAGGACTTGCCATCGCCGCCGCCGTTGTTGACCGCCGGAGTGGACGGCGCGCCGGACATCGCGGGCAGTTCCTGCACCAGGTCGCCCAGGGTCAGCTTGCCGGTCTGCTCGATCGCGGCGCGATCGATCACCACCACCGGGCTTGCGGTTTCGGTTTCGACGCGGGCAACGCGCGAGCCGGTGACCTGGATCGTGTCCAGGGTCTTGGAGGGGTCGCTGGAAGAACTGTCCTGGGCAACCGCTGCGCCCGTGCTGAGCAGCGCGGTGGTGCCAGCGGCGAGCGCGAACGTGATGGCGTCGCGCAGGCGATGGGTCTTGCAATTCATTGGCTCTCTCTCCGAATGAGATGTGGTGTCAACTGAAGGTTGTCCGGCGGTGGTGTCGAAAAAGGCGACGCCAAAATCCGCAGGGTGAACCGATAGTAACTGCGTCTTCAGAGAAATTAAAGAGTTGTTAATAAGATCGACATAAATGTGATGTAGGTATCACTAATTTGCGTCAACCGGGCAAAAAAAAGCCCTCGAAAAGAGGGGCGTTTTTCCGCAACAACTCCTTTTCCAACAAGGGGTTGCTGGTTACAGGTCCTGCTCGTAACGCACGTAAGGGATGGTGCCTTCCTCGGTGCTGATGTTGTTCGGGGCGAACGGGTTCTTGCCGCGGGTGATCACGTTCTCGGCGCCGACGGTCAGCTGGCCACTCCACGGGGTGCGCCAGGTCAGGCCCACGCCGAGGCCGGACCACTTGCCCGGTTGGCCCGGCGCGTCGACCACGCGGCCGATGACGTTGGCGCTGAACGAGCCGTAGCCGCCGCCGATGCTCAGGCTCTTGCTGTCCCATTGGTCGACCAGCGCCGGCGAGGCGTCGGCGATCGGCACCAGACGCGCACGCGCATAGGTGCCGCCGATCGAAACGAAGCCTTCGCGGCCGATGTTCTGCTGCGCGAACACGGTCAGGTCGTTCTGCTCCATGCGCAGCGCGGGGGTCTTGTTGGCTCCCGCCAGCCACGCCGGCATGTTCTCGCGGCCTGTGCCGGCCGACAGCGACACGCGTCCGCCGGGGCGGTTGAAGGTGGTGGTCGCGGCAATGTGGTGGCCGACGTCGTTGTCGTCGTCGCCAAGGCTGGCGAGCATGCAGTGGCTGGCCAGTCCGCTGATGCTGCTGCCGCTGGCGCTATTGCACAGCAGGCCGAGCGAGTCGCCGGAGGACAGGCCGAAGGCGGCGTCGAGCGAGTTGCGGCCGAAGTGCCAGCGCGCGCCGACCGCCTGCTCGCCGGTGGGTTCCAGGTACAGCAGCGCTTCGACCTTGCCGCTGCCCTTGTTCCACACCGGCAGCACGGTACGGTCCGCGGGCTTGCTTTGCGCGTGCGCGCCCGTGCTCGCCGCAAGGGCGATCAGCAGGGCAAGTGGCAGGCGCAGTAGGGCTCGCATCGGCAGTGTCTGACTCTCGGGCGGGGACTAAAGTTCCCGCCGTTCAGGGTGAACGATACTAGTGGGTTTATGTTTCTTTAACAAGTCGGACTCCCCGGTCCTAGTCCTCGCCCCTGGCTATTGCAAGCGCTCCGAGGGCGCCGGTTCAGCCAAGGTTACAGCAAACAATACGCCAAATTCCGTCAAGGGGAAGTCATAGTGGCGGCCGCAGAATTCGCACCGTATCTCAACTTGCCCGGTTGCCTCGGCGGCGGCGCGCGCTTCTTCCTCGCCCAGCGAGCGCAGCATGGCCGCCACCCGCTCGCGCGAGCAGGAGCAGCCGAAGCGCAGCGGCCTGGTGCCCAGCAGCTCCGGCGCTTCCTCGTGGAACAGCCGGTGCAACAGGGTTTCGGCCGGCAGCTCCAGCAGTTCGGCTTCGCTGATCGTGTCGAACAAGGCGCCGGCGCGGTTCCAGCCGTCCTCGTCGCCGCTGTCGCCGGGCAGCTTCTGCAGCAGCAGGCCGGCCGCCTGGTCGCCGTCGGCGGCCAGGATCAGGCGCGTCGGCAGCTGTTCTGACTGGCGGAAATACTCTTCGAAGGCCTGGCCCAGCTCGGCCGCCGACAGCGCCACCAGGCTCTGGTAGCGCTGTGGTTCGCGCGGGTCCAGGCCGGGATTCTCGATGGTGATGGCCAGCAGTGCGTCCTCGCCGAGCGCGCGCAGGTCGCGCGGGGCGTCGCTGCCCTCGCTCAGCTGGACGATGCCGCGCAGGGTGCCGGCCGCGGTGCATTCGGCGAACAGGGTGCGCAGCGCGCCCTGGCTGCGCAGCTGCACCGAGAGGCGCCCGTCGACCTTGGTGTGCCCGGTGAACAGGGCCGCGGCCACGCAGGCCTCGCCCAGCAACTCGGTCGCCGCGGCGGGATAGCTGGCCGGCGCGAGGATGTCGCGCCAGGCGGACTGCAGGCGCACATGCACGCCGCGCACGCCGGCGCTGGGCAGCAGAAAGCGGGTCAGGTGATCGTGATCGGAGGAAGTCATCGCGGCCTCGCTGCGCATGGGAAGATGGCGACCGCAGGATAGTGGGTCATCTCGGTGGACAAAGTCGAAGAAGGCATAGCAATGGGGGCGACACGAGGCGTTGCAAGTGGCGCGGCGGTACCGCGGCGCAGGCGTTGGCTGCGCTGGCTGCTGGCGGCGCCGCTGTTGTTCGCGCTGGCGAGCGTGTCGCAGGTGATCATGCTGCGCTTCGTCGATCCGCCGTTCTCGGCGATGATGCTCGAGCGCCAGATAAGCGCCTGGGGCGAGGGCGATTGGTCGTTCCGCGTGGCTTACGATTGGCGCGACAGCGCGCAGATCGCGCCGAGCCTGCCGATTTCGCTGGTGGCCGCCGAGGACCAGCGCTTCCCGAGTCACCATGGCTTCGATCTGGAGGCGATCGAGAAGGCGCGCGACCACAATGCGCGCGGCGGGCGCCTGCGCGGCGCCAGCACGATCAGCCAGCAGGTGGCCAAGAATGTGTTCCTGTGGCAGGGCCGCAGCTGGCTGCGCAAGGGATTGGAGGCCTGGTACACGGTGCTGATCGAGGCGCTGTGGCCGAAGCAGCGGATCCTGGAGGTGTATGCCAACGTGGCCGAGTTCGGCGACGGGGTCTACGGCGCGCAGGCGGCGGCGCGCAGTTTCTGGGGCAAGGATGCGGCGCAACTGAGTCCGGCGCAGAGCGCGCTGCTGGCGGCGGTGTTGCCGGCGCCGCAGCGCTACAACGCTGCGCGCCCGGGTCCGTACGTGCAGCGCCGCGCCAACTGGATCCAGCGGCAGACGCGGCAGCTGGGCGGCCCGGCCTATCTGCAGGCGCCCTAGGAACATCGGCATGGCGCTGCGTTTAGCCCCTCTCCCATCGGGAGAGGGGTTGGGGTGAGGGTGCGGCTGTCCATGAGCTTAGAGGGTTCGGCGGCAGGCGTACCCTCATCCGCCCCTTCGGGGCACCTTCTCCCAGTGGGAGAAGGGAACGGCTAGGCATCTTCTCCCGGCGGGAGAAGGGAGACGCCGAGTTTTCGCCAGGCGGTGTGCTGCCGCTGGTGAACGCGCAGGCTGCTCCGTACCATCGACACATGGAACCCGAGCGCCTGACCGTCGTCGTCACTGCCTTCAACGAGGCGCAGACCCTGCCGCTGCTGCAGCCGCGGATCCTCGCCGCGCTCGACTGCCTGGATGGCCTGGAGGGGCGGGTGCTGTACGTGGACGACGGCAGCCGCGACGCGACCTGGGAGGTGATGCTGGCGCTGGCCGCGGCCGATCCGCGGGTCGGGGCGCTGCGCCTGTCGCGCAATTTCGGCAAGGAGTTGGCGCTGACCGCCGGCCTGGATTTCGTCGAGCGCGGCGCGGCGATGCTGCTGGATGCCGACGGCCAGGATCCTCCGGAACTGATCGCGCAGTTCGTCGCGCAATGGCGCGCCGGCTACGACGACATCTACGGCACCCGCATCGCGCGCGACGGCGAAGGGTGGCTCAAGCGCGGCACCGCGTCGTTGTTCTACCGGGTGATCGGACGCCTATCGAAGACGCCGATTCCGGCCGACACCGGCGATTTCCGCCTGCTGTCGCCGCGCGCGCTGGCGGCGCTGGCGCAATTGCGCGAGCGCCATCGGTTCATGAAGGGCCTGTTCGGCTGGGTCGGGTTCCGGCAGATGGCCTTGCCGTACCGGCGTGCGCCGCGCCTGGCCGGGCGCAGCAAGTTCGGCCTGTGGCGGTTGTGGAACTTCGCGCTGGAAGGCATCACCAGTTTTTCCACCGCGCCGCTGCGGGTGGCGACCTATCTGGGGCTGGCGACTGCGGTGGGCGCCTTCGTGTTCGGAACCTGGATCGTGATCAAGGCGGCGCTGTGGGGCGATCCGGTCGCCGGTTGGCCGACGATGATGGCGGTGATCCTGTTCCTGGGCGGCGCGCAGCTGATCGCGCTGGGCCTGATCGGCGAATACCTGGGCCGGCTGTACGAGGAATCCAAGCAGCGGCCGCTGTATCTGGTCGACACCTGGCGTGCACCGGGCGGAGGAGTATCCTCGGCCGTACGATCCAGCGAACCGGGAGGCAGCGATGCGTACGGTACGACAGTTGTTGGGCGACAAGGGCGGTGAGATCCACGCGGTGTCGCCGGATGCGGCGGTGGTCGATGCGCTGCGGCTGATGGCCGAAAAGGGCATCGGCGCCGTGCTGGTGATGCAGGACGGGCGTCTGGCCGGCATCCTTTCCGAGCGCGACTACGCGCGCAAGGTGGTGCTGCAGGACCGTTCTTCGGCGACCACGCCGGTGCGCGACATCATGAGCGCGAAGGTGTACACGGTGGACCCGTCGCAGAGCGTGCAGCAATGCATGGAGCTGATGACCGGCCAGCGCATCCGCCATTTGCCGGTGGTGCAGGCCGGCGCGGTGGTCGGGGTCATCTCGATCGGCGACCTGGTCAAGGCGGTGATCGAGGAACAGCAGCAGGAACTCGATCAACTGCAGCGCTATATCACTAGCTGACGCGGGATTGGGAATTGGGGATTCGGGATTAGGAAAGTCAAAAGCAGGTCACCCTGCTTTTGCTTCTACGAATCCCCAATCCCAAATCCCCAATCCCAGCTACTGGGCGTAATGCCCACCGCAATCGGCATCCTTGCCCGGGCCGGTTTCCAGCGTGGCGAGCAGGGCCGCCGGCGGAGCGATGCTGCCCAGGGTCAGGGCGATCGCGCCGCGCACACCCAGCGCCTTGAAGTCGGGGCGGAAGCTCGGATCCTTGAAGGTGCCGCCGACGCGCAGCGGCGAGCGCAGCGACAGGATGCTGCGGTCCTTCGGCCGCGCCTTCAGCAGCAGGTCCAGTGTCTCGTCGCCCAGGTCGATGTTGCCGGTGCCGATCAGCAGCGTATCGGTGCTGTCGAAGGCCAGTGCGCGCGACTCCATCACCCCGTCCCGGACCGCGAAATCGCCGAACGCACAGCGCACCGGAATCTCGCGGTCCTTGGTGACCAGGAATTTCAGCGATTCGGCGATGTCCAGCCCGGCCAGTTCCATGATCAGGTTGCTGATATGGCCCTTGCCCATGCCGATGGCGACGCTGCCATCGGCGCTGCCGAGCATCTGCGCGATCGAGTTGCCGGTGCCGGCGAGCACGATCTCGCCGCCGATCGCGCCGGAGGCTTCCTTGGCCAGCTGCCCGTCCGGGAACAGCTTGGCCAGTTGCATGCCGCGCACCGAGATCTGCGCGCGGGTGGCGATCGTGGGCTTGCGCGCGTCCATGCGGATGTCGGAGCGGAGGTTGCCGCCGGCGACGCCGAAGTCGAGCGGCTGCAGCAGCAGGACGCCGTCGTTGAGTTTCAGGTGCGCGTCCATGTCGTCCAGCGGCAGCGTCTGCGCATTGATCCGCTGTGCCTTCCAGCGCACGTCGGCGTCCATCGCGCGCAGCTTGCCGAGGTCGTACGGGGTGGATGGCAGCACTTTGCTGGCGACGGCGAGCTTGGCCGCTTGCGCCTTCTGTTCGTCGTTGGCGGTCTCGCCGGCGCCGGTACGCGGCGGCGCGCCGACGAAGCCGGCCAGGTCGTCGAAGTCCAGGCGCCGCGAACGCAGGTCGGCACGCAGGAAGGGGCGTGGCCCGGCGGTGTCGATCTGTACGCTGCCGGCCAGATCGCTATCGCCGGCGCGGCCGCTGAAGTCCTCGTAGCGCCAGAGTTCGCCGTTGCGCTTGAGCCGGCCGTCCAGCTCATAGGGCGGGGTGGAGGGAATGGCGATGCCGAGCAGCGGATACAGGTGTTGCATGTCGGTGCCGGCCAGGCTCAGCTGCAGGTCGAACACGCGCAGCTGAAACGGATTGGTCAATGTGCCGCGCATGTGCGCGCGGGTGCTGCCGGCGCTGCCGCGCAGGTCGACCTTGAACGGATGATCGCTTTCGCTCAGTTCCAGCGGCGAGGCGGTGCTGCCCTTGAGCGTGAACGGGTTGCCGCGCCAGCGGCCGTCGCCGGCGACCGCGATCGGCGGCGCCGCGTCGCCGCGGCGCCGCTGCGAGGTCAGGCTGTCCACGCTGACGTCGATGTCGGTGCGGCCGGGGACATCCTCGAAGCGCAGGCGTCCCTGCTGCACCAGCAGGCGGCCCAGGACCACCTGCGTCCCGCCGTCGTTGCCGAAATTCCAGTTGCCGGGCTGCCCGTTCGGGCCGGTTTCCAGCAGCAGCGTTGGCTGGGTCAGGCGGATCTCGGGGATGCGTACCTTGCCGCGCAGCAACGGCCACAGCGACAGGTCGATTTCGGCGCGCTGCGCGCTGGCCATCTGCGCTTGTTTCGACCAGTCCGCATTGGCGAAGCGCAGGCGGTCGCCACGGATGGTGACGGTGCTGCCGAGGTCGACGTCGAGATTGCCGTCGATATGGAATTCGCGGCCGGTCTTGGCCTGCACCGCGCGTTCCACCGGGCCTTTGAACCAGTTCCAGTCGAAGATCAGGATGACGACCAGCAGCACCAGCACCAGTGCGCCGAGGACCAATGGCCAACGCCGCAGGCGGCCGTCGGGCCGACGCCAGGGCCAGGAGCGGCGCCGGCCACGTGACACAGAAGTGGGTTCGCGATCCATCGCGTCATACTAGGCAGCGGGCGTGCACGGGGCGCGAAAAACGTGCCTCCCGCAAGCGGTCTACAGCACCTGCCCGGTCACCGCGACGAAATGGCAGACGCTGCCGGCGAGCACGAACAGGTGCCAGATCGCATGGAAGTAACGCACCGTGTCGCGCTGGTAGAAGTAGGTGCCCAGCGTGTAGAACAGGCCGCCGGCCAGCAGCCAGCACAGGGTGGGGACATCGATCGAGCGCAGCAGCGGCTCGATCGCCACCACGATCAGCCAGCCCATGGCGAGGTAGAGGATGGTCGACAGCAGCCGGAAGCGGCCGGTGAAGAACAGTTTGAACACCACCCCGGCCACGGCGATGGTCCAGATCGCCGCGAACAGACCCCAGCCCCAGGGACCGCGCAGGCCGATCAGGGTGAACGGGGTGTACGTGCCGGCGATCAGCACGTAGATCGCGCAATGGTCCAGGACCTGCAGCCGCGCCTTGGCGCCGGGATGCGGGATGGCGTGGTACAGCGTGGACGCGGTGTACAGCAGCAGCAAGGCGACACCGAACACGATCGCGCCGGCCAGTTGCCAGCCGTCGCCGTAGATCGCGGCCAGGGTGATCAGCACCGAGCTGCCGGCCAATGCGGCGATCGCACCCAGGCCGTGGGTCAGCGCGCTGGCCAGTTCGTCGCGCCAGTCGGTGGAGGGCGCTGCGTCGGCCTGCATGGGCGAAGACGTGGGGTCGGCTTCCATGGCCGGAGACGGTACCGCAATTGCGAGCGGTTCGCATCCGTTGCGATGCAGCAATTGGCGCGCGGTTCACGCCCGCGCGTTGCCGTTTCCGTCTCTCGCGTCAGTCCAGCGCGACACTGTGCGCGTGCTCGCGGGTCGCGGCGAAGCGCACGTCCGGCGCGCGTTCCTGCGCCAGCTGCAGGTTGACCCGGGTCGGCGCCAGATAGACCAGTTCGCCGGCGCCGTCGATGCCGAGGTTCATCGCGTTCTTCTCGCGGAATTCTTCCAGCTTCTTCGGGTTGTCGCAGTGCACCCAGCGCGCGGTGACCACTCCGACCGGCTCGAAGCTGGCATCCACGCCGTACTCGTCCTTGAGCCGGTAGGCGACCACCTCGAACTGCAGCACGCCGACCGCGCCCAGGATCAGGTCGTTGCTCATCAGCGGGCGGAAGAACTGGGTGGCGCCTTCCTCGGACAGCTGCGCCAGGCCCTTCTGCAGCTGCTTGAGCTTGAGCGGGTCGCGCAGCCGCGCGCGGCGGAACAGTTCCGGAGCGAAATTGGGGATGCCGGTGAACGACAGCGCTTCGCCCTCGGTGAAGGTGTCGCCGATGGAGATGGTGCCGTGGTTGTGGATGCCGATGACGTCGCCGGGGTAGGCCTCGGCGGCGATCTCGCGGTCGCTGGCCATGAAGGTCAGCGCGTTGGCCAGCTTGGTGTCCTTGCCGGTGCGCACGTGCAGGGTCTTCATGCCGGCACTGAAGCGGCCGGAACAGATGCGCATGAACGCGACCCGGTCGCGGTGCTGCGGATCCATGTTGGCCTGGATCTTGAACACGAAGCCGGTCAGCTTTTCCTCGGTCGGCTGCACCGGGCGGCCGGTGGTGGCATGTTCCTGCGGCGGCGGCGCATGCTCGGCGAAGAAGTCCAGCAGCGGCTGCACGCCGAAGTTGTTGACGCCGGAGCCGAAGAACACCGGGGTCTGCTTGCCGGCGCGGTAGGCGTCCAGGTCGAACGGATGGCTGGCGCCCTGCACCAGCTCCAGTTCCTCGCGCAGGTCGGCCAGCATCTGCTCGCCGATCCGCTCGGCCAGGCCGGGCGCGTCCAGCGACGGGAAGATGGTCGAGTCCTGGCGGGTGAAGTTGCGGCCCTGTTCGTACAGGTGCACTTCGCCGCTGATCAGGTGCACCACGCCCTTCAGGCGCTGGCCCATGCCGATCGGCCAGGTCACCGGCGCGCACTGGATGCCGAGCACGGTCTCCACTTCGTCGAGCAGGTCGATCGGCTCCTTGCCTTCGCGGTCGAGCTTGTTGATGAAGGTCATGATCGGCGTGTCGCGCAGCCGGCACACTTCCATCAGCTTGATGGTGCGTTCCTCCACGCCCTTGGCCACGTCGATCACCATCAGCGCCGAGTCCACCGCGGTGAGCACGCGATAGGTGTCCTCGCCGAAGTCGGCGTGGCCCGGGGTGTCGAGCAGGTTGATGATCTTGCCTTCGTACGGGAACTGCATCACCGACGAGGTCACCGAGATGCCGCGCTCCTTCTCCAGCGCCATCCAGTCGGAGGTCGCATGGCGCGCGGCCTTGCGGCCCTTGACCGAGCCGGCCATCTGGATCGCGCCGCCGAACAGCAGCAGCTTTTCGGTCAGCGTGGTCTTGCCGGCGTCGGGGTGGGAAATGATGGCGAAGGTGCGGCGGCGCGCAGCTTCCTGGGCAACATCGGACATGGCAACGGCGCCCACTGGGCGATCACGGCTACAGGGAAGAGGGCGATTATAGCGCCGCGGCGCCAGGCTCGGGTTGCGCGCCGTCCGCAGCGTCCTCGCTGCGCGGCAATTTGAGTTCGCCGAGCGCGCCGGCCATGCGGAACGGGATCGACTCCAGGCGCATGCCGCGGTTGACCTGCACCGCGAAGTGCAGGTGCGGCGCGGTGCTCAGGCCGGTGTTGCCGGACAGCGCGAGGCGTTGTCCGGCGGCGACGCGCTGGCCCGGATGCACCGCCACGCCGTTCGGCGCCAGGTGCGCGTACAGCGCCATGCTGCCGTCGGCGTGGAGGATGCGCACGAAGTTGGCGCGGCCGCCGAAGGTTTCGCGGTCCAGTCCGGCCTCGGCGAAGCCCGCCTCCACCTGCATCACCGTGCCGGCGCGCGCGGCCAGGACCGGGGTGCCTTCGGCCAGGGCGAAATCCAGCGCGTAGTAGTTCTGCGCGTCGCGGTGGCTGAACTGGCCGCCCACGCCCTGGTCCACGCGCACCGGCGCCGCGGCGAACGGCAACTGGTACAGGGCGTCCTGCGGCTTGGCGGCCGGGTCGCCGGGCACGGTTTCCAGCAGCAGTTCGAACGGGCTGGCGTAGCGCGGGTCGCTGGCGTACAGCCGCGACAGCAGGGCGCTGCCGCGCGCGGGCAGCACCGCGCGCAGCGGCAGTGCCGGGACCGCAGCGAGGTTGTCGGCGTGGCGGCTGCGCAGTTGCACCTGCAGCGGTCCGTCCAGGCGGTTGTCGGCCCAGGCCTGTTGCCGTGGAGGTTGGCCATCCAGGCGCAACTGCGCCAACGGCAACTCGGCGCTCGCCGACGCCGACGGCGGTTCGGGCGCCGCGGCGTGCTGCTGATCGGCCACATGATCGCCGTAGTGAGCGATGCCGTTGGCGTCCCTCCACGTATATAGCGTCTCGGCTGCGCCCGGTGTGGATGTGACAGCCAGTGCCCAGGCGACCAGCAACGGCCAGCGCGGCGCGGCGCGGAGCCGAGCGACGTCGTGGGCGGTGGCGGGGGCCGGGCACTGGCCGGGCATGGGAGCTCCTGGCGCCGGCGTGGGGAGCGCCGTGGCGGTGCGGAGTATGCGGCAGTCGCGCTGCCGGCTTCTTTATATCGCTCCATCCGAATAAAGAGATTTGACAACGCCGAAAAACGCTGGCATCGTGGCGCCACCATCGAGACCGGCGGAGGGACAGGCCCTTTGATGCCGGGGCAGCCAGCGGACGCGCAAGCGACCGTGTAGGTGCCAAATCCTGCGGGGACCACCGCGTCCGCCGAAAGATGGTTCGATTCGTGCCTTCCGCACGTCGAACGCGAGCTCCGCGAAGCTCGATGGCCGTTCCTCCCCGGATATCGCCATGAGCCTCGTGAACACGCCAAACCGCCCCCTTGCTGTGAATGTGCCGCTGGACCGCTATGCCGCCGCCGTTGCGCCGGCCGCCGATGGCGTCGTCGCGATGCGCGGCGAAGTGGCGGTGGCGCTGCCGCTGCGCCATGCCGGCGTGCAGTTGCTGCGCCTGCGCTACGAACTGAGCGGCCCGGCGGACGCGCCGGTGGTGTTCGTTGCCGGCGGCATTTCCGCGCATCGCCATCTCGCCGCCAACGCCAGCTTCCCCGAGAAGGGCTGGGCCGAAGGCCTGGTCGGGCCGGGGCGGGCGCTGGACCCGAGCCAGCGGCGGCTGCTGGCCTACGATTTCGTCGGTGCCGACGGCAGCCTGGACGCGCCGATCGACAGCGCCGACCAGGCCGATGCGATCGCCGCGCTGCTGGATGCCCTGGGCATTGCCCAACTGCATGGCTTCGTCGGCTATTCCTACGGCGCGCTGGTCGGCCTGCAGCTGGCGGTGCGGCATCCGCAGCGCTTGCTGAAGCTGGTCGCGGTCAGCGGCGCGCACCGCGCGCATCCGTATGCTGCGGCGTGGCGCGCGCTGCAGCGCCGCGCGGTGGCCTTGGGCCAACTGCAGTGCGCCGAGAGCCACGGGCTGTCGCTGGCGCGGCAGTTCGCGATGCTCAGCTACCGCACCCCGGAAGAGTTCGGCGAGCGTTTCGACGCGCCGCCGGAAGTCATCAACGGCCGGGTGCGCGTCGCCGCCGAGGACTACCTGGATGCCGCCGGCGCGCAGTACGTGGCGCGCACCCAGGTCAACGCCTACCTGCGCCTGTCCGAATCCATCGACCTGCACCGCATCGACCCGGCGGCCGTCGCCGTGCCGACCGTGGTGGTCGCGGTCGAAGGCGACCGCCTGGTGCCGCTGGCCGACCTGGTCACCCTGGTCGAAGGACTGGGCCCGCGCGGCAGTCTGCGCGTGCTGCGTTCGCCGTACGGCCACGACGCCTTCCTGAAAGAAACCGACCGCATCGACGCGATCCTCGCCACCGCCCTTCGCCCCACCGGAGCTACCGCATGAGCACTTCTCACGACCACGATCTGCCCTGTAGCGCCGCCACCGCCGCGGTGCGCGCCGGCATCGATCGCGATACCGCCTACGGCGCGGTGACGCCGCCGATCGTGCTGTCGTCGAACTTCAGCTTCGACGGCTTCGGCAACAAGCGCCAGTACGACTACACCCGCAGCGGCAATCCGACCCGCGACCTGCTCGGCGAAGCGCTGGCGGAGCTGGAAGGTGGCGCCGGCGGCGTGATCACCGCCACCGGCATGGGCGCGATCAACCTGGTGCTGAACGCGCTGCTGCAGCCCGGCGACAAGCTGGTGGTGCCGCACGATGCCTACGGCGGCAGCTGGCGGCTGTTCAACGCGCTGGCCAAGAAGGGCCATTTCGAGCTGATCACCGCCGACCTGACCGACCCGCGCTCGCTGGCCGAGGCATTGGCGCAGTCGCCGCAGCTGGTGCTGATCGAGACCCCGTCCAATCCGCTGCTGCGCATCACCGACCTGCGCTTCGTCATCGATGCGGCGCACAAGGCCGGCGCGCTGGCGGTGGTCGACAACACCTTCCTGTCGCCGGCGCTGCAAAAGCCCATTGCCTTCGGCGCCGATCTGGTGATCCATTCCACCACCAAGTACGTCAACGGCCACAGCGACGTGGTCGGCGGCGCGGTGATCGCCGCCAGCGCCGAACTGCACCAGCAGCTGGTGTGGTGGGCGAACGCGCTGGGCCTGACCGGATCGCCGTTCGACGCGTTCCTGACCCTGCGCGGCCTGCGCACGCTGGATGCGCGCCTGCGCGTGCACCAGGAAAACGCGCAGGCGGTGGTGGCGCTGCTCGACGGGCATGCCGCGGTCAACCAGGTCTATTACCCGGGCCTGGCGACGCATCCGGGGCATGCGGTGGCGGCGCGGCAGCAGACCGGCTTCGGCGCGATGATCAGCTTCGAGCTGGCCGGCGGCGAAGCCGAGGTGCGTGCCTTCGTCGATGGCCTGCGCTATTTCACCCTGGCCGAATCGCTGGGCGGGGTCGAGAGCCTGGTCGCGCATCCGGCGACGATGACCCATGCGGCGATGACCGCAGAAGCGCGCGCCAACGCCGGCATCGGCGATGGGCTGCTGCGATTGTCGGTGGGCATCGAATCCAGCGAGGACCTGATCGCCGATCTGCAGGCCGGTCTGCTGCGTGCGCAGCAGGCAAGCGAGGCGGTGGCGCGCAAACGGGTGGACGCGTGAGCAGCAGCGTTGCCGATGCGATAGCGCCGGCGCCGGCGCGGACGGACGAAGCCGCACTGCCGCGGCTGGGTCTGCTGGGCACCGGCACGGTCGGCCGCGCCTTCGTCGCGCGCTACCAGGTGCTGCAGCAACGCCGCCCGGGCTTGCCGGCGTTCGCCTGGCTGGCCAATTCGCGGATCCTGCAGGACTGCCGGCAAGCGCCGGCACAGGCGCTTGTTGTGGCCAATGCCGCCGCGCGCGGCGCTGGCGGCAGCGCGCCGCAACCGGCCGACCTGCGTGCCGGCGACATCGTGGTCGATGCCACCGCCAGCGAAGCGGTGGCGCAGCGGCATGCCGAATGGCTGGCGCGCGGGGTGCACGTGGTGACCGCGAACAAGCTCGGCCAGGGCGCGGCGTTGGCGCGCGCCGAACAGATCCATGCCGCGCGGCATGCCGGCGGCGCGCACTACGGCGACAGCGCCACGGTCGGCGCGGGCCTGCCGTTGTTGAGCAGCCTGCGCGCGCTGGCTGCCGGCGGCGACCATATCCATGCGGTGGAGGGCGTGCTGTCCGGTTCGCTGGCGTGGCTGTTGCATCGCTACGACGGCAGCCGCGCGTTTTCCGAGTGCGTGCGCGAGGCGGCGGCGGCCGGTTACACCGAGCCGGATCCGCGCGAGGACCTGTCCGGCGAGGACGTGCGCCGCAAACTGTTGATCCTGGCGCGCGCGGCCGGGCTGGCGCTGCGCGCCGAGCAGGTGCAGGTCGATTCGCTGTTGCCGCCCGCGCTCGCCGCGGCGGCGCCGCGCGATGTGGATGCGGCGTTGTCGACGCTGGATGCGCCGCTGGCGGCGCGCCTGGCGCAGGCGCGCGCGAACGGCGCCTGCCTGCGTTTCGTCGGCCGCTTCGATGCGCATGGCGCGTCGGTGGGGCTGCGCGAACTGCCGCTGGCGCATCCGCTGGCCAGCGGCGCCGGTACCGACAACCGCGTCGCCATCCACAGCGACCGCTATCTGCAGCAGCCTTTGCTGATCCAGGGCCCGGGCGCCGGCGCCGAGGTGACGGCCGCCGCGCTGCTCGACGATGTGCTGCGCATCGCCGCCTGAGCGCTGAAGCTGAGCGTGGTGGACGCTTGCGTGCGCGTGCGTGTGCGCGAGCGCAGCCGGCAGATCGGCCGAGATGCGCCGAGGCGAATCCCGCGATGACGAAGACAAACGCCGGCTTGCGCCGGCGTTTGCATTAGTGGCCTCGCTGCGCGCTGGCGGTCACTGCAGGCCGTTGCTGAGCGCCTTGACCAGTTCCGCCTGCGGCGCATCGCCGCTGAACTCCCAGAAGAACGCGCCGCCCAGTCCCTGGGCTTTCACGTAGCCCATTTTCTGGGTGATCACCGCGGGCGTGTCGTAGCTCCAGAAGGTGCTGCCGTTGTATTTCCAGTGCGCGCCGGCGGCGCTATCGGTATGCGAGGTGCCGGCCGCGTTCTTGAGGACCTTGTAGTCCTCGATGCCGGCCTCGTAGGTGCCCGGAGCCGGGCTGCCGCTCTGGTACAGGCCGTTGTTGACGTTGGGCACGTTGGTCCAGCCGCGTCCGTAGAAGCCGATGCCGAGATTGAGCTTGGCCGCCGGAACTCCTGCGTCCAGGAACGCCTGCATCGCATCGTTGCTGTTGTAGTAGCGCTGGTCGCCGGTGGACGGATCGGCCGGCGAATCGAACAGCGCCGAGTGGTGGTTGGTGATCGGCTCGAACGCGCCATGGAAGTCGTAGGTCATCACGTTGATGTAGTCCAGCGACGGGTGGTACTGCCCCGGATCGGTTGCGCGGATCTTGTCCACGCCGGCACCCACCGCCACGGTCAGCAGCAGGCCGGAGCGCACCTCGTTGAGCTGGCGCCGGAACTCGGCCAGCAACGCGGTGAAGTTCTGCCGGTCCTCGGCGCTGCCGCAGCTGATGCCGCAGGCGTTGGGGTACTCCCAGTCGATGTCGATGCCGTCGAACACGCCGGCCGCCGCCGCCGCGCCGCCCGCGCCGTCGGTGACCGGCAGGTTGCCGCGGATGTAGGCGTCGATGCACGAAGCGACGAAGGCCTGGCGGTTCTCGGGACGCGCGGCGTTGGCGAAGCCGCGCGACCAGGTCCAGCCGCCCAGCGAGATCAGCACCTTCAGCCCCGGATGCTTGGCCTTGAGCTTCTTCAGCTGGTTCCAGTTGCCGCGCAGCGGCTGGTCCCAGGTGTCGGCCACGCCATCGACGCTCTGCGCAGCCGCGAACGCCTTGGTGTAGTCGGCAAAGGCGTCGCCGCCGGCGCCGGTGTTGGGATCGGACGGCTGCACCACGCCCACTTCGCAGCGGTTGTTGCGCACGTTGCCGAAGGCGTAGTTGATGTGGGTCATGTAGCCGGCCGAGCCGCTCTTCTCGATGTCGGCGACCTGGTAGTTGCGGCCGTAGATGCCCCACTGCGCGAAGTAGCCGATGACCCGCTTGCCGCCGCCGCTGCCGGACGGCTTGGTGCGCACGCTCAGCGCCGCGCTGTTGGCCGAGACGTTGCCGGCGTTGTCGCGCGCGGCCACCTGGTAGCTGTAGCCGGTATCGGCCGCCAACGCCGTGTCGGTGTAGGCGGTGCCCGTCGGCGAGCCGACCAGCGTGCCGTTGCGGTAGACGCGGTAGCCGGCGATGCCGCTGCCGCCGGCGTTGTCGCTGGCCGCATTCCACGACAGGGTCACGCTGCTGCTGGTCTGGGTGCTGGATGCCAGGCCGCTAGGGACGCCCGGCGGCGTGGTGTCGGTGGGCGCGGTGCCGGTGACGGTGATGCTGCGCGCCGCGGAAGTGGCGGTCGCGCCCTGGTTGTCGGTCGCCACGGCGGTCAGCTGGTAGCTGCCGGCGCCGGCGTTGTTCCAGGTCACCGCATAGGGTGCGCTGCTGTCGCTGCCCAGCGAGGTGCCGCCGCGGAAGAACTCGACCTTGGCGATGCTGCCGTCGGCATCGGTGGCGTTGGCGGACACGGTGATCGAGGCGCCGCTGGCGAAGCTGGCGCCGTTGGCGGGAGCGGTCAGGGCCACGCTCGGCGGCTGGTTGGCGGTGGCGCTGCAGGTGCCCAGTTCCTGGTACCAGCCGCAGCTGCTGCAGTAGTTGGGCGCGGCGTTCCAGATCTGCGTGGTGGCCTGGTACAGCTTGCCCTGGAAGGTCAGCTTGTCGCCGCTCTGGTAGATCGTGGCGGCGTTCCATGCGGCGATGCCGGTGCAGGAGACGGACTGCGCCCGTGCCTGCGGCGCGAATCCGGCGAGGGCGGTACAGCACAGCAACCACGGGAGAGCGCATTTCACGTTCATGGTGAAACCTCCAGTCTGTGTGGCGTAGGTGGTGCTTTGTCGGAACAGCCGGACTCTCCCCCTGCTGGCTGCCTTCCAGCGGTGCCGGGCGCGGCGAGGGTGGCGCGCCGCGGGGTGCTGGAAAACCGACGCTCGGCTCCGTTGATAACGTTGTCAATTACCGACGCAAAGCTATCGGGGATGGCATCACATTAATTAGTGACAACGTTGGTTCTGAGGCGCGCGCGGACGGCGTCCTGGCGCGCTCCATGTTGCGGGGCGGCAAAGGTGAAGCGGCTGCGGCCAGGCCGGCGCAACCGGCGCCGGGTTCAGTGCGACAGCGCCTGCAGCAGCGCGGCGTTGAAGCGCTGCGGCGCTTCGACCTGCGGCGAGTGGCCCAGGTCGGCGAATTCGACCAGCGTCGCGCCGGGAATCGCCGCCGCCGCGCGCTTGCCCAGCGCCGGATAGTCGCCCAGGGTCTTGGCCAGCGCCGGCGGCGCCAGGTCCTTGCCGATCGCGGTGCGGTCGCGCTGGCCGATGAACAGCGTGGTCGGCACGCGCAGTTGCGGGAACTGCTGCACCACCGGCTGGTTGAACACCATGTCCGAGGTCAGCGCCTGGTTCCAGGCCACGCGCTCGTGGCCGGGGCCGGCGTACAGCCCGGCCTGCATCGTCACCCAGCGGTCGTAGTCGGGTTTCCAGTTCCCGCCGTAATAGGCGTTCTGCTGGTACTGCCTGATCGAAGCGGCATCGGTCTTGAGTTCCTTCGCGTACCAATCGTCGACGCTGCGCCACGGCACGCCGGCCGCCTTCCAGTCCTCCAGCCCGATCGGATTGACCAGCAGCAGCCGGCTCACGTCCTGCGGATACTGCAGGGCGTAATGCGCGGCGAGCATCCCGCCCATCGAGTGGCCGACGAACACGGCCTGGGTCACTCCGGCGTGCTGCAGCAGTGCATGGGTGTTGGCCGCCAGTTGCGCGAAGGAGAACTGGTAGGCCTGCGGCTTGCTCGACTTGCAGAAGCCGACCTGGTCCGGCGCGATCACCCGATAGCCCGCGGCGACCAGTGCGGCGATCGCCGACTCCCAGGTCGCGGCGCAGAAGTTCTTGCCGTGCAGCAGCACGACGGTGCGGCCGTTCGGCGTGCCGCTCGGCGCCACGTCCAGGTAGGCCATCTGCAGCGGCTGGCGCTGCGAGGTGAATTCGTAGCGTGCGACCGGATACGGATAGTCGAAGCCTTCCAGCTGCGCGCCGTAGCGCGGCGTGGGCGTGGCGGCATGGCAGGGCGGCAGCAGGAGCGCGGCGGCGAGCGCGGCGAGGAGCGAGTGTCGGCGCATGCGGACTGAAGCGAGTGCGGGGATGCCGCGACTCTAGCCCGGGCCATGCGCGGGCCGCGTCAACGCGCTTCAGCAGCGCGAATGCACCAGGCTCAGGCAGGCGTGGTACTGCATGCGCTCGGCCGGTTCCTGCAGCGCCGCCAGCACCTGCTCGGCCTGGGTGCCCAGCACCGGCCGGTACGCGGCCCAGCCGTTGCGGCCTTTGGCCTTGGCCTGGTACAGCGCGCGGTCGGCGAGGATCAGCAATTGCTCCCAGCCCAGGCGGCTGTCGGGATCGTGCACGAACGGGAATTCGGCCAGGCCGATCGAGCAGGTGACCTGGCTATGGCGGCCGTGATCGAGCGCGAAGCTGTGCGCGGCGATTGAGCGGCACAGGCGCTCGGCGGCCACGGTCAGGTTTTCGCGCGGCGCCGAGCGCAGCACCAGCAGGAATTCTTCGCCGCCCCAGCGCACCACGTAGTCGCTTTCGCGGGTCAGCTTGACCAGCAACTGCGCCATCTGCTGCAGCACCGCGTCGCCCGTGTGGTGGCCGCCGCTGTCGTTGATCGCCTTGAAATGGTCGATATCGATCAGCGCGAACAGCATGCCCGAGGACAGCATGTCCTGGTCGTTGGCGGCCATGCGCCGGTACAGCGCGATGTCGCTGGGGATGTGCAGCGACAGGTAACGGCGATTGCGCAGCTGGGTCAGGTCGTCGGTGAAGCTGGCTTCCTGCAGGCGCTGGTTGGCTGCCTGCAGCGCCTCGGTGCGCTGACGCACCTGCCGTTCCAGGGTTTCGCGCTGTCGCTGGTTGACGACGCGCGCGATGCCGATGCACAGCAGCGCCAGCGCCAGCACGCCCAGGCCCAGCAGCAGCTTGTAGAACAGCGTCTCCTGGAAGCGCAGCCGGATCCGCAGCGGCAGCCGTGCCGGCGCCTGCGTCCAGACGCCGGCATTGTTGCTGCCGGCGACCTCGAACACGTAGTCGCCGCCGGGCAGGTTGGTATAGCTGGCTACGCGCTGGCGGATGTCGTCCAGGCTGCGCCACTGGGTGTCGTAGCCGACCAGGCGGTAGCGCAGCTCCACGTTTTCGGGGGCCTGGAACGAGGGCGCGGTGAACTCGAAATCCAGGTCGCGCGCCTGCGCCGGCAGCGGCGTGTCGCGCAGCGCCTGCGGCGCCAGCCAGCGGCCCTGCGCGCGGATCCGTTCCACCACCGGCTGCGGCGCGACCGGATTCTTGACGATGCCGGCAGTGTCCATGGTCACCACCCCGTCGCGGCTGGGCAGCCACAGCGTGCCGTTGTCGATGAAGCCCTTGCCGTTGCCGGCGCCGTTGCAGCACAGGCCCTGCACGCCGCCGTGGCGCTGGCCGCGTTCGTTGAGCAGCAGTTCGGCCTGCAGCGGCGTGCTCGGCACCTCGATGCGCTTGAGCAGGCTCGCCAACGGCGTCCGGTACACGCCGCGCAGGCCGGCCACCCACAGGCTGCCGTGGCCGTCGTCGGCGATGAAGAACGCGGCGTTGGCCGGCAGCCCGTCGCGTTCGTCGAACATGGTCCAGCGCTTGCCGTCGAACACCCACAGCTGATCGGCCAGGGTGCCGATCACCCACTGTCCGCCGGGCAGTTCGTGGATCGCGGTGACGTCGGCGTCGGCCAGCGCCGAGCCGGCCTCGGCGAGCGGCAGCAGGCGCTCGTCGCGCAGTTCGTACAGGCCGGCCTGGGAGCCGATCAGCAGGCGGCCGGCGCGGGTCTCGTGGATCAGGCGGATGCGCGGGTCGCGCAGGCCCTCGCTGTTGCCGTAGCGCTGCAAGTGCGCGCCGTCGCTGCGGAACAGGCCGTCGCTGGTGGCGAACCACAGCCGCTGCGCGCGATCGCGGACGATGCCGCTGACCTGCAGTTCGTGCAGCGGCGCCAGCCACGGCGGCTCGGTGGCGCGCCCGTCGCGGTACAGCAGCGCGCCGCGGCGGGTGCCGATCCACAGCTGGCCGGGTTCGGCGAGCAGGGTATAGGGAACGTCCGTAGGCAGCTGGTCGCGGCGCAGCACCTGCTGATAGCGGCCGGCGCGCAGCCGCGCCAGGCCGTTGCCGGTACCGACCCACAGCGAACCGTCGGGATCGCGCGCCAGCGTCCACACCAGCGGGTCGGTCAGGCCTTCGTAGCTGCTGTAGCGGCGGGTCCAGCCGTTCCACAGCCGGGTTGCGCCGTTCAGGGAGCTGCCCAGCCACAGGTTGCGCTCGCGGTCCTCGAAGATCGCGCTGGCACCCTCGTCCCGATCGCCTTGCAGGTTTTGCTCGACGATGCCGCCGTCGCGCACGCGCAGCACATAGCCGGGCAAGCCCACCCACAGATTGCCGTCGCTGTCCTGGAACAGCGCCTGCACCGCGCGCCGGGTCACCGCCGGGTCGCCCGGCAGCCGCTGCCAGCGGCCATCGCGGCGGAACAGCAGGCCGTCGCGACTGCCGGCCCACAGCCGTCCCTGCGCGTCCAGCAATTGCCGCACCGGCGCTGCGTGCGCATCGGCCGGCAGCGGCAGCGGTTCCTCGTCGCCCTCGGCGAAGCGCAGCACGGCGCCGCGCGTCCCCACCCACAGCTCGCCGCCGCGCGGCAGCAGCGCATAGGCGCCGTCGGCGATGCGATGCCGCAGGCGCAGGCGGTCGCCGACCACGGCATAGACGCCGTCCTGCGCGGCGACCAGCACCGTGCCTTGCGCGTCGACCGCGATCGCTTCGATGTTCAGCAGCGACGCCTGCGGATCCTGCGGCAGCAGGTTGCTGAAGCGGCCGTCGCGGTAGCGCGCCAGGCCGCGGTAAGTGCCGATCCACAGGTCGCCGCGCGGGTCCACCTGCAAGGCCTTGATCCACGGGCCGGGCAGGTTGGCCGGCGCCTTCTCGCCGAAGGTGGTCATGCGCACGCCGTCGAAGCGCGCCAGCCCGCCCATTGTGCCGATCCACAGATAGCCCTGCCGGTCCTGCGCGAAGGCCTGCACGCTCAGCTGCGGCAACCCTTGCTCCAGGCCCCAGCTTTGGCGTTCGTAGTGATTGAACTGCTTGTCCGGCTGCAAGGCGTCCGCCGTCGGCACGAGCGAGATCCACGCTGCAAGGAGCATGGCCAGCTTTAGCGCACAGGTGCACCAGGAAGCGGGGTGGGACTGCAAGGGCATTCCAGTGCCGGCTCGGCGGATCGTCAAAGTCGCTATCGGCGCAAGTGCGCCGATCTTTATCCGTACTGCAGCAAAGGCCTGCGCGGCGTCGGCGATGGCAATGGCGATGGCGACGGCCGCAAGGCCTGTCATTCGGCCAGGTCCGACCCGTGCGGCGTGGCGGCGCGCGGCCGCGGCGCGCGATCCGAGTCCGCGCGCCGGCGTGGCCCCCGCATGCGCCGCAGCGTGCGATCCGCGCGGGACATCAAGGGCACGCCCGCGCCATCATCTCAGCACTCGATCACGTTCACCGCGAGCCCGCCGCGGCTGGTTTCCTTGTACTTGTCCTGCATGTCGCGGCCGGTGTCGCGCATGGTCCGGATCACCTTGTCCAGCGACACCTTGTGTTTGCCGTCGCCACGCATGGCCATGCGGCTGGCGTTGATCGCCTTCACCGCGCCCATCGCGTTGCGCTCGATGCAGGGGATCTGCACCAGCCCGCCGATCGGGTCGCAGGTCAGGCCGAGGTTGTGTTCCATGCCGATCTCGGCGGCGTTCTCGATCTGTCCCGGCTTGCCGCCGAGCGCGGCGACCAGGCCGCCGGCGGCCATCGAACAGGCCACGCCGACTTCGCCCTGGCAGCCGACTTCGGCGCCGGAAATGGACGCGTTTTCCTTGTACAGGATGCCGATCGCCGCGGCGGTCAGCAGGAAATCGAAGATGCGCTGTTCGTCGCTGCCCGGGCAGAAACGGTCGAAGTAGTGCAGCACCGCCGGAATGATCCCGGCCGCGCCGTTGGTCGGCGCGGTGACCACGCGCCCGCCGGCGGCGTTCTCTTCGTTGACCGCCAGCGCGTACAGGTTGACCCAGTCCAGCGTGGTCAGCGGATCGCGCATCGCCGCTTCCGGCTTGGACGACAGCTCGCGGTACAGCGCCGGCGCGCGCCGCGACACGTGCAGGCCGCCGGGCAGCGTGCCTTCCTCGCGGATGCCGCGCGCCACGCAGGCCTGCATCGCGTTCCAGATCTCGCGCAGGCCGGCGCGGATCTCGTCCTCGCTGCGCCAGCATTTCTCGTTCTCGAACATCAGCGCGGCGATGCTCAGGCCGCTGCGCGCGGCCTGCGCCAGCAGCTCGTCGCCGCTCTTGAACGGGTAGGGCAGCGGGGTTTCGTCGGCGACGATGCGGTCGTCGGCGGCGTCGTCCTGATTGACCACGAAGCCGCCGCCGACCGAGTAGTAGTCGCGCGTGGCGATCACCTCCTCGTCGGCGGCATAGGCGGTGAAGCGCATGCCGTTGGTGTGGTACGGCAGCTTCTGGCGCTTGTTCATGGCCAGGTCGCGCTTCTCGTCGAAGGCGATGCTGTGCTGGCCCATCAGGTTGATGCGCTTGCTGCCGCGGATGCGCTCCAGCGTGCTCGGGATGATGTCCGGGTCGATCAGGTTCGGGCGCTGGCCTTCCAGGCCCAGCAGCACCGCCTTGTCGGTGCCGTGGCCACGTCCGGTCAGCGCCAGCGAGCCGAACACCTCGGCGCGGATCCGCACCACCTCGCCGAGCCGGCCCGGATCCAGCAGCCAACGGTGCACGAAGCGCTCGGCCGCACGCATCGGCCCCACGGTATGCGAGGAACTCGGCCCGATGCCGATCTTGAACAGGTCGAAGGTGCTGACAGCCATACGTGCCGGAGAGGTGGAAGGCCAAAGACCGTCTATTCTATGCTCCCGGCGCATCGCGCACGCCCGCAACGCAGCATCGGAGCCGCGACCATGTCCCTGACCCTGTACCAGCGCGACGACTGCCATCTGTGCGACCAGGCGCTGCTGGTCCTGGCGCAGGCGCGCGTGGGCGAGTTGGAAAGCGTGTTCATCGATGGCGACCCCGCGCTGGAGTCACGCTATGGAGAGCGGGTGCCGGTGTTGCGCGATGCGGCGGAGCGCGAGCTGGACTGGCCGTTCGATGTGGCGCAGGTCAGGATCTGGTTGACGGCCGAGCAGTAGTCTGGCAGGCGGGGCACCTGGCGCGGCGGTATCGACGCAAGTCATCCACAGTCATGGCGACAAACGCAGAGGCGGCGACATGAGGGTTCCTTTTCGTACTGGAGTGGCAGTGCTTGCTCTGCTGTGGAGCGTGGCCGCAGCGCAAGATCAGGTGCAGCGCCGTTTCGACCTGCAGACCGCGACCATCGCCGAGATCAACCGCGCGATCGACAGCGGCGCGCTGGATTCCGAGCGACTGGTCGCGCTGTCGCTGGCCCGGATCCACGCCTACGATCCGCAGCTGCATGCGGTCATCAGTCTCAATCCGCACGCGCTGGAGCAGGCCCGCGCGCTGGATGCCGAGCGCCGTGCCAGCGGACGCCGCTCGCCGCTGCATGGCATTCCGGTGCTGCTGAAGGACAATATCGATACCCGCGACCTCCCCACCACGCTCGGCTTCTACGGCCTGCGCGGCGCGGTGCCGTACGCGGATGCAGCGGTCGTCGTGCGGCTGCGCGAGGCGGGTGCCATCATCCTGGCGAAGGTCAACTTGAGCGAGCTCGCGTCGGGGCCGGCATTGAGTTCGCTAGGCGGGCAGACGCGCAATCCGCACAATCTCGCCTACAGTCCGGCCGGCTCGTCCAGCGGGACTGCCGTGGGCGTTGCGGCCGGCTACGCGCCTGTGGGCATCGCCACCGACACCACCGGCTCGGCGCGCTGGCCCGCGGCAACCAATGGCGTGGTCGGCTTGCGTCCGACCACCGGCGCGATCGGTTATGCAGGCATCCAGCCGAATGCGCCCACGCTCGATGCGGTCGGTCCGATCGCGCGCTCCGTCGCCGATGCCGCGCTGGTGCTGAGTGTGCTGGAAGATGCGGTCCGGCGGCCAGTGACGGCGTACGACGCCACTGGCCGCTCTGCGGCCGATCCCATGCTCGGGCTGCGCACCGATGCGCTGCGTGGTGCGCGCATCGGCTTTCCGCGGCGCGACTTTTCCGGCGACGATCCGCAGGTGGACGCGGCGATGGAGGCCGCTCTCGACGCGTTGCGGGCGAGCGGCGCGGCGGTAGTGGAGATCGAGCTGCCGCCGTGGTTGCTGCGCCTGAGCGGCGAGCTGCAGGCGATCCTCGTGCGCACCGAAGCCGCACCCAGTCTCGATGCGTATCTGTCGGCCTCTTTCCCGCCACGATATCCGCAACGCCACGCCGATATCCTGGCGCTGAGCGAAGTGCTCAATGCGGCGCCGCCGGCCGGCGCCTTCCCGAATCCCGGGCGCCTCGATGGATATCGCGAGGAGGCCGCGGCGGCGCCGCCGACCGATCCGGTCTATCTCGCCGCCCGCGACCAGGGCCGTCAGTTCGTCAAGGCGTCGATGCAGGCGGTCCTAGCCCGCTACCGTCTGGACGCGATTGTCTATCCGACCCAGACCATGCGCATCAACCGGATCGGGGAACCCGCGCAGCGCAATGCGCGCGGCCTGTTCGGCAACTTCGGTCCGGGCGTGGCGAGTGTAGCGGGCTGGCCCGAGCTGACGGTGCCGGCGGGTTTCACCGCGGACGGCTTGCCAGTGGGAGTGTCGTTCATGGGGCCGGAGTTCAGCGAGCAGCGGCTGTTGGGCTACGGCTTCGCCTTCGAACAACGTACGCACGCGCTGCGTCAGCCGGCGGCGACGCCGCCGCTTGCGGGCGACCGCTTCGTCTATTGAAGCGGCGCGCCACAAGCGGCGATCGCGCTCGTGCGGCAAGGCCAATCCGTCGTGGCCAGAAAGCGCCTTGCTTCTATTCCGCCGACAGGCCGGCCGCGGCGCCGTGCGGATGCTTGGTCGCTGGCGGCGTGTCCGCATGCCATGCGAAGCAGCAGCTCAATGTGCCGTCGCCGACCCAGCGCATGGCCTCGGCATCGCCATAGACCGCGAGCAAGGCATCGACGTCGGATAGGCGCAGGTGGCGGCCGATCAGGCGCGTGCTCCTAAAGAGTTCCCGTTGCATGACCAGAGTGTGTGGCATGCGCGGCAAGTGCGCGCGCCCGTCCGGCCCCGGTGCCACCTGCGCGAGCGCACAAGGCCCGTTGGCGGCGATGCCGCCGGCACGGCGTGCGCCTGGCCGCGCAGCGTACGTCCAGGCACAAAAAAAGCGGCGGACCCGACGAGGGAATCCGCCGCCCAGTGGCCGCGTGCCGCAGCGGCCTGTGGCGAATCACTTCGCCTTGAACACCACCTTGGTGCTGATCGCGGTTTCGTTGGGAATGGTCTTGGTGTCGGCCCAGTCGCCGCCACCGACGCCGAAGTCCAGGCGCTTGACGGTGGCCTTGCCGGCCAGCACCGGCTGCGCGCCGGGGGTCCAGGTGAAGGTCAGGGTCACCGGCTTGGACACGCCGCGCAATTCCAGGGTGCCGTCGGCGGCGTACTGGTTGTTGCCCAGCGAACGGAACTTGTCGGCGCGGTAGTGGGCGGTGGCGAACTTGGCCACGTTGAAGAAGTCCGGCCCCTGCAAGGTCGAGTCGCGGTCGCTGTTGCCGCTCTTGGCGCCGGCCAGCGGAATCGCCACGTCGAGCTTGGCGCTGGCCAGATTGGCCGGGTCGAAGCTGAGCTTGGTGTCGAAGCCGGGGAACTGGCCGGTGAACACTTCGCCGTCGTACTTGCTGGCGAACACCAGGCTCGAGCCCGCGGCCTGCACGTAATCGGCGGCGAACGCAGGAGCGGCGGCGAGCATCGCCACCAGGCTGGCGGCAACGGCGGCGGGGGAGGCGAAACGGGACGACATGATGGAACTCCTCAGGATTTGGGGGTCAGCCAGCCGCGCGGCAACATCCGCGCCAGGGTGGCATCGCGTTGGAACAGGTGGTGGTAGAAGGCGGCGCCGGCATGCGCCAGCACCACGGCGATCAGGATCCAGAAGCCCCATTCGTGCACCGCATGCGACAGGTCGCGCAGGTGCGGATCGGGCGCGCTGAGCTTGGGCACGGCGACCAGGCCGAACCAGCGGAACGGGCGCAGGCCGCTGCTGGAGTCGTACAGCCAGCCGGACAGCGGCATGGCGAAGATCAGCACGTACAGCAGCGTGTGGGTGGCGCCGGCGATGCGTTCCTGCCAGCTCGGCGTGCCCGGCACCGGCTTGGGCGCGCCGGCATACAGGCGCCAGCCCAGGCGCGCGACCACCAGCGCCAGCACGGTCAGGCCGAGCGACTTGTGCGCGGTGTAGACCCAGAAATACTTGGGCGTCTTCGGCAGTTCGCCCATGGTCAGGCCGACCACGCCCAGCAGCAGGATCAGGAAGGCGATCAGCCAATGCAGGGTCTGGCTGACGCCGCCCCAACGTTCGGCGGTGTTCTTGGCGGTCATGGCGTGGTGGGTTCCTGGCTGACGCTGGGCGGCGGAGTGGGGGTGTCGGCGGCAGGCGCGTCCGCCGCTGGTGGCTCGGCATCGGCGCGGCCCTCACGGGTGGCCTCGGCCTCGATGCGCAACTCGACCGTGGCGCCGATCACCGACGGCCAGGCCGCGATGCCGAAGTCGGCGCGCTGCAGCGTGGTGGTGGCGGAAAAGCCGACCGTACGGCGGAACGGCGGCAGCGGGTGGCGCTTCAGCGCGTTGAGGGTCACGTCCAGCGCGATCTCGCGGCTGACCCCGTGCAGGGTCAGCGTGCCGAACACCTTGGCGTGGGTGGCGTCGATCGGCTCGATCCGGGTGGAGACGAAGCGCGCCTCGGGGAAGCGCTCGCCGTCGACCAGGTTATGCGCCAGCGCAGCGCGGTTCCATTTGTCGTCGCCCAGGTCCAGGCGCTGCAGCGGCACCCGCGCGTCCAGCCGCGCGCTGCGCCAGTCGTCCGGGTCGAACGCCAGCGTGCCGGTGCTGCCGGACACGGTGCCCAGCGCCTTGGAGAAGCCGGCGTGCTCGATCGCGAACAACACGCGGGTGTGCACCGGATCCAGCGCGTACTGCGCCGGGGCGGCCAGCGCGGCGGTCGGCAAGGTCAGCAGCAGGGCGATCAGGCAGCGCTGGAGCATGGGTGGGCCAGGCGGGAAGGGTAGGCGGGATTCTAGGCGCAGTCCGCCGCGCCTGCGCCAGCGCATGGCGCAATGGTTCGTTGCGTTGCGCGGCGGGTGGGATTTTGCGGCCCCCCGCGGTATAAGAACGCTGCCGCATCAAGGCGGCACGGAGCGGTCGCGCTGTCTGCGGCCGGCCCCGGCAGTGCGCCGGTGTTCATCCGCCGCCGATCGTTCACTGCCGCTGGAGCCGATGTCGATGCAAATCCCGTGTCCTCGACGCCTGCGCCGCGGCTGGACGCTCGCCTGGCTGCTGCTGTTGCTGGCCGGTTGCTGCAGCGGTGCACTGGCGGCGGTGCCGGAACTGCCGCGGTTCCGCGTGCTGGGCGCCGAGCATGGGTTGCCGTCCAGCGAGATCTCGCGGCTGGCCCTGGACCGCGACGGTTACCTGTGGATCGCTAGCGGCGACGGCCTGGCCCGCTACGACGGGCGCGAATTCCGCCTTTGGCGCCACGACCCGGACGATCCGCAGTCGCTGCGCTGCAACTACGTGCAGGAACTGCACATCGATGCGCGCAACCGGGTCTGGGTCGCCTGCGAAGGCGGCGGCCTGAGCATGCTCGATACCGCGCGCCGCGGGTTCCGCCATTTCAACATGGCCACGCAACCGGCGATGCGCAGCGACGAAGTGTTCGCGATCACCAGCCGCGGCGACGAGGTGGTGTTCGGCACCTACGCCGGCGGCCTGTACCGGGTGACCGCGGACGGGCGCGTGCAGCGCATCCAGGCCGGCGACGGCGAGGTCGATGCGATGCTCGACGGCGTGATCGTCGGCCTGGGGTTCGATGCGCAGGGGGTGCTGTGGATCGGCACCTTCAAGGGCATGGTGCGCTACGACGGCAAGCGCGCCAGCGCCTACCGCCTGCCCGGTCCCACGGATGCGCCGCAGAAGGTCGCGGCGGTCATCGCGCTGTCCGACGGCCTGTGGGTCAGCACCAACGGCGAGCTGTACCGGCTCGGCCACGACGGTCGCTGGCAGCGCGCCGACTGGACCGGCGCGTTGCAGCGCGGGGTGCTGTGCATGGCCGAGGACGGCAACGGCGGCTATTGGCTTGGCAACGGCCAGGGGCTGTGGCACAAGCCGGCCGACGGCGCGTTGCGCCGCATCGCCGAGGGCGAGGCGGCGGTGGCCGGCGCCAACGTGGTGGTGAGCATGCTGCGCGACAAGGAAGGCGGACTGTGGGTGTCGTTGCCGACCCGCGGCCTGGGCTACCTGCGCCCGAGCTGGCGGCGGCTGGCGGTGCTGGGGCCGGCGCACGGCCTGGTGCCGGACCTGTATGCCAGCCTGGCGCCGGCCCGCGACGGCGGCGTGTGGCTGGCCGGCACCGGCGGCAATGTGTACCGGCTGCAGCCGGCCAGCGGCGAGCTGGTCAAGCCGCAGTGGACGCCCAGCCTGCCCGGCGTGCGCGTGCTGTCGGTGCTGGAAGACACGGCCGGCGACGTATGGCTGGGCAGCAGCGCGCAACTGCTGCGCGGTCCTGCCCACGGCGGCGCGCTGCAGGGGTGGGGACGTACTTCGGCGGCCGACGCGACCCCCGATATTGGCGTCAACAGCTGGTTGCGCCAGCGTCCCGACGGCACCTTGTGGGTGGCCGCGCCCGGCTTCGGCGTGCAGGTGCGCGCGCTCGCCGACGGCCATGTGCTGGACAACATCCACGGTCCGCAACGCGGGCTGGCCGCCGCCGCCGATATCGCCGCGTTCGACCTGGCGCCGGACGGCACGCCGTGGCTGGCCGCCGAGCGCCTGCACTATTGGGACACCGCCGCCGGGCAGTTCCGCGCGCCGCCGGAATTTGCCGGCGAGCGGGTGCAGTCGTTCGCCTTCGCCGATGCGCAGACCCTGTGGCTGCATCGCCTGTCCGGACTGGAGCTGTGGCGGCGCGAGGGCGGACGCTGGCAGCAGGTGCATCGCTATGCGGCGGCCGACGGCGTGCCGGCGATCGAGTCGCAGGGCCTGGTGGTCGATCAGCAGGGACGCGCCTGGCTGGGTACCCGCCGCGGCCTGTTCCGGATCGATCCGCGGCACACGCCCGCGGTGCGCGCGTTCGGCACCCGCAATGGATTGAGCAGCCAGGAAGTGGTCAAGCGCGGGTTGTTGATGGCGGCCGATGGGGTGCTGGTGGCGGCCACCGCCGATGGCAGCGTGGTGTTGCTGGATACGCGGTTGCCGGACCCGTCGCCGGTGCCGCTGACGCTGAGCGTGGAGAGCGTGCAGGTGCGCCGCGGCGAGCGGCTGCTGGCGCTGCCGGTGGGCGGCGGCTTCGCCCTGCAGCCGGACGATCGCGATCTGCGCGTGGTGGCGCGGCTGCTGTCGTTCGTCGATCCGGAGGGCATCGTCTACCGCTTCCGCCTGGCCGGCTACGACCGCGACTGGATCGTGGTCGGCGCGACCGGCGAGCGCACGCTGCCGCAGTTGCCGGCCGGTGCGCAGGTGCTGGAGGTGCAGGCGCGCACCCGCAACGGCGCCTGGTCGCCGACCTTGCGGCTGCCGTTCCGGGTGTATCCGCCGTGGTGGCGCAGCGTCTGGGGCATTGCCGGGCTGCTCGCCACCGCCGCGCTGCTGGTGCTGGCCTCGCTGCGCGCCTACCGCCGTCGCCTGCGCCGCCAGCACGCCTGGCAGCTGGCGCTGCACAAGCAGGAAGTGGCCGAGCAGGCGTCGCTGGCCAAGACCCGCTTCCTGGCCACGCTCGGACACGAGGTGCGCACGCCGATGACCGGCGTGCTCGGCATGAGCGAACTGCTGCTGGCCACGCCGCTGGATCCCAAGCAGCGCGGCTATACCGAATCGATCCGCCATGCCGGCACGCACCTGCTGCATCTGGTCAACGACGCGCTGGATCTGGCGCGGATCGAGGCCGGGCGCCTGCAGCTGGACCTGCAGCCGTTCGCGTTGCAGGCGCTGATCGCCGACGTGGTGAATCTGATGGCGCCGCTGGCGCAGGCGCGCGGCCTGCGCTTCGAATGCCACGACACCTTGCCGGGTGCGGTGACCGTCAACGGCGACGCGGTGCGGGTGCGGCAGATCCTGCTCAATCTGATCGGCAATGCGATCAAGTTCACCGCCAGCGGTTCGGTGACCCTGCACGTGTCGCCGCTGCACAGCGGACACGGGCTGTGCGTGGAGGTCGCCGACACCGGTCCGGGCATCAGCGCCGAACAGCAGGCGCGGCTGTTCCAGCGCTTCGAACAGGGCGAAGGTCCGCGCACCGCCGCCCGCTACGGCGGCAGCGGGCTGGGCCTGGCGATCAGCCAGGAGCTGGCGATGGCGATGGGCGGGCGCATCCAGGTCGACAGCCGGCTCGGGCACGGCGCACGCTTCCGGGTGACGTTGCCGCTGCGCTGGCAGGCGCGGCCTGCCGCCGCGGTGACGGTGGTGCCGCTGCCGGCGCGGGCACAGGCGCCGCTGCGGATCCTGCTGGTCGAGGACGAACCGACCGTGGCCCAGGTGATGGCCGAACTGCTGCGCAGCCGCGGCCATCATGTCGCCTGCGCTGCGCATGGCCTGGAGGCGTTGACCGAAGTGACCCAGGGCACGTTCGATGTGGGCCTGCTGGACCTGGACCTGCCGGCGCTGGACGGCCTTGCGCTGGCGCGGCAATTGCGTGCGCTCGGCTACGGCTTCCCGCTGATCGCGGTGACCGCGCGTTCCGACGGCGAGGCCGAGGCCGCGGCCAAGGCGGCCGGTTTCGCCCGTTTCGTGCGTAAGCCAGTCACCGGCGACATGTTGGCCGAAGCGATCGCGGGCGCGATGCAGGGGGACGCCGGAGCGCGGGACGCGGGACCGGGTACGCGGAAAGCGTAGCGTCTTGTCGGAAGGCGCTGCGGATGCGCGGGCAACGCAAGCGCCGCGTCGAGTCCCGAGTTCCGCGTCCCGCCACCGGTCTGTTGCCAGCGGCGGCGCTTATCGCCGACGATGGCGGCGGGCGTCGAGGGACACGGCGCCCATGCACAAGGGGACGAGGATGCGGTCGAGACGGATCTTGGGATGGCTACTGCTGCTGTGGTCGACGGCGGTCGTCGCGGCGGTGCCGCCGACCCCGCAGCCGCGCCAGTTGACCGTGGCCGACGGCTTGCCGTCCAACAGCATCAACGGCTTCGCCGAAGACCAGCTCGGCTACCTGTGGCTGGCCAGCAGCGACGGCCTGGCGCGCTTCGACGGGCGCGGCTACCGCATCTGGCGGGTCGAGGACGGGCTGCGCGACAACAAGATCTGGACCGTGCACGTCGATGCGCAGAACCGGGTCTGGTTCGGCACCCAGAACGCCGGCATGGGCATGCTCTCGGCGGACCGGCGCACGTTCCGCTATTACGACCGCACCAACTACCCGCAAATCGGCGGCGCCACGGTCTGGGCGATCGCGTCCACCCCCGACGGCAGCATCTGGTTCGGCACCGCCAACGGCGGCCTGGACCGGCTGCGGGCGGACGGCACGCTGAGCCGCTACATGCCGATGCCGGGCGATGAGCGCAGTTTGCCGTCGCCGGCGGTGATCTCCCTGGCGACCACGCCCGACGGCACGCTGTGGGTGGGGACGCGCGGCGGCGTGGCGCGCTGGACCGGGCACGACTTCGAGCGGCTGCCGGCCTCGGCGCTGCCGCGGCCCGAGGTGCAGGGCCTGATCCCCGAGCGCGACGGGTCGGTGTGGGTCTCCACCCAGGGCGGTACCCGCCTGCTGCGCGCCGACGGCAGCGTGGTGGCGCCGTACTGGCGCAACATGCCCAGCGAGAGCGTGCTGGGCATGCTGGTCCACGACCGCCACGGCAATCGCTGGTTCGACACCCTGGACGGTCTGGGCCGCGAGGGCGATGCCGGGCAGATCCTCAACGTTCCCCTGTACAGCAATTCCGCGCACGGCCTGGTCAAGCCCAATTGGTCGCTGGCGTTCGAGGACCGCGAGGGCGATCTGTGGTTCGCCAGCTTCAACGCCGGCCTGTGGTACCTGCCGGCCAATTGGCGGCAGTTCTCGGTGCTGTCGTACCGGGTCGACGATCCGGACTCGATGGGCAATCCCTACGTCATGGCCACTGCCGCCTCGCGCGATGGCGGGGTGTGGCTGGCAGGGACGCGCGGTGTGCTGGACAAGCTGGATCCGGCCACCGGTACGGTGCGCCACCACATCATGGCGCTGTTCGGGCGCGATTGGTCGCGCACGCTGGTCGAGGATGGCCAGGGTCGAGTATGGGCGTCGGCGTTGGCGGGCGTGCTGCGCTACGACCCGGTCAGCGGCGAGGTGCGGCGCTGGGGCAAGCAGGACGGCGCCGATGCGCCGATGCCCGGTGACGTCGATCGGGCGATGCTCAGCGGCGACGGCCGCCTGTGGTTGTTCGGCGAGGTCGGCGGTGCGCAGGTCCGCGATCTGGACGGACACGTGTTGCGCAACATCGCCCCAGGCGCCGACGGGCTGCCGGCGGAGCTGACCGTGGACGATGCCCGGCCCGGCCCGCTGGGCCAGCCCTGGGTGCTCGGCCAATACGGCATGCTGGCCTGGGATGCGACCAGCGAGCGCTTCGCGCCGGTGCCGGGCGCGCCGACGCGGCCGCTGAGCGCCTTCACCATCACCGACGGCAACGTGGTGTGGCTGGCCAGTCTCGGCCGCCTGGAACGCTATCTGTGGGACGGCGCGCGGCTGAGCCTGCTCGACCGCATCGACGCCGAACAGGAGTTCCCGTCGCTGGCGCCGAACGGCATCGTGGTCGATGCCAGCGGCGTGGCCTGGTTGAGCAGCGTGCGCGGCCTGATCCGGGTCGATCCGGCGAGCAAGGCGATCCGCTCCTACAGCGTGCACGACGGCCTGCCCAACCAGGAGTTCCGCACGCAGACCCTGATCCAGGCGCGCAGCGGGCAGATCCTCGGCGGCACCCCGGACGGGGTGGTGCTGTTCGAACCGTCGCAGGTGGTGCCGTCGCGGCGGCAGCCGCCGCTGGTGATCGAGCGCATCGGCGTGCGCCGCGGCGAGCGCGCGCTGGATCTGCTGCATGCCGGCAGCATCGCGCTACAGGAAGGCGACCGCGACCTGCATGTGGTCGCGCGCCTGCTGTCGTTCTCCGACACCGACGCCAACACCTACCGGTTCCGGCTCAGCGGCTACGACCCGGACTGGGTGGATGTCGGCGCCAGCGGCGAGCGCCTGTTCTCGCGCCTGCCGTCGGGCCACTACACCCTGGAAATGCAGGCGCGCACCGCCGACAAGGTGTGGTCGAAGGTGACCACGCTGCGTTTTCGCGTGCTGCCGCCGTGGTGGCGCAGCCCATGGGGCATGGCCGGGCTGGCCTTGCTGGCGCTGTTGGCGTTGTGGCTGGCGTCCTATCTGTACCGGCGGCGGCTGCGCCGGCGCAACGCGTGGCAACTGGCCCTGCACAAGCAGGAGCTGGCCGAGCAGGCCTCGCTGGCCAAGACCCGTTTCCTGGCCACGCTCGGACACGAGGTACGCACGCCGATGACCGGCGTGCTCGGCATGAGCGAACTGCTGCTGGCCACGCCGCTGGATCCCAAGCAGCGCGGCTACACCGATGCGATCCGCCGCGCCGGCGCGCACCTGCTGCGCCTGGTCAACGATGCGCTGGACCTGGCGCGGATCGAGGCCGGCCGCCTGGAGCTGGACCAGCAGCCGTTCGACCTGATCCAGCTGATCGCCGAACTGGAAGCGATGATGGCGCCGATGGCGCACAGCCGCGGCCTGGCCTTCGCCCTGGACAACGCGATGCCCGCGGCGGTGACCGCCAGCGGCGATGCGACCCGGGTACGGCAGATCCTGTTGAACCTGCTCAACAACGCGATCAAGTTCACCGACCACGGCGGGGTGACCCTGCGTGTGGCGCCATTGCAGGATCGCAACGGCGTGCGTTTCGAGGTGGCCGACACCGGCCCGGGCATCAACGCCGAGCAGCAGGCGCGGCTGTTCCAGCGCTTCGAACAGGCCGACGGCCCGCGCACCGCCGCCCGTTACGGCGGCAGCGGGCTGGGCCTGGCGATCTGCCAGGAACTGGCGGTGGCGATGGGCGGCCGCGTGGAGCTGCACAGCAAGCTCGGCGTCGGCACCCGTTTCATCGTCGATTTGCCGTTGCCGTGGACCCCGGACGCGCTGCATCCCACCACGCGCGGCGAGCGCGAAACCCTGGCGGCGACGCAGCCGCTGCGCATCCTGCTGGTCGAGGACGACCCGACCGTGGCCGAAGTGGTCAGCGGCCTGTTGAGCGCGCGCGGACACCACATCATCCACGCCGCGCATGCCCTGGCGGCGCTGACCGAAGCGGCCGGCAACCGCTTCGACGTGGCCCTGCTGGACCTGGACCTGCCCGGCCTGGACGGCCTGGCGCTGGCGAGGCAATTGCGCGTGTTCGGCTACGAAATGCCACTGATCGCAGTCACCGCCCGCGCCGACGCCGACGCCGAACCCCAGGCGCGCGCCGCCGGCTTCGACGGCTTCCTGCGCAAGCCGGTGACGGGCGACATGCTGGCCGAGGCGATCGAGGCGGTGCTTGAAGGCCGGGATTCGTGATTCGGGATTGGGGATTCGCAAAAGCGCATTGCCGTCGCGGCCGCTTCGACGGCTTCCCAGGAGACATGTTGGCCGAGGCGATCGAGGCAGTGCTCGGAGGCCGGGATTAGGGATTTCGCAAAAGCGAGTGGCCGCCGCCGCCGCTCCTGCGAATCCCCAATCCCGAATCCCCAATCCCGGCCACTCAGCTACTCAGCCACTTCCTCCACCTTCTTGTCCGGATGCGGCCGCGCGTCCGGCAGCTGCCAGAAGATCAGGGTCGAGGTCAGGGTGATCGCGCCCACGCAGACGAAGGTCGCGTGCAGTGCGGCGGTGGCGCCGTGGCTGTCGCCGAGGTGGTCGTTGAAGGCGGCCAACAGGCTGCCCGCGGCGGCCGCGCCGAAGCCGGTGGCCAGCATCATCACCATCGACAGCAGACTGTTGCCGGCGCTGGCCTGGTCGCGGTCCAGGTCGCGCAGCGTCACCGTGTTCATGACCGTGAACTGCAAGGAGTTGACCGCGCCGAACAGCGCCAGCTGCAGCAGCCGCCAGCCCAGCGGCTGGCCGGCGTCGAACAGCAAGAAGCTGGCCATCGCCACGCCGACCAGCACGGTGTTGGTCATCAGCACCCGGCGATAGCCGTAGTTCTCCACCAGTTTCACCGCCGCGCGTTTGGCGGCCATGCCGGCCAGCGCCACCGGGATCATCATCAGGCCGGCGCGCATCGGACTCATGCCCAGGCCGACCTGCAGCAGCAGCGGGATCAGGAACGGCATGCTGCCGCTGCCCACGCGCGCGAACAGATTGCCGAGGATGCCGATGCGGAAGCTGGTCACCTTGAACAGGTGCAGCGGGAACAGCGCCGCCGGCGCGCTGGCCGCGTGCAGCCAGTAGCCGATCAGCGCGGCGAGGCCTGCGATGGCCAGCAGCATCACGAACGCATGGCGCAGGCCCAGCTCGGAAATCCCGTCCAGCGCCAGCGACAGCGCGATCATGCCGAAGGCCAGCATCGCGTAGCCGATCAGATCGAAGCGGGCGCGCTGTTCGCCGTGGAAATCGGGCATCACCTTCAGCGCCGCGGCGAAGCCGATCGCGCCGATCGGCAGGTTGATCAGGAACACCCAATGCCAGGATGCGACCTGCACCAGCCAGCCGCCGAGGGTCGGTCCGACCAGCGGCCCGATCAGCGCCGGAATCGCGATGAAGCTCATCGCGCTGAGGAACTGCTCGCGCGACACCGAACGCATCACCGCCAGGCGCCCGACCGGCAGCAACATCGCCCCGCCGATGCCTTGCAGCACGCGCGCGGCGACCAGGTAGGGCAGGCGCGGCGCCGCCGCGCACAGCAGCGAGCCGAGCGTGAACAGCACGATCGCGGTCAGGAAGGTGCGGCGCGTGCCGTAGCGGTCGGCGATCCAGCCCGAGGCGGGGATGAACATCGCCACCGCCAGCGCATAGCTGAACACCACCGACTGCATCTGCAGCGGGCTCTCGCCCAGGCTGCGCGCCATCGCCGGCAGCGCGGTATTGACGATGGTCGCGTCCAGCATCTGCATGAAGATGGCCAGCGACACCAGCCACAGCAACGGCCGGAAACTGCGGTAGCTCGGAACGGAGATCGGATCGGGGGAGGGCGCGGACATCGGCACGCACGGCAACGCGAGGGGTGCATAGGATCGCGCACATCGCGTTGCGGCGTCGTGCAGCAGCGGGCGGTTGTGGCGCGTGGCGAAGGTGGTGGCGTCGGAGCGGCGGCCGATCGAAGCGCGTCGCGTGGCGTGCTGTCTTCGGTGTTGTGTGAGATTTCAGTGCCGATGCGGTGCGAAGTTGTGTGGGAGTTCAGTGCCGATGCGGTGCGAAGCCATCGGGCCCATCGTTCTGCTCGTCGCGACTGAAGTCGCTCCCACAAGGGGCTCGCGCTCAGCGCATCGGATGCAGTGTGGGAGGGACTTCAGTCCCGACGGAGTCCGCAGCCCGAGGGTTCATCGCTTCGCTCGTCGCGGCTGAAGCCGCTCCTATAGGAGCTTGCGGCAGGTCGGCTGGGTGCACTGTAGGAGGGGCTTCAGCCCCGACCGATGTCCGCGGGTGTCGGGTTCACCGTTTCGCTCGTCGCGGCTGAGGCCGCTCCTACAGGGAGCTCGCAGCAAGCCGGCTGGGTGCACTGTGGGAGGGACTTCAGTCCCGACTGCAGGATGGCCGAACATTCCGCGCATCCGCGGCGCGCAAGGCGCCCGGCGGATGCGGCGGCTGGGGGCGGGTCGCTATGCCTGCCCGCGGCGGCTGTGCCGCTGCACCGCGGCGACCAGTGCGCCGACATGCTCGGGTTGCATGTCCGGCGACAGCCCATGGCCGAGGTTGAACACGTGCCCTTCCGCGGAGCCGTTGCCTTCGGCATAGCTGCGCAGCACGCGCTGCACCTCGCCTTCGATCGCCGCCGGCGAGCCGTACAGCATGGCCGGGTCTAGGTTGCCCTGCAGCGCCACGCGGCCGCCGGTGCGGCGCGCGGCATCGGCCAGGTCGATGGTCCAGTCCACGCCCAGGCCCTCGGCGCCGGAGGCGGCCAGCTCTTCCAGATACGGTGCGTTGCCCTTGCCGAACAGGATCAGCGGGGTGCGCTCGGCGCCATCGCCGCGCGGCAGTTCGCGGGCGATGCGCTGCAGGTAGGGCAGCGAGAACTCGCGGTACATCGCCGGGCTGAGCACGCCGCCCCAGGTGTCGAACACCTGCAGCGCCTGCGCGCCGGCCGCGCGCTGCGCCGCCAGGTAGGCGATCACCGCGTCGGTGTTGACCGACAGCAACCGGTGCAGCGCCGCCGGGTCCTTCAAGGCCAGCGCCTTGATCCGCGCGTAGTTGTCGCTGCCGCCGCCCTCGACCATGTAGCAGGCCAGGGTCCATGGGCTGCCGGAGAAGCCGATCAGCGGCACGCTGCCGTCCAGCTCGCGGCGGATCACCCGCACCGCATCCATCACGTAGCGCAGCTCGGTCTCCATGTCCGGCACGCCGAGCCGGGCGATCGCCGCCGCGTCGCGCACCGGGTGCTTGAACTTGGGACCTTCGCCTTCGACGAAATACAGCTCCAGGCCCATCGCATCGGGAATGGTGAGGATGTCGGAGAACAGGATCGCCGCGTCCAGCGGGAACCGCGCCAGCGGCTGCAGGGTCACCTCGCAGGCCAGTTCCGGGGTCTTGGCCATCGCCAGGAAGCTGCCGGCGCGTGCGCGGGTGGCGCGGTACTCGGGCAGGTAGCGCCCTGCCTGGCGCATCAGCCACACGGGGGTCTGGTCCACGGGCTCGCGGCGCAGGGCGCGCAGCAGACGGTCGTTCTTGAGCATGGGGGTTTTTCCTTAGCGCGGGGCGTCGGCGCCGCGGGTGAACATGACCTGGAAGCCGCGCTTGATTTGCGCATCGCGGGCTTTCTCGAAGGCGGCGTGGGCCTCGTCCTGCAGCAGGTATTGCTCGCGCTTGAGCTGCGCGCGGCCGCCGATCTGGCCGCTCTCGCGCAACAGCTCCCAGCTGCCGAACAAGTCCGGTTGCAGGGTCAGCTGGACGTAGCGGGGCGGCTCGTTGTCGCCGGGGCGTTGCTGTAGGAAGACGCGCATGGGCCGATTGTACCCATCGCGGGTCGCCGCGGCGTCGGCGCCGGCCGCGCGTTAGGGGTCGGGTAGGGAAGCCGGCCGGACGGCCGTGCCGCGGTTGTCGGGCCGCCACGGCAGCTGGCGGCTGGTGCGACGCGTGCATCCGCCGGTGTCCGAACCATGGACGACGCGCGACCGCCAGGGCGAGCGTCTTGGCGCTGGCTTGCGCCCGGGGCGCCGTGCAGGCACGCGTGCCTGCTGGCTGGGTGCACTGGGGGAGGGACTTCAGTCCCGACGTTGTCCGGCGTCGGGAGGCCCGCCCTTTCGCTCGTCGCGGCTTCACGGCACCTCTGACAACTCCAAAAAATGCCGACCTCGGCATTCGCAAGTGATTGATGTGCAGAACCTGCAATTTCTCGGAATCGAGGGCATTGGAGGTGCCGTGAAGTCGCTCTCTCAAGGACTTGCGGCGAGCCGGCCGCCGAGGGCAGAGGCATGCCTCTGCGCAGCGACCTGCGCTACGCCGCCGCCCGCATTGCCGCGTCCAGCACCGCCAGCACCGCCGCTTCGTCCACGTCCGGCACCACCTCGGCGCGGCCGATGCCGCGCCACAGCACCAGCCGCAGGCGCCCGGCGATGTTCTTTTTGTCCAGCCGCATCCGCGCCAGCAGCGCGTGCGGCGCCAGTCCGGCCGGCAGCGCGGTGGGCAGGCCGTAGTCGGTCAGCAGCGCGCGCAGCCGTTCGCTGTCCTGCGCCGTGGCCATGCCCAGCTGCGCCGACAGTTCGGCCGCCAGCACCATGCCCACCGCCACCGCTTCGCCGTGGTTGAGGTTGGCATTGCCGGGCGCGCCGTAGCCCTGCTCGGTCTCGATCGCATGGCCGAAGGTGTGGCCGAGGTTGAGCAGGGCGCGCTCGCCTTTCTCCAGCGGGTCGCGGGCGACGATCTCGGCCTTGTGTTCGCAGCTGCGCGCGATCGCCTGCGCCAGCGCGGCCGGGTCGGCGGCCAGCAGCGCCTGGCGTTCGGCGTGCAGCCATTCGAAGAACAGCGGGTCGCGGATCGCGCCGTACTTGATCACCTCGGCCAGGCCGGCGCGCAATTCGCGCGGCGGCAGGCTGCGCAGGGTGGCGGTATCGGCCAGCACCGCGCGCGGCGGATGGAACGCGCCGACCAGGTTCTTGCCCTGGGCGATGTCTACCGCGGTCTTGCCGCCGACCGAGGAGTCGACCATCGCCAGCAGCGTGGTCGGCAGCTGCACGCAGTCCACCCCGCGCATCCAGCACGCGGCGGCGAAGCCGGCCAGGTCGCCGACCACGCCGCCGCCCAGCGCCAGCACGCAGGCGTCGCGGGTGGCGCCGAGCTCGGCCAGCGCGGCGATCGCCGCGCCGAAATTGTCCAGGGTCTTGGAGGCTTCGCCGGCGGGGATCACGAACTCGCCGATCTGCAGCTGCGGGCGCGCGGCCAGCAACGCCTGGCGGACCTGCGCCGCGTACAGCGGGGCGACGTTGCTGTCGCTGAGCAGCAGCACATGGCGGCCGCGCACGTGCTCGGCCAGGCGCGCGCCGTCGTCGAGCAGGCCGGGGCCGATGCGGATGGTGTAGGCCGGGTCGCCTTCGACCGCGACGCTGCGGTGGGAAACAGTCATGCAATGGAGTCCGGAAGTTTCCACGACGCGGCCAGGCGCACGACCAGCTGCGCGGTGGCTTCGGCGGGATTGAGGTGGTCGGTGTCCAGGATCAGGTCGGCGACTTCGCGGTACAGCGGCTCGCGCACCGCGTGCAGTTCGTGCAGCACCCGTTCGCGGTCGCCACGCTGCAGCAGCGGGCGGCTGCGGTCGCGTTGCAGGCGCTGCAGCTGCGAGGCCACGCTGACCCGCAGGTAGACCACGAAGCCGTGCTCGCGCATCTCGCGGCGGCTGTCGGCGTCGAGCACGGCGCCGCCGCCGGTGGAAATGAGGTGGCCGGGGGTGCTGAGCACGCTTTCCAGGACGCTGCGCTCGTGCTCGCGGAAGCCGGCTTCGCCGGCATGCTCGAACAGCGAGGCGATGCTCGCGCCGGTGCGTTCGACGATGGCCTGGTCGCTATCGACGAAGGCGAGGCTGAAGCGCTCGGCCAGGCGGCGGCCGATGACGCTCTTGCCGGCTCCCATCGGGCCGACCAGCACGAGATTGGGGGCGGGATTCATCCGCCGATGCTAGCAGACGCGCTGCGTACGCAGGCCGGTCGTGCCGCTTGCGCTTGGAGGCGTGTACCGTTGCGCTCGCGGGCGCAAGCGCCTCGCTGCCGGCCGGTGCGTCTGCGCCACGCGCGGCGTTGGCGGCCAGTCGGCTGGGTGGGGGCGCGCGTGACGGTCGCGGCGCGTGCCGTGCAGGCTGCCGCACGGGCCGCGCGGTGCCGCCAGCCTCGGAGGGTAGGCGAGCGCATAACCCGATCGCGGTACTCGTGTGGTCCGCAAGGACCGTCGCCCGGCCAACCCCGCGCTGCCGCGTGCGTCGCGCCGTGCATGGCGCGACAATGGGGCATCGTCTGCCGAGTGCCTTGCTGCCATGCCCGATCTCTACGCCGAAGCCCTGTCCACGTTCGCCGACCTGTTCGCGGAGGCGCGGACCAGCGACGAGGCCGAATACAACGCCATGGTCGTGTCCTCGGCCACGCTGGAGGCGCGCCCGTCCTCGCGGGTGGTGCTGCTGAAGTCCTACGACGCGCGCGGCTTCGTGTTCTACACCCACCTGGACAGCCAGAAGGGCCGCGAGCTGCAGGCCAACCCGCAGGCCGCGCTGCTGTTCCTGTGGCGGCGCATGCGCGAGGACGGGGTGCAGGTGCGTATCGACGGCGAGGTGCAACTGGTCGCCGCGGCCGAGGCCGATGCGTATTTCGCCTCGCGCCCGCGCATGAGCCAGATCGGCGCGTGGGCGTCGGCGCAGTCGCGCACCCTGCAGTCGCGCGAGGAGTTCGAGCAGCGCGTGGCCAAGGCCGAGGCCAGCTTCGAAGGCCGCGAGGTGCCGCGCCCGGACGGCTGGAGCGGGTTCCGCGTGGTGCCGCGCAGCTTCGAGTTCTGGTACGGCGGCAAGTACCGCCTGCACGAACGCTGGCGCTACGACGCCGATGCCGCCGGCCACTGGTCCAAGCGGATGCTGTTCCCGTGACCGAACAGTTCTCGATCCGCGCCGCCGCCGCCGCGGACCTGCGCGCCTGGGCGGCACTGCGGATGGCGCTGTGGCCGGACGAGCCCGATGCCTTCGGCGGCGTGGCCGAAGCGCTGCAGCGCGAGGACGCGGCCAATTTCCTGGCCTTCGCCGGCGACGGCCAGGCGATCGGGTTCGCCGACGTCACCCTGCGCCAGGACTACGTCAACGGCACCGATAGTTCGCCGGTCGGGTTTCTGGAAGGCTGGTACGTGGTGCCCGAATGGCGCGGCCGCGGCATCGGCCACGCGCTGTTGCGCGAGGTGCTCGAGTGGACCCGCGCACAGGGCTGCAGCGAGCTGGCGTCCGATGCGCTGCTCGATGATGCTGCCGCACAGGCCGCGCATCGCGCCTGCGGCTTCGAGGAAACCGAGCGCGTGGTGTATTTCCGCATGCCGGTCGAGGACTGACGTGGGTCCGCAGCGCATCGTCTGCCTGACCGAGGAACCCACCGAGACGCTGTACGCGCTCGGCGAGCAGGCACGCATCGTCGGCATCAGCGGCTTCACCGTGCGGCCGCCGCAGGCGCGCCGCGACAAGCCCAAGGTCAGCGCCTTCACCAGCGCTAAGATCGGCGAGATCCTCAAACTGCAGCCGGATCTGGCGATCGGATTTTCCGACATCCAGGCCGACATCGCCGCCGAGCTGGTGCGCAACGGCGTGGAAGTGTGGATCGCCAACCATCGCAGCGTCGACGGCATCCTCGACTACATCCGCCGGCTCGGCGCGCTGGTCGGCGCCGGTGCGCGCGCCGAGGCCTACGCCGACGAGTTGCAACGCGGGCTGGATACGATCGCGGCGCAGGCGGCGGTGCTGCCGCGGCGGCCGAAGGTGTATTTCGAGGAATGGGACGAGCCGATCATCACCGGCATCCGCTGGGTCGCCGAACTGGTGCGCATCGCCGGCGGCGACGACGTGTTCCCGGAATTGTCGGCCGAACCGCTGGCCAAGGCGCGGATCCTGGCCAACGGCGACGAAGTGGTGCGGCGCGCGCCGGACATCATCCTCGGCTCGTGGTGCGGCAAGCGCTTCCGCCCCGAGCGCGTGGCCGCACGGCCGGGTTGGGCGGCGATCCCGGCGGTGCGCGATGGCCAGCTGTTCGAGATCAAGTCGCCGCTGATCCTGCAGCCCGGTCCGGCGGCCCTGACCGACGGCGTGCGTGCGATCGCCGCCATCGTGCAGGCCTGGACGCAGCGCCAGTAGGGCACCTCAAATAACCCCCCCAAAAGCATGTCGATGCACTTGCGAGACGCCGACACGCCCAGCCTGCGGGTTTTGGCATCGATACGTTCGAGATGCGACGGGCAAAGACGCATTGGCGGTAGACTCGGTGGCGTTGCGGCCGCGTTTTTCATGGACGCCTTGGCATCATGGCTACTTCGTCCTCCTGTCGCGGCTGAAGCCGCTCCTACAAGAGCACGGCGCGCATGTGTAGGAGCGGCTTCAGCCGCGACAAAAAAGAACACGCCATCGCCACGCGCCGCGTGCAGCTTCCGGAATGGAGTTATTAGAGGTGCTCAGTAGTCGCGCGGGCTCAGCGCGGCGGCGCCGGCTGGGTGCGGCCGGCGATGCCCAGGCCGAGCAGCGCCAGCAGCGCCGCCACCGCGAAGGTGGACAGGTACGCGGCGGGCACCGAGCGGGTCAGCAAGGCCGCGAACAGCGAGCCGCCCACCGCCAGCGTGGTCGCCACCGCGATCGCCTCGCTCAACTGCAGCGCCGAACTGTTGGCGCCCTGCTGCGCCGGCGGCGACAGGGTCAGGGTCAACACCGACAGGGTCGGATAGATCAGGCCCATGCCCAGGCCGGTGGCGGTCCAGCCGCCGATCGCTACTGCCGCGGGTACCGCAGGCAGCAGCGCCAGGGCGGTGATCGCCAGGCCCAGCGTCATCAGTGCGCCGCCCACGCGCAGCCGACGCAGGCGGGTGCCGTCGCGGCCGTAGTGGCCCTGGTACCAGGAGCCGGCGAACCAACCCAGCGCGCCGACGCTCAATGCCACACCGGCCCAGATCGGCGACAGGCCGCGTTCGCGCGACAGCAGCAGCGGCAGGAACGCCTCGCAGCCGAAGAACGCCGACCCGGCGATGCCGCGCAGTGCGATCACGCTGGGCAGCCCGCGTGCCGCGCGCAGGGTGCCGCGCGGCAGCAGCCGCCAGGCGCAGACCAGCAGCAGCGCCAGCGCCGGCAGTACCATGGCCGCCGCCCAGGCGCCGCGCTGCTGGCCGCCCAGGTACAGCAGGCAGATCCCGGCCGCAGCGCCGATCGACCACAGCAGCGGCGCCGCACTGGAACGCGCCGCGGCCGCCACCGGCGGCAGGCTGCGCAAGGCCGGCTGCAGCAGCGCGGCCGACGGCAGCGCCAGCAGCGGCACCGCCAGGAACACCCAGCGCCAGCCGGCGTGTTCGACGATCAGTCCGCTGATGCTCGGCCCGATCAGCGACGGCACCACCCAGCCGGCGGAGAACGCGGCGAAGATGCGCGGCCGCAGCGCCTGCGGATACAGCCGCGCGACCAGCACATACAGCGCCACCGAGATCGCGCCGGCGCCCAGGCCTTGCACCAGCCGCCCGGCCAGCAGCATCGGCATCGACAGCGCCAGGCCGGCCAGCAGCAGGCCGCACACGAAGCACAGCAACCCGGTCCACAGCGGCGCCGCCGGACCGCGCAGGTCGCTCCAGCGACCGGCCACGGTCATGCCGATCGCACTGGTGGCCAGCGTGCCGCCGAACGCCAGCGCGTACAGCCGCAGGCCGTCCAGCTCGCGCGCCACCGTCGGCATCGCGGTGGCCACCGCCAGCGCCTCGAAGGCGATCAGCGAGACCAGCGCGACCATGCCCAGCGTGGTCGCGCGATAGCGCGGCGCCAGCACCGAGTCGGCGCCAGGCACCGCAGTTGCGGTGGTATCCGCCGGCGCCGGTGCGGTGCCGTGGGGTTCGTTGCTGGATGCTGCGGCGTGATTCATCGAAAAACCTTGTGCGGGGCAAACGGCCGCCAACCCAGGCTTGCGTGGCGGGAAGCGGACGCGCAGCATGCAACCTCAACCGGACTCGAGGTCAAGCGATGCGGCAGGAGCTGAGCGTGGGGCAGGTGGCCGAACGCAGCGGCGTGGCGGTGTCGGCGCTGCATTTCTACGAGAAGAAGGGCCTGATCCACAGCCTGCGCACCGCCGGCAACCAGCGCCGCTATGCGCGCGACGTGTTGCGCCGGCTGGCGGTGATCCGCGTCGCGCAGCGCGTCGGCGTGCCGCTGGACAGCATCAAGGCCGCGTTCGCGCAGCTGCCCGATGCGCGCACGCCCACGCGCGCGGAGTGGGCGCGGATGTCGGCGGCGTGGCGCCAGGAGCTGGACGCACGCATCCTGCAGCTGACCCAGTTGCGCCACCAGCTCACCGATTGCATCGGCTGCGGCTGCCTGTCGCTGCGCCGCTGCCGCCTGAGCAATCCCGCCGATGCGTTGGGCACGCAGGGCGACGGGGCGCAGCGCTGGACATCGCCCTGAGCGGCGCCGATGCTGGGCGCCACGTCACGGCAGGAGCGATGCGATGAAGGTGGCGGTCTACAGCGCGCGGCGTTACGACATGGCGTTGCTGGCGCAGGCCAATGCCGCGCATGGCCATGACCTGGTCTTCGTGCAGGATGCGCTGAGCGCGGCGACGGTGCCGCTGGCCGCCGGCTGCGGCGCGGTCTGCGTGTTCGTCAACGACCGGGTCGACGCCGCCGTGCTCGCGCTGCTGGCCAGGGCTGGCGTGGGCCTGGTCACCACCCGCTCCACCGGCTTCAACCATATCGACGCGCTCGCCGCGCAGCGCCATGGCATCGCCACCGCGCGGGTCGGCGACTACTCGCCGTATTCGGTGGCCGAATTCGCGGTTGGGTTGCTGATCGCGGTCAACCGGCGCATCGCCCGCGCCAGCCAGCGCACCCGCGACGGCAACTTCGAGCTGGACGGATTGATGGGCTTCGACCTGCACGGGCGCACCGTCGGTGTGGTCGGCACCGGCAAGATCGGCCGCATCTTCGCCCGCATCATGGCCGGCTTCGGTTGCCGCATCCTTGGCTTCGATCCGTTTCCGCACCCGGAGTTCCTCGCGCAGGGCGGCAGCTATGCGGACCTGCCGACCCTGCTGGCTCAGAGCGACGTGGTCTCGCTGCACTGCCCGCTGACGCCGCAGACCCAGCACCTGATCGACGCGGCCGCGCTGCAGCACATCAAGCCCGGCGCGCTGCTGGTCAACACCAGCCGCGGCGGCCTGGTCGATACCGAAGCGGCGATCGCCGCGCTGAAGTCGGCGCGGCTGGGCGGCCTGGCGATCGACGTCTACGAGCAGGAGGCGGACCTGTTCTTCCACGACCTGTCGGCCACGGTCATCACCGACGACGTGATCCAGCGCCTGGTGTCGTTTCCGAACGTCATCGTCACCGGCCACCAGGCGTTCTTCACCGAGGAGGCGATCGGCCAGATCATGGCGGCGACGCTGGACAACATCAGCGCCTTCGAACACGGCGCGCCATTGCCGAACCCGATTCCGTTGCCGGCCGGCGCCTTGGACGGCAGCGCCTGACGCGCGAATGCGCTAGAAACTGCGGCTGAAGCGCACTGTGCCGGCACCGTCGGCGCTGCGCACATCCACCACGAAATTCAACTGGTCGTGCTCGCTGGTGCGCACCGTGCCGACGTAATCGGTGTAGGCGTCGGTGACCGCTTCGCGCAAGGCGATGGGTTGCCGGCGGCCGCTCAGGTCGGCGGCCACCGCACGCACCTCGCCGGTGGCCGGCAGCTCTTCGCCGCCCTGCACCCGGCGCAGCGCGATCATCACCAGGGCGGTATCGGCGGCGCGCACGATGCCGTAGCGGCGCGCCACGCTGTCGCTCATCGCCAGCGTCGGCAATGCGTTGTAGTGCACCCGCAGCGCACCCAGCTCGGCCTGTGCGGGTGTGGCCGCGACCAGCGTCGCCGGGCGCGGCGCGTCCTGCGCCGAGCAGGCGGCCAGGGCCAGGCACAACAGCGCGATGGCAGGCAGGCGGCGCATCATCGGCGGCTCCGGATCAGTCGTTGGCGGCGGACAGGGCGCGGCCGCGTGCGGCGGCGGCGGCGATGGCGGTCGCGGTCAGCGCTTCGAAGCCGCCGGCCTGGAAGGTTTCGATCGCGGCCTGGGTGGTGCCGTTGGGCGAGGTCACCCGGCGCCGCAGCTCGCTCGGCGCTTCGCCGGATTCGGTGAGCATGCGCGCCGCACCGAGCACGGTCTGCAGCACCAGCGTGCGCGCCGCCTCCGCCGGCAGGCCTTGCGCGATGCCGGCCGCTTCCATCGCCTCGGCGAGCAGGAACACATAGGCCGGGCCGCTGCCGGAGACCGCGGTGACCGCATCGATCAACGCCTCGTTCTCGACCCAGACGGTGACTCCGGCGGCGGCCAGCAAGCGTTCGGCCTGGCGCTTCTGCTCGGCACTGGTCTGGGCATTGGCGAACAGGCCGGTGACCCCGGCGCCGAGCAGCGCCGGCGTGTTCGGCATCGCCCGCACCACCGCGTGCGCGCCGCCCAGCCAGCGGTCCAGCTGGAGCGCGGTGATGCCGGCGGCGATGGACAACAGCAGCGGCCGCTGCGCCGCGGCCAGCGCGCTCAGCTCGCCGCATACGCTGCGCAGCACCTGCGGCTTGACCGCGAACACCCACAGCGGCGCGCCATCGGCCGCCTCGGCCGCCACGGCCACGGCATGCACGCCATAGTCCGCCGCCAGCGCCTCGCGCAGGGCCGGCACCGGTTCGGCGACGCGGATCGTGTCCGCGGCGATGCCCTGGCGGACCAGCCCGGCGATCAGGCTGCGGGCCATGTTGCCACCACCGATGAAGGCGATGTCGGCGCTGGGGGAGCCGGAGCTGGCAGAGGGCATGGGCGGACACCGAGAACGCGAGGAATCCCTATGGTAGCGGCTGCGTTGCCCGCGGCGGCAGTGCGGCGCCGTCTGCCGGCGGGCGGCCGGGCCTGCCGACAGGTTCGCGCTGGCGCTGGGGCGCATCGCCAGCGCGGGCTGGCTCAGTTGGCTTCGGTGAAGGTGATCGACGGCGTGGAGCCGCCGGCGGCGGAACAGCTGCCCAGGTTCAAGTTGTTGGTTTCGCCGGTGGTGCCGGCGTTGGCGGCGCAGGTCGGCGCGGCGGTGGAGCCGTTGGTGGCGGCCACCTTGACCGTGATCGAGGAGCCGGAGTTGAAATTCGCGCTCGAACCGCCGGCATTGCCGACCACGTTGAACTCGGACATCTTCCACACCGTCGCCAGTTTGACCACGCTGTCCTTGGCGCTGATGCTGTAGGCGGTGTTGCCGTTGGCGAAGGTGATGGTGTCGTTGCCGTTGGCCGTCGCCGAACCGGTCAGCTTCAGGTTGGCCAACTGCGTCGCTGGCACGTCGGGGGCGCTGACCGCATTGCTGTTGCGGTAGCAGTCGGTGCCGCCGTCGCTGAGCCAGCCGCTCGGGCAACTGGAGCCGTAGCCGATCAGCCAGTACTGCATGAACACCGCCGCTTCGCCCTGGGTCTCGTAGTCGGTCGCGTATACGAACTGCTGCCAGACCGTGCAGCCGGAATGCCCGTTGCAGACGCTGGTAGTGCCGTCGTAGTTGGAATTGATCTGCAGGGAATATTCGTTGGGGCCGAGAATGCCGCCGCCGCCGAACGCGGCCACGCCCACGCCCTTTTCGGAGGTGACACCGCTGACCTGGGGGAAACTGCCGACGGTCTTGCTGATCAGGCTGCTGGACTGCAGGGCGTAGTCGTAGCCGTTGCCGGTGGTTTCCGACGCTCCCCAGTGGACACGGTGCGGGATCGGGTGGATATGCCGGGTCAAGGTCTTGCAGGTGTCCGCTTGCCAGTTGGTGTCGGGGTAGGTCGCGTGGAAGCAGCCTTCCGCGGGGGTCGGCAGGTGCGCCATGGTGTCGCGCCATGCATTCCGCGCACTGGCTTCGGCAGGCGTCATCAGCGGATCGTTCGCGCTCCACGCGCTCGTCGCCGACGGCGCCGCCATCGCGGTCGGGACCTGCAGAAAACCGGCTACACAAGACGCAAGCAGCAATCTGGTCGATGCATCCATTTGGTTGACCTCGTACGTGCCGATCGCATTCGGCGATGGGCAGCGGAAAACCCGCTGCCGCCGCCATGGGAGCGGAGTTTTCCGGGTCGGAACCTTGACCGATTTAACGGTTGTGCATGCAGTCTATGCAGCACCTTGACTTCAACTGGAAAAAGTAGTGTTTTCAAATGTTTGAGCTACGACATATTTCCGATGTCGCTTAATCGGGTTTGAATATTTCGTAGACAAGCATCCGGCCGCGCTGGCCGCTGTCACGCCATGCTCGGTTGCGCGGCGACTTCAGGGCGCGACAGGCGCTGCGCGGCTGCCGAACAGCGCGGTGCCGATGCGGACCATGGTCGCGCCATCGGCGATCGCCGCGGCGAAGTCGCCGCTCATGCCCATCGACAGCGTGTCGGCGTCGGGGTGGCGCGCTTGCAGGCCGTCGAGCAGGGCGCGCATGCGTTGGAACGCCGCGCGCCGCCGCGCCTGTTCCGGGAACGGCGCCGGGATCGCCATCAGCCCGCGCAGGCGCAGCGTCGGCTGCGCGGCGATGGCGGCGGCCAGCGCGTCCACCGCGTCGGGGGCGCAGCCGTGCTTGCTGCTCTCGTCGTCGATGTTGACCTGGATCAACACGTTCAGCGGCGGCCGCTGCGGCGGACGGTAGCGGCCCAGGGCGGCGACCAGCTTGAGCCGGTCCACGCTCTGCACCCAGTCGAACAGCGTGGCGGCCTGCTCGGCCTTGTTCGATTGCAGGTGGCCGATCAGGTGCCATTCCAGCGGCAGCGCCGCCAGCTCGGCGATCTTGCCGGCCGCTTCCTGCACGTAGTTTTCGCCGAACGCGCGTTGTCCCTGTGCGGCCAGGGCCGCGATCGCCGCGGCCGGTTGGGTCTTGGACACGGCCAGCAGCTGCGCCGGCGGGCGCTGCGCGTCGGTGGCGGCGCGGCCCATGTCCAGGCGGATCTGCTGCAAGGGGGAGAGGGGCACGGGCGGCGCTTCTGGCAATGGGGAAGGGCGCTATACTGCCGGCCGGGGAATCATCCTTCCAGTCGCAGCCCAAGGGGAAAAGCAGCGTATGGATATCGCTGAACTATTGGCGTTCTCGGTCAAGAACAAAGCATCCGACCTGCACTTGTCCGCCGGCCTGCCGCCGATGATCCGGGTCGATGGCGACGTGCGCCGCATCAACATCCCGGCGCTGGACCACAAACAGGTGCACGCGCTGGTATACGACATCATGTCGGACAAGCAGCGCCGCGACTACGAGGAGTTCCTCGAAGTCGACTTCTCGTTCGAGATTCCCAGCCTGGCGCGCTTCCGCGTCAACGCGTTCAACCAGAACCGTGGCGCCGGCGCGGTGTTCCGCACCATTCCCTCGGAAGTGCTGACCCTGGAAGACCTCGGCTGCCCGCCGATCTTCCGCCAGCTGATCGACCAGCCGCAGGGCCTGATCCTGGTCACCGGCCCGACCGGCTCGGGCAAGTCGACCACGCTCGCCGGCATGATCGACTACATCAACAAGAACGAATACGGCCACATCCTCACCGTCGAGGATCCGATCGAATTCGTGCACACCTCGCAGAAGTGCCTGATCAACCAGCGCGAAGTGCACCGCGACACGCACGGCTTCAACGAGGCGCTGCGTTCGGCGCTGCGCGAAGACCCGGACATCATCCTGGTCGGCGAGTTGCGCGACCTGGAAACCATCCGCCTGGCGCTGACCGCGGCGGAAACCGGCCACCTGGTGTTCGGCACCCTGCACACCAGCTCGGCGGCCAAGACCATCGACCGCATCATCGACGTATTCCCGGCCGGCGAAAAGCCGATGGTGCGCTCGATGCTGTCCGAATCGCTGCGCGCGGTGATCTCGCAGGCGCTGCTGAAGAAGGTCGGCGGCGGCCGCACCGCGGCGTGGGAGATCATGGTCGGCACCCCGGCGATCCGCAACCTGATCCGCGAGGACAAGGTGGCGCAGATGTACTCGGCGATCCAGACCGGCCAGCAGAACGGCATGCAGACCCTGGACCAGCACCTGCAGGACCTGGTCAAGCGCAGCCTGATCACCCGCAACCAGGCGCGCGAGTACGCCAAGGACAAGCGTGTGTTCGAGTAGCCGGGATTGGGGATTCGGGATTGGGGATTGGCAGGGCAACTCGCCAGCCCGGCTCTTGCGAATCCCGAATCCCCAATCCCCAATCCCGGAGTTCAAGCCATGAGCACCATCGACTTCACCTCGTTCCTGAAACTGATGGCGCACCAGAAGGCGTCGGATCTGTTCATCACCTCGGGCATGCCGCCGGCGATCAAGGTGCACGGCAAGATCACCCCGATCACGCAGACGCCGCTGACCTCGCAGCAGAGCCGCGACCTCGTTCTGAACGTGATGACGCCGGCGCAGCGCGAGGAGTTCGAAAAGACCCACGAGTGCAACTTCGCCATCGGCGTGGCCGGAGTGGGGCGCTTCCGCGTCAGCTGCTTCTACCAGCGCAACCAGGTCGGCATGGTGCTGCGCCGGATCGAAACCCGCATCCCCACTGTCGACGAGCTGAACCTGCCGCCGGTGATCAAGACCCTGGCGATGACCAAGCGCGGCATCATCATCTTCGTCGGCGCCACCGGCACCGGCAAGTCGACCTCGCTGGCGGCGATGATCGGCTACCGCAACCAGAACTCCACCGGCCACATCATCACCATCGAGGACCCGATCGAGTTCGTGCACAAGCACGAGGGCTGCATCATCACCCAGCGCGAAGTCGGCATCGACACCGACAGCTGGGAGAACGCGCTGAAGAACACGCTGCGCCAGGCGCCGGACGTGATCATGATCGGCGAGGTGCGCACCCGCGAAGGCATGGACCATGCGATTTCCTTCGCCGAAACCGGCCACCTGGTGCTGTGCACTCTGCATGCCAACAATGCCAACCAGGCGATGGACCGCATCATCAACTTCTTCCCCGAAGACCGCCGCAGCCAGCTGCTGATGGACCTGTCGCTGAACCTGCGCGGCGTGGTCGCCCAGCAACTGATCCCCACGCCCGACGGCAAGGGCCGCCGGGTGGCGATGGAGATCATGCTCGGCACGCCGCTGGTGCAGGACTACATCCGCGAGGGCGAGATCCACAAGCTCAAGGACGTGATGAAGGAATCCACCAACCTGGGCATGAAGACCTTCGACCAGAGCCTGTTCGAGCTGTACCAGGCCGGCGAGATCAGCTACGAGGACGCGCTGCGCCACGCCGACTCGCAGAACGAAGTGCGCCTGCGCATCAAGCTGGCCCAGGGCGGCGACGCCAAGACCCTGGCGCAGGGGCTGGACGGGGTGGAGATCGCCGAGGTGCGCTGAGCCGGTCCGTCCGTCCGGCGGTCGGGGGAGGGCAGGCGCAGGCAAGATGACAGGGAATCGACACGACACCGGTTATATGCAGGTCGTCCGCTGGTGTCGTGTTTTCAGCCAAATGCTCGCAGGAGTCCGTTGAGGACTCTTCAACCCAAGGGAGGGGATCCGCTTGAACGACGTGCCTGAAGTGCTCTGGTCGACGCAGCCGCATGCCGGCTACTACATCAATTCGGTGGCGGTGTCCGGCGATGGCAATGTCATCGCCGCCGGCACCTTCTTCCACGAGTACGGCGGCTCGTCGCAGAGTGCCGGGCTGGACGCGGTGCCCGTCGCCCAGCGCAAGATCTTCGAACGCATCGACCCTGCCACCGCGCGCAGCGATGTGCGCGGCAACCAGGACGGGACCTTCGGCACCTACGTCTGGGATCGTACCGGCCAGCCGCTGCTGGCGAAGGAATTCGACGGCTGGCAGGGCGTGTACTGGGTCGATGTCGCGGCGAACGGGAGCACCGTCGCCAGTTGCGGCTGGAGAAGCCAGAATCCGTACGCGGGTTTCATCGGGGCCTGGTCGGTACCAGGCGGCGAGGAACTGCTGTCGTATCCGCTGACGGGGGGCCGCGGCAACATGGTGTCGCTGGATGGGCGCGGGCTGACCCTGCTGGCCGGCGCCGATCAGGGCTATCTGTTCTTCCGCAGCGCCGCTGCGGCCTTCCCCGCGCCTGTGTACATCGCGCTGAGCGCTGCCGGCGACACCGTCGTCGCCACGGGCCTCTCCATCGACGGCGGCACCGGGCTGGTGGCCAGCTATCACGGCGAGATCATCCTGTTCTCGATCGCCTCCGGACAACCGGCGGCGCTGGCGCGCTGGCAGTTGCCCAATGGCGCCTACACCCATGCCGCGGCGCTGTCCGGCGACGGGCGCAGGGCCTATGCCGGCGCCAGCGACGGCACGCTGTACGCGTTCGACGTGGCCGCCTTCCAGGGGATGCCCGCGCCGGCCTGGAGCGAGGAGGTCCCCGGTGGTGCGAAGACCATCTATGGACTGGCCTGCGATGGCGCCGGCGACAAGGTCGCGATCGCCGGCAACCTCACCCAGGGCGGCATCGTTGCGGTGTTCGCCGATACCGGCAGCGCGGCCCAGCCGCAGTGGACGGCATCCAGCGAGTACTCGCCCAACTGTCTGGCGTTCGACCCTGGCGGGCGCTGGTTGGGGCTGGCCGATGGCCACCCCGACGGTACGCCTGGCGGGTTCACGCTGTGGGATGCGAGCGACGGCGCGCTGCAATGGAACCGGGCCGCGGGCAACATGAGCTGGCCGATCCGCCTGAGCGGCGATGCGTCGGTGGTGGTGGGCGGCAGCGACGACAGTTCGGTCACCGCGTTCGTCGGCCCCGGTTCGGCCACCGCCCGGAGCCGGCCGGAGGCGGATGGATGACAGGCTGGGACGCCGAGGCGCCGTTCCGCACGCGCGCCACGGCGCCGCGCCGTCCCGGCGCGCTGCTGATACTGTCGGCGGTGCTGGTGGCGGCGTGGCTGGCGGGCTTCGAGTTGGCGCGAGTGCTGGGCTATCAGACGCATGCGAGCCTGTGGTTCCCGCCGGTGGCGGTGACGCTGGCCGCCTTCATGGTGCTGGGTTGGCGCGCCGCGCCGGCGATCGCCATCGCCTGCGTGCTGGCCACGCTGCTCAGCTTCTACCGCACGACCGAACACACGGCCGTTCCGGGCCGGGCGGTCCTGGGCTACGCACTGCTGTTCACCGCGCAGCAGTTCTTCATCTGGGGCGGACTGGCCTGGCTGCTGCGCCGGGTCGGGCAGGGGATGTCCTCGACCAGCCTGCCGCGCGCGGTCACCTACTTCATCCTGGGCGGCGGGGTGGCCTCGCTGCTGTCCGCCTGCCTGGGCGGCGCGGGGCTGGTGGTCACCGGTGCCATCGACCTGCCGGCCATGTTCGCCCAGTCGATCCCGTGGGCGATCGGCGACTACGCCGGGCTGCTGGCGCTCGGTCCGCTGGCGATCCTCGCGGTGCTGCGCCTGGCCGAGTTCCTGCAGATCGCGCCGCGGCCCGGCATCCCGCGCCTGTCGGGGATGATCGCGCCCAGCGGAAGCGCCACCGGCTATCTGGTCAAGCTCGCGCTGCTGCTCGGCGTCACCCTGGTGGTGATGTGGCTGGCGGCCGCGTTGCCGCGGCAGCCGGCGGTGGTCTTCGCGTTGTTCGTGGTGGTGGTGATCCAGTTGTGGATCGTGCATACCCACGGGATGCTGCAGGCGCTGGCGGCGATCGCCGCCTTCAGCCTGCTGATCGCCCTGGCCACGCCGCTGCTGCGGCTCGAGGCGCAGGCGCTCGCGCTGCAGTTCGCCATGATCAGCCTGGCGGCGAACAGCTATTTCGGTCTGGCCGTCCCCGGGCTCTACGCCGACAACACGCGGCTGCGCCATGCGCTGGTGCGCGATCCGGTGACCGGGGCGCTGTCGCGGACCGGATTCCTGGAACAGGTGCTCAACGATCTGCAACTGGCCGCGCAGGAGCCGCGTCCGTTGGCGGTGATCGTCGCCGACATGGACAACCTCAAGGCGATCAACGACCAGTTCGGACACGCCGCCGGCGATGCGGCCTTGCGCGCCTTCGTCAAGCGCTGCCGCAGCTGCCTGCGGCCGGGTCAGTTGCTTGGCCGCCGGGGGGGCGACGAGTTCGCGCTGTATCTGCCGCTGATCACGGCGGAGAAGGCGCGCGGACTGATCGACGCGCTGCGCGCGGCGCTTGCCAAGCCCGGCGAGGACGACGGGTTCGCGACCGGGCTGTCGGCCAGCTTCGGCCTGGCCCTGTGCAACCACCGGGACCTCGATGCGGAAGCGCTGGAGGAACTGCTCGAACGCGCCGATGCGGAAATGTACGCGGACAAGCGGCAGCGCCGCGCCTTCGCGCGCTGATGGCGCTCGCCGCGGCGCGATTCTGGAAACGCACCGGCCTAAAATGCCACGCATGCAATCAGACAATCCTTACGCCGTCCCCGCCGCCGCGCTACCCGATGATGCATCCGCTCTGGCCTCCGGCGATCCCCTGTCCGCGCTGTTCGCGCCGTCCGCAACAAAAGTGGCATTGCTCTGCGCGACGAGCTTCGGCTGGTATGCGCTCTACTGGTTCTACCGCAACTGGCACGCGTTGCGCCTGCTGTCCGGACATCGACGCATTTCGCCAGTGTGGCGCTCGGTGTTCTCACTGATCTGGGTGTTTGCCTGCTTCCGCGGGCTGGAACGCACCATCGGCGCAAAGCGCGGCGCATGGATCGGCTGGCTGGCGCCTGCGCTGGCGTATGTCTGCCTGAGCTTGATCTTCGCATGGCCCTCGGCATTGTCGCTGCTGACCCTGTTGGCCTGGACGCCGGTACTGCTGGTCAACCAGCGTCTAGCCCGCTTCAAGCAGACGCATGGCCTGCCGCGCAGTGCCGCGGAGCGCTTCACTGCGTGGACCTGGACCTGGACGTGGCTGGCGATCGCGGGGCCGGTGACCCTGCTGGTGGTGATCGCCATGGTAAGGGCGGTGACCGTCGGCCTCAGCATCGACGTCGACTTGCCGAAACACTAGGTCAGCGAAGCGGATCCCGCGCGACAAGCTGGAGCGTCCTGCAGCCGGTGGCCGGCATGCTGCAGGGACAGTCCGTTGCGAGACTTCAAAGTTTCATGTGCAACCACCTCGCGGCTGGTGTCTAATACCGCGCCCCGCGTCGCCTTCCCTCCCGTGAGCCTCCCCGATTCCGATCTGCGTCCGGACCTGGACCCTTTGCCCGACGACGGCACCGTCGTCACCGCCGGGCCGTTGACGCCGCCGGCGGATTCGGCCGGCACCGCACAGGATGCGCAGGCGCTGCGGCACAGCGTGGCCGAAGACATCCAGGGCATGCTGCTGGCGACGCTGGTGGCCTCGCTGGGCCTGGCAGTGTTCGCCAAGGGCGGACTGATGATCGGCGGCATGGCCGGCGTCGCGTTCCTGCTGCACTACGCGCTGGGCTGGAACTTCGGCCTGATGTTCGTGCTGGTGAACCTGCCGTTCTACTGGCTGTCGGTGCGGCGCATGGGCTGGGAGTTCACCCTGAAGACCTTCGTCGCGGTCGCCGCGTGCGGGGTGCTGACCGATCTGCTGCCGCGCTGGGCGCAGTATTCGACGATGACGCCGCTGTATTCGGCGCTGGTCGGCGGCGCGCTGGTCGGGCTGGCGATCCTGTTCTTCATCCGCCATCGCGCCAGCCTCGGCGGCGTCGGCATCCTGGCGGTCTACCTGCAGCGCAGCCGCGGCTGGAGCGCGGGCAAGGTGCAGATGAGCTTCGACGGGGCGCTGATGTTGATCGCATTCTTCGTGCTGGCACCGCAGCAGGTGCTGTATTCGGCGATCGGCGCGGTGGTGCTGAGCCTGGTGCTGATGTTCAACCACCGCTCCGGGCGCTACATGGGCGTGTGAGCGGCAGGCCGCGGCGCCCGCTGCGCGGGGTGCCCGCTCGGTGCGATGCGTCGAACGGCGCAATGGATGCCTATGCCACGGTGCGCCGAAGCAGTCGCGCCGTTTACCGCATGCCGCAACCGATTTTGCGTATGCCGATGTAGGACGTCGACGCGCATGCATGCCGCGCGGCCACGCATCGCTCCAGCGATCGCCACCATGCGGACATGGCCCGCATGCAGCGATCGGCCGCGGCTGCAACTGTCTACGGGATATCCCGCGTGTCTACGAAATGGCCTTGTGGACGCGTTTGTCGTCGGCGCATGCTGGCTGCGCAGGCGAGCGGCAGTACGCGCGAATGACATGACGCGATTCACGGGAGTCATCGTGCCTGCGATGGGGGAACCGATCTGGATTTTTTCAGCGCTTGCCGGTCCGGCATCGTGAGCTGCCGCATGGCCGCGCGCCGTCATGGGAAGGGGCGTTTTCAGCTGTCTTTCGAGTGCCGAAGGAGAATGCGATGAAGCGTGCGATAGGGTTCGCGGCGTTTGTCTGTGTCTTGGTCGCGGCGTGTTCGGCCGTGAATCCCGGTCCCGGTCCGGGTCCGCTTGCGCAACAGGGCAGTGGTGGCGTGGTGCCGCCAAAGCCGGGACCTGCCGCCGGCACCTGCGTGCCGCCCGGATCGCCGAATTCGAACTGGTTTCCGCACGCGAACACGCCGGCGCCGGATTCGACCGATTTCGGCACCGACAGTACCAATTGCGACTTCCACATCTGGTCGTGGAACGCGTTCCTGTGGTTGACCCAGGACGTGGGCGGGCAGCCGCGTTTCCTGAGCATGAGCACCGATGGCATCGGCGGTGTCGCCGACGGTGTGCTCGATCCGTTGATCGGCCGCTCGCAGCAGGCGCGCACCGTGGAACTGATCGATCAGGCGGGGCCAGACGGCGTGCTGGTGGACCGCAACGGACGCGCGGTCTATTACTCGATCCACTCCAACGACGTGTTCGGCCAGTTCATCGCCAGCAATGGCCTGCAGGATCCGAAGAAGCTGCGTGCCTTCAATCCCGACGCGGCCTTTCCGGTGGGCAGCATGACCCTGAAGGCGGCGTGGAAGGTGGTGCAGCCGGGCGAGGATGTCTCGACGTTCTATACGCGCCAGGCGCAGATCGCCAAGCTGGGCACGCGCAAGGGCAAGATCGTGGCCACTGCCGATACCGAGACCGTGACCGTGGCGTTGGTCGGTTTCCACATTGGCGGCACGGTCCAGGGGCATCCGGAAATGATCTGGGCCACCTTCGAGCACCAGGACAACGCGCCGGACCTGCCGCAACCGATGGAGAAGATGCAGCCGAACGACATCGTCTCCGCCAAGGACTGGACGTTCTACCAGGCCGATACCCCGATGAAGCAATGCAATCTCAACGCGGCCGGCTCCGGTGCGCTGAGCTTGAACGCGCAGACGCAAACGCTGAGCCCGGTCACCCAGGTGTGCCGCATGGTGCCCTTCGGCGGACAGAAGCCGTGCCCCACCGGACAGGACTGCAACATCGACAACATCAAGTCGATGAACGCCTCGGTCGATGGCCAGTTGAACGATGTGTGGAAGAACTACTTCGAGGTCGGCGCGATCTGGTTCAACCAGCTGGACGCGCTGCAGCCCAATTGCACCTTCCAGCCCGGCTCGGCGCTGGAGTGCGTGCCGACGGGAAAAACCTCGCCGCTGCTCACCGGTTCGGTGCGCCTGTCCAATTCCACCATCGAGACCTTCACCCAGGTGCAGAGCACGCAGGACAACTGCTTCGCCTGCCACAACACCACCCAGGTGATTTCGCCCGATCCGCGCGCGCAGTCGTTGCCAGGGCTGAACGTCAATCTCAGCCACGTGGTGATCAACGACTACTTCCAGGCGCAGCTGCCGCAGAAGGCGCCGCCGGCGCCACGGCCGGCCTCGCCGCGCTGACGCGCGCCCTCTCTTCCGGATCAGGAGCAAATCATCATGTCCAGCAACGTGTTTCGCGTGCATCCGGCGATCGGCATCGGCCGCGTCGGCGATAGCCAGGACTTCTATCTGGCGCCGGTGACCGCGGCCGGCGCGCGCGGCGCCGACGGCCTGATGGGCGGGTTGCCGGTGCAGCCGGGTACCGAGTCCACGCCGATCACCGCCGAGCAGTTCCGCGACGCCGACGGCAACGTCAAGCGCCAGGCCGCGCGTTTCCACATCTACGCCTATCCCAGCGGCAGCTCCGGCACCTATCCCAATGGCGGCGGTACGCGCGTGGACGTGGGCAGCACGATCGACGGCAAGACGGTGAAGGACATCGTCTGGACCGTGCATGTGGCCAACAAGAAACTCAACAACTATTCGACGGTGAGCGAGGGCGGCCAGTTCCGCGGCATCGGCGCGTACGAGGCGCCGGGCCTGCTGGAACTGCGCAATCCCAGCTACACCAGTTCGGGCGACCCGAACGACCCCGTCCGCCTGCAGCAGCTGGTCATCGATCCCGGTCCGCGCGCGCTCAGCGTCGCGGCCGGCAGCGCGGCGCCGGTCGGTTTCGATGCGGTGACCACCGCCAGCTACGCCGATGCCGCCGGCGCGATCCAGCAGGTGCCGGACTATCCGGTCAGCTTTCCGTCCATGTTCCATTTGCTGCACGAACCGCTGGGCGCGCTCGATTCGCTGGGCGACATGCGCGTGGAAGCCAATGGCGCGCTGATCGTGGCCGGCGGCTTCGCGCGGACTTCGGCGGTCAAACAGGCCGACGGCAGCTATCCGCCGTTGACGGACCCGACCGAGAACGGCCTGTGGTACGACGATGCCGCCGACGGCCCGGTCAATGCGGTGCTGCTCTTCAGCGACGGCAGCAGCGCCAGCGTGCAGGGTGCGTGGTACGTCACCGGCGATCCGGGCTACGCGCCGCAAACGCGCAATGTGGTCTCCACCTGGGACGACGTCTACGACGTGTGGGTGCGCGAACTGGGGCTGGTGCCGTCGCTGTACGCCAACAATGCCTTCGTTGGCACCTACCAGCCGTCCTTCAGCGACGACATCCAGCCGATCTTCCACGCGGCCATGCTGCAACGCTGGAACACCAATCTGCCGTCGGGCGCGATCAGGGGCCACGACATGATCGGGCAGATCCAGCCGACCGACGATCCGACCGCGAAGATTCCCAATCTGAAGACCCTGATCCGCGATCCGGCGTCCGCCGCCGACACCCAGACCGGCTCGCCGATGATGCCGCTCTCGCTCGGCGATGCGCAGAAGAGCTTCCTCAGCGTCAGTGCGACCCAGTACTTCCTGCTCAACCAGTGGCATGGCAACAACTACGTGCAAGGTGGTGCCACCGCGCTGGGACCAGGCGAACTGCTGGACAAGGTCACGCTGCAGAACTGCCTGGGCGGCCGTTACAGCCCGGGCATCGAGGTGTCGTTCCCGATCCGAGACACCAACCTCTATGTGACGCAATGGCAGCAGCAGGATTGCGGCCCGTTCCGCATCAACCAGGCGCCGCTGGATTACGGCACCGCGCAGAAGGGCAAGGCGTTCCTGAGTTTCGGCTACGTGCCGCTGCAGCCGCATCCGGTGGAGCCGGGCGATCTGTCCAAGTTCATGTCGGTGCCCTGGCATACCGACTACAACTCCTGCGCCACGCATCTGCCCGATCCCAACCCGGGGGCGGCCAGCACCAATCCGAACATCACCGCGAACAACACCCTGTTCTGGTCGTGGCCGGCCGAGCGGCCGTTCGCGGTCTATCCGGTGGCGTTGTGCCAGGTCGATCCGGACGACGACACGTGGTATCCCGGCCCGCAGGTGTACTCGGTGCGCGGCACCGGCACCGACACCGACTATCCGGCGCAGGTCGGACGCTTCCAGAAGTACGAGGATTTCGTCGCCAACTGGGCCAAGGTGGGCTTCGTCGTCAGCGGGTCGCAGATCGCGCAGGCGGCGGGACAGCCGCCGTATCCGGGGGACATGTTCCTGGAAGTCGCCAGCCGGTTCGATGTCGGCCAGGAGTTCGTCGCGCCCTGGCCGATGGCCAACATTCCGGTCTATCCGCCGCCGTCGGCAACGTCGCGCGACGCTGCCGATGGCCTCGGCTGAGCCGATCGGCGCGATGGCCGCGAACGCGCGCCATGCCGTGGCGATCGTCGGCGGCGGCGCGGCCGGATGCGCGACGGCGCTGGCGCTGGCCGCGCGCGGCATCGAGGATGTCGTCGTGGTCGACATGGGCCGCGCCGCGGGCTGGCGGCTGGGTGAGGCGCTGGCACCCACCGCCAGCGCGGCGCTGCAGCGGCTGGGCGTGTGGGACGCGTTCCTGGCGCAGCGGCCGCTGGCCTCGGCCGGCAGTTGCGCCAGCTGGGGCACGCCGGAGCTGGGCTACAACGACTTCATCGTCGCCGGCCAGGGCAAGGGCTGGCACGTGGATCGTGCCGCCTTCGACGCGATGCTGGCGGCGGCGGTGCCGGCGCAGGGCGGCACGCTGTTGCGCGGACTGCGCCTGGGTGCGGTCGGCCGCGACGCGGACGGCAGCCATGTGCTGGAACTGCATGGCGAGCAAGGTACGGCGCGGCGCTTGCGCGCCGGCTTTCTGGTGGATGCCAGCGGCATCGCCGCCGCCGCGGTGCGGCGGCTCGGCGTGGCGCGCAACGAAGTGGATTGCCTGGCCTTCGTCGCCGGCGTGTTCGCGCTGGAGCACGCGCAGGCGATCCCGTCGCAGGCCTTGCTGGAGGCCTGCCGCGATGGCTGGTGGTACGCGGCCAAATTGCCGGGCGCGCGCATGATGCTGGCCCTTGCGCTGGAGCCGCGGCGGCAGCGGCATTTTCTGGACACGGCGACGTGGCTGGCGGCGGCGCAGCAGACGCGGCACGTCGCGCACTGGCTGGCGCGCAGCGGTGCGACCCTGCCCGCGGGCGGCGGCCTGCTCGCCGCGCTGGGCCCGTCGGCGATCCTCAGCCGCGTGGTCGGGGAGGATTGGCTGGCGGTAGGCGACGCGGCCAGCGCTTACGATCCGTTGACCGCGCACGGCATCGTCAAGGCGTTGCAGGATGGCGAAGCGGCGGCGCATGCCCTGGCGGTGCAGCTGCAGGGTGCCGGTCCGGCGCCGCTGGCGGCCTATCAGGACGGGGTGTTCGCGCGTTTTCGCGCCTATCTGGGCGAGCGCGGGGCCTTGTACGCGCGCGAGCGGCGCTGGGCGCAAGCGCCGTTCTGGCAGGCGCGGCTGGCGGCGTGATCCGTCTGCAGCGCGGCGCCGGATTCGCGCCGCGGCGCAACGGATGCGTAGCGCGTGCCGCTGCACGCTGGTGCCTGCGTCAGCCGTCGCCTTCGTCGCGGTCCGGGCACGGCGTCGCGATGCCCAACCGTTGCGCCAGGCGCCGCGCATCGAACGGCGCATGCACCTTCATGTCGTTGTCGAAGTAGCAATACACGTCGCGGCGGGCGCGCCGCGCAGCGGCCGGGCCTGCGCGTTGCGGCGCCGCCGGCTCGCCGCCGCGGTGCCAGGCGTCGATCCGTTCGGCCCAGGCATCCAGCGCCTGGTCGCTGTAGCCGCTGGCATACAGCTGCGCGTCGCCATGCAGGCGCAGGTACAGGAAATCGGCGGTCACGTCCTCCAGGTACGGCCATTTGCCGGCGGTGTCGGCCTGCACCAGGGCGACACGATGCTTGCGCAGCAGCGCGATCGCCGCCGGCGTGGCGAAGCTGGGGTGGCGCACTTCCAGCGCATGGCGCAGGCGCCGGTTGCGGTCGATCTTCAGCAGGCTGCGCTCGCGCATGCGGGCGGCATCGCGCTTGCCGGCCAGGGCCAGCGCCGCTTCGTGACTGCGCGGCAGCAGCGCCAGGAAGTCGTCCAGCAAGGCGGAGTCGAAGGCCAGCGACGGCGGCAGCTGCCACAGCAACGGTCCCAGCTTCGGCCCCAACCCGAGCAGGCCGGAGGCGAAGAAGTTGGCCAGCGGCTGCTCGCAATCGCGCAGCCGTTTCAGGTGCGTCACGAAACGCGGGCCCTTGACCGCGAACACGAAGTCGCGCGGCGTCGCATCGCGCCAGGCGGCATAGCTCTTCGGCGTCTGCAGCGAGTAGAACGAGCCGTTGAGTTCGACCGAGCGGAAGCAGCGCGAGGCGTATTCCAGTTCGCGCCGCTGCACCAGCTCGGGCGGATAGAACACGCCGCGCCATCGGGGGTAACGCCAGCCGGAGATGCCGATGCGCAGGCTCATGCGCCGACCATGCCGATGGCAGCGTTCAAGCGCCGTGCATGCCATGGCAAGACCGCGTCGACCGTGGCCGGCGCAGCGCAGGCGGATCAGCTGGCGCTGCTCACTCCTGAGCCGGCGGAGCCGCGATCACCGCGACGCCGGCGCGCTCGCGCCTGGACCGCAACGGCAAGACCACCGCCTGCTGGCCGGGCGCGGCGTACAGCCACAGCGCGCAGCAGGCGGCGTAGGAGGTAAGGTAGCTGCTGCGAAAGGCGACGATGCTGGCGCTGTAGCAGTCCGGCCCGTGCCGCAGGCGCAGGTCGGCGACGTAGTCGAAGGTGTAGTGGCCGGCATCGCGCCACGGCCATTGCGCGCGTTCGTCGGGGTCGCCGATGCCGGCCGGCACCGGGCAGCGCGCGTCCGGGTCCGGACTGCGTTGCCGGCCTTGCGCATCGAACCCGAGGCGCTGCAACTCCCGGTCCGCAACCGCGCGCAGCTGCGGGTGCTGCGCCAGCCAGCGCGCCGCGTCCTGATCCTCGGGCGTGGCCTGCGCAGGACCTGGCGAAGGCGCCAGCGTGTGCCGGTAGCGGTAGCGCACCTGCAGTACGCGCGGGCTGCTGCGTTCCTCGGACAGCGGCGACAACGGCCGCGACAGGGTCAGCGTGTCCTGGAAGTAGTCGCCATCGCGATAGGCCGCGTAGCTGCGGCCGTCGAGGCGCAGCCAGTACAGGGCCTGGTCGCCGCCGCGCCCGTTGATGCTGAAGACAGCCGCCGCCGGCTCCGCTTCGGATGCGGCGTTGGGCGGGGCGAGGAAGCCGTGCGCGGCGTCGCGGCGCAGCACCGCGATCTCGGTGTACAGGCCGGTGCCGCCGACGTAGGCCGTGTCCAGCAGGTCGCGTTGCCCGTCTTCGTCCAGGTCGAGCAAGGTGTAGTGGTGGTTGCCGTTTTCGGAGACGTCGTTCTGCACGACGCTCGCGGCACCCAGGTAGGTGCGCAGCGCCTGCCACTCGGCGGCGGTGACGCCGGCCGGTTGCGTGGGCGGCGCCGCCGCGTTGCCATCCGCGCCCGCCGTGGCGATGTCGAAGCTCAGGCCGGTGGTGTCCGCGTGGCGCTGCAGCACCGTGTCGATCGGAGTGGGGTCGGTGGGCGGTTCGGCCTCGATCTCGCGGCGCAGGCGTTCCAATACCTGGGGCAGCGTCGCCGTGCCGGCATCGGCCGCAGTCGCTTGTGCCGCGTTGAAGGCGGCCAGCGCGAGCAGTGCCGCGGCTGCCCACGCTGTCGGCCGCGGCCGCAGCGTCCGCTGCGCTGCGGCGTCGGCGCAGTGCGCAAGCGCCGCAGCGCGGTTCACGCGCCGCGCATCCATGGCGGGTCGAGCCGCGCGATGCGCGCGAACGCCGGGCAGTGTTCTTGGTGCGCGCCGCGCAGGTAGCCCAGGCTCATCAGGAACTCGCCGGTGATCTCGCCGCCGGTGAAGCGGAAGGTGCGCTTGAACAGCTTGATCCACTCGGCCTTGTCGCGCGAATGGTGCGCATCCAGCCAGGCGGCGAAACCGCCATGCGAGGCGCGCATCCGCTGGATCACCTGCGCGTTGTGGATCGCGGCCTGCACCTTGAGCCGGTTGCGGACGATGCCGGGGTCGGCGAGCAGGCGCAGTACGTCGGCCTCGCCGAATGCGGCGACCTTGTCCACGTCGAACCCGGCGTAGGCGGCGCGGAACCCGGCGCGCTTCTTCAGCATCAGCTCCCAGCTCAGCCCGGCCTGGTTGATCTCCAGCACCAGCCGCTCGAACAGATCGGTTTCGGCGCGCTGCGGAACGCCGTATTCGTCGTCGTGGTAGGGGCCGTGCAGTGCGTGGCCGGGGGCGATGTCGCAATAGCTGGTCATCTCGGTCGGATTCCGTCAGTCGTGCTGGTCGTTGTCTTCGGGGGAGATTTCCGCGCGCTGCGCATCCGGCAAGCGCAGGTCCGGCCAACGCCGTGGCACCAGTTCCAGCTTGCCGGCGCGCAACGCGTCGAACGGCGCATCCGCGCGATCGGGCGACCTGGGCGAGAAATGCACGCGCGCCACGTCCTGCCAGCGGTCCTGGCGGTGCGCATGGATCCGGCACTCCATGCCGAAGGTGTCGGTGTCGTTGCACAGCAACGCCTCGCCGCTGCCGTCGCCGTCCAGGTCGCGTACCAGCAGCACGCAGCGGTCCTCGCGTTGGCGGCAGTCGCCGTCGTGCACGCTGCCGGCGAGCAGCGCCTGCCACCAGCCCTCGCCGGGATCGGCGCTGCCGGCGGCGAGCGGGATGTGCTGGCGCAGTTCGGCCGCCGCATCGATCCGGCCCTGCGCGCGTTGCTCGCCGCTGGCGTCGCCGTCGTCGCCCCAGCGCTGCGTGCGTTGCAGGATGCGTTGCAGCCGGTCGCGCTGCGCCGGTTCCTCGGCGAACCCCGGCGTGTCGCGCAGCGACTGCGCCGCCTGGTAACCGCGGCGGCCGCTGTCGAAGCGCAGGTAGTACAGGTCCACGTCCGCGGCCGCGGTGCGGCCGTCGGCGAAGCGTTGCAACTGGCTGCCGACCACGATGCGGTACGGGTCCAGCAACGGCGAAGCGGTGGCCAGCGCCAGCGCGATCACCACCCAGGACATGGCCCGGTTGACCGGCGCCAGCGGCCGCAGCCAGTGCCCGCCCGGGCGCAGCACCGCCCACGCGTAACCGAACGCGTAACCGCAGGCGACCACCGCCACCAGCACGCCATTGAAGCGCTCCGCGCTCCAGCCGTATTGGTCGATGCGCAGCCACAGCGCGTACAACGCCAGCAGCGCGTACAGCGACAGGCTCAGCAGGCCGGCATCGATCAGCCGCCGCAGCCACTGCGGATACGGCGCGGTGGCGGTGCCGTCCTGATACACCGCATTGACGAACAGCACCAGGGCCGCCACCAGCGCGATCAGGATCTTCGCCGCGGCGCGGGTCTCCCACAGCGGCTGCAGGCCGGTGAACGGCAGGCTCAGCGCGAACAGCACCGCCACGAACGCCAGCAGCGGCAACAGCCCGGTGCAGATCGCGAACAGGATCTGCCGCATCACCTGCACCGCGCGCTGCTGCGTGCGGCCGATCAGCACGCCCAGGCCGAACATGATGCCGGTGGCGAGATAGGCGAAGGCGCTCTGGCGGAACAGCTCACGGAAGAATTCCAGCTTCACCAGCGCGAACAGCGCGCCCCACAGCCACAGCACCAGCCAGCAGACGCCGACGAACAGCCCGGCCAGGGCCAGGGTCAGCGCGTTCTGCCAGGCGTGTTCGAACAATTCGCGGTACGGCGCCTGCCAGTGGCCATGCTGCAGCCGGCACTGCAGCCACGCCAGCAGCACGAACATGCCCAGCGCGGTGGCCATGCCGAATGGAACCAGCACAGCGTCGCTGCGCAGGCCGGGCGCGCCGGTGGCACTCCACGCGGCCCAGCCCGACAGCGCCGCCACCAGCAGCGCCAGGGCGATCGCGTGCTGCCACAGGCGCAATTCGCCAAGGCGCTGCACCGACAGCAGGACCATCGTCGGCACGGTCAGCACCAAGGCGTACCAGCACACCCGGCCGCCCAGCGCCGCGAACGGCCACCACCCGGCATCGGCGCCGCGCTGGGCCAGGTACAGCAGCGCGCCCTGCAGCAGCGCCACCAGGACGATGAAGGCACGGGTCTGGCGCGGCAGGTCGGGGGCGGTTTCCATGCAGGACGGCATCCTTGGCGGCGCGGCGGCGCGCGATCGGGGGCGATTATGGCAGCCCGCTCTGGGCCGACGCAGCGCCGGCCCGGGAGGGACGATAGAATGGGGCCATGTCCGCTTTGCCTACCCCCCTGGCCAACCAGCTGCTGATCGCGCTGCCGGCGCTGTCCGATCCCAATTTCGCGCGCGGCGTGGCCCTGATCTGCCAGCACGACGCCAACGGCGCGATGGGCGTGCTGGTCAACCGCGCTTCCGAATACACGCTAGGCGAAGTGCTGGAGCAGATGGGCATCGACACCATCGACGAGACCCTGCGCGAGCAGGTGGTGCTCAGCGGCGGGCCGGTGCATCCGGAGCGCGGCTTCGTGATCCACGACGGCGAACGCGCCTGGGATTCGAGCCTGGCGTTCGGCGACGGCCTGTTCCTGACCACCTCGCGCGACGTGCTCGAAGCGATGGCGCGCGGCGACGGTCCGCGCCACGCGGTGGTCGCGCTGGGCTGCGCCGGCTGGGGCGCCGGCCAGCTCGAATACGAACTGGGCGAGAACAGCTGGCTGACCGCGCCGGCCGATGCCGAACTGCTGTTCGAGCTGCCGCTGGAGCGGCGCTGGCAGACCGCCGCCGGCCGCATCGGCGTGGACCTGTTCCGCCTCACCGACTACAGCGGGCATGCCTGAGCCCGGCGCGCCCGCTGCGGACAGCGCCGCCGCCGGCACGATTCGCCGCGACGGCACCGTGCTCGGTTTCGACGTCGGCAACCGCCGCATCGGCGTGGCCGTGGGCAGCAGCTTCGGCAGCGGCGCGCGCGCCCTGGCCGTGGTCGACGTGCACGCGCAGGGCCCGGACTGGCCGGCGCTGGACCGCCTGCACGCCGAATGGCGGCCGCACGGCCTGGTGGTCGGCGATCCGCTGACCCTGGACGGCGCCGACCAACCCAACCGCAAGCGCGCGCATGCGTTCGCCCGCGAACTCGGCGCCCGCTACAAACTGCCGGTGGTACTGGTCGACGAGCGCTCCAGTTCGGTCGAGGCGGCCAAGCGCTTCGCCGTGGACCGCGCCGCCGGCCGCAAGCGCCGCCGCGACGCCGCCGCGCTGGACGCGGTGGCCGCCGCGGTGATCATCGAGCGCTGGCTGGCCGCGCCCGACGACGCCACTCCCATTTCCTGATTCCCTGCCCGGACCCGCCATGACTGACCCGCAACTCGATTCGAACGGGCGCCTGCGCCACCTGCTGACCCTGGAAGGCCTGCCGCGCGCGACCTTGCTGCAATTGCTGGACCGCGCCGGGCAGATCCGCGACGCGGCGGTGGGGCGGGTCGGCAAGCGCAACGTGCTGGCCGGCACCGCGGTGTGCACCCTGTTCTTCGAACCATCCACGCGCACCCGCAGCTCGTTCCAGCTGGCCGCGCAGCGGCTCGGCGCGGACGTGCTGAACTTCGACGCCTCGACCTCGTCCACGCGCAAGGGCGAGACCGCGCGCGACACGCTGAAGAATCTGGAAGCGATGGGCGTGCGCGGCTTCGTCGTGCGCCATCCCGAGGACGGCGCCGTCGAGCGCCTGGCCGAAGCGGCCGGCGAGGGCACCGCACTGATCAACGCCGGCGATGGCCGCAGCGCGCATCCCACCCAGGGCCTGCTCGACATGCTGACCCTGCGCCACGCCAAGGGCGGCGATTTCTCCAAGCTCAAGCTGGTCATCGTCGGCGACGTCAAGCACTCGCGCGTGGCGCGCTCGGACCTGCACGCGCTGCGCACGCTCGGTGCCGGCGAAGTGCGCGTGTGCGGCCCGCAGGCGCTGCTGCCCGACGACGGCACCCTGGACGGCTGCGTGGTCGGCGACGACTTCGACGCCATGCTCGACGGCGTGGACGCGGTGATGATGCTGCGCCTGCAGCGCGAGCGCATGGAAGAAGGCCTGGTGTCCTCGCTGGAGGGCTACCACGCGCAATACGGCCTCACCGCCGAACGCCTGCGCCGCGCCGCGCCGGGCGCGGTGGTGCTGCACCCGGGCCCGATCAACCGCGGCGTGGAGATCACCGACGAGGTCGCCGACGGCGCGCAGTCGTGCATCCTGCGCCAGGTCGCCAACGGCGTGGCGGTGCGCATGGCGGTGCTGGAGACGTTGTTGGGGTGAGGCGAACAGGCGATCGCGACTGAACTTGTGGGAGCGACTTCAGTCGAGACGGGCATTATCGCTAAGGCCCGTCGCGACTGAAGTCGCTCCCACGGTGGATTTCGCGATGTGGATACCGTTCGGCACACCCGCGCCCGCGCGATTCGGCCTACCATCGGTGGCGATCCTCCCCACGGACGCCCACATGATCCATATCCTGCGCCGCGCCGGCTTCGCCGCGGCTTGCGCTTCCCTCGTCGCCTTCGCCCAGGCCAGCGCTGCCGCGCCGGCCGCTGCCGCGCCCGCCGGCTACGACCCGCTGGCCCTGTTCGCGCCACTGCAATTGCCGCAGCCGGCCAATGCCTACCGCAGCGGCGGCGGCGTGCCCGGGCCGCTGTACTGGCAGAACCGTGCCGACTACGACCTGCACGCCACCATCGATCCGGCCACGCGCACGCTCAGCGGCCAGGAAACCATCACCTACAGCAACCGCAGCCCGGACACGCTGGACGTGCTGTGGCTGCAGCTGGACCAGAACATCTACCGCGTCGACGCGCGCGCCCACGGCGTGCGCCCGGCGCGGGCAGACCGTCCATCCGCGCCGTCCAGCGACGGCTACCGGATCGCCAAGGTGGAAGTGGAGCAGGGCGGCAAGCGCGTGCCGGCCAATTTCCTGATCGACGACACGCGCATGCGCGTGGACCTGCCGCAGCCGCTGGCCGGCGCCGGCAAGACGCTGAAGCTGCATATCGACTACGCCTACACGGTGCCCGGCGCCTGGGGCGGGCGCACCGCGGTGACCGCGACCGGCGACGGCGACATCTACGAGATCGCGCAGTGGTATCCGCGCATGGCGGTGTACGACGACCAGCGCGGCTGGGACACGCAGCCCTACCTGGGCGCGGAGTTCTACCTGGAATACGGCGACTTCGACTACGCGGTGACGGTGCCGTGGAATTACCTGGTCGCCGGCTCCGGCGAACTGGTGAACCCGGCGCAGGTGCTGACCGCCACGCAGCGCCAGCGCCTGGCCCAGGCCGCGGCCAGCGACCGCACCGTAGCGATCCGCAGCGCCGCGGAAATCGGCGATGCGGCCAGCCGGCCCACCGCCAGCGGCACCCAGACCTGGCGCTTCCACATGGCGCATACCCGCGACGTGGCCTTCGCCGCCTCGCCGGCCTTCGTCTGGGACGCGGCGCGCATCAACCTGCCCGAAGGCAAGCATGCGCTGGCGATGTCGGTGTATCCGCGCGAAGGCGTCGGCGCCGACAAGTGGGACCGCTCCACCGAGTTCGTCAAGGCCTCGATCGAGCATTTCTCGCAGTGGTATCCGTATCCGTGGCCGGCGGCGGTGAACCTGGGCGGCCACGGCGCCGGCATGGAATATCCGGGCATCGTCTTCGACGACATGCACGACGGCGGCAAGGACCTGTTCTGGATCACCGCGCACGAACTGGGCCACGGCTGGTTCCCGATGATCGTCGGCTCCAACGAACGCCGCTACGCGTTCATGGACGAAGGCTTCAACACCTTCATCGACGTCTACGCCTCCGATGCCATCAACCACGGCGAATTCGCGCCCAAGCGCGACAGCGAGTACGCGCCCAAGGGCGGCAACCCGGTCGAGGAGATCCTGCCGCTGCTGGCCGATGCGCAGGCGCCGAACCTGCTCGATCGCGCCGACGCCACCAGCGAGACCTACCGGCATCCGCTGACCTACTTCAAGGGCGCGCTGGGCCTGGTGCTGCTGCGCGAACAGATCCTCGGCCCGGCGCGCTTCGATCCGGCGTTCCGCAAGTACATCGCCACCTGGGCATACAAGCATCCGACCCCGTCGGATTTCTTCCGGCTGATGGAAAGCGAGTCCGGCGAGGATCTGTCGTGGTGGTGGCGCGGCTGGTATCTCAACAACTGGCAGCTGGACATGGGCGTGCGCGCGGCCAGCTATGTCGAACACGATCCGGGCAAGGGCCTGCTGGTGACCTTGCAGAGCCGGCAGAAGCTGGTGATGCCGGCGACGTTGCGCATCGACTTCGCCGACGGCAGCCACCTCGACCAGCGCGTGCCGGTGGAGACCTGGATCCAGCAGACCCAGCCGCAGATCCGCGTGCCGAGCACGCAAAGGGTGCTGCACGTGATCCTGGACCCCGAGCACAAGCTGCCCGACGCCGATCGCGCCGACAACCAGCTCGACACGGTGAGCTGAGCCGCATCTCATTCGCGGCGCGCGGCGGGCGCATGCCGCTTGCGCCGCCGCGCCGGCACGGCGATAGTGCCGCGCCGCACGCGTCCGCGTGCGTCTGCACGCAGGAGAAGGACCTTGCCCTCCATTGCCGGCCTCGCCACCGCGATCATCCTGTCCGTCATCGACGCAGCGGGTGCGGCGACGAAGGCTGCGCGTGCGCCAAGCGCGGCGCGTTCGCACGCGGTCGCCGCGCCGCGCGCCGGCATGTCGCTGCGCCGGCAGCCACGCGCGCCGCGTATCGCCCTGGCGCTGTGCCTGCTGGCGGCCGCACCGCTCGCCGGCGCCTGGCATCCGCAATATCCGCCCTGGGCCGGCACGCCGCCGAGCGCGGCATGCAAGGTGCAGGCGCTGGCACCGGCCGATGGCGGCGCGGTGAGCTGGGACGGCATCGCGACCTATCGCCATGCCGGACTACGCCTGGAACTCGATTTCACCGACACGCCGACGCTGCGCCTGTTCGATGCGCAGGGTCGCGCCTTGGCCGCGCCGGTGGCGATGAGCGGCGCGCGGCTGGGCTTCCACGGCGTGGAAACGCTGGACCTCAACCACGACCGGCGACCGGATTTCGTCGTCACCCTCGGCAGCGGCGGGGTCGGCCTGGCCGGCGGCAATGCCTGGCGCCGGGTGATGCTGTCCGATGGCGACCGCTATCGGCCGATCGACGTGGCCACCCATGAGCCCACCGCCGACGACTACCGCCTGCTGCCGCGCCATGCCGGTTGCGGATTGCTGCAACTGGTGCCGGTGTGGGCCGATGCGTCGCTGACGCGCGACCGCAAACCGCATCTGTTCTGGGTCTATCGCCTGTTGCGTTTCGACCACGGGCGCGTGCGCTACGCCGATGCGCGCCTGCCTGAATTGCCCAAGTGGATCCTCTACACCGCGCGACCGCACAACAGCCGCGCCACCAACCTGCTCGGGCCCGCGCAGAAGCGCGTGGCGTGGGCGGCGCGCGAGCACGGCGAGATCACACCCGCGCCCGCCACGCCGTAGCGGTCCCGATCTGCCGGGCGGTCGTCGGCGACCCGGTTCGGCCGGCGTCGCCTGCGCCGTTCCATGCTGCGTGCGCAACATCGCTTGCAGGTGGGCCGATGCGCCAATGACGCGCGAATGTCTCCGTTACCAGGCCAGCGCGCCCGGCGGGTGGCGCCACGCGCCGTGCCGATGGCGCTGCGTCGCGGCTCTTCGTCGCATTCGGCACGCCTGTAACAGCGCACGCGAGTGCGTTGCCGCCGCCTGTCTTCGCCTGTCGTTGTCTGTCTCCGCTTGTCCATTCGTGTCTGTTTCGCCTGTCTTGCGGCGCGATCGTAGGTACGGATCTAGCTTCCCGCTTTGACCGATTGCGTCCGCGCAAGGCCGGGCGAAGACTGCGCCCGGCCCCCACGCCCCGTGCCATCGCCCATCGCGTCCGCGAGGGCGCCAGGCATCTATCGCTGCAAGATGGGAGAGTCTGATGAACATCCAGCCGCTCAAGTGCGCGCTCGCGCTTGCCCTGGTTTCCTGCGTATCGCCGGCCGTCGCCGGTCCGGTCGGCTACGGCGCCGCCACCACCGGCGGCGGCAACGCGATCCCGATCAACGTCGCCACGATGCAGGCGATGCAAACGGCGATCGACAACTACTCCGGCAGCGGCGGGCTGGTGCTGAACTACACCGGCCAGTTCGATTTCGCCAGCATCGGCAATGTCTGCGCGCAGTGGCAGCTGCCGGCCAAGACCGTGCAGATCAAGAACAAGAGCAACATCACCATCAAGGGCGCCAACGGCTCCTCGGCGAACTTCGGCCTGTGGGTGGTGGGCAATGCGCACAACATCATCATCCGCAACATGACCATCGGCCTGCTGCCCGGCGGCGAGGATGCCGACTCGATCTCGCTGGAAGGCAATTCCAGCGGCGAGCCGTCCAATATCTGGGTCGACCACAACACCTTGTTCGCCTCGTTGACCAAGTGCGCCGGGGCCGGCGATGCCTCCTTCGACGGCGGCATCGACATGAAGAAGGGCGTCCACCATGTCACCGTGTCCTACAACTACGTGCACGACTACCAGAAAGTCGCGCTCAACGGCTACAGCGACAACGACACCAAGAACGCCGCGGCGCGTACCACCTATCACCACAACCGCTTCGAGAACGTGGAGTCGCGGCTGCCGCTGCAACGCCGCGGGCTGAGCCACATCTACAACAACTACTTCAACAATGTGTTCACCTCGGGCATCAACGTGCGCATGGGCGGGATCGCGCTGATCGAGGCCAACTACTTCGAGAACGCAAAGAACCCGGTGGCCTCGCGCGACAGCAGCGAAATCGGCTACTGGGACTTGATCAACAACTACGTCGGCAGCGGCATCACCTGGAGCGTGCCGGACAGCACCAGCAAGCCCTACGCCAACGCCACCACCTGGATCTCGTCGAAGACGTTCCCGCAGCCGCTGGGCTACGTCTATACCGCGCTCCCGGCGGCGCAGGTCAAGGCCAAGGTCATCGCCACGGCCGGCGCCGGGACCAACCTGGCCGAGTAGCCGTTCGACCGGCGCGCGGTCACGTTCGGTCCGGCCCGGGGCGCCGCCGCCGCGCGGCTGTCCGTGCGCGCGCCGCAGCTTCCAGGCGAGCGGCGCGTACACGGGAAGCGCGGCGCCATCTGCTCGGTTTCGCACCGGGGCGAACATCGAGCACGCGGGTCGCAACGACCCGCCGGCTGCACGGCGAGCGCTTCGCCGGCGCGCTCGTGTCGCATGTTTTTCACGTGGATTTCATCGATCCGTGCGCGCCGCGGTCGCCGCGCCGCTTACTGTGCACATGCCGCTCACCTCGCTGACGGAGTTCAATAAAATATGCGTAATTGCGCATAAAGAATTTGCAGCGGTCGCCGTTACACCGCCCAAGCAACGGTGCACGCGTTGTGCGCGATGGGCCTGGATTTCGAACGATTCGGCCTGCCGCTCGCGCTGCATCGCGGCTTCCCGACGCCTGTCGTTTCGTGCCCGTTTCCGCATCGTTCAGGATCGCGGCGCACTTCAATTCCTTCCCCCAAGCAGGTACCTCATGATCGGATTTCTTCAGCGCTACAACGTCGGCACGCGCCTCTCCGCTGCCTTCGGCGTGCTCATCCTGCTTTCCTGCGCGCTCGTCGTCGCCGGGTTGATGACCCTCGCGCAGGCGCGCGAACGCATGGACACCATCGTCAACCGCAACATGACCATCCTCGAGTACACCAGCGAGATGCGCGAGGCCAGTTCGATCATCGCGGTCAACCTGCGCAACATCGTCCTGCCGACCACGCAGGAAGAGAACGTCCAGTTCGGAAAGCGCGTCGAGCAGCAGCGGCAGCGCTACAGCGAGGCCCACGACAAGCTCTATGCGATTCCGGTGTCCGATGCCACCGGCGCGCAGATGCGCAGGCAGATCGACCTCGGGTACCAACGCGCGCGCGGTGCCAACCAGCAGGTATTGGATCTTGGCATGAACGGCAAGCCCGACGAGGCGCTCAAGGTCATGCTGACGCTGGCGGCGCCTGCCACCCAGCAATGGCAGGACGCGCTCAACGCGTATTCGGAGCGGCAGCGCCAACGTGGCGCCAGCGCCTACGCCACCGCCAATACGGCGATGGACCGCGGTCGTGCCATGCTCATCGGCGGCGGTCTGGCAGTGATCCTGGTCAGCAGCCTGCTGGCCTGGCTGATCACCCGCAGCCTCACCGTGCCGCTGAGCCGTGCCACGCGCGCGGCCGAGGCGATCGCGCGCGGCGACCTGGACAACGATGTGCAGACCCAGGCCCGCGACGAGACCGGCCGCCTGCTGCGCGCGATGCAGGGCATGCAGCAGCAATTGCGCAGCCTGATCGCCGCGCAGCTGGACATGGCCAAGCGCCACGACGCCGGGCAGATCAGCTTCCGCATGAGCGCCACGACGCCGGGCAGATCAGCTTCCGCATGGATGCCGCTGCATTCCCGGGCGACTACGGGCGCATGGCGGCGGAAACCAACGCCTTGGTCGGATCGCACATCGAGATGAAGCTGAAGCTGGCGCAGATCATGGGCCGCTATGCGGTCGGCGACCTCAGCCAGGACATGGACCGTCTGCCGGGCGAAAAAGCGGTGCTGACCCGGACCATGGACGAAGTAAAGGCGAATCTGTCGGCAATGAACGGCCAGGTCAAACAGCTGGCGCAGTCCGCCGCCAACGGCGACTTCAGCGCCCGCGGCGATGCGGCGCGTTTCCAGTTCGACTTCCGGGTCATGGTCGAGAGCCTCAACCAGTTGATGACCACCGCCGACGGCAATCTGCAGGCGCTGTCGGGTTTGCTGCAGTCCATCGCCGCCGGCGACCTGACTGCGCGCATGCACGGCGAGTTCCACGGCGTGTTCGCGCAGATGCGCGACGACGCCAATGCCACGGCCCAGCAACTGGCCGAGATCGTCGGCCGGATCAAGCACTCGGCGGTGTCGATCGATGCCGCCGCCAGCGAGATCGCCACCGGCAACGACGACCTGTCGCGCCGCACCGAGCAGCAGGCCGCCAGCCTGGAAGAAACCGCCGCGTCGATGGAAGAGCTGACGTCCACGGTGAAGCAGAATGCCGAGCATGCGCGCCAGGCCAACCAGCTCGCAGTCGGTGCCGCGTCGGTCGCGTCGGAAGGCGGCGAGGTGGTCGGCCAGGTGGTGACCACGATGAGCGGCATCGAGGCTTCGTCGAAGAGAATCGCCGACATCATCAGCGTCATCGACGGCATCGCCTTCCAGACCAACATCCTGGCGCTCAATGCGGCAGTGGAAGCGGCGCGCGCCGGCGAGCAGGGCCGCGGCTTCGCCGTGGTCGCCAGCGAGGTGCGCACGCTCGCCCAGCGCTCGGCCGGCGCGGCCAAGGAGATCAAGGAACTGATCGACGACTCGGTCAGCCGCGTTGCCGAAGGCTCGGCGCTGGTCGGCCAGGCCGGCAAGACCATGCACGAGATCGTGTCCTCGGTGCAGCGCGTCACCGACATCATGGGCGAGATCTCCGCCGCCTCGCAGGAGCAGTACGCCGGCATCGAACAGGTCAACCAGACCGTGACCCAGATGGACGAGAGCACCCAGCAGAACGCCGCCTTGGTGGAAGAAGCCAGCGCCGCGGCGCGGTCGATGGAGCAGCAGGCCACCGAGCTGGCGCAGGCAGTGGCCTTGTTCAAGCTGGAAGACAACGCCGCGCCGATGCGCCAGCCGACCTCGGCAATCGCGTCGAAGCCGAGGAGCTACGCGCGTCCGGTGCCGACGCCGACCGCTGCACGTCGCCTGCAGTCGGTCGCCATGGCGACCAGCGACAAGGATTGGCAGGAGTTCTGACCGGCACTGCGATGTTCGCCGCTCTCCGATCGGAGGGCGGCTCGCCGTCGCGGTGCGCACCCATCGCGTGTCGCGCTGGGTGCGCGGGCCGGAGACCGCAATGGAATGATCGCGCTGACAGACCTGTAGACAGCGGCAGCGGCCTGGACCGCCGCATTCGCATGCCTCGCGGCTGCAAGACCTGGCCGCTCCCGGTCGCGGCACGTTGATGCCGCCGCGCGCCACCGCAAGCGCAGAGCACCGCCTGAGAAGCCCGGGCACTGCGCGCGCACGCCGCAGGCAAACGCCGCGCCCGGTCGCGCGCGCGGCGCCGTGATTTTGGCTATATTTGCCGCGCGGGCGCCGGCAGGGGCGGGCGTCGCAGATCAAGGAAAGATCGTGGAAATCAAGCAACGCCGCTTTTCGAACCGCATCGGCTATGTCTTCGGCGACGACGAGTTGCACTATTCGGTGCAGGACAGTTCCGGCAGCCGCAGCTTCTCGGTGGCTTACGGCGACATCGGCCGCGACCGCCAGACGCTGACCGAACGCAACCAGTGGCTGCGCAATGCCGGCCTGCTATGGGGCGTGTTCGGGCTGGTACTGACCGTGATGTCCTCCATGAAATACCACGCATTCACGCCCTCGTTCTGGCTGTGGATCGGCATGGTCTGTTATGCCGCCTACCACCTCGTGGTGACCCACTACCTGATCATTCCGACCGAAAAAGGCAATCTGCTGGTGATCAAGAATGCCGACGGCGAGCGTATCGTCGCGCAGATCGAGCAGCGCCGCGCCAGCTACCTGCGGCGCGAGTACGACGTCATGCTCGCCGAAGAGCATCCCGAGCAGCGCCGTAGCCGCTTTCGGTGGCTGCATCGCGAGGGCGTCCTGAGCAGCCAGGAACTGGAACAACGCCTGCAGCAGGTGGATGCGCGCGATCCGGCGCTGCTGGTGGTGCAACAGGTCTTGTCGGGCAACCAACTGCCGTGAGCCGGCCGCGCATCGCCGACGCGGGCGCCTGCGGCGCACGCGGGGACATGAAGCTGATGCAGCGTCCGCCGTCTCCGTGCTGCCGTGTCTGTTCGCCCAGGCCTGCAAACGGGTAAGGATCGCGTGCCTGCGTGTTCGTAATGCGGGTTTGCGCATGCAACGAAAACGCCGCGGCCGTCGCCGGCCGCGGCGCTGCGGGTGCCGGCGAGGCCGGTTACTGCGGCGGTTTCGTTGACGGGCTGCGCGGGAGCACGTACGAGGTGATGTACTCGCCGTTGGAGCCGTAGACCACGACGATCATCTGGGTGGCGTCCTGGTAGACCACGGTGGCGCTGCACGGGCAGCTCGCGGCGGCGGTGACCATGCCGAGCGGGCGGTCCTTCTCGTCGTTGACGACGAGCAACTGCTCTTCGGCGGCCAAGCCGATCGGCAGGCGCGATTGGGCGCCCGGGGTGAGCGAGAGCACGGTGATCACCTCGTCCTTCGACGAATTGATCTGGGCGAAGGTCAGCCCGGACTTCTCGAACGTGTAGACCTTGAACAGCGGCGACAGGCTGACGTTCTTCTTGCCGACCGGGACGCGTTCGCCCAGGCCTTGGATGGTGTCGTTGGCTTCCAGCTTCTGCCCGGTGGCGTGGGTCTGCGCCGCGGTGAATGCGACGGCCAGAACCGCCAGGGTCAACAGGGGTTTGATCATGGTGTCTCTCCTTGTCTCGATGAAGCGGACCGTTGCGCTTGGGCCGTGCGGTAGCCGTGGTCCTTTCCGGCCGAACCGTTCGGTGCAGACCATCTCCAGGCCTGCCATCACACGTGCGGACGGAGCCGTACCTGGCGGCCGGCGTAGCGCCCTTGTGCGGCGCTACCTCGGTCGTCGGGGCACACTTCCGACGCGACACTAAGTTCAGTATTTCTGACGTTAGTATCGCTGTCAATATCTAAAATCAACGACATACGTCGCGCGCGGCAAAAAATCTTTTGTTTTGTATCTCCGAACTTCGGTTTGCCACCCTGGCCGCGCGGTTTGTGCTCCGTTTGCATGCATGCAGGCGGTCGAGCGGGTGAGGGAACACGAACGGCGGGCGAGGGCAGAGCGACGGACCTGCGTCCGGCGGTGCGCTGCCGCCTAGGCTGCACGCGACAGCCCGGCGCGGTGGGGCGGGCGCGTCGCCATTCGCCAGCCCGAACGCTGCGTCATACGTCCGCTGCCGTTGCGCGAAGGCGCCACGCGTCCGTCGGCGGCCGGGGTTCTGAAGACCCGGTGCGACCCGCTCAGGATCGACTGGCGCGTGACCGCGAGCACGGCGCCATCGCGACGCGGTATCGTGTCGGGATTCCTGCCAATCGACGAACCCGATGCCGCATCCGTCCATGCCTCCCGGTCCCGCCGCCCCGTCCGCCGCGCCGGCGTTGCGCCATGCGTTGAAGCCGCGACAACTGATCATGATGGGGCTGGGCAGCGCGATCGGCGCCGGCCTGTTCCTGGGGTCGGGCGTGGGCGTGCACGCGGCCGGGCCGGCGGTGCTGATTTCTTACCTGGTCGCCGGCGCGCTGGTGATCATCGTGATGAACGCACTGGGCGAGATGGCCGCGGCCAAGCCGGCCAGCGGCGCGTTCTCGGTGTACGCCGCCGATGCGATGGGCGCCACCGCGGGCGCGACGGTGGGGTGGTTGTGGTGGCTGCAGCTGGTGATCGTGATCGCCGCCGAAGCGGTGGGCGCAGCCGGGCTGTTGGCGACGGTCTGGCCGGCGTTGCCGGTGCCGCTGGTCGCCGTGGTGTTCATGGCCGCCTTCACCGCGATCAATCTGCTCGGCGTGCGCAATTTCGGCGAGTTCGAATTCTGGTTCGCGATCCTCAAGGTGGTGGCGATCCTGGCCTTCATCCTGGTCGGCGTGGCGCTGCTGGCCGGCTGGCTGCCGAACGTGGCTTCGCCGGGATGGTCCAACGTCACCGGCAATGGCGGCTTCGCGCCCAAGGGGCTGGCCGGCATCGGCGCGGCGCTGCTGGTGGTGGTGTTCGCCTTCGGCGGCACCGAGATCGTGGCGGTGGCCGCGGCCGAGACCGCCGACCCGGAGCGCAGCATCGCGCGCGCGATCCGCACCGTGGCCTGGCGCATCCTGGTGTTCTACATCGGCTCGCTGAGCGTGATCATTGCGGTGGTGCCGTGGCAGAGCGAGGCGCTGAGTTCGCCGTTCGCCGCGGTGCTGCAGGCGGCCAAGATTCCCGGCGCGGCCACCGGCATCACCCTGATCGCGGTGATCGCGCTGCTGTCGGCGCTCAACGCCAATCTGTACGGCGCCTCGCGCATGATCTTTTCGCTGGCGCAGCGCGGCGAGGCGCCGCGCGTGCTGGCCTTCACCAACGGCCAGCAGGTGCCGCTGCTGGCGGTGCTGGCCAGCGTGCTGTTCGGCTTCGTCGCGGCGGTGCTGGAATTTCTGTATCCCAACCGCGTGCTGCCGACGCTGCTGAACATCGTCGGCGCGACCTGCCTGCTGGTGTGGACGATCTCGCTGCTGTCGCAGCTGATCCTGCGCGCGCGCGCCGATCGCGCCGGGACGCGCCTGCCGTTCCGCATGCGCGGCTATCCGCTGCTGACCTTGCTGGCGTTGGCGATCCTGGCGCTGATCTTCGGCCTGCTGGTGGCCTCGCCCGACACCCGTGCGCAATTCCTGTCGATGGCCGCGCTGACCGCAGCGATCGCGCTGATCAGCGGCGTGGCGCGGCGCCTGCGCGCGTAGCGGACAGGCTGGGGTGCGCGCCGCTTTCCGTAGGAGCGGCTTCAGCCGCGACAGGACGTCGGAGGCGTTCCCGTTCCTGCAACATGCGTTGATCCGCGGGGTCGGTCGCATGCATCCCAGCGACCGGTCGCGGCTGAAGCCGCTCCTACAGAAAGCGGCGGGGGCTCAGCCCAGCAGCAGCCGCGCGCCCAGCGCGCACAGCAAGGCCGGCGGCATCACCAGCGCGCCGACCTTCAGGAAGCGCCAGAAGCCCACGTCCTCGCCTTCGCGGCGGATCGCGGTCAGCCACAGGATGGTGGCCAGCGAGCCGGTGATCGACAGGTTCGGCCCCAGGTCCACGCCGATCAGCAGCGCATCGACCACCAGTTGCGGCGGATGCGCCTGGGCGATGGTGGTGCTGGCGATCAATCCGGCCGGCAGGTTGTTCAGCAGGTTGGAGCCGAACGCCAGCAGCGTGCCGGCCGCGCCGGCGGTGGCCACCGGCGACTGCGTCGCGGAGGCCGACAGCGTCTGCGCGAGCCAGGCGATGACGCCGGTGCGCGACAAGGCCTCGACCAGCACGAACAGCCCGGCCACCAGCGGCAGCACCGCCCACGACACCGCCTTGGCCAGCGGCAGCGGCGACTGCCGGCCGCCCAGGCACACCGCCGCCAGCGTGGCCACGCCGGCCAGACAGGTGGGCAGGCCCAGCTCCAGACCAAGCGCCGAGACGCCGACCAGCAGCGCCGCGGTGGCGAGAATGCCGGCCAGCGCGAAGGCGCCGCCGCGGCTCAGCGGCACCGTATCCACGCGTTCGGCGCAGCGCCCGCGCAAGTCCTTGCGTTCGGCCCAGTACAGCATGCCGAAGGTGACCGCGATCGCCAGCAACGACGGCAGCGCGAAGGCGGCCATCCACGCGCCCAGCGTCGGCATGGTGCCGCCGTACAGCACCAGGTTGGCGGGATTGGAAATCGGCAGCACGAAGCTGGCGGCATTGGCGATCAGCGCGCAGGCGAACAGCAGCGGCAGCGGCTTGGCCCCGGCCTTGCGCGCGGCCGCGTACACCGCCGGGGTCAGCACCACCGCGGTGGCGTCGTTGGACAGGAAGGCGGTGACCACGATGCCGACCCCGAACACCAGCGCGAACAGGCGCCGCGGCGAGCCCTTGGCCAGGTTCACCGCATGCATCGCCACCCAGTCGAACAGGCCTTCGGCGCGCGCGGTTTCCGACAGCAGCATCATGCCGATCAGGAACAGGTAGACGTCGTAGCCCTTGAGCACCGCGTGCCAGGCATCGGCGCCGGGCATCAGGCCGAGCACCATCAACAGCGCCGCGCCGCCCACCGCCCACAGCGCTTCGGGCAGTTTGAACGGCCGCGCGATCACGCCCGCCGTGGCCAGCGCGCAGATGCTCCAGGTGGCGACGTTCGCCGTGTGTCCGCTGAGCATGGTCATGCCGCCGTCGCGGCGGCCGTGGCCGGGCAGGGCGCGTGCACCAGGCGATCGGCGAGGGCGGCGGCGCCGTCTGCGGCGGATGCGTGGGGAAGGGCGGACATGGCGGCAATCGGCACGCGGATCGGCAGGAAAGAACGGCCGGCAAGGATAGCAAGCCGATTGCCGTCGGCCTGGCGTTCAAATCCTCTTGGCGGAGCGCGTGCGCGGTTGCGTTCAGCGGCGAGGCGGCAGCGACGTGCGAATGCCGACAAGTGGGCTCCAGCGCATGGCTTTCGCTGTACGCAGCGACCGCCCGGGCACGTGCCTGACGGTCTCGGAAAGCGCGCACCAGCGTTGCGGGCGCGTCCCGATCGCGCATTGCATGCAGCAACCGCCCAGGCCACGCTGTTGCCGTGTCCCGTGTCCCGTGTCCCGTGTCCCGTGTCCCGTGTCCCGAGTCCCAAGTCCCAAGTCCCAAGTCCCAAGTCCCAAGTCCCAAGTCCCAAGTCCCGAGCCCCGCTATCGGACGTGCCGATCGATCCAGCGCTGCAGAAAGTCGCTCAGGCTCAGCTTGGTCGCCGGCGCCAGGCCGGCGCTGCGCACGAAACCGGCCGCGGCCTGGGCGAAGTCCTGTTTCGCACGCCGCGTCGCCTGCTGCGCCGCCGCCTGCTGCTGGCGCAATTGCACGAGATGCAGCGACGGCCGCCCGGGCGGCGCGAACTTCTGGTCGCGGCGCAGCGCATCGGCGGACAGGGTGGTGGCGTGCGCGGCGTGCAGCAGCGCACGCCTGGCCTGCAGCGCCCGCAGCAACCATTGCCCGGTGTCGCTGAGCCGCCAGGGCGCGGCCGGATCGGCGCTGGCGATCAGCAACGGCGGGATCGCGGCATCGGCGAGGCCGGCGGCGCTCGGGTCCAGGCGCTGCAGCCGGTCGAGAAAGTCGGCCTGTGCGAAGACGGTGTCGGTTGCCATGGGCGTCCCGGGAAGAAGCGAGCGCGGACTGTACGCGGTTTTTGCGCGTGGTGGCGCCGCCGAGGGGTGCGCAGTAGGCATGCAGGTCCGGACGTGCAGTATCGGCATGCACATTCGCGGTGGATGAACTCGCCGTGGCGGTGTTCAGGCGCTTCGATGCTGTCGGCTGGTGCGGCTGCAGTCTTGCCTTCGGCGGGCTCGGCGTCTGCAGCGTTGGGCGCATTGCCGGTCTGGGTGTTCCCGCTTGTAGGTGGGTTTCGGTCGCGGCCGAAGCCGCTCCTACAAGGGGCTTGTGGCCAGTCTCGTGGGGCATTGCAGGAGGGGTTCAATTGCGAAAGACGATCGGCAGTTCCGCGAATGCCCGACGTCGCTTGTCGCGGCTGAAGCCGCTCCTACAAGGGCGAGACTGTTCCGGTCCGCGACGCCGGCTCAGCTGCCGCCGCTCGTGGTTTCCGGCGCCGCGTCGGCGGTGTCGCCGCCGCGCTTCTGCGCGAACAGCCATTGCCACATCTTCGGATTACGGTAGGTGGCGTCCCAGGCGTTGTGGTTGCCTTCCGGATACTCGGTGTAGCGCACGTCGGCATCCAGGTTCTTGAACGCGCGGTAGATCTTGCGGTCGTCGTGCGGCAGCACCACGTCGTCCTCGGCGCCATGGAACATCCACACCGGAATCTGCTGCAGGCGTTCGGCCAGCGCGGTATAGGGGTCGGGCAGTTCCGCCACCGGGGTCACCACCAGATATTCGCGGTCCTCGTGCGGGGACAGGATCGCGCCGCACACCGGCACCAGCGCGGCGAAGCGCTGCGGCTGCTGCAGGGCGATTTCCCAGGTGCCGTAGCCGCCCATCGACATGCCGGTCAGGTAGGTGCGCTGCGGATCGCCGTTGAATTCGGCGCTGGCCGCGTCCAACGCCTGCAGCGCCATGGTCGCGTTGACCCCGTTCCACTCCTGCTCGTCCGGCACCTGCGGCATCACCACCAGCGCCGGGAAGTCGCCCAGGTGGCGGCGCAGGTACGGTCCCACGCCGGCATCGGCCTGCTGCTTGCCGTCGCTGCCGCGCTCGCCGGAGCCGTGCAGGAACAGCACCACCGGCACCGGTCCCTGGCGGTGCGGCGGCGCCGGCACGAACACCTGGTAGCGGTACAGGCGACCGTCCACGGTCAGTTGCCGGGCCACGAAATGGCCGGTGGCCGGATCGCTGGGCAGGCTGCTGCAACCGACCATGGACAGGCACAGCAGCATCAGCAACGAACGCATGGACATGGGCGGCCCTCGGCGGTGGAGATCCCCAGTATCGGCGTCCCGGCGCTTCGGCGACAGCGCGGCGTGCGGCCAGGGCCAGGGTCGGACATGCGCCAGTCAGGCGCCGCCGGCGCGGCGTTCAGCCTGTCGCGGGCGCCTCGGCATGCGGCGGCGAGAAAGCCGACACATGTGCGTGCGCCGGCGATGCGCTGGCGTGCGCGGCAATGCGGATGCCGCGCGGATCGGCCTACAGCAGCACCAGCGTGGCCAGGCCGAGGAAGCTGAGGAAGCCCATCACGTCGGTCAGGGTGGTCAGGATCACGCCGCCGGCCAGCGCCGGATCGAAGCCCAGGCGCTTGAGCGTCAGCGGCACCAGCACGCCGCCGAGCGCGGCGGTGAGCAGGTTGATGGTCAGCGCCGAGCCGATCACCAGCGACAGCAGCGGCTGGTGGAACCACGCCAGCACGATGATGCCCAGGCCGACGCCCAGCGCCAGGCCGTTGATCAGCGCTACAGCGAGTTCCTTGCGCAGCAGCACGGTGAAGTTGGAGGCGCCGATCTGGCCCAGTGCCAGGCCGCGCACCATCAGCGCCAGCACCTGGGTCCCGGCGTTGCCGCCCATGCCGGCGACGATCGGCATCAACGCGGCCAGCGCCACCAGCTTGGAGATGGTGCCCTCGAACTGGCTGACCACGCTGGAGGCGATGAACGCGGTGCCCAGGTTGATGGTCAGCCACAGCAGGCGGCGCCGGAACGCGCGCCGCACCGGGCTGAACATGTCCTCGTCCTCGTCCAGGCCGGCGGCGCTGAACGCCTGGTGCTCGGCCTGGTCGCGGATGATGTCGACCACGTCGTCGATGGTGATGCGGCCGAGCAGGATGTTGTTGTCGTCCACCACCGGCGCGGAGATCCAGTCGTGGTCGGAGAACTGCCGCGCGACCTCGTCGGCGCCTTCGCCGACGTCGATGGCCGGCTGCTCGTCGTCGATCAGCCGGTTGATCGGGGTGGAATCCTCGTGGGTGACCAGCGCGGCCAGCGAAACCCGGCCCAGGTACTGGTGGCGGCGGCTGACCACGAACAGGTGATCGGTGTGGTCCGGCAGTTCGCCGCGCAGGCGCAGGTAACGCAGCACCACGTCGACGTTGACGTCGGCGCGCACGGTGACCACGTCCGGGTTCATCAGGCGCCCGGCGCTGTCCTCGGGATAGGACAGCACCTGTTCCAGGCGCTCGCGGTTCTCGCGGTCCATCGACTTGAGCACTTCGTCGATGACCGTGTCGGGCAGATCCTCGACCAGGTTGGCCAGGTCGTCGATGTCGAGGTCTTCGACCGCGGCGATGATCTCGTCCGCGTCCATGTCCGCGAGCAGGCTTTCGCGCACTTCCTCGCCGACGTGCAGCAGCACCTCGCCGTCGTCTTCCGGATCGACCAGGCCCCACACCACCACGCGCTTGCCGGGCGGCAGCGACTCGAGCAGGTTGCCGATCTCCGCCGGCGCCAGCGTATTGACCAGCCGCCGTACCGGGCCCAGGCGCCCGCTATCCAGCGCATCGGACAGCAAACGCAGCTGCCGCGCGGTCTTGTCGTGGCGGACGGCGTCGGCCATGCGCTGCTCCTGAAAGTGGAAGGCCGCGCGCCGAAGGCGGGCGGTCGGTCAGATGTTCATCGCAACATTATCGCCTGCATGTTGCGGGAAGCACAGCGGGCCGGGATTTGGGATTTGGGATTTGGGATTGGGGATTGGGGATTGGGGATTGGGGATTGGATGGTGTTGCGCGAGTGCAGGCTGCTGCGCTTTTCTGTAGGAGGGGCTTCAGCCCCGACGCCTTACCGGTAACGCGTCGGGGCTGAAGCCCCTCCTACAGAAAAGCGGTGGGGCAGGCACTGCTGGGATTTGCGGTTGCTGCCCGAAGGGCTGGCGATTTTTTCATCAAGGCGCGCAGTGCAGGACGCCGCAGCCGGCATCCTGCAATCGAATCCTTACGTTCCGCAGCCGAACCGCTGCTTGTCCGAATCCCCAATCCCCAATCCCCAATCCCGGCACTCAAGCCAACCAGCGCTCGATGCCCTTGCGGTCGCGCGCCTGCAGCAGCTTTGCGCCACGCAAGCGCAGCGCCTGCAGGTCGGTGTCGCGGATCACCCGGCGCACTTCCAGCATCGTCGCCGGGTGCAGGCTGAACTCGCGCAGGCCCAGCGCCAGCAGCATCGGCGTCAGCGCCGGGTCGCCGGCGATCTCGCCGCACACCGCCACCGGTTTGCCATGCGCCTGGCCGGTGGCGATGACCTGCGCGATCAGGCGCAGCACCGCCGGGTGCAGCGGCGAATACAGCTCGCCCAGCGCTTCGTTGTTGCGATCGGCGGCGAGCAGGTATTGCACCAGGTCGTTGGTGCCGATCGACAGGAAGTCGATGGCGTCGATGAAGGTGTCCAGCGCGATCGCCGCGGCCGGCACCTCGATCATCGCGCCGAGTTGCACCTGCTCGGCAATGACATGGCCCTCGCGGCGCAGTTGCGCGGCGATGCGCTTGAGATGCCGGCGCATCGCCATGATCTCCTCGCGTGCGCCGATCATCGGCACCAGCACGCGCACCGGACCGTAGCCGGATGCGCGCAGGATCGCGCGCAGTTGCGTGTCCGAGACCTTTGGCCGGGCCAGCGACAGGCGCACGCCGCGCAGGCCCAGTGCCGGGTTCTGCTCGTTGCTCATGGTCAGGCCGGTGCGGTCGGCCTTGTCCGCGCCCAGGTCCAGGGTGCGGATGGTCACCGGCCGCCCGCTCATGCCCAGCACCGCGTCGCGGTAGGTGCGGAACTGTTCTTCCTCGTCGGGCAGCGCGTCGCGCTGCAGGAACAGGAATTCGGTGCGGTACAGGCCCAGGCCGTCGGCGCCCAGCGCATGCGCGCGGGCCACGTCGTCGCGCGATTCGGCGTTGGCCAGCAACACGATGTCGACGCCGTCCACGGTGCGGCTGGGCTTGGAGCGCAGCTTGCCGAGGCCGCGTTGCAGCTTGGCCTGGTCGCGCACCCGGGTGCGATAGTCGCGCAGATCGTCGGGCGTGGGCTCGACGATCACCGCGCCTTGCACGCCATCGACGATCAGCACGTCGCCGTCGTTGATCTTCTGCAGCGCATCGGCGACGCCGACCACCAGCGGCAGGTGCAGGCTGCGCGCCAGGATCGCGCTGTGCGACAGCGCGCTGCCGGCGCTGGTGACGATGCCGACCACGCCCTGCGCCTGCAATTGCGCCAGTTCCGACGGCGCCACGTTCTCGCACACCAGGATCTCGCCGGCCAGGCCGGCGCTGTCGGGCTGGCGCTTCTGCAGGAAGGCATGGATGCGCCCGATCACATGGTCCAGGTCGTCCATGCGGCTTTTCAGGTAGGCGTCTTCCATGTCGTCGAACACGGTCGCCAGGCGGTCGCGTTGCAGGCGCAAGGCGTAGTCGGCGCTGTAGCGGCCGGTGCGGATCAGTTCGTCCAGGCCGTGCAGCAGTTCCGGATCGTCGAGCAGCAGCGCGTGCAGGTCGAGGAACTCGCCGACCTCCTTGGCCAGGGCGCCGTGCAGGCGCTGGCGCAGGCCGTGCATTTCCTCGCGCGCGGCGTTCACCGCCAGGTGCAGGCGCTCCAGTTCTTCGGGAATCTGCGCGGCGCCGATGCGTTGTTCGGCCACCTCCAGCGCATGCGGCAGGCGTACCCGCGCGCGGCCCAGCGCGTTGCCGCGCGAGGCGCCATGGCCGACGATGCGCAGGCTCACCGCGCGCACCCGCGGCGGCGCGGCGGCGTGGTCGCCGACGGCGGCCGGCGCCGCATGCTCAGCTGTCCTCGTCGAAGCGCCGCTCGAACAGGCCGACCACGGCCTCCAGCGCGTCGGCTTCGTCGGCGCCGTCCACCCGCACCGTCACCGGCGTGCCCTGCGCGGCGGCCAGCAGCATCACGCCCATGATGCTCTTGGCGTTGACTTCGCGGCCCTTGGCCGCCAGCGTGGCGTTGCAACGGAACGAGGACAGCGTCTGCACCAGCTTGGCGGTCGCGCGCGCATGCAGGCCCAGTCGGTTGGATACGATGAGTTCGCGTTCAAGCATCGTCGATCACCACTCCGTTGCGCGAGCCGGCGGCGGCGGTCGCGGGCAACTGGTCCAGCCCCTGTTCGGGGTAATTCATGATCCGCAGCAGCATCGGCAGGCTCAGCGCCGAGACGCGCCGCATCGGCGTGCCGAGACGAGCGAGTTTCGTCGCCAGGTTGCTCGGGCTGGCGCCATACAGATCGGTGACGACCAGTACGCCGTCGCCGCCGTCGACCCGCCGCAATGCCGCCGATGCCTGCGGCAGCAGCGCATCCAGATCGGCATCGAGCGGGACTTCGAACGCTTCGGTCTTCAGCGGCAATTGCCGCAACAATCCGGTGGCCACGCTCAACAGCGACGCGCCCACACCGGGATGAGTAATCAGGAGAATGCCACAGGCCATGGGAGAACGTTAACAGGTCGGGCAGGGGGCAGGGAATGGCTGGTTGTGGGGCCGGGATTCGGGATTGGGGATTGGGGATTGGCAAAAGCGGGAGCGGCTCTGGCGTTTGCGAATCCCCAATCCCGAATCCCCAATCCCGGCCTTCGATCAATCCTGCTCGCGATGGAACGTCGCCACTTCCGGCCAACCCTGCTCGCGCGCGTGGCGGGCCAGGCGTTCGGCCAGGTACACCGAGCGGTGCTTGCCGCCGGTGCAGCCGAAGGCGATGGTGACGTAGCTGCGGGTGTCGTTGCGCAGCCGCGGCAGCCAGGTGTCGAGCAGGTCGACGATCTGCGCGGTGTAGCGCTGCACGTCCGGTTGCGCGTCCAGGTAGTCGCGCACGCCACTGTCGCGGCCGGTCAGCGGCCGCAGTTCCGGATCCCAGTGCGGATTGGGCAGCACCCGCGCGTCGAACACGAAGTCGGCTTCGGCCGGAACCCCGCGCCTGTAGGCGAAGGACTCGAACAGCAACGACAGGCTGTTCTCGTTGGTCAGCGCGAACTCGGTGGTGACCCGCCGGCGCAGCTGATGCACGTTGAGCGTGCTGGTGTCGATCACCGCATCGGCCTCGCGGCGCAGCGGTTCGGTGAGTGCGCGTTCGCGCTCGATCGCCTCCGGCAGCGACAGGCCCAGGTGCGACAGCGGATGCCGACGACGGGTGTCGGCGTAGCGCTTGATCAGCGCTTCGTCGGTGGCATCGAAGAACAGCAGCCGCGCGTCCAGGCCGAACTGCGCCACCGCCTCGCGCCAGCGCGACAGCTGCGCCAGGTCGCTGTGGCGGCTGCGCACGTCGATGCCCACCGCCAGCTTGCCGGGGCCGACGTCGTCGCGCACCAGGCTCTTGACGAAGGCCGGCAGCAGTTCCACCGGCAGGTTGTCGACGCAGTAGTAGTCCAGGTCCTCGAAGGTCTTCAGCGCCACCGATTTGCCGGAGCCGGACAGGCCGCTGACGATCACCAGGGTGGAGGTGTTCGCCACCGCGTTCATGGTGTGCGCCGTTCCAGCAGGTTGCTGTGGCGGGCGATGAACATCGCCGCCGGATCGATGCCCTTGGTGCGCAGGATGTGCAGGCGCGTGGCGGCCTCGGTCAGTACCGCCAGGTTGCGCCCGGGCATCACCGGCAGGGTGATCAGCGGCACGTCCAGGTCCAGCACATGGCGGGTGCCGGAATCGCCGGTCAGACGCTCGTAGCCATGCGGGGTCGGTTCGGTCATGGGCCGGGTCAGGTGCACGATCAGGCGAAGATACTTGTTCTTCTTTACAGCCGTGTCGCCGAACATATCGCGCACGTTGAGCACGCCCAGGCCGCGCACTTCCAGCAGGTCCTGCAGCAGTTCCGGGCAGGTGCCGTCGAGCACGTCGGGGGCGATCTGGGTGAACTCGGGGGCGTCGTCGGCCACCAGCCGATGGCCGCGGCTGAGCAGTTCCAGCGCCAGTTCGCTCTTGCCGGAGCCGGCCTCGCCGGTGATCAGCACGCCGATCGAGTAGATCTCCATGAACACCCCGTGCAGGATCACCCGCGGCGCCAGCGTGCGCGCCAGGTGATAGGACAGGTGGTTGAGCAGTTCGTGGCCGCGCTTGGGCGAGCCCCACAGCGGCGTGTCGGATTCGTCGGCGGCCGCGCGCAGGTCTTCGGGGCAGGACTGGTTCTTGGTGATCACCAGCGCCAGCGGCCGCACCTGCACGATCTTCTCGATGGTCTCCCAGCGCTGGCGCGAATCCAGCGAATCCAGCCAGGCCAATTCTTCGGTGCCGAGGATCTGCACCTTGTTCGGATAGATCGTATTGAGATAGCCGGCCAACGACGGGCGCCGCGACACCGCGTTGCCGGCTTCCAGCTCGCGGTGTTCGCCTTTTTGCCCGCCCAGCCAGCGCAGGCCGAGCCGGTCGCGTTGCTGGTCGAACAGTTCGCGGGCAGTGATGCTGGTATTCATGCTCATGCGGCGCTGGCCTGGGCAGCGCCGCCGAGCAGGTCGTGCAGCGCGGCAGCGTCGGGGGCGCGGCGCAGCGCCTCGCGGAAGCGCTCGTCGGAGAACTGTTCGGCCAGTTCCGACAGCAGCATCAGGTGTTGGTGGGTGTAGTGCGCCGGCACGGCCATCGCGAAGATCAGGTCGACCTGCGCGCCGTGGCCGTCGAAATCGATCGGTTGCTCCAGCCGCAACAAGGCGCCACGTGGTGCGTCGAGATGCGGGGCGCGGCCGTGCGGGATGGCGATGCCATGGCCGATGGCGGTGCTGCCGAGCTGTTCGCGCTCGCGCAGGCTGGCGAAGAGTTCGTCGAAGCCGGCCTGCGGACAGGCCAGCAGGCCGGCGGCGGTGCGCAGCAGGGTGTCGCGATCGGCGGCCGGCAGCACCTGGGTGCGGACGGCCGCCATTAGATCGGTCAAGGGCATGGCAGGAGCAACGTGTGCGGGATCACACGATATTGTCGCGCACCTCGGCGGCGTGGTGGTCCTGTTTCTTTTCCTTGTGCTTGATGATCAGCCGGTCGAGCTTGTCGGCGAGCAGGTCGATCGCCGCGTACATGGTCTGCGCGCTGGCATCGGCGTGCAGGGTGCGGCCGGGGACGTTGACGGTGGCTTCGACGTGGTGGTCGGGCTTGCGCAGCGCCAGCTGGGCGCGGACCTCGATGGTTTCCTCGTAATGCCGCTTCAGCCGTTGCAACTTGGTCTCCACGTACTCGCGCAGGGCGGGGGTGACTTCGATCTGCTGGCCGTAGGTCTCGATACGCATCGGATACTCCTTGGTTCGGGATTCACCTATGAACCATTGCCGCCTGCCGCCGACGCATCAACCGATGCGGACGCGTTCGTGGGAGGCGGAAATGTTCATGGCCTCACGATACTTCGCAACGGTGCGCCGCGCCACAGGCACGCCGGCGCCCTTCAGCAGGTCGGCCAGCTTGGCGTCAGAAAGCGGCTTGCGCGGGTTCTCGGCCTCGATCAGGCGCCGGATCATCGCCTGAATGGCGGTGCTGGAGGCTTCGCCGCCACTGTCGGTGTCGATGCCCGAGGCGAAGAAGGCGCGCAGCGGGATGGTGCCGCGCGGGGTGCGCACGTACTTGCGGGCGATGGCGCGGGAGATGGTGCTCTCGTGCAGGCCCAGTTCGCCGGCGATCTCGCGCAGAGTCAGCGGGCGCAGCGCCTGCTCGCCGAATTCGAGGAAGCCGGCCTGCTGGCGCAGCAGGCAGCGGGTCACCTTGAGCAGGGTCTCGCCGCGCGCCTCCAGGCTCTTCAGCAGCCAGCGCGCTTCCTGCAGCTGGCCGCGCAGGTAGCCGGCGTCGCTTTCGCCGCACTGGCGGATCAGTTGTTCGTAGCCGCGGTGGATGGTGACCTTGGGCCGCGCGTGCCCGGCCAGCGCCGCATGCCAGACGCCGCGCTGGCGCCAGATCACGCAGTCGGGCACCACGTAGGTGTCGGCGCTGAGTTCGCCGACCTGCTTGCCCGGGCGCGGGTCCAGCGAGCGCAGCAGGTTGACTGCGGTCTCCACCGCCGAGGCCGGGCGCTTGAGTTCGTGGGCGATGCCGGCGATGCCGCTGCGCGGCAGTTTCTCCAGCGGACCGTTGGCGATGGCGCGCGCCAGTTCCAGTCCGGGGGTGTCGGCGGGCAGCACGTCCAGCTGCAGGTTCAGGCATTCGCCCAGCGTGCGCGCGGCGATACCGACCGGGTCGAAGCGCTGGATCTGGTGCAGCACGGTGAGGATTTCCTCCTCCTCGGCGACAATGTCCGGCTGCAGGGTCTCGGCGATCGCGGCCAGCGGTTCGCGCAGGTAGCCGTCGTCGTCGAGCGCGTCGATCAGCGCCGCGCCGATGCTGCGGTCGCGCGGCGACAGGTGCGACAGATGCAACTGCCACAGCAGGTGGTCGATCAGCGTATCGGGATCGGCGACGCGCTCGGCGGCGCTGCCCATGTCGTCGTCGTCGTCGAAGGAACCGCCGCTGCCGCTGCTCCAGGCCGGCTCGGCATCGGACCAGTCGTCGCCGTCGTGCTGCGGCACGTTGTCCAGCGTATCGCCGGCCGGCGGCGCGACCTCGGCCTCGCCTTCGGCACTGCCGGCGCCGCCCACATCGAGCGTGGGCGCGGCGTCTTCGGCCCATTCCAGCAGCGGATTGCTCTCCACCGCCTCGGCGATCTCCACTTCCAGTTCGGCGCTGGACATCTGCAACAGCTTGATCGCCTGACGCAGTTGCGGCGTCATGACCAGATGCTGTCCCAGCGATGTCTGCAGCCGTGCTTTCATGCCTGTGCCGAACGAGGAGGGGGCGTATGGCGGGACGCCCGCGCGGTCACAGCCTGAAGGTTTCCCCGAGGTAGACGCGGCGCACGTCGCTGTTGGCCAGCAGCGCTTCCGGTGCCCCCTGCGCCAGCACGCTGCCTTCGTTGAGGATATACGCCCGGTCGCAGATTCCCAAGGTTTCGCGCACGTTGTGGTCGGTGATGAGCACGCCGATGCCGCGTTGTTTGAGGTGGGTGACGATGCGCTGGATTTCGCCGACCGAGATCGGGTCGACGCCGGCGAAGGGTTCGTCGAGCAGCATCAGCCGCGGCTTGGCGGCCAGCGCGCGGGCGATCTCGCAGCGGCGGCGCTCGCCGCCGGACAGGCTGGCGCCGAGCTGGTCGGCGACGTGGCCGATCTGCAGTTCGTCCAGCAGCGAGGACAGTTCGCGCTCGCGGCCGGCATCGTCCAGGTCCTCGCGCAGTTCCAGCACCAGGCGGATGTTGTCGGCGACGCTGAGCTTGCGGAACACCGACGGCTCCTGCGGCAGGTAGCCGACGCCCAGCTTGGCGCGCTTGTACATCGGCAGCGCGGTGATGTCGTTGCCGTCGAGCACGATGCGTCCGGCATCGGCCTCGACCAGGCCGACGATCATGTAGAAACAGGTGGTCTTGCCGGCGCCGTTGGGGCCGAGCAGGCCGACCACTTCGCCGGCCTCCAGGGTCAGCGCGAACTCGCGCACGACCTCGCGCTGCTTGTAGCGCTTGCGCAGGCCTTCGGCGAGCAGCATCACTGGCCTCCTTGCTTGGCCGGGGTGGTGGGCTTGGCTGGCGTCGCGGCGGGCTTGGCGGCCGGTTTGGCCGCCGGTTTGGCGCCAGCGGCTGGAGCGCCGGCGGGCGCAGCGTTCTTCGGCTGGATCACCGTGTGCACGCGGGTGCCGTCGCCGCCGCCCTGCATGTCGCCGGTCTTGGTGTTGTAGACCATGCGCTGACCGGCATTGGTGCCCTTGGGCGAGGTCATGCGGTAGTTGCCGGTCAACACCACCGTATCGGTGCCGACCTTGTAGTCGATGTTGTCGGCCACGGCATCCATCGGCGAGCCGTCGTCCAGTTCCTGCTTGAGCGTGGCCTGCTTGCCGACCAGCACGACGCGGTCGATGTCGCCATCCTTGCGGAACAGGTCGGCGGTGTCGGCATGGATTTCGAGCGTGCCCTGGATGATGACGACATTGCCCGTGTAACGGATCTTGCCGTTGTCGTCGAGCATGTTGCCGCTCTGGCTGGCGGAGGTGATATCCATCGGCTGGTTGCGATCGGACGACTTGGCCATCGCCAGGGCGGGCAGCAGCAGGGCGAGCAGCGCGAGCTTAGCGGGCAGCGTTCGGTTCATAGCGTGTCTTGACCTGTGAAAGGAGCTTGTACTGCCGGGACTTCAAGTCGATCTCGAAGCCGACGCCGGACTGCATCATACCGGGCCGGGTCATGGTGACCGGGTCGGCGGTGCGCGCGGCGTTGGTCTGCGGGAAGACGTCCAGGCTCTGGGTACGGAAGGTGGTGGGCGGGATGCTGGGCACCTTGGGGCTGTCGCCGGCGACGTCGCCGCGCAGGCGCAGCTCGTTGCCGTCGGCGCTGACCCAGCCGGTCTTGCTGCGCATCTCCCAGTGCTGGCCGTTGGCGTCCGGCAGCAGGAACAGCGGGGTTTCGATCGCCATGGTCTGGTCGGCGCGGCTGCGTTCCATCTGCGGCGCGCGCAGGGTCATCGATTCCTTGCCCTGCTTGTCCAGCGCCACGATCTGGAAATCGTGCGCGATGTAGTCCGAGCGCGCCTCGGCGTCGGTTGTCGGCACCCGCTTGCTGCGCTGGTGCCAGGCCGACCAGCCGCTGACCACGGCCGCGACCAGCAACAGGCCGCCGAGAACGGTACGCCAGTTCATGCGCCATGCTCCTGCAGCAGGGAGGGGACGTGGCCTTGCGCGGCCAGCAGCACGTCGCACAGCTCGCGTGCGGCGCCTTCGCCGCCGCGGGCGCGGGTCAGCCAGTGCACGTGCTCGGCGGTCCACGGATGCGCATTGGCCGGGGCCACCGCCAGCCCGACCACGCGCAGCGGCGCGAGATCCGGCAGATCGTCGCCCATGAAGCACACCTGGTCCAGGCTCAGCCCGCGCTCGTCGCACAGCGCCTGCACCCCGGCGCGCTTGTCCTTGACCCCGATCTGCACCAGCAGGCCCAGTTCCTGGCCGCGCTTCTCCGCGGCCAGGCTGGGCCGCGCGGTGATCAGCGCCACTTCGATGCCGTGCCGCCGCAGCTGCACCAGGCCCTGGCCGTCGAGCACGTTGAACGCCTTGCTCTCGTTGCCGTCGCGGTCGTAGTACAGGCGGCCGTCGGTCAGCGTGCCGTCCACGTCGAAGCACGCCAGGCGGATCCGGGCGGCGCGGTCGATCAGGTCGGCGGGAAGGTCGGCCAGCGGGGAATAGGGCATGGTTCGCTATATCGGGACGGGGAGGCCGGCTTTCCAGCAGGCCAGGGCCAGCGGCGCAAGACGCCGGCAGCGGTGAACAAGTTCAGGCTGTTAAACCACTCTGGCGCGCAACAGGTCGTGAATGTTGAGCGCGCCGACTGCACGGCCGTCGCCATCGACCACGATCAAGCCGTTGATCTTGTGGGTTTCCATCAGCCGTGCGGCCTCGGCGGCGAGTTGGTCGGCGCCGATCGTGCGCGGTTGTCGGGTCATCACGTCGGCGATGCGGGTCTGGCGCACGTCCAGCGGGCTGTCCAGGGTGCGGCGCAGGTCGCCGTCGGTGAACAGGCCGAGCAGGCGCCCGTCGCCATCGACCACCGCGGTCATGCCCAGGCGCTTGCGGCTCATCTCCACCAGCGCCTCGCTGAGGCTGGCGTCCTCGCGCACCCGCGGCAGCTCGTCGCCACCGTGCATCACGTCGGTGATGTGCAGCAGCAGGCGCCGGCCCAGGCTGCCGGCCGGGTGCGAGCGGGCGAAGTCGTCGGCGGTGAAGCCGCGCGCGTCCAGCAGCGCCACCGCCAGCGCATCGCCCAGCGCCAGCGAGGCGGTGGTGCTGGAGGTCGGCGCCAGGTCCAGCGGGCAGGCCTCGGCCGGCACGCTGACGTCCAGGTGCAGGTCGGCCTCGCGCGCCAGCGTGGACTGGGCGCGGCCGGTCATCGCGATCACCGCGTTGCCCTGGCGCTTGAGCACCGGCAGCAGCATCAGGATCTCGTCGGACTCGCCGGAATAGGACAGCGCCAAAACCACGTCGGCATCGGTGATCATGCCCAGGTCGCCGTGCCCGGCCTCGCCGGGATGCACATAGAACGCCGGGGTGCCGGTGGAGGCGAGGGTGGCGGCGATCTTGCGCGCCACGTGCCCGGACTTGCCCATGCCGGTGGCGACCACGCGCCCGCGCGAGGCCAGGATCAGCCGGCAGGCGGCGGCGAACTCGGCGCCGATGCGCGCACCGACCGCGCCCAGCGCGGCCTGCTCGATCTCGACCACGCGGCGGCCGCTGGCGACCAGGCTGGCGTCGTCGATCGCGGCGGGGGACAGGGGCGATACAGCCATGCGGAAGCCGGTCGGAGGGTAGAATGGCCGATCATTTTATTAGGAAAGCCCGTTGGACGCCGAAACCATCCGTAAACTGATCGAGGCCGGCCTGCCCGGCGCGCGCGTGCAGGTGCAGGGCGACGACGGCGTGCACTTCGAGGCCACCGTGGTCAGCGCCGCGTTCGCCGGCAAGCTGCCGCTGGCCCGCCACCGCATGGTCTACGCGACGCTGGGCGAGCTGATGGGCGGGGCGATCCATGCGCTGGCGCTGACCACGCTGACCCCCGAACAGGCCGGCTGAGCCGCGCCTTCCGCGTTCCTTCCGTTTCTTCTTTCCAATCCCCCGAGACCCATGGCCAAAATCGTAGTGACCGGCGGCGAACCGCTGCACGGTGAAGTGAACATTTCCGGCGCCAAGAACGCGGTGCTGCCGATCCTGTGCGCGACCCTGCTGGCCGACGCGCCGGTGGAGATCACCAACGTGCCGCAACTGCACGACGTGATCACCACGGTGAAGCTGCTCGGCGAACTGGGCGCCGAGGTCACCATCGACGAGGGCACCCTGGCGCGCGGCAGCGCGATCACCGTCGATCCGCGCAAGGTCGACCAGCACGTCGCGCCGTACGAACTGGTGCGCACCATGCGCGCCTCGATCCTGGTGCTGGGCCCGCTGCTGGCCAAGTTCGGCGCGGCCGAAGTGTCGCTGCCCGGCGGCTGCGCGATCGGCTCGCGGCCGGTGGACCAGCACATCAAGGGCCTGCAGGCGCTGGGCGCGGAGATCAGCGTCGAGAACGGCTACATCAAGGCGACCAGCAACGGCCGGCTGAAGGGCGGCCGCTACGTGTTCGACATGGTCAGCGTCACCGGCACCGAGAACGTGCTGATGGCCGCGGCCCTGGCCGACGGCACCACGGTGCTGGAGAACGCGGCGATGGAGCCCGAGGTCACCGACCTGGCCGACTGCCTGGTCGCGCTCGGCGCGAAGATCGAAGGCGCCGGCACCTCGCGCATCGTCGTGCACGGTGTGGAACGCCTGTCCGGCGGCCGCCACGCGGTGCTGCCCGACCGCATCGAGACCGGTACCTTCCTGGTCGCCGCGGCGATGACCGGCGGCAGCGTCACCGTGCGCCGCGCGCGCGCCGACACGCTCGATGCGGTGCTCGACAAGCTGAGCGAGGCCGGCGCCAGCATCGAGACCGGCCCAGACTGGATCCGCCTGGACATGCAGGGCAAGCGCCCGCGCGCAGTGAGCCTGACCACCGCGCCGTACCCGGCGTTCCCGACCGACATGCAGGCGCAATTCATGGCGCTCAACTGCGTGGCCGACGGCGTCGGCGTGATCAACGAGACGATCTTCGAGAACCGTTTCATGCACGTCAACGAGCTGCTGCGCCTGGGCGCGGACATCCAGGTCGAAGGCCATACCGCGATCGTGCGCGGCAGCGAGCGGCTCAGCGGCGCGCCGGTGATGGCCACCGACCTGCGCGCCTCGGCCTCGCTGATCCTGGCCGGCCTGGTCGCCGACGGCGACACCACCATCGACCGCATCTACCACCTGGACCGTGGCTACGAGAACATCGAGGAGAAGCTGGGGGCGCTGGGCGCGTCCATCCGGCGCATCGCATGATCCTCAGCGGCCGTTTCAGCCGCCGGCGCAAGGTGCTGCTGGCGGTAGTGATCCTGTTCGTGGCCTGGATCGGCTACGCCTGGTACGCCGGCATCGCCATCACCCAGGGCATCGAGCAGCGCGACATGGACTGGAACGGCGACGGCCAGGTCAGCCGCGGCGAGATCGCGCAGGCGTTCTACGCGGTCGGCGTGACCCGCACCCAGAACGGCCCGCGCCAGTGCAGCACCTTCTACTGGCGCGACAGCGGCACGCAGATCCGCGTGGACTGCCGCACCACCTTCAAGGCCGCGCCGGCGGAAAAGAAGTAACGGCGCAGGGCGGGGCGCTGCCTAGTCGGCGCCCGCTTTGGGAGTGCGGTAGGGAAAGACAAGGCCGGTCGTCGCGATCCATGTTCCATGGAGAGGAGTTCACGCGCGCCTCGGGGTCAGCCGCAAATCGCCGGCCGGTTTCGCAGGACGATTCGCGCCCTCGCCTCGGGGCTGAAGCCCCTCCCACATGGGAAGGCCACGCGCTGGGGAACTGCTGCTGCAATTCCCGAATCCCGGCTCACCGCGTCGCGGCTGAAGCCGCTGCTACATGGGAAACACAAATAGCGGGGAAACCGCTGTTGCGATTCCCCAATCCCAATTCCCCGTTCCCACGGCGAAGCCGCCGTTGCGATTCCCCAATCCCGAATCCCCAATCCCGGCCTCAGTGCAGCGTCTTGATGGTCAGGTCCAGCGCGTCCTGGCCGTTCTCGCGCTGCAGGATGCGCACCGGCACCGGCATGTCCGGCACGATCCAGGCGATGATCTCCTTGGAGCCGTCGCTGCGGCTGACCTTGGTCGCCTGCTCGCTCTTGCCGTTGACGGTGATCGCTTCCTTGCCGGCCACCTTGTAGCTCATCGGCTTGGCGCGGCCCTCGTCGACCATGCGGTAGCTGGGGGTCTTGCCGGCGTTGACGTCGCGCGCGATCGCCAGGTTGATCAGCAGCGCGTCCATGTCGCCGGGCTGCAGCTTCACCGGGCCACGGCGGTCCGGCTTGACGTCGCCGGCCCAGGTCGCCTGCGCGGTGCTCCAGTCGTAATTGGCGGTCACCGCCTTCTTCTTGATCAGGAACAGCGAGCGGTCGTCGCTGCTGAGCGGGCGCAGTTGCCCGCCCTTTTCCTCGAACACGGTGCTCTGGCTCAGGTCGGCGACCTGGTTCTTGATCGACAGGCTGTAGCGCCAGCGGTTGTTGCCTTCGCTGGCCAGGGTCATCAAGCCGTTGGCCTGCATGCCCATGTAGCTGGCCTGATAGTCCGCCTTGAACGGCTCCAGTGCCAGGGCGGGCAGGCTGGCCAGCGCCAGCAGGGCGGCGGCGACGGCGGACAGCGGGCGGGCGATGCGTGTCATGGTCAGACTCCTTGATATTCGGTCAGGCGCAGGTCGATGCGGTCTTCGCCGTTTTCGCGCTGCAGGATGCGTACCGGCGTCGGCACGCCGTTGGCGATCCACAGAATGGTCTCATTCCTGCCGCCATTGGTGCGCGACACGCGCAGCGCGTCGTAGTTGAGATCGCCGACCTGCACCGTCTCGGTCTGCTCGGCGGCATGGTAGATGTGTTCGCGCACGCGGCCGACGTCGACGAAGCGGTAGGTCATGGTCTTGCCCGGCTGCGCGTCGCGCATGATCGACAGGTTGATCAGCAGCGCGCTCTGGTCGCCGGGCTGCAGCGGGATCGGCTGCTGCCGGTCCTTCTTCAGGTCGCCGTCCCAGCGCGCCACGCCCTTGCTCCAGTCGTAGAAGCCGGTGACCTTCTTGCCGAAGAACACCGCCTTCTTCACCGTGCTCTGGCTCTGCGGCACGTAGCGCCCGTCCTGGGTGCGGAACACCGTGCTCTGCTCGATGTTCAGGCCGAGGATGCTGGCGAAGCCGCTGCGGCCCTGCACGCCCAGGTCCACGCGCCATTCGTCGCCGTTGCCGTGGCTGACTTCCATGCGCGCATCGCCGGCCTGCTTGCCCTTGTACAGCGCCTGGTAGGTGGCCACGAAGGGTTGCAGCGGCGGCGGCGTCCACGGCGCCGCCTGCAGGTCAGGCGCGGCAGCCGGTGCGGGAGCGGCAGGCACGGGAGTGGCTGGCGCGGTCGGCGCCTGTGGCGGTGGCGTCGGCGTGGCTGCCGGCGCCGGGGGCGCCTGCGCGAGCGCGCCGATGGCCGGCGCCAGCAGGCCGAGGCAGGCCACGGCAAGAACAGCGAACGGACGCGGAAGGGGCTTCATGGGATCGGCTGCGAGAGAAGGGAGTAGGGCGCGAATGCGTCGCAGCGGTATCGGGCCGCGGCGTATTCAGGAAATCAGCACGCCCTGGCAATCTAGGCGCAGCGGACTAAACCGACACTGACCGTCTAGCCAGACGCTGCCATCCCGTTCAGCCAGGCGTCCGGCCGCGGCCAACTGCAGCACTGCGCACAGCAACTGGTGTTCGCGCGGCAGCAGGCGCTGCGCCAGGTCCTCCGGGCGGTCGCCGGCCTGCACCGGCACTCGCACCTGCGCGATCACCGCGCCGGCATCCAGTTCCGGCACCACGAAGTGCACGCTGGCGCCGTGTTCGGCGTCGCCGGCGGCGAGCGCCTGCGCGTGGGTATGCAGGCCGCGGTACTTGGGCAGCAACGAGGGATGGATGTTGAGCAGGCGGCCGGCGAAGCGCTGCACGAAGCCATCGCCGAGGATGCGCATGTAGCCGGCGCAGACGATCCAGTCCGGCTCCGCCGCGGCGACCGCATCGCCCAGCGCCCGATCGAAGGCGGCGCGGTCGGGGAAGCCGTTCGGCGCCGCCGACCAGCGCAGGGCCGGCGCCACCTTGGCTAGCGCCGGCGCCTGCGCGCGGTCGCTGAACACCCCGACCACCTGCGCATCCAGCGCGCCGGCGGCGATCGCATCGAGCAGCGCCTGCAGGTTGGAACCGCGGCCGGAGGCCAGCACCGCCAGGCGGACGGTCATCGGCGCGGTTCCTGGAACAGGGCGCTGGCGGCCGGACGCTGCAAGACCAGCAGGGTCCACACCCCCAGTGCGGTGCCCAGCGGGAAGCCGAAACAGGTCAGCGTCGCGGCAGCCTTGCACAGGGTCAGCTTGCGGCGCCGACGCAGCGCCAGCGCCGCGGCCACGTGCGCCAGCAGCAACGTCAGACCCAGTGCCAGCATCACCGAGAGCATGACGATGACCGCCTGGCCATTCTGCGCATCGTGAGCGCTCTGTCCGGCTGCGGTCTTGGCCGCTTCGTAATGAATGCCGAAGGCCAGAAAGCCGCCCAGCAGCAGAACCGACAGTCCTTGCAGCGCCGCCATCACCGCGTACAGGGTGGCCAGCGTGCGCAGGTCCGATTCGGCGCGCAGGGACGCGATGCGGTCCAGGTCCTGGGAGGGCAAGGGTGGGGGCAGCGACATCGTGCGGTCTCTAGCGCGGCAATGGGGTGGGGTGGTCGGCGCGCCGCCACGGCCAGGCGCTGGCGCAACCCAGGGTGGCCAGCAGCATGTCCATGTGCGCGTCCCACGGGTCGCCCTGCTGGCCGTTGTAGGACTCGGCCTGCTCGGGCGACAGCAGCAGGGCGATCGACCATTCCAGCCATTCGTAGACCAGGCTGGCGCACATGATCGCCATCGTCGCCAGCGCGAACGCCTGCCGCGCGCTCAGCGCCGGCCAGCGCTGGCGCGCGTATTCGCGCAACGCCGGCGCGAAGCACAGCCCGAACAGCAGGTGGATCAGGCGGTCGGTGTGGTTGCGCTGCCAGCCGAACGCGGCATTCGGCGACCAGCCGCTGAGCGCGCGCAGCCACTGGTCGTAGGGCACGTTCGAGTACAGCCAGTGCGCGGCGATGTTGTGCACGCTGATGAAGATGCAGATCGCGGCGAAGTGCGCGCGGCGCAGCGGCCAGCGGCGGTCGTGCCAGACCAGCCAGGCGATGCCCAGCACCGCCAGCGAACTGTGCATCGCCTGTTCCGCCGGCCACAGCGGATGCACCCAGCTGGCGGCGAACACCGCCAGGGTCAGCGCCAGCCAGGCGCGCTTGCCCGCCGCCATGCGGCTCAGCCGATATGCACGCGTTCGCCGGCGCCGGCCGCCACCACCGCGCCGATCTGCCAATGCGCCAGGCCCAGGCGGTCCAGGCTGCGCTCCAGCGCGGCGACCTGGTCGGGCGCGGCCACCAGCACGAAGCCGATGCCGCAGTTGAAGGTACGCCACATCTCGCTGTCGGCGACCGCGCCTTCGCGCTGCAGCCACTCGAACACCGGCGGCAGGCTCCAGGCGCTGGCGCGGATGTCCAGGCCCAGGCCGTCGGGGATCACGCGGATGATGTTCTCGGTCAGGCCGCCGCCGGTGATGTGCGCCATCGCGTGGATGCCGTCGGCATGCTCGCCGCGCAGCAGCGACAGGATCGGCTTGACGTACAGCGCGGTCGGCGCCATCAGCGCGTCGGCCAGGGTGGTGCCACCGAGCTGCAGCTCGGCCGGGCGCCCGGCGCGGTCGTAGATGCGGCGGATCAGCGAATAGCCGTTGGAGTGCGGGCCGGAGGAGGCGATGCCGATCAGCACGTCGCCCTGGCGCACCTTGGCGCCGTCGAGCAGCTGCGACTTCTCCACCGCGCCGACGGTGAAGCCGGCCAGGTCGTACTCGCCCGGCGGATACATGTCGGGCATTTCCGCGGTCTCGCCGCCGATCAGCGCGCAGCCGGCCAGTTCGCAGCCGCGGGCGATGCCGCCGACCACCGCCACGGTGGTCTCCACGTCGAGCTTGCCGGTGGCGAAGTAGTCCAGGAAGAACAGCGGCTCGGCGCCCTGCACCAGCACGTCGTTGACGCACATGCCGACCAGATCGATGCCGATGCTGTCGTGCCGGCCCAGCTGTTGCGCCAGCTTCAGCTTGGTGCCGACGCCGTCGGTGCCGGACACCAGTACCGGCTCGCGGTACTTGCCGGACAGGTCGAACAGCGCGCCGAAACCGCCCAGCCCGCCCATCACCTCGGGGCGGAAACTGCGCTTGACCAAGGGTTTGATGCGTTCGACGACGGCATTGCCGGCATCGATGTCGACGCCGGCGTCGCGGTAGGTCAACGGGGCGGCGGCGGGGGTCTTGGGAGTGGTCACGGGCGGTGGCGTCGGCGGAAAGACGGCGATTTTAACAGGCCGCATTGGCGCTACGCCCGCATTCGGGCAACAATTCGCCCCGGATACGCCGAGCAATGGAACCTTCGATGCGCCGCAGCCTTGCCTTACTCCTGTCTTTCGCGCTGTGCCTGCCCGCCGCGGCCGCCCTGGCCCAGGCCGGTCTGCGCACCGAAGGCGACGTCGCCGGCGCGCAGAGCCCCTACGACGCCGAGGTGCCGGTCAACAGCCAGAGCGAGGGCGACCGCAACGGCGCGGTGGCGCGCGCGCTGGGGGTGGTGCTCGGCAAGATCTCCGGCGACCGCGCGGTGATGTCGCGCCCGGGGGTGACCCAGGCGCTGCGCAACGCCAAGAACTTCGTCGACAGCTACGACTACCGCCAGGACCAGGGCACCTCGCCGAGCGGTGCGCCGACCTTCCGGACCACCTTGATCGCGCGCTTCCGGCAGAGCGATGTCGACGGCCTGGCCGCGGCGCTGGGCCTGCCGCTGTGGCCGCAGCCGCGGCCCAAGCCGGTGCTGTGGCTGGCGATCGACGACGGCAGCGGTCCGCGCCTGGTCGGCGTGCAGCAGTCCAATGCCGCGCGCAGCGTGCTGGACCGCGCGATCGAGCGCGGCTACCGGCTCGGCCTGCCCACCGGCAGCGCCGCCGAGCAGGCCCTGGTCGGCGCGATCTGGCGCCAGGACACCGCCGCGGTGGCCAGCGCCTCCTCGCGCTACAGCCCGCCGATGCAACTGATCGGCAAGCTGTACCGCGGCAAGTCCGGTGGCTGGACCGCCGACTGGGTGTTCGTCGACAGCGGCAAGACCCTGTCCAGCTGGTCGGCCAGCGATGCCGACGCGCGCCGCGCGATGGCCGCCGGCGCAGACGGCGCCGCCGACGCGCTGGTCAAGCGCTATGCCAAGGCCGCCAGCACCGGCCCGGCCGGCGTGTACCGGGTGGTGATCAGTGGCATCAGCAGCGCCGACGACTACCTGCGCGTGTCGGCGACGCTGCAGAACACCTCGGTGGTGCGGCGCATCGTGCCGGTCCAGGCCAACGGCGACCGCCTGGAACTGGATCTGGACCTGCTCAGCGGCGTGTCCGGCCTGAATCGCATGCTCGGGCCCGATAGCCCGCTGCAGCCGGTGACGACACCGGTCGAGGGTGGACCGATCATCCTCAACACCGAACGCACCGAGTACCGGCTCAAATGACCCTGTCTCCCGAAGCGGAGATCGCCCAGTTCCTGCGTCGCCTGAAATGGGCGGCGGTGATCGTGGGCGTGCTGTGGGTGATCGCGCTGCTGGCGCCGATCCTGACCCCGTTCGTGCTGGCGCTGCTGCTGGGCTGGCTGGGCGATCCGCTGGTCGATCGCCTGGAGCGCGCCGGCCGATCGCGCAACATGGCGGTGACCCTGGTGTTCGTGCTGATGCTGTTGCTGCTGGTGCTGGCGCTGCTGATCCTGGTGCCGATGCTGGAGCGGCAGATCGTCACCTTCATCGACGTGCTGCCGCAGGTGCGCGACTGGTTCACCGGCACCGCGATCCCTTGGGCCGAGCAGAAGACCGGGCTGCAGCTGATGGCATGGCTGGATCCGGAGCGGCTGATCGACTGGATCCGCGGCCACTGGCAGCAGGCCGGCGGCGTCGCGGCGACCTTCTTCGGCTATCTGTCGCGCTCGGGTTTCGCCATGGTCACCTGGGTGGTGAACCTGGTGCTGCTGCCGATCCTGACCTTCTACTTCCTGCGCGACTGGGACATCTTGGTCGAGCGCGTGGCCGCGACCATTCCGCGCAACCACGTCGCCACGGTCGGCCGCCTGGCGCGGCAGTCCAACGACGTGCTGGGCGCGTTCATCCGCGGCCAGTTCCTGGTGATGCTGGCGCTGGGCGTGATCTACGCCGGCGGGCTGAGCCTGGTCGGGCTCAACCTGGGCCTGCTGATCGGCATCGTCGCCGGCCTGATCAGCTTCATTCCGTACCTGGGCGCGACCACCGGCATCCTGCTCGCGGTGCTGGCCGCGCTGGTCCAGGCCAAGGGCTTCGACCTGCAACTGCTGATCCTGGTCGGCGTGGTGTTCACTGTCGGCCAGCTGCTGGAAAGCTATGTGCTGACCCCGCGCATCGTCGGCGACAAGATCGGCCTGCACCCGGTGGCGGTGATCTTCGCGGTGATGGCCGGCGGCCAGCTGTTCGGTTTCCTCGGCATGCTGCTGGCGCTGCCGGTAGCGGCGGTGGCCAACGTGCTGTTGCACTACCTGCACGAGCAGTACCGGCAGAGCGAGCTGTATGCCGGCGACAAGCCGGCGATCCTGCTCGATGGCAGCGCCGAACGCGCGCCGCTGATCGAACTGCCGCCGCGTAACCCCGACCAGCCGTGAGCGTGCCGCAGCTGCCGTTGGCGTTGCGCTATCCGCCGGAGCAGCGCTTCGATCGCTATGTCGGCGCCCCGGCCGGCCTGCTGGCGCAGCTGCAGGCCGTCGCCGACGGCCGCGACGCGGACTGGATCTACCTGGCCGGTCCCGCCGGTACCGGCAAGACCCATCTGGCGCTGGCGCTGTGCGCGGCGGCCGAGCAGGCCGGGCGCAGCGCCGCCTACCTGCCGCTGCAGGCCGCGTCCGGGCGCCTGCGCGATGCGTTGGAAGCACTGGAAGGCCGCGACCTGGTCGCGCTGGACGGGTTGGAGGCGATCGCCGGCCAGCGCGATGACGAAGTGGCGCTGTTCGATTTCCACAACCGCGCGCGCAGCGCCGGGGGCACCCTGTTGTACACCGCGCAGGCGATGCCCGACGGGCTGGCGCTGAATCTGCCCGACCTGCGCTCGCGCCTGGCGCAATGCACGCGGATCGCGCTGTCGCCGCTGGACGATGCCGGCCGCGCCGCGGTGCTGCGCGAACGCGCGCAACGCCGCGGGCTGGTGCTGGAAGATGCGGCGATCGACTGGTTGCTGACCCATGCCGGCCGCGACCTGGCCGGCCTGGTCGCGCTGCTGGAGCGGCTTGACCGCGAATCGCTGGCGGCGCAGCGGCGGGTGACGGTGCCGTTTTTGCGCAGGCTGGGAGTCGGGAATGGGGAATCGGGAATGGGGAAAAGCTGACACCCTCGCAACCGGAAGCTGCTGCGAACTCGGTAAGCGATTTTCCCTGCTTGGGCGATGCACGCGCATCCCCGATCTCTCAAAAACCACGCACGCATTCACATTTCATCCGCCGTGCCTGGCGTGGCGGTCTCGGAATCGGCGTTCTAGCGGTGGTTGCGCGCCACCGTGACGTGGGCCGCCCCGCGGGAACCTCAGCTGTTCCCCATTCCCGATTCCCCATTCCCGATTCCCAGCTCTCCATCCAGCTCCGCCAAGCGCTGCGGCGTGCCCACATCGGTCCAGCGGCCGCGATGGTGCAGGCCGTGGATGCGGCCGGTGGCCATATGCGCCCGCAGGATCGGCGCCAGCGCGAAGCGCGGCGGCGTGCCGTGCTCGGCAAGCGGCGTCGCGAACACCGTCTGCCAGTCGCGCAGCAGGTCCGGCCGATAGACGCCCACCCCGGCGTAGGTCAGCAGCGGCGCGCCGTCGTTGCGCAGCGTGGCATCGGCATGCAGCGCGAAATCGCCGTGTGCGGCATAGGCCGGCGGATCGACCAGCACCAGTTGCGCCAGGCCGGGCGGTTCCGGTGCCAGCCGCGCGAAATCGAAATCGGTCCAGATGTCGCCGTTGACCAGCAGGAACGGCGCCGGCCCGAGCAGCGGCAACGCGTGCAGCATGCCGCCGCCGGTTTCCAGCGGTGTGGCGCCTTCGTAGGAATAGGCGATGCGCAGGCCGAACGCGCTGCCGTCGCCCAGCGCCTGCGGGAACTGCTCGGCCAGCCACGAGGTGTTGACCACCACCTCGCGCACGCCCAGCGCCGCCAGCTTGCGCAGGTGCCACACGATCAGCGGCGTGCCGCCCACCGCCAGCAGCGGTTTGGGGGTGCGTTCGGTCAGCGGCCGCATGCGCTCGCCGAAGCCGGCGGCGAAGATCAGCGCCTTCATGCGCCGGCCACCGCGCGCTGCGCCAGCGCCGGCTTGATCCGCGCCTGCAGCAGCTGCGCCAGCGGCTGCAACTGCGGGTGCCGCGGCAACACCTCGTCGAGGTAGCCGATGAAACGCGGCACGTTGTCCAGGTACCAGGCCTTGCCGTCGCGGTAGTTCAATCGCGAAAAGATGCCCAGGTTCTTCAGGTGCCGCTGCACGCCCATCCAGTCCGCATCGCGCAGGAACTGCGCCAGCGGCGGCAGCGCGATCCCGGCCTGCAGCGCGCGCGTGTGGTAGCGCGTCAGCCAGCCATCGACCCGCGCCAGCGGCCAGCTCACCGTGGTGTCCTTGAACAGGCTGACCGGATCGTAGGCGACCGGGCCGAGCACGCAGTCCTGGAAATCCAGCACCGCCGGGCCATCGTCCACCGGCATCAGGTTGCGCGGCATGAAGTCGCGGTGCACCAGCACCTTCGGCTGCGCCAGCGCGTTGTCCATCAGCCGGCGCTGCACCAGTTCCAGCGCGTCGAGGTCGGCGCAGTCCAACTCCAGGCCCAGGTGCCGGCGCAGGAACCATTCTTCGAACAAGCCGGCGTCACGCTGCAGCAGCGCCTCGCCGAACACGCCCAGGTCCGGCGGTGGCGCGATCGCCTGCAGCCGCAGCAGTTGCCCGAGCGCGGCATCGAAGTGGGCATCGGCCGAGACCGCGTCCAGCGTCTGCGCCAGGGTCGGTCCGCCAAGATCTTCCAGCAGCAGGAAGCCGGCCTCCATGTCCTGCGCCAGGATCGCCGGCACGCGCACGCCGCCTCGCTGCAGCAAGGCGTGCATGCGCAACCACGGACGCACGTCCTCCAGGCCGGGCGGCGAATCCATCAGCACGCGGCTGGCGCCTGCGCCGTGACTGCGCCAGTAGCTGCGCCAGCCGGCGTCGACCGACGCGCGCTGCAGCGTCGCCTGCGTGTCGCCCAGTGCGGTGCGCGCCCAGTGCAGGCGTTGTGCTGCGCGCAGGTCCGGCGCGTCGGGAAGATCGGTGCTGGAACTCATCGGGACGTTGCGGCGGACATTGGCCGCACAGCGTAAACGTGCGGCGTCGGCATGGCGAGCCATGCCGACGCCGCCGCGTGGCTTCAGCGTTTGCCGGAGAACAGCCGCAGCAGCGCGAGCAGGGCGATGGCGCCGAGCAGCGCGCCGAGGAAGCCGGCCGGCTCGCCGCGGCTGTACCAGCCCATGTAGTGGCCGAACCAGCCGGCCAGCAACGCACCGGCGATGCCCAGCAGCACGGTGAACAGGCAGCCCGAGCGCCCGCTGCTGGGGCCGAGGAAACGCGCCAGCAGGCCAACCACGAAGCCCACCAGGATGATGTAGAGCCAGCTGTCGCTGCCGAACAGAGTGTGCATTGGGAGCGTTCCGGACGCGGAAGGGAATCAGCGTCGGATCGTGCCAGATCGACCGTGATGGCGTCGATGCTTGCGTGCGCGGCGCAGGCGGCACAGCCATGAGGCCGGCCGCCCGCGCTGCGCAGCGATGACGCGATCGGATAGGCGCCGCGTCGGGCGACGCCTCTTCCAACGAAGAGCGGGAGAAATCAGGAAATCAGGAAACAGGGTTTCCAAATCCCCAATCCCGACTCCCCGCTTTTCCACAGCCTAATGGCTGGTCATTCCGACCCCATCAGCAGCAGCCGTGCCCGCCGTGCTGCTCGCCGCCGGCCACCGCGGCGCTGCCGCTGGTCTCGCCGCGCACGCTGGCCGCATGGTGCTCGGCGATCACCTTGGACACGCAGGCGGTGACCCGCTTGCCCATCGGGATGTGCAGGAACTCGTTCGGCCCATGCGCGTTGGAATGCGGGCCGAGCACGCCGGTGATCATGAACTGCGCGCCGGGGAACTTCTCGCCGAGCATGCCCATGAACGGGATCGAGCCGCCTTCGCCCATGTACATCGCCGGCTTGCCGAACGCCGCCTGCGAGGCGGCCTCGATCGCGTTGCTCAGCCACGGCGACTGCGCCGGCGCGTTCCAGCCCGAGGACGACTTCTCCAGCGCCAGCGACACCTCGGCGCCGTACGGCGGATCGCGCAGCAGCACCTCCTTCAGCAGCTCGCCGGCGCGCTTGCCGTCCAGCGTCGGCGGCAGGCGCAGCGACAGCTTCACCGCGGTCTGCGGGCGCAGCACGTTGCCGGCCGAGGCCAGCGGCGGCAGGCCGTCGGCGCCGGTCACCGACAAGGCCGGGCGCCAGGTGCGGTTGAGTACCAGCTCGGTCAGGTCCTCGTTCATCGGGGTCATCCCCGGCAGGAACGGGAACTTGCTGTAGACCTCGTCGCCGAGCACCTCGGCGACCTTGCGCGCCTGCGCCAGGCGTTCCTGCGGAATCTCCGAATACAGTCCGTCGATCCTGATCTTGCCGGTGGCCTCGTCCTCCAGCCGCGACAGCAGGTCGCGCAGCACGCGGAAGCTGGACGGCACCACGCCGGACGCATCGCCCGAATGCACGCCTTCGCTGAGCACCTTGACGCTGAAATTGCCGCCGGCCAGGCCGCGCAGCGAGGTCGTGCACCACAATTGCTCGTAGTTGCCGCAGCCCGAATCCAGGCACACCACCAGCGACGGCTTGCCGATGCGCTCGGCCAGGTGATCGACATAGGCGGGCAGGTCGTAGCTGCCCGATTCCTCGCAGGCCTCGATCAGCACCACGCAGCGCGCGTGCGGGATGCCCTGATCCTGCAACGCCAGGATCGCGGCTAGCGACCCGAACAGCGCATAGCCGTCGTCGGCGCCGCCGCGGCCGTATAGGCGGTCGCCCTTAAGCACCGGCGTCCACGGACCCAGGTCGGCGTCCCAGCCGGTCATTTCCGGCTGCTTGTCCAGGTGCCCGTACAGCAGCACCGTGTCCGCGCCGGTTTCCGGGCCGGTCGCCGGCACCTCCAGATAGATCAGCGGCGTGCGCCCTTCCAACTGCACGACCTCGACCACCAGGCCCGGGATGGCCTGCGCGCGCGCCCAGCGCTCCATCAGCTTCACCGCATCGTCCATATAGCCATGGGCGACCCAATCGGCGTCGAACATCGGCGATTTGTTGGGGATGCGGATGTAATCGACCAGTTGCGGGACGATGTCGTCGTCCCACTTCTCGCTCAGGAAACGGTCGATCTTGGCACTGTCCATGGAGCACTCCGGCTTTGTTGCAAAAGAAAGTACGCGCATTCTACGCCCCGGCCGCCGTGTAGGGTTTTTCCTACACGTTGACGCGCCGTTTACCTGCTGTTTGGAAAGGGCCTTGGCGATAGGCTGTACTCATGTGGCGAGGGATGCTTTCGACACCGGCAGGAGAGGCCGGTGAAGTCCCCATCCAAGTCACAAGGAGTGTTGCCATGCAGTCTTTTATCGTGGTCCTGAAGTCTCTGGTCCTGGCGTTGCTGCTGACCGGTTCCGCGCTCGCCGCGGACAAGGTCAACATCAACTCCGCTAGTGCAGCGGAAATCGACCGGGTGTTGTTGAACGTGGGTGCCTCCAAGGCACAGGCGATCGTCGACTACAGACAGGCACACGGCCCCTTCAAAAGCGTCGAGGACCTGACGCAGGTGAAGGGAATCGGACTCAAGACGGTCGAACGGAACCACGACCGGATCGAAGTGGGAGCCACGAAGGCGACCACGCCGACGGCAGCCAGGACGGCAGCCGCTAAGCCGGTGGAAAGGCGTTAAACGGATTTAAGGATTAAACGGATTTAAAGGCATTAAAGGGATTTGAAAGGACAGAGGATACGGCTGGCGCAGGACGCGCGGTCGCGACCTCGCTGAGCAGGACGCTCAGCGGGGGAGGCAGGAAGCCGACAAGGACGTACATCGTCGCCCGGTGTTGCACAGTGACGTGCAGCCGGGCGACGTTTTTTATGGGCGAAGGTTTTTTGTCGGGCATCGCGCCGCTGCGCTCGGCGTGCTTCGGTCGTCCTGCTGCCGTCCTGCTGCCGGCGGTGGCCATCGCGCCGCGGCGGTGCACCCGTGGGCGGCGCGCGGCCAGCCCATATCGCCGACGTTATCGATGTCCTTGGCCGGGCGATGGTCCGTTTCGATGCGCGAAGGTCGCTGGCTGGTGCCCGCCGGTGCGATTCGTAGTTGCTCACGGCCGGGTACGTGTGGGAAGCCGCAGACGCCTGCCGGTCCCGCTGCATCCGGCCGCGCCGCCGGATCGTGCAGAATGCGCCGATGGACTGGTCGCACATGCCTTCGCGGGTAATCCCCGCCAACGATTACCGCCGTGAGCGCTGGCGCAACGGACTGGGGTGGACACGGGAGATCCTGCGCCTGCCGCAAGCGGACAGCGACGACTGGCTGCTGCGCCTGTCGATCGCCGAGATCGAGCAGGACGCGGCCTTTTCCAGTTTCCCCGGCATCGATCGGGAGCTGGTGCTGCTGCGCGGCGCCGGCCTGCGCCTGCGCTTCGACGACGGCGCCGTGCATGTGCTCGAACCGCCGTATGCGCGCTTGCGCTTCGCCGGTGAGCGTCCGCTGCGCGGAGAATTGCTCGACGGCCCCACCCACGACTTCAACTTGATGTGGCGCCGCGATCGCCTGCGCACGCAACTGCTGCATCGGCCGCTGGTCGGGCCGATGCTGTTCTTCGCCGAACCCGGAATCTGTTGGGTCGTTCATCTTCTGGCAGGGCAGGCGCAGTTCGATGCGGGCTGCGGATTGCCGCCGATGGCCGCCGGCGACAGCGCGTGGTTGGGCGCCAACACCAGGCAGCGCTTCGCTTTGAGCGGTGGCGGCGAACTGCTGGCGATCCGCATCGAGCCGCTGGCGGCGCCCGCCGACTGAGCGTGCGGCGCCACGCGCGTGGCTCTTGCGGGGTTGCCGCCGACCGCGTCCAATGCGCGAACGCGGCTATCCCGGAGCCGTGGACCGGAACGAACAGGTGGCCTCGGATAACAGCAGGTGGTTGGCGAAAGTATTGGTAGTGGACGACGACGCGGCCTTGCGCGACCGGATTCGCGATTATCTGGCCCGTTTCAACTTGCAGACCCACGATGCCGAAAGCGGCGTGCAGCTGTATGCGCAGCTGGCGGCCGATCGCTATGACGCGGTGCTGCTCAATGCCGGCCTCGGCGGCGGCGAAGGGCTGAACCTGTGTCGGCAGCTGCGCGACCGCGGCGGCATCGCGATCGTGATGATGGCCGACCAGGCCGAGCCGGTGGATCGGGTGATCGGCCTGGATCTGGGCGCGGACGACTATCTGAGCCGGCCGCTGGACCTGCGCGAACTGGTGGCGCGGCTCAACGCGGTGTTGCGGCGTACCCGTGCGACCCCGCCGCCGGCGCCGGCGCAGGACGGCGCGTGGCAGGTCGATGCCTATCGGCACCAGGCGGTGGCGCCGGATGGGCGCGCGATCCCGTTGTCGCCCAGCGAGTTGCGCCTGATGGCGGTGTTCCTCGAGCAGCCCGGCAACGTGCTCAGCCGCGAGGACCTGCGGGCGGCGATCGGCGACAGCGACGGCAGCGTTCCCCAGGGCGGTCGCGGCATCGATCTGCAGGTCTCGCGGCTGCGGCAGAAGCTGGGCGACGACCCGCTGGTGCCGCAATGGATCCGCACCGTGCGCGGCAAGGGCTATCTGTTCGAACCGCATCGGTTGGGGATGCCAGCCGCACGCTGAGCAACTGCCGCGGAGTCGCGGTGGCGCGGATCGCGGCGTATCCGGTTCTGCGAGTGAGGCATGCGTGGTGCCCCGATCGCTGCATCGATCACAGTGGGGGGCTGCGCGGTCGGGGCCATCACTCTGAGGCCCTTCTGACAGCTGCGTGATACGCACCGACGACGCAATGACGCGCGACCCGCGACGGATTGCCGGTCGCGGCAACGTGATGCCTGTCGAGTGTTTCAGTATCGATACAAAGCCGATATCGTGCTGACAAACCCTGCATCGACACTGCCTGCGTCGGGTTGCCGCATCGGCGCAGCCCTGACCGCAGCGATGGCTGCATTCCACGCCTGCACTTCATGACCACAGGGGGTCAGCATGATCAGCAGCATCAGCAGCATCAGCAGTGGCAGCTCGGCCTATGCCGTCAGCCGCACCAGCTCCGGCAGCGGTGCGCTCTCGCAGACGGCGCAAGCCGAAAAGCAGAATCCGCTCCAGCAATTGTTCAAGAGCATCGACAGCGATGGAGACGGCAGCCTCAGCAGTTCCGAGCTGAGCACGGCGTTGAAGTCCAGCAGCGACAGCGACAGCAGTTCCAGCATCGATATCGACGGTTTGCTCAGCATGCTCGACCAGGACGGGGGCGGCACCGTCAGCGAAAGCGAGTTCGCCCAGGCCTTGCAGCCACCGCCGCCGCGCGGCGATGGCGGCGACAAGGTGGATGCCGAATCGCTGCTCAACAGCCTGGATACCGATGGCGACGGCACCATCAGCAGCGAGGAATTGAGCGCCGCCAGCCAGGGCAGCGACAGCAGCGACCTGTTCGCCACTCTCGACAGCGATCAGGATGGCGGCATCAGCCTGCAGGAACTGAAGGAGGGCACGCGGCCGATGGGACCGCCGCCGCCGCGGGGTGCCGAGGGCGGCGATGCCACCAGCGCCGGTGCCACCAATGCGGACTCCAGCTCCAATTCCAGTTCCAGCAGCACCAGCAGCACCAGCAGCGCGCAGGATGCCTACGCCTTGCTGCTGCAGCTGGCATCCAACCAGTACCGCAGCTACGGCAGCAACGCCAGCGCGACGACCTCGTTCTCCGTCGCCGCCTGACCGCGGCGGTCCGCCCTCGTGGCGGACCGTGCGCCGCGACCTGCGGCGCCGGCGCAGTTCGCGCTCGTAGCGGCAGACGCCGACGCAGCGCAAAGGGATCACCAGGCTGGTTCTCACGCCATCGGTGCGTGCATGGCACACAGTCGCGTGTCTCCGGCAGCCCGCGGACGGCGGTAAGCGTTCAACCAGACATTGGTGCCGCTTGCTCGCATGATGGTGCTTCATGCGCAGCGGCGCGCGGGGGCGCGATGCTTACGGCGCGCTTCGCGTTTCTCACTCGGCCGGCGCCTTGGCCAATGCACGCCGCCGCCGCGTCCGGCAACGTGCCCCATGCGTCGGCAATTCAGCCGACGATGGGCGCTCGATCGATGCGTGTCCAGTCCGATGGCCAGACGCGGCGTCATGACCCGCACGCGCATCGGTTGCTGTGGAGAGTCACTACAGCTGCTGCTCGAATTGGCCGGGATCAGCGTAGACACGGCAATGGACGCGGGCAGGTTGCGCAAGTCGCTGTCGCGCATGTCTGGGCGGGATCGCAGTGCTCCGACGCCGGCGTAAGCGCTGGCTTCAATACACGTCGCGCCGGTACCGCCCTTCCAGCAGCAGGGTTTCCTTGCCCAGCCGTCCCAGCACGTCCTCCAGCACCGCGTCCACGCCGGGCGCCATGCCGCGCAGGCTGCCGCAGACATAGATCGCGGCGCCTTGCGCGACCCAGTCGCGCAGTTCCGGCGCGGCCGCGCGCAGGGCGTCCTGCACGTAGCGGTGCGCGCCGGTGTCGCGCGAGAACACCGCATCCAGCCGTTGCAGCGCGCCGTGCGCCAGCCAGGTGCGCAGTTCCTCGCCGTAGTGGTCGTCGTGCGCGGCGTGGCGTTCGCCGTACAGCAGCCAGGTGCGGGTCGCGCCGGCGTCGATGCGCGCGCGCAGGTGCGCGCGCAGGCCGGCGATGCCGGTGCCGTTGCCGATCAGGATCAGCGGCCGCGTCGGATCGGCAGGCGGATGAAAGTTCGGATTCGGGCGCAGCCGCAGGGCGATCTCGGCGCCGATCGGCGCGGTGTCGCAGAGCCAGCCGCTGCCCAGGCCGGGCGTGCCGTCCGCGTGCAGCGCACGGCGCAGCAGCAGGCGCAGCGTGCCGTCGCTGGGCATCGAGGCGATCGAGTATTCGCGGTGCGGCAGCGGCTGCAGGCGTGCGGCCACCGCTGCGGGTGCGGCGCCGGCGACCTGTTCCGGCGCCGGCAAGTGGCTGCGCGCCAGCAACGCGGCCAGTGTCGTCGGCGCCTGGCCTGGGCGCTGCAGCGTCGCCGTGCCGTCCAGGCCGCTGGCCTGCAGCCATGCCTGCACCACGGCGTCGCCATGGCACGGACCGATCTCGGCCAGGTCGCCGGCCTGCCACGCCGGCAGCGCGCCGTCGGCGGGCAGCAGCGCCAGTTCGAACACCGCGCCGCCGACGCTGCGGGGATTGCACAGGCGCCGCTGCTGCAACTGCCAGCGCTGGTAAGCCGGCGGGCTCCAGTCGGGTTGTTCGCTGCCGCCGGCGAGCTGGCCGAGCAATTGCTGCCAGTGGCGCAAGGCGGCGTCGTCGGCGTTGTCCACGTCGATGCGGTCGAACAGCGGGTGCGCGCCGTGCTGGCGCAGCCAGGCGTCGAGCTGGCGGCCGAATGCGCAGAAATGGTCGTAGCGGCGATCGCCCAGCGCCAGCAGCGCGTAGCGCAGCTGCGGCAAGGCCGGCGACTGCGCCATCGTCTTGCGCAGGAACGGCAGCGCGTGGTCTGGCGGATCGCCTTCGCCGCTGGTGCTGACCACGAACAGCGCCTGCGTCGCGCCGGCCAGTTCGGCCGCGCTGACGTTGTGCAAGGGCAGCACGCGCACCGGCTGGCCCGCCGCACGCAATGCCGCGGCACTGCGCAGCGCGAGTTGCTGGGCAAAGCCGGTCTGACTGGCCCAGGCCAGCAGCAGTGGCGCGTCGCCCTGCTTGCCGGTGCGCTGCGCGCGACGGCCGCGCCACCACAGCCACGCGCACGCCACTGCATACGCCGTCGTGACCAGCGCCGCGTAGACGATGCGCTGCCGCGATGGCGCGCCGGTCCACCATGGCTGCGGATGCAGCCGCAGCAGCGCATAGCCGATCGCGCCCAGCAGCGCGAACGCCGCCACGTGTCCGACGGCATTCCAGTTGCGTTGCGAGCGCGGCCGGGTCATGCGTCGAGCAGTGCGGCGAAGGCGCTGCTGAGCCGCTCCTGCACGCGCTCGCCATCGCGCAGCAGGAAGCGTGCTGCCAGCCGTTCGCGCTCGGCGCAGGCCAGGCCGGCGTCGGCGCCGAGCACGCTCAGCGCGGTGGCCCAGGCATCGGCCCGCATCGCATCGGCGGCGACCACGCTGACCGCCGCCAGCGACGCCGCGATCGGCGTGCCGCTGCGCGGATCCAGGGTATGGCTGTAGCGCTGGCCATCCTGTTCGAAGCGGTGCCAGCGATCGCCTGAAGTGGCGACCGCGCGGCCGTCCAGCGCCAGCACCCGCGGCGGCGTCGCCGCCCGCGCGTCCTCGTCCGGCGCCGACTCCACCAGCACCCGCCACGGCTGCCCATCCGGCTTGCGGCCATAGCCGTAGAGTTCGCCGCCGACCTCGACCAGCGCGCTGGCCACGCCCTGCGCCCGCAAGGCGCGCACCGCCACATCCACGCCGTAGCCCTTGGCGATCGCCGAGAAATCCAGGCGCAGGCCGCCAGGCTGGCGCAGCGTGGCGCCGTCCTCGTCCAGCACCAGTTGCCGCCAGTCGCCAGCGGCGCGCGCCTGGCGCAACGCATCGGCATCGGGCACACGCTGGTTGCCGGCGTCGGCGCCAAAGCCCCACAAGCCAAGCACTGCGCCGATGGTGGGATCGAACGCGCCGTCGCTGCGCCGCGCAATGTCCAGCGCGCAACGCAGTACCTCGGCGAACGCGGCGGGCAGCGCGTGCACGCTGTCGGCGGCGGCGCGGTTGTAGCGGCTGATGTCCGAGTCCGCTTCCCAGGTGCTCATCTGCGCGACCACCTGGTCGAGCTGCGCCTGGATCGCCGCGTGCAGCGGATGCAGGTCGCGGCCGCGACGCAGCACCAGTTTCGCGCTCCAGGTCGTGCCCATGCTGCGACCGCCGAGCGTGGCGATCTCGGCATCGGCCTGGAGCGCGAGCGGCGTGTTCATGCCGCGACGTGCCGCCATGCGCAGGACGGGCGCGCTGCCGCTGTCACTGCGGCAGCACTTCCAGCGTCGCCACGTAGCTGAGCCGGCGCTGCTTGGCCTGCGGCAGCGAGGTCTTGGCGTCCTCGCTGGTGGTTTCCAGCCAATACATGCCCGCTTCCGGCCAGGTCACGCTGAAGCTGCCCTGCGCGTCGGTGGTGAGCTTCAGTTCGTCCTGCGTGTTGCGATAGCGGGTGCCGCCGCGCACGATCTCTACCTCCAGCCCAGGCGCCGGCTTGCCGTCGATGTGCAGCTTGAAGGTGGCCTTCTCGCCGGCGAACAGGTCGTTGGGATGGGTCACCGGCACCAGTTCCAGGCCGCGGCCGCTGGGCTTGAGCGCGGTCTGGTTGGGCGCGCCGTTGGTGACGAAGGTTTCCACCCGGCCCAGCGTCTGCGACACCTGCAGGTCCTTGGCGTCCTTCGGCACTTCGCTGGCGAAGCTGGCGGCATTGCCGCGCCAGCGCTTGCGCTGGCCGTTCTCGTTCCAGTTCGCGAACAGGCCGTCGTTGACCAGGGCCAGGCGGTAGGTGCCGGTCTGCACCAGCTCCACGTCGAACACGCTGCGGTACTTGCCGGTGGCCGGGTTCTGCGGCTGCACGGCGCTGCCGTCGGGCGCGGTGATGACCAGGCTGTCCAGGCGCAGAGGCACGTGGTTGAAGTAGAACAGGTCGTTGGATACCGCCGCATCGACGGTGATCCACGGCCGCTCGCCGGCGAGCACGGTCTGCGAGGGTTGCAGCCAGGCCTTGTGGGCGAGGGCGGAGAACGGCAGCACTGCGGCGATGGCCACTGCCAGCAGGAAAGAACGCTTCATGGACTTGCTCCTTGCGATGAACGAGGGAATCACGGCTTGGCGCTCAGGCGCACCGCGCCCAGTTCGCTGCTGCCTTGTGCGCTGCCGGTGGCGCCGGCCTTGGCCGGCCAGGCGAACGGGATCTTCAGCAGCTCGCGGCCGCCGACTTCGCGCACGGCTTCGACCACCAGCGTGTACTCGCCCGGCGCCAGGCCCTTGAGCTGCTGCGCGTCGGTGAACGCCAGCGCGTGTTTGCCGGCCGGACGGGTCGGGCCGCTGACGCCGTCCACCGGCATCTGCAAGGTGCGCCCGCTGCGCCGCCACCACTGGCGCAGATCCGGCAGCCACTTGGTGCCGTGGCCTTCGGCGGTGTCCTTAGACTGGTACCAGACCGCCAGGTTGCGCGCGACCTGCTGGTCGGCGCCTTCCACCCAGATCGCGACATAGGGGCGGTGGTATTCGGCGACGTTGAGCTTGGGAATCTCCACGTCCAGTTCCAGCGTGGCCGCATACGCGGGCAGCGTCGTCAGCAGGCCGCTCAGGGCGATGGTCAGGGTGACGCGCATGCGAGGCTCCATAGGGGTGAGAGGAACGATTCGAAATGACCGGTGAAGCGAATCAGTGGATCAGCAGCAGTGCGATCAGCAGCGGAATCAGCAGGCCCAGCCCGACCAGCGGCCAGGTCATGCGCCGCTGCCGCGCATGCAGCTGCAGCAGGAACAGGCCGGTGATGCAGAACACCAGGCAGGCCACCGCGAACAGGTCGATGAACCAGCCCCACGCGGGGCCGGCATTGCGGCCCTTGTGCAGGTCGTTGAAGTAGGAGATCCAGCCGCGGTCGGTGCGTTCGTACTCGACCGCGCCGCTGCCGCGATCGATGCTCAGCCAGGCATCGCCGCCGGGGCCGGGCAGCGCCAGGTACACCTCGTCGGCAGACCACTCTGCCGGTTGCCGGCCCAGGCTCAGCGCCAGTTCGCGTTCCAGCCAGGCCGACACCGGCCGTGGCAGCGGCGCGTCGCCATCGGCGTGGCCGGCGAGCCGCTGCAGCAACGCGGGCGGCAGCTGCGCGGTGCGATTGAGTACCTGCGGCTTGGCCTCGATGCGCGCGGCATGGTTGAGGGTCAGCCCGGTGGCGGCAAACACCAGCATGCCGATCAGGCACAGCGCCGAGCTGATCCAGTGCCACTGGTGCAGCGTGCGCAGCCAGAAACCGCGGCGTTGCTGCGCCGTGGCCAGATCGGGAGAGGAGGAGTCGGACAACGCGGCGGTCGTATCGGAGTAGGGCGGAATGCATTCTACATAAATGAGAATTAGTCGCGATTGTGGCGATGCGTCTTCGCGGCAATGGCCGGGCTACGTCTCCAACGCGGCGGCGCCGTCCGCGTCGACCGCCGGCTCAGGTCTCCGACCAGTCGCGCAACAGGTTGTGGTAGACGTTGCTCAGCCGCAGCAGCGCGGTGGCGTCGGCCTTGGTGGCGGTCAGCGCCTGGATCGAGGTGTCCAGTTCGAACAGCAACTGCCGCCGGCTGGCGTCGCGCACCAGGCTCTGCACCCAGAAGAACGCCGCCACGCGCGCGCCGCGGGTGACCGGCAGCACCCGATGCAGGCTGCTGGACGGATACAGGATCAGATCGCCGGCCGGCAGTTTCACCTCGTGCTCGCCGTAGGTGTCGCTGATGACCAGTTCGCCGCCGTCGTACTCCTCCGGTTCGCACAGGAACAGGGTGCAGGACAGATCGGTGCGCAGGGTCAGCGCCGGCTGCGTGGCGTTGGTGGCCTGGGTCATCACCGCGCCATCGACGTGGAAGCCGTACTCGCCGCCGCCCTCGTAGCGATTGAAGCGCGGCGGGATCGTGCGCAGCGGCAACGCGGCGGCGAAATACAGCGGGCTGCGCGCCAGCGCGTTGAGCACCGCCTGGCCCAGTTCGTGCTTCAGCGGCGAGGCGTCGGGCAGTTGCAGGTTGCGTTTGACCTGCGCGCCCTGCGCGCCGACCGTCTCGCGGCCGTCGGTCCAGTCGGCGCCGTCGAGCGCCTGGCGGAAGCGCGCGAGTTCTTCGGCGCTGAGGATGTCGGGGATGTGCAGCAGCATGGGGCGCTCCGGCGGCGGCCGCCTTCCACTGAAGGCGGCCGCTGCATGTGGATGGACGACGCTGCGGTCAGAACTTGATTTCGGCGCTCAGCATCGCCGAGCGCGGCGCGCCGGGCGTGTAGCGGAAGCCGCTCTTGTTGATGGCCGCGACGTAGTCCTTGTCGAACACGTTGTACACGTTCAGACGCAGGTTGAAGTGGTCGCTGATCGGGTAGGTCACGACCGCGTCCCATACCGTATACGACTTCACCAATGCCGGCGTGCCCACCGCGCCGTCGGTGCCGCGCTTCATCTCGCCGGAGTAGCGGGCGCCGCCGCCGACGGTCAGGCCGAACGGCAGGGTGTAGGTGGTCCATGCGGTGAACGCGCTGTCCGGGGTGTAGGCCAGGTCCAAGCTGCCGTCCTGCGACACCTTGCTGCCTTCCAGCACCTGCGCATCGAGCTTGGTGTAGCCGGTGGAGATCGACCAGTTGTCGCTGAGCTTGCCGACCGCCGACAGTTCCACGCCCTGCACCCGCTTCTTGCCGGTCTGGTAGTACAGCCCGTCGCTGCCCTGCGCGATCTCGTTGCTGACATCGGTGCGGAACAGCGCCATGGTCACGAACAGGTTGTCGTCCAGGAAGTTCCACTTGGTGCCGACTTCGGCGGTCTTGGCCTTCTGCGGATCGAAGCTCGGGTTGTTGGCGTTGTTGGCCGACGCGCTCAGTTCCAGCGAACTGCCGCCCGGAGGCTGCTGCGAGATCGCGTAGTTGGCGTACAGGCTGATGTCGTCGGCCGCCTTGTAGACCGCGCCGAGCTTCCAGCTGAACAGCGTATCGGAGATGTCCGCGTCCACGCCGACCGCGGTGGTGCAGGGCACGGCGGTGGAGGTGGCGGTGGTGCAGGTCAGGCTGTTGAAGTCGGTCTTGTAGTGGTCCGCGCGCACGCCGGCGGTGATCAGGAAATCGTCGCCGAACTTCAGCGTGTCGAAGGCGTAGGCCGAGAACGTGGTGGTGGTGCCCTTGCTGTGCGCGCCGTTGCGCGCGGTGAACAGCGGCGTGGTGTTCCAGTCCGGGGCGTAGACGTTGGCCGGGTTGGCGGCCAGCCAGGCGGCGCGGTTGACGATGTTGTGGCCCCAGCTCTGCAGCTCCTCGCGCGCGGCTTCCACGCCGGTGCTGAGGTTGTGCTGCACCGCGCCGGTGGCGAAGTCCACGCGCAGGTTCAGCTGGTCGGTGAGGATGGTGTACTGCTGGTCCTTGAACGTGGGCAGGCTGCGCGCCACCGTCCAGGTCGAGGTGTCGGCAGGGTTCGGCGTGCGCAGGTTGGCGGTGTTGGGCATGAACGCGAACAGCAGGTAGTCCTGCTCGTTGCGGCCCCAGCGCGCGGTGTTGGTCAGCTTGACCGTGTCGGAGAAGTCGTGCTCGAAGCGGAACGTGGCCATCTTCGCGGTCACGTCGTCGTGGTCGTAGCGGGTGCCGTAGAAGTTCTCGCTGTCCACGCGCGGGGCGTTGGTCAGCCACGGACGCGCCGGATCGGGCGAGGTGTAGCCGGGCAGGCCGAAGGTCGGCACGCCGCCGTCGGGCACGTTGTCCTGCTTCACGTACAGCAGGTCGAGGTAGTAACGGGTGTCGCTGCCGAGGCCGAACACAAGCGACGAGGCCACGCCCCAGCGCTTGTTGTTGACGTGGTCGCGGCCGATCGCATCGCTGTCCTGGCCCATCACGTTGACCCGCAGCGCGCTGCTGGCGCCCAGCGTCTGGTTCCAGTCCGCGGTGACGCGACGCTGGTTGTCGCTGCCGCCGGACAGCGTGCCGCTGACCGCATCGGTGAGGTTCGCCTGCTTGGTCACCAGGTTGATCGCGCCGGTCGGCGCGCTGCGGCCGTTGTCGGTGCCGGCCGGGCCCTTCTCGACCTCGATCTGCTCGATGTTGAACACATCGCGCGAGATCGAGCCCAGGTCGCGCACGCCGTCGACGAAGATGCTGCTGGAGCTGTCGAAGCCGCGCATGTAGATCGCATCGCCGGTGGTGGTGTTGCCGTTCTCGCCGACATAGAAGGTGCCCACGCCCGGGCTGTTGCGCAGCGCTTCGGTCAGCGTGGTGGCGCCCTGTTCGTTGAACAGGTCCTTGCTGATCACGTTGATCGTCTGCGGGGTGTCGATCAGCGGCTGGGTGAACTTGGGCGAGTCCGGCGCTTCCACCAGGTAGCGCTTGGCGCGCTGCGCTTCCACGTCGACCTTGCCGAGGGTGGTCGGCTGATCGGCGGCCGCGGCATCGGCGGCGAGCGCCGGAGAGGACAGCAGGCTCAGGCCGCCGAGCAGCGCGGCGGCGGTGAGGGTCTGCGCGGAGACCTGGCGGGAAACGGCGTGCTTGCGGCTCTTGATCGGGGAGGTCATGGACGGGTCGGCTATGCAGGATGGAAAAGGCGGTCCGCAGCGCACCGGGCCGTGCCGGGAGGGCAGGCCGCAGGCGATGGTCGGAGGGTGGCCAGATGACTGGCTGCCGCTGGCCGCTTAACGCGGTCATCACGTCTATTTCCGCGCAAATGCGAATTATTTGCAATAGCTTTCGTTACATTGCGTTACATGGCGGCGCGTGGCGCCGTTTCCCGGGATCGCCTGCCGGCATCTCGTTCTGTAGCAGATATCTGAAAAATAAAGCTTTTCGGCGCGAGCTGGGCAGGACGCTCAGTCGCGGTCGTCGCGGGTCCAGAGCCCGCCGTGTTCGGACTTCACCGGGAACTTGGGTACCGGGCTGTAGGCCGGTGCGCACAACGGGCGGCCGTCGCGGATGTCAAAACGGGCGCCGTGCAGCAGGCATTCGATGCTGCCCGTGGCGGCATCGAAGGTGCCGGGAGACAGCTCGTAGTCCTCGTGGCTGCAGCGGTCCTCCAGCGCGTAGAACACGCCGTCGAGGTTGAACACCACGATCGGGGTGGCGGTGACTTCGTCCCACACCGTCGCGGTCTCGCCCGGCAGCAGCGCGCCGTCGGCGCAGACGAAGGTCCAGGTCTCGCTCATGCGGCGCCGCCCAGCGGCTTTTCCAGCAGTTCGAAGCGCAGGTCGTCGCGCTTGGGCGCGCCGAAGCGTTCGTCGCCGTAGGGGAAGGGCTTCTTGATCCCGGTGCGGCGGTAGCCGCGGCGCTCGTAGAACGCGATCAACTCCTCGCGCACGTCGATCACCGTCATCTGCATCACCGGCAGCCGCCATTCCTGCCAGGCGATGCGCTCGGCCTCGGCCAGCACGGTCTTGCCCAGACCGCTGCCCTGCGCCTGCGGCTGCACCGAGAACATGCCGAAATAGCCGGCGCCGCCGTCGTCGGCGATGTGCGCGCAGGCGATCAGTTCGCCGTCGCGCTCGGCCAGCAGCACCAGGCTGCGCGGGCGCAGGATGTCGGCGCGCAGCACCTCGCGATCGATGCGGTTGCCGTCGAGCAGATCGGCCTCGGTGGTCCAGCCGACGCGGCTGCTGTCGCCGCGATAGGCCGAGGTGACCAGGGCGGCGATGGCGTCGATGTCGGCGACGGTGGCGGTGCGGAAGGTGAGGGTGTGCATGGGCCGATTTTAGCCTGGCGGCCGGGATTTGGGAGTCGGGATTGGGGATTCGAAAAAGCTTCGCCTTTGCGAATCCCCAATCCCGAATGCCCAATCCCCGCTCATCAGCCCAACAGCTTGCGCACCTTCAGCAACGCCGCCACGAAGCGCTCGATCTCGGCGTGGGTGTTGTAGAACGCCAGCGAGGCGCGGCAGGTGGCGGCGACGCCATAGAACTGCAGCAGCGGATGCGCGCAGTGCTGGCCGGAGCGCACTGCCACGCCTTCCAGGTCCAGCAGGGTGGCCAGGTCGTGGGCGTGCGCGCCCTCGACCAGGAACGACACCACCGCGGCCTTGCCCGGCGCGGTGCCGAAGATGCGCAGGCCGTCGATCCTCTGCAGTTCCTCGGTGAAATGCGCCAGCAATTCGGCCTCGCGCGCTTCAACGTGCTGCAGGCCCAGCATGCCAAGGTAGTCCACCGCCGCGCCCAGGCCGACGAAGCCGGCGATGTTCGGGGTGCCGGCCTCGAACTTGTGCGGCGGATCGTTGAACACGGTGCCGTCGAAGCTGACTTCCTTGATCATCTCGCCGCCGCCGATGAACGGTGGCATCGCCTGCAGGTGCTCGCGCCGCGCCCACAGCGCGCCGGTGCCGGTGGGGCCGCACATCTTGTGGCCGGTGATGGCGTAGAAGTCGCAGCCGATCGCGGCCACGTCCAGGGCGCGGTGCGGCGCCGCCTGCGAGCCGTCGATGACGCTGACGATGCCGCGCTTGCGCGCTTCGCGGCAGATCTCGCGCACCGGATTGACCGTGCCCAGCACGTTGGAGACGTGGGTCAGTGCAAGCAACTTCACGTCCGCGGTCATCGCCTTGCGCAGCGCGTCCAGGTCCAGCGCGCCGTCGGCGGTGATCTCGGCGACCTTGATGGTGGCGCCGGTGCGCTGCGCGACCAACTGCCACGGCACGATGTTGGCGTGGTGCTCCATCCGCGACACCAGGATGCTGTCGCCGGGCTTGAGCCGCGGCAGCGCCCACGAGTAGGCCACCAGGTTGATCGCAAAGGTGGTGCCGCTGCACAGCACCAGTTCGTCGGCGCGCACGTTGAGGAAGCGCGCCAGCTTGTTGCGCGCGCCCTCGTAGGCGTCGGTGGCCTCGGTGCCCAGCGCGTGCACCGCGCGGCTGACGTTGGCGTTGTAGCGGCGGTAGAACTCGTCCAGCGCCGCGATCACCTGCAGCGGCTTCTGCCCGGTGTTGGCGTTGTCGAAATAGATCAGCGGCTTGCCGTGCACCTGCCGCATCAGCAGCGGGAAATCGCTGCGGACCTTGTCCCAGTCCGGCGCCTGTTCCGGCGCCGCGGTGTGCGGGGCCAGGCTGCTCATGCCACGCCCGCGGCGGCCAGCGCCTGGTCCAGGCGCGCGACCAGGAATTCGCTCAGCGATGCATCCAGCACGCGCAGCGGTTCGCGGCAGAACGCGGCGGTCAGCAGCTGCTGCGCGCGCTCGCGCGGCAGCCCGCGCGAGCGCAGGTAGAACAGCGCATTGGCGTCGAGCTGGCCGACGGTGGCGCCGTGCGCGGCCTTGACCTCGTCGGCGTCGATCACCAGCACTGGCTGGGTGTCGATCTCGGCATCGGCGGACAGCAGCAGGTTCTTGTTCGACAGGTTGGCGTCGCTGCCGTCGGCGCCCTGGCGGATATGGATGCCGCCATGGAACACCACCCGGCTGCGCGCCGCGGCCACGCCGCGCCACAGCAGTTCGCAGGCGGTGTCGCGGGCGATGTGCTCGATGCCCAGGCGGGTGTCGACCTGGCGGCGACCGTTGCCGAGCAGCACGCCGTTGGCGATGAGCCGCGCGTTGTCGCCCTCCAGGCGCACGTTGAGTTCGTGCCGCGACAGCGCGCTGCCCAGTTCCAGATCGACGCGCCGGTACTGCGCGTCGCGCGCCAGCACCGCATCGGTGCGCAGCAACGCGGTGACGCCGGACGCGTCCGCCTGCACCCGCGCGTGGGTCAGTTGCGCGCCGGCGGCCAGGTGCACGTGGGCCAGGGTGTTGCTCAGGTGCGCGGCCTCGCCCAGGTGCAGGTGATGCTCGACCAGCGACAGCGCCGCGTCCTGGCGCAGTTCGACCAGGTGGCGGTGGTGCCAGGCATGGTCGCCGGCGCCGGCGGTGGACACGAACACCAGGTGCAGCGGCGCCGCGACCTGCACGCCGGCGTCCACGCGCAACACGCTGCCTTCGTCGGCCAGCGCGGCGTTGAGTCGGGCGAACACTTCGTCGCTGCGTTCGAAGCGGCGGCCGAGGAAGCGCATCGCGTCGTTGCCGCTGCGCAGGATCGTGGACAGGCGCTGCAGTTCGACGCCTGCCGGCAGGCCGGCCAGGTCGGACAGCGCATCGCTGGCGCGGCCGTTGACGAACACCAGCCGCGGCGCGGGAATGCCGTCGACGATGGCCGCATCCACGACCGCTGCCGCGCTCGGCACCGGGCTGAAGCTGCGCCGCTCCAGCGCGCGCAGCGAGGTGTACTTCCACGCCTCGCTGCGCGGGCCGGGCAGGCCGTCGCGCAGCGCCTGTTCCAGCGGCGCACGGCGTGCGCCGTCGCCATGGAAAGCGGCGGCCAGGGAGTCGAGCAGGGCGCTCATCAGACTGCCGCCTCCGGCGCCACACGGTCCTTCAACCATGCGTAGCCATGCGCTTCCAGTTCCAGCGCCAGTTCCGGTCCGCCGCTCTGCACGATGCGGCCGTCGGCCAGTACATGCACCACGTCCGGCTTGATGTAGTCGAGCAGGCGCTGGTAATGGGTGATGACCAGGAATGCGCGCTCGGGCGAGCGCAGCGCGTTGACGCCTTCGGCGACGGTCTTCAGCGCATCGATGTCCAGGCCGCTGTCGGTCTCGTCGAGGATCGCCAGCTTCGGCTCCAGCACCGCCAGCTGGAAGATCTCGTTGCGCTTCTTTTCGCCGCCGGAAAAGCCTTCGTTGACGCCGCGGTGCAACAGCTCGTCCTTCAGGTGCAGCACGGCCAGCTTCTGCCGCACCAGCTTCAGGAACTGCATCGAATCCAGTTCGGCCTCGCCGCGCGCCTTGCGCTGCGCGTTCAGCGCGGCGCGCAGGAAGTAGGTGTTGTTGACGCCGGGAATCTCCACCGGGTACTGGAACGCCAGGAACACGCCGGCGGCGGCGCGCTCCTCCGGTTCCAGCTCGAGCAGGTCGCGGTCTTCGAAGCGCACGCTGCCCTGGGTCACCTCGTAGCCGTCGCGGCCGGCGAGGATGTTGCCCAGCGTGGATTTGCCGGCGCCGTTGGGACCCATGATGGCGTGCACCTGGCCGGGCTGCACCTGCAGCGACAAGCCCTTGAGGATGTCCTTGCCGGCGACGGAAGCGTGGAGGTTTTCGATGGTGAGCATGCAAATGGTCCGTCAGAATTCTTGATTAGCCCCTCTCCCATCGGGAGAGGGGTTGGGGTGAGGGTGCGGCGCGAAGCGTCTCGTGGAGGTTTGGGGGCGCGAGGCTTCGCACGTACCCTCATCCGGCGCTTCGCGTCACCTTCTCCCGATGGGAGAAGGGTAGAGGCGTCAGCCCACCGAGCCTTCCAGCGACACTTCCAGCAGCTTCTTTGCTTCCACCGCGAATTCCATCGGCAGTTCGCGGAACACCTGCTTGCAGAAGCCGTCGACGATCATCGACACCGCGTTTTCCTGGTCGATGCCGCGGGCGCGGCAATAGAACAGTTGGTCGTCGCTGATCTTGGAGGTGGTGGCCTCGTGCTCGACCGTGGCGGTGGGGTGCTTGACCTCGATGTACGGGAAGGTGTGCGCGCCGCACTGCTTGCCGATCAGCAGCGAGTCGCACTGGGTGTAGTTGCGCGCGCCCTCGGCGCCGCGCTCCACCTTGACCAGGCCGCGGTAGGTGTTCTGGCCGCGGCCGGCGCTGATGCCCTTGCTGACGATCTTGCTCTTGGTGCGCTTGCCGATGTGGACCATCTTGGTGCCGGTATCGGCCTGCTGGCGGTGATGGGTCAGCGCCACCGAGTGGAACTCGCCGACCGAGTCGTCGCCGAGCAGCACGCACGAGGGATACTTCCAGGTGATCGCCGAGCCGGTCTCGACCTGGGTCCAGGTGATCTTGCTGCGCGCGCCGCGGCATTCGCCGCGCTTGGTCACGAAGTTGTAGATGCCGCCGACGCCGTTCTCGTCGCCCGGGTACCAGTTCTGCACCGTCGAATACTTGATCTCCGCGTCTTCCAGCGCGACCAGCTCGACCACCGCCGCATGCAGCTGGTTCTCGTCGCGCATCGGCGCGGTGCAGCCTTCCAGGTAGGACACATAGGCCTTGTCCTCACACACGATCAAGGTGCGCTCGAACTGGCCGGTGTGGCCGGCGTTGATCCGGAAATAGGTGCTCAGCTCCATCGGACAGCGCACGCCCTTGGGAATGAACACGAAGCTGCCGTCGGAGAACACCGCCGAATTGAGCGCGGCGAAATAGTTGTCGCCGACCGGCACTACGCTGCCCAGGTACTGCTTGACGATTTCCGGGTGTTCCTTGATCGCCTCGGACATCGAGCAGAAGATCACGCCCTTCTCGGCCAGTTCCTTGCGGAAGGTGGTGCCGACCGAAACTGAGTCGAACACCGCGTCCACCGCCACGCCGGCCAGCTTGGCGCGTTCGTGCAGCGGCACGCCGAGCTTGTCGTAGGTGTCCAGCAGTTCCTTGGGCACGTCGTCCAGCGAGGCGTACTTGGGGCCCTTCGGCGCGGAGTAGTAGCTCAGCGCCTGGAAATCGATCGGCGCGATATTGAGCTTGGCCCAGTGCGGCATCGGCATCTTCAGCCAGTGCCGATAGGCGGCCAGGCGCCATTCGGTCATCCACTCCGGCTCGTCTTTCTTGACGGACAGGGCGCGCACGACATCTTCGTTCAAGCCGGGCAGGAACGCGTCGGATTCGATGTCGGTGATGAAGCCGGCGTCGTAGCGACGTCCCAGCCGTTCCAGGATTTCAGCGTTTTCGGTGGCCATGGGGGCTGCCTACAGGTCAGGTGGTCGCGAAACGCACGGCGATCGGGCGCCGTCTGGTTTCGCCGGAAGAGGGAAGCGGATGCAGCATCTGCGCCAGGGTCACGCCGCGCAGCGCATCGGCGACCACGTCGTTGATCAGCCGCCAGTTGGAACGCACGCCGCATTTTTGCGCGATGCTGCACTGGCTTTCCTGGTGGCTGCATTCGGTGATCGCCAGCGGGCCTTCCATCGCCTCGACGATCTGGATCAGGGTGATAGTGTCGGCCGGGCGCGCCAGCCGGTAACCGCCGTGCACGCCGCGCAGACCCTCGACCAGCCCGGCCTGGGCCAGCGGCTTGAGCAGCTTGCTGACGGTGGGCGGCTCCAGCCCGGACTGCTCGGCCAGCTCGGTCGCGCTCAGCACCTCGCCGGGACGCGCGGCAAGCACGGTCAGCACGACGGTGGCGTAATCGGTCAACTTGGTGACGCGGAGCATGGGACAACGGCCGGAATTCAATGCGGACCGAAATTGTACGCTTTTGCGCCGCCGACGTCCAAGCCGTGCGTTCATGTTTTTCGCGATCGTTGCGATTCCCGCCGCCAATGGCCGCGGTGCCGCCGCCCGGCCGGTCCGAAAGGGCTTGGGATCGCCGCCGATGTGCGCCAGAATCAGCCCTTTCCCGTTCCGGACCGCCGCATGCCCCGCAAGATCGCCGCCCGCAAATCCCGCATCCATGGCAACGGCGTGTTCGCCGTGCTGCCGCTCAAGAAAGGCGAGCGGGTCATCGAGTACAAGGGCCGCCGCCGCACCCATGCCGAAGTGGACCGCGACGAGGCCGGCGATGTCGAGACCGGGCACACCTTCCTGTTCACCCTCAGCGACGACTACGTGATCGACGCCAACTACGAGGGCAACGACGCGCGCTGGATCAACCACAGCTGCGCGCCGAACTGCGAGGCGGTGATCATCGAGGCCGAGGGCGACGACCGGCGCCAGGACAAGGTGGTGATCGAGGCGCTGCGCGCCATCAAGCCGGGCGAGGAGCTGACCTACAACTACGGCATCACCCTGGGCGAGCGGCATACGCCGCGGCTGAAGAAGATCTGGGCGTGCCGCTGCGGGTCCAAAAACTGCACCGGGACCATGCTGCAACCCAAGCGCTGAGCGCCCTGCACGTGGCCTAGACGCGCGGCTCACGACGCTGCAACCGCGGTGCTCCTACGGTGACGCTCCCCCTGTAAAGGAGTTTCCCATGAGCACAGCATCTTCCCTGTCCGGCAAGCGCGTCGCGGTTCTGGCGACCGACGGCTTCGAACAGTCCGAGTTGCAGGAGCCAAAGCGCCTGCTGGAATCGTGGGGTGCCCAGGTCGATGTGATCGCCCCCGGCGATGCCTCCAGCATCCGCGGCTGGAACAAGAAGGACTGGGGCGACAATGTCCCGGTCGACAAGCGCCTGGCCCAGGCCGATGCCGGCGACTACGACGCGCTGGTGCTGCCGGGCGGGGTGATCAATCCGGACAACCTGCGCACCGAAGCCTCCGCGATCCGCCTCATCCAGTCGTTCGCCAGCGCCGGCAAGCCGGTCGCGGCGATTTGCCACGGGCCTTGGCTGCTGGCCGAAAGCGGCCTGGTCCGCGACAAGCAGGTGACCTCGTGGCCGTCGGTGAAGACCGACCTGAGCAATGCCGGCGGACGCTGGCAGGATGCGGAAGTGGTGGTGGACGGCAACCTGATCACCAGCCGCAAGCCGGACGACATTCCGGCGTTCGCCGCGGCGGTGGCCAAGGCGCTGGGCTGATCGGCGCGGGTTCGGCAAGGAAACGGCGGCCCATCGGCCGCCGTTTTTCTGTGCGCTGTGGTGTGGGGGGCCGCACCGTAGCGCTATGCACGCTGCAATACATGCAGGATCATGCGGTGCTTGATCTGCATGGAGCACGCATTCGATGTCCAAAGGCAAAAGAAAGACCCTGCCGAAGAATTTCGAGGACCTGCTGAAGGAGGGCGATCCCGATGCGATCAAGGCCGTCTTCGACACCTGCGACGTGAATGCCTACGGCGGCGTGTTCAAGCAGACCGCGCTGGCGTTCAACGAGTTTCCCGATGCGCTGGTGCGCTGGTTGATCGAACGCGGCGCGGACATCGCGGCGCCGAACAGTTATGGCGAAACGCCGCTGCATGCACGCGCCGGCCATTGGCAGGGCCGCATCGAGGCGCTGCTGGAGCTGGGCGCAGATGTGCATTGCATCGATAGCAGGGGCGATACCCCGTTGCACAAGGCCGCGGCGGTGCGCAACGTGCGCACTGTGGGCGTCCTGCTCGCGCATGGCGCCAGCGTCGAGGCCGTCAACAAGGCCGGTTTGACGCCGTTGGAGCACGCGCTGCAACGCTGCAGGAATGCCGACATCGAGGGGATGGCCGATGTCGCCGAGGTCTTGCTGCAGGCGCAGCCGCGCACGGCCGACACCCGCTCCTTCGCTGCGCGCCTGTTCGGCAAGGCGCCAGCGACCGAAGCCGTGATCTCCCCGACGATGCGCGAATGCGTGCAACGCATCGGCACCGATTTCGAATTCCACCGCAGCGGCTTCAATCCGGACGGCGTGGACGCGGCCAGCGCTGCGCTGAACAGGCTCTACGTCTTGTTCGGGGTGGCGCCGGTCCCGCGGCGAAGCCTGCACGACGGCAAGGCGCCGATCGTCGCCAAGGCGGACAGCTGGCAACAGCGCCACCAGGAGCTGTGGGAGTTGCTGGTTCCCTCCAGCGGCGCCGCCACGACGGTGCAGGGCGAAGTGATCCGGATCTCCGGACGCATCACCAGCGAGCTCGATGGCAACGGCGGAGCGAATTGGGATGCGCAGTTCGCGCGGATGGCCGATGCATTGTTGGTGCATTTCGGCGCTGGCAATGCCTTGCCCACGCCCGAGCTCAGCGAAGCAGCCTTGATCGTCGGCGATGTGAAGCGCAAACATGGCGACACGCAGCGGCTGTGCGAACTGGCGGTCGCGTGGGTCGGATTGAATCCGCTGCCGATCGCCTTGCCTGCGCCGTCCTACGACCGCTGACCCGGCCGGCCAGGACGGGATTGCCGATAGGAATGTGCCGAAGCGATGGGATGGGATAGCGTTTCCCGAAGCCTGGCTTCACGGCCATCGCTTCCTGTCGCGGCTGAAGCCGCTCCTACAGAGGTGCGGCGCACTTGTTGTAGGAGCGGCTTCAGCCGCGACAGGAAAACGCCAAGCCATCGATACCCGCAACGGGCAGCTCCCGGATTGAGGCTATTCGAGGTGCCCTGCAGCCGCCGCCTCAGGCGTCGCTGCTATGGCGGGGACATCAACGCACACAGCAGAACAAGCGCGATGCTGCGCGGTTTGCGGCGACCGTCGCTTCCTCGCTGTGCATCTGGCGCCTGGCGCCGCGATCCGGCGTCATTGTCCCGGCAGCGCGCCGGCCGGCACCAACTTGCCGACATCCTGGTTGAAGTGCACCACCAGCTTGCCGTTCTCCACGCCCGCCGATTCGATCTGCACGTTGCCCATCACCGCGGCCAGCGCCGGATCCAGCTTGTAGATCGGTTCCTTGCGCGCGTAGTCGCCCAGCCAGACGTTGAGCAGTTCGCGGGTATTGGCGTCGAGCTTGCCGCCGTTGGCGGCCGGGCGGAAGTCGTCGATGGTCGGCGACTGCAGGTGGAAGCCCTGGGTCTGCTGTTCGTAGCGCAGTCCGCTGGTCAGCAACACCGTGCCCAACGGCGTCGGCGCGCCACCGCCGGTGGCCATGCTCAGGTCGAACTGCATCTTCAGCCGGTCGCCCGGCGGCAACGACAGCTTGGGGTCGCGAATGGTCATCTTCACCAGGCCGCCGAGCGCCTTGTGCGTCTGCGGGAAGCTGCCGTCCAGATAATGCTGCACATCGGCGGCGCCGACGCTGACCTGCTTGCCCTGGATCATCGGCTCGGCCTGCAGGTGGCTCGCGGCGACGAGGGTCAGCAGCGCGGCGGCGCGCAAGGTCAGCAGGCGGAGTTTCATGGGATGTGGGGCCTTGGCGGAATCAGGGGTTCAACATAACCGCAGCTGGTGAATGCGCGATTAGCGAACGCGGGCGAGGGCGGCGGTCCGATCCGTGGGTCGGCCGGACCGTCTCATGCGGCGGTCGGCGCCAGCCGTGCCAGGATCGCATCCAGCGCCGGCCGCAGCGGCGCCAACAAGGCCTGCGCCTCGCTGTCGCTGTGCTCACTGAGTCCGCGCAGCAGTTGCGTGCCGATGGTCAGTGCCGCGCGCTCGTCGCCGCGCAGGCCGGGATGGCGCTGCGCCGCTTCGAGCAGGCGCATCCAGTCCTGCCGGCAACGCGCCTCGAATTCGATGGTGCAACGGCCTTGGCATTGCAGCCCGTCGGCCTCGATCGGCGTGACGGTGATGCGGTAGCGTTGGGAGGCGGTCATGGGCGTGCGCACGGCGGGTCGGTCGATCCAAGATAGGCGCCATCTGCCGCCATCACGAGAGGGATGACCGCGACGCTCTGTTCTAGCGCGCGTCATCAAGCATTGGACCCCCGTCGTGGCGCGAGCCGTGGCTGTCCGGTTCAGGCATTGGCAACTGCCGCCTGGCGCCCGCGGCGCGGATTCCACCCTCTTGATGAAGAGCGCCGTCATGTCATCGGCAAGCGCCCTGTCGGATCCGGTGCGGAGTGTCTGGGCGGCGGTGCGCCGCTTCGCGCCTTGGTCAGCGTGCGGCGCGCAGCAGCGGCAGCGGATCGTAGGCGCCGCCCTCAGCATAGACGCCGTAATGCAGATGCGGTGGCGTGCCGCGCGCGTTGCCGCTGTCGCCGACCGTGCCGAGCGGATCGCCGGCCTCGACCAGGTCGCCGACCTGCAGGTCCGGCGCCCAGTCCTGCAGATGCGCGTAGTAATGGCGCTGCCGGGCCGGACCCATCACCCACACCTGGCGGCCGCCGAGGCCGCGATCGGCGACGGCGACGACGATGCCGCGGGTGGCCGACAGCACCGGGGTGCCGCGTTTGGCGAAGATGTCCACGCCCGCATGCTGGCGATCGCGGCCGCGCGGCGCACCGAAGGTGGCGGCGACGCGGCGCGGATCCACGCCCTGCACCGGCATGCGCAGGGTGGCGGGCGGCGGCTGCCGCGCCAGTTCCCAGCCGGCCCGCGCGCGCAGCGCCCACGGTTGCTGCCAGGCCCAGGCCAACGCCAGCGCGGTGCAGGCCAGCGCCGCCGAGCGCAGCAGCCAGCGGCGCAGCGTCCGCGCAGGCGAGGGCGCTGCCGTCGGCATCGCGTCAGCCAGGCTGCGCGGCGGCCTGCTTCTGCAACTGCTGCTTCAGCGCCTCGTCGATGCCGAGCTGGCGCGCCAGTTCGTCCAGGTAGCTGCGTTCCATGAAGCTCTGCTCGTCGGCGGCGAGCAGGCTGGCCAGGTACATCTCCGAGGCGATCTCCGGCGTCGCGGCGGCCTGCGCCACCTCGGCAGGGTCCAGCGGCTTCTCCAGCTCGGCATGCAACCAGCGCTGCACGTCCTCGTCGCCGTTGAGGCGGGTGAACTCGCCTTCGATCAGTTCGCGTTCGCGGGTGTCGATGTGGCCGTCGGCCTTGGCCGCGGCGACCAGTGCGCGCAGGATCGCCTGGCTGTGCTGTTCCACTTCCAGCGGCGGCAACCGATCCAGGGTTTGCGGATCGGGCGCGGCGGCACCGAGTTGCTGGCGCTTGTAGTCGCCGTAGGCGCGATAGGCCATGACCCCGAGCGCGGCCAGGCCGCCGTAGGTCGCCAGCTTGCGCGTGGTGCGGTTCTTGCCGAGCAGCAGGCCGAGCGCGCCGCCGCTCAGGGCGCCCTTGCCGAAGTCGGCGTTGAGCATGCCGCCGAGGCCGCCGCTGTTGGCGGGCGATCCCGCGGAGGCGGGCGTACCGGTCTTGGCCATGGCCTGTCCGGCGGCGCCCTGCGCCGATTGCAGCAGTTGGTCGAGAAAGCCCTGTAGCTTCATGCACGCATTCCTGTCGGGTTGAGCCGCAGGTATAGCGGGCAGCGCCTTAGCGGCCTGTCAATCCCGCTGCGGGCAGCGGCGCGCGCAAAAAAAACGAGACGGCAGGGCCGTCTCGTCAGGTGTACGTGCCTGGATCAGGCGACGCTGCTCAGAGCGCGGCGTCCTTGAGCTTCTTCAGCGGGCGCACCTTGAGCTTGGTGGTGGCCGGCTTGGCGGCGAACCACTGCTCTTCCTTGGTGAACGGGTTGATGCCCTTGCGCTTCGGCTTGGCCGGCACGCTGACGGCGGTGATCTTGAGCAGGCCCGGCAGGGTGAACGAACCGGCGCCCTTCTTGCTGACCGAGCCGGCCACGGCGTGCTCGAGCGAGGCCATCACCGCGCGCACGTCCTTGGCGACGACGCCGCTGGCTTCGGCGATGTGGGCGACCAGCGCGGACTTGCTCAGCGCTTCCTTGATCGGCTTGGGAGCGGCCGGCTTGGCGGCGGTCTTGGTGGCTACTTTCTTCGCTGCCTTTTTCGGGGCAGCCTTTTTCGCGGTCTTTGCCATGATGTCCTGATTCCGTAAACGATAGGTGGTTGGGTCGCGCCGACCCCGTCGGCATGGCGAAATGTAGGGCATGTGCTACGCCGCGCCAATAGGCAAACCGCAAAAAGACGCGGAAAAAGCCCCATGCCGGGTTTTTTGGCGCCACCAGGGCGCATTTGGACCGGGAAAAACCGCGGCGCGCTGCCGCCCGGCGCAGCGTTGAAGCGTTCGTGGTGCGCGCGAACGGGCTATCGCGACGGTCTCGCCGCGGATGGCGGCAGTGCTGGGCGAGTGCGCAGGCCGTTGCCGGACCAGTCCGGCGGATTGCGATTCCCTCACCGCGTGGCCGGCTGATTCCGATATTCGTGCCGAGCGCACACCTCCGGAACTGACGCAGTCGCTGCCGCCGAGGCGCAGCGGTGCGCCGCGGGAACGACCAGCGGCGTCCCGATGCGCGCCGCCCGCGCGATGTACTGCGCCGCACAAGGGCGTAACGCCTGCTGCCCTATCGTGTCCGCTTCATTCACCACGGGAGTACCGCATGGGCATTTCGCGTCACGCCACCGCGCATTGGGAAGGCGATCTGAAGAGCGGCAAGGGTCAGCTGAGCACGCCGCAGAGCGGTCTGCTGGACAACACCCGCTATGCCTTCAGCAGCCGCTTCGGCGAGGAGAAGGGCACCAATCCGGAAGAACTGATCGCCGCCGCGCACGCCGGCTGCTTCACCATGGCGCTGTCGGCCAAGCTCAGCGAGGCGGGCTTCCCGCCGACCACGCTGGACACCCGCGCCGAGGTCGATCTGTCGATGGAAGGCGGTCCGCAGTTGTCGCAGATCCGGCTCAAGGTCAAGGCCGTGGTGCCGAACATCGAGGCGACGCAGTTCCGCGCGCTGGCCGACGACGCCAAGCAGAACTGCCCGGTGTCCAAGGCGCTGAGCGCCGTGCCGATCAGCCTGGAAGCGGAACTGGGTTGAGCGTCGGGCCTGGTGCGAACCGCCAGGCCTTTTCTCTAAAACGGCGGTCAGGCCGCGCCGGCTGCGGCGCGCGCGGTCTGGCCGTTCGTCGTTGCATGGAGCGGTTCCAGCCCCGATGCGCGCAGCCCGATGCTGCGGCAACAGCTGTCGCGACGCTAAACAGTCGCCACGGAACGGGCCCAATTCAGTGTCGTTTCACCGGAACAGACCGAGCATGCGGTTGCGCGATCCACGCGCCTGGAATCTTCGACATGAACAAGTTCTCGACCCGTCTTCTGACCGCCGCGCTCGCCGTGAGCGTGGTCGGCTCCGCCGCTGCGCAGGACTATGGCCGCTACGACGACTACCGCGACCGCGGCTACCCGAGCAGCGGTAGCTACGAGTACGCGCGCGTCGTCCGCGCCGATCCGATCTTGGTGCATGTGCGCGGCCCGCGCGAGACCACCGAGCGCTGCTACGAACGTCCTGCTTCCGGCAGCTATGTGGAGAACGGCTACGGCGGCGGCTATTACAACGATGGCTACCGCGGCACCGATGGCGGGCGCAGCGCGGCCACCGTGGTCGGCGGCATCGCTGGCGCGTTGCTGGGCAGCCGCGTCGGCGGCGGCAGCGGCCGTTTCGTCGGCACCGCGGTCGGCACCATGGTCGGCGGCCTGGCCGGGCGTTCGATCTACGACAGCAATGCGCGGACCACGGTGCAGACCGGTTCGGTCAGCGTCTGCGAACCGGTCGCCTATCGCAACGACAGCTACGACCGGGTGGACGGCTACGACGTGACCTACGAATACGGCGGCCGCTACTACCACACGCGTAGCGCGGAACGTCCGGGCGACCGCATCCGCGTGCGCGTGGACGTGCTGCCCGACTGAACGATGCGGACGCCTCGCCGAGGCGTCCATGGACCTCGGCCTCCAGCGCCACGGCGCTGGCGGCCGACAGCGAGTCGTCAGGCCGTCCGTTCCGGCCGCTGCAGACAGCCGCTGTCGATCTGACCTTCAACGCCAGTCGATGCGCCCGTCGATCACAGTCTGTACCTGGCCGCCCGACCAGACCTCGCCGGCGCTGTCCACGCTCAGGGTCAGCAAGGCATCGTGGCCGACCTCGCGGCCCTGACTGACCACGTAACGGCCCTCGCGGCCGGGCAGGGCGTTGCGCTGATCCAACCATGCGGCGAGCACGGCGTTGGCCGCGCCGGACGCGGCATCCTCGAAGCGGCGGCCATTGCCGACGAACGCGCGCACTGCCAGCTGGTACGCCTGAGCGTCCGACCGCGCATAGGCGAACACGCCCATGCTGGCGGTGCTTTCGGCCAGCGCGGCGATCGCGTCCCAGTCCGGCGTCAGGCCGCGCAACGCGGCCTCGTCGGCGAGTTCGACCAGCCACCAGCAGCGGCCGCCGTCCATGCGCACTGGCGGTTGCACGCCGGGCGTCCAGCCGGCCAGCGCCGCGGCCAGGCGCGGATCGGCGGCCTCGGCGATCTCCGCGACCTGCGCGCGCGGGGTGCGGATGGCGATGCTGCGTACGCCGCCGTCCGCATCCACGCGCAACGGCAGCAACCCAGCGATGCCTTCCTGGATCAGCACGCCGTCCTGGGGCGCGGCGATGCCTGCTTCCAGCACCGCGTGCGCGGTGCCGACGCTGGGATGGCCGGCGAACGGCACTTCCTTCTGCGGACTGAACATGCGGATGCCGTAGCTGGCGCCGGGTTGCGTGGGCGGAAACACGAAGGTGGTCTCCGGCAGCCGCGTCCAGCGCGCGATCGCCTGCATCGCCGCCGCGTCCAGGCCCTGCGCATCCAGCACCACCGCCAGCGGGTTGCCGGCGCCGGGGCGCGGGGAGAACACATCCAGTTGCAGGAAACGGCGCGTGGTCATGGCGGGGGCACTTGACGGTGGGGGCGCGCAGCTTAGCAACCGCGGCCTGCGCGCGCTGCGGTGCCGGCGCAGCGCGGGCTTGGCCAGGCGAGCGCAGGCGTGCTGCGCTTGGCATAGAATCGCAGGTTCCGCCCGGCGTTCCGGGCCTCTTTCCCTCCACCAGACCCCACAACGAAATGTCCTCTTCCCCCCACGTCGATCGTTGGATCGTCCTCAAGTTCGGCGGCACCTCGGTGTCGCGTCGTCATCGCTGGGACACGATTGGGAAGCTGGCGAAAAAACGCGCCGACGAGACCGGCGCGCGTGTGCTGGTGGTGGTGTCGGCGCTGTCGGGGGTGACCAACGAGCTGACCGCGATCGCCGACGGCAGCGCCGACAGCGCGCAGCGGGTCGCCGCGCTGGAGCAGCGCCACCGCGAGTTCCTGGGCGAACTGGAACTGGATGCGGACAGCGTGCTCGGCGAGCGCCTGGCGGCGCTGCGCGGATTGCTCGACGACCCGCGCGCGGCGAGCCGCACGCTGGACTGGCAGGCCGAGGTGCTGGGTCAGGGCGAGTTGTTGTCCTCGACGCTGGGCGCGGCCTATCTGCGCGCCAGCGGCCTGGATTTCAGCTGGATGGACGCGCGCCAGTGGCTGGACGCGCTGCCGCCGCAGCCGAACCAGAGCGAGTGGTCCAAGCGCCTGTCGGTGTCGTGCCAATGGCAGTCCGACAGCGCCTGGCGCGAACGCTTCGTCGCCCAGCCGGCGCGGATGCTGATCACCCAGGGCTTCATTTCGCGGCACCAGGACGGCGGCACCGCGATCCTCGGTCGCGGCGGCTCTGACACCTCGGCGGCGTACTTCGGCGCGCTGCTCGGCGCCAGCCGCGTGGAGATCTGGACCGACGTGCCGGGCATGTTCAGCGCCAATCCGCGCGAGGTGCCGGATGCGCGCCTGCTGACCCGGCTGGACTATTACGAAGCGCAGGAAATCGCCACCACCGGCGCCAAGGTGCTGCACCCGCGCTCGATCAAGCCGTGCCGCGACGGCGGCGTGCCGATGGCGATCCTGGACACCGAGCGCCCCGAGCTGCCCGGCACCAGCATCGACGGCAACGCGCGCACCGTGCCCGGGGTCAAGGCGATCAGCCGCCGCAACGGCATCGTGCTGGTGTCGATGGAAGGCATCGGCATGTGGCAGCAGGTCGGCTTCCTGGCCGACGTATTCGCGCGTTTCGCCAAGCACGGCCTGTCGGTGGACCTGATCGGTTCGGCCGAGACCAACGTCACCGTGTCGCTGGACCCGAGCGAGAACCTGGTCAACACCGACGTGCTGGCGGCGCTGTCGGCCGACCTGGCGGAAATCTGCCGGGTCAAGATCATCGTGCCGTGCGCGGCGATCACCCTGGTCGGGCGCGGCATGCGCTCGCTGCTGCACAAGCTCTCGGACGTGTGGGCCACGTTCGGCAAGGAGCGCGTGCACATGATCTCGCAGTCGTCCAACGACCTGAACCTGACCTTCGTCATCGACGAGGCCGACGCCGACGGCCTGTTGCCGATCCTGCATGCCGAGCTGATCGACAGCGGCGCGATGCCGGTGGAGGAGACCGAGGTGTTCGGTCCGCGTTGGCGCGAGATCACCGGCAGCGTGCGCACGCGGCCCACGCCGTGGTGGCACGCCGAGCGCGAGCACCTGCTGCGCCTGGCCGACGCTGGTACGCCGCGCTACGTCTACCACCTGCCGACGCTGCGCGAGCGCGCCCGCGCGCTCAAGGCGATCGCGCCGATCGACCAGCGCTACTACGCGATCAAGGCCAATTCGCATCCGGCGATCCTCGAGGCGCTGGTCGCCGAGGATTTCGGCCTGGAATGCGTGTCGCACGGCGAACTGCGCCGGGTGTTCGACACCTTGCCGGAGCTGTCGCCGCGGCGCGTGCTGTTCACCCCCAGCTTCGCGCCCAAGGCCGAGTACGAAGCCGCGTTCGCGCTGGGCGTGACCGTCACCGTGGACAACGTCGAACTGCTGCAGCGCTGGCCGGAGCTGTTCCGCGGCCGCAGCCTGTGGCTGCGCATCGACCTGGGCCATGGCGACGGCCACCACGAGAAGGTCAATACCGGCGGCAAGGCTTCCAAGTTCGGCCTGTCGGCGACGCGGGTGGACGAGTTCATCGAAGCCGCGCGCGCGCTGGACATCCGCATCGTCGGCCTGCACGCGCACCTGGGCAGCGGCGTGGAGACCGCGCAGCACTGGCGGCGCATGTGCGACGAACTGGCCGGTTTCGCGCGCCGCATCGGCAGCGTGGAGGTCATCGACATCGGCGGCGGCCTGCCGATTCCGTACAGCGCCGATGACGAGCCGTTCGACCTGCAGACCTGGGCGCAGGGCCTGGCCGAGGCCAAATCCGTGCATCCGGCGTTCCGCCTGGCGATCGAGCCGGGCCGCTACCTGGTCGCCGAATGCGGCGTGCTGCTGAGCCGCGCCACCCAGGTGGTCGAGAAGGACGGCATTCGCCGGGTCGGCCTGGATGCGGGCATGAACGCGCTGATCCGCCCGGCGCTGTACGACGCCTGGCACGACGTGGCCAACCTGAGCCGGCTCGGGCACGAGGCCGACGCGGTGTTCGACGTGGTCGGGCCGATCTGCGAATCCAGCGACGTGTTCGGCAAGCGCCGGCGCCTGCCCGCCGCCACCGCGGCCGACGACGTGCTGCTGATCGCCGATGCCGGCGCCTACGGCTACGCGATGGCCAGCACCTACAACCAGCGCGAGCTGCCGCGGGAGGAGGTGATCGATGGCCCCACTGCCTGAGTTCGTCGCGCTCAGCATCGTCGCCGGCGCCGCGGCGATGATCCTGGCTACCGCGGCCGACCAGTCCGGCACCATGCTGCCGTGGACCGACAGCCTCAAGTGGGCGCTGCCGGCCTTGATCGCGGCCGGCGCGGGCGCGTGGTTGACTGGGCGCTGGCAGGGGCGACGACCAACCCGGCGTGCTGGCATGCTGGCGTTGCGCACGCTGCTGCTGGCCGCTGGCGGCTATCTCCCGTTGCTGGCGCTGTACCTCGCGGTGGCGTTCGCGGCTTCGGGCGATGCCTCGCAGGCGGGCGCGAGCCCTTGGGTCTGGTTTCCGTTTGCGTTCCTGTTGGGCTGTCTGCCGTGGCTGTGGGCGGCGCTGCCGTTTTCCCTGATCGAATTCTTCCTGTGCCGGCGCTACTTGCGTCGCACGCGCGCGCTTGCAGGTAGTTCATGACCGTTTTCGACAAACAGCAGATCACCACCTTCCGCTTCGTGCGCTGCGCGTTCGACGCCGACAGCGGCGTGGCGCGCCTGGTCTATGCCTTCGACCAGGGCCCGGAGCTGGTGGAGACGATCACCGTACCCGGCGCGCCGTTCGTGCTGGACGCGGCGCGTGCGCAGGCGGTGCAGCGCGCGCTGCGGCTGCTGCATCTGATCGCCGGGGTCAGTTACTACAAGGCCGCGGTGCCGCCGCAGATCGCCATCGACGACTACGCGATCGACGCCGAGACCGCTGCGCTGCTGGAGACCGTGTACCTGCATGGGCTGGGCGAGTTCGCCTACCGCAACGGCCTGGACCTGCACGGGAAGATCCGCTTTCCCGCGAACGCAGCGGCGGATGCGCAGGGCGCGGCGGCGCTGGGCCTGCGCGCGCACGCGCTGGTCGCGATCGGCGGCGGCAAGGACTCGCTGGTCAGCATCGAGGCGCTGCGCGCCGCCGGCGTGGAGCAGACCGTGGCCTGGATCGGCGGCTCGCAACTGATCCGCGCCTGCGCCGAGCGTACCGCGCTGCCGACCTTGAACATCGGCCGCGCGCTGGCGCCGGAACTGTTCGAACTGAACCGGCAGGGCGCGTGGAACGGGCATATCCCGGTGACCGCGGTGAACTCGGCGATCCTGGTGTTCGCCGCGCTGCTGCAGGACGCGGGCCAGGTGGTGTTCTCCAACGAGCACTCGGCCAGCTACGGCAGCCAGATCGCCGGCACCGGCGAGGTC